>JADJVC010000005.1 GCA_016710685.1 Flavobacteriales bacterium | reverse complement strand
CAACGATGGATGGATCAAGTACGTGACTGGCATGTTCGACCGTTACAACTCCGCCAAAGCACAGCGTCAGGAATTCCTCGACAGCAACTACAACTTCCTCAATTTCTTTGTTAATCGTCACAACAATGGCGAACGCACGGGGCAAGAGGCCATGACGATCGCCAAGCAGAACTCCGCGCAGTAACCGCAACGGGCAAATCCACCCGACTGCATGCGCAACCCACCTAAAGCCGAAGACGATGCGCAACTTGGCGCTGGCTGCGGCTTTGGCGGGCATGGAGGCCGACACTATTTGCACAACAAGACAGTACGGAAACGGAGATCGTATTGAAGCCCACCTTCGCATTGGGCACCGGCATGGCCTTCTACGGGGACGGGGGCAGGCAGAGACATTACCTACAGCTCCACTTTGTTTCGCGCATCGGATAACAGCTGCGCGCTTCCACGCCGGTTACGCCTTTGGTCGAAGTAGGCCCTCACAGCGTTGCACGGCCGCTTGGGCGTGAATGAACGGGCAACACACGCAACCTCAACTTCGAATCGCGCATCACCACCGAGTGATTGAACGTGACCTACAATTTCTTCAACTCCTCAACCCCAAGCGTGTGGTGGAGCCGTGGGTGAGCATCGGATTTGAGAGTGTGGAATTCTTCAATCAAGACGGACCTGCTGGATGCGCAAGGTCGCCGCTACAACCACGCCGGAGCGACGGCAAATCATCCGCGACATCGCCGAGAACGCTTCCAATGCCGGTGACGCCGTTGACATCCACCGCGACTATACTTACGAAAGCGATGCGCGAAGCCAACATAGACGGCTTCGGTAAATACGAAGAACGAACGTGGGCCGTGCCTGTGGGCGTGGGCGTGAAGATGCGCCCAGGCGGCGGGTTCGATGCCCGCGTTGGTGCCGTGATGCACTTTTCCGCAACCGACTTCATCGACGGGGTGTCGGACAAAGCATCGGCGAACGCCAAGGCGACGCGAAGAACGACAACTCTCTCTTCACCTCCTTTCCGTGAGTTATGCAGTGAACATGGACCGGAAAGCCAAGAAGAAGAAATTCAAGCCCTTACGCTCTCGCCTGAAGAAATGGACGCCATCGCGTTCAACGACGATGAGGACGGCGACGGCGTGATGGATTGGAGCGACCATTGCCCACACACAACGAAAGTTGGCGTGGCCGTGGATGCCAACGGTTGCCCGCTCGACACAGACTTGACGGCGTGCCAGACTTCATTGATGATGAGCCGAACACAAATGGCCGGCGCGCCGGTGAACGCACGAGGTGTCACCATCAGCGACGACGAATTCCTTGCAAGGATGGCTCAATTATTTGATTCGGCAACGTCACTTTTCATTACCAGCGCGTGGAATCCTTCGGCCCCGTTTGCGCAAGCCGAAAGTGACGCGAGTGCGTAACACCGACCAAGCGCGCATACGTGGTGAAGGTCGGCTCACAAGTGGAAGGCATCAGCGAAGACCATTGAGCGGATCCTCAGCCTGCCCGACGTACGCACGATCGAGCGCGGCGACATCACCTTCTACATCGTGGGCAACTACGACGCGTTGCCCGATGCCATCAAACGCGAGCTTCAACTGAAAGGACAAGGCTTCGAAGGCAAAGTGACGAGCGAGGAAACGGAAACCCGTTGGAGCGTTTCTGCCGCATCAGGCAGCGGCATCCGGGGCCAATGGGAAGAACGGGGTGAACGGCGTAAACGGTGAGAACGGTAAAGGCAGCGAGAATGGTACCGGTGGCAACGGCATCGGTGAAGCCAACGGCCCGTGCTGGTGCGCGTGCAGCTGGGCGCGTTCCGCCACCGGTTGTCCAAGAACATTTTCGTCGGTACAATCGACCTCGTAACTCTGAAAGACAAGGACGGCCTTACGCGTTACTATACCGGTGTGCACACTGACATCAATGAGGCGGCAAGGCACAAAGTGGACATGTTGTTGAAAGGGTTCGAGGGCGCGTTCCCTGGTGGCCTTCAAAAATGGCAAACGCGTCTCCATCATGGAAGCGGGCGCTAGCTTGCCGGTCCTGAAGACCTCAACGCCATTCCTGTGGGAACATCAACACGTCGGACCTCGTGTTCCGCGTTCAGCTCGGCAGCTTCGCCGGTAATGTGCCTGCTGAGACCATGGGCAACAGGGGGACCTCGGCGACGTGAAGCCGGTGACCAGCACCAACAGCGCGTGCGTTACCGCTACGGTGAATACCCACCTGTATAGGCCGCCGAACAGCGCCGGAAGGAATTGCAGGCTTTGGGCTTTACCGATTGCTTCGTGGTAGGCGAATCGGTAAGGCTGCGCGATTTCCGGCTGAGGATGCTGTGAAAAGTTGCTGGAAGGGGAAGTAATTCCGTGCTTGCGTCGGAGACTTGATTGGAAATTCCATTTTCCTGATTCCTAATTCCGACCACTGAAGTGGCTAATCGGAAATTAGGAATTAGAATTAGGGGAACTGCCCGTTCGTTTATCTTTCGCACATGCGAATCCGTCCCCACTATTGCGCTGGCTGCGCTGTTGCCCTTCCTGCTTGCACAAAGAAGCCGCTTTCCAAAAGGCCCGGCTCCGAATTCGTGCCGTACGCCCAACATTTACCGTCGGGCATATTTCCGCCCGCGCTCCCGTGCTGGTGCGTTTGAATGAAGGTGTGGCATTGAATATCAATTTCGATGCGGCGCGTTGCAAACAATCCTTCTTTCAACTGACCCGAAAACGGACGGCGTAGTGCGTTAAAAAGACGCGCACACCCTCGCTTTTCAACCGCGCGAAACGCACTGCTCAAGCAAGCCACCAACTACACCGTCACATTCTTACTGGGGAACATCGCCGGACGCCTGCCAGCGTTCAGTATATGAAGTTCGGTTTCGCCACCTTCGAGCAGAACATCGACCTGCGCATCAGCTACCCTCAAAAGCCTCAGAACTCCATTGGATCTTTCGTGGCAGCGTTAAGTTGTGGTGAGCGTGTTCACCAGCGACGATGCAACAGGCCTCGATCTTTCCAAATGCGTGAGTGCTACACAAGAGTAGCACTATCGTTGACGATGCACTGGGAACACGAACCTGAGGAGCAATGCACCGCGCCGGGGCAGACAGCGTGTGAGGCAAGCGAACAGCCAGCGCCGTTGAATTCCATTGGGACGGAAAGGCCATTATCGGAACCGGCTCCGGCGCGAAAACATTCACCATTCCCAGCACTACAAGACATTCAATTGCGGGCCGGCGAAACCAGCACTTCCGATGAGGAATTCGCAACGCTGCTCTTCAGCGACCTGCCGGACCCCGCGCAGGACCTGAGCGGCTTGGCGGGCATTGCAGGCGTGGACGATTGCCGCCTCGCTATCATCGGCAATAAGTTGCCGATTCATCCCGGCACACGCCCCGGTGGCGAGCAAAGTGCATTCGTTGCCGCTGGATTGAAGAACGTGAACGGCAAGGCGATCGGAAAGGACATCATCACGATCTCTTTTCAACAGTTAAAACCGGATGTGCGCGCGGTCGGAAATGGCACCATCCTGCCTTCCACGGACGGGCTGCTATTCCCTTTCGAGGCGGTGAACTGGAACGCAGTGGACGTGCAGATCGTGCGCATTTACGCGGACAACGGTCCGCAATTCCTGCAAGCGAACGCGTTGGACGGCGAACAGGAAATGGCCTGCGTCGCGCGGCCCGTAGTGCGCCGCACCGTACCGCTGGATGCCATGGCGAAGCCAGGCGGTATCGGACGCGCTACTATTTGACCGCGACAAACTGATGAAAGCCGAGCCCGGCGGGCCCACCAAGCGAACATCGGCTTCCGTCAGGCGTACTCAACCTACCCGTGCGGCACCGCTCCGAAGACCGTGCTCCCGCAGATCACATCCGACGAAACACCGGACGATAACAGCCAGTGGGACCAGCCGAACCGCAACTATTACTACTATGACGATTATGACTACGACTACGAAGAGGAATACAACTACCGGGAGCGTGAAGACCCCTGCTCCGCCAGCTATTTCCGTGGGAAAACTCCTGGAAAGTAAGCGCAAACATCCTCGCTTCGACCTGGCCCGATCGCGAAGCGCGGCAACGATGCTGGATCGATGCTGCTTGCCGAGCGACCGCGCACCACCGAGCCTGTGAGCGGCGTGAAACCGCAAAGTGCTGGACCTGCAAAGGCGCACCATAGCGGAGCCGGTTACGGACAACAAAGGCATGGCGATTTTGCCGTACGAGTTTATCGCATTCCCCTTCCTCAATATCGGCCAGCAAGGCAACCAACGCGGTTATTGGAAACCGACGACGGCAGCGCGCTCAGCGTAAGCGAATTCGATGCAGGGTGAAAGTGTGGACAAGGGATTGAAAGGGTTCCTCTACGGCGAACGCTGAGGTGAGTACCGGCGATTCTTCCTTCCTCACCTTCATGCTGCAACAACCGCGCATCCCGTTGCCGAAGAACATCCCGTGACTTTCGAGCTTACCGATCCGCAAGGGCGCTTGGCGCAACGGCAGTGAGTTAGCACCAATGGCGTTGACGGCTGACGGCGTTCCATTGTGCCACGCCGCCCGATGCACCACGGGTGTTTGGAACGCGCGCGTGGCTGTCGGCGGCACCAGCTTTACCATTCCGTCCGCATTGAAACCGTGAAGCCGAACCGTACTAAGATCCTGGCTGGCCTCGGTCGTGAACGCATTTCCGCCGACAGTAAAGAAGGTGCAGCTCCGGGCCAACTGGTTGCACGGCGCGCCAGCGAAGACCTCGCGGCCAAGGTCACCATGGGCCGTACGGCGTACCTCCGCCGATTTCAAGGGATTCGGCGACTATGCTTTTGATGACCTGGCAAACGACCTCAAGCCGAAGAAAGTCCCGTGTTCGAAGGACGGTTGGACGCGAACGGCCGTGCCACGTTTCCCTTCGACCTGGAACTGCATGACCACTCCCCTGCTGCCGTGAAAGCGAATGTGGTAACGCGCGGTTTTCGGGGCCGGTGGCGATGCCAGCATGGACCGCACTGACGTGACATACTACCCGTACACCGCTTGTGCCGGCGTGAAAGTGCCCGGGAAATCAAACAGCTACTGGGGCGCTATTTTACCGACACGACTTACGCCGTTGGGCGCTGTTTCCGCTGGATGCCCATTTTGGCAAACCCTTGGCCAACCACGCGCTTGATGTGCAGGTGGTGAAAGTGAGCTACGATTGGTGGTGGAACGGCGCTATGGACGGCCCTTCCAATTACATCAATGCGCCCAGTTCACGCCTTATCGACCAGCAACATCTCACTACCGATGCGAACGGAAAGCCAACCTCAACTTCCGCGTGGACCGGCCGTTGTGGGGCCGCTTCATCGTGCGCGTGAGCGATCCCGTAAGCGGCCATGCCAGCGCCGCGCAGCTTTACGTGGACTGGCCCGGCTACGGTGGCCGGAGCCGCCGCGAAGGCAGCAAGGACGCGGCCATGCTGCGTTTCAATAGCGATAAAGAAAAGTACGCTGTGGGCGATGAATGCGCCATCACCTTCCCAAGCTCCGGCAAAGGCCGCGCCTTGGTGAGCATCGAAAACGGCAGCCGAATCCTCTCCGCGCAATGGGTGGATCTGAAGGAAAACGAAACTGACGTCCGCTTCCCCATAACGGCGGAAATGGCGCTCAATGCCTTTGCGCACATCACCTTGGTGCAGCCACACGCGCTAACCGCCCCAACGCCGAGGGCACCGCAAACGACCTGCCCATCCGCATGTACGGCGTGATACCGATCCCCGTGGAAGATGCCGCGACACACATTACACCGGAGATCACGGCGCCGCCCGCGATCAAGACCGACGAACAATTCAGCGTGAGCGTGTCTGAAAAAGACGGCAAGGCCATGACCTACACGCTCGCCATCGACGAAGGATTGCTGACCTCACCCGATTCAAGACACCCGATCCGCGGAACCATTTCTACGCCAAGGAAGCGTTGGGCGTGCACATGGGACGTGTATGACCAAGTGATCGGCGCATTCGGTCAGCAACTGCGGCGCATTTTGGCACTTGGGGGCAGCGATCAGGCCAGCCCCGCGGACGCTACGAAAGCGCAGCGGTTCAAACCCGTGGTGCATTTCGTGGGACCGTTCAAATTGGAAAAAGGAAAGAAGGCCACGCACCAATTCACCATCAGCAACTACGTGGGCAGCGTGCGCATCATGGTGGTGGCCAGCACACCGCAAGCCGCCTACGGCAGCGCGGAAAAAGCCGTGCCCGTCCGCAAACCGTTAATGCTGCTGGCCACCCTGCCGCGCGTTACTGGGCCCGGTGAAACGGTGGACCTGCCCGTTGCCGTTTTCGCCATGGAAGCCAAGGTGAAGAACGTGCAATTGGCGCTGGAAGCAAACGACCTTTTCACCGTAATAGGCTCCACAACGCAAGCGTTGACCTTCAGCACCACAGGCGAACAAACCGTGATGTTCCGGGTGAAAAGGAACGAGCGCATCGGCGTAGGAAAAGTGACGCTCACCGCTACTGGCGCGGGCGAGAAGGCAACACAGTCCATCGAGGTGGACGTGCGCCAAGCCGGTTCGCCGGAAACAGAAGCTACGGAAACAGTGCTGGAGGCCGGACAGTCGTGGGAAGCCAGCCCGCAGGCACTTGGTGTCGGCGGCACCAACAGCGGTTACTTGAGTTGAGCACGTTGCCGCCGCTCGATCCGGGCCGCCGCCTGCAATACCCTCATCGACTATCCGCACGGCTGCTTGGAACAGACCACCAGCAAGGCGTTCCCGCAACTCTTCCTCGCCGATGTGATGGAGATGAACGATGCAACGGTGAGCGAAATGCGCGCTAATGTGGAAGCTGCATTACGAAAATACCAACAGTTCCAGACCGGTAGCGGCGGCTTTGCATATTGGCCCGGCCAACGCGAAGTGGACGAATGGACCAGCGCTTACGCGGGCCATTTCATGATCGAGGCAGAAGGCAAAGGCTTCGCATTATTGCCCGGCATGAAGGACAAATGGCTGACCTACACCCGCCGCCAAGCCCGCGATTGGTCACCGGCTGAAGCCAACAGCTGGTACATGGACCGCAGCTCGCTTACCCAAGCCTATCGCCTCTACACGCTGGCCTTGGCCAACCAAGCCGAAGCTGGCGCAATGAACCGACTGCGCACCACGCCGGACATCGGCCTGCAAGCCAAATGGATGCTCGCCGCGGCATACGCGCTGAACAACCGCAACGACGTGGCGCAAGAAATCGCCAAAGGCCTTGCAACCAGCATTCCCAGCTACGTGGAAATGGCTGGACATACGGCAGCGACCTGCGCGACGATGCCATAATAGCTGAAGCCTTGAACCGCATGGGCGATGAGGCCGGTGCTGCAAGCGTGGTGAAAAATATTGGTAGCCGCATCGCTTCGACAGCTGGTACAGCACGCACCGCACTGCGTGGGCATTGCTCGCAATAAGCCGCGTAGCGGGAGGCACCACGCCGGACAAGGCCATGCATTTCACCGCATCTGTGAACGGAGCGAAGGCACAGGAACGCATGAGCGAACGGTCTATCGTGCGCATCGATCTGCCCGCACCTGACGGCAAGAAAAAAGTGAGCATTTCAAACACCGGAAAGAACATCCTTTACGTACGCTTGGTGCGCACCGGTGTGCCGCCGCCCGGCGAAGAACACACCCGCCAGCAACGGTTTGGCCATGAACGTGACTTACACCACCATGGAAGGAACCACCATCAATCCAAACCTGAGCCAAGGCACCGACTTCATCGCGGTGGTCACCGTGGGCAACCCCGGCATGCGCGGCACCTTGCAACAATTGGCGCTCACGCAAGTGTTCCCCAGCGGCTGGGAGATCCGCAACAGCCGCCTCGAAGGCACCGAGGACGTACAGATGAACAGCCCGTTCACCTACCAAGACATCCGCGACGATCGCGTGTTGACCTACTTCGATCTGGCACCGAGTGAAAGCCGCATCTGGCGCGTGCTGCTGAACGCCGCGTACACCGGGCGTTTCCACATGCCGAGCACCAACTGCTCCGCGATGTACGATAACACCATCAACGCGCGCAACGGCGGCCAATGGGTCACCGTTTCAAAACCCGGCGCGGAAATAAGTGCCAAATGAAGAAGCGTAAAACCGTGCTGACCTGCACGCTTTTGGCAGCAGGATTGCTCCATGCGCAAGGCTTTCAACTGCAATACGGTGGCGAACGGTTGCAGGATGCCGTCGGCACCGTGAATGATGCCACCGGATTTTCAACGGTGGTGCGCGATGCTTCCGTAACCGGCGCGAAAGTGCAGATCAAATTGCTGCGCACAACGCTGAATGGACTGAATGCACAGTGGTTCGACTTGGCTATTCGGGCACTTGTTTCGTGCAAGCTGTGATCGCTTCAGGCGACGGCAACATACTGCTCTGTGGCTCGAGCATCGCGCCTGGCCGCTCGGACCAAGATGCGCTCGTAGCAAAGATCTCCAACACCGGCGCCGTGTTGTGGACTTGGACCTCCAACGACCCATTGAACGAAGAAGAATTACGCGGGCTGGAACGCACCGCTGATAATGGCGTGATCGCGTGCGGCACCTTCCGTGGTGGACCGGACAGCCAAGCGCTGCTGGTGCGCATTTCTCCTTCCGGAACGTTGCAATGGAACCAGCAATACGGCACCGGCGGCGACGATGCGTTGAACGGCGTGGCCTTGATGGACAATGGCTTTATGGCCGCAGGGCGTGTTGCGAACCTTAGCGGTGATGTGGATGCATACGTCCTCGCTGTTGACCTAAACGGAAGTGAGCTGTGGTGGCAAAGCTGGGGCGGCATAAAGCCCGACCTCTTCAACGGCATTGCACGCAGCGGCGCGAATTTCTACCTCGCCGGCCGCACGGGACAGTTTCGGCCCATTAGCCGGTGGACAGCACGTGCGCAGCACCTACCTAATGGCGATGGACCAAGCAGGAGACACGCTGTGGACACGCACCTTCGGCGATGTGGCAGCGGCAAATACCACGGAAGGCATTCACAAAGCTTCCAACGGCGACCTGGTCTTGGTAGGCCAAACCGGAAACGCAAACCTCACCGACGGCATGGCGATGCGCGTGAACACCTCAGGCACGCAACTGTGGCAACGCTCCTACCCCATTGACAACGAAGACGTGCTGCACGACCTCACGTTGCTTGATGATGGTGGCTTTGTTGCTCCGGGAAGGTCGTTTGGAATTGTGGGCTACCAGGCGGTGCTGGTGCGGAAGAATAGTTTGGGGTTTTGAGGTGATAATAACGGAAGACGTGTATGCGGTTGTCACCCCGGCCCTTTAGCCGGGGTCGCACCAGGCCGGGCGTAATGCACGCATAGTGCATGCCTGTATGCATCTCAAGCAACCGCAGGGTCTCGCTAACCATCTTCTACGACGACCAGCGGACCCTGCGGCCACATCGTGTATCACCTCACTTCACCTTCAGAGCCCGCTTTAGCACAACTGCACCATCCAGCATGAACGTGCAGAAGTACGTGCCGGCTGCCAGTTTGGTGGTGTTCCAAGCGTAATTGTATGCGCCAGCCTCAGCTTTCTTCGCGTAAGGTTTCCAAGGGCTTACCATCGCTGGTGCTCACTTGCAAGCTTACTTGCCCGGCCTTGGGTACGTAGTACTCCAGTGTAGTAAGCATCCGCCACCGGGTTGGGTATGATGAGCAGGCGTTGCTCCTGCACATTGCTATCCGCGGTTGTTGAACGCTCGCCGCTTTGCGGAGCCATGCCGGAGCCGCTTGCGGCGCAGCATTGGTTGATGCGGTCTTCAAGCTCGGCCATCCGTGTGTTCTGTTGGTCGATGGAGGCTTGTTGTTGTTGGATTACACCCTGCTGTTGTTGAAGCGCACCTACGATATAAGGCGTTAGACCCGCGTAGTTCACCGCTTTGTAATCCACCGCTGGTGAAATCTCATTTCCAAGGCTATCCGTTTCGGCGGCTATTCTCGTTTGGCTCACCAAAGATGGCAGAACTACTTCTACCTCCTGCGCAATAAAACCGCCATGTTCCCCGCTTGGGAAATTCATCTGCGGAAATTCATCCACGAGAAATTCGTACCGGTCCGGATGCAATTGCATGAGTATCGCTAACGATCTTCCAGTGGTTGCACATTGATTTTGAACTGGGCATCACTGGCAACAAAATTGCCGTTCACGTAATACCCAGTACCCACTACGTTAACATTGCCCACGAAGTAGCCCGCCCAGCTATTGGATGCAGAAGGGGCCACCAAGCACGCCAAAATTTTTGAAGCGCCGTACCCGTTGTTTGGCCTCAATCCGATGCTGTAGTCAATTCCGCCGTCTGAAATGCCTTGTGCGCCAACGGTGCTGGATGCGTTGTCACTTGCCAAGAACGATCCAGCGATTCTTGAATGCCAGTCGCACCGTTGGTCTGCGCCTGAATCCCACGCGTATAGCTTGAATTGCCGTGAACATTCACCTCAATACCAGCATTCAAGTAGCTGCCGCCAGTAACGTCCGTTGGTCCCTATATTGGTGCCTGCCGTAGGCCCTGGTGGTGAGTGACCCGATGCCTATTCCGAAGTTTTTGTTCGCTACGATCAGCTTCGCGGGTGAGGCACCACCCATCGATCCCCCCCAATGCCCACCGCATCGGTGTTGTCAGGGCAATCCGGATCACCGGCCCGAATGCCGTGGAAAGGTTGTTCTGCGCAGTCGGATTCAACGTCCAATCGCATGGCGGTACCGCCATTTAACCACACCAAAGTCAGGTCCGGGTTTTTCATCCACTACCAGAAACTTTTGAGTGGTTCCAAGGATCATTGGGAAGTTGGCGAATCCGAACTCTACCATTGAGAACGTCCAGTCGTTCAGTTGGGTTAAATGCAGGAGTGAAGAAATCACCGATTCCGAAGTACCCCTGATATCCAATGGGTCCGGAATGACACGGGCTAATTCCAAACCATGCATTTGAGGCGCGATGGTACTGCTGTCCATCGTGCGTGTAAAAAATGAAACGCAAAGCATCTGGTCCATTTGTCGGGTCAGCTTCCTTATTATCGCCCCATTGATCACGGCATCAATGCGATCCACACCCCTCGTTTTTTGTACCCACGTACATCCAGTCCGAAAACTCGGACATGCTTACCCCGGTGCGCATCCAAGGCCGGAAGCCCGAAAAAAGCCGCCATTGTTGTTGATGTGTATCAAGGTCAACGCTTGTGGCGGTACCGGCGACCTATCCCAAGGTGACCACTCAGGTTTACGCTAGGGAAGTTGTTCACCGGTTGGCCGGGCAGGCTTTCGTTGAGCCGCATCCGCAGTACGTTGTTCGTGCGCCATTGCATGGGTTGGTTTACCCGCGTCTCGAAGGAGAGCGGGATAGTGCTGTTCACATCCGCTCCCATCCATTCATTGTTGTTGATCACATTGCCGCCAGGCAGGCTGTTCCAATACTGTTGTTGCGCTTGGGCCATCTGCAATGCCAAGGCACCTGCCAAGGCAAGAAAGATATTTCGAATTTTCATCGGCGTTCGTTGTATGAACGACCGGACTTTTACCACACTTCGAACTTCACGACACGTTGCTTCTCACGGCTAACTAATCTCAGGTAATACACGCCCGCTGTTCCGGGCTTGGGCACATCCAATTGCTCGCCCTTTGAAATGACCTTTTCCACGATCCTGCCTAAGGCATCCATGATCTCCGCTTTATAGGCCTCTCCTTCCCAGCGCACTTGAATGGTTCCCCAAGCCCATTGGATGGTCGGTTCGCCTGTCGGCAAATGCCCCTCCACGCCCAGCCCAGTTGCAGCCTTTTCCAGCGGGATCACCTCCACGCCATCGATCAGGTAGTAGGTAATCCCTGTCCATGGAATCCTGATCTCCGATTGGAATTGCCTCAGTGAGCGAGTCCGGGAAGAAGTTGCCCAAACCATGTGGGTATATGCGCTGTCCGCAACGAAGGTGCCTTCCACCAAAGTCCACGACGCGGTATCGGCAATCGATCACCGTCCTCAAATGAGCGTAATTGCGCCAGGGAAAAGTAGGCCCCGTGGTGCTGTACCAAGCATTGAAGCAGTAGTGAACAACAAACCTATGTTGTTGCAAGCTGTTCCACCATCGATGAGCCAATAGTTCCCACCGTAAGCAGGGTTCGTCCGAAACCGCAATTGGTAAGTGCACCCCACCTCCAGTGGTTCAATCAGCTCCGAGCCCACATATTCACGGTAGTCACCACCACCATCGTAAGTGCGCATACCAACATAGGCTTCACCTTCCCAAGGATATTGGAAGGTCCAGCCGTTCTGAGGAACGCCCACCAACGTATCAATGGATTGAAGCGAACCCGCACAGGCATTGAAGTAGTCCGGGCTGTTCAGCCAACTGTACCAAAACAACGGCCTGTCACCTTCTTGGAACCCGATGGTATAGGGGCAGGTATCCTTCAACTCAAAGGATCCATTCGGGACTAAATTCTGCGCTTCACAGCGTTGAAAGCCAATAAACAGCAGACAGCATTGGGCAAGCTGCAAGCCCGCCCTTTGCCATCCACCGTTGATTGTTGCGAGAAGCATTATGCTAAGTGTGTCGAAGTGTTCGTGATGCACGAGGCATCAATCCGGTCTAAAAGCCGCTGCAATTAATGCACTTTACCGTCGCGGGTTCCGGCAAGGCATCCTTGGAGTTACTGCCAAGGGCAGTGGCACGTTTGCGGTGGTGCGGTACCTTTGCGCTGTTCTGTTTCGTTTACCTATGCAACTGGGTTAGGTGGGACATGAGCGACTTGCCCTCGGTGTTACAAGCACTGGGGGCTTTTTTATTTCTCTTTCGAAGTTGGTATCTCAATTGGGCTCGGCATCAATTCCAAAAGATGTTTTACATCTAACGTGGTGAGTTTTCGCTCCGGACTTGAAATAGGCTGGTCGGCGAGGAGTTGGCTGCGCAGCGCATCCACATATAATTCTAAGAATGCCACACGTTCTTGAAGGTCATGCAATTGGCTCGCGCATTCCTCTATTGTTGAAACTTGGTACTGAGGCTCCGGCTTAGTTTGCCAACGGGGGGCGTTTTCCATAACCGGGTCGGAGTGTAGGTAGGTGCCCCCCTTTTCTGAACCAATTGCTTTGGAGGTGCCTTGTACGCAACGCGTGTCACTTCTTTCAACACTGGTGAGTTCAACGCCCGGTGTATCTATACCCAAAGTCAATTGGGAACAGACCAATGTGTTTTGTAGCTGCACGGGTTCCATAGTAGCCCGAAGGTATACCCCAAAGGGGGCAAAACAGGAATAACACTAAGATGCCAGTGCGCAACATGGAAAGTGGTTTTGCACCATGCCACGCTGGGAAATAACCCTGCCTGAAGAATGATGCGGAAACGCCGGGTGTAACTTTAGCTGATGTACCTCGGCTTCGCTCGGCACACAAGCTGAGGAGCTGAGGAGCTGAGGAGCTGAGGAGCTGAGGAGCCAGCACTGGGAAACACGCTTCCAGTAAAATATGTTGCGAAGCATTCCATTGCGATGACCAAGGTTCGAAAAAAGAACTGAACGGGCTTTTCTAAGTTTTTCTTACTTTTAATCTTTCGTACTGTCGCGTTAGAGAAATCCGTTTCGTAGCGCTTGAAGATTTTGCTTCGCGCTGCGATGAATGCGGTGTTTCTGCTAAGATCCAAAGGCAGCATATTGAATATGCGACAGGCCGGAGGCCTTATGCTGAACGCATTCGGGAAACCCCGGATGAGGCTCCGGGGCCGAGCGCGTGCAGTCTAAGCAATCGCGAGCGCGTGCAGCGCAAAATGCCGACGTGCGACCCCGGCCCAAGGCCGGGGTGACAACCGCATGAGATGCATGCGTCCCCTTACCCCAACTCCAGCAAATCCCCAACAGCGGGTGGCCGCACCACGGTATAGCCTTCGCCGTAAAGTGATCCGATCAACCGGCCCATCGCCAAGGCACGCCCCCTTGCAACGAGGGCAGGAATTCCGGAACGCTGATGGGCGAGATCGGCTCTTTGCTGGCTTGATCGTGGAATTGGCTTTGAAGCAAAGCAGCGCTTCCAGCTTTTATCCCAGTACGGGGTGATGTCCACCACGAGGTCAGGGTCGATCCAATTGTCTTGAATGGCGTGAAGCACGGTCTTTGGCCTCCAGGCTTCTTGGGCTTTTCCGTCGGCTTCGGTCTCTATTCGGCGCAGGCCGCTCAGGAAGCAGGCTTCGGCCACTAAGGCGGCGCCGCGCCCGTGGTCCGGGTGTCGGTCGCGCACGGCGTTGGTGAGCACTGCGCCCGGGCGGTGTTTGCGCAAGGCCGTGATCACCTTGAGCAAGCTGGCTTCATCGGCCCGGAAGAAACCATCGCGTAAGCCGAGCTGGTAGCGGAACGTAACGCCCAGCACCTGCGTTGCCGCGGCGGCTTCCGCCTTGCGGATCTCCGCCGTGCCGCGCGTGCCCAATTCACCGCCGGTGAGTTCTACTAAACCCACGGAACGGCCTTGAGCGATGTGGCGCAAAATGGTGCCGCCCATGCCGATCTCCGCATCATCCGGATGGGCCGTGATGACCAGAATGTCCACTTGCTCTTGCATCACTTGCCGTCTAACCAGTTGAGGACTTTATCGCTCAACGGCTCCACGGCGCTGGGCAGCATTTCCACGAGGTGGCCTTGCTCGTCGATGAGGTATTTCTGGAAGTTCCACTTCACTTCGCTGTCCAATTTTCCGTTCTGCGCTTTCGCGTAAGCCAAGCGTACACCGGGCTTTGGTCCTTGCCTTTGGTGGCGATCTTGGACATCAGTGGGAAGGTGACGCCGTAGTTTTTCTCGCAGAATGCCGCGATCTGCTTTTCATCGCCCGGCTCCTGTGCACCGAAATCGTTGCTGGGGAAGCCTACAATGATGAATCCGCTGCCTTTGTACTTTTCGTAGAGATTCTTCAAGCTGCTTGTATTGTGGCGTGAATCCGCATTCGCTGGCGGTGTTTACCACCATCACTTTGTGGCCTTTTAGGTTGGCCATGTCGTACGGCTTTCCGCTGATGTCGGTGGCTTTGAGGTTGTAGAAGTCCATGGTCGCGGCTGCTGAAGGTTGTTGCGCTGTTGCTTGGATGGTGCAGGCGAGCATTGCGCTGATGAGGATTTGACGGGAGGTGAACATGGTGCGAAGGTCGGGAGGAACGGGAGAACGAGACGGGCTGGAAGCCCTATGACACGAACCACTCGGCAAAAAGCCGAGCGGCTGCATGCGTTTTTTTTGGACAGGATTACAGGATTTACAGGATTGATCCCACCTGCGGCGGGAACTCGCATGAGGTTTGGGGTTTATCATTCAACCGCTGATGCACACTGATGAACGCTGATGAAAGCTGAAAAAAGTTGAAGGAAATTAGAAAAACCTATTCTGGGGAACATTTCCTCAACCTCTTCCGTAGAAACGCGGAACATGATATCCACCCGCCCTACCCTCCTTCTGGTTTCTGCTTTGGCCTTCGGTGCCTGTCACGCTCAAAATGCGGTGCGCATTGCGGATGCTTCAGCTTTGGTCAATGTGACCACCGTGCAGGACGACCACGTAGTTGAGGCCGCGCTGGCCGCTGCCGGATCATCCGAAATTGAAACGCGCGCCGTGATGGCCTCCGGCAACAAGATGCTGTGGCCCCGGCATCCGTGGCGATAGCGCCCGCTCGGCAAACGCTGCGTTTATTCAAGATTACCGTTGCTTCCGTGTAGGCACTTTCCCACGGGACAGCACCATGATGGCCATTGTGGCCATTCCCTGCGCTGGAGAACATGGACATGCCAGAGGCCATGCGCCCCGATAGCGACCTGTACATGGTGCTGCCGGAACGTGCTTTGCGCGCTGCTGCACCCTCCGCGCTTGCGGCCGCTTGTGAGCAAAGGACCGAGCTGGGAGAACCGCGCAAAAGTGAAGATCCAGAAGCCGGAGGCCGTGTATGCAGCCTACAACATCGGCGCGGACAGCGCCGCCGTGAAGGCCATGGAAAGCGCGGGCATGAGCAAAGCCGAGATCGCTGGCCGTGGTATTCCGCAGCACGGAGCGCAATGGCCGGACGGCATTGACAGCTTCGAGGAGCGCTGGCCGGAATTGAGCCTGTTCAAGAAGTACCGCGCTTACCTCGGTGCGAAGTGGGGTAACAAGGCGCTGGTGATCGTGCCCGTGCAGGAGAACCAAAAGATGCCCGCCCTGATGCGGCCGTTCGTGGACATGTACTTTGTGTACGATGCCGATGCGCTGCTGGTGAAGGCGAATTAATCCGGAGGATGCGCCGATCAGCCCGCCAGAGAGAGACTCTAGCCACTAACATTTACGCGATTCCGGGTCAAACCCGGAATGACAACGCGCGTCTGCCAACGAAGCTGGATTTGATCAACGTGCCGTGCGCACGCTGCTCCACGGCTTTACTTGCCGTGATCTTGCCCGTGGCCAAGTGGTTGCCTTTGTCGTCATGCACGGGCACTTCGGCCACATACAAGGCTGCTTCTCCATTATCTACGAATTGCTTGATGCCGGTTTGCACTTCTTCCGCCGAAGGCGCGAAGACTGCGGAGGCCGCACTTTTGCCTGGTAGTGGTATTCCATGTGCAGGCTTTTCATGATGATGCGGTAGCTCTGGCATCCAAGTGCTCCATCAGGGCCAAGCCGCTGCAATATTCCGCCGCAGTGGCCAAGCAACACGCGTGGATGCCACGGATGTGGTTTTTAGCGGTTGATCCGCCAGAACGGTACCAACACTTTAATGCCGCCGTTTTCCAACGGCACCACCTTCAACCCGTGCGGCCGGTTGAACGGGATCATGCGGTGCGGCCCATGTTCAAGGCCCACCGGCGGAAGGCCGATGTGCGCGCCTCTTGTAGCAATGCTGGCAGGTTCATCGTTCTTGCGGTTCTTGAAGGATGGCGGCGATGTTCGGCCGGAAATAGCGTTCGCCTTTCAGCACTTTGCCGTCTTCCTGTAAATGGGCTTGCCGTCCGCGCCCAATTTGCTCATGTTGCTGCGTTGGATCTGGTTGAAGACGTCTTCGATCTTGTGCTGTAAACCCATGTTTCAGGATCGTTCCGCAGAGAATGTAGAGCATGTCCCCAAGCGCGTCGGCCACTTCCACCCGGGGATCGCCTTTTGCAGCGGCTTCAAGGTATTCTTCGTTTTCCTCGCGCATTAAATCGTGCCGCAACTGCACGTCTGCCGCGCTTATGGTGCCCATGGGCGATTCCGCGTTCACGATCCCGAAGGCATCGTGGAAGTCCCGTACGTGGTTAATGGTGTCCTGAAGCGAAAATGGTGTCCGGTCCATGGTTCAGCGTTTTAATGCGTCGAAGATAGGTGTGCAGCTACTGTAGGGGCTGGGCTGCGCGATTAACGTTCATTAACCGTCCACCGTGCCACAGCCCGCGCCGATCGCGGAATTTTGCAGTCCCAATAATGTGTTGGGAGCTGATCAATATCATGGAACAAACACCTCAAGAAACTCCCGTTGCTCTTCCGCAGGAACCCATTGGTTCTTCCGCAGACAGCATCCGCATCCTCAACGAGCGCATCCAACAGGCCAGTTCCTTCGTGGACCTGATCGAAATGGAAATGGCCAAAGTGATCGTTGGCCAGAAGGACATGGTGCAGAAGCTCTTGGTGGCGCTGCTTGCCGATGGCCACATCCTGCTGGAAGGCATGCCCGGCTTGGCCAAAACACTCGCCATCAAAACGCTGAGCGACGTGGTGCACGTGGGCTTCAGCCGCGTGCAATTCACCCCGGACCTGCTGCCTGCGGACCTTATCGGCACCATGGTGTACAGCCCGCGCAGCGAGGAGTTCAGCGTGAAAAAGGCCCGATCTTCAGCAATTTCATCCTTGCGGACGAGATCAACCGGGCACCCGCCAAAGTGCAGAGCGCACTGCTGGAGGCCATGCAGGAACGCCAAGTCACGATCGGTACGCAAACCTTCAAATTGCCGGAGCCGTTCCTCGTCCTGGCCACCATGAACCCCATTGAGCAGGAAGGCACGTATCCCCTGCCGGAAGCACAGACGGACCGCTTTATGCTGAAGGTGGTGCTGGACTACCCGCGCAAGGAGGAGGAGCGCGCGATCATCCGCCAGAACACGGGCGTGGTGCGCGAAAGCAACGTGCAAAAAGTGATCTCGCCCGCCGACATTGTCAACGCACGCAAGCTGGTGCGCGAGGTGTACATGGACGAGAAGATCGAGCAGTACATCGTGAACATCACCGGTGCCACGCGCAAGCCGGACCAATACAAATTGAACGATCTCAGCTCGTTGATCGCTTTCGGCGGTTCGCCGCGCGCCAGCATCAACATGGCCCTGGGTGCCAAAGCCTACGCCTTCACCAAGCGCCGCGGATACGTGATCCCGGAGGATGTCCGCGCCGTGTGCCCGGACGTGCTGCGGCACCGCATCGGGCTGACTTATGAAGCGGAAGCGGAGAATATCAGCGTGAAGGAGGTGATCGACCGCGTGCTCAATACGGTGGAGGTGCCTTGAGGTTTAGTTGTTCGTGGAATTGCCCCTTGCCGCGTCAATAGTAGGCTTATGCTCAGGCCGCATTCGCGACCCTGAGAGGAAGCTGGACATAAACACGCGTCACGTAGATCAACAGTACCCAACATACCAAGGACCTCATTAAGAAGGTGCGCAAGATCGAGCTGAAGACACGCGGCTTGAGCAACCACATCTTCAGCGGTGAGTACCACAGCGCCTTCAAGGCCGCGGCATGGCCTTTAGCGAGGTGCGCGAATATGTGCCCGGTGATGAGGTGCGCGCATCGACTGGAACGTTACTGCGCGGTTGGGGCACCCGTTCATCAAAGTGTTTGACGAGGAGCGTGAGCTTACCGTGATGTTGGTGGCGGACGTGAGCGCCAGCGGCGATTTCGGAACGGTGAACCAACTGGAAACGCGAGCCTGATCACGGAAGCCTGCGCCACCATCGCCTTCAGCGCCATCCAGAACAACGACAAGGTGGGATTGATCCTTTTCAGCGACCGGATGGAGCTTTTCATTCCGCCGAAAAAGGACGCGGCCACATCCTCCGCATCGTGCGTGAACTGCTGGAATACCGGCCCAAAGGCAAGGGCACCGACATCACGCTTGCGCTGAAGTATTTGAACAACGTGATCAAGAAACGCAGCATCGCATTCCTCATCAGCGACCTGTTGGACAACGGCTGGGAGGATGCGCTGAAGACGCCAATCGCCGCCACGACTTAGTGGTGTTGCGAACCACCGACCCGCGCGAGCAGGAGCGCCCAACATGGGTCTGGCCCAGTTCCGCGATCCGGAGACCGGCAGCACGCGCTGGGTGAACACACGCAGCAAGGCCGTACGCGAGCACTACCGCGCCGAGGCCCTGCGCCGCCAAGCCCACGCCCGAGACGCACTGCGACGCGCCGGTGTGGACCATGCGGTGATCAGCACCCGCGAGGGCTACGTGAAACCGTTGATGAACCTTTTCAGGCAACGCGACTGATGGGCATGTGGCGGGATCGGAATACAGTCGGTGTGATGCAGCGGATGAAAATGCCTATGCTTTCGGCGATC
The DNA here is from genome assembly GCA_016710685.1 of Flavobacteriales bacterium. Classification (GTDB taxonomy): domain Bacteria; phylum Bacteroidota; class Bacteroidia; order Flavobacteriales_F; family PHOS-HE28; genus PHOS-HE28. The sequence goes on along the minus strand of JADJVC010000005.1, from coordinate 5,707 downwards.
TTTTTGTGTGCGGCAATGGGCCTCATTGCCCCGGCCGCAGTGGCACAAACCGCGAACCCCGTCCAGGTTTCTGCGCAGCTCGACTCCACTTCCATCCTCATTGGCGAACAAGCACATCTGCTGCTTTCCGTGGATTACCGCGTGGACCAAGGCGGCGCCACCAAGATCGAATGGCCCGCCATTTCGGATACGCTCACTGGAAAAATTTCCGTGTTGCTCGACAGCCATGTGGACACCATCCTCCCAGAAAAAGCTGCCGATCCGTACCACTTCCGCCAGCAACGCACGCTCACCATCACCTCGTGGGACAGCGCCTATTGGGCCATTCCGCCTTTCCGGTTCATCGCCAGCGGCGATACTTTGGCTCACCGATCCATTGCTGCTCACGGTGAACACCGTGCCGGTGGATACCACCAAGGCGATCCGGCCCATCAAGGGCATTTACACCGTGCCGTTCAGCTTCATGGATTGGCTACGCGACAATTGGCCGTGGGTAGCAGGCGGATTGGCGCTGCTGGCCGCGATCGTTGCGCTGGTGATCTATTTCAAGCGCCGGAAGCCGAAGGAAAAAGAGGTCGCCCCGCCCCCACCGCCGGTGCCCGCGCACATCATCGCGATGCGCGAATTGGAGGAACTGCGCGGGAAAAAACTCTGCGAGCAAGGCTTCGTGAAAGAGCATTGCGCGGGACTCGCGGACATCTTGCGCGCCTACATCGAAAAGCGGTACCGCGTGCCAGCGTTGGAACAGACCACCGACGAGCTGATGGCCGCTTTGCGCATTTCGGCGCTGAGCAAGGACAAGCACACGGAACTGCAAAACCTGCTCCAACTCGCGGATCTCGCCAAGTTCGCCAAGTGGAAACCTTCACTGCCCGAGACCGATAACATGCTCGCCAGCGCCATCGCATTCGTGCAACAAACTGCCGAACATTGACCCGATGCGCCGCAACCGTGACCTCATCCCCGTGCTCTTGCTGCTGCTGGCCGTATTGGCCACTGCTTTCGCTGCGGGCTGGTGGCTGAAGGACCGGTATGAGCTCGCATCGCCGCACTATTTGTGGGCGTTGGCTGCGATACCGGTGCTCGCGGCCTGGTACGTCTTCCGCCGGAACAAACGCAGGCCCAGCGCCACCCTCAGCACTTTTCCAGCGTTGGAGAACGGACCGGTGGACCTCATCGCCAGAGCGCGCCACCTGCCCTTCGCCTTCGGTCTGCTCGGCACCGCAATGATGCTGCTGGCCATGGCGCGTCCGCAAAGCAAGGACAGCTGGCAGGACGTTACACAAGAAGGCATCGACATCATCATCGCCATGGACTATAGCGCCAGCATGTTGGCCAAGGACTTCAAGCCCGACCGCCTGGACGCCGCGCGGGACGTGGCCATGGACTTCATAGACAACCGGCCGAACGACCGCATTGGTCTGGTTATCTACGAAGGTGAAGCGTTTACGCAATGCCCCTCACCACCGACCACGACGTGCTGAAGGAACTCTTCGTGCAGGCCCGCGCTGGCCTGATCACCGGAGGCACCGCCGTGGGCATGGGCTTGGCAACCGCCATCAACAGGCTGCGCGAAAGCACTTCCAAAAGCAAAGTGGTGATCCTCCTCACCGACGGCATGAACAACGCCGGAACGATACAACCATTGGATGCTGCGCAAATCGCGGAGGAACTCGGCATCCGCGTGTACACCATTGGCGTGGGCACCAACGGCAAGGCACTTTCGCCAGTGGCGATCTATCCTAACGGACAGTACAAGTACGACTACGTGAAGGTGGTCGATGAGGACATGCTGAAGAAAACCGCTGAAATGACAGGTGGCCGCTACTTCCGCGCAACGGACGAGAAGAAACTCGCAGCATATATCAAGAGATCGACCGGCTGGAAAAAACCCGCGTAAAAGGTGACCGAACACAGCTCCCGCACGGAAGAATACCGCTTGCCTTTAATCGCTGGTTGCTCGCTGCTTTTCTTGGGCCTTTTCCTCGGAAATACACTTGCTGCGCACTACGCCATGAGCTCGCCCGGCACATACCGCAATGCACCGATCACCAGTGTGGCGCTGGCCGTGGAAGTGTTCGCGTGGGCCATCGGCATCGCATTCCTGCTCTATGCACCAAGTGCATTGCCGCAGTTCCGCTTCGCGAAGCCCAACATGCTCTGGGCCTCGTTCGCAGGGCTGGTGCTGGTGCTGGCATACTTGATCGGGCTGCGGCTGAAAAACCGCGCCATGAACCGCTTCGGCGAAGCCGCCATGTTGCCCGGCATGGTACCCGGTGTTTCATCTTGGCGCACCATGACGCGTTTCCTGTTGCTGCGCCATGGATTGGGACTGGCCATCATCGCATTGGCCGGACCGCAAATGGGCACCCGCGTGGAAGAAGTGAAGGCCAAGGGCGTGGACGTGGTGGTGGCGCTGGACGTAAGCAACAGCATGATGGCCGAAGACCTCAAGCCCAACCGCATGGAAGTGGCCAAGCGGGCACTCGCGCAACTCATCGACCGCATGCACGGCGATCGGCTCGGCATCGTCGTTTTCGCCGGCCAAGCCTACACGCAACTGCCCATCACCGCCGACCGCAGTGCCGCAAAGCTCTTCCTCGGCAGCCTCGGACCCAACATGGTGCAACGCCAAGGAACCGCCATCGGCGCGGCCATTGAGCAGGCCACGCGCAGCTTCGGCGCCGATGCCGCCAAGGGCAAGACCATCATTGTGATCAGCGACGGTGAAAGTTTTGAGGATGACGGCGTAACGGCCGCCAAGGAAGCTGCGGAAAAAGGCATCATCGTGAACACCATCGGCATGGGTTCACCGCAAGGTTCGCCCATCCCGGTTCGCGTGAGCGGCTCGGTGGTCGGCTTCAAAAAAGACAAAGACGGACAGACCGTGATGACCAAGCTCGACGAGGGAATGCTGAGCCGCATTGCCGAAGCAGGTAACGGCGAATACGTTCACGCCACCTCAGGCGACACGGGCATCGACGCCATTATGGCCAAGCTTCGCAGCATGGACCAAAGTGACCTCGGCACCTTCCGCTTTGCGGGGCACGAAGACCGATTCCAATACTTCCTCGCCGCCGCCTGTGCTCTTGTGCTGCTTGGGCTCGCCATGGGCGAACGCACTTTTGCTAACCCGTTCAAGAAACGCATCGGATGGTCCGCTTGATCACCCTTACTGCCCTGCTTGCCAGCGCTTGTGTCCTTCATGCGCAAGAGGCTGATCGTGCCATCCGCCAAGGAAACGCCGCCTTGGAAAAAGGCAATGCCGCTGCCGCCACGCGCGCATACGAGCAAGCAGCAAAAGACGAGCGCGGTGTATTCAACCTCGGCAATGCTTGGTACGATCAGGACAGTTTAGCCCGCGCGCAGCAAGCTTATGAAAGCGCTGCCGCCATGGCCAAAGGCGACCAGGCACAGGCACGCGCTTATCACAACCTCGGCAATGCGCAGCTCCGCCAACGCAAATTCAAAGAGGCCGTGAGCGCCTACAAGGAAGCCTTGAAGCGTGCGCCCGCCGATGCCGACACGCGTTACAACTTGGCCTTCGCGCAGAAAATGTTGGAGCAAGAGCAGAAGCAGCAAAAGCAGGACAAAGGCAAAGACGAGAACAAGGATCAGGACAAAGACAAGGACAAGGAACAACAGGACCAGGACCAGCAGAACAAGGACCAGCAGGACAAGCAGCAGCAAGACGAGAACAAGGACGGCCAGGACAAAGACAAGCAGGGCAAAGAGCAGCCGCAGCCCAAAGACCGCATTGATCCGCAGGACGCCAAACGCATGTTGGACGCTGCGCAGCAACAGGAAAAAAACGTGCAGGACGAAGTGCGTCGCAAATTGCAGCCGAAACCCGCCACGCCTACGGACAAAGACTGGTGATGGAAATAATGAAGCGCATCCTGAACCTCGCGGTGGCATTCGTGATCGCCAGCGCACCCGTGCTTGCCCAAGAAGTCTCTTTCCGTGCCACGGTGGACAGGAACGAGATCTCTGTTGGCGATGGCATCCGGTTCACATTGGAACTCAGCAATGCTCCTTCCGGCCGGCTTACAACGCCGGACTGGGCGGCATGGTGGTGGCGCAAGGCCCTTCCACCAGCAACAGTTTCAGCAACATGAACGGCAGCATTAGCCGGAGCAGCACCACCGTTTGGGTGCTCACCGCCACAAGTCCGGGCGATTACACCATCGGGCCTTCGACAGCCAGTATCGGCGGTGGCTCGCTGCGCACGGACCCCATTAAGATCCATGTTTCCAAAAGGTGAATCCAGTTCGGGTTCTAATCCGCAAATGGATCAGGCACAAAAGAAGGACCCCAACCTTTTCTGCACCATTTCCCTCAGCAAAAGCAAAGCCTACGTCGGCGAGCAGGTCATCGCCACGTACACGCTCTTTTCGCGCTACAACACACCTGCAGGCCGACGATCACGACCTGCCAAAACTGAGCGGTTTTTGGGCGGAAGAAGTGGACCTCGGCGACGCCAATTGGGAACCCGGCCAGCGCACCATCAACGGACTCGCTTATCGCGTGGCCACACTGAAAAAACAAGTGCTGATCCCCTTGCGCAGCGGCCGGCTCCGCATAGACCCCATGACGCTGAACTACCGCGTGAACCCCGCTTCTTCAGCAGTGGAACGCCCGTGAAGATCCAAAGCAATGCCAGCAGCCTTAACGTAGTGGACCTTCCCGCTAACAAGCCTGCGGATTTCATTGGTGCGGTAGGAGATCTGCGCTTGGAAATGGATGCGCCTGCTGCGGATGTCAATGCAAATGAGGCTATTGATCTCACCATCCGTTTTTCCGGAAGGGCCAACCTCAAATTGATCGATGCACCAAAGCTGAACCTGCCCGGTGATTTTGAATCCTACGACCCGAAGATCGATGACAAGATCAATGCGGAACGGGCTAGGCATGAGCGGCAGCCGCACCCACCAATACCTGCTGATCCCGCGGCACGAGGGCAACTACGACATTGGCGCGCTCACTTTCAGCCATTTCGATCCACCTCCGGCACTTATAAACAGCTCAGGTCGCCGCCGATGCATTTCCGATGTGAAGCCCGGCGCGCCAAACTCCAATGCTACCGTAGGCGCAGTGGTAAAGACTGACGAAGCCGTTGGCCCCAACGACATCCGCTACATCCGCACCGGCGACCCTGCAACTGCGCCGCACTGGATCTCTGTTCGGCTCATGGCCCTATGTGCTCGGCATTGGCCTGCCTCCGTTGCTGTTGCTGGTCCTTTTCGCTTGGTACCGTAAACGCGAAAAACGCCTGGGCGATGCTACCGGCATGGCGCAGGCGCGGGCGCCGACAAGGCTGGCCAAGCAACGCTTGGCTTTGGCGAAAACCGCGTTGGATGCCAGGTGATCGCAGCGCGCATTCAACGATGCCCCCGGAAAGGCGGGGAAGGCTACGCAGCGGACAAGTTCAACCTTGGCGTTGCTGAAGTGAATCCGGATGTGCTCCGCGATAAACTGGCCGACATGGACGGCGGAAAAACCGCGGAAGAAAATACATCGCTGATCGCGACCGCGGAAATGGCACGCTTCTCCCCGCCGACAACGGGCCCCGCCAACAGACCTACGAGGAGGGCTGCCGCATTGATCGCACGCATCGAGCAACACGTACGCGCATGAGGACCATCCACGCCATTCTCATTTGCCGCTTGCTTCGGCCTGTGCGGGCTCAACGACCCACGCTGCCGAG
>JADJVC010000004.1 GCA_016710685.1 Flavobacteriales bacterium | reverse complement strand
TTTGCCGATTGCATAATCCGGTTTAAGGAAGAAAAGAGAGCATCGGCATTGGTCCAAAGACATAGTAAAATGAATGCTGGAGACGACGGATGGATGCTGGCAGAACGGTGGTAGAGACGTTTGGATCTTCGCTTTGTCGCGCTTCTTCCAGGCCTCGCCAACAAGGGGATGGTCGGCTGCAACAACGCACGGCGGGAATCGTCATCACGCTGGCGAGGAACATGGCCACCGCGTAGAAGCAACGCTAGGAAAGTCCATCGTGCAGCATGGCCCCCACCATCACTTGGTCGATGTTACCTACGGCGATCCCGGCGATCCCGCTCGCGAACGTGAACAAGCTGGCGTACCATGCTTTTACGCATGCGTTTGCCCACGCGTATGTTGGTAAAGGCCCAACCGGAATTCTCCCGCACGCCAGAGGTCGAACAGCAGCATGGCAGTGGTATGACGAAGGTGCTGACGTATAACAGCAGGAATATCGTGAAGCCATGTCCCATAAGGCATAGGCGGCGTCAATACGGTCTGTAGTACCCGTACAGGGAACTCCCGGCAAAAACCGGCGCGATGCTACGGTTCACCGAACGGCTAAAGCCCCGCAGGACCAAGAGGTATACTTCCGCCAATACCAGCGGCAGCACCAATAGCCTGAAGCGCTGGTAAAGCCCACTGCTGTCGCTGAACCAGCGCACGAACTGATCGTGGAAGCCCTAGGACCAACATGGCTAGGAAGCCGCCCAATGTGGCCACCCCCAGCACCACTCCAAATAGCCCGCGATGGCCGTTCACCTTGTCGCGGAAATAGGGAAAATATCGGATCACCGTGTTCTCCCCCAAATGCGCGATCTGCGCAGCCACCACGGCGATGCTCACCATTAAGCGTGGGAGACCGAACTCGTCCGGGGAGAGTAACCGCGGAAACAGCAACGCCATGTTCACAAACCCGAGGCCCATGCCCACTGTGGTGAGAAGTGTGTTCCAGGTCGCTTGGCGTGCTACGGTGCCCATTGGAGGCGCAATATGGGCAATAGACATCGGCGTTGATCCCCATACATGATAAATAGATGACGAACAGGTTTCCGGAAACTTTTTAAACGCTTCGTTTGGCCCGACAGCCTTTCCAGCAGTTCCCTGCATCAGATCACTCACTAAAGATTCCTCGAAGTAACCATAGGTCGATAACCAATGACTCATTGTACTACTTTCCGCTCCTAAACACCAAGTATGAAACACCTTAAAGGTCTTCCCGGGGTAGTTGCTTTGATCGCCACTTTGGCAACCACTACTTCCCAGAGCCAATCTTTTACTTGGGAACAACGGACCAATATGCCCTCTGGAAGATGGGGCGCCTCCACTTTCATTCTCGATAACAAGGCATATGTGGTAGGTGGCCGGTTGGGTCTAACTGACAGAACGGAAATGTGGTGTTACGATCCCATAACTGATTCTTGGGCGACGAAAGCACCAATTCCAGTTGCAAGGCGATTAGCCGCATCATTCGAGATAGATGGAAAAGGTTATGTGGCTTGCGGATTAACCGGCTCCTCCACTAAACTGAATGATCTCTGGCAATATGACCCGGATCAGGACACTTGGTTCCAGAAAGCCGCATTTCCCGGTGGAGCACGATATGGGACCTATTATTTCGCACTGAACGGTTTTGGCTATTTGGGCACAGGGAACACGGGTTCTTTCGGACGGTCCCATGCTCTCGGACGCATGGAAGTATGACCCGGTCGCAAACACTTGGTCAGCTTCTATTGCCATTCCCGACCTAGCCCGCTTCGGGACTTCATCCTTCACGGTGAATGGGAAAGGCTATGTCTTTGGGGGTAAGGAATCCGATCTGATTTTTCGCCTAATCTCTGGTCTTTTGATCCCGCTGTCCAACAGTGGACTTTGCTTGCTCCTTTCCAGGTTCCCCACGTTCATCGCCACTCGCATTCGTTTACTAAGACTATGCCGTGGTTGGTTGTGGTCGAAACGACAATGAGAATTTCTTTGATGTTTGGCAGTATAAGCCGAGCATCAAAGGTGGATCGCCGCACCGTCTTATCCCGGTGAAAGCAGCCTGTCCGGCACCAGCTTTTCAATCAATAATAGAGCTGGTGGTCTCGGCTGGCGCCTTGATGATAACACGAGCCGTTCGGATCCGGGAATTGGTCAAACCTGATAATACTGGTGCGGACGACCTGAACTCGGCTGAAGATGTCCTTAGCATTTTCCCCGAACCATCATCTCGCTCCGGTCCATTGACCGTGCGGATCGGGAGTAATGACCTAGTCCATGCACAGCTTCTGGATCTTCACGGATGCGAAGTAGAACGCTGGACCTTTAAACGGGAAACTCAGCTCCATCTATCCAATCTCGCGCCGGGTGTTTATGTGATCCGTTGGCGAACGGCAGGATCAACGGGCAGCAAACGCGTTATTCTCAATTAGCACTTCTTGTCATAGCGCATCCAATGCCTGCACCACCTGCGCACATGTAGCCGCCCGCGACCAACGCGGATCCGGTAGTGAAGCCGGTGCAGCGAACATGGCCTTGATCAGCTCGCGCTGGTCAATTAAGCTTGGACGGTCCAGCACGGCATGCGGCGCAATGCCCAACACGCGCGACACGTCGCCCGCAACGGGCCCTACGCCCAATACCGGCCTGCCCGTGCTGACGTATTCAAAGAGCTTACCCGGCAAAATGCCCAGGAAGTTCGAAGTGTCGTTCACCAGCAGGAGCAGCACGCGTGCGCGCTGCATTTGGCGCATGGCTCCTCGTGTGTTACGCGCCCGGTGCGCTCCAAGTGCGCGCCTAGCCCGGCTTCGGTCAGGCTCTCCGCAATGGTGTGGTCCACCGGCCCGACGAAACGCAGCTTGAATTTTGCAGCAAATGCAGGGTTATTCATCACAGATCTTTTTCAGTGCCCGCCACAGCTCCGGTGCATTGCGCGTGGGCGACAGCGAACCGATGTGGACGAGGCTGTAAGCTTCATCAACAGGTTCCGGCGGTGAAGGCAGGTCGTCCGGGTCGTAGCCGTTGGTGATGACATCCACGGCCGGTGCGCCCAACTTTTGAAGGTCTTCGGCCCAGTGCCATGAAACGGTGAGCACGTTGTCGGCTTCGCGCAGCACCTCCTCCAAACGCTTGTGCTTTGCATCGGCCCGGCCGGTCAACTTCAGTTGCGCATAGAAATCAATATCGGTCCAAGGGTCGCGGAAGTCGGCGATCCACTTTACGCCCAAGGCGCGCTTCAGCTCCAGGCCGATCAAATGCATGCTGTGCGGCGGACCGGTGGTGATGATGGCGTCCACCGGTTTGGCGCGGAGGTATTCCTTCAGGAATTTCACCGAGGGGCGCACCCACCACACACGCGCATCGGGGATGAAAAATTGCTGCGAACCCACAAAGCGCGAAATCCTCTTTCCAGCCGCCCTGTTTCTTTTCGTTGAGAAAGCCCACTTGCACTTTTTCCTTGGTGCTGCGCCCGGTAAACCGCTTGCAAAGTTGAACGGCTCGGTGATGGGCCGCTTGATCACTCAAGATCCTCGCGCCGTCGCGCAGCAAACCTGGATCGTCGGCGACCATCTAGGGTTCTCCGGCGTGTAGATAACCGGCTGCCAGCCATGCTCCGGCAGCAGCTTGCTCAGTTTCAACCAGCGGTAAACGCCAGCACCACCGTTCGGAGGCCAGTAGTAGGTGATGATGAGGACGCGCTTCATGGAAGGAGCCGCAAAGGGCGGAGGCGCGGAAAATGCATGGGGTATTGGACGCGGAGGCGCGGAGACGCGGAGAAATCCTTGAAAGCCGATATACAAGAGTCCGGTCCGCACCAACATTTTCTCTTCTCTGCGCCTCTGCGCCTCTGCGTCCATTATTCTACCTCTTCTCCTCTTTTCCTCCAATCCCAACCCAGTGCCAACAACACCAACAGCACCAGCAAAACGAACTAATGGAGGCGATCCGCCCGCCCACTTCATAAGGTTTGCTCACGATGTGGAAACGCACGGTGTGTTCGCCAGCGGGCACTTGCATGGCGCGCAAAACGTAGTCCGCACGCACGTATGGCGCGGGTTTGCCGTCGATCTCGGCGACCCAATCGGGGCCGTACCAGATCTCGCTGAACACCACTACGCCGCCGTTCGCGCTGCGCACCGTGTAGCTGAGGTCGTTGGAGCGATAGCCGTTCAACTTAACGCTCGCGGTGGGGTCCGGCTTGGCGGCACTGGCCACTTCCTTGTAGTACCGCGCATCCACGACGGCTGTTTCGCGGGATCGATAGTGCCAAGCATCGTGATCTCTTCATTGGCATCTTTCGCTTCTTTCACCTCGTCCACGAACCAAGCGGAACCCAGTGCGTTGGTGTTGAGAATCGGCGCCTTGTCGTCCGCGTAGATGATGTACTTGGTGTTGAGCATGTTCAGCACCGGTTGATGGGCCAATACACTGTCGAACGTTTGCATGGTAGCTCCGGGCCCGAAAGCGCCGATGACCGCTTGCAACTCGGGCGCGATGTAAAAATCAATGAGCTCCTGGTAGCGCTCCAACTTGGCGCCGTGGTAGCCACCGATGCTCTTGTGGAAGTAGCTCACACGCGTGCCCTGGAAGGGGTTCTGCAGCCCCAGCACCCGGAAATCCGTGGTGCGGCGAAGGCTGCCAAAGCGTGTTATGGCTTCTTCTTCCTTGTTCACCATACGCTGCGTGCCGCTTAGCGTGGCCTTGCTTGCCTTCAATTTGGCCAAGGCTTGCTCGTAGTCGGCATCCGTGGCGGCATTGCCTTCAGCTTGCACGATCGCCATGTCCGCCGGTTGGGGCTTGAACGGGTAAGCGTTGTCCGCGGCATTTTCCCAGGCGATGTACTGTCCTTTATCGTCCTTGTCGTTGTTGACGTAGCGCTGGTCCACGCCCCACAGGTCCACCAGTACAAGCACGCCAATGCCGAGCAGCAACACCGTGCGTCCTACAAGCCTGCGCCCGAAGGCGAACAACAGTCCGCCGCCAAGAATGATAAAGACGAAACTGCGCCAAGCATCCGCGCTCAGCACTCCGGTGCGCAACTGCTTTAAGCCATCGATGTAGGCTTGCACGGAACCAGCATCCTTGGCACTTGCCATTTGGGCGTTCAATTGCGCTTTCTCCGTTTCGCCGAAGAAATCGAACAAGCTGCCAGGCACCAAGGCGATCACAGCCACGAGCAACGCCAGCATCCCGGCGGTGACCAGGAAACGGCGTTCAACAGCTTTCTCCCACTTGCCCGCTTCGGTCATGCGGCCCAAGTAGAGCACCGCAAGTACCGGTGCGGCCAGTTCAACGATCACCAGAATAATGGTGACCGCGCGGAATTTGTTGTAGCCGGGCACATGGTCCAGGAAGAAATCCGTGAGCGGCATGAAGTTGTGACCCCAGCTGAGCAACAGCGTGAGCACGAACGCTGAAAAGAGCGCGTAAGCCAAGGTATCCTTCCAGAAGTAAAGGCCCGAAAGCAGATAAGCGATCAATAACAGGCCCACGACCACCGGGCTGCCGATCTGCGTTAAGATGATCACCAATGGCACCACGGCCAGCATCCACCAGCGCGCGCGCGCTTCAGCCTGCACCAACAGCAACAACATCAGCAGAATAATGATTGCCCCTATGTAAACCGGCCCGCTGGTGAAATCCTGATCGCCCCAGTAATTGTTGAGGTAGCCACCTGCTTGGTATTTTTCAAGCACCACTTTTTTAAATGCGGGGTCGGTGAGCTTGTCCAGGTCCTCGCGGCTCTGGAGGAATGAACCGCTCGCGCCGCCTTTGATGTCGGGCACCAGCAAGCTGAGGCTTTCCTGCTTGCCGTAACTCCAATGGGTCACATAATCCCGGTTCAGGCCATCAGTTTTGATGGCCGCATTGGAATCGCCGGCGGCGTTGATGGTGAGCTCGCTTTTTCCCCGAGTGGTATAGGCGCCGTATTCCAACGTGCTCCACAACAGGCCGATGTTACAGAGCACCGCTAACGCCACGCCCAACAACCCCAACGCGCCGCGGCCCATGAAGTCACCGATCCGCTTTTCACGCAAGGCGCTCACCGCTTCAGCCAGCCCGAACAGGACCAACAAAATGCCGAGGTAATAAGCCACCTGTACGTGATTGGCATGGATCTCCAAGGCCAGGAAAAGCGCAAAAAGCGCAGCTCCGACGAGTTTTCGGCCGCGCAGCAACATGTACAGCCCGCCGAGCACCATGGGCATGTAGCCGATGGCCACCGCCTTGCTGTTGTGGCCTGCTTGGACGATCACCAAAAATACGATGAGAAAGCATACGCCACCGCACCCAACAACGCCAGCCACGGGTCCACCCGCATACAAAGCAGCAGCATGAACATGCCAACCAAATAGAGGAAGACGAAAGACGCCGGGCGCGGCAGGAACCCACTGAAAACCGAATCCAGCCACGTGAGCGCATTGGTGGGCCAGACCACGCCGATCTGATAGCCCGGCATACCACTGAACATGCTGCCGGTCCACAACGGCTCTTCGCCATCATGGGCGGCCCGGTGTTCCTGCATTTCCTGGGCCATCCCGTGTAATGCACAATGTCGCCTTGTTTCAGGCGCTTGCCCTCCAGCACAGGGCTGAAATACCCCAACGCCAGAACAAAGAAGGCGGCCACGGCTACCAGGACAGGCAGCATTTTTTCCAGTTGACGGCTTTCATGGGGGTGTCGTTAGGGCTTTTGATCTCTTCAAAGTCGGCGTCTTCCACATCCAACGGTTCCATGGAATGACGCGGTGGTTGAACTTGTTCGATTCGAATGTCACCTTTGGGCCTGCGGGGTGCGGTGCCGGCTGCACCGCCGTTCTTAGGCGCCGCCAACACTTTGGTGACGATCCGGAGCAGTTGCCAGAGCACCAGAAGCACCAAAATGGTGCGCAACGTGCCGTTCGCGGAAAGCAGGGGCATGGCCGCGAATGTAGCCGCGCGGGTTCAACATGCGGCGCTTTATCCACAGTTCGCAGTGAACCCGCGAACCACAAATGGCGTTTGTCCGTTAGAATCAAGGGTATACCTTAGCTCTCCTGCTGCGGCATGATTTTTGAGTCCGAATTCGACGGGAAAGCAAGACCTTCGTCTCTCAATCGGAACTTGCTCGATTGAACGAATATCGACCAACTTGACAAAATAATCGACGAATCGTAGTTTCGCATCGACCAGCGTTGTTACAAGTTGTATAAGTCCCACATGGAAGAATTCGACCCGCGCCGAGCATCCTTTCCAAAGTTCCAAGATCGGGAAGAAAATTCCGGGGTGGCCGTACGGAAGAACTATCCGAAGCCTTGCGCAATGTCGGGAACCAGCGCTCTGGTGTCCGGTCGGGGTTGAACAAGGTGCTCAGCTTTGAGCCACTTACCCTGGTCCGCGATCTCATCATCGTGGGTGAAGGACCCGCGGCAGAGGAGATTTTCCATTACTGCCATGAACATACAGTGCGCGGCTACCGCTTCCGGGGCGTATTCCACGACAAGGCCATTACCGGCGTGCTTTCATCCCGACAGCTCGGCAGCATAGATGCCGCGAAGGCCTTCGCCACGCAGAACCGCATCGACATACTTTACTGCGCGCTGCCCTCCAGCTATCGCGAGGAGATCAATGGTTTGATGGAATTCTGCGAACGGAATACCATCCGCTTCCGCGTGATCCCCAGCACCGACAGTTTCATTCCTGTTGCAGATGCCGCCGACCTTACCTACCACGGTGCCGTACCCGTAAGCCGCCTGCGTAACGAGCCGCTCGACCGCTGGAGCGCGCGCTTCGTTAAACGTGCCTTCGATATCGTCTTCTCCTTTCTGGTGATCACGTTGATCTTCTCGTGGCTCTTCCCCATCCTCGCCATTTTGGTGAAGCTCTCTTCAAAAGGCCCAGTCTTCTTTAAGCAGGACCGCTTGGGCGAGCGCCGGAAGAAATTCTCCTGCTACAAATTCCGCAGCATGCGCACGAACGTCGACAGCGACATGAAGCAGGCCACTAAAGACGACCCGCGCATTACGCGCATCGGCGCGTTCCTCCGAAAGACCAGCTTGGACGAATTTCCACAGTTCTTCAATGTGTTGATGGGAAGCATGAGCGTGGTGGGGCCACGGCCGCACCCGCTGAAGCTCAACGACCAGTTCCGCGATATCATTGACAAATACATGGTGCGCCATTTTGTGCGACCCGGCATCACCGGTTGGGCCCAAGTGAACGGCTTCCGCGGCGAGACACGCACCCCGGAATTGATGGAAAAGCGCGTGGACCTGGACGTGTGGTACTTGGAGAACTGGTCCTTTATGCTGGACCTCAAGATCGTATTGAAGACCGTGACCAACGCTGCAGGCGGCGAGGAAATGGCCTATTGACGGGCTAAAACGGAGCCTCTTCCCAGGAATTTTCGCAAGGGGTTGCACGAACCCCGGATCTCATTACCTTTGCCGTCCCTTTTCAGGACCCCATGGCCAACCACAAGTCTTCCGTAAAGCGCATTCGCCAGAGCGAAAGCCGCAACGAACGCAACCGTTACCAGCACAAGACCACCCGTAATGCCGTGCGCGACATCCGCGCCAGCACCGAGAAGAAGGAGGCCGTTGAGCTGCTGCCCAAAGTGAACAGCATGCTGGACAAATTGGCGAAGCGCAACATCATCCACAAGAACAAGGCCGCCAACCTGAAGAGCAGCCTGCAACTGCATGTGGCCGGGCTGAAATAAGCTCCGTCCATTCCCGTTTTGAACAGGCCCCTTTTCGGGGCCTGTTCGCATTTTGTGCCGGTCGGTCCCGCGCCAACTCGCATCTTTGGCCACGGATGGGCAGCGAAACGAATTCCGAAGACAAACGCCTCAGCATTCCCAACTGGGACAAAGGCGACCGCCCGCGCGAACGCATGATGGCGATGGGCGCCAAAGCCCTTTCGGATGCCGAGCTGGTAGCCATCCTGATCCGCGCTGGAACGCCTAGCCGCAGCGCTTTGGAAGTGGCACGCGAAATACTCGCCGCAGCAGGCAATGACCTCAATGCACTGGCTACCTCCACTCCCACCGAGCTGATGAAGCGCCCCGGTGTGGGTGAAGCGAAAGCGCTCAGCATACTTGCCGCATTGGAATTGGGCCAGCGTCGCAGGGCAACCGCACCGCGTGAGCGCCCGCGCATTGCCACCAGCGCGCACGTGTTCGAAGAACTGCGCCACAAGATCGCCGACCTGCACCTGGAAGAATTCTGGATGTTGATGCTGGATCGTGGCCTCCGCCTGATCGACTCCAAACGCATCAGCATCGGCGGCGTACATGGCACGGTGGCCGATCCCAAGGTGATCTTCCGCAAGGCACTCGAAGCCGGCGCTTCCTGCATCGCCGTGGCACACAACCATCCCAGTGGCCAGTTGCGGCCCAGCGAGGAGGACATCCGCCTCACCAAAAAACTCATGGAGGGCGGCCGCTTCTTGGACATCATTGTTCAAGACCACATCATCATCGCTGGCGAAAACTATTACAGCTTCGCCGATAACGGACAAATGAGCTGACATGGCCACACCACTGCGCATCCTCACCATTATCGGCGCCCGCCCCCAGATCATCAAGGCTGCCGCCATCAGCCACGCTGTACGCACCAAATTCAAAGGGCGCATCCAGGAAACGCTGCTGCACACCGGCCAGCACTACGACAACAACATGTCGCAAGTGTTCTTCGATGAGCTCGGCATACCCGGCGCGGACATCGCCCTCAACGTGGGCAGCGGCAGCCATGGCGCGCAGACCGCCCGCATGATCGAAGGCATCGAAACGGAACTGAAGACCGGAAAACACGACGTGGTACTGTTGTATGGCGACACGAACAGCACGCTGGCCGGTGCGCTCGCTGCTGCGAAGATCCACATTCCGGTAGCTCACGTGGAGGCGGGCCTGCGCTCCTTCAACAAGGCCATGCCGGAGGAAGTGAACCGCGTGGTGTGCGACCATTGCTCCACCTGGCTCTTCTGCCCCACAGAAACCGCCGTGACGAACCTTGCCAACGAAGGCTTCGACCTGAAGAACGCAGGCACTGCCACAGCGGACAAGCCCCACGTGCTGAACTGCGGCGACGTGATGTTCGACAACAGCATGCGCTTCGCGGAACTTGCGAAAGAGCGGTCCACCATCATCGCCGACCTGGGGCTGGGCATGAACGGCTTCATACTGGCAACCGTTCATCGCGACAACAACACGGATGAGCCGGAACGGTTGAACGCCATTTTCAGCACCCTGCTGAAAATGCATCATTTACACGGCCTTCCCATTGTGCTGCCTTTGCACCCGCGGACCAAAAAAGCCATGGAAGAGCGCATGGACCCGGCTTTGGCCCGCGAGCTGGCGGCCGCCAAGGGGTTCATTCTTGCCCCACCCGCCGGTTTTTTGGACATGATCGCATTGGAGAGCCATGCCAAACTGGTCGTAACGGACAGCGGCGGTGTGCAGAAGGAAGCGTTTTTCTTCGCGAAGCCCTGCGTGATCTTGCGCCCACAGACCGAATGGGTGGAGCTGGTGGAACGCGGACAGGCCGTGCTGGCGGATGCCGACCCTGCACGCATCGCAAATGCGGCAGCGGATTTTCTGGCGAACGGCGCGCCGGCATGCCCGCCGCTCTTCGGCGATGGCCATGCTGCTGAGGCTATATGTGCCGCGCTTTTGAGTTGAACACAAGGCTATCACGTCAGAAGCGCCCTTTGGGCAACTTTTGTGTCAGTATAGAACCACGGATACACACGGATTCACACTGATATCCGAATGAATGGACGACGGCCATGGACCAAACAGCGAGGCCAGTCCGAAATGTATCAGTGTGAATCTGTGTTCATCCGTGGTTCGTTCCTATTTACACATCACGCCGCCAGGCAAAGGCTGCAAACCCGATCGCCCAGAGGCCTGAAAGGATCTTCGCATATTACCCCGAGCAGAGGTCGTACCTTTGCGGCCCTTTCGGAAAGCCGTTTTTCCGGCTTCCACCTTGACCCCCTCGCCCATGTCCTCATTTCAATCGCTCGGAATACGCGCGGAAATCCTGCGTGCCCTAACTGATCTGGGCTTCGAAAAACCCACGCCCGTGCAAGCCGCGACCATCCCGTTGCTGCTCGCGGACGAAGGCGACATGGTGGCGCTGGCGCGCACCGGTACCGGCAAGACTGCCGCGTTCGGCATTCCCCTGTTGGAGCGCATCGACACCGCCGAAAAAGCCGTGCAAGGCCTGGTGCTCGCACCCACACGCGAACTCTGCGTGCAGATCGCCAAGGACCTCGGCCGCTACGCCGCGCATCTGCCCGGCGTTCGCACGGCAGCTGTATATGGCGGCGCCAATATCCGCGAACAGATGCGCGACATCCAGCGCGGTGCCAACGTGGTGGTAGCCACGCCCGGTCGATTGATCGACCTGCTTGAGCGCAAAGCAGTGGATCTTGGCCATGTACGCACAGCTGTGCTTGACGAAGCAGACGAAATGCTCAACATGGGCTTTCAGGAAGACCTCACCACCATCCTGGACAACACGCCGAAAGAAAAGCGCACTTGGCTCTTCAGCGCCACCATGAGCAGCGAAGTTCGCCGCATTGCGCGCAATTACATGCGCGAGGCGAAGGAGGTGAGTTTGGCCAACGACGCCAAGGCCCAAAGCACCATCAACCACCAATACACCGTGGTGATGGCCCGCGACCGCTACATCGCCCTGAAGCGCTTCGTGGACGCTGATCCGGACATGTTCGCCATCGTGTTCTGCCGTACCAAACAGGACACGCAGGACCTTGCCGAAAACCTCACACGCGACGGCTACAACGCGGATGCGATCCATGGCGACCTGAGCCAGCAACAACGCGACCGCGTGATGGAGCGCTACCGTTCCAAGAGCCTGCAAATGCTCATCGCAACAGACGTGGCCGCGCGCGGAATTGACGTGAGCAACGTTTCGCACGTTATCCACTTCGACCTGCCCGGCGAACCGGAAAGCTATACCCACCGCAGCGGCCGCACGGGCCGCGCCGGCAAGTCCGGGGTTTCGCTCAGCATCATCGGTAGCCGCGACATCAACAAAGTCCGCGGGCTGGAACGTACGCTAAAGGTCCACTTCACCTATGTGCGCGTGCCCGATGGTGCGGAGATCTGCGAGCGCCAACTGCTCACCCTCATTGGCAAGATCAAGAGCGTGAAGGTGGACGAGACTACCATCGCCCCTTTCTTGAACGCAGTGGAACTGGACTTGGCCGACTTGACACGCGAAGACTTGATCAAGCGTGTGATCTCCTTGGAATTCAACCGCTTCCTCAAGCAATACAAAGACGCTCGCGACCTCAACGTGGACCTTGCCCGCAAGGACCACAACCCGAAGGAGCGCAAGGAGAAATCCGATTTCGGCCGCTCCAGCGACGCCCCTATGCGTTCCATGTTCATCAACATCGGCACCAAGGACGGCTTCGACAAAGGCAAAATGCTCGGCTACCTCTGCGGCATCACGGGCCTTACCGGCCAGCACATCGGCCGCATCCTGCTGAAGGACATGTTCAGCTTCGTGGACATTGACGCCGCCCATTTCGATGAGGCCATGGGCCACTTCAAAGCGGCCAACTACAAGGGCCGCAAAGTGCGCGTGGACGAAGGCGACGGAGGTGGTGCCACCGGTGCGCGCGACTTCAAAGCGGACAAAAAGACGTTCAATAAGTCGCGGCGTTCTGTAGGGTGAGTTGCATAATGGAGCATTCCTGGGTTCACTCTGGAAAGGACAAAGGCAACCATCGATCTGTGATCTCGTCTTCTCGTTGTACTCATCCATCATTCATGGTGAAAACGATCGCCGCCCTTATCTGCACGTTGTTTTTGACCAACGCCGCCATGGCGCAATGCGGCCCCTTCAAGCACCATCCGCTTTGGCCGGATACCGTTGGCTACGCCAACGTCGATCTGAATGAGTGCAACGCCACCTCCTGCCTTTGGGACAATGGATCCACGGATATACAAACGGATCTTGGGGTCGGCCCCCACTCGGTCATTTTTTATGGAATGTCGAATGACACGATCCAGTTCCAGATCGTACAGGACTACTGGGAGTTCGGTCAAACGGTGCAGACGACATTCGCGGGATTGGAGTTGCATATTTGGCCGCGAATTGAGCCATTCGGCTTGCCCCAAGTGTTTAACAACCCTGCGTGCACACCGGACCCAAGTTCAGTAACGGTTTATTTATTGCAGGACGGCACAGCCATGGACAGTATACATCCCGTGGACACCGGAGCTGGCGAGAATCATTGGTGGTTTGACTTACCCTTCGGGCATACCTACCAGGTTCAGCTGGTGGATAATTCGTCCTGTGGCTCTTCGGTCATGGGAGATATTGTTACTGCCTACACATCGGGCGAAGTCCAATTTTCGGCCGTATCGCAGGACGCCATCGGCGGCGCAAATGGCAGCATCCAAATTTTTGGGGTGACACCGGATCCCGGTTCCCCGCTCCCTCCCCCTGTTCCATTCACCGGACATTTTAATCTAAGCATCCTTCCGGACCACACGCCTGTGGGTGACGAACAAACGGGATCGGGCGCATTGTGGGAAAACTTGCAGGAAGGGGTCTACAACGTGCACTTCTCCCCGGACAATATCTGCAATCCTTCGGATACCGTGATCACCATTTTGGGGGCAACTGGAATTTCCGGCATCGCGGCGGATCGCTCCAGATCTCTGCATGTTTGGCCCCAACCCGCGCACGATGTGCTTCAATGGTCAACAACCGGGCGAGGCACATTGCAGGTACATGACAGCCGTGGCAGCTTTGTGCTTTCCGGTAAGAATACCGGCAACTTGGATATATCCGACCTTCCGAGCGGCATCTACCACATGCAGATCAGCCATGGTACCACCGTGGAACGGGCAACTTTTCTGAAGCAGTAGGTGGCGTTCGAATCTCCTTTTCGGAAGGTCCATTTTCCCGGCTCCTCCATGGACTATGGTGCCGCCTTACTTGCTGACCGCAGCAAGGTCAATATCCAGCGGATCGCGGACCATATCGGTGGCGATGCTAAACGATTCGCCCAGTTGATGGAGCTGGTCCTGCATGGCGCACCCGCGTTTCGCAGCTGGCTTCTTGGCCCATGTCCATTGCTTGCGAAGGTCATCCGGCGCTAGGCGCCGTTGGGCGAAACGCATGCTGGAAATGCTGGAGCAACCGTTGCACCAGACCACGCACCGAAACGTGATCCGGGCCATGCAATTCTGCCAACTACCAAAAGCATTGCACGGCACCATTACGCAACGCATGTTCGCCATTGTGCAGGACCCGCGACAGCCAATCGCTTCACGGGCCTCCAGCATTACCGTTGCCATGCGCATGGCAACGCATTACCCGGACCTTGCCCCTGAGTTAAGCCTGATTTTGGAAGATGCCTTGCGCACTGGCCCCGGACCCGCGGTGACCTCGCGTGCCCGAAAGGCGTTGCACACGTTGGCCCGGATCCGTTGATAGGCGCGGTTGTGCAATAACCGGCACTGTTTTTGCGTAGGGTATTGCCCGGCCGTTGCACGTCTACTCCAATGAAGACAATGACAACCCTCCTACTCTCCATCGCCTTGTTCACTTCCTGCGGGAATGGCAATACGGATAGCGGCACTGCATTTTTACCGCAAGTAATAATGCCCCAAGAAGACCAAGACCTTTCCAAGCTCAACAAAGCCCACTTCGCCGAGGGCTGCTTCTGGTGCGCCGAAGAAGTGTTTGAAAGCGTGCGTGGAGTACACGAAGTGATCTCAGGATATTCCGGAGGCACCGAAAAAAACCCACCTACGAAGATGTGGGGAGCGGAAAAACAGGACATGCGGAAGCTATTGAAGTTTACTACGACCCCGAAGTGGTGAGCTTTGAAACGCTGGTGAACGTGTTTTTCGCCAGCCAGGACCCCACCACGTTGAACCGCCAAGGGCCCGATGCCGGCACACAATACCGCTCCATCGCATTCTACAGCAATAAGGACGAGAAGGAACAGATTGAAAACACGATCAAAACACTCAATGCTTCCGGCCAGTACGACGCACCGATAGTTACGCAGGTGGTACCCTTTGAGAAATTCTGGCCAGCCGAAAAATACCATCAGGACTACGTCAAGCAGAACCCGGAAAACCCTTACGTACAAAGCGTTTCCCAGCCCCGTTTCGAACGGTTCAAAGCGAAAATGCCGGAAGTGCTGAAGTAATTCCGACCTGATCCGGCCTTGCATTAGCACTTCCGCAAGGCCATTGCCTACCTCGTGTTGAAACACGACATTTGCGCCCCGTAATGCGCTTGGTCCTCACCGTCGTTTCGTTCTGTTTCGCCCTACTCTCACAGGGTCAAGAACCTTGTGATATTTCCATCGCCATTACCCCGCCCACCTGCCCGGATGATTCCGACGGCTCAATTTCCTTGGTCGCCAACACGCCCGGGCTATACCTACTTCTGGTCGCAAGATGCCACCCTGCAAGGACCAACAGCCACCGGCCTGCCCGTAGGTCCCTACACCGTGGCCGTCTTCGATACCACGGGCTGTGCCAGCTTGTTCGACACGGTTATCGCGCCGCCCATCGTTACGCCGTTGGGAACGTTGGACGTTACCGACATCTCCTGCGCCGGGCTGAATGATGGGAGCATCACCCTTACGCTGAACCCCGGGCCCTACACCTTCCAGTGGTTGGACGACCCCACGATAACCGCCCTCACGCGCAACAACCTGCCGCCGGGGCAATATGTGGTGCTTGTCAGCGGGGGGACATGCCCTTCCTACCTCTTCAGCGAACTGGGGACCCCTTCCATCAGCATCGGTGGCAGTGCAGACGGCAGCTATTGCCCTTCGGACCCGCCCACGCTTACCGCGGACGCGTATTTCGGCTTCCAACCGGACACCTACATCTGGAGCACCGGGGATACTACGGCTTCCTTCACCGTGGATGTGGGCACCGTAGGAATCGTGAGCGTTACTGCGGTGGACACCTCCTCGGGCTGCACCAATACGAGCGATATCTTTCTCACGCTGTTGCCCAGCCCCAGCGTGACTTTCGCGACCCCGGACAGCCTTTGCCTGCGAGTACCCGGATTGGCGGGCGTGCTACTGTCCAATGCGGACTCCTTGGTATGGCGCTGGGGGCCGATGGCTTCAGCAATGAGAACTTCCCCGCCGTCTCCTTTGATGAACCTGAATGGCAGCCCATTTCGTTGCAAGGTTTCGACTCTTGCTCGGTTGTGGCAACCTGCCGGTATTGGACAGCATCTACGTGCGTCCCCGCTTCCCGCCATTTTCACCGCAGTGCAATTGCCCTGCACTCCTTCCATCGATGTGAAATTTTCCAGCCTGGCGGATTCCTGTGCTTTTTTCGTGGGGGATAGCCTCGTGCTTGGCTCCTGCAACGGTTTTTTCCATGTGGACTTGGAACGCTACGGTGAATACGACTTCACCTTCTATTCCACACGGCCCGACCAATGCGACGACACCTCCACCTTCCACATTGATGTGCGCACCGCCCCCACAGCATTTATCCCCAACAGCTTTACCCCGAACGGCGACACCTTCAACGACACATGGCCGGGGCCGCTCGATATTCCGGAATTGAATTACGAAGTGCAGATCTTCGACCGTTGGGGTGCATACATCTGGGGCACCACGGACACGGAAGAGAAATGGGACGGGGCCAACATGCCTTTGGGCGTTTACGTGTACACCATGCACATGCGCGACCCGTGCAACCCCAAGGACGAAGTGAGCAAGAACGGCACGGTGACACTGTTCCGGTAGAACGCGTTCCTCTTTTGCAGGATTGAAAGGCCAAGTGTTTGGCACGCTTCCAAACGCACGCACACCGCGCGTTCCAGCTCATCCCCAAATCGGGGGAGAAGCATGAATATGTGCCATTTGCGCCACTACCTTGTGTCGAAATACGGTCATTCACCCTCGATCATACAAGCCATGGAACGCCTCACCTTCCCCCAAGATCGTTCTTCCTGCTTTTTGGTAACGAGTTGCGTTGGCAGCCCACAACAGGACCAGAACGTCAACGGGCAATACGGAACCAGGAACAGAACGAAGGAACCTTGGTTTACAGGCTACCAAAAACAATTCCCCGGCCACCAACGGAAGCGTTGAGAGGGTGATCATGCACCCCATAACGGACTCAAAGACGGGCTTGGTGAGCCAACAGATACCGCTCCCGGCTTCTTGGAAGATCGAAACTTCAATGCAAGCCAATGGACCAGCGATCACCGGCCCTGGCGGCGTGAAGGTGTACTACAGGCCCGGTGGTTCCTACATGTACTCCACCGACCCCTACATGCAACAGAGCTACCAAATGGCGGGCATGGGCATGCGCCAACCCGTTGATATCGGCACCTACGTCCAACAGGATCTGGCGCCTGCCATGGAAAAGATGGGCATGCGCTTCGTAAAGCAAACCCCGCTACCGCAGATCGCGGCGAAGAATCAAGCCTATTCCTCCCAATTGTTCAAGGCCGCTCCCTCGCAGGAACAGCACGCCAGCTTGGGCACCGATTGGGTGAATGCGAAAGGAGAACCTCTTTCTGGATCGTGAACCTGATGGTGAGCCGAGGCCAGAACGATGTGTTCTGGAATGCCAACTCCAAACGACCGAGGCTGAATAAGCGGGCAGGAAAAGCCGTCAGCCGCCTCGACAGCATTGTGAACGCCTGGTACAATCCACAACATCGCCGCCTACAACGCCGCAGCAGCAGAAAACCCACCAAAGCTGGTCGCAGACAACGCCTAAACGCAGAACCAGCAAAATTTCAGCAGCAACAAGCCCTGGATCGCGGTGCGAACGGATGTCGTGAACAAGAGCATGATGGATCTCCTCCAATTCCCGCACATGCAGACCAACGACCGATCCGGGTGGCACGGTTTTCAACTACATCAACGACGAGAACACCGTGCGCGATAACACCGGACCGGAGAGCGCTACCAGGTACAATCCGGCGCGGACCAGTACCGTGATGAACAACAACCAGAATACATCCCCAGCAACGACGTGCTGTAATGACCCGGAACGGGCTGACCTGAACGTGAACAACCAGCAATGGCGGCAAACGGAGGTCGAGCCTTGAACGGACTGCCAACCACCAAAGCAGCATAACCGCAAGCTAAAGGAGCGGACTCCTGAAAATTTTTAATCGTGCAACAAGCTGTTTCATAATTTGAGCAACTGCTTTGGCCGGGCCTACCTTGCCCGCCATGCGCAACCTCGGCTCATTGGTGAAGTACAGCTCCTGCTGTTGTCCATGGAAAGGAATGCCTGCCAGCCAATGCCTGAACGGCAACCCATACCACGTCGGGACCATCGTAGCGTTTTCACGGCATACGCGCTCATCATGTCTGCGCAATACCGGACGATCCGCCGCGCGACCTGTGGCCGTTTGAAGGCCGTGGTGCTCTCTCGTGTCCGGCTGGTCCATGCTGATGGGCATCAGTGTGCGGCCCAAACCGCGTCAGGGATGGGCCTGGGACTGGAACGTGTTCGGCGTGGCTTTCCGCCATCGGTTGTGTTCTCAATCGGCATCACCGGCGTTTGGAGCGGGAACTATCTCCGGGGAAAAGGCGATGTGCCTGCTCTACCGGGCTGGCTTGCCCGTATGGGCGTCTTCCTCTACTCCTGATCCGCATCACCACGGTCCTCGGGATCATTGCTGACCTGCTCGTGGCCATCCCCACGTTGGAACGGGCCTTCACGACCCCGCCGGGCACCGCACCGATGTGTGGCCCATCGTGCTCTTTGCATGGACGCTCACCGCGGGTAGCATCCTTTCTAATTTTTCTTGGCTGCACTCCTTGCTTAAGGCCAGTTTTACCTCATCGGCTTCAGCGGGCTGATGACCTACCCACGTTTTTCCTGAACCCGTGGACCGGCTGAGCAGTATGAACTGAATCGTAACCGTACTTTTCCTTAGCACTCCTGGGTCCCAATTCCCTTTAGTACGCATCGGTCTTCACCTGAATATCCTGCATACTCCCTACTCATAAAAGTATCAGCGGGCAAGAGGAGCGCAGCATGCGGGAAGGGTACCTACCCTACCTTTCCCTGCGCCGGCCTAGATCACCGTCTTCAGGTGGAGAGGCTATCCCACCCCCCATCAACTTCCGCTCTTCCCTGAATTAGGACAGCACAACACCATGACGCATGTTACTTAACCCGTGTGGACCTTCGGCCCGGCATTTGGGGTATCCGGAACTACTACACCACCTTTGGTGAACGCGCCATTTCCGGGGCGGTCATCCTCACCGGATAGATCGCTAGCGACAGTGGCTGCTGCCGGTTTGGCCACCGCCACCTGTTCTCAACAGCCCGGTCCAATATCGGTTCCATGTGCGTGGCCCCGTTCATGGCCCCTCACGCGCTGTTTGCATCGGCTCCATCTTTCGGATGCCGTGGTCGCCGCACGTGTCCGTTCAAACAGGTGCGGGCTTGTTTCATCATCGGTAGCGGATCGCCTACCCGATCACCATCGCGCTTCAACACTTTTTGGGCGGCTACTCCATCGCACACCGGGAGCACGTTCGGTGTGCGATCCCCACTTCGGATTCGCGTTGAACCCTCATCATCGCCATCTTCCGCCGGTGCCGCTGCGGCACTGGCGCTCACTGCCGAGCCCCGCCGCATCGAATCACCGTGGGGCCAGGTCCTGATGCCGTTATCGGGTGGAGACCGCAGTCTCCCTCTTACCTCCGGCAGTTGTCGTCGGTATCGGGCTCGCATTCGGAACACGGACGTCGCCTCGCACGCCCTGTTGCTCATGCTCCTCAACATCATTGGCTTTGACATCATCGCAGCGGGCTCATCCTTAGATACGCGCATCCGTCGCCGATCCCTCGAACAGGAGAAGGCCATCCGTACCACCACTGCCCGGACGGTGGAGCGTGTGCCCGGGTTCATGGATGAAGGCAGCACCATCACCGTCACTTTGCTGAGTGCCTCAGAGGCCTTCGATCAATGTGATAGTCCGGCGC
>JADJVC010000003.1 GCA_016710685.1 Flavobacteriales bacterium | reverse complement strand
CCACCATCAACACCGCCGGTGACGATGTTCCGACCACAGTTGGCAACTCGCTCTACTTTTCAAGCGCAGGGCATACCAACTATGGGCGGCTTGGACATCTTTGAAACCCATTTGGAAGGGGACCGTGGTGGAGCGAACCGCAGAACATGGGTTACCCGTGAACACGACCCGGGACGACTTTGGCCTGTGGTTGGACAGCACCGGCACCCGGCTATTTCAGCAGTTCGCGCAGCGTTACCGACCAGCTTTATGCACTGAAAGTGCAACCGCCGGTTTCTTCGCCGAAGGGATGCGTCACCAATGCACGGACGGGGAGAGCCTTTGCCCGGAGCCTTGCTCACCTTGCGCAACCTGGACAAAGGCACCGACACCACGTTGGTAGCTGGTCCCGACGGAAGATTTGGATCCCGCTGGAACCTAACACGGACTACCCAGTTAATGGCCAACCACGAAGGCATGCTGAACCC
Source organism: Flavobacteriales bacterium (assembly GCA_016710685.1). GTDB lineage: Bacteria > Bacteroidota > Bacteroidia > Flavobacteriales_F > PHOS-HE28 > PHOS-HE28. The sequence goes on along the minus strand of JADJVC010000003.1, from coordinate 20,973 downwards.
AGAGCCGGCCATTGAGCACGAAAGGACTGGGGCTAAGTACCGCCGTGCAGGCCAACATCCAGATGGGTCCGTGCCCGTGGTGCAGCCCATGATCGTAGCGGACATTTTCTACGACTACGATAAATGGGACATCAGGCCGGATGCCGCCGTGAGTTGGACAAAGTGGCCGTGATGTTCAAGGACAACCCCAAGTTCTACTTTGAACTGGGATCACATACGGACAGCCGTGGTGGTGATACGTACAACTTGGTATTGAGCGACGCACGGGCAAAAAAGCGCAGTGGACTACTTGGTGCGCCATGGCGTGGACCCGGACCACATCGCTGCCAAAGGCTAGTGGGAGACCATGCCCGTGAACGGTTGCGTGAACGACGTGCCTTGCACGGGCCCAGCACCAAGCCAACCGCCGGACTGAGTTCAAGGTGGTGGAGAAGAACGAGATGCGTTCAGGCTTAGAGTAGTCCGAAAACAATTCGGCACGAGCGCAAGTGCTCATGCCGAGCTTAGAAAAACCTAATTCGTCTTCTTTAAGGCAGCGACTTTTGCGCACTGCTTCCGCCATAGTGATGCCCTGCACCTTTGACCGCACCCAGGCGCAGATGTTGAAATACTTCAGCACCGTGCTTTCGTCCGGGTCTTCCATCAACTCATTCAACTTCGCTTCCAACGAAACGAAAAGGCCGTGTTTAGCCTCCGCACCAGAGGTCTTGGCCAGTTTGCGCACATGCTCCACCAATGCCGCTTCCACACCATAAGCGCGGCTGCGCTTGGTCAAGAAGCGTTTGGTACTTCGGGAGATGTATTCCACAAGTTCGTTGTTGCCCATCTCGTAGTGCACCACCAGATTGAACAACTTTGCGTACGTGTAAAGGTCTTGCCGCAAGGTGGGCTCAGGGTCGTTCAGCAAGCGGTTCAGCCAATGCAGGGGAACGGCTAAGATCACCGCGCCGAAATGTGCCGTTGACAGCAGGAAGCGGAACTCCAGGTCATATTCGCGCTGCATCCGCCCCATATGTTGAACGATGGGTTTTCCAAGGCGATCGCGGCCTTGTAATCGCCCATGCGATCCAATAGACGCAACTCGGCGGACCAACTGCTGTTGAACACCTGCTGCTTGATGTCGACATCCGAGAAGCCGGGATCACCTGTAAGGGACCGCAGGTGCTTGATGTTCGCCCGGGCACTGTCGTACTTCCCAAGCTCGATCTCGCATTGTACGATGTAGTAGCAAGTGCGTACATAGCGCTTCGGCGATCCTGCGCAGCACTGGGCGGTTGTCCAAGATCTCCTTCGCCCGCTTGAACTTCGCATAGCTGGTATCCCAATCGCGCCGCGCCCAAAAGCAGAAGCCCTGAGTGTACAGGCAAATGCTCGCGGCCCGGTCGCTCAAGGCCGTGTTCTTCCCTTTGATCAACGGATGGTCGCTGATCTCCTCCACGATAGCATGCTCCTCCGGCGTGCGCACATAACCACCACTGCGGAACACGTAGTTGATGTTGGCGTACAACACATGGTAAGCCGCCAAGTTGCGCAACTTACCCAGCACGATGTCTTCCTCAGCGGTCAGTTCACCCACGTCATTGCTGAAATTGCCGCTTTGGTATGCCTCCTCCAGCAGCATCTTCTCCCAGGTCAAAAGCTCGAACCACAGGTAGTAGCGCCTCGTTCTCTTTCGCCACCCTCTTCGCACGCACCAAGACCTTCGAGGCCTCCTCATAGAGCGATTTATTATAGAGGATCTCGATGTTGCTGACCTGCTGTTTCAACTGCCCGCTCACACTGGATTCGGCGTGATAGGAACGTAGCGCTTTTAAGATCAACTTGTACAAGTGGTTCTTTTCCGAGGGCAAGTGCTGTATGAAGGTCTCCTTGGCGAACTGCTTCTTCAACGCCGCTTCATCGTAACCGCCCGACTGCGCATGTATCGCATCGAACAACCGCAAGTAATTCTTCTCGCCGCTCTGTAACGCGGAGTGCAGCTTGAAAAACCGCTTCTCCGATTTCGTCAATGAATGAATGAGGTCGTATAGCTCCGGGCTTGGCTTCATGCGCTTAGGGGGCCATAGGGCCATCGCTTCGGCAAAGATAGCCGGTCGGGTTTCCATCCGGCGGATGTCCCGCACAACCTGCCCGACTTGCCTGTGCTTGGTAACTTCGCCGCACCGTGGCCGGAAAATGCAACGAGACCATTCATGCAATGGACGATCCAACTCCTGATCGCCATTACGGCAATTCTCGCAGCCAGCACCAGCCATGCACAGAATTCCGTAGTGGAAGCGCCACCCGAAGCGACAGCATCGACCTGCTGCACACCACCCTGCACCTCGACCTTCCAACACCGGGTCCGGCATCATTGCCGGGCAGGCCGACATCCGTTTCCATCCATTGGTGAACGGGATATCGCAACTTCCTTTGGACTTGCTACTGCCTGCGGATTCCGTGGTGATCAACGGTGACCTGCGCACCTTCACCCAGCAAATGAAGTGCTCCTCGTGGACCTCGGAGCTGCGTTCGGGCCTGCCGATACGTTGCAGGCTTCCGTGTTCTACCACGGCAATCCGCCTACCGACCCCAGCGGCTTCGGCGGTTTCTACACCTTGCCCAATTACCAGTACGACCTCGGCGTGGCCTTCGATGCCGTGCCGCATTCCTACGGGCGATCGTGGTTACCCTGTTTCGACAATTTCGTTGAGCGCTGTCCTTTTGAATTCTTCGTTCGTACCACGAATGATCGCACGGTTGTTGCCAACGGCGCTTTGATCGCAACGCAGGACCTCGGCGGCGGTGAAGCCATCAGCCATTGGCGATTAAACGAATCCATTCCCGCCTACCTCGCCTCCGTAGCCGCTGGCAATTACGCCATGCTCCACGATGCTTTTCCCAGCGTAAGTGGCGATACCGTCCCCGTATTGCTGGCCGCACTGCCCAGCGATACTGCGGACATGCGCGCTTCATTCGCCAACCTGAAACCGGCCTTTGACACGTTCGAACGCTGGTTCGGGCCGTACCGTTGGAATCGTGTGGGCTACGTGCTCACTTCCGCAGGTGCCATGGAACATGCCACCAACATCTGCTATCCTGATTTCGCGGCGGACGGCACGCTTGCCGATGAGGACCTCATAGCGCACGAACTTTCGCACCACTGGTTCGGAAACCTTATTACCTGCGCCCGGCCGGAGGAGATGTACATCAACGAAGGCTTCGCCGATTTCTGTGCGAGCCTCTTCGTGGAAGACTTGCACGGCGAGGACACTTACAGAACGGAGACCCGCAAGAACCATCATGATGTAACGGCCACTACGCACATCCGCGATGGCGGTTGGTTTGCGCTCAACGCGATTCCGTCTGATATCACTTACGGCTCGCATTCGTATGCCAAAGGTTCGGACGTTGCACGCACTTTGCGTGGCTACCTCGGTGACAGCCTCTTCAGCTCCGGGTTCAAGACCGTGCTTGCGGAACATGCTTTCAGTGCGATCAGCAGCGAGCAACTGCGCGATGCGCTCAATGCTGCTACCGGACAGGACATGTCGGACTTCTTCAACGATTGGATCTTCCAGCCGGGTGGTGCCGCTTTCATGGTGGACTCGTTCAGCGTGGTTCCAAGCGGTGGCGCGTTTGATGCCACCGTACACATCCGGCAAAAAACACGCGGCGGCGCGGCCTTGTTCAACAACGTGCCGGTTTCCGTGAGGTGCGTGGGGATTTCCGGCGATAGCGCGCGTTCCATACAAAACCTCGGCGGAGCGTCATCCGTGATAACTGTGAGTTGCCCGTTCGAGCCGGTGGCGATCCGCTTGAACGACGATGAACGCTTGGCATTGGCAACCACCGTTGACGACCGCGAGATCGGGTCCTACGCCCGTGATCACGCTCGTCAATTCGGGACATCACCGTTACTTCTTCGTTCACCTCCTCGGCTTTCCCACTTCGTGTTGAAGAATACTGGACCCCGGCGGACGGGCTGGCGGGTTACACGGTTTCGCCCGACCGGTGGTGGCGTATCGAAGGCCAACTCCCCGTGGATGAACCCCACGGGTTGAAATTCAACGTGGACGGAAGGGACGGGCTCATTACCGCTTTCGATACCGGGCTAATGCAACCTGCCGGTGGCACGGCGTTCAACGAGGACAGCCTTGTGGTGCTTTATCGTCCCAACCCCGCCACCGCTTGGGGTGTGGTGCCGGCTACGATCAACACGATCGGCAGCGCCACGGACAAGTACGCACGATTGGACATGCCGAATTTGAACTTAGGCGATTATGCCATCGCATGGCGCTCCCAACCCGTGGGCATCGGTGCCGTACCGGTAAAGACGGAGGGCTGGCGGTATTTCCCTGACCCGGCTAACGGTTCTGTCTCCGTTCTTGCTCCACCCGCCTTCCCGGCCGGTGCGTATAAGGTCGTGGTGCTTGATATCCAAGGCCGTAATCGATCTCCCTCAATGCATCGGGAAAACAGACGAACGTGGATGTTTCCAAAAAATTCCCTCGCAAGTTGCCTTTCTGAACGTGATACCCGCTTCGGGCGACACGCTTACACTGGGTCGCCTGCATATCGTCCACTGAACCCAAGTCGAAAGTGAAGTCCTATCTGCGTTATTTCGGGCTTGTGGCGTTGCTCTTCATGGCGCTGTTCACCGTGCAACGGCATTTGTTCCTTGCGTTCAGCCATCAGCATTTGGCCGGTATTGGCTGGCGCGAAATTGTGCAAAGTCACCTCCACGGCCTGCCCATGGACCTGGCAACAACGGGCTACATGCTGCTGTTGGCAAGCCTCTTTGCGATTCCACTGCTTTTCAATGAATCGAAGGTACTGCGTATGGCCGTGCGCTTTGTGCTGGTTTCGTGCATCGTGGTGAGTGCCTTGGTGAACGTGGTGGACATCGGCTTGTTCGATGCTTGGGGCGTACGCATCGACCGCAAAGCGCTCAGCTATCTACGCTATCCGGCGGAGGTGGCCGGCTCCATGGCCTTGGGCCGGATGGTCATGCTGCTCTTGGTAGCCGCTGTGCAATGTCTGTTCTTCCTTTTCCTGCTGAAAAAAATTGACCACTTCCGTGATTTCCGAAAGGGAAAACGCGGCGCACGCATCGCGACTGCGGTCCTTGTGCCCGTGTTGTGCGTGCTGGCTGCGCGCGGTGGCCCGCAGGATGACCCGATCAATAAAAGCTGGGCCTGGTTCTCCACAAAGCCGGTGCTCAACCTCGCCGCGATGAACGGACTGTGGAACTTGATGGAAATCGCCGTGGAACCCGCCGAATTCACAGTAAACCCATACGCTTACATGACCACGGAAGAGGCGCGCCGCGCATTCGTTTCGGGCCATCCACACACCGACGGACCCACGACGCGGATCCTCACGAACAACCGGCCAAACATCCTGCTGATCATGCTGGAAAGCTGGACTGCGGACGTGATCGAACCACTCGGAGGCGACAGCGGCGTGGCACCGCAATTCACCCGCCTGTGCAAGGATGGCCTGCTGTTCACCAACTTCTACTCCACCGGTTTCCGCACGGAACAAGGCCTGTGCGCACTCATCAGCGGTTTCCCCTCGCAACCCACCACCACCATCATCCGCAAATTCGGCAAGTTCGACCGCCTGCCCAGCGTGGTGCGCACCTTGGACAGCGCTGGCTATTCCAGCCGCTACTACTACGCCGGCGACATCTCATTCGCCAACACCCGCTCCTACTTGGATGCCATGGGCTTCGACAAGGTCTACGATGAAACCGCCTTCCCCATCAAGCGCCGCACGCGCTGGGGAGCTTACGATGAAGAACTCTTCAACTTCCACCTGCGCGACGCGAACACCGCAACAAAACCGTTCTTCCAGATCATCATGACCTCCACCAGCCACGACCCGTTCGATGCCAACGTGGATGAAGGATTTAAAGGCGACATCAGCCAGCTGTACCGCAACGCCGTGCATTATACAGACCGGTGCTTGGGTGCCTTCTTGGATTCCGTGAAAACGCAACCATGGTATGCAAACTCCTTGATTTTCGTAGTGGCCGACCATGGCCACAGCCTACCCCACAACCTGCCCCAGTACAGCGCTGCGCGGCACCGCATCCCCTTCTTGGTAATGGGCGGCGCGTTGTTGCCGCAATTCCGGGGAACCCAAAACAACACTTATGGCAGTCAAGCGGACTTCCCTGTTACCCTGCTCGCACAAATGGGCCTGCGGCCCAGCCAATACCCTTGGGGCCGCGACCTCTTCAGCAACGCCACGCCGCATCAGGCTTTTTGGACCTTCAACAACGGCTTCGGCATAGCGGACAGCACGCAAGAAGTGGTGTTCGACGACAACGGCAAGCGCGTGATCGAACTACGCGACAGCAGCCGCACAATCGATGCGCAACGCTTATTGCATACCGGTAAGGCAGAGCTTCAATTGCTGCTGGACCGGTATATGGAGTTTGATCAGTAGATCTACTTCACGTACTTCAACCCCCGCCCCGGATACCGTGCGCTCTTACCAAGCTGCTCCTCGATCCGCAGCAGTTGGTTGTACTTCGCGATCCTGTCGCTGCGTGATGCACTTCCGGTCTTGATCATCCCGCAGTTGGTGGCCACGGCCAGATCGGCGATGGTGCTGTCTTCTGTCTCGCCGCTGCGGTGGCTCATTACGGCGGTGTAACCCGCTTTGTGCGCCATTTCCACGGCTTCCAAGGTTTCAGTGAGCGTGCCGATCTGGTTCACCTTCACCAAAATGCTGTTAGCGATGCCTTCCTTGATCCCTCTGGCAAGACGCGTTGTGTTCGTTACGAAGAGGTCGTCGCCTACGAGCTGCACCTTGTCGCCGATGGTGTTGGTGAGCTTCTTCCAGCCTGCCCAATCATCCTCATCCATGCCGTCTTCGATGCTGAGGATGGGGTAGCGCTTGCTCCAATCTTTCCACATGGCGATCATGTCATCGCCGGTAAGGCTGTCGCCAGTGCTCTCCAGCACGTAGCGCTTTTTCTTTGCGTCGTAGAATTCGGTGCTGGCGGCATCCAGCGCGATCATGATGTCCTCGCCCGGCCTGTAACCAGCCTTCTCGATGGCTTGCATCACCAGCTTCAGCGCGTCCTCGTTGCTCTTGAGATCCGGCGCGAAGCCGCCCTCATCGCCCACGTTGGTGCTGAGCTTTTTCGCTTTCAGCACGCCCTTCAACGCGTGGAAGACTTCAGTGCCCATGCGCAATCCTTCAGCGAAAGTGCTTGCGCCAATGGGCATCACCATGAATTCCTGAACGTCCACTTTATTGTCCGCGTGCGCGCCGCCGTTGAGGATGTTCATCATCGGAACGGGAAGCGTGCACGCATTGGTGCCGCCTACGTAGCGGTACAATGGAAGGCCAGCCTCGCTGGCCGCTGCTTTCGCCACCGCGAGCGATACACCGAGGATGGCGTTGGCACCGAGGTTGCTCTTGTTGGGCGTGCCGTCGAGAGCGATCATCACCCGGTCGATCATGGCCTGATCGCCCACATAAGCGCCGACGAGCTCGTCGTTCAACGCGCCGTTCACGTTCGAAACGGCTTTCAATACCCCCTTGCCGAGGTAGCGCTTTTTGTCTCCGTCGCGCAGTTCAGCAGCTTCGTGGGCGCCCGTGCTGGCTCCGCTTGGTACAGCTGCACGACCCATGTGACCGCTGTCGGTGTAAACGTCCACCTCAAGGGTGGGATTGCCGCGGGAATCAAGGATTTCGCGGGCTTGGATCTTGGCGATTATGCTCATGTTGAAAGGTGTTCACCACAGAGACACAGAGAGCACAGAGGACGCTGCGAAATCTGGGTGAGTGGTTGATGGTGATTGGTAGCTGGAGATTGGTGTGTGGCCGCTTCAGTGCGCCTGCCTGTCCGAAATGAGGCACGGGTTTACAAAGACCGGTCCAAAAGCGCCTTGAACGCGATTCCGTTCAAGCATGTTGCACAGTGCCTTTGACTTTCTTTCGCGACGCGGCCATGTTAGCCGTGAAATCGTCGAAGAGGTACTGCGAATCCAGTGGGCCGGGGCCTGCTTCGGGATGGCTTTGCACGCTGAAAACAGGTCGGCCTTTGATGCTGATGCCCGCTACGCTGCCATCGTTCAGGTGAATATGCGTGATGATGACCTCCGGGTTTCCTTCAGCCTCCTTCTTCGAGACCACGAAGCCATGGTTTTGGGAAGTGACCTCGTCCTTGCCCGTAATGAGATTGCGCACCGGATGGTTGATACCACGGTGGCCGTGATGCATCTTTTCCGTGCCGATGCCCATGGCCTGCGCCAATAGCTGGTGGCCTAAGCAAATGCCGAATACGGGCAATCCGCTCTTCAGCAATTCCTTCACAAAGGCAACTTCCGCAGGCATGGCACCGGGATCGCCCGGACCGTTGCCCAGCAAAACGCCATCCGGCTTCCAGGCCAAAATGTCCTTCATAGGCGTTTTCATCGGGAAAACGCGGACGCGGCAATCGCGTTCCAACAAGCAGCGGATCGAATTGAGCTTGATCCCGAAGTCGATCAACGCCACGCGGTTCGTTGCGGTTTCGGGTCCCACCTCATAAGCTTTTGGCGCTGTAACCGTGCTGGCCAGTTCCAACCCGGACATGTCCGGCGCCGCCGCGAGCCGGTCGCGAAGGGCTGCGTCATCCAATCCGGTGCTGTCAATAATGGCGTTCTGTGCCCCATGGTCGCGGATGTGCCGCACGAGCATGCGCGTGTCCACATCGCTAATGCCGGTGATGCCCGCAGCAATGAGGTAATCTTCCAAAGACCCTGTGCCGGCGGGCCTGCTCCATACTTCGCTGAACTTCTTCACCACCAAGCCGGCAATGCTCACTCTCGGGCCTTCCGATTCGCCTTGCAAGGGATCGCCGGGAACTTCCAGTACACCGTAATTACCGATGTGCGGTGAGGCCAACACCATCAATTGGCCGGTGTAGCTGGGATCGGTGAAGATCTCTTGGTAGCCGGTCATCCCGGTGTTGAAGCAGATCTCACCCACGGTTGTGCCCATGGCACCGATGGCGCGGCCGTTGAAGCGGGTGCCGTCGGCAAGCAACAATACGGCGGCGGGTCTTCGGCTTACGAGCATAGCTGGATCGGCGCTTGTTGAATGATGATCGCGGCAAATTTACCGATACGGCAAAAAAGAAGGGCGCCTTTCAGCGCCCCTTTTTCCACGTTTATGCCGGTGAGGTTCATTCTCCCTTCGGCTCGTCGTTTTTTTCTGGTGCAGCATCCTCCTTCGCCTTTGCAGTGGCGGGTTTGCGGCTGCGGCGCGTGCGCTTCACTTCAGCACCGGCTTTCTCGTTCGGTGAGTAGATCGTGTTGAAATCCACCATCTCGATCATCGCCAGTTCAGCGGCGTCGCCCATGCGGTTACCCAACTTGATGATGCGGGTATAACCACCGGCGCGCTCAGCCACCTTCGGTGCCACATCGCGGAACAGGACGGCCGTGGCCCTCCTTGTTCTGGAGGTAGCTGAATACCGTTCGGCGACTGTGGGTACTGTCCGATTTGCTCTTGGTGATCAGCGGCTCCACGAAGATCCGCAGGGCCTTGGCCTTGGCCAAGGTGGTCTCGATGCGCTTATGCTCGATCAGCGAACAAGCCATGTTGCTCAGCATGCTGTCGCGGTGCGCCTTCTTGCGCCCCAGCGCATTGTTTTTGTTTCCGTGTCTCATTTTAGTTGGGGTGCGAGATCTCGCGCCCTTGCTTTATCGGGGCGATGCATGCATCGCCCTTGCCGTTTAGTCGCGGCCGAGTTTGTATTTGCCCACGTTCATTCCGAAAACGAGGCCCTTGTTCTCCACCAGGTCTTCCAGTTCGGTCAAGCTCTTCTTACCGAAGTTACGGAACTTCAAGAGGTCGTTCTTGTTGAAGCTCACCAGGTCGCCGAGTGTTTCGATATCGGCAGCCTTCAGGCAGTTCAGTGCGCGAACGCTGAGGTCCATGTCCACCAGCTTGCCGCGAAGCAAATTGCGCATGTGCAGGCCGGTCTCGTCCAGATCGCTCGTTTCAGAAGCGTTGGAGCGCGTTTCGCTAATAGCGCCGGTACGGTCCTCGAACTCCATGGTGATCCGCTCATCGCTGAAGAGCATGAAGTGGTGGATGAGGATCTTGGCGGCTTCCTGAAGTGCGTTCTTCGGGTCGATGCTGCCGTCGGTGGTCACCTCGATGGTGAGTTTCTCGTAATCCGTCTTCTGCTCCACGCGGGTATTGTCCACGGTGTACTTCACGTTCTTGATCGGCGTGTACACGGAGTCGATGAAGATGGTCCCGATGGGCGACCCTCCACTTTATTCTCGTCGGCCGGTACATAACCGCGGCCTTTGCCAATGGTGAGCTCCACGTGCAGCTTCACATTGCCTTCCATGCGGCAGATCACCTGGTCCGGGTTCAATACTTGGAAGCCGGTGGTGTGCTTGCCGATGTCGGCGGCGGTGAAGCCGTCCTTGCCGCCCACGGTGAGCGAGACTTTCTCATTGTCAACGTCCTCCAGCTGGCGGCGGAAGCGCACCTGCTTGAGGTTGAGGACGATCTCGGTGACGTCCTCAATGACGCCTTTGATCGTGCTGAACTCGTGTTCGACGCCATCGATGCGGAGACTGGTGATGGCGAAGCCCTCCAGGCTGCTCAACAGGATGCGGCGCAGGCTGTTGCCGATGGTAATGCCGTAACCGGGCTCCAAAGGGCGGAACTCGAAGGTGCCGCGGGTGTCGGTGGACTCGATCATGGCGACCTTGTCCGGTCGCTGGAAATCTAGGATTGGCATGTGCTTCTTGCGTTGGGTTCTTGGTTGAATGCGTTGCCGGATTGAAATCGGCTTACTTGGAGTACAATTCCACGATGAACTGCTCGCGGATGTTCTCGGGGATCTGTGCACGCTCGGGCATGGCGATCAACTTGCCGGACATGGTGGCCGGGTTGAATTCGATCCAATCGAAGCGCGTGTTGTTGGTGGAAAGGCTGTTGGTGATGGCCTCCAGGCTGCGGCTACGCTCGCGTACGGCCACCTCGTCTCCGGGGCGGAGGATGTAGCTCGCAATGTTCACCACTTCCTTGTTCACGGTGATGTGGCGGTGGCCTACCAATTGGCGGGCAGCGCGGCGCGTGGGGGCGATGCCCATGCGGTACACCGTGTTGTCCAAGCGGGATTCGCAGAGGCCCAGCAGGATGGCACCGGTAACGCCTTTCTTGCTGGCGGCCATGTAGAACATCTTGCGGAACTGGCGCTCCAGAATGCCATACGTGTGCCAGCGATCTGCTTTTCGCGCAGCTGCAGGCTGTACTCGCTGTCCTTCTTGCGACGACGGGCGGTAAGGCCGTGCTGGCCGGGTGCATGGGGCTTGCGCTCCATCCATTTGTCGGGTCCAAAGATCGGCTCCTTGAATTTGCGGGCGATCCTGGTCTTGGGTCCTGTGTATCGTGCCATTTTCTTTTCTTTTCGGGTGCGGGCTCCGCACCAACAACGGGGTGCGTTAGTCGCCCCCTACGGGTTTTTAGTTTTTACACGCGGCGTTTTTTCGGCGGACGGCAGCCGTTGTGCGGCATCGGTGTAAGATCGAGGATCTCGGTGACCTCCACGCCGCTGTTGTGCAAGGCGCGGATGGCGCTTTCGCGTCCGCCGCCGGGACCTTTCACGAACACCTTCACCTTGCGCAGGCCCAGGTCGAACGCCTCGCGTGCTGCCTCTTCGGCGCTCACTTGGCCGGCGTACGGCGTGTTCTTTTTGCTGCCGCGGAAGCCCATCTTGCCGGAGCTGCTCCAGCTAATTACTTCACCCTTGTTGTTGGTGAGGCTGATGATGAGGTTGTTGAAGGTGGCGCGGATGTGTGCCTGCCCGAAAGCTTCCACCACCACGTTCTTCTTCTTCTTCTTGCCTGCGGCCGCGCCGCCTTTCTCTTGCTTTGCCATGTTGATCTCTTATGGACCTGTCGCAAGCGTTGCTTGCATCGCCTCAAGTCGGGGCGATGCTTGCAGCGCCACTACTTGGTTACCTTTTTCTTGTTTGCGACCGTTTTGCGCTTGCCCTTACGGGTGCGGGCGTTGGTGCTGGTGCGTTGGCCGCGTACGGGTAGTCCGTTGCGGTGGCGCGTGCCCCGGTAGCAGTTGATGTCCACCAAGCGCTTGATGCTGAGCTGCACTTCGCTGCGCAAAGCACCTTCCACCTTGATGTTCTCGTTGATGATCGTACGGATCTTCGACTGCTCGTCGTCGTCCCAGTCGTCCACCTTCTTGTCGGGGTCAATACCCGCCTGCTCCAATATGGACAGGGCGGAACTGCAGCCGATGCCGTAGATGTACGTGAGGCCAATGGCGCCACGCTTGGTTTTGGGGAGGTCTGTGCCTGCTATACGTGCCATGTTCGTGCGTTTATCAGCCTTGGCGCTGCTTGAACTTCGGGTTCTTCTTGTTGATGATGTACAAACGGCCCTTGCGGCGAACCAGTTTGCAATCAACCGAGCGTTTCTTTATCGAGGCCCTGATCTTCATCTTTCCTTTGTGTTCTCTGTTGGTCCTTGTCCTCAGGTCTTATAACGGAAGGTGATGCGCCCTTTGCTGAGGTCATAAGGGCTCATTTCCACTTTCACCTTATCACCGGGAAGGATCCGGATGTAGTGCATCCGCATTTTTCCCGAGATGTGGGCGATGATCACGTGGCCGTTCTCGAGCTCTACACGGAACATGGCATTGCTCAGCGCTTCTTTGATCACGCCGTCCTGCTCTATGTTCCCTGCTCTGCTCATTCTTTTTCTTGTTGTCGACCCTATGGGTCGACGGTACTGTTGTGATGTCGGCCCGAAGCCCGACGTTAATGTTGTATTCCTCTTTCTTTCAGTACATCTTCGATGTAGCTGAACGTTGATAAGACCTCTGCCTGGCCGGCGCGTATGGCGATGGTGTGCTCGAAGTGCGCACTGGGTTTCCCGTCCTGGGTCACCACTGTCCAGCCGTCGTCCAACTGGCTCACTTCTTTGCTCCCCATGTTCACCATAGGTTCAATGGCGATCACCATGCCGGCGTGAAGCTTGGCACCGTTGCCGCGCCTTCCGTAGTTGGGCACTTCCGGCGCTTCATGGAGTTTGCGGCCTACGCCGTGTCCCACTAATTCGCGCACTATGCCGTATCCATGGGATTCTGCATGATGCTGAACCGCGTAACCGATATCGCCCGTGCGATGGCCGGCAACGGCCTGCTCATCACCGAGCTTCAAGCATTCCTGCGTTACCCGCAAAAGCTGCTGTGTTTCGCAACAACCGTTCCAATTTGAAGGTGTACGCGCTGTCGCCGTAGAAACCGTTCTTCAGCACGCCGCAATCCACACTGGCCACGTCGCCTTCTTTCAGCTCCCGTTCGCCCGGCAATCCATGCACCACTTCGGAGTTCACCGATCAACAAGGTGCTGGGGCAGCCGTAAAGGCCCTTGAATCCCGGCACCGCACCGTTGTCGCGGATGAACTCCTCCGCCATCTGGTCGAGTTTTCCCGTGACCACCCCGGGGCGATCGTGCGGGCCACTTCGGCCAAGGTCTTACCAACAAGTAAAGAACTCTCCTCACCAACTCGACCTCCTCACCAATCGTATTGCCATCCTATCCTGCCAGGCCGAATGCCGAGCTGGTCCTTCTTTAATGCGGCCCGATTTCATCAAGCCGTCGTAGTGTCTCATTAACAAGTGGCTTTCGATCTGCTGGAGCGTGTCCAACAGAACGCCCACCATGATCAACAGCGATGTGCCGCCGAAGAACTGGTGCAAAGCCTTGCTTCACCTGCCATCACCGCGAAGGCGGGAAGAATGGCTACCAAGCCCAAGAAGATGGAACCCGGTAATGTGATGCGGCTCAACAAGTCATCGATGTAACCAGCCGTCTGCTTGCCCGGCTTGATGCCCGGCACAAAACCACCGTTGCGGCGCAGGAACGTCGCTCAGTTGGTTCGGGTTCACCGTAATAGCCGTGTAGAAATACGTGAACGCTACCACCATGAGGAACAACGTCGCATTGTACGCGAAGCTCTCGAAGCGAGTGAAGTGCAACAGCCACTGAGGAGGATTGCCATTGAACACCGGCAGTTGCGCGATGTACATGGAACCAGCACGATGGCCTGTGCGAAGATTTATCGGCATTACACCGGCGGCGTTCACTTTCAGGGGAATGTAGTTGCGCACACCTCCGTACTGCTTGTTGCCCTGTACGCGTTTGGCGAACTGCACCGGTATTCGCCGCGTGCCTTGCACCAGCAACACGTTGAATCCGATAATGATGAGCCAGATCACCACTTCCAACAGAATGACCACTAGGCCGCCGCCACCGGTAACACGACCGATGAACTCTTGCAGGAAGGATTCCGGCAGGCGGGCCAAGATGCCGATCATAATGATGAGCGACACGCCGTTGCCGAGACCGCGCTCGAGGTGCGCTCGCCTAACCACATCACAAGAGGGTGCCTACGGTGAGAATGTAACGCTGGTGCCAAGCCAGAACTGTCTGTCTAGCCGTGCGCCTAAGCGGGTCCACGTATGTGAACAGGTAACCCGGGCTGGAAAATACAGATGATGATGGTCATGTAGCGGGTCCACTTGGTTGATCTTCCGACGGGCCGCTTTCCTCCTTCTGCATCTTCTGCACCATGGGCACGGCGATCCCGGCCAACTGCATGATAATGCTCGTACTGATGTGTAAGGCATTACGCCCAAGGCGAAAATGCTGGCGCGGGTGAAGGCACCGCCGGAAAAATAGTTAACAGTCCACCAGACCACTTCCGGCACCGGTACCACTGCCCAACTTGAGCTGTCAACGCCCGGCAACCAATGAAGCTGCGATGCGGTACACCAGCAACAAGCCGAGCGATGAGGATGCGGTTACGCGGCCCCCTCGGTAGCCAGATGTTCTTTACCGTATCGACCAAAGTTCTTCATCCGCGGGTGTCCACTACCTCGGTTTTGCCTCCTTTTCCTCAATGCCGCCTTTGCGGTGGCACTGAACGCATGTGCTTTTTCACTTCTATACCTGCCTTCAGCTTCTCCACGGCCCAGAACTTCACCAGGTCGTTGCGGGCGATCAAGCCGTTCTTACGCATGGTGGCGATGTCGATAACCTTCACGCCGGTCTTGTCTGCCAAGGCCCGAATGGCGTCCAGGTTGATGCCGCGCCACGCGTAAGTTTGAGTAAAAGCCAATTTGGAGTAGACGGCGCCAAGGTGTTTGACCACCCTCGAAGCCGCGGCGGCGGTTGTAGCCCGTGTCGGCCTTTTGGCCTTTGGCCTTCTTAAGCGGTGCCGCCGTACCGCTGCCTTGGCCGCGGCAAGACGTTTATTGTCGCGCACCGCTCGGCACTGGCGGGCTTCGGTTTGCTCAGGTCCTCCATTCACCACTCTTGTTTTGGCTTACGCCTCTTTCCCTTGAACCAAATGCTGCGCTGTTACCATGCTGCTGCGGGGTGCCTTCCACTTCGTTGTGTGCTTGCCAATGCGGCCCAAGCCCAAGGCCAACAAGGTGTCCTTTTTGGCGCCCAGGGCACCAGGTCGTGGCTCTTCGTTTGGGTGATGATGATCTTGCTCATTGCTCGTGGTGCGTTGCCGTGGCACCCGCTGTTATCCGTTGAATGCGCGTGGTTCAATGCCGCTTTGCTTGGCTACCGCCGCTGCATCGCGCGGGCTGGCCAAGGCGATAATTGTGGCTTTCACCACGTTCTGCAGGGGTTACTGCTGCCTTTGCTCTTGGCCAACGCGTCGGTGATGCCCGCGCTTTCAAGGAGCGACCCGCATGGAACCTCCTGCGATCGCGCCAGTACCTGCAACCGCTGGCTTCAGCAATACGTGCGCTCCAGCAAAGCGGCCTTCCTGAACGTGCCGGATGTTTTGATTGCGCCGGATTTTCACGAGATTCTTCTTCGCGTCGTCCACGCCCTTGGCAATGGCTTCCTGCACTTCTGCTCTTGCTTAGGCCGTGGCCCACTACACACCATCGTTCCCACCACCACGATGGCGGCGAAATTGAAGGTACGGCCGCCATAGTCACCTTGGTCGCCTGGTTGAGGAGACCATGCGGTCCTTGAGCTCGAGGTCGCTGCTTTTGACCTTCATTGATTGTTGTCCATCATCACCCAGGGATTTATGGAAATTTGAGACCTGCTTCGCGGGCGAAAACTTTGACCAAGGCAACTTCACACGTCCATGGTACAGGTGTCCGTTACGGTCGTTGCCCGCTTTTCCGCTGAAGAAACGCGCCTTTTCGGCGATGCCTTTGCGGAAACCACTTTGTAACTTTCGGTGCACCGGCCTTTTCCGCGACGGCCTTTTCGCCAGGCTGCCGAAGCTGGCCAGGGTGTTGCCCGCGCTCGTCATCGATAAACGCGCGTAGATCTCCGGAATGCTGCGGAAAACGGTGAGAGGCGGGGCCGTTCCAGCGCGGTGCCGCGGATAGCAGTGCGGATGCTGGTCGGGATCCGCTCCCTGCGTTTGAGGTTGTGTTGCTCATCTTCTCGTTGTTGTGGGCCGTTGTTGCCAACGCCCCAGCGTCTTCTCTTACTTACCTGCTGCCTTACCTGCTTTGCGGCGGATGTTCTCGCCACGAAGCGAACACCTTTGCCTTTGTATGGTTCCGGCTTGCGCTGGCTGCGGATCTTTCGCGGCCACGGCACCAAGCACTTGCTTATCTGCGCTCCAGTTTCACGATCGGGTTTTTCCCTTTTCACCGGTGGCGGTCACCTTCTGCCTCTTCGAGAAGTTCGAACACCGGGTTGTGCGAAGCCCAGCGAGTTGAAGCTGCTGGCGCTTTAGCCGTCTTTGTGACCTACGCCTGCCAATTCCTGTTCGATTGAGGTGAAGCCGCTGGTCACACCTTCAGCCATGTTGGCCGCCAACGCGGTACAGCCCGTGCATGGAGCGGTGGTGCTAGAGGTCAGTGGGACGGGTGAAGGTGAGGACGCCCGTCCTCGCTTCTTTACCGTGATGGAAGCGTTCGAAGCTACCAATGTCCTGCAGTGCCCTTAAGGACCTTTTACGGTCCGCAAGTTCTTGTCGCTGATGCCCACTTCAACTCCTGCGGATGCCTGTCAGGGTTGTCTTTTCCTATGCGGCTCATTCTGTTCAGTATTCTTAGCTCACGTAGCAGGAATCAATACCGCCCACCTAAGGTGCGCGCTAACTGTCCGTGATGTTCGCGGCTGGTGCTTTGATGATGGCGACGCCCAATCCGTTCGGCCTGCGCGGCAACCGGCTGGCATCCGTGTACTGGCGAAGGCCGGGGGTGCTTACGCCCGAGCTCCTGGATGGCACTGCGACTGGTGCTGGACAGCCGGACTGGCACCGGGATCTTGATAAGGCCCTGCACTTTCCGTCCTCTTCGGTCTTGTAGTTGAGGATGTAGCCCTTGTTGTCATAAAGGATCCGCGTGATGTCCTTTTCAAAGGCGGCTGGCGGGAACCTCTCCACCACCTTTTTGTGCGCCAGGGTGGCGTTCCGCAAGCAGGTGAGGTAGTCGGCGATCGGATGCGTTGTCATTTTCTTTGTTGGGGCGCGAAATTTCGCGCCGCTGATCGGCAGCATCTCGCGATCGGGGTCTATCTTACCAGCTGCTCTTGATTACGCCGGATCTTGCCGTCCAAGGCCATGTTGCGAACGGGATGCGGCTGATGCCGAGTAGGCGGATGCCCAGCCTTTAGGTCGGCCGGTGAGCTGGCAGCGGTTGTGCATGCGCACGCCACTGCTGTTGGCGAGGGCTTCTGCAAACGCCCCCAGTCATGAGCGGCCTTAAGCGCAACGCGTTTGGCGGCGTACTTCTCCACCATCTTGGCGCGCTTACGCTCTTGGGCCTTCATTGATTCGCCTTGCCATAATGGTCTTTCTTGTTTGGGCGATGCAGGCATGAACCTTGCATTATTTAATTGAATGGAAGCCCCAGACGCTGCGAGCAGTGCCTTGGCTTCTTCATCTGTTTGACGGTGGTCACTAAGGGTGATGTTCATGCCTGGATCTTGGGCGTTTTGTCGATGTCGATCTCCGGAAGATGATGCGCTCTTTCACACCAAGGTGAAGTTGCCACGGCCATCGAAGCCGGATGCCTTTACACCACGGAAGTCGCCGGTACGTAGCAGGGAAACGGCGATCGAAGCGGTCCAGGAAGTCGTACAT
This sequence comes from Flavobacteriales bacterium, assembly GCA_016710685.1. GTDB lineage: Bacteria > Bacteroidota > Bacteroidia > Flavobacteriales_F > PHOS-HE28 > PHOS-HE28. Next base: position 2,866 of record JADJVC010000003.1, on the reverse strand, counting down.
CTTCGCGCCGCGCAAGCGTTACACGGGCACCGATGGGCATGCCTTTGCGCAACTAAAGTTGCCGATGTCATTCAAGCTCTTGGTGAAAACTGTGCGCGTTGACCGAGTCGGATCGCCCAACTCCTCTACGGCGTTGTCCACGATATTCTTGTCGCCCGAAACTGCCCAAGCCTTGGTTCACCGCGATCTTAACAGGGCGGGGCACCTGCATGGAACTTTTGTACTTGAACTCCATGAGGAGCTGCGGAACGGCCTCGTCATTCGCCTTCAGGCGGGGAGCGTATGTGCTCATTTCTTTTTGGTCGTTACAGATTGCGGTTGCCCGTTTTCGTAACGCTCCAGCTTTCCGTCCTACCGGCCGCGCGGCCCGCGACCCGGCTCGCCGGTCTTCGCGTCGAATCGACATCAGATTGCCTGATGTGGTTAACCCCTCCTGCTCCAGGATGCCGCCTTGCAGGAGCAGCCGTGGTGGAGCTGCTGTGCTTCTTGTTGATGCTGACGGCCTTCCGCCAGCGCGGTGCCATGGCTGCGATCCACTTCCAGCACGCGCCCCTGGCCAGGAGCCAGAACTGGGTGGCGAGGACTTTCACCACGTCCGCACCAATGTGCGTCTTCTTCTGCATCTGTTGGAGCGATGCATGCATCGCTGCTGGCACCACATCCTGCTACTACCGTGCTTCCGATTGCCAGTGAGATGGCGTCGCTTCATGAACTTCTTGTCGCGTAGTTCGCGGGCTACCAGCCCGAAAGATGCGCGTACGCGCATTTCGCCGCCAGCGTCCAACAAGCACCACCGCGTTGTCGTCAGAAGCGGATGTAGCTGCCGTCGCTTGGCGCGCGTCTCCTTACCGAGTGCGCACCACTACTGCCTTGCTTACGGTGCCCTTCTTGGCACCACCGTTGGGCAACGCGTTCTTGATGGACACCACTACGGTGTCGCCGATGCGCGCATAGCGACGGGCGGTACCACCGAGCACGCGGATGCGACACTTCGCGAGCTCCGCTGTTATCACATACGCCGAGCCTGGATTCCTGTTGGATAAGTAGATTGTTCCCATTTTCTTGTTACTTGGCGCCTTCAAGCACCTCTACCAGGCGCCAGCGCTTCGATTTGCTAACCGGGCGTGATGTCTCGCGATAACGCTTCACCGTGTCGCCAATGTTGCGCATCGCCTTTTTCGTCGTGCGCCATGTACTTAATTGCTCATCTTCACGAACTTGCCGTACTTGGGGTGCATTACGCGCCGCTCAACAGTCCCGCGGGAATGCTTTGGTCATTTGTCGCTGGTCCCGATGCCCACGCGTTCCTTGCAGGAGGTTGCGGACAATGGCGGTGGCCTCGACGGTGCTTTCAGTGCTTTCATGCTTGGGCGGTAGGCGATCTCGCGACGGCGCATTTCAGTGGATACGGGCCACGGTTTGCGCTTGTCGCGCAATTGTACCGGGCTTCCAGCAAGAATGACGGCGTGGTTGAAACGCAGTTTCGCAAAGAAGCTCTGCTCGCTTTCGAGCTTGTCGTTCAGCTCGGACCAGTGAGGTCCTTCGGTTCTTTGTTTCTTCTTTTTCATGGCCGTTGTTGTAGCACGTCCAGGTCTTCACGGGTTACGAACTTGGGTGCGGATCGGCAACTTTGCGCTACCGACGAAGAGGCTTCCTTCGCGGTTTCGATGGGCACTCCGTCTGGCTTCGAAAATGATGCGTGGCGCGCACCGCAGCTGCCCAATGGTCAAAGGCACCTTTACCCGCTTTACCCATACGTACCTCTGCAGGCTTGCTGGTTACGGGCTTATCCGAGAACACTTTGATGCCCTTGACCTTCACGTTTCATGTGGCGGGTTAGGGCTACACGGGCGGATTCGGTCGGCGGCTGGTGAGCCACACGCGCTCTCCATGGCTTTGAGGCCATAAGAGCCGGGAGTGCTACACGGTGGCCGCTGGAACTCGCCCTTCATGCGGCCCTTGTGCGTATTGCGGCGTCTGCTACGCAGGATTGCAACATTGAAGGCTTGGTTATTGGGTCGGTTCGTTCCACGTGCTCCTCCTCCTCCACGGCGTTCTCCACCGGCACCGGGGCCGCGACGTTCTTACCACCTGGGCTGACGTTCACCACCACCGCCACCGCGCGTTCTCCTCCACCGCCTGGGCCGACGTCGCCGCCGCCACCCTGCGCTCTCCGCCGCCTGCCGCCTGGGCCCTCCGCCCAGACGCATGCCGTAGACTCCTTTCACTTGTCCTTGGTTCGGGCTAAAGGTCACGCTCGCCGCTAAACCTCACCGCGCATGATCCAGCACTTCACCCCGATACGCCCCATTTTGGTGTGCGCCTCGGTAATGGCGAAGTCGATATCGGCTTCACGAGAAAGTTATGCAAGGGCACGCGACCTTCGCGGTGTTGCTCTGTGCAGACGTCTCAGCAACGTTCAAGCGACCGCTCACCTGCAGCCCAGATGCACTTCAGCACCCATGCGCATCGTGCTCGCTGCAGCTCATCTTCATGGCGCGGCGGAAGCTGATGCGGCCTTCCAGATGGCAGGCGATGCTGTCGGCCGCAAACAGGCGTCAACTCAGGGCGCTTAATCACCGAAAATGTTGATCTGCACGTCCTTGCCCGTGAATTTCTTCAGCTCTTCGCGCAACTTGTCCACTTCGGAACCGCCACGGCCGATGATGACACCGGGGCGTGCTGTGTTGTTCGTCCACGGTCACCAATTTCAAGATTGCGCTCAATGATGATGCAGGCCACGCTCGCCTTTTCAGGCAGACCATGAGGTACTGGCGGATTTTTCGTCACTCCACCAGTTTATCGGCGTAGTTATCGCCGCCATACGGGTGCTGTCAGCCCTTGATAAGGCCAAGGCGTTGACCGA
>JADJVC010000002.1 GCA_016710685.1 Flavobacteriales bacterium | reverse complement strand
CCTCGTCCAGCAGGATCAGGTTTTGGTCCGGCCCGCCGCCGCGCACATAAAAGCCGCTGTTGCCTTCGCCGTTGCTTTTCACGCCGGGCAGGTATTGGATCGTCTTTAAGATGTCCACTTCGCCCAACAGCGCGGGCAGCGTTTGCAGCTTGGTAACGTCCACGTCCATGCGGCCCATGTCGGTGCTTTCGGTCTGGCTTTTGGCCCGTTCGCCTTTCACCTCCACGGTTTTCATAACCTGCACGGTGGTGCTGAGCTTCAGGTTGACCTTCAAGTCGGCGTTAAGGTCCACACTGCGCCGCAGTTCCGCGTAGCCGATGTATTTCACCACCAACGTGTAGTTGCCTTGGTCCAGCGTGGCGGAATAGTAGCCGTAGTTGTTGGTGCCCACGCCTTTGTTGAGTTCCTGAATGAACACGGAGGCCCCGATCATGGCTTCGCCCGTGGCGGAATCGGTGACGTAACCGCTCATGGTGTGGCGCTGGGCCTGTGCCCAAGCGGCAATCGCGAAAAACCAGAGGAGAAGTATCGGGCGTAACGGCATGGCGCTCTTGAGGGCCGCAAATTTAGCTCGGGACAACATGCGCAGAATGAATTGTGGCGGGCGGTGCCGCACATGGTCTGGTGGCACCTTCTACTAGAAAAATATACCAAGAAATGGGTATTTCAGAATGCGCCGACATGGACCACCTTTGTCTTGGAGTTTTCCACACCACGCAATGACCCTCCTGATCGCCGACGACCAAAGCATCATCCTTGACGGGCTGGAGGCACTGCTTGCGCACAGCCAGGAAGTACAGGTGGTCGGCCGGGCCTCCAATGGTATCGAGGCCGTGGCGCGCACCAAAGAATTGAAGCCGGACGTTGTGCTGATGGACATCAACATGCCGGAAATGGACGGCATCGAGGCTACCAAAGCATTGCTGAAGTGCTGCGATAAAACGAAGGTGCTCGTGTTGAGCATGCACGACCACAAGGAATTGGTGCACGAAGTGATGGACGCAGGAGCCAGCGGCTACGTGCTGAAGAACGTAGGGAAGGAGGAGCTCATGGAAGCCCTGCGCATCGTGGCGACCGGCCAGCGGTATTTGGCGCGCGAGATCCGCGCCGTGCTGGAACAGCCGGACCGTTTCAAGGACCGTAATGGTGAGGTGCACTACACGGCCCTCACCAAAAGGGAAAAGGAGATCGTGAAATTGATCTGCATGGAACGCACCACCCACGAGATCGCCACCGCCTTGTACCTCAGCCCGCAAACGGTGGACACCCACCGCAAGAACATCCTGCACAAATTGGACATCCGCAACATCGCCGGCCTGGTGATCTACGCAAAAGACCGCGGCTGGTGCTAGCCGGAATACATGCAAAAGACCTTTCCACTAAAACCACCAACAATGAAAACCACAGCGATCAACATGGCAACCATTCCCCTTCCTTCCAAGTACGACACCATGCAAGAGGTGGACAACGTGGAACTCAACGGGTTCCCTGTACCGCCCATACACAAGCCCTTTCTCTATTTGCTGCGGGAAACCTTGGCGAACCAGTTCAGCGTGGCTTGTGCCAGCGTGCATGGCAACAACCAGTTCTATGGCAATCCCGGCGTGGTGGTGACCCCGCAGCGGTGGCAAATATCCTATACCCATGCCGCAGCTACTGAGAATGCCGGCGTGATGGTGCATGTGCACCGCGATAAAGCGCCGATCGCCCCGGAGGTCGTGATGCTGGTGGACGGAACCGAAGGCACGCCCATAACCGCCGGATCGGACGACGCGAGTGAACCCATGAACGTTGGCACTGGCTTTGAGGATCCACTGCTGTTGTGCAATGTGCTTAAGGATGGAGCTCACCCGAAAGTATACTGCTTGGTGGCGCTGACCGGTACAGGCAAGGTCCTGGACATTCCGGCACTGGCTACACGCCAATTCACCAAAGTGCTGGACCACGGTAATTTCGTGGAATGGCTGCTGGAAATCCCGCTGAAGACCGGTACCTCCACTGCAGCGTTACACTACGCGGCCATTCCGCTTGTCGGGGTGGGAGGCACCATGCAGACCGGCGACAAGGTCCGGGTGCGCCTGCAGACCATCAATCCCGCAACGGGTTCGGGCCGGTCCTACGCTTTCCTGCGGTGAAGAAGGTTCCAACGTCTTGGTGGAAGTCGGGTGCAAAGCTTGGAATAAGGATCCGGGGGATGATCTCGAGGTACAGGGGGCAATGTGGAGGACCTGTTGCACGAGCATCCGGATTGGTATTCGCTTTTGCCATGGCTTGTATAGGCATTACGTTATCAGCCCAAACGGTGGTTCCTAAACCTTCGATCGCCGTGGTGGATTCGTTCAAAAGCGCCAGTTGGGCGTTGCGCAACACGGCCCCCGAAGAAGCCTTACGCCTGGCCCGGAAAGGCGTGGCCATGGCCCGGCAGATCGGATATGACAAGGGTGTTGCCACGAACTTGCAATGCATAGCCTCCGCCCAAATAAAACTCGGAAGATCGGATAGTGCCGAAGTGGCAATGAAGGAGGCCATGGCCATTTGCGAGCGCCTTGGCGAGCGGTCCGGAGTGATCGGGTGCGCCCAGAAACTCGCCAGCCTCTACACGGAAAGGGGTGAGGTGTCCGAGGCATTAGACCTGTTGGACAAGGCCGAGGAACTCGCCAGAAAAGGAGGGGATGAAGAAGAGCTTGCACGCACGTTGAACCTGAAAGGCGCTGCCCTTCAAATGGCCGGCCGGTACGAAGAGTCCATCACGCCCTACTTCGAAAGCATCAACATCCGCAAGCGGACCAATTCCAAGGAACTGGCAAAGACATACGGAAACCTCGGGGGGCTGTACTTGGACATGGGCCGGTACAAGGAAGCGGAAGAACTATATGGCAATATGTTGGCGGATGCCCGAAAAGCGGATGATCAGGCCATGCTGGCAACGGGCTATTTAAATTATTCTGCTGTGATGCAATCTGAAGGTAGGCATCGTGAATGCGGGCAATACGCGGATTCCGCCTTGGCCTTGTTCCAGGCGAACCAGGACAAGCCCGGGGCCGCCAAGGCTTATATGAACCGCGCGTTGGGAAAGCAGAAAGACGGTGATCTGGACGGGACACGTGCGGACTTGGACAGTGCAGTTGCCGGCTACCGGGCCATTGGCAACCAGGAGGGGCTGGCCAAGGCATGCCAGAACATGGCCATTTTGCTGTTGAGCCAACAAGATGCCAAGGGTGCATTGGGCTGGTGCGATGAGGGCCTGGCGATCACACGCGAAAACGGGCTTCGCCCCGTGCGTAGTGGGCTGCTCAACACTAAAGGCGATGCGTTGCGCACGTTGGGCCGCTTGGACGAAGCACTAGCGGTGATGCGCTCCTACGTGCAGTTGAAGGACAGCTTGCTCGGCGAACGTACCACGCGGCAACTGGCCTCCGCGGAAATGCGGGAGAAGTATGATGCCGTGGAGCGCATCGCCGATCTGGAACGAATGAAAACGGCCCGCGACGAAGAGCAAGCGCTCAAGGAGAAGCGCACCTTCGAACGCAATGTGCTTCTTATCGCTGCTGCCGTGCTCTTCCTGCTGGCCAGCATGCTTTTACGCAACATCCAGCACCGCCGTAAGCTGGCCGCCCAAGAACGGCAGTTGCACGAAACGCGCGTCACCGAATTGATGCACCAGAACGAAGTGCAGGTATTGAATGCGATGATGCAGGGGCAGGATGATGAACGCAAGCGCGTAGCCAAGGATCTGCACGACCGCTTGGGCAGCATGCTCAGTGCCATTAAACACCAGTTCGGAGCCATGGAAGTCCGCATCGACGCTTTGCATCAAGAACAGGGTGAGCAATACAAAAAGGTGTTCGGCCTGCTGGATGAGGCCGTGGGGGAGGTGAAGCGCATCTCGCACAATATGGTGCAGGGCGCGCTCGCCGATTCGGGCCTGGCGAAGGCGCTTGAAGATCTGCGTGACAGTATCCAGGTAAAAGGGCAATTGGAAGTGGAATTGGTCCTCTTCGGGTTGGAAAACCGCATGGGCCCTTCCACCGAGATCGGTGTGTACAGGATCGTGCAGGAACTCGTGGCCAACGCGCTCAAGCATGCGCGACCCAGTGAAATGAGCATCTCCTTGACCCGCGTGGAAGGCCACCTGAGCATCATCGTTTCGGACAACGGCAAAGGATTCGACCCAGCGGTGCGCAAGGATGGCATCGGTATGGATAATGTGCGGTCACGTGTTGAGGAATTGCACGGTGAACTCCACATTGATGCAGCGCCTGGCCATGGTAGCACGTTCAGTATCGAAGTGCCGATTGCGATGTGATCCCGCCATAAAAAAAACAGGCGGAAATACCCAGTTCCGGGTATGGTGGTTGTGGTTCAATTCCCTGTCCTTTGCGGTGTAATGAACCGGTTTCCAATGCAATCCTTCCAGCGCAAATTACCCGACCTCCTGCTCGGCTTCGCCATTATGTGCTTGGTGGCGCTGATCCTGCTGTCCTTCTCTTGGATTTAGACAGCCCCGTGACGAACAATTGGGCGCAAACCGGTGTTCGCCGGGTATATTTGGCGGATACCTACCTATGGAAGACCCCGGAAAGGAATTATTTGAAGGCGTATGCCGGGGTGACAAGGCCGCCTTTGCAGAACTGTACGACCGATATTCCGCTGCCCTCTTCGGCGTGGTGTTGAAAGTGGTGCGGGACAACGCCCGCGCGGAAGAGGTCCTACAAGACACCTTCGTGAAGATCTGGCGGGCATCAGCGAGCTACGATCCGAGCAAGGGCAGGTTGTTCACCTGGATGCTCAACATAGCGCGCAACACCGCCTTGGACGTGGTGCGTTCAGCCGAATACAGGAACTCCGCAAAGGTCCAACCCATTGAAACCCGCGTATATCGTACCGGTGGCGATGAGTTGCGGGATCAGATGGACCACATCGGAGTGGACAAGATCCTGGGGACGTTGCCACCGGAACAACGTGAAGTGATCGACATGGCCTATTACCAAGGTTGGACGCAGCAGGAGATCGCGGATCGCACCGGCACCCCTTTGGGGACCGTGAAGTCCAGGACCCGCGCGGCGTTCAGCCAGTTACGCGAGGCCTTGAAAGAACACAGATGACCTCCCAGGAACTCATAGCATCCGGCCTTTTGGAGGCCTATGTCTTGGGCGATGGCACCAGTGAAGAGCGCGCCATGGTGGAACAAGCACGGGCCACTGACCCGGACGTGCGCAAAGAACTGGACAGCTTGGAGGAATTGCTTGAAAAGCACGCACGGGCGCATGCCGTTCAACCAACATCCAGCCGCAGGCAGTCCGTATTGGATGCGATCGGCCCTGAAAAAGGGAAAGTACTCCCCATCACCAGTGCCACACAGAGCTCATCACGTATGAATTGGCTTGCCGCTGCCGCGATCGGCGGCCTGTTACTGAGCGGTGCGGGAAATTTCATGCTTTACGATGAGCTCCGGACCGTGCGAACACGCTTGAGCAGTTTGGAGGACGATCGCGCGGTACTGGCGCAACAACTGCAGGTGCAGCAAACCTCCTTGAAGGAAGCACAAGGCCAGATGGCCGTGGTGTTCGATCCCGCCAAACGCATTGTGCCATTGGCCGGCCAAGTGCTCGACCCGAAAGCTGCCGCACGCATTTTTTTGGACCCGCAAACGAGCGAAGTCTACATTGATGTGGTTTCCTTACCCACGCCACCGCCAGGCCAGCAATACCAGCTATGGGCGCAGGTGGACGGCAAAATGGTGGATGCAGGCATGCTGGATCTGGCCGACAACGGCCCGCAGTTGCAGCGAATGAAAGCGTTGCCCAATGCCACCGCATTCGGTGTAACGCTGGAGAAAATGGGAGGCAGCGCTGAGCCGACCCTCACTGCATTGTACCTATTTGGACCTGTGGGGTAGAGCGTTGCGATTCCGTGCAGTTGAGCCCGCTCAGGGCGGAATGCGCAGAAAACGCTGTGGCCTGACCGGGTCTGTCTCCTGGCTACACGGCCTGCCCGGCACTACCCGTGCACATCAGGTGCACAAGCGAGCTCCAGTTGTATTATTCATCGGACCCGGGTTGAAGTCATCGCCGTTTCGTAAGTGGCCTGAGTCAAGGCTAAATCTCCCGGATGCGATCCAAGCCATCATCTTACGCCGTAAGTGGATTTGTAACGGAACAAAAACCACAAACAACACGAACGATGAAAGCGACATTGAAAATTGCGACCGTGCTTTTAGCAACGGGCCTCGCCCTGCACGCTACGGCACAGGACCACATGGGCACCATGGACAAAAAGGAAAAAACAGTAATGGTCGGCGGCGCGGAAATGTATCCGAGCAAGAACATCATTGAGAACGCTGTGAATTCCAAAGACCACACCACGTTGGTGGCGGCGGTAAAGGCAGCGGGTCTGGTGCCAACGCTGGAAAGCAAAGGCCCATTCACGGTATTCGCGCCAACCAACAAAGCTTTCGCTGCGTTGCCTTCCGGTACGGTAGACAACCTGTTGAAGCCTGAGAACAAGGACAAGCTTACCAAAGTGCTCACCTACCATGTGCTGCCCGGCAAGTTCGATTCGAAGGCGGTGATGGCCGCGATCAAGGCCGGCGATGGCAAGGCCAGCATGAAGACCGTTGAGGGCGATATGCTCACCTTCAAAATGAACGGGAAGAACCTTGAAGTTTGGGATGAGAATGGAGGGCACGCCACGGTGACCACGGCGGACGTGTACCAATCGAACGGGGTGATCCATGTGGTGGACAGCGTATTGCTGCCAAAAATGTGATCAGGTGGTACCCGTGCTTGGTTTCGGCCAAGCAGCTTGAGGAGGGCGGTCGAAAGGCCGTCCTTCTTTTTTTGGTGCGGGTGATCCGCGGCCACTTGTTACATTCGCGCCCTCTTCGGGGTGTAGCGCAGTCCGGTAGCGTACTTGCATGGGGTGCAAGGGGTCGCTGGTTCGAGTCCAGTCACCCCGACGAAGAGAAGCCCACGGCAATCGCCGTGGGCTTTGTCTTTTGAGCTATTCCATCACCTCTACATTTGCATTACCCAAACTACCAATGAGACGTAAAGCCCAAGTCGTTCCTGCATTCTTCGCACTTGCCCTTCTTGCCGCCTGTGGCAGCGATCAGGCCACGGAAGCACCGGTCGTTAATAGTCGTCAGATCACCACCTACGCCATGGACAAACACAGTTTCGCAAGGCCCGCAGAGGCCGTTGCCACGCATTTAGACCTCGACATCCATGTGGACTTTGACAAAAAGCGCATCCAAGGCACCGCCACCTACGAGCTGAAGCGCCAAAGTGGCGACAGCGTGGTGTTCGACACTGACGGTCTGAACATTGAAAGCGTTACGCTGGGCGATGGCAGCAAGGCCAAGTTCACCATGGGTGACACCACCTTTATGGGTCGGGCGCTCGCGGTGGCGCTGCCCCCCGGCATGAACAAAGTGACCATCGCATACAGCACCGGTGCGGATGCCAAAGCACTGCACTGGCTCAGTCCCGCACAAACAGCGGACAAGCAAAAGCCGTTTCTCTTCACACAAGGAGAAGCCACATTGACCCGCACATGGATCCCCATCCAGGACAGTCCGGGCATACGCATTACCTACAACGCACATGTTACGGTACCAGCGGAACTAATGGCCGTAATGAGTGCCACCAATCCCCAGGAACGCAGTACGGACGGATCCTACCGCTTTACCATGGACAAACCCATTCCGTGCTATTTGATCGCGTTGGCCGTGGGCGATCTCGGCTTCAAGCCCACCGGCACGCGAACCGGCGTGTATGCTGAACGCAGCGTGGTGGACACAGCCGCTTGGGAATTCGCCGACACGGAAAAGATGGTGGAAGCAGCAGAAAAGCTCTACGGGCCTTACCGCTGGGGCCGTTATGACGTAATTGTGTTGCCACCGAGTTTCCCATTTGGCGGCATGGAAAATCCGCGGCTCACCTTCGCTACGCCCACGATCCTTGCTGGCGACCGCTCCCTTACCGCGTTGATCGCGCACGAACTCGCCCACAGTTGGAGCGGCAACCTGGTGACCAACGCCACTTGGAACGACTTCTGGTTGAACGAGGGCTTCACCGTGTACTTCGAGCACCGCATCACCGAAGAGCTTTATGGCAAAGACTATAACGACATGACCAGCGTGCTGGGCTACCAAGACCTGCTGGACAACATCGCGCAGATCGACACCAGTGCGCATCCGGAAGACAGTGCGCTGCATCTCGACCTCACCGGCCGCAACCCGGACGACGGTATGACCGATGTGCCTTACGAAAAAGGCTATGCCTTGCTACGCCTGATCGAAAGCAAGGTGGGGCGGCCCAAGTTCGATGCTTTCCTGCGCGGCTATTTCGACCATTTCGCATTCCAGAGCATCACCACGGACACGTTCATCGCGTATTTCAACAAGGAACTGCTGGTTCCTGAAAATGTGCAAGTGGACCTCGACACATGGATCTTCAAGCCCGGCATTCCAACGGATGTGATCGTTCCCGTTTCAACGAATTTCGAGCAAGTGGACATGCAGGTAACGCGCTTCAAGGGCGGCAGCGCGGCGAAGGGGCTCGAAACGAAAGGCTGGGGCACTTTCCAATGGATCCACTTTCTGCGGCACCTGCCCGCCGGTTTGACCGCCAAGCGGATGGACGACCTGGATGCCACGTTCCATTTCACCTCCTCGGGTAATTCGGAGATCTTGGCCGCGTGGCTTGAGCAATGCGTGAAGAACGACTATGGCAAGGCCTACGGAAAGTTGGATGAATTCCTCACCATGGTGGGGCGCCGCAAATTCCTGATGCCTTTGTACCAAGAGCTGATCACTACGGAAAAGGGAAAGGATTTGGCGATGAAGATCTATGGCCATGCACGCCCGAATTACCACAGTGTTAGCCAGCGTTCGTTGGATGATCTGCTGGGCTGGAAGGAGGGGGCGGGGAAGTGATGCTTTTCTAATCCTTACGAAAACAAAAAAAGCCACCGGAACTTCCGAGGGCTTTTTCACGAAGGGTTTGAGATCAATGCGCGTGCTCATGCGGTACGATCCACGACTTCCGGTGAGTTAAGAGCTGAGGGCCATTGAGCCTCGTGCATTCTTGCATTCCATCCGGAACTTTGATCAGCACATGAACTACCGGCCAAGGATCCGGATCCAAGTAAAAAAGGCCACCCGTTCCCGGATGGCCTTTTTGATACGTGGACCCTACACTTACTTGATCACCACCCACTGCGTGTAGCGTGCATCAGTGGTTGTAAGGCGGAGCAAGTAACTGCCTTTGGCCAGTATACCCGCCAGGTTCAATTGCACCTGCTTGCCGGCAATTGCTTGTTCCACGGTGGCATGGACCAAGCGGCCAGTGACATCCAACACCTCTAGCGTTGCATCGCCATCAACCTCCGGCATCATAACGGTGAAGTCACCGGTTCCGGGATTTGGGTAAACCCCGATGTGACCGGCTGCGGCTTCCGGAATTCCGATGCTCATGGTAACGTTCACCGCATAGTCCTGCACTTGCCCGTACTGGTGGGTCCCACAAGCGGTAAAGTTGTTCACGTAAGCAGTATCCTGAAGGCGAAGGCGCATGCGCGTCTGGCCCAAAGCAGCATCGGACGGGATGTCGATAGTGCCGGAATAAGGACCCACGCCCGCTTCCGAGGTATAAACCAGTTCACCCGGTTCAAAGGTCTGGCTCTGATCGAAATCGATCCACGCCATGAGCATGTCGGTATCGTAACCAGCCGCGTTCTCCACTGTTATGGGGTATGATCCGCCAGTTTCAACATCGGCGGCAATTGCCGTGAAATCCTCATAGCCGTTGCTGGTGGCGGAAGGGTTATCGATACCGGCAAAGTCCACGTTGTTGATCACCTCAAAAGTGGCATCGGTGGCACTGGCGGCGCAGTACACATCACATGCGGAGGCCGTTACTTCGATGGTGTAGGCTCCCACCGGCGTAGCATCGGGGTCGACCATCACAGGAATGTAATAGGAACCTGCTGCCATGCCGGGAAAACTAACCGTGCATGCATCGTTTGAGCTCGCATCGATAAGACCGGCCAGGATATCCGGGCAGGAAGTGGTGAGGTTGATGATGAAGTTGGTGAACTCCGAACCCGGCACGCAGTAATTTACCGTGATGTCCGCACAAGTGGTAAGGGTGAATTGCTCGTAAACCAGGACGAAGCCAATGCCGCTTTCATCCGTGGCACCGGTGTTGTCACCGGAGAGTGAAAGGGTCTCACCAACGGCGAGCGGATGGTCCACGGCGCCGGTGCAGGCATCATTAGGGGGCGTGCTTCCGCCACCCATGGAAATGTTCACCGTGTAATCTTGAACTTGTCCATACTGGTGGGTGCCGCAAGGAGTAAAGTTGTTCGCGTATGCAGTATCTTGAAGCCGAAGGCGCATGCGCGTTTGGCCCAAGAGGGCATTGGCGGGGATGGCGATGCTGCCGGTATAAGGGCCAACACCTGCTTCTGAAGTATAAACCAATACGCCCGGCTCGAAGGTTTGGCTTTGGTCGTAGTCGATCCACGCCATGACTTGGTCGGTTTCATAGCCGTTGGCATTTTCCACAGTGATAGGGTATGAGTTGCCCGTAGCCACATTCGCTGCTATGTCGGTGAAATTCTCGTAGCCGTTGGTGGTGGCAGAAGGGTTATTAATACCGGCAAAGGCCACGTTGTTGATCACCTCAAAAGTGGCATCGGTGGCACTTGCGACGCAGTACGCATCACATGCGGAGGCCGTTACTTCGATGGTGTAGGCTCCCACCGGCGTGGCATCGGGGTCGACCATCACAGGAATGTAATAGGAACCGGCTGCCATGCCGGGAAAACTTACCGTGCATGCATCGTTTGAACTTGCATCAATAAGACCGGCCAGGATATCCGGGCAGGAAGTAGTGAGGTTGATGATGAAGTTGGTGAACTCCGAACCCGGCACGCAATAATTCACCGTGATGTCCGCACAAGTGGTAAGCGTGAATTGCTCGTAAACCAGAACGAAGCCGATGCCGCTTTCATCCGTGGCACCGGTGTTGTCGCCGGACAGTGCAAGGGTTTCCCCTACCGCAAGTGCATGATCCACTGCGCCGGTGCAGGCATCGTTCGAAGGCGTGCCGCCTCCCCGGAACTGATTCAATACCGGGGTCATCGCTGGAACAGCCCCCTTATCATGGGGGCGATCGTTTTTGGCGGTTAATCCTTGTGCACTAACGGCTCCGGCGGTAAACCCCGCGAACACCAAGAGCGTGAAAAGGCGTACATGTGTTTTCATGGTTGTTTTTTTTGGACCGATGTAAAGATGATCTAAATATTCTCATGGGCGACAAATGGAGAAAAAATTTGCGCATTGAATTGCAATCTACATATCAAACAAAAAAGCCCCCGGAACATCCAGGGGCTTTTTCACGAAGTGAGGTGCCGATCAATGCGCGATCACAATGCGACGCAGCTCGCGGTTGCCATTGGATAAGGTCATGGTGCACAGGTATTGGCCGTCGGCCAGGGAGCTTAAGTCCAGTTCATGCCGAGCTATCCCATTGGGGGTGATTACCACCTTGCGGGAGAGAACCGATTGACCAAGCAGGTCGAACACCTTCAGGTCGGCCGTGCCGGGAGCCATGCCTGACATGTCCAAGGTAACCTTTCCAGTGGAAGGGACCGGTTGCGCAGTAAAGCTCTTCGAATTGGAGTTCTCCGAAACGGACACTAAACAAGCTGCAGGCTCTATCCCGCTGTTGGCGGGGAAGAAGGCCACGAAGTTCGCCATGCTGCTAATGGGCCACATGTCGTTTACGACCATCACGTTGTCCGGGCTGATCAAACAGTACGTGGGAAACGCGCCTACACCGAATATGTCGGTGACGGGCCCTCCATTACCCTCATTGCTGATTGCAGGTGAGTGCGCGTAGCTTCCACCATATGTGTTTTCGTAAGCTGCCACGGCCGCGTTGTTGTCGATGGATTGACCATTGTTGATCGTGAGACAATAGAGGTCTTGTGAATTGCACCCGTAGGTCTCGTGCAACTGGTTGAAGTACGGGGCAGTTATCTGGCAAGGACCGCAAGTGGTAAAGAAAAAATCCAGCACAACATATTTCCCTTGGGAGGTGATGTCGTAAAGTGAATGGGTATGGCCTTCGATGTCCGTAACGGTGAAATCGGCGACCGTGCTGCCATTCGCGTAGTTACTTGTCTGTGCAAACAAGGTGGTGCCCCACAGGGCGAAACTGGAGATGAGTAAGAGTTTTTTCATGATGTTTCTTTTTTGCAATGTACAACCTGAGCGTATCCGCCGCGCAGGAACCAGCACAGAACGGCCTGTGGCCACGACAGCAGCAGGACGATCGAAAAGCTGCCGCTCACGCGATCCGGTCCACGATCGCATCCACCGCATCGCGCAGCTTTTCCGCGGCCCGCACGGTATCGCGCATGAGTTCTTTCCGGGGCGTCATGGTGCTTTCACGCAGGGCATCCACCAGTGTGCGTAGGTCCGCAGAGCGCGGGTCGGTCGCTATGCCATGTTCCAAGCGCTCCTCGATCTCCTCAACCAGCTTTAGGTCAATATGGTTCAGGCGCAGCTCCGTTTCGAGCATCAGCAAGGTACGTCGCAGGCGGCGCAAGCGGCGCACCAGTTCCAGATCGTTCATGGTGCGCGAAGGTCGGGTAGGATCATGAACGCGAAAGTGATCAACTCTGGCGAAAGAATGAAGCGTTGATATTTTCGCGCTCTTATGCTGGGGCTGCTGAAAAGACACTGGTTCGATCTGGGGAGCATGCTGGCCGCGATCACACTACTTCTCGTGCTCCTTCTGCACCCAGGTCTCAGCGCCTACCAAACCGTCCTTTGGCTCAGTTTTGCTTCGCTGTGCCTGCACCAGATGGAGGAATACCGCATTCCCGGCACTTTCCCGGGCATGATCAATTCAGTGATGTTCAAGAGCGACCGCCCAGACCGCTACCCGCTGAACATGCGCAGTGCCATGGTCATTAACACGGGGCTTGGGTGGTGCACCTATTTACTCGCCGCTTTGTTCGCCGAACGTGCCTTGTGGCTCGGTATCGCCACCGTCCTGATCTCCTTGGGCAATGTGGTGGCGCATACCTTCCTCTTCAACATCAAAGGGCGTAGCGTGTATAATGCGGGCATGGCAACCTGCTGGCTCTTCTTCGTTCCCATCGCGTTCTTCTTTTTCCACGTCCTTTACAGTGAACAGCTGGCTAGCACTTCGGACTGGGCCATCGGCTTACCGCTCGGTATCCTATTGAACGTCGCTGTTCTCAAGAGCATTTCATGGCTGAAGGATCCCGCGACCACGGATGTATTTCCACGACGATCACTCCTGCCAAAGGACCATTGATCCGAACCGTTTTTCCCGACCAGCCCGCAAGTCGAACTAACTCCACACGTAGGTTTACAGCGTGCAAGCCTTGTCCCGTGCATTCCGGTTCTATATCGACTCCTTCAGCGGTTTCCGCAAGGAAGTATGGATCCTCGCGGCGGTAACTTTCGTGAACCGGGCCGGTACCATGGTGGTGCCCTTTCTTTCGCTGTACCTCACCCAGAGCATGGGCTTCACGTTGCCCCAGATAGGCTGGGTGATGAGCAGTTTCGGCCTCGGGTCCGTGGTGGGGTCCTGGCTCGGCGGCAAGCTCAGCGACCGCATCGGTTTCTATGCGGTGATGGTGGGCGCCTTGCTCACCTCCGGACTGGCTTTTATCGGCCTGCAGTACGTGCAGGGTTTCTGGCCTTTCTGTGCCGGTGTCTTCGTGCTGATGCTGCTTTCGGACGGTTTCCGTCCCGCGTTGTTCGTGGCCATCCGTGGTTATTCCAAGCCGGAGAACCGCACACGGGCGGTAACGCTGTTGCGATTGGCCATAAACCTCGGCTTCAGCCTGGGGCCGGCCATTGGCGGCCTCATCATCACCAACCTGAGCTATGAGGGGTTGTTCTGGGTGGACGGGATCAGCTGTTTCGCTGCTGCAGGCTTAATGCTCTTAGCCTTGAAGCCTCAACGGGCCACGGAAGAAGAGAAGGCCCAAGCGGCAATGGTGACAGGCTCGCCATACCGCGACCGGCCCTATCTCTTCTTCTTGTTCACCAGCATTTTGATCACCATCCCGTTTCTGCAATACTTCAGTACGGTTCCCGTGTTTTACAGCGAAGTACACCAGTTGAACGAATTCTCGATCGGCCTGCTGCTCGGTGCGAACGGCCTCTTGATCTTCCTCTTGGAAATGCCCTTGATCAAATACTGCGAGATCAAAGGCTTCAGCCGGTTCTCCATCTTGCGCTTTAGCGTATTACTCTTCGCGTTGAGCTTCGTGGTGCTGAACCTCTTTCCGGTCATTGCCTTCCTCTGGGTCGGTATCGTATTGATGACGGTGGGGGAGATGCTCAACTTTCCCATCATGAACCGCTTGGCATTGGACCGCTCGGACCGAGGCCAGCCGGGTGCCTATATGGCGCTTTTTACCATTTCGTGGAGCGTGGCGCACATCTTCGGGCATACGCTGGGATTGAACCTCATTGCCTACTTCGGATTCACAAAAACGTGGTGGTTCTTCACCGCCATGCTGCTGCTCGGGACAGGGATGCTCTATTTCGCTGAGCGGATGATGAAGAAGGGAGAGGTAGCAACGTCCAAATGAAGATAGGACCATTGCAGCTGATCGAGAAGCGCTGAAGTATGGCAAGTTGATCGTGAAAGGGCATGTGCCCTCACCTTTGTGGCATGATGACCATCACCACACCCATCAACTTGATAGGGCGCGTTGCCGCATTGGAACCCCTTTCCATTCGCAACGCGCGATGGCGAACTCTGGAAACTCTGGTATACAACGGTGCCTTCTCCGGAAGGCATGCGCGCTGAGATTGAACGGCGCTTGGGGGAGTGGAAGGATGGGAGCATGCTGCCTTGGGCCGTGCGGGATCTGGCCTCCGACAAAGTGGTGGGTATGACAACATTCATGAACATCGAAACGAAGAACCGGCGCGTGGAGATCGGTTCCACTTGGTATGCGCACTCCGTGCAGCGGTCGGGGTTGAACACCGAATGCAAATTGTTGCTACTGACGCATGCCTTCGAAACGCTGGATTGCGTCGCTGTAGAGTTCCGCACGAGCTTCTTCAACTTCCAAAGCCGCCGCGCCATTGAACGCTTGGGCGCCAAGCAGGACGGCATCCTCCGCAACCACGTGCGCATGGCCAACGGCACCTTGCGCGACACCTGCGTCTATTCCATTCTGCCACATGAATGGCCGGCGGTGAAGAGCAATCTGGAATTCAAGTTGCGCGGGTAGGCTCAGATCATCTCCAGCGTCTACCGCGAGCTTCCACCAAATTGCATGCGGCGGGAGTGGAAGATCCGCAACACTAAGCTCATTGGTTTCGTGGTCAAGGCCATGATGTTCCTATTGCCAGGAGTTTTCAAGAATCAGGTACAGATTTGATGGACCAATTCAAGAATAGCCGTGCTTTGTGTAATCGTGGCTGGTTTGTTGGTCGATGCACTCCTTCAATGATCCTCACCTTGACCATTTTCAAAAGGATAGAATTCTTCAACATCACCTTTTCAACTTCCCACCCATGAGCTGGCTCTCCTCCTTCTTTATCGCTTTGGTTTCCGGCGTTACCGGCCTTGTCTGTTCCGGTCTTATCGCGAGCATCTGCATTGAATGGTTCCGTATTTCCAGCCGAGAAGGTGCTTCCAGTTATTACATGGTGGGTATCGCCTTGCTCGGTGGAATCGTTGCGTTCATCATCGGTTTGGTGATCGCGCGCAATGTTGCTGCGGGTGTTTCGCCCAGCATGCTTAGAGGCCTTGGTATTGCGTGCGGATCGGTGCTCGGTATCTCCGTGGTCGCGCTCTTGGTCTGTTGGCTTATTGCGGACATCGCCCCGAAGATGAATGGCCAAGAACTTCAACTCGCCGTCGAAGTGCGCTGTCCAAAAGGCTTCGAGATACCGACGCAACTGGATGAATTCGGCGCCAGGGCCGGTGTCTATCTTTTGAATGGCCGGGATCTTCCACCGGCGTTAATTAACCTTGATGAGGCAAAGCTGATCGATGGCCAGTGGGTCGTTCCGGTCGCTGTACCACTCACAACGAGTGCCACTCAGAAATTCCTGAACGTTCGATTTAGCAAGGACTACAGCATGCTCTTCGGGCTTCCCTTGCGCGCGCATCCCAACAAGAGCGATACCACTTGGAGCAAGTGGGTGGAGGCCGGCTGGGATCCAAGCAAACCCGAACCACCGAAGGAAGCAAAGTTCAACATGCGTTACCGTGTGCAGAACGTTCCGCCGCCGCTACCATATACGGACGCCGCCACAGAGCGCGCACAGGAATTCGCTGCGTTAAGACCTGATGCCACGCTCGCAGAACTGTTGCCCTTCCTGTTCGAAGTACCAACTCCCGAGAGTACTGCGCGTGTTACTACTGCCATTGGAGAACGGCAGGTGGAACTGGCGGAACTCGTTCGATCCGCAGACCCTAAAATGCGCGAGTACGCTATCCGTGCCGCGGTCTATCCCGCTGCACCTGCGCCTGAGTTGGTAGAGGCTGTTCTCGCCGAAGGTCGCGCCATAGCCGATGGGATCCGGACCTTCAATGGAATGAAAGAGGACGATCCAACGTACCACGAATTGCTGGGTGACTTGCGCGCTCGTTTCTATTATTGGAAGCAAACTTGGTGGACGATCCATCAACTTATTGGCGTGGATGGAAGGCCGCCGATGAAGGAGATCCACGACCTCGCGCTCGTGCATGGAAATGGTGCGATGAGCAACATCGAGATGGATTCACGCGCGTTCATCGAGGAACAGGACAAGTCCGCCGCGACGCGTACGCCATGAGCGTTCCGAAAGAATATGAGCAGGAGTTCGCTGGATTCCCGGCCGTGTTGCAAGCGCTTGTGCTCGCTGAATTGTCCGCAGGGAATACGATCAAGCGTATGTCGCATGGGCACCCGGCGGCACCATGCGGCGCGTGCATTTGCTTGTCGAAACCGATTTCCTCCCAGCCTCGCGAGAAAACGCTTGATCTTGATTTCTACGACCGCAACAACAGCCTGTACGCGGGAGAATTCACCGATGCAACGCGGCACTTTTTCGTATTGGAACCACCGCGACCATCGGAGCCGCCACCGGACATGAACGCTATCCGCGCACAACTGTATCGGAGCTATGCCGAAGCGAACGGCATCCCACTCTCGCAGATCAAAGCGGAAGATGCTGGCCGATCCTGGAACAATGAATTGTCGCCGGAAGAGCGCATTATCAGGGCCAAAGCGATGCCCGATCCGAATTCTGTACTGGCCCGGTTCAAAGCAAGTATGATCATCGACTACGATAAATGGCACGATGGCATCGGGTACGACTTGGACCTGTTGGCACAAGCAAGTCCGGACGAATTGCGATCCATCGAAGACATGCTCATCAACCGGAGCAACAGCGACTGGCGCGATGTGGAGGCCCTTGCGGCATTAAACACAAACCGTGCGAAGGAAGCCTTGAAGCAAGCTTTCAACGCCGGCAGTTCCGCTGTGCAAATGGCTGTGCATTCCTACGCACCCGAGGTGATGACGAAACAACAACGGACCGCGTCGCTTGTGAAGGTGTTGCTAGAAGGCGACCGTTCTGGAGGTCTCTCACAAGCGCTGATGCATGTGGGGTCGTTTCATCCGCCGCAAGTCATAGCTGCCCTATTGCGGGGACTGATGGAACAGGATGGCGGCACCGCATGCCACTTCGCTGCGATGCTCTACTTCCTGCACGGGAAATCCACGTCCACGTTCGATTGGGACCATCGGCCGTTCTTCCTGCGTTTCAATACGGATGATATGAAGGAGCGGGAGAAAGTTGTTCGTGAATTGTGCGCAACGATCGGTGTAGATCCGGACAGATGTTTCAAATAATTGCGGATCGAAGGGTGTTACGATCTGGTTGTCATTGGTGCTCACACCCGCTCCAACGTTTCCTGCAAATACCCCCAGAACTTCTGTACGGAGCTGATCTGCACCCGCTCATCGGGCGAGTGCGGACCCCGGATGGTGGGGCCGAAGGAGATCATCTCCATGTCGGGGTAGTTGGTTCCGAGGATGCCGCATTCCAAGCCTGCGTGGCAGGCTAACACGTGCGGCTCGCTTTTGAAGCGCTCCTTGTAAATGCCGGACATCAGCTTCACGATCTTGGCTTCAGGACGTGGCGTCCAACCGGGGTAGGCACCGGTGAATTCCACCTTGGCATCGATTAGTTCAAAGACGGCTTTGATGCTGTTGGCCTCGTCCATTTTTTCGCTGTCCACGGAGCCGCGGGTGAGGCACATCACGGTGTAGGCCTCGTCTTTCAGTTCGATACGGGCCACGTTGTTGCTGGTCTGCACCAAGCCTTCCACGTCGGAACTCATGCGGTAGATGCCGCCGGGGCAGGCTTGCACAGCACGTAGGAAACGATCTTGGTCGGCGGTGGTCATCACCTTGCCGACTAGGTCCGCTGGTGCCATTTCGATCTGCAGTTCCGGATCGGTGGTCTTGTACTCGGCCTTCAGCGTGTCGCGAAGTTTTTCGAAGTCCTTCGTGA
Organism: Flavobacteriales bacterium; assembly: GCA_016710685.1. GTDB lineage: Bacteria > Bacteroidota > Bacteroidia > Flavobacteriales_F > PHOS-HE28 > PHOS-HE28. The sequence goes on along the minus strand of JADJVC010000002.1, from coordinate 1,135,998 downwards.
ATGCCTGCACCTTATCCGTAGGCACGCCGATGCTGGCACCGCTCTCGCGCGGGATCGCGTTCCGCAGGCTGCCGCCCTCGATGGTGGAGACGCGTATGCCATGTCCCTCATTCTCGAGCAAGATCCGGTTCATCAGCTTGTTCGCGTTGCCGCGCCCAATGTGGATCTCCGTGCCGGAATGCCCGCCGGTCAAGCCTTTCACCGATAGGCGGAAGCCTTTGATGTCTTGTGGCGCGGCTTCACTGGCGTATTTCCCTTTGGCAGTAACGTCCACACCCCCGGCGCAGCCGATGGTGAGTTCGTTGTCTTCTTCAGTGTCCAAATTCAGCAGGATGTGCGCATCCAACAGTCCGCCTTTCAGCTCGAAAGCGCCGGTCATGCCGGTCTCTTCGTCGATGGTGAAAAGCGCTTCCAAGGGTGGGTGGGAAATGTCCTTCGACTCCAACAAAGTCATGATGGTGGCCACGCCAATTCCGTTGTCCGCGCCCAGCGTGGTGCCATCGGCCTTCACCCAATCGCCTTCCACCTTCATTTTGATGCCGTCGGTATCGAAGTTGAACTGGGTGTCGTTGTTCTTTTGATGCACCATGTCCAAATGGCTCTGCAGGGCCACTGGCGTTTCCTTCTCCCGGCCTTTGGTGCCGGGCTTTTTAATGATCACGTTGCCGGCCTGGTCCACCTGCGTCGACAGCCCGAGCTTCTCACCAAATGCCTTCATGAACTGGATGACCCGCTCTTCTTTTTTGCTCGGCCGCGGTACGGCGTTGAGGTCGGCAAAGTGGTTCCAGAGTGCTTTGGGTTCGAGGGCGCGGATGGCTTCGTTCATGGAAAGGGATGTCATTCGGCGAAGGTAGGGCCCGATACAAGTATGGAATATCCCGTTACTTCGTCGAATGGGTCAACATTCCTTAAACCGGAAAACTCGCACCTTGGTGGTGACGATAGCCGCTTTCACATGGGGCATGGGCAATGCACAGGTGCTTCCAGCCTACGCGCTTTTCAATGCGGAAGGCAAGTCGATCTCGCACAAGAAATTTCTGCATGCCGTGGACGATGCGGACGTTATACTCTTCGGCGAGCAACACAACAACTCCATCGCGCATTGGCTAGAACTGGTAGTGGCGCGCGATCTGGCCGCACGCGGCCCACTGGTCCTGGGTGCCGAAATGATCGAAGCCGATGATCAGAACGCACTTGACCGCTACCTGCGTGGCGAGATCGACCAGGATGCGTTCGATACCCTAACACGCCTTTGGCCGAATTACGCCACGGACTATGCGCCGTTGGTGGACCTGGCCAAGGAGAAAGGCTTGCCGTTCATCGCCACCAACGTGCCCCGGCGCTATGCACGCGCCGTAAGCAAAGGCGGCTTTGAGGCGCTGGACACCGTGCCGGAAGCCGAACGCCAATGGATCGCACCGCTACCGATCGACTTCGATGTCTCATTGCCTCAATACGTGAACATGCTGACGATGCTGGGCGAACATGGCACACCGGACGTGGTGAAGGCGCAGGCTTTGAAGGATGCCACCATGGCTTGGTCAATCGCGCAGCATGTACGGAAGGGTGTGCGCTTCCTGCATTTCAACGGGAGCTACCATTCGGACTTCCACGCGGGCATTATGTGGTACCTGCAACGCGCGCAGCCCGAACTGAAGATCGTGACCATCGCCACGGTAGTACAGGGGCAGGTCAAAAAGCTGGATGCCGAACATCGCGGACAAGCGGATGTCATCCTGTGTGTGGATGCGGATATTCCCGGGTCGTATTGAGCGTTGATGCACTGGTGTCGTGGGCGTTGATGACCCGCACTGAATTTAGGGTACCCCAGCAAGCGAAACTAATGCAAGTTGGAGCGGGGAGGAGATGACATGAATTCAGGACCGAAGCGCCCTTGTGGCTCTTGTGGACTGTTGCGGGTTTCAAAGCCATTATCAAGTCGGTCGTGAAGACCGAAGTCTTCCAATCTGCGTTCCAGGCAGCGAATTGATAGTGAAAGATGTCTTATATTGTAACCACTTTTCAATCTGAAAAATCGCAATGCCATGAAACTGATACGAACACTTGCTGCTTTCGCCGCCATCGGCCTGTCCATGCTAACTGCACATGCACAATTCCAAGTGGTGCATGATGCCCCGAATACGACCAGCACGCCGAAATTGACCCCATTGATGCTTAGCGGATGGAAGCCTTATAACCTTCCATCAAGAAAGTGGAAATGACATCTTCAGGAAGTACGATGCAAATGGCGTGTTGATATGGAACAAGGCCTTGGCAGGAAATTCCCAGACCATGTGGAATGGTGATCCAGCAATCGCGTTGATGATCGACGGTGCAGACGGCTTCCAATTCGCCAGACTTGCAGGGATCTCTGTTACTTACATCGACAGTCTATTTTTTTTTGAGCAGCAGGTGGTGGATTCGATAGAGGTCGTACACGTGAACGGGAACGGTGAAGTAACAAGTGCGATCGCACTAAAGAAGGTGTTTATGGACGATGGTTTTTTTGGCGGCTATTACCTGAATGAATTCGATGCTACGCGCACACCAGATAATGGGATAGTTCTGGTATTAACTAGTTCATATGGCCCAGGTGGTACAGTCGAGATAGTAAAAATAGATGCGGCCGGATTCTTAGTATGGAGCAGAAGTGTTGGTAATGATATAGGATTTGGCGGTCCAAATCCGACAATTGCTTTCGACTCAGAACCGAGCGCCAATGTTGCCGTATCGCCGACAGGCCGAATTTACTATTTGGAAGGTTCGACCTATCCTTATAGCAACCTGCGTCTTACGGAATTGGATACCAATGGTGATATGCTCTGGATGCGGCGATATGTTTATGGGAATACGAATCCCTTTATAACGTTCGATGACATTCAAACCGACAATGCCGGCAATGTCCGTGCCGCAGGGCGAATGACATCAACCGTCGGAAATTTCCACTATTTCTTACGCACAGATCCTGATGGTGTACTCAACAGTGGAGATCTTTATCGTACACCCATGGGTATTCAAATTGGCGGCAGTTTCGCCATCGACGCAGAGGGCAGAAGATTTCATTTGGCCAACACTTTTGATCTATCGACCTCAATTGGCAGCCAAGGATTGCTCATCGCTGACACGCTTGGTTCGCCCGCACAATTCATCCGCCGGGATGATCAAGTAGTATTGCCGAACAATGTTTTCATTGTGCCGCAGGGCATGGATGTAGCCGGTGACCGTTACGCAATAAGCGGTTCGCTGGAACATGAGCATGTTGACCTTGCGTATACCACGCGCTATGAAACGGTCGCCTCCATCACCACAGGCAGCATGTACAACTGCTTAATGGACGACACCACTTTTGCGCACATACCGATTCCCCTGAACATTATGACCACAGAAGACGTGACTAACGCCGCGTCCATTGATATCTCTGCCTATTATAGTTCCGAACCGCTGGTCGTGTCCTTCACTTCGGTTGCCTCCGATCCATTGGAACCACTTTGCACATTCGCTGGCCAGTTGCTGCAGATAAATCTCGGAGTGGATGATGCCATGTCGAACTCCTTAGCGCCACTAATGTTGAATTCGTTGGTGTCGCAAGGCACTCCCCTTCTCGTGAACGACCCCCAAGCCGAGGTGGTGGACGTGTATGACAGCTATGGTGCGCTGGTGCAGCATTCCACTTTGGGCACAGGCCGGTCCATTTCTACCACGGGTTGGTCCTCCGGAGTTTATTTGGTTCGCGCCATCAACAGTGGCGGAACGCCCTTTCGCACGCAGCGTGTTGTCGTTCAGTGAGGAGTGGTAGCGGGCTGCATTGGCTTGGATGCGTTCGCCGATCATAGCCTATCAAACTGGTTTTACAACGACCTTGAACACCCAGCTGATCTTAGGGACCAAGTCGAAGTCCCCCCATTCCGGATGAGACTTCGCGATGTCCTCGCGCACCTGCCGTTCGCGCTCATCCATCGGCTTATGGCGAGGCTGTTAATTCGGGTTCGATCGAAGTCAAGTCTTTTTTCGCTTTTGCATACCCTACTTCCGGACCATGAACAGAATTACTTCCCTCAGTCCTTAAGCGTACCGATAAGGCTCCCCGTTGATCGCCAGTTGCCGCACGTTTTCCGCAACGCGCCCCATGTACGTTTTCCAGAACGTATGCGCGAAAAGCCAGTTCAAAGGCTGAAGCATCGCGACATCCGAATGCAGCGTGTAGCTGTAGTCTACCTGGATCTTGTCCGGACCTAACTCCGTGGTCCTCCAAGTGCCGACAAATCGCGAAAAACCCAGCATCCACGTCTGGAACTGGTTTACTTCGATCGTCCAGTAGACGTTCTCCACACGTTCCAGCACATTATCCACGGAAGCAAAGCCGCCTTTCTGGGTGGGAGAGGGGGCCACGAAAACCTTCTTGCTGGATCCCGGCTTTCCCCAGTGTTCGTCATCCGTACAATGCGTAACACGGGGCATAATACCATACCCGGTATGGACCTTGGAGACATCACAGAGCATCGGGGTTTTGAAGGCCCTTTCCAACGAACAGGGGAAAATGTTGCGAACGGATACGGTGGTTGTCATGTGCGGTCAGGTGGACCTCTGATTCAAGGCCGCCGAAGGTAGGTAAACCACCTACCCGTAGGCTTCTTGCTCTCACATTGACGATTTGAGGCAGTGGATCTATGCCCCATACTTCACCACCATCGCCAATTGCCCGGCGTGGTAGGCCGTATGTGTGGTGATGCGCCCCAGCGCTTCCGCCTTCGTCTTCTTCCCGAACTCCTTCGTTTCGATCACCACGTCCCAATCCGCATCGGACTGTGCGACGATCGCGCGTTCCAGTATCTCAGCACTTTCCTGCACGTAGGCGATCAACGCGGCGAGGTCGGTCCATTCACCGGTGTCGTGCCCCTTGGCCACGGTGCTCGCATGCACTTGCACATCCTTCAATCCAAACACGTTCTTCGCAAAAAGCAGTTCAACATCGCCGATATGGCGCAGCAGGAAACCGGCGCTGTTGGGTCCGGGCGCGAGCTTCTTCGGCAGGTCGGCCGCGGTGAGCTTGGGCAGCTGGTTGGTGAAGCGGGTACGGCCTTCTTTCCAGAGGGCGAGGAGGGAAGTGGTGCGTGGATCCATTCGAAATTACGTTTACCAGAGTCCAGTGAAGATGCCGATGTAATAAAATCCAGTGAGCAGAAAGACAACGCCTGCCACCACGCGCATCACCTTCTCCACACGCGTCACCGCGCTGAAGACACGGCTGAGCTGGTTGGCGCTATAGGCCATCACGCCGGCGAAGAGCAGTACGGGCAGGCCGGTGCCAATGGCGAAGATCACCGGCAGGTGCAATCCGCCGTTGTGGGCGAGCGTCATGGGGATCAACGAGCCGAAGAAGAGCGCGCCACTATACGGGCAGAAGGCCAACGCGAAGAGCATTCCCAAAACCAATGCGCCAAAATGCCCTTTGTCCTTGAAGCGGTCGGTCAGTTTGTTGAGGAAACCACCGCCGGTGCCGCTGCCGATCTTGATCACGTTGAGCAGCACCAGGCCGAGCAGCACGAGGATGGGCCCCAGGAAGAGCTCGCCCTTACTTTGGAAGAAACGCGCCACATGGAACTTGCTGGCACCCCAATAAAGTACGGCGCCAAGCACCGTGTAGCTTAACGCACGACCCAGCGTGTACAGGAGACCGCTCACGAGTGCTGCTCGCGGATACTTCAACTCACGGGCGATGTAAGCCGTGGCGCTGATGTTGGTGGCCAGCGGACATGGGCTAACAGCTGTGAGCACGCCCAAGGCGAAAGCGGCCAACGCGGGCGTCTCCCGCGCCGTGGCGATGTCGCGCAACCAGTCCATCAGAGCTTCGAGCGCAGTTTCTGCGTCAGTTCAGTCTTGAAGGTGTCCGCATCACTGGCGTTCATGAAGGCCCATTCGGTAAGGTCGATCTTCTCGTCGGTGCCGTTCTTGTGTATATGCAGGAAGAGCGCTGTGCCATAAGCACCGAACTCCTCCGCGAGCTTCTCGTTCGCCCCATCTTCCACGTTTACCAGGCGGAAGGTGAATGTGCCATCCTTCATCTGCGCGGCAAATCCGGTGTTCAGGACTTCCTTGGTCAACGCCTCGATGTTCAGGCATGTTTCGCAGCGGTGTGCGCTGTGGAATTGGATCACGTCGATCCGTGTAACGGCAGCGGCGGACGTTGCTTTCGCAGGTTCCTGCGCATTGGTCGAACATGCCGTGAAGAGCAAGCCGAGTGCGAGTGCTGAAAGGTGGATGAGGTGTTTCATGGTGGTGTTGTTGTTTTTGCGCTGCGATGTGCGGATCATAAGATCAAGTTGAAGAGGTATCCGGAAACGATGATGAAGAAGGTTACCGTGCCGAAGTAGATGGCGATGAGCTTCCAAGACATCACCTTCTTGAGCAGCGTGCCTTCGGGAAGTGAAAGGCCCACCACGGCCATCATGAAGGCGATGGCGGTGCCGAGCGGGACACCTTTCTGCACCATCACCTGAATGATGGGCAACACCCCGGCCGCGTTGGAATACATCGGGACACCGAGGAGCACCGCGATCGGGACCGCGAACGGATTTTCCTTGCTGATGTATGCTTCGAAGAAGCCCGTAGGAATGAACCCGTGCATGGCCGCTCCGATCCCGATACCGATGAGCACATACAGCACCACGCTCTTCACGATGCCGAAGGCTTCACGGGTGATCTCCGGAAGGCGTTGCGAGAAGGTGCGCTTTCCTTCACTGAAGGCTTCTTCCGCCTGCGCCTGTTGCATCACGCCTTGTGTCCAGTCGCTCAGCAGTGGTTCCAGCTTTAATCGGCCGAGGACGTACCCGCCAAGCGTGCCGAGCGCAATGCCACTGGCCGCATAGATCAAGGTGGTCTTCAACCCGAACATCCCGATGAAAAGCGCGATGGCCACTTCGTTCACCAGCGGCGAGGTGATCAGGAAGGCGAAGGTGACGCCCAAAGGGATACCGCCTTTCACGAAGCCGATGAACAAAGGCACCGAACTGCACGAGCAGAACGGCGTGATCGCCCCGAAGGTGGAGGCGAGCAGGTATTCCGCCCCGTAGAGCTTGTTGCGCGAGAGGAAGGCGCGGATGCGGTCGATCGGGAAGTAGCTGTTCACGATCCCCATCAAAAAAGTGATGATGAAAAGCAGCAACAGGATCTTGATCGAATCGTAGAAGAAGAAGTGCAGCGCATGTCCCCAACGGCTCTCCGACGAAAGTCCGATGGTGTCGTACACCAGCAGCGCAATAAGTTGGTCGAGCCAGTCGAACATGATCAACGCAACAGGGCCGCGATCTCCTCAATACTGGGCACGCGGCCCTTGATCATCACCACTTCATCCAGCACCAGCGCGGGCGTGGTGAGGATGTTGTACTTCATCATCTCTTGGATGTCCTCCACCTTGATCACTTGGGCATCCGCCCCGGTGGTACGCACGGCTTCTTCCGCAGCGGCGATGGTGGCTTTGCATTTGGCACAACCGGTGCCGAGTACTTTGATGGTCTTCATGGGTTCGTTGGTCTATCGGAGCAGGTCGCGGAAATGCTTCTGCACATGCTTCCAGTTCTCCTTGTTGATGCAGTACTTGATCTTCGGGGGAAGGATCTCGCCTTGGATGAGGCCGGCCTCCTTCAACGCTTTCAGGTGCTGGCTGATGGTGCTCTGTGCCATGGGGATCTCCTCGGTGAGATCGCCGTTGTAGCAGCACGAGCGGCTGGCCAGCAGCCTGAGGATGCGGATGCGCACCGGATGACCCAGCGCCTTCGCATAGCGGGCGATCTCCTCCTCTTGCTCCGTGTATTCAATATCAACGGCTGTGCGCAACATCGTTCTGTGTTCGGGTATTGGGGGCCATCCCGTGTTTGTTCATCGCAAATGAACGATGGACAGCGCGCAGCGAAGGTGACATTGGTCACCCGATCGATATTTCGTGGACGGTGACCCAGCAGACGCCGCACAAGGCAGCGCCGTTGCCCTCGGCAGTTCACCTACATACCCGCTCGGCTATTTGCCGCGCCTGCATACCGCAGGATGGTGGTGCGGCAAAAAGCCGAGCTCGCGCATCCGGGCGGGCACGCCTAGTGGAAGCGATCAATGCCTTCCTTTTCAACCGGCATGAAGCGGCCAAACGTCAGTTCTTGAAAAAGATATCCTTGGAAATACCGGTGTTGAACTTGATGTTGGACCATTCCACATGGATCCATTCATCCTTGATGATCTTCCCTTCCCAATCTGCTTTCGTGTACATCCGCTTGGTCGGTAGCAGCAACCCATCGACCTCTTCATATTGCAGCTTCATCAAGTTGGGTACTTCCATTTTTCCGAAATCCGCAACGGTGAACAGGAATTGATCCACCAAGGAGGTCTCCTTGTTGATCCACAAGCGATAAATGTCTGTTGGCTTCCCGTCTTCGGAGTTGAAGCTGACATCGACCACATCATAGTTCTTGCCATCCAACACGTCCACTTTCACCATGGCGTAGTTCAATCCGGGGTCCATCAGTTTCTGGAACATGGTGAACCAATAGAAATTCGTCTTTCTATTGAAGAGGACCTGTTTCAACAGGGCCTCATCCTCCACATACGCTCCAGCGTGCCTCAGCCAAACGGACTTCCCATCAAAGCCCTGCTCGATCAAACCCGTTAGTTGTGGCGTTGTTCGTTCATGTTGCTGATAGGCTCCATAGGAATATTCGCCATCGAAGATGTACTTCTCATCCACCTTATCCGTCTTTTGGTCAACGGTGGTGTAGGTGTAGTTATAGGTAACATCCTTCTTCGCTCGCAGCTTGGCAAGGTCTCCAACGGTTTTTGTCAACTTATAGACCAGCTCATGTGCTTTGTTCTGGAATGCCATTTCGGGGCTTGAAGTTCCGTCGGTCTGTTCGGCCGCCTGCAGGTCCGATTGCTCGATCCCATTGCTTTTGGGCGCATCCTGACATGCGGAGAGTAGCACCGCTGTGGCGAATAATGCACTGAAGCTGTTTTTCATTTTCGTGTTGTTGATCTGTCACTGTTGGTGTTTTTCCATACGCTACCCAAGTGAGCGTGCGGGAAGTTCAATGATGGGGCCAAGCCAGTACCATCAGCGCCTCCTTCCCCCCGAATAGCTCATGGCTTCACCCTTCCCGAAGCCGTAGCTGAAACCCAAGGTGATGAAGCGCCCGCGCTGATCGAAGCTGTAGAGGTAGTAGTCCGTGCGGTCGATGATGCTCTCCGAGATGCGGCTGCTGAACACATCGCGCACGCTGACGTTGATCACGCCTTTGCCCTTCATGATCTTCTTCCGGACGCCCATGTCCAGGAACGCGAAACCGGAAACATCGGATTGCACCGTGCGGTAGCCGGAGAGGTAGTTGCCGGTAAATTCCAGGTCCACATCCGCAGGCAGCTTGAACTGAGTGGTGAGCCGGGATGTCAGTTTCTGGCCGGTGAAATCGAAGGACTGTTCGGCATAGGTTCCCTTCCGGTCGAACATGCCGATGTTGAGGTCGGCATTGAGCGTGACCCACTTGTACGGGTCGTACTTGCCGTTGAACTCGAAGCCGGTGGAGCCGTTTGTGCCGATGTTCAGCGGAATTGTGGTGTTCACGTTGTCCGCGAAGGTGCTGATGCGCTCAACCACGTCGGTGGTGTAGAGGTGGTACACACTGGCGTTCAACGAGGCCTTCTTCACAATGAGGATACTGGTGAACTCGAAGGAGTTGGTGTACTCGGGCTGCAGGTCCGGGTTGCCGGTGCGGATGTTGTAGTTGTTGGTGATGTTGAAGAATGGGTTCAGGTCCCAGAGCCGCGGCCTGTCGATCCTCCGCGAATAGCCGGCCTGCAGTGAAAAGAACTCGGAGATCTTGTGCGTGGCATGGGCGCTGGGGAACAGGTCCGTGAAAACCCGGTCGTTGCCTTCGTTGGTGGTGGTGAGCAAGGTCCGCAGGTCGGTATGTTCCATGCGCAGCCCCAGCTTGATGCCCGATTTCCCGCTTTCATATGACCCCGTGCCGTAGACGCCGAGCACCTTCTGGTCGTACTGGAAATCGTTGGTGAGGTCCGGGTCCAGCACATAGTCTCCATCGATCAGGTTGCGCACCGCGTAGTTGTTGCCCACATCGTTCAAGGCATATTGGGCACCTGTTTCCAGGGTCAATTTATCCGAAAGTGGGTCGGTGTAATCCAGCTTCAGCGTTTGGTCGGCGCGGTTGAATTTGGTGGCTGTGCGTTGGTCGCCGTTCACCGTTGTACCCAGCAGGGTGTTGGTGGTGAACTGGGAGGATTGGTCCTTGCCGAAGTAGGAACCCTGCGCGCTCATCAGCAGGGTGTGCTTCTTGTTGTCCTTGAATTCCCGCTTGTATTGCAGGTCGTATTGCCATTTCGGGTTGGTGGCCTCGGTCTCCTCCTCGCGGACCCATTCGGATGTAAGTGCATCCGTGCCGGTGAACGAACTGAACGCGGTGCTGGAAGGATTGCTTTCCACCTCGTAGGCGAAGTTGCCGGAGAGCGTCAACACGTTCCGGGTGTCGATGTGGTAGTCGGTACCGAGGGTGATGTTGTAAAAATTCTCGTTGCGGTATGAAGAGCCCTCGCTGGCTATGGTGGTGCCGCTGTTCCGGTCCGTGTTGACGGCCTCCGCAAACCGGGGCAGGGAGCGGTAGCCGAGCCCCATCTGGGTAAAAAGGTTGAACTTGTTCGTCCGCCGGTTCAAACTGAAACCCACGCTGTGGTTATCCGGCGAGCCGGTGTTCAGGGAAACGGAGCCGTTCAGGCCTTTCTGTTCCTCCTTCTTCAGCACGATGTTGAGGATGCCCGCCGTTCCCGCCGCGTCGTACTTGGCGGAAGGGTTGGTGATCACCTCCACGCTCTCGATCATGTCCGCGGTGATGGTGCCCAGCGCATTGCCTTGTCCATCGGCCAGGATCGAGGGTTTTCCGTCGATCAGGATCTGCACACCGGAAGATCCGCGCAGGCTCACTTCCCCTTCAATGTTCACCGAAACCGAGGGCACGTGGTTCAGCACATCCAGCGCACTGGCACCCGTGGTGCTGAGGTCCGTTCCCACGGTGAACACGCGTTTGTCCAGCTCGAAGCGGGTGCGCGAAGCCTCCCGGGTCACTTCCACCTCATCCAACTGTTCGTGGTTCGCATGCAGACGGATCACACCCGCGTCCAAGCCAACTTCCGCAGCGGTGAATTGCGTTATCGTATCCGAGCGGAAGCCAATGAAGCTCACCACCAGAAAAACTGACGGAGTAGGGGAAGCGAGCGTGAATTGTCCATCGAAGTCGGTGGTGGCACCCACCAGCGTTTTCGCAGTTTCATTGTTCACTGCGATCACCGTAGCGTAGGGAATGGGTTGCGCGCTGCCGGCATCCACCACGTTGCCCGTGATGGTCGTTTTCTGCTGGGCGAACGCGTCCACATTCGCCATGGCCGCCAGGCAAAGTGTCGCAAATCCGTTCTTCAATATCCTCATCCACTTCGTTCCACCTGGATTGAATTCTCTGCAACGACCGCGCCTCAAAGCGGGAGGCCAGCGTCAATGCGGTTCCGGTGAAAATACGACCGGTCAGGCGTATGCAGTACACAAGTTTTCCTAACGACCGTGAAGACGTCTGCTCACGCATAGCGCCACCGCTTCGCGATCCGCACCAAATGCAGCATGATGGGCACTTCAATCAGCACGCCCACCACGGTGACCAAGGCCGCGCCGCTGTTCAAGCCGAAAAGCGCGATGGCAACGGCCACCGCCAGTTCAAAAAAGTTGCTCGCGCCGATCATGCTGGCCGGTGCGCAAGTACGGTAAGGGAGTTTCAGCCAGCGGCCACCTTTCCAGCTCAGGAAGAAAATAAAGTAGGTCTGCAGTGCCAGCGGAATGGCGATGAGCAAGATGTCCAAGGGCTTTTCCAGGATGCGTTGCCCTTGGAAGGCGAAGAGCAAGATCAGTGTCGCCAGCAGCGCGGTGATGGACACGGGTTTCAAGCGGGGGAGAAAGCGCGTCTTGAACCATGCTTCGCCTTTCGTGCGCATAAGCCAGCGGTGCGTGAGATAACCGGCCAACAGCGGGATCACCACGAAGACAATGACCGAAGTGATCAGCACGCCCCACGGGATAACGATGCCAGTGATGCCCAGTAGCAGCTGCACGATGGGGATGAAGAGCACGAGCAGGATCAGGTCGTTCACGCTCACCTGCACCAGCGTGTAGTTGGGGTCGCCGCCGCTGAGGTAGCTCCACACGAATACCATGGCCGTGCAGGGCGCCGCGCCCAGCAGGATGGCCCCGGCGATGTACGCGTTCGCCAGTTCGGGCGTGATCCACGCCGCGTACAGCTTGCTGAAGAAGAGCCACGCGAAGAAGGCCATGGTGAAAGGTTTGATCAACCAGTTCACCACCACGGTAAGGCCCAGCCCTTTCAGCTGCGGACCGATGCGCCGCACGCTGTCGAAGTCCACCTGCACCATCATGGGATAGATCATCAGCCAGATGAGGATCGCCACGGGGATGTTCACGTGGTTCACTTCCAGATCGGCGATGCGCTGCATGCCACTGCCGGCCAGTTCGCCCAGTGCGATTCCGACACCGATGCAAAGCAGCACCCAAGCGGTGAGGTACTTCTCGAAGAAGCCGATGGTAGGGGTGGTGTCGTCCATCCGATCAAAGTACAAGCACGTGACGTTCCACAAAGTCCCGGCAGTACGCCTTGATCTCCCCGCGCACCTTGCGGAACGCGTTCATTACTTCCTCCTCGGTGCCGGTCACTTTCGCTGGGTCGGTGAAGTTGTGGTGGTGCTTCGCGGCGTGGTTCGGGAAGACCGGGCAGGCCTCGCGGGCATTGTCGCAAACGGTGATCACGTGGTCGAAGGCGATGTCGTCGTATTCTTCCACGTTGGTCGAGGTGTGGTGGCTGATGTCGATGCCGTCCTCCTTCATCACCGCGATGGCACGCGGGTTCACGCCATGGGTCTCAACTCCGGCGCTGACGATCTCCGCACGATTGCCCGCGTAGTGTTGGAGATAGCCGTGGGCGATCTGGCTGCGGCAACTGTTGCCGGTGCAAAGGACGAGGATGCGCATGGTTCAACTGCAAGTATTGCTTTTGGCAGGTTTACAAAGAGCGAAGGTGGAACGCGTGGCTGTTCGTTGAATTCTATTCATCGCAAAAGTACGATTGATAATCTAAAGCAGGTGTCGCTTGTTACCAGCCGGTGTTCCTTGCCCGGTGGTCGCACCAGTTCCTCGGCGGAACGTTTTGGACATGGCATACTTCGTTGTGGCGCGGTTCTCAACGTCCGTTTTTACGTGGCATGAACCGTTGCAAGGATGCTTGGCCACATTTAATTTTCGGGCCTCAAGAAAGGCCATGTCGGTCCGCTCGGCATTCTGGTTCACGCTGCTGGCATGCAACGCTGCCCAAGCGCAGCGTACGCTCTTTTTTAACGGACACATCTTCACTTCGGATAGCGTCGGACACTTCGCTACCTACTTCGTGGTGGAGGGTGGGCGTTTCGTAGAAGTGGGAGAGGGCGCGCCGCCCGAAGGACCCACTGCCTTTGATCGCGCGTGGACCTGGAGGGCGCCACGGTGATACCGGGGATCGTGGACAGCCACATCCATTTCATCGATGGTGCCTTGGGAATGCTTCAAGTCGGATTTTTCGATGTGGCGACCACCGCCTCTTGGAAGGCACGGATGGTGGGAACAAAGGGCGAATTGCTGGACGGCATGTATGTGGGGCGCGATCTGGGTTTTCCGCCGTTGCAGGGCATCGAACGGCCGATCGATCTTATGGACGAGGTGTTCCCGACCACCCCGGCTGTCATCTTCCTGAAGAGCGGACATGCGGCCCTCGCCAACTCGGCGGCCATGCGTTCCATGGGTTTCACTCCAGGTACGCGTATCACGGACGGCACCATCGGGAACGACGCCTCTGGCCGACTCACGGGTTACTTGTTCGAAGCAGCGGCGATGGAAGCGAACAAGGCCGTGAGCGGTCATTTCTCGGCGGCCACGATCGAGGAGGCGATCGGTCTGGCCCAACGAAAGGCGCTCTCTTATGGGATCACCACCATCGGCGACAACACCTTCAGCCCCTACAACCTCAAGATCTACCAGCAACTACAGAAGCATGGGCTTCTCCAGATGCGCGTCCGGGCACGCAGCTATGGTCGCATCCCACTGACCGCGGGGCTGATGGCCGGCCTCGGCCAGAAGAAGCTGCGCCTGATCCCCTCCGGTGTGGACCTGGAGCGCGTGCATTACCATGCCATGAAGCACTTCGTGGACATGTCGCTCTCCGTTCCGGATGATGCCGGACAGGCCGTTGAGCCGGGAGGAACGGTCTTTCTGGACGACCGCCAACTGAAGGACATCTTCCTGCTGTACCCTCAGGAGACCCACGCGTTCCATGTGCAGGGTGCGGAGGGCATTGAGCGCTTGTTGGATGCAGATGCCAAGTATGGGGGCCGCTTGGGTCCGCACCGGCATGTGGTGGACCATGCGGGCTATGCCTCATCGGAACAGGTGCAACGCATCCATGATCAAGGGCTTGCCGTCACCATCATCGGCGGGCAGACCTTTGATATGGACGCTTTGATCCGATACTATTCCAGCGTTCATCCGGAAGGTGGCGAGCCCTTTGATCCAAGTCGGCTGCTCGATACACGGACCAAGGTGCGCATGGCGCGTGGCGCGCTCACCAGCGACCTCCCCTACGGCATGGATACGCTCTTCGCGAACTACCCTATGATCGACGGGCTCAATCCATTCCCGGCCATGGCCGTGAACGTGACCGGACGCGCACCGGACGGAACGCCGATAGCGGGGACCGAAGGGAAGACCATCACGGTGGAGGAAGCGGTGCGGGCCTACACGGCGAACGGTGCGTACGTGCTGGGCGAGGACAAATCCTTCGGGACCATCGCCACCGGGCAGTGGGCCGACTTCGTGGTGTTGGACCGGCCCGTATTCGAAAGGGATGGAATGGGGCTATACGACACGCAAGTGGTGCGCACGTACAGCGATGGAAAGCTGGTGTTCGATCGCAGCGACACATTGGCCTATAGCGCCCCGGCCCCGGTCCCCATCCGCCCTTCGGACTATGCCGTATCGCCGGGCGATCGGCTATGACCCGGTGCTGGGGCTCATCCTTGGTGGCGCCTACTTCCGCTTTCCGCTGCGCACGCCGGGCAGCTTCTTCTCCGGTCAGGTGCAGGCCATCCTTAGCGGGCAGGTCAACGTGCTGGTGGACCACACACGCTATGGGCTGTTCAAGCGCACCGATCTCAACGTCGCAGCGTCCTTCTCGGATTACTTCCAATACTACTTCGGCGAGGGTAGCGCCACCAATGCCGACGTGTTTGAGAAGATCTATGCATCGGTCTACCAGCTGCGGCCCAAACTCACTTACGACCTGCACCGGTCGTGGAGCACCAGTCTCTTCGCCGATCTGCGCGGCCGCCACGAGACGCGCGCGGAGGACCGCGATGATGAGCAGCTCAGCGGTCAGGTGTTCCCTGATGAAAACACGCTGGGCTTCGGCGCCTCCGTGCAATTGGACACGCGGGACAACACCTTCAGCACGAAGAAGGGTTTCTTCGGTCAGCTTTCCCTGGAGGACGTTCCCCGCGAGCTGAACGTGGCAGGCGCCGATCGCGGTGCACTGCTGGTGAACGCGGACCTGCGCTACTTCCGGTACATCCACGATTCGCGCTACGTGCTGGCCGCCCGCCTCAGTGGTGGCTATGCCGGTGGCGACCCCAGTTACCTGTTCCGTTACGCATTGGGCGGCACCAATACCCTGCGCGGCTTTTACAGCAACCGCTTCCGGGGCAGCAGGTATTACGCGGGTCAGGTGGAAATGCGCTTCCCTCCGGAGCCGCGGGCGGTGGCATCAGGCCCAGCTGCATCATCATCTTGGCCTCTTCCGTGTATCCCCAATGCTCTGCGACCTTGCCGTTCTCAAAGCGCATCACGTCGCAGCCCATCACGTCCATCACCTTGCCCGTTGCGGGCATCTCGCCCCAAGGTCCCGTATTGGTGCCGGTGATGCGGATCTGGAAATACGTGCGGTCACCCTTGGTAGCCATGCCGAGGATCTCCTGCTTTACATCGGGAAAGGCCGTGTGGTACATGTTCAACAGGTCCTTAATGCTCTGGATGCCGGTGGTTTTGATCGAAGGGTCCATCTGGTGATCCACGAAGTCGGCGGTCATCAATGTTTCTATGCCTTCCATGTTGTTGCTGTTGAACCGGTCGTTGATGGCAGTCACCATTGCCTCTTGGGCCTTCGCCATACTATCGGTCTTCATCATTTCCGCGTGCATTGCATTCATGGGGTCATGGTGCTCGGCCTTTCGTGTTCGGCATTTTCGCATGCCGCGAACAGGAGGATGCCTGCGATCGGAAGAGTGCTCAGTAGCTTATGCATGGGGTTGGTGGTTTTTAAGTGAAGTCGAAAGTTAACTATTGGTCAGGTCCGTGCAAGATCAAAAAGGATCCCGCGCTTATCATCCATGTTTGATCGGGCCGCAAAAGTTGCTTTTCAGGGAACTCCGCGAATACCGGCCCATGAGGCTCCCCGTTGATCCCTGGTTGTCCCATATTCTCCGCCACGCTACCCTCATCGGAATCAGCGGAAGAATGAAATGCCGAAATAGATACCGTTCAGTATCTTTGTTCCATGGGAAACGCGGAACACACCCGAAAGCACATCTTGAATGAAGCCTCCAAGCTCTTCAACGTGCAAGGCTACAAAGCCACTTCGCTCTCCGACATCACTACCGCAACCGAGTTGACCAAAGGAGCGATCTATCGTCATTTCGGTTCCAAGGAAGGGTTGGAGCGCGAAGCATTGGTCTTTATGTGCGACCACATGATGAGCACCGTTTCCGCCTTGGTAAAAGCAGAGCATACGGCACCGGACAAACTACTGCGATCTTGGATTTTTACGCTGCATATACCGTCAATCCACCGTTTCACGGGGGTGCCTGTTAACGAATGCCTCCATCGAAATGGACGATTCCGACTCCGGCCTACGCGATGTGGTGGACGAAGTAACACGAAAACTGCATGGCGCCGTGCAGCATATCGTAGCCAAGTGATCGAACACGGACAACTCGCACCGCGCGTAGACCCATCTTCGTTCGCTTCGCTCCTCGTGGCTTCTGTTGAAGGAGCGATCGGCATGATGAAAGTAACCGGAGCCACAAAACACCTGCGCGATGTGATCAGCCTTTTGAAACAACAAGTTGACCAAATGAAGCCGAGCGGGGAAACAAGGTTTCTTCATTTTTTGTCACCCCTTCGCACCGGGCCTGAAGGAACACCAAGCCGATTTCCTGAACACCGCAGGCCGCAAAGTGGACCTCGTTTTTCAGAACAGAACAGTGAAGACCTACCATTGGGGAACAGGTCAAAAAAGGATTCTTTCCTTCATGGCTGGCAGAGCAATTCGTTTCACTGGAAACGATTTATTGAGCAGTTCGACCATGCGGAATATACTGAGTCGCCATCGATGCACCGGCCCACGGCGCATCGGAAGGAAAGGTCATGAACATACCCATTTATGTAGAGCTGGTCGGGCAGTTACTCGCTGATGTCGGAGGTGTGCACGCCATCATCGCCCACAGCATGGGAGGGTTCGCGGCCATGCATTATTTACATGAAAGGCCGAACGAGGTCCATCCGCCCATGGCGGTTATTGCAGCTCCTGGCCATGCCGAAGATTTCTTTCTCATTTCCGGGACCTGGTGGGGATCAGCAGGAGGGCAGAAGGAGCCATGCGTGTCTTTTTCCACCAAAGGACCGGCCACGAGGTGGACTACTATGATTCGAAAAAGTACGGGCCGCACCTCAATGGGCCGGGGTTGGTGATACATGATGAAGGAGACCTCGAAGTACCCGTACACTATGCACAAACGCTCCATCATGCATGGCCTGATTCCAAGCTGCACATCACCCGGAACGCCGGTCATCGGATGAAGAGTACCGACGTTGTCGACCTCACGATCGCATTCGTTTCGCAACATACTGCGGCATGCGTGCCTGTACCGGGTTAATCCTAGTATCTTTGGTACCGATCGACCAATGCGTATTTCTACAATGCGGCTTTGGAAGAAGGCCGTCTTCCAATGAGGACATGGCACAGCTCAAATTCTTCTGCAGGCATAGGGTAGGGTGAATTGGCAAGTATCAGACAATGGCAGGCTCAGCTATTGATCAGTTCCTTGTACTTGCCGGATATTTCCGCGCACGACGCTATTGGTTGTTCCCTCGTCTGACTTCCAAAGAAACGTGCATAGCTGGGTTGCTTAACACTGATATCCGGAAGAGCTTGGTAGTGGAATGTAACGGGCAAACCGTACCTGAACGCGTTACGGAAATACAAACTGGCAGTTTGCTGAGGCCGCTTGCATCCTCTTGTTTCCTGGTAGTGCTGTTGGCATTTCCAAATGGCATCCACGCTCAGAATCTGGTTAACAATCCCGGGTTCGAGTCGTACACGATTCCACCTGATAATTACGGACAGATCTGCCGAGCTACAGGTTGGACTTCTTCGAGCGGAGCTTGCTCCTTGCCGCTCGACGGGGCAGGGTCGCCGGAATTCTACCACACGGCCGGGTCCTGGGGATGTCAACCACCGGCAACCTATTGGGCCAATTTGATGCCTCATACGGGTAATGGCATGTCAGCTTTCGTACCGTGGTATTGGACCAATATAAACTTTCGGGAGTACATACAAACCTCCCTTACATCGCCTTTGGTAGTGGGGAAACCTACAAGGTGGGGTTCTGGCTGACCAATGGTTTCAGTACGATACACCCCTTTGGAGTCAACTATATTGAGTCGCCTTTAGCATGGCGCCATTGGTCCAGTTCCTGCCAATCGATCGTGTATACCCCGCAGATCGAATTGCCCGGCGATCTTCTCCACGACCTGGGAATATCATACCATGACCTTCACGGCCGCACAGCCTTTCCAATACATCTGTTTCGGGAGCTTTGTGCCGTGGGGAGCTATGACCTATCAAGCCTTGGGTGCCAGTGGATTTTCCGGTTCCTTGTATTATATCGATGACATCAGTGTTGACCTGGCAACATCGTTGCCCATAGAGCTGTTGTCCTTTGATGCCGAATGTGAGAGCGGGGCCACGCAATTGCATTGGACCACCGCTTCGAACACAACAGCGACCACTTCGAAGTTGAACGCAGCGAGGATATTTTAGATTGGCAAGTCATCGGAACATTAATGGGCGCAGGTAACTCACAGCAAACCATCGCCTATTCGTTCACGGACCCGGAACATTTCGATACCACGGTCTATTACCGGTTTAAGGAGATCGACACCGATGGTCCGTTCAGCTATTCCCCCGTGGTGGCGTCAACCACATGTGGCGATGAAGCACCGATCCATCAATGGGTCTTGGACGCCATGGGGCGTATCTGCGGAACATGGCCGGTTACGGATGGAAGGCTCTCTGCCGGGGTCTATTTGGTCCGCAGCGAATACAGCAACGGAAAGGTAGTAGTGCGGAAAGTGGCCATAACGCAGGATTGATTTTTCACTCCGACAACGCCTCGCACTGAGAACCCAGCGACGAGGCACGCTACGCCACCCGCCCCATCACTTCACCTTCTTAAAAACCACTTTCCCGAAGATCACAAAGGAGATCGCTTTCTTCTTGGTGGTATCAAAGACCAGGGTCGTCCCGTCCTCCGGGTTCACGAAGGTGTTGTCGCCGGTCGGGACCATTTTGTAGCGGTAGTCCGCGTCGTTGCCGTAGAGCTGCCCGTCCTTTTCGTCGATCACGATCTTCCACTCCCGGTCCCGGTTCGAGGTCTCTTTGGTCGCGATGTACGCACCTGTCAGCGTCTGCAGTTTCTCCAAGGGGATCTTTATGGCCAAGTCGTCGGTCGCTATGCCGAGCCCTTCCAACACTTGAATGCCGTTGGTATTGTCCGGGTTCAGCTGGATGGAGCGCTTGTAGTTCGCGATCGCGTTCGCTGAATCGCCCAGCGCCAGCAGGGCTTCGCCATAGCTGTCGTAAGCGTTGGAGGAATTCGGGAAAACGTCCACGTTCAATTTCAGCAAAGCGGCGGCCTCCTGCTTCTTGCCCGCCCAAAGCAGTTCGTATCCGGCCATGTTCATTTCGCTTTCATCCAGGTACTGCTCTTTGGAACTCTTCAGCGCGTTGAACTGCGCTACGGCCTTCTCGATCCCGTCTTTTTCCATGGTCGCGGAGATCGTCTTCGCCAACGACTTTCTGGGCATATCATACGGCTGATCGTGCAGGATGCCGTTGATCGCCAGGGTCATGGTGCTGAGCGGCGCATTGGACGTATTGTTCAACAGCACGACCAAGATGCTGTCCGCCGGTATGCGGGTGATCAGGGTATTGAAACCGTTGATGCCGCCACTGTGGCTCACCATCCGTGACTTCTCCTTTCCGTTCCCTTCGCCCAGTTCTCCGATCCCCCAGCCATAGCCGTAGGAGCCACCGCCCGTGGAAATGTGCGGTTGGAACATCAGGTCCCTGTATTGCTTCGGAAGCAGCTTTTCCGTGTAGAGGGCCTGGTCCCAGAGGAACAAATCCTCCACGATGGAATAGATCGCGCCGGCACTGAACGGCGTGGACATGTCGATGAAGTAGGCATTGGTGACGGTGGACCCGCTCACATCATAGCCGCTGGCGCGCTTCTTCAACACTGATCGCCCGTTATCGACCCCGGAACTGGCCATGCCCAATGGCGTGAAGATCCGCTCTTGCAAGGCCTGTGCGTATGACATGCCCGTGATCCGCTCCACGATGGCGCCCAGCACCATGTAGCCCGAATTGCTGTAGGCGAAGCGCGCACCCGGCGTGAATGCCGAGGTGGAATCGGCGAACAGGCGCATCAGGTGCGCGGTGGTGTGGAGCTGCACCATCATCTCCCTGTAATTCGGGAAATCCGTGTAATTCGGCGTGCCGGAGCTATGCGAAAGCAAGTGGTGCAAAGTTATCCGCCCCGCATTCACCTTGGGATAATCGGGCAGGTACTGCGCGATGGGAACGTCCAAGGCCAACTTGCCCTCCGCCACCAACTGCACGATCAACATCGCCGTGAACTGCTTGGTGATGGAGGCCAGGCGGAACTTCGTGTCGGTGGTGTTGGGCACATCCCATTCCCGGTCCGCCATGCCGAATGCTTTCTTGTAGATCACCTTTCCTTTTTCGGCCACCAGCACAGCGCCAGTGAATTGGTCGTACGCCGCGAACGTGCTCATCAGCGCATCCACCTTGGCGACCTTGTCGGTGCTGGCTGAGACACTAGCGGTGACCTGCGCAAAACTTGCCGTGATCCAAGGGATGCAAAAGAGCAAGGCAAGGGATCGGACGGAGGTTGGTGTGGCGTTCATGGTGGATGAGGTTGCGCTGAAGATAGCATGGTGTACGGGACTGTGCGTTCACGGGCACCCGGGGGCATGATCGAGCTTGTCATTTGCGCCCTCCGACGTATCGGAGCCGGGTAGGGACACGGAATGATAAAGCAATCTTAATCCTCCTCAGGATCTCCCGCGTCCCGGCCATAGCGCGGAGTGGCGGAGACCTTCAGCACACACAAATTACCCAGGCTCCCGAAGCGAGGACCTTACTGTGATTCAGACTCCGATCTTCACCACAACATCCTCCTCCACAAGCCCCGCAAAAACCTTCTTGTGCTGTTCAAGGTCCAGATCAGGGGAAACGGCCACGCGGACGATGTAGTCCTTATCGCCTTCCTTGGTCGTTCCTTGCGTGGAGGTTGCGGGAATGGTCCAGTAGCATCCTTTCAGCTGCCCCTAGCTTACACAGAACTTGCTCTCTTGCGGGATCCGCGTGATCATCCGGTGGATCAATTTCAGGTTCAGCGCTCTTTTGTAAGCTTCCCGTTCTTCGTGCGTGTTGCCTTGGGTGGGCAGGTCCAGTGAAAATACCGATGGTGTGAACCCTTGCTCGGCCAATTCTTCGGAAACGAAATTGATCTTCGCTCCCGGCAATGTCCGTTGGATGAAGCTCACGAATTCACGGGTGTTCCGGTATGCATCCGCAATGCGTTGGTTCATCGAAGGCAGTTGCTTGGCCAAAATTTCTACTTGCAGATCGGTGGCCTCGTTGTCGCATAGGCGAAGGTGGAGGTCGATCTCTTCGATCAAGCGGTCCGTGAGTGCATTGCCTACACAAAAGCCAGCCGTGCACAGCCCACCGCTCGGGAACTTGGATCCGCTCACATAGGCGATGGTCCGCACCGTGGAGAGCAGGTCGCCTTCACCCAAGAAATGGACGTTCGGACAGAAGGTCTGGTCCAGTATGAACACCGGATCCACCGCCACGGAACCCGAAATGGTCTTGCGCTTCTTGCTCAGTACTTCGCGCAGTGCTTCCATGTCGGGCACCTCCACGCGGGGGTTGGTCGGGATCTGCAATGATGTATGGAATGGCATCCTCCTTGGCCACTTGCTCCAGGATCGTTTCGAGGCTTCGTACCAGTTCATTATCGCCGTCCACGAGCAGGTCGACGATCGCCACTTGTGCATTGCAGGCAGCCACGCGGCGCGCTTGGTCGTTGGTGCCGCCGTAGCAATTCGGTGGAACGATGAAACGGATGTTCTTGCCCTTGTATACTTCCTGAGCATCATGCACGAGGCCCATCATAATGGCGTATTGCATCGAAAGGCCACTGGAGGCAACGAGCGACTTGGTAGGAGAGTTGGTCACCTGCTTGATCGAAGCCTTCACCGCGGCCATGTCCCTTACGCGATCGTGTTTCGCCTGTGGAACGGAAGGCCCATCCACCATCATCTGCAACGCCACAAGGCAATCAGCCGGTGTCATGGCAATGGATTCCCTGCGCCGCACATGCTGGATCTCCTTGATGTAGGCCGCGTTCGCATAGCCATGTACCAACATCACGCTCCCTAGGGCATGCGTACCCACGAAAAAGTCGACGTTCGCAGGCCATTCAATTTTGCCGAATAGGCGCTGTTGAGAAAGGAGGATCGTGGACCCGCTGAATGCCGGGATCACCTCACCTTCTTTTACGCGGACCAACTCGAACGCATATCCATATACCGAGTGTAAGATCGCTTCGTCGAAATGTGCGGGCAGCTCTTCCGTATGCACGATCCGCGTCTGCTTCTTGTCCAAGAGGTTCTTGCGCAACACCGCCAGCACAGGCATCATCCGCGATGAGAAACTGATCACATGATCCGCTTGCACCCCGTTCAACTGGGCGATCGCCCATTCCAGGATCGACGACAAGGGATGGCCTAAACGGATGTAATCGTACGCAGTTGGCAGCGTCGCATAAGCATCCGGCCCGGCACCACCGCCTTGCAACAAGCGCTCGAACTCGGCGAGGAACTGGGTCTTTGCCCGCGATTCATCATAGATATCCAGCCGATGGGTGGTGAGCTTCAGCCAGTCGCCGGGCATGTTGGCTAACACCTGTTGGATCGATCGCAGCACTTCTTTTTCTTTCATATTGGTGATCTGATCGACGGCTTCAAGGTGTATCGCTTGATCTACGCAAAGTTCCCTGTGCGATCGATCGGGTGCAAATTTCGTTGTTTGGAGGGAAAAGCCCCAAGAACGCACCGCGACTGGCTGCTGAACACCATGTTCCACTCCCACAGGATCTCTCGCAGAGGGCCTGCGGCTATGACTACCTCCAAAGGACGCTGCTAAGCTTTGCCTTCGGGCAACGCCCGGATAAAATCGTTAACCGCCTTATTGAAGCCTTCGACCGCTTCCATGTTGCTGAGGTGGCCCGCATGGGGGAGCACCACCAAGGTGGAATGCGCGGATGCATCGGCCATGGCCTGGCTGGTAGGCAGCGGCATCAACGCATCGTTCTCGCTGGTGATGATGAGCGTGGGCATGTCGGTTCCACGCAAAACAGCGGTGCGGTCCGGGCGAAGCGCCATGCCACGGGAGGCAGCCGCGATCGCTTCCGGCCGTTGGCGGGCGATCATGGCCTCCACGGTGTTCGCCAATTCGGGAAAGGTGGAACGCGTGTGCTCCGAAAGTAGCCGTCATGGCCCGCGCGATCACCGCGCTGCCCTTGGTGAGCGCATCCAAGGCCGTGGCTTCCCGCCCTTGTTTGGCTTCCTCGGTGTCGGCGATGCTGCGCGTGTTGCACAGGATGAGGCCCGCTACGCGCTCCGGCCAGCGCTCCAGAAAGGCAAAGGGCCACGTAGCCGCCCATGGAAAGGCCACAGAGCACAGTGCGTTGGATGCCCTGCGCATCGAGCTGCGCTTTCAGTTGCTCGGCCAACTGTTCCATGGTCAACACCGCTGGCACTTCCTCAGCCGTTCCGAAGGCAAGGAGGTCCGGGGCCAGCACGTTGGCAACACTTTCCAGGGCTTCCAAATTCGGCTGCCACATGGAATGGTCCAGTGGGAAGCCGTGGATGAGGAGGAGGTGTGGGCGAGCGTTCATGGGGCAAGGTTACGGAGGAGCTGTTGGCGGGTTGGCTGTCGTTCACTCCCGTAGGGTTGCTCGCAGAGGCACCTGCTATGGCCCAAACCACCCAAGTCCAGATCAACTGCATAAGTGCGGTACGCCCATGGAAGGGAAGCAAGTGCTCTTCGAGAAGGTGCTTACCGGGATTGGTCAGGAGTAATCCAACCATTTCTGCGAGGAGTGCTGAAGTTTCTATTCGACAAGGGACACTGGAAGGTGTCATCAGATAGAAACAAGTGCGTGTTGAGAAGTGGTGGGAATTCACACCACTTTTCTAATGTCATGCTTATCTTTGCCCCGATCATGGAAGACAGCAACGACGACTTCACCAAGCGGGTACTGGATAAAGTGCTCAGCGAAGCCCTCGGTTCAACGGACAAACCGACGTTGCGCCAGCTCTATGAACGCAAGCTGCAAGAACTGGGATCTCCGACCGGATGGCTGCGCGTGAGGTCATGGGCATCGAGCACAAGACGCTGCACCAAATACTGGATGGCACGGCGAAGTTCCCGATGCATTGAAGATGCTTGCTGGCCAGCTTCCTGGAGATCAATGCCGATGACATCATGGCCCTATTCATCCAGAACGCACCTCGGGAGGAAGTGGCTAAACTGGATGGCGTACGGCGCGCAAGCTTCATCGTGAAGGAATTCGACCTGGCACAGATGAAGAAGGCCGGGGTGCTGGCAAACATCACGGATTTCCCGGCTATCGAGAAGCGCCTGTGCATCTTCCTTGGACTGGATGCCATTGAGGAATATGGCCAGGACCTCACCTATGCGTTGTACAGTCGCACCAAGCGCGCATCGAGCAACAAAATGCTCGACTTCTGGACGAAGTCCGCTTACCAATACTTCGTCGAGGTCTCGAACCCGAACGAGTACGACCGCGATGCCCTGAAGGACTTAGTGACCAAGATTCGACCTTACACATGCGATGTGGAGAACGGTCTACTTACGGTAGCGCGGGCACTATACAGCGTCGGTGTCACGGTGATCTACCAGCCATATCTGCCGAACACCCAAGTTCGTGGTGCGACTTTCCGAGTGAACGGCAAACCATGCATCGCGCTTTCCGACTACCGGAAGTCCTATGCCACCATGTGGTTCGCGCTGATGCATGAGTTGCATCATGTGTTGTTCGACCTGGACAGCATCGCGACGTACCACATCACCGGTGAGCCGGATCTGATGCTCATCAACGAAGAGCAGGCGAATGATTTCGCACAGGATTATCTGTTCTCCAACGAGCGCATGGATTTCGTGCGCCCCTTCATCCATGAGCATGCGACGTGGCGCGCTGCGCTGAAGAAGCGCAGGTGCATCCTTCCATCATCTATGGCTTCTACGAATACCAGACAGGCAACTACCAGACACCGTTCAAGCGCTATGAGCCAAACCCGCAGCTGATGCTCTCGAAACTGAACGCCTGCAACTGGGATGCGGAAAGTATCAAGAAGAACGCGCTGAAGATCCGGAAGGCGCTGGACGTAACACTACGATGATGAGCAAGAAGAAGGACGACAAGGAGAGCAAGAAGGTCACCAAGCCCGGCAAGCTCAGTGACAAGGAACGGGAGCGGTTGGAGCTGCTGCAGAAGGCCGATCAAGTACGCGGCCGGCAACTTACAGTGGATGACGCTGGAGAGCTTAGCACAAAGGATGAACTGAAAAAGTTCGCACTCGGCACGGTGGAGAACCCTGCAAAGAACCACGAGGTGTACTACGCCGGAATCCAACGGTTGCTGCTGAAGTTCCTGCCGAAGGGTAAGCAGAACGAACGTTTGCGCCGGATCATCTACGACGAGAAGAACGTATTCTTGAACCGGGGTAAGAAGAAAGACGAACGCGGAATACGCGGTGCAGATAGCCGCATGAGCTACTTGGCGGACAAGCAACATGCTTTGGACGAGGTTATTGAATGGGCGCGTACAAAGCAGTCCATGGGCGACCTGTACATGGTGTTCTGGCGGCTAAACGATAAGCACGGCTACGGGCATCAGGAGAGCGAGGCCACCTCGAAGGCGTTTGCGGAGGCGGAAGCAACATCACGGGCGAAGCGGTGAATTGGCTCTGTAGGTCGAGTTACACGGTGTATTGGCCGACATCGAAACGGCCACCTGCCCGATCAAACTTTGGTCCTTGACTTCCGTTTGGTTGTCGAGCTCATTGGCATGGCCATCTTCGCCTTATTCGCTTGAATATGCGCCGAGATCAACATCGTTTCCTCCTCGGTTATTACTCGACCCGTGCCGATGAAGCCGATGTCGTCCAGTTCCATCTTCTTCTTGTGGCCGACGCGCTTCTGCGCCAGTGCATCCAAGCGGTTGTCTAACTTACCCTTTGGCCAAAGGCTCGCCTGCAAAGCACACACCTTTTCCAACAGCGCGATCCAATCCTCTATCGCGACTTGCACGGCAAGCACCTTGCCCTTGGCATTGGTGCCGTACAAGAGCGGATGCTTCATGGTCCCGAATGTAAGTAACATGCGAAGGAGTGAGGCTGGTTTCATAGTTTCACAGCCGCATGAAACTCTGGGTTGGCGTTACCGATACTGAATGGTTCCCCTTCCTTGCCTCGCGAGGGCTGGATGAAGTGAACTTCTGGCGGCCAACGCCTGGGCCTTATTTCACAAGCCTAGAAGCAGGCACTCCATTCCTTTTTATGCGACCGGCACCGGTAGCACATTGGATATCGGGTGCAACGTGTTGGTGCAACCCTTCTTCTTTGAACGGAAGGACTGGATCGCCTTGCCGAATTGGCCGAAGAGCATCCAGGCCTTCGTTGGGTCTCCCGCGCTTTTGGTGGGGGCCTGCGGTCATGGCTAATGGCATCATCCGACAGGAGATCTTGTTCGTTGTGGGTACACGGGCTGGCCACATCGGTGATGAACCCACTTGGTTGCTTTACCCTGCGGTGGTTAAAAAGGTCTTGAGTTCAGTCTTTATATGCGTTCGCCCAGCAATGTGCCAGTGCTTGGTGGATCACGGGCATATTTGATTCGAAATCCTCCTTGGTGATATTATCTCCAATAAATCTGGCGAGCTTAACCTTATCCACTAACTCGGACGTGCTGCGCAGTGTTTGCGGGGTAGTAGTCTTCTAGGCCATGTACAGGCAGTATGAACAATTGGTCATTTGCATTCGGATGGGTGCGCCGATCCTCAAACGCCGCGAACCGCCGCTCCTTGTCCTCACCATCCGGTTTGTCAAAAGGAATGGTCAAACGCTCGTGGTATCGGGCGCTTTGCAAGAGGTCGCAAGAAGATCCTCAACAGCTGTCACAATCTGACGTTGCCGTTCGTCATCCCCGTTCGCTGGAAGGATCCGGATTTCTACATTATCAGGATAGAGACGGGCAATCACACGCCTGAGAAACTCCCCTTCACTACGCCCCTCCACGATTAAGAAGTTTGCGGGTAAGAGGATGTCAGCAGGAGAACCACCCAATAGCTCAAAAATGACTTCGTGCTTCTTCAGTTGGGAATCAATCTTGTCAACCTGCGTCTTGCCTTGCGCTTCCTTAACTACCCGGAAGAGGGACTGTTGGTTGTGGTTATCTGCCAGCAGCACGGACGAATGAGTATTAATGAATACTTGATCGTGTCCATCTGCTAGCTCCAGTAATGCCTGCTTAAGCTGCCGCTGGGCGGTCGGGTGGAGGTGGAGTTCCGCCTCGTCGATGAAGAATATGAACGAACGACCAAGCGCATCATCACGACGCTGATCCGCATAAGTCTTAATTATTGCGAGCATCAACGCTCTCTGCATTCCATCTCCCTTTTCCTCAGCGGTGGTGGTTACGCCATCGTCCACTTCCGTACGGAAGTTCTTAAGCAAGTCCTCGAACGCAGGCTCCTGAACCATGAACTCGACCTCGGAGCAGTCCGGAAATTGCTTCTTCAAATGAACACAGACTTGCCCACTTATGTCCTTAAGTTTCTGCTTGATGCTCGATGTCTCGGATGAGAATAGCTTCTCGAATTGTTCACGGAACTTGACATATTCCTCTTCCGCTTCCAGAATTTCAGCCAACACGCCGCCAAGCATTTTCCCAATTGGAGTGGTCGACTTGTAGTTCCCCACGTCCTTAAGGTTCTTTGTTGCCTCAACGAACTCGAAGCGAGGAATGCAGTTATTGAATGGCCCATCAGCACCGCAAGGCTGCTTCTTCCATTCCATAGTCGTGGGGTTGTAGAGAAAGCGATCCTTAAAGCGGCTACTAGATCGCCTTACCCGCATGGTGTCACTCTCGCCCAAGACATTGCGCAGCTTTGCCTGATTTTCGGCATTCGTGATTTGCTCAAGGCCAACTTGAACTCCGGAAAATTCCAATTCGACTGTTATTTCGTCGTCTGCTCCAGCCGCTGAATTCTTCAATGTGCCAATATCACCGGTACCGGTGTAGAACCATTGTATTGCATCAAAAGTTTGTCTTTCCATGGTTGTTCTGCCCGACGAAAACATTGAAGGCAGAGGACTCAATTTCGGCGCGGCAAATAGAGCGGTAGTTTTCGACGATGACCTTGGAAATTCTCATTAGGCTTTGTGGAATAGGGTTCTTTGGTTTTGCTATTTTTGAAGAGTTGGCTGCCGTTCAGCTGGACCAGCGCCCGTGCACCACATGGGGCTCTGAATAAGCGAGCCAGCCCGTGATATGCCATTCTTGAGCCAAGTCTGTTGTCTCGCGAAGGAAAGCACTCGACTCAATGGGTAACCAACCAGCATGCATATGAGCACACGTCAACATTGATTGCTCGTTCACAATCGCGCCATTGTAGTCAATATTGATCGTTCCTCTGCACATAGACAAGACAGCTATGATGTGAGTGTTCGGTCCTTGTGCGTCGGGCGCTTATTTGGATATTACCCTCTCAATCTCACCAAATTCCAGCTTGCTCGGCATGGAGAACAATGCCTTTCCATTGCTGCGCGACGCCCAAACTTGGCCCACTGCGCGTTTCTCTTGGCTGTCTTTGCTGTCGTACAGGTGTGCGCCCTTGTACTCCACCACCAGCACGCGCTCATCCTCAAGCATGCAGACGAAGTCGGGGTAGAAAAATCGGTGGAAGTCTGGAGACGGAACGAGGTGCGACGGCGATCGAGGTTGCGGAACCAGTAGCGCACTTTCGGATGCTCATCCAGCCAGCAAGCACTTGAACTCTTCCTTCAATTCGTTGCCCTGTTGCGTCCGCTCTACCAATTCGCCAGGCTTCGGGCCAAGTAGTGCTTGTGGAATTGGTACGCGCCTTCGTAGAGCCAGCTTGGTTCGTAGCTGATCGTGGAGAAATCGAGAACACGGGCCTCGTCAACGGCCAGTTCGAGTTGGGCAACAGGAAACCTTGGAAGGCCTGAAGCCGCTCGATGGTGCGGTGCTTCTCGATGGCAGCTTCGATCGCGTCGCAAAGCCGATAACGATCGAACGCAAGGATGCCTACATCCGCGATGCCGTGCTTGGTCATCAGGCCGCGCACCGCTTTGTTCAGGAAGACCGCTGACTCCGTGTAGGGAATGTCCTGATGATCGATGCGCCGATCGAGCCAGACGACGAGTTGCTCTACCGTCATGCTCACTTGCCCGCCGAGCGATATCACTTGCTGATGCAGCCGGTGTACGAAGTCATCCGCGCCTTGTATATCGCTGATCACAGACACATCGCCTTTCTCATCCAGATCCACTGTGCCGGTCTTCGCTTGCGGTCGTTTGGTTGGATCGTAGCTCGGATCCAACGAGGCATCCTTCTCGCTGAGCTTCAAGGATGCTCGAGCAAGTAAGTACTCTCGAACTCGAAGAGCGTATCCCCTTCGCGCACGCAAAGAATCGGTACGCGGAACGGCAACTGCATCTGGTAGGGCGATGGTGGTCGCGTTTCACCAGAGCCACCGAACGCCTCGTCTGCAGCCTTCACGCGGTCAGCGGCTTCGGTCAGGGCGGTCTTGGCTTCTTCGGTCTTGGCGCAAGCGGCGAGTTCCTTGGTCTCTTCGGTGCTCAGGGGTACGATCACTGTGACTTGTCCTGTTGTTGGCGCGAAGCGCACCTTGCCAGCGAGCTTCTTCACGACCGCTTCCGTGAGCGGCACATCCAGTTCCTTTTCCGGGTCCAGCGTTACGGTCTCCGGCTGCTGGCCCAAGCTGAAGTTGGTGGGCGCGGGTAGAATGATCCGCTCTGCTTCCGCGCGTGTGAAGCCATTACTCTCCAACGCCTCGCGCAGTTCGTTCAGCACCTCGGGCATCGAACTGGAAAGTGAGAACGCATAAGCGCAGTTCAGATCCGGGTTGCGCTTCTCCTTGGCATTCGGCAAGCGAAGGATGCGCCCGACCAATTGCTCGATCGCCGTGGCGGAACGTGTCTCCTTCAAGCTGCACAGCACATAGGCGAATGGACAGTCCCAACCCTCACGCAACTTCTCCACGGTGATGATCGCCTTCACCTTGCTCTTCGGCGTGTTGATGAACTTCTCGTCCTTCAACTCGTCCAGCTTACCAACACTGATCAGTATCTCCGCCTTCGACAGACCGCAGTCGGTGAACTCGGTTATCAAGCGTTCGCGCAAGGGTTCGCAGGCATCCGCGCGTTCGGCTTGGATCAAAAGGATGGGCCGGATGTACTCGCCGGTTTCCTGTCCTTCTAAAATGGCTAGGCCTCCAAGTCCTTCCGCAACGCACGTGCTTCGGTAAGCAATTGATGCTTCTGACTCGCGTGGCGGGTAAACACGCGCAAGGGTAACTTCACCATCTGCGCTGCCTTCAGTTCAGCCGCACTCACGTGGTGGAGCACGTTGCTGGGGGTTGCCCGCGCGTCCGGGCGTAGCGGTGAACTCCAGAATGCACGAGGGCATCACATTTCCCAGCGTATTGAAGGAAAGTGAGGTGCGCGCGTTGTGCGCCTCGTCCACGATCGCGATGGGGCGGTGCAAGCGTAGCACGTTCGCGAGCGAGCGCTTCGGCTTGTCGTCCGCGCCGAGTTCCAGATGCAATGCGGTCCATGGGCACGTTCTGGAAGTGCTCATCGAACACACCTGCTTGAGCATACACCTTGCGACCTGTGGTATCCTCCACTCGGAAGGATTGGATGGTGCTTGATAACCACGGTCTGGCCCACCATGGCCGCGCGGCTCAGATTCAATGCTTCGCCGATGCCGTAGACGATGTTAGGACCGCACGCCATTTCAACGCGCGGCAATATGCGTGGCGTTTGTCGCGCAACGCGTCTACGGTCTGGTCAAGTATGGTATTACTAGGCACCAGCCAAAGCACCACCGAATGGTCGGCCTGCAACAATTCGCTTTGTGCAAGACCGGCTGCGTGGCACGCCAGCAGAGTCTTGCCGCCGCCTGTTGGCACGCGCAAGCACACGTAGGGCATATTGGACGAAAGCCCAGCCGCCTGCACGGGGATGTAGCCGAACGCGCGCGGCCCCACCGCGTGCTGATGCCCGCGGAAAGCGATGCCCGGATCGCCGCTACGCGAAACCGAGTGCAAGAACTTGCGCAAGGTGTCCAGCACCCGTATTTGGTAGTCTTTTAGCTGGATCATGTTACTTTGATCTCGTAAGGTGTCTGGCGCACGGTGATGCGTTCGGTATGCAGGCGCTCCTGCCCTAGTAAGCAGCCCGCGCAATAAATCACCTTGTGGCCATCAAATGGAGGTAGTTCTGCCAGCGTCTTGCGCGTAAGTACATTGCCTCCTGCCGCGCTTTTGTCACCGAGTATACCGTTGAAGAGCAGATACACGCCCACGCCGCGCACCGAACCGAGGAAGGCCGAACGCTTCAGTTCCTTCTCTAGCAGCGGCTCTCCGGTTTCGGTGAAGAACACATGCCGGGCCAGCTCGGTGAATGTCACGCCGTCTCGGATCTTGCCATCCTCGTCAAAGAGTGAGGTGTCGAGTTGGCAGAAGCGAAACCCGCTGGGATAGCCCTCAAATAACTCACCTTTTGCCGTAGAGTACCCCTTGATAACTTCACTAACTCGTTTGGCGGTTAACCCGCGTGCGAGGCTAGTACCTTCTGCTTTTTGCTCATCAGTTTCAAAAGGCAGCTGTGCAAGAATGAATCGCCGATTCCCGCCATCTTTTTTGTTCAACTGCAGCACCGCATGACCTGTAGTACCAGACCCGGCAAATGAATCCAGAACCAAAGCATCCTTGTCAGCTACCATCGAGATGAGGTACTCAATCAAACCGACTGGCTTCGGGAAAGTGAACTTGATGCCAAGCTCTGCCAACATGTTGCTTGTATTCTGAGTCGAACCGACCTCACGGATGACCGACAATACATGGCTTTGTTCCTTTGACCTAACCTTGATGACTTCAATTGCCCCGGTTTTGGTGATAACGAAACTTGACGCCTGCCGTTTGCTATCAAAACTGCTTGGAAACCTGTCTGCATGAATTCCTCACACAATCCGTTGGAACTCCAACCACTCCAGGCTACAACAGGGTTGGTGGTTTCCCTTCCCTAATAATAAGATCTTCGCTGTAGTGTGGCCATTTGTTCGTTCTTGCCAGGATGCGACCCTCACTAAAATTAGCAGGGAAGCCTTCTATCAAACGCAGCTCCGCAGGTGGGTTCTTCGCTCCATTCTTAACAATGGTGTTCTGAATCTCGGGCTTGAAAAGCTTGCTCGTTCCGCTGATGTTTGGATCGATGACCGGGGTAATGGAAACTCTTCGAAGCGTTTTGAGTGGCAAGAACGTATTCATGGACATCCCTTGATCTTTCGCTTGGTTATCGGAGTTTCCATCCGTTTGCCACACCATACAAGACAAACGATTCTTTGCCTGAGGATGCGGGAACAATTCGTCCATCAATATTCTGAGGTACGGCAAGGGTGATCGTCGATGGAGACAAACATTACTCCATCGGGCGCGAGAAATTCACGGAGGAGTGCAAGCCTTGGGTACATCATACACAACCATCGGTCGTGCCTATCAAGCGTGTCCCCTTCTGCGCCGACAAGCTTACCTAACCATTCGCGGATAATGGGGGTGTTTTTTTTTTTTTTTTTTTTTTTTTTTTTTTTATTATTGGGAACGGCTGGTTACCTACACCCCCCATTTCACATGTTTATAGGGTGGGTTTGGAGCCTGCGCCGTCATAAGGCAATAGGCGTGTAGGGGGGGGTTGCCCCCCCAGCCTTCCACAATCAGGTTGCGTCGCCGCTACCGGGTTTCCCCGAGAGCGTGGGGGGTAGGTCGCGGGGGGGGGGGGGAAAAACCAAGGGGGGCGCGGGTGCCCGACTGCCGGCTTTGCCCGTGGTTGGTTGGGCCTTTCCGTTTTTTCTATACTGGCCCCTGCTCGGCGCAAATCAGTTTTTCTTGGACAAGCGACAAAGTGATCGGTTTCTTGCGTGAGGATTGGTCCGGAAAGCCCGGCGGACAATCAGCCGGCTGAGTACTTGGGAAAGACGCCCGCCTGCATTTGAAGCGGCCGTCGCTCCGCCACTTTGTGTGACCCGCGTGCATCAGTTCTGATCCAACTTCCGCACCATCGTCAAAATAGTAGCCACAGCAACCGTCTCCCCGGTCTCATCAACAACATCAACAAGGAACTTGACGATCCCCGAAGCCACATCCGCCCCCTTCGGCGAATCCTCCTTCAGTTCCTTCTTCTCCTGATCCACCTTCTCCTTCACGGTGAACTTCACTTGGATGGTAGAACCCGGATAAACAGGCTTCGTGAAGCGCGCTTCCTCGATGCCGTAGTTGAGCAGCACGGGCCCTTTCGGCGGATCAACGAACAAGCCCGCAGCGCGCGATAGGATGAAATAGCCGTGCGCCACGCGACCGGTGAAGACCGTGCCGTCGAGGGCGTCGGCATCCATGTGGGCGTAGAACTTGTCGCCGCTGAGGTCTGCGAAGTTGTCGATGTCGGCTAGGGTCACCAGGTGCTTTTCGGTGATCACGGTATCGCCCACGTTCAGCTCTTCGAAGTGCATGCGGAAGGTGTGCTTGGGCGTGATGTGTTGCTTGGCACCCTGCTGGTATTGCTGCGTTAGCGCGGTGATGGTGCTGGGGCTGCCTTGGATGGCGGTGCGTTGCAGGTAGTGCAGCACGCCGCGCTTGCCGCCCATCTCTTCGCCGCCACCGGCACGTCCGGGACCGCCGTGTACCAGTGTGGCCAGTGGCGATCCGTGGCCGGTGTTCTCCTTCGCCATGTCGCGGTTGATCACGAGCATGCGGCCGTGGTGGCTGGCGGCGCCCCACACGAATTGCTGCGCCACTTTATCATCGTACGTGGCGATGCTGGCGCAGAGGCTGCCTTTGCCGAGCTTGGTAAGGGCCACGGCTTCGTCGATGTCGGTGTAGGGCATCAGCGTGCTCACCGGTCCGAAGGCTTCGATGTTGTGGCACTGTTGGTTCTTCCACGGGGCTTTGTTCAGCAGCAGGATCGGGCTCATGAAAGCACCTTTCGTTGCATCGCCACCGGTAACTGCTACTTGTTTCGGATCGCCGTACACCACGTCGCTTCCCTGCATCAACAGCGCGAGTTGCTCTTGCACTTCTTTGCGTTGCGTTTGTCCGGCGAGAGCGCCCATGCGCACACCTTCGGCACGCGGGTCGCCGATCACGGTGCCGCCGAGGCGTTTGCCCAGAGCGATCTGCACATCTTCCACCAAATTTTCGGGCACCATGATGCGTCGCGCACCGGTGCAACGCTGTCCGCATTTCAGCGTCATTTCCCTTGCCCACTTCCTTGATGAAGAGCGTGAATTCTTCCGTATCAGGCGTGGCATCGGGACCGAGCACAATGCTGTTCAAACTATCGGCTTCCATGTTGAAGGGCACGCTTTCGGCAATGATCTTTTTGTGCGCTTTCAGCATACGACCGGTGGATGCACTACCGGTGAACGTAACGACATCCTGGCTCTCGACATGATCCAAAAGATCACCGGCGGAGCCTACGATGAGTTGCAGAGCACCTTCGGGCAAGGATCTTGCTTTCGATGATGGCCTTCACCATGCTCTCGGTAAGGAAACTGGTAACGGTGGCGGGCTTCACCACGGCGGGCATCCCGGCCATCCAGTTGACGGCGCACTTTTCCAGCATGCCCCAGATGGGGAAGTTGAACGCGTTGATGTGTACCGCCACGCCTTCCTTCGGTACCATGATGTGGTGGCCCATAAAGGTCCCGGTGCGGCTGGTGAGCACGGGCGGTCCGTCCACATAGAAGGGCATGTTGCCGAGCTGTTTCCGCAAGCTCGCATTGGCGAACACGTTGCCGATGCCGCCTTCGATATCCACCCAGCTGTCGGCCTTGGTGGCGCCGGTTTTGTAGCTCACTTGGTAGAACTCGTCCTTGCGGTCCATGAGGTACATGGCGAGTGCCTTCAGCATGCGTCCGCGCTCGGGGAAGGTCATTTTGCGCAGGGGCGGGCCGCCTACTTCACGGGCATACTTCAGCATGGCACCGAAATCGAGGCCGCCGGAGGATGTTGTTGCGATGAGTTCGCCGGTGGAGGCATCCGTGAGTTCGGCTTGTTTGCCGGTGCCGGCAACCCATTGGCCGGCGATGTAATTCTTTAACTGCATTCGGCGAAGTTAGCGGTGTGGTGCAAGTTGCCAATGGACCGGGTTGGACGGTGCAATCGGCCCGTCCATCCGGGTCCATTAAAGTCCATTGGCAACCCGCCAGCCTTGAATGGACGGGGGGGGGGGGGGGGGGGGGGGGGGGGGGGGGGGGGGGGGAAAGCGCCCCCGGGGGGGGAAAAAAGGGGGGCCCCCCCGGGCCCCCCCGGGGAAACACCCCCCCAAACCCGCGAAAGAGAAAGTTTCCTCCTCCAACCCAACAAAACCCTAACCTTGCAACCCATGCAATTCGATTATCAGCTCGCGCTTTCCATCATGCTCGGCATCGGCTTGGCGGCGGCCTGCGGTTTGCGCGTTTTCCTGCCGTTGTTCGTAGCCAGTGTGTTCGCGCACTTCAACCTCGGCATTGCCGGGCTGCATGCGAATTTTGAATGGATGGGCTCTTGGCCGGCCATGATCGCTTTGGGCATCGCCACGGTGGTGGAACTGCTGTCGTACTACATCCCATTTGTGGACCATGCCTTGGACGTGATCGCGGTGCCGCTAAGCACCGTTGCAGGCACCTTGATCGCCGTGAGTGCCTTTGGCGACCTGCCCCCGCTGTATGGTTGGGGCTTGGCATTGATCGCGGGCGGTGGTGCTGCGGGCCTCATCAGCGCGGGGACCGCTGCAACGCGTTTGGCAAGCACGGGAACCACCGGCGGCCTAGGCAACAGTGCAGTTAGCACGGCAGAGACCGGCGGAGCGATCGGCCTGAGCATCGCGGCGTTTTTTCTGCCAGTTGTGGCTTTCGTTGCCGTATTGGTGCTGCTGTACGTTGTTTGGCGTGTGCTGCGGAAGGTGTGGCGGACGGCGCGGTCGTAGGCGGTGGTCACTGTTGGTGCACAAGCCGGAATGTCTGCACTCCGTTTGTATCGTAAACCAAAATCATAAAGGCACCGCTGGAAAGACCGTCAAGCGATAGCTCCGTTGTTGAAACGCCCTTGGCATGGGCCATTCGTACGGTTCGTCCCAAGGCATCGACCACTGCGATCGCGGCTTCACCACGGGTGGAAATATGAACAACGTCCGCAGCGGGGTTGGGCCACACAAGGGGCGTATTGGTCGCTTGTTCGCGCACATCCGTGGTGCAGAGCTGATAGGCACCCGCGTCCAACGTGGACTGCTGGCAGCGCACGCGATCGCCCACCGGATGCACATATTCGTAGACGGCAACAAGCGGATAACCACTGGTGGCGAGCCCTGCGGGAATACCGATCTGTTGCGCCGGTGAGGACGGCAATAGCTCATAGTCATAGTCGGCAGGATCAAGGAAGGAGACGCTGGCGATCACTGGGGCGCGAAGGTTCCCGGCGGTGTCCATGGCTGTAGGAAAACCTGCGGACATGAAGCTTCCCGCCCCGGCCAAAATGTTGGAATAGCCTTTGAAATAGGTATCACCCGGCATGCTGAAGAAACTGCCGGTGCTCCGTTCGTTCACGAGCGTATTGTTGATGGCATATAATTCCTGCGGCCCCGGATTGTTCAAGCCCTCCAGTCCGTAGCCCACCATGTTGCTGTTCTGCGCTTGCATTCCTTGTTGGATAATGTTGCCGATCAAATAGGCCTGACCGCCGTTGGGCAGGTCAATGTCGCGGCTGGCGTCGCCGGTGGCCTCGTTGCTGAAACGGTTGTACGCGATCATGTTCACATGCGCACGGCTTTTCAGTTCATGCCCCACATGCGCATGGTGGCTGTAGTTGAAGCGGAAGATCAAGCTGTCCACATGGTTGATGTAGAGGTTGTGCGAATAACCGTCGCCAAAGCCATTGTGGTCGAATTCAGTATGCTCAATGCGGATCGTGCTCGGCGATACATCCCCGGCAAGGATCCCATTTTCGTTGTCGTGGAAATAGCAATGCCGAACGGTGAGGTGGTGCCCTTCCTGCCGGATGCCAGCGCCATTTTCATCCGGAACGCTGCATTCGCTAAATTCAATGTTTTCCACCGTAGTGCGGTCGCCTTGGATCACCCAAATGCCTTTGCCGCCCCATGCGTTCCCGTTGCTTTCCAGATGCGCCATGCCGCCAATGCCACGCAGCAAAAGGTCGTCGGCGGTCCAGTTGGTCACGTCGGAAGGGTAGGGGCCCGCGGCGATGTTTACCGTATCGCCATCGGCCACCAACACGGCCACTTGGCTGGGCATGGTGTAGAGTTGGCCGGGGCCAACTTGCCATTGTGTGCCGAATGCGGAAACGGCGCAGGCGACAAAAGCAAGGACGATGATCGGGGTGCGCAACATCCAACCAAAGTTAGCGCGCCATGGGGATACGCAGTAACGGCCATGCTTAAAGTGCGCTGGATTGGTGGTTCATACCGAAGAATGTTGGGTGCAAGAGCGCGCGACAAAACAGCCTGCCGTTCGGCTACAATGTCCGGCTTCGCGGCGAAATTTATTTCTGGATCTGAACAAAGGTTGATCGTCCGCGCTCAATCTTTGTATGCGGCTCTCCACATTGATCGCTCACGAGCGCCAATACTTAACACAAACCCCATGGCTACGATGACGATAAGATCGACCCTGATGATGATCTTGATCCCTGTTGGCATTCAAGCCCAAACTGGATCACGCCTGGTAGGCTATGCCTTCCGAAGCTTGAACCCCGATCAGCTCATGGTGCTTTCGGACAGTCTGGAATACACGTATACCGGTGAGCGGGGCGGCGACCTTACCACGGAATTGAAATTCGACCGCAGCTACCAGTGGAGCTTTGATCAGTTCAATGTGTTCGCGCTGCAAAGTGGGCATTCCCGTGCCTACGATAGCAATGACCTTGTGCTAACGGATAGTTCATTGACGCTAAACGTGGCCCCTCCTGTGGTCACCGACTATTTCCGCTGGACCTACGATGGACAAGGTCGCCCGGCCACGCAGGTGCAGTTCGTGGGCACCGACAGCACATCCTTCTCCAGCTATTCCTACACACCTTCGGGAAAGCCCGCAGTGAACTTCCGGTCCCAACTTTCCGGCGGAATTTGGTACGACACCACCGAGGACTACACCTACAACGCCATGGACAGCCTCACGGACAAAGTGGTGACGAGCGATTTTCTGAGCTATGCGTTCCATTGGGTGTTTTCGCCCGAAGGTTGGCTCGTTCACTACGAGGAATTGACACCGAGCGGCGATCTGTACACGGATCGATACTACCATACGAACGGTAAGCTGATGGCCGAACACACGACAGGCTCGGAATTCGGACCACAGAATGACTCCACTTTTTACGGTTGGAATGCCACGTTCGACACCGTGTTGGTCACAGGGTATAACCTGTTTTTCAGCGCAACGGACCCGAACTACCTATTCAGGTATGCCTACGATGTAGCCGGAGACCAAGTAGAATATGTGAGCTACGATCTGGTCGGTTTGGATGCGACACCCAACTACCGGCAGGCCACCACGCGAACGGATGATGGACAAGTCCTGGTGGATTCATCCTTCACGTGGGACGGGACGGTTTTCGTTCACCAAACCAATGAGAATTACGCTTACGATGCGGAAGGCCACCAACTTGAAAGGATCGTGTCACAGTATTCCGGATCCGACCTGGTTCCCATTTTCGGGCAGTTCTGGACGTACAACGCGGCAGGGCAGCTTACCTCAGCGGGAAACGCCGATATGCTGAACGGAACTTGGGTGACCAGTGCGTTGTCGCAATGGTATTACGAGGACATTGCGTTGGCCGTAGATAACCGGGCACCATCCGTTTCAATAAGCGCCTATCCAGTGCCTTCAACCGGTGAAGTGACCGTGACATGGGGCCAAGGCAGCGCCAAGTTGCGCAACGTGCGCGTGTACGATGCACAAGGACGGCTGGTCCTTTCCCGTTCGGATCTGCCAAGCACTTCCACCACGCTGGACCTGCGCGGAAATGCACCGGGCGCCTACATCGTTGAAGTGGACGATGGTGCGCAGGTAGAGCGCACAGCGATCGTTTTGAAGTGATCCTGCGCCCCAGTAACAGCAGTGCGTCACGCTATCCGGCCTTCTTCAAACTCGCCGCCACCAAAGCCTTCAGCACCTTCATGTCCACATCGCTGAGGCGCTTGATGTGGAGACACGCTTTGCTCGTTGTATGCTTGCCCAACTTGGCGAGCTGCGGGGCCAGCCCTTCCAGCGGAACAGGCAGGTAAAGGGTCAAGTTGGCCTTTCGCGGGCTGAAGCCGATGCGCATCCAGTCCATTTCCCGACCATTGGGATATTTCAGCACTGAGCTGCCGAAGCCAACGATGGCCGGGCCCCACATCTTCGGCGGAGCCTTGGTGGCGGCGCTCATCAGGTTAATGATCGCTTGGCAATCGGCGCGCACTTGCTCGTCCTGTTGAGCAGCAACAAAATCCTCCACGCTGGCGGAGGTTTTCCGGGTCTTTAGTTCGGCTTTGGCCATGTAGCCGACAAGGTAAGTGCGACCAGTGTTAGTCTCAGTAAGCAAAACAGGGCCACCGGGGCTGGAGTTCGCGCCTGACGGCATGATTCACAAATACGAACCGTGCTCCGCCGAACCGTGCTCCTATCAAGCGAGTGAACCACGGATGCACACGGATAAACACGGATACTGAACGTGCCGGTCTCGGCAAGCGCTCCTTAGTGGCTGTCCAGATTTCGGACATCCGTGTGAATCCGTGTGCATCCGTGGTTAAACACAAATACGGTCGGCGCGCCCAAAGGGCGCTTCAGCCGCGATAGCAATGGAGGAAACACCACCAACTCAACGCTGTCCGCCGCCACCACCGGGCCGCGGTCCACGCCAGCGCCTGCGGCTGTTGGTCTTACTCGCGCCGGAAGCAGGTTTCGCTTTCGGACCACCGCCTTCGAGGTCGTTGATGAGCTCAGCAGTGAGCGCTGCGAAGTCCTTCGGCTGGCCAGATCCACCGGAATTTCCGCCGGAACGACCTCCTTGGCTGCGACCGCCGCTATTGCGTCCGCCGCCTTGGCGACCTTGGCCTCTCGGCGGTTCCGGGGGAAGGGGCTTGCTGGCGTTTCCGCTGGCAGGGAAGGGGTGATCCTCCACCACGGGGATCTGCCTGGCAATGAGCTTGGTGATGTCGCGCAGGAACACGCGCTCATCCACATCGCAGAGCGAGATGGCGATGCCGCTGGCACCCGCGCGGCCCGTGCGGCCAATGCGATGTACGTAAGTCTCCGGCACGTTGGGAATGTCGAAATTCACCACGTGGCTGAGGGAATCGATGTCGATGCCGCGTGCGGCGATGTCGGTGGCCACGAGCACGCGGGTCTTGCGTTCCTTGAAGTTCGATAGGGCGCGTTGGCGGGCATTTTGGGCCTTGTTGCCGTGGATGGCCTCAGCGCGAATGCCGGCTTTTTCGATGATGCGGACCAGCTTGTCGGCACCGTGCTTGGTTCGGCTGAAGACGAGCGCTTCCTTGATGTCGCGCGTATTCAGCAGGTGAACCAGCAACTGCGGCTTATTCGCTTTGTCCACGAAGAAGACTTCTTGTTCCACGGTTTCCGCAGTGGAGGAGACGGGCGTGACTTCGACCTTAACGGGGTTGTGGAGCAGCGAAGCCGAAAGGCGCTGGACCTCAGGCGGCATGGTGGCGCTGAAAAAGAGCGTTTGGCGCTGGCGCGGAATGGCCGCGATCACCTTCTTCACATCGTGGATGAAGCCCATGTCAAGCATGCGGTCGGCCTCGTCCAGCACGAAGAATTCCAACTCTTTCAGGTTGACGTAGCCCTGGTTCATCAGGTCCAACAGGCGACCGGGAGTGGCCACGAGGATGTCCACGCCGCGGCGCAAGGCATCGGTCTGTGGCTTTTGGCCCACGCCACCGAAGATCACGGTGGTGCGCAGGTTGGTATGGTGCCCGTAAGCTTTGAAACTTTCGTCGATCTGGATGGCCAATTCCCGCGTGGGCGTAAGGATGAGCGCCCGGATGGGGCTGCGACCGCCGCGCTGGCTGCCGCCTTGGCTGTTCACCATGAGCTGGATCATGGGGATGGCGAACGCGGCCGTTTTGCCGGTGCCGGTCTGCGCGCAACCTAACAGGTCGCGGCCTTCCAAGAGGTAAGGAATGCTTTGTGCCTGAATGGGCGTGGGGTGCGTGTAGCCTTCGTGTTGAAGGGCTTTCAGGATGGGCTCGATAAGGCCGAGCTGGTCAAAAGTGGTTTGGTGCATGGAAATGCTTCAGTAGTAAATGTCCCGGTCATTGAGCCATGGACACGCAAAAATGTGTGTTTAGGAAAAGCCCTCGATGTCCGGCGTGCAATGATCCGCTTTGGAATGCGCCTGGACGATGGATCCGATGAACGGACAAAAGTTTGGCGCTTTGGGCGGCGCGAAGGTAGGCACTCAGATCAGATGATCAGAAAATTAGACGATCAGACAATGAAATGCCGTTGCCGCGACTTGGCACGCAGATTTTTATGACTGTTATGATGAACGCAGATCTAAGAGATTTGTGGAATTGAGTTTCTGGTACTGGGTATAGGGTACCGAGTACCGGGTACTGCCGATGGCACGCAGATTTTTATGATGGTATTAATGTTCTGGATCTGCGATTGCCGACTGCTAACTGCGACTGCCAACTGCAACTGCCAACTGCCAACTGCCAACTGCATTTCTCCATGCCTCCATGGCGCTGTGGTGAACAATCTGAATTCCAGGGGAGTATCCCCTCAAATTCAAGTTAACATAATATAAATTATGCGCAGATAGGTTTGAATTCAAGATCGGCTTTGAGGATGGCTCCGATACCCGGCCGGTCCGGCATTACCAGCTTGCCGTGCTGCATCACCATCCCCTCGAACGGATCGTTCTTGATGAGCTGCGGACCGTCCAGGTCCAGCAAGTCGGCGGCTCCCGCTAAGTGCGCCATCGCAGTGCAACCCAGCGAGCTTTCGCTCATGCAGCCGAGCATTACTTTCAAGCCCAATTCAGCCGCGCGGTCGGTCATGGCTTTGGCTTTGTCCAGCCCGCCGCATTTCATCAGTTTGATGTTTACGCCGCCGAATGTGCCAGCGGCTTTTTCCAGATCGGCCATGCCCCAGATGGATTCATCGCCATACACACAGACCGGCAATTCCCGTTGCAGATCGACCTGCCGCTTGGCATCATTCACCGAAAACGGCTGCTCCAGGCCGACCAACCGCTCGCCTGCCACTTGGCAAACCTCCAACACATCTTGCACACTTTCCATGCCCTGATTGCCATCGATGAACACCGGACGCTCATCGTTTTTCAGCACCTCGCGCAGCATCGAAATGGAACCCGTGCCGTGCATTTTCACCTTCAGGAAGTCACTTTTCGGCAGTTGTTGCAGCTGTTCGGCGACCTGCCAAACTGGCGTAATGCCGATCGTCATTAACGTTCGGAATGGCTTTGCATTGACGCTCATAAGTAATTGACAAACCGCTTGTTGTCGCTTCTTGCCTTCCAGATCGATCAAAGCCATTTGCAGCCCCGCTCGGCACCCTTGCTGATGGTCGTTCCAAGCCTTTGGGTCGTTCAGGTAGGCCTCCAATTCTCCGAGGCTCTTCAACCCGGCAACGGCTGTTCCCTGGAGTCTTTCCAACACCTCATTCGGCTTTTCCTTCAAGTAAGGCGGCAAGGTGACCTCCCCGTAACCGGTGACGCCATTTTCTTCCAACCGGATGAAAATACTGTCCGTTCCCGTCCGGACACCGTGCGTGGTTTCGAAGGGGTGCTTGAAGAGCAGTCGGTATGGGGCGTAGGAGATCCTGAAACTCATGATTTTCTACCACAAAGGACGCTAAGAACACGAAGAGATCTCCAAGCGATCGGAAGCCTACACGTTTTCTACCGCAACGCTCGCAACGGACGCAACGACTTTAGTGCCGCCGACTACTCCAATATGCCGCGCATTCCGTTGAGTTCACGTTGCGCTCGTTGCGAGCGTTGCGGTTCAACCTCTTCCGCCGAAAAGCGCCCTGTGGTGTTCGTTCTCTTTGGGATCGTTTACTTTGGGGGGTTTGAACCACCATCGCAACATCACATTGATCTTCAACGCCACCATTGAATGAGGCCAAACCCCTCGCGTATCTTCGACTTACTGGACCGGCAATTGGCGGATTTCCCGCAGGAGGTCTGCA
The DNA here is from genome assembly GCA_016710685.1 of Flavobacteriales bacterium. Classification (GTDB taxonomy): domain Bacteria; phylum Bacteroidota; class Bacteroidia; order Flavobacteriales_F; family PHOS-HE28; genus PHOS-HE28. Next base: position 1,091,881 of record JADJVC010000002.1, on the reverse strand, counting down.
TCGCTTCCAAAGTGGACGGCAAATGGCAGGCCTACAGCACCGCCGAATTCGTTGAGGTCGCCGTGAAATTGGCGCTGGGCCTGAAAGCGCTCGGCATTAGGCCGGGTGATAAAGTGGCCATCGCCAGCGGCAACCGGAACGAATGGAGCATCGTGGACCAAGCGCTGTTGCGCATGGGCGCCATCAACATTCCCATCTACCCCACCAGCAGCGCCGAGGATTATGCCTACGTGCTCAACCACGCCGATGTGCGCGTGTTCTTCGTGAGCAATGCGGAGATCCACGCCAAGGCTGAAGCAGCCGCGCCGAACGTGCCGGGCATGAAACACATCTTCACTTTCGACAAGTTGGACGGCCTGCCGCACTGGAGCATGCTGCTGAACGAAAATGATGATAAGCGTGCCGAACTGGAGCTCGAAAAAGCGAGCGTGAAAGGCAGCGATCTGGCCACCATCATCTACACCAGCGGCACTACCGGCAGACCCAAGGGCGTTATGTTGAGCCACAACAACATCCTTAGCAACGTTGAGGCCAGTGCGGAGCGGCTCCCTGTGAGCGTGGGCACGCGTTGCGTGAGCTTTTTGCCGTTGTGCCACATCTACGAGCGCATGCTGATGTACCTCTACCAGCGGACGGGCATGGGCATCCACTTCCTGGAGAACTACGACAACATCGGAGCGCAGATCAAGGAAGTGCGTCCGCACGTTTTCACTGCGGTGCCGCGGCTTCTGGAGAAGATCTACGATTCCATTTTGGCCAAGGGCGAAGCACTCACCGGCATCAAGAAGAAACTGTTCTATTATTCCCTGAAGTTGGGCGAGGAATACGACGTGCATGGCAAAAGCGCGTGGTACCGCTGGAATTTGAAGCTGATGCGCAAGCTGGTGTTCAGCAAATGGCGCGAGGCATTGGGCGGCGAAGTGCTGTGCGTGGCCAGCGGCAGTGCGGCGCTGTTGCCCCGGCTGGCGCGGATCTTCAACGCTGCGGGCATACCGGTGATGGAGGGCTACGGCCTTACGGAAACCAGCCCCGTGGTAAGCGTGAACGACGCGCGCAACGACGGCTTGCGCTTCGGCAGCGTGGGCCGCCCCATCCGCGATGTGGAAGTGCGCATCGCCGCCGATGGTGAGATCCTCATCAAAGGCCCCAACGTGATGATGGGCTACTACAAGGAACCCGAAATGACCGCTGCGGTGCTCGATCCCGACGGCTGGTTCCACACGGGCGACATTGGCCAAGTGGACAGCGACAATTTCCTCAAGATCACCGACCGGAAAAAGGAAATGTTCAAGACCAGCGGCGGCAAATACGTGGCCCCCCAGGTCATCGAGAACAAGCTGCGCGCCTCGCGCTTCATCGAGCAGGCCATGGTGGTGGGCGAAAACCGCAAATTCCCGGCCGTGCTGGTGCTGCCCAGCTTTACCTTCGTGAAAGACTGGTGCGCTTTGAAAAGCATTCCGTACAGCACAGCTGCCGAAATGGTGAAGGATGAGCGCGTGATCGCGCGGATCCAGCAGGAAGTGGACGAAGTGAACACCGGCCTCGGCCACTGGGAACAAGTGAAGAAAGTCGCGCTGCTGCACGAGGACTGGAGCGTTGAAGGCGGCGAATTCACCCCCAGCATGAAGCTGCGCCGTAAACCCATTCTCGCCAAGTACGCCGATTCCATGATCTGGATCTACGGCGAAAATTGAACATCGAAATTTCTGGAAACCTCATGATGAAAATACGCATTTGCGTCTCCGTTGCGTTATCCGCCGCGCTCCTGTTTTCAGGGTGCACCAAAGAAGCCGGCGAAGGTGGAAAAGCCGAGATCACCGGAACGGTGATGCGGCAGGATGTCAACGCCGCCGGATCGGCCATCGGCGACCCCTACCCCTTCCAGGAAACCCGCGTCTACATCGTATACGGCGACCACACCACCTCCGACGATGACGTGCGCACCGGTCCGGACGGTAAATACAGCTTCCGCTGGTTGCGGAAAGGCGATTACACCGTGTACACCTTCGGTGAATGCGACTGCCCCGGAAAGGTCGCCGCGAGCTCGGCCAAAGTCACCGTGGGCGACAACAAAGACGTGGTGACCGTGCCCGTGCTCACAGCGCTCAACTACTGAACACGAAGCACCATATCGTACTCGGCATGGCCTTGCTGTTGGGCCTGTCCGCGCGTGCCCAGGAATCTTCGGACCTGCGGCCCACCGTGCATGGCGCCTACTGGCTGAGCTTGGGCGTGGAATGGAAACCCTTGCGGAAAAAAGACGGGGCGATCACGGAGCGCCATTTCAACAAAAACTTCAGCGTTACCGGGGAATTGGGGCTTCGTGCCGCCGCCGACCCCTTCGCCTATCAGCAGACCTACCTGTCCGCTTCCGCCCGCTACCGCGTCAACGACTTTTGGCGCGTTGGCACGGAATACCGCTACAGTTTCCGTGAGCAGCCGGGAAGCAACAGCGGTCGCATCGACCTGCAATCGTGGCTGCGCTGGAAGAACGACCGCATTCGGCTGGACCACCGTTTCCAGTACGAGCGCGACTTCATCGTGGTAACGAAAGTGCGGAGCAGTCTGCGGAACCGGTTTAGCGTGGAATACAACATCCCGAAATGGAAATTCGACCCGCAGGCAAGCGTGGAGATCTTCACCGGCCTGCACTACACCGGCGTGCGCAACATCGGGGTTCGCTATGAGCTGGGCACGGAATTTGCGCCCGGGAAAAACAAGGACCGCACCTTGGGCGTGGCCGTCCGTTACGACCGCGAGGTCAACACCGCGCGCCCCGAAAACAATTGGATCTTCGTGCTTTCGTACGCGTTAGACATCAAGAAAAAGTGAAAAACTCCCCGCTCGTCGTCCGCTTCGCTTCCTTCGCATTCATCTTCGCCATTGCCGTTGGCATTGGCTATTTCATGCTGAAGCCGTCCACGGAACTGCCCATCTATTCCCCCACGCAACTGGACCCGCGCTTGGTGGGCGAAGAAGCGGCCGCGGAAAAGGGCGAGCACCACATTAAGCCGTTCCACCTCATCGACCAGGATGGCGACAGTGTTTCGCTGGCCGACGTGAAAGGCAAAGTGGTGCTAGCGGATTTCTTCTTCACCACTTGTGGCAGCATCTGCCCCAAAATGACCACTCAGCTCGTACGCGTGCAGGATGCCTTCCGGGACGACGACCGCGTGTTGCTCCTCTCCCACTCCGTTACGCCCGGCACCGATTCCGTGTCCGTTCTGAAGGCCTATGCCGTGGAATATGGCGTGGACCACAACCGCTGGCGCCTGATGACCGGCGACCGCAAACAGATCTACGATCTGGCACGCAACAGCTACTTCGCCGCCGTGGACCAAGGCGATGGCGGTCCGGATGATTTCGTCCACACGGAGAATTTCGTGCTGATCGACCCGCAAGGAAGGATCCGCGGCTTCTACGACGGCACCAAGCCAGATGAAGTGGACAAGGCCATGAAAGACATGCGGCAGTTGTTGGAGGAGATGAAGTCTTGAGTTCGGGAGGCTTGAGGAATTGACGCAGAGACGCGGAGGCGCGGAGAAGGATTTTGAGTCGCGAGTCTTGAGGGATTTGACGCAGAGACGCGGACCGTGCTCCGCCGAAGCGGCTACGCCCAGGCGAGGGCGCGGAGAAGGATTTAGACGCTCGGCGAGGCTTGAGGGATTTGCCGCCCAGCGGAGCCCGTGGCCAAAGGCCCCAACAAGGGGAGTCTGGCGCGGAGTAGGATTTTGAGGCGCGTCTTGGGGACTTGACCCGGAGACGGAGGCGCGGAGAAGGATGTTGAGTCGGGAGTCTTGAGCCGGACTCACGACTCACGACTTCAGGACTCACGACTCCTCTTCACTCCGGGCAAAAGGCAATTCTCCGTCCGCTGCCCCGTAGGCCAATTTCCCGTCCACGATCCGCGCTGCGCCGGTGTACGGATGCTCTTCCTCCTTCCCCAAGCCCATGATGTGGTGTACGTGCCAGCCGTCCGCTTTTAGCCGGTCCGAGATCATGGAGCGATGGCAGCGCCACCACAAAACCTCGCTGCACATAATGCAAACGCGCTGCTTTTTGGCAAGTTTCTTCAGCTCATTCAGCCCTTCCTCAAAAGCCGGATCGTTCAGCATATAGTCCGCATAGCCGCGGAAAGCCGGGTGCCGCCACACCGTGTTCACGGAATCCTTCGCTACTTTCCTTCGGCCGCCCAACGCGAGGATGTGAAAGTAGCTGATGCCCGCCGCCTCCAATTCCGCAGGCAGCACCTCCTTGTTGAACCAAGGCATCTTCCGCGAACCGGGATAGCTCCGCACATCCACCAGCAGCTCGATCTTAAACTCCTTCAACCACGCGAGGAATTCCTCCAACGGATGGGTGGAGTGGCCGATGGTCCAGAGTTCGTTAGGCATGAGGTAAAGGTCGTAGCGTTCACCACAGAGACACAGAGAGCACCGCGATTGTTCTTGGTTGCGGTTAGTAAAGACATACACTGACAGCTCAGGCCACAAGCTGCAAGCTGCAAGCTACAAGCATAAATCCTGCGACTATAGCTTGTGGCTTGTGGCTTGTGGCTCAAACCCCAAACCCTCCGTGTTCCTCTGTGCCTCCGTGCCTCTGTGGTTTAAATCCTCTTCTCCGCGCCCTCGCCTGGGCGTAGCCGCTTCGGCGGAGCACGGTCTGCGCCTCCGCGTCCAAAAGCTCTCCGTGTTCCTCTGTGCCTCCGTGCCTCCGTGGTGTACCTTCTCCGCTCCCTGCCTCCCAACGTACCTTCGCGCCCCGCAAATCGGGCCTCCCCCATGAACTGCCTTTCCGTTGAGCGCATCAGTAAGCGCTATGGCCCTCGCCAGCTTTTCCAAGACATTTCCTTCGGACTTGAAAAAGGCCAGAAGACCGCCATCGTGGCCCGTAACGGCACCGGCAAGAGCACATTGCTGAAATGCATCGCCGGGCTGGAAACGCCGGACTCGGGCATCATCAGCTTCAACAAAGGCCTGCGCATCGGTTACCTCGACCAGAACGTGGAGATGACCGCGTCCCACAGCCTGGTGGACGAAATGCTGGACCGCGACGATCCCGTTACCAACGCCATCCGCACCTACGAGCACGCCGTGGCGCAGAACCTCGACGGCGACGCACTCCACAGCGCCATCGAAAAGATGACCGAGCTGAACGCCTGGGACCACGAGGCCCGCGTAAAGCGCCTCCTCTTCCAGTTCGGCCTGCGCGACCTCGAGCAACCTGTGAACACCCTCAGCGGCGGCCAGCAGAAGCGCCTCGCCATGGCCAAAGTGCTCATCGACATGCCGGATGTGCTGATCATGGACGAGCCCACCAACCACCTCGATCTCCACATGATCGAGCAATTGGAACAAGAGCTCTCCGCGCCCAACGTCACCCTGCTGCTGGTAACGCACGACCGCTACTTTCTGGACAACGTCTGCGACGAGATCATCGAGATGGAGTTCGGCGAATTCACGCGCTTCAAGGGCAACTACAGCTACTACGTGGAGAAAAAGGCCGAGCTGGATGATGTGCGCAACGCCACCCAGCACCACCTGAAAGGATTTATGCGCAGCGAGCTGGAATGGGTGCGCAAAATGCCCCGCGCACGCGGCACCAAAAGCAAAAGCCGCCTGCAAGCTTTCGACGTGCTGAAAGAGCAGGCCACGCGCAACTTCGACCACGGCCAGGTGAGCATCGACATCCAGAGTTCCCGCTTAGGCGGCAAGGTGATCGAGGCCCGCAACCTCACCAAGAGCTTCGGCGACAAGAAGATCGTGGAGCATTTCAACTACAGCCTCAAGGCCGGCGACCGCATCGGCATCGTAGGGCCGAACGGCATCGGCAAAAGCACGTTCATTGACCTGCTCACCAAAAAGAGCGAGCCGGATGCCGGCAAAGTCACCGTCGGTGATACCGTTGTGCTCAGCGTCTTTGGTCAGCAAGGGCTTGCAGATGAAGGAAGACAAGCGCATCATCGAAGTGGTGCGCGAGATCGCCGACGTCATCCCCCTCAGCAAGGGCAAAACGCTCACCGCCGCCCAACTGCTGGAGCGCTTCCTCTTCGACAAGGAAAAGCAATACCAGTACGTCAGCACCCTCAGCGGCGGCGAAAAGCGACGGCTGCACCTCTGCACCGTGTTGATGAAGAACCCCAACGTGCTCGTGCTCGACGAGCCGACGAACGACCTCGACATCCCCACCCTCAACGCGCTGGAGGACTTCCTCACCGACCTCAACATCTGCCTGCTCATCGTAAGCCACGACCGCTTCTTCATGGACAAGCTCTGCACCAAATTGCTGGTGTTCGAGGGCAACGGCGTCATTAAGGAATGGATCTACAGCTACACCGAGCTGCGCGATCACCAGAAGGAACTCGCCTCCCGCCCCGCCAAAAAGGTGGAAGCCCCGGTAGAAGCCGCCCCCGCTAAGAAAAAGCCCGCCGGCAAAATGACCTTCGCCGAGCAGAACGAGCTGAAGAAGATCGACAAGGACCTACCCGCGCTGGAGAAAAAGAAGGAGGAGCTCGCCGCAGAAATGGTGGCGAAATCAGCGGACCATCATGCTATCATGCAACTTTCCATCGACCTGGAGAAGGTGACTTCGCAGCTGGATACGCTTGGGGAGCGGTGGTTGGTTTTGATGGAGAAGGTGGAGGGGGAAGCGTAGTTCCGGCTTCTTCTTTTTTGGGCGTGCCCCGGCTCAAGAGCAGCCGGGTCGGGCTATCCGCTGCAAGTCCTCGCGCGGATTACCGCGCTTGCGGGCTTTCCGCTACTATCCCTCACGCAAAAGCCGCACTGCATTGATTGCTCGGAAGAAAAGATGCCCGTGGGTGAAGTTCGAAGACTTCACGGAGATGTCTGTAACGGACATGTTGTACAAAACGCCACAAGTGACTCAGCCACTCCGGAGCCGAATGCTGTGGAAGGCTAGAACACTTGCGGCAAAGAGGGGCTTACCTTGGTATGACACGCGCCCGTGCCAGCAGACGAGCATCGTGGATCCCCACCTGGATAGTGCGCGTATCGTTGAAAACTGATTTCAGGTGAATCGGTTTGCAGGGTTCTACCTTACCAACGCACACTTGACGTGAATACCGGCAAATCGAGCCAAATCAACACTGAGAATGACCAAGAAGCCCAAAGTTGCCTACCTCCTAGGAGCAGGTGCTAGTTTTAATTCGATGCCTCTGGTAAAGACAATGCCCGGAGAGCATGAAGACCCATGTCCAAGATATCCTGTCATTCCGTTCTGACCCGAACGTCAATTCGACGGAGCTGAATTATGGAGTGAAACTGACCGAAGCCATAGATCGGTATACTGCCGCCATGATGGCTTTAGTTGAACATGCTAAAGCTCATGAGTCCGTGGATACTTATGCAAAGAAGTTGTTCCTCACTGGCAAGAGCCGTGAAGGGATGTTGCTTAAGATATTGTTGACCACATATTTCTCGCACCTTCAGAGGCCATCTGCTAAAATAGATGCGCGGTATGATGGCCTTCTTGCGTCTATTCTGACCCACGGCCAGGTTGGGGGACCGCAAATAAATAAGGAAGTCATGATGCTGAATTGGAACTACGACCTCCAGCTTCCCTTAGCATTTCGACCATATTACATTGATGACAGGATAGAATCCCTGCTTGACGGACTCCACCTGACCACGCTCGACCAACTTGATGCCTATCAGCAAATTCCAGGTGTAGTTCACCTCAACGGCTTGGCTACATGGCAACCTCGAAGTTCAATGGCACCCATTATTCCGGATGGATGTATTGATGAACTGGAGTAGTCAGACACCTAATGCAACATTTCCTTTACGGCGTCCGGGAATATAACCCTTCACCACGCCTTTCGATGCTTCGCTTGCCTGGGAGAACGACCCAAGCACTGAGGCTGGCATATTGAAGCTGAAAAAGCATTTATCTGAATGCGAAGTGCTCGTGGTAATTGGTTACTCATTCCCCTTTTTCAACAGAGGCGTCGATAGGGCAATCATTGGTGGCATGCCGCAATTGAGAAAAGTCTACCTCCAGTCAACAAATTCCGGATTGAAATCAATGGTAAGTGCATTCAAAGCGATACAGCTACTTGACGTGGAAATAGAGACTTATGATGCGGTAGATAAGTTCATGTTGCCACCGGAACTCTGAAACATGGCTCCCCTCTCCCGCCAGTGTTCCCGGCCCAACCGGGCACTGCGCTCCTGAATGATCAAGCCGGGGCCACTGGTGGGGCTGCTCTGCGAAGTTGAGCAGCGCACTGGGGCTGCCAGCAGTCTTCAGACGCTGACACGAAAGCATAAGACACAAAGCCATGGCTAGTACTTTGGCCAAATGGACTCGGCTTGGCTCGTACTGAGCACCGTATGGCTTTGGCCGATCAGCGCCTTCCTGCTCTTTCGGTTTTTGAAAGAGCGCAGCTTCGCCAAACTTGTCCGTTGGTTATGGATCGGCTCCTTCCTTATCCTGCTGATATGTCGGCTCGGGATCTCCACGCGGAACAGTCAACTTGATTGGGCGCTCTTGACACTTGTGCTGCTGACAGGGTTCGTCACGCTGTGGTTGGGAAGACGATCCAGCAATTCTGAGATCAAGGACTTTTCCGGATTCGGGTTGGTATTGGCATACCTCGGATGCATTGTGTTCGGCAGCATCGGCATTCTCGGCTTACTCTGGAGCATAGGTGAGTTGGAGCCGAATACCCTCATCACCTATCGGACGATCCGACCTTGAAAGAGTACCACTTAGGCGTTGCTGTGTCCGACTATCGTGGATTGGGTGCTGAGGTGGTCAAGTTGAACAGCCCATTACCCGGCTTTGAGCGCATAATCGTTCATGAAGAATATTTCGACTTCACTCCATCGGACGATAGCGTCTTCGTCTCCTACGATAGGCTTACCAGGCAAGTCCTGTTGCACAAGACATTTACACTGAACGGTGCTTTGACTCAGTGGGAGAAAGCGTTCACCGTACCCAATTAGGGTTCCCACCGCTCCCGCCAGTGTTGGACAGGCCGGGGCCACCGGCGGGGCTGCTGCCGGCAGACCACATAACCAAGCGTTGTGAGGTAGAATTCATTGTTCCCCAACAAGAAGCCCCTCGGAATATCCGAGGGGCTTTTCACTCTTGTATTCAACCAACGCTCACCCTTTCTTCCCCGTCACCGGATCTTCTTCCCGCGCCCAGTGCCGGTGTGCGGCAATGTCGCGGATGAAATCCTGCGCGAGTGCTTTGGCTTGGGGAGCGCTCAACACGCCCGGTGCTTTCAAGGCATCCTTCATGCCCCATGCATCGAAGAGCGTTCCTGCATCGCCGATCATGGCGATGGCCTTGCAATGGCGGAAGGCATCGCGGACGAAATCCTGCGCATCGGGAAGGTCCACCCACGGCTCCCGGCCGACCACAGCGATGGCATCGAAGACCACGGAGGTGGTGGTCATCAGGGTGAGGTCCGCGTCGGCATGCTTCATTGGGGCGACCACTTTCACCATGGCGCCTTCGGCTTCGAGGGCGGTTTTCAATGCCTTCGCTTGTGCAGCGCCGCTTTCGTCGGCCAGGATGGCTACACGCCGGGTGCGGATGGTGTCCTTGATGGTATCGGCCATGCTCAAAGCCTTGGAGCGCTTGACCATTGGCTCTTCGTCGTACGGTTGCACTTCGGCAGGTGGCGTATCGGCGGGAATGCTTTGGTTCAAGGGCATTTCCACTTCAGGCACTTCGATCCCGAAAGCATCCGCCACAGCGCTGGCCAGTTGCGCGTCCACATAAGCCAGCATGCCGATCATGCGTTCGCGCACGGCCGGCGTATCCACCTTGCCCAGCTCGAATCGCAATGCGTTGATGAGGTGGTTCTGCTCGGGCTTGCTTTGACTGTTGTAGAAAAGCTTGGCTTGGCTGAAATGGTCCATGAACTTCTCGCTCTTGGCACGCACCTTCATGTCCTCCATCGGTTCCGGAAAGGAGGTGAAGCCGCCGTTCTTCATACCCGCTTGGTAGGGGCAGCCACCACCGAGCGTGTTGGGCTCGTAGTTGATGTGCTGCTTGGCGATGGTGTGGCGCATGTGCCCATCGCGTTGGTTGTTGTGCACGGGTGCCAACGGACGGTTGATGGGCAGCTCATTGAAATTCGGCCCGCCCAAGCGCGTGAGCTGGGTGTCGACATAGGAGAAAAGCCTGCCTTGCAGCAAGGGGTCGTTGGTGAGGTCGATGCCCGGCACCAAATGCCCCGGGTGAAAGGCGACCTGTTCGGTCTCCGCGAAGAAGTTGTCCGGGTTGCGGTTCAAGGTCATCTTGCCCACGCGTTGCACGGGGACCAATTCCTCGGGGATCAATTTGGTGGGGTCCAGCAGGTCGAAGGAGAACTTGTGCTCGTCCTTGGCATCCACGATCTGCACGCCCAGCTCCCACTCGGGAAAGTCGCCGTTCTCGATGGCTTCCCACAGGTCCCGGCGATGGAAGTCGGGGTCCTTGCCGCTGATCTTCGTGGCCTCGTCCCTTGCCACGGAATGCACGCCAAGCAGGGGTTTCCAGTGGAATTTCACGAAGGAGCTCTTGCCTTGCTCGTTCACAAAGCGGAAGGTGTGCACGCCGAATCCCTCCATCATGCGCACGCTGCGGGGAATGGCCCTGTCGCTCATCAACCACATGATGGTGTGCATGCTCTCAGGCATCAGCGAAATGAAATCCCAGAAAGTCTCGTGCGCGCTGGCGGCCTGGGGCATCTCGTGGTGCGCCTCGGGTTTCACTGCGTGGATGAGGTCGGGGAACTTGATGGCATCCTGGATGAAGAACACGGGCACGTTGTTGCCCACCAGATCATAGATGCCTTCATCGGTGTAAAACTTCACGGCAAATCCGCGTACGTCCCTGGCCAGGTCCGTGCTGCCCCGGAAACCCGCCACGGTGCTGATGCGCGCGAACACCGGCGTGCGCCGCGCCGGATCATTAAGGAAGCCCGCCTTGGTCCACTTCGCGAGCGGTTTGTAAACCTGGAAGTAGCCGTGGGCGCCTGAGCCGCGTGCATGCACGACGCGCTCGGGGATGCGCTCATGGTCGAAATGCGTGATCTTGTCGCGGAGAATGTGATCTTCCAACAGGGCCGGTCCGCGCAGCCCGGCCTTCAGGCTGTTCTGGTTGTCGTTGATCGGCAGGCCCTGGGCGGTTGTCAGCTTTTGGTCCATGCCATCGCTTGTGTCTTTTTCCAAGTCCGTCACTTTCCGCGTAGACTCATTTTTCTTTTGGGGTCGTTTGGCCATGTGGTTCAGGGTGTGTCCTCATTGCCCGCGATCCGGGTGCCAAATTTTAGCGACCTCGCTGATGTCAATACGGACGCGGAAAAGATGTGTACATGTCCTGAACAGCCACATCTTGTCATGTGGAAGCGGTTACCCAGTGAGAGGCGAAACGCGTTCCCCCGCTCCTACCGTGTTCCCGGCCTCACCGGGCATTGCGTTCTTGGCTGAGCAGGTCGGACTACTGATGGTGCTGCACTCCGCAGCTGAGCCGTATACCGGCAACCAAGTGTTAACGGGCGGGATCTACTTTGTATCCTTCAGAAGCGTCTTCTCCATGCCGTCGATCTTATCCTTTGTCGGGAGCATCGTTGTATCCCGCGCAAAAGCCTTCTTGAAATTCACCAAGGCTTCCGTGCTATCGCCTTTCGCGAGCAGGGCATCGCCATAGCTGTCATACACATTGGCGGAGTTCGGGTATTCCTCCATGGTCAGTTTCAGGATCGCGACAGCATCATCCGTGCGTTCCGCCCACAGCAGCTGGTAGCCGAGCATGTTCATTTCGGCCTCCTTGAAAACGAAGTCGGAAGGCCTTTGCGTTTTATAGGCGAGGTACTGTGCTATGGCGTGTTCCACGCCGTGCTCCGCGATATCCTTTCCCAGTACCTCGCTGATGGACAAGGGCGGAAGCACGTAAGGTTTGCCATAAAGGATGTTTGTCATCCCTTTCACGATGGGCCAGAAATAGGCTGTGGAATTATTCGTCAATATCACCAAGCACTTATCCTCTTCGATCTCCCGCTCGATGTACGTGGCGAAGCCGACCCACCCGCCGGAGTGCGCCACCATCCGCTTTCCGGTCGGCGACCGTCCGATCTGCCAGCCGAATCCATAGTCCGTGGTGTCGCCGTTGTTGAGCACGGCCGGTGTGAAAGCCTCCTCCAGCGTGGCTTTGGAGACAAGCTTATCGGTGTACAGGATCCGGTCCCACTTCAGGAGATCGCCCACGGTGGAGTACACACCGTCTTCCCCGACACCCAAGTTGAGGAAGTGCGAATCCGAGGCGATCAGGTCCTTGCCGTTCCAGTCCGACCGGAAGCCATAAGCGCGGTCGGACATCTTCGGGTCGGGGCCGATCACGTAATCGTACACCAGCGTTCGCGACATCCCGGCGGGTTCGAAGATGTGCTGCATGGTGTATGCCGCGAAGGTTTCCCCGGAAGCCCGCTCCACGATGGTGGCGAGCAGGTTGTAGCCGGTGTTGCTGTACATCCATTGTTCCCCCGGCTTGAAAAGCACGGGAGGTTTCTTCGCCGCGAGCATGCGGATGACTTCCGGATTCCCATCGGTGTAACGTGCCGGGTCGTCGAATTTCAGGTCCGGTTTCCAAGACTGGTCCATTAACGGCTCATAGTCCGGCAGGCCGGAGAGGTGATTCAGGAGTTGCCTGATCGTGATCCCGGTATAGGGCAGTTCGGGAATGAAGTCGCGTACGTCCTGATCGTACCGCAACTTGCCGCTCTCTTTCAACTGCATGATGGCCATGGCCGTAAACTGCTTACTTACTGAAGCCAGCCGGAATTGGGAGTTCAGGTCCAGCGTGCCGGATGGATCGATACTGCGTATCCCCAAGGCTTCTTCGTAGACGACCTTGCCCCCGTCGACGACAAGCACTACGCCGTTAAACTGGCCCCGCGCATGGGCTTCGGAAAGGAAACTGTGGTACCGGTCCGCACTGGGATCTTGCTGTGCTTGACAGTGGGAAAAGAGCAGAACATACAGGACCGGTAGGAAGTGGGAGCGTTGCATGGCAAATGGATCGGTTGAAGACGCCAAGGTATGATCGCGATCGGTAGGAAATGGACCATTGGCTGATCGTGTTCACATGAAGTAATGCTGATCGCAGAAGTCGATAGGATATCACCAATTTCGCGATTTAGAAGTGTAAAACCATGCACGGCTTGAGCAGTGGTGCCTTGTGCTTTTCTAAAAAAGTTCTCCAGAAAACGAACATTTCCCCATGCCGACCGTTTTTGTTGCATGGAAAAGGTAGAGACGGCGAGCGCGATCATAGAACGGGTAAACCCGGGCTTGGTGATCTGCCGTTACAAACCCGGTGTGAAATTGCTCGCGGCTACGGTAGCAGAGAATCTAAAGGCCCGCATGAGCTTTCCCGGCGTTGAACCGTATGCCGTGATCGGCGTGTTTCCCGAGGACCTGGACTTCGACATGTCAGTCCTGAAAATGGACCATTATTCCGGGATCGCACTGAACCAAATGACGCAGATGTTGGCCATCGTAGCGGAAGGTGACCTGTTCGACACGATCGCGCAATTGTATTTGGCACTGAACCCCACGCGGTTTGAATCGAACGTGTTCCGCACGGAGGCAGAAGCGCTCGACTGGGTGAATGAACGGATGGCGCGCATTCAAGACCTATAAGCGTGACTGACCACGCGGGATTGAAGCAGTGGTGGGTGTCTTAAGGCTTCAGATTTCCGCACATGCCATACTTACTGATCGACCGCTCCTCATCGGGTTGAGCTCGTAGGCTTCAGGGATCAGTTCAAGCTCTGACGTTGGTCTTCCTGCGTACGCGTGCGGGTGCATGGGGTGCGGACTGCACTCCGACGTTGACCGTAGCGCTGGGGCCGCCAATAGTCTTCAACCTGCTACGCAAAACCGCGATCCTGGTTCGGATGGACATGGCACAACGCCGCATTGATCTGCCCGTGCGAAGCCTACCTGAACACCAAGACCCGTCGCGATGAACTGCTACTGCCTGTTAACAGCCGCAAGGTGTAACAGCCGGGCGGTACAGGTGTGAAGTCAATGAATTCATGTGCGGTCTTGGTCAGTCGGCTCCACAGCACGCGCCCGGCAGGATCGACCAATTGGAGCTGACTGCCAGACCGGACCCCACTGAGGGTCGCTCCGGTTGACGCCGGATTCGGGTATACGTTCCAATCTGGATCAGGTAGGGCTCGGATCGGTGCTGTCGAGGTGGTCAAAGGTGCATAGGTGGTATCGATCACCAAGGCCGTGTATGCTGCAGAACCGTTCCGCCCCCCAACGAACAGGCTATCACCGGCGATTGATCCGAGGTTCACCCCGGTGTTGACCCGCCCGGGACTGGTAAAGCCAAGTGCCGTATACCAGCTCAGTTGGCCGGAGGCATCCCACTTTGCGAGAATACCGGCCTTATTCTCGCTCCTGAACAGGGTATCCAGATCGTGGTACAACGTATCCGGGAAATTGATGGTCGCGATCACCTCATCGGCATTGTTCATGGCCAGCATTCCTGTAGATCCACTTGCCCGGAACGACGTATCATCCAAGGCGAGCAACGCGCCAGAGGGACCGAAGGTGGCCAAGAACCATCGGGGGGCACTACCGGCCAACGTATCACCGTCATGATCCACGATGCCTCCGAAATTGCCGGACAGGTGCATCGTTCCATCGTCCGAAAGGACCATGTCATTGACATAGTCGGAACCATCACTGGCGAACTGCGTTGCGAACAGGGCATTGCCGTTGGGATCGAACTTGGCCACCAGGATATCATTTTGGATGCCGTGCCTGGTGAATGTTTGCCCCGCCCACCAGACCGTGGAGGGATAAGGGGAGGCCCATTGGCCTGCGACCCACACATCACCATCGGGGCTAACGGCTATGGCAAATCCCCGAACAATATCACTGATGGTATGGCGCTGCAATACGACGCCGTCCGGGGACAACTTGTAGTAGCGCATGGAATCCTCTGCGGCGGCATAGTAGATATTGCCGGTACCGTCAACGAGCATGTCCGTGCTCTCCTCGTTCACTTGTTCCAGCCATAGTAAACTGCCAGCCGTATCCACTTGCATGATGTACGCTCCCGTGCCGGTGATCGGGGTGGAGGTGCCGTTGTAATTGATGCTGGATGAACCACCCCAGTTCGTCACCAATCCCCTTACGGTGATACGGCCGCCGAATTCCTTCACATCCAAAGTGAAATCCGCGCTGGTTGCACCGATGGTATGGATCCATTGCATCGTGCCCATGGCATCCGCCCGGGCAACGAAGCCATCGTCGTAACCCATATTGCCCGGTGCGAGCCCATCGAAAAGATTGTTGTTGCGGGTGGAACCCGACATGAAGAGATCGCCGGTGGATGACCGCTGCACGCCCGTACACTCCGCGTTCGTGCCCACATACGGGTGGAACCAAGCGATGCTCTGTGCGTGCATGCCGGTGGGAAGAACCACGCCAAGCACCAATGCTGTCCATAGGGAATGCATGTTCATGTCACCGTTTTCAGGTTTAAGAATTGAAAAAGTCCAACTGGCCCAAGGACCCATGTGGGTCCATCCGCTCGGGGATTATGCAAGGCTTGCCGGGTGGCCATAAGCAAATGTATAGCTACGGCGCTCCCGGTTCGACAGTTAACTGCATTCCCCCCACCCTGCCGCTTGGCGTTGCGAAAACCTCCCCCCGCCCCGGCCCAACCGGGCACGGCGCCGGCCTGCCGTCGGCATGGCTCCTGAATGAGCAGGCCGAGAGTACTGGCAGGCGCAAATTCAGAACCCTTCAAGCATTGGGCACAGAACGGCCCAAGCCAATACCGCACCAAGCAGAAAGGACCCCAACGCATAGAGCCGCAGGTGCCGCACGGCCTGTGGTATGGCCCACTGGGCGAAGCGTTGATGCAGCCGCCATGGAAGGAGCATCAACGCCATGGACGTTATCACAAGTAGCCACCCGAAGATCCGGAACAGTTCCAAGAAGGGCATCAATTGCGCATGCATCGCAATGGCCAAACCGGCTACAAGCCGGAGGACCTGCTCGGTGTAGTGCGCGCGCGGTGTGCTGGCGAAGCGATGCAGGAACTGCGCCGCGCTGACGGGTCGTGCTACGCACCACCCTGCGAAACCGATCAGCCAAGCGGCGGTGAACAAGATGATGCCTCCGGTGAGGATGTACATGGGTTACAAGGTTAGGAACTCCCGCGTTGGTTGTCTGCCGTATGTTGCTACATGAACAGCCCAAACGCCACCATTGAACACATACTTCCACCACGTGTACCGATAACCATGCACATCACTTTCCTCCTCCCCGTCCTCCTCCTCGCAAGCTCCGCGATCGCCCAATGCTGCTGTGCCGATCTGAAGGTCGAGTTGCGCACCCCATTTCCCGCGCACCAATTCGGAAAGTGGAACTACACCGCACACCTGGACGGCGAGCGCGCCCCGGACCATTGGCGCATGGACAGCGTGCCCGGCGATGCCTTCCGCATGGTATTGGAAATGCCCACCGGGTGCGGGTTGAAAAACATGATATGGACCGTGTTCGACAAGTCCACCAAACAGGTGATGGAGGTGGACCTCCGTAACATTCCGGGCGACGTCAACTTGCCTACGATCGCGATCCCTTCACCCTCGGCAAGGCTTATTTCAACCTGCAGGAAATCCAGCAAAGCGTGGCGGGCTTGGGTGGCCGCTGGAACATGTTCTCAACGGACAGCCTGTATTGTAGCAACGGCGGCAAAGCGCTCTACACCTACGATGCGGAGCACGGCGACCGTTTGGAGCCCTTCGACATTGGCCCTTGGACGTCGATCGCTACAGTGATCCCGGAAGAGGACATGACCATCAACCCCGTTCTGCCGAAGGCCGGCAAAGGGGCATTCCTGAACTTCCGTTGGTACGATGGCACCTGTGCGAGCTACCGCGACAGCGTGGAGGTGCGGCCTGTGATGCCCGGTGCGATGTTTCCCGAGATACGGGTGGGCATCGGGCAGGTGGGTGTCAACTGCGAGAACATCGCGCCGCTCACCCGCACGGTGGGGCTTCCTCCGTTGCCACAGGGCAAGTACCGCATCGTTCTCGGCGCGCCGCCGGCTGGCACCACGCCCGTTCTGGGCTTCGGCAGGTACCGCGATTTTGAGGTTGGGCCGTGAGTGCTAAATCCGACAACTTACCCGCTACTTCAGCAAAGCCAACAACTGCTTCGGGGAAACCACCTTCAGGCCCGATGCCGACTTGTAATCCTTGGCGTTGCAGGTACACAGGTGAGTAATGCGCGGCAATTGCCGGGCTGCGAAGTATTGACCGGCATCTTCCACATCCGGCCATCCACTGTTGAGTGCGGACCGGAACACGGCTTCATCCTGCCCGATGATGGAAGTGATGTCAAGCAGGTCATTGCAACGGGTAATGGCTGCGGACTTGCCCAAGTAATTCTTCAGAATGAAATAGGTGTTGCTGTATCCGGTCGGCGTAATGTGCGCTGTGATGCGCCCTTTATCCACCAGGTCCATCACCTGCATGCTTTCAAGGGGCTGAGGCCGCTCGTGTCCAGGAAGGCCGTTCAAGAAGACGTTCAACGGCACATTGGTATCCAACAGGATCTGCATCAACGCAAACCGGATTTCCTCAACAATTCACCCACACGGTCATCCCGCTTCCAGTCGGCCGGCTTTACTTTTTTGGCGAGGATGCCCGCATTGCGCTTTACCCAACCATCCCCTTCCTTGGTAATTGCGGTCGCCTTGGCGTTGCTTTCCGCGAACTCCTCCACCAGTTCGGTGATGGACTTCCCTTCCCGCTTGCTCAATCGGCGCAATAGGTCCACGTGCCTTCTGCTTACGCTCAAGGTGAGCTTGCTGCGCGTGGTTTTTCGCTTGACCTTGGTCGCTGTGGTTCCCATAGTGGCCTAAAGATACGTACAACGCCAAATTTATGCACGTGCGCTTCTTCCTGTTTTTCAATCGTCAGTTGTTCTTCATTCCCGAGACGGCAATAAGCAATGCAATGCAGCACGCCGACGCGAAGCGCTTTGGCGTTGCACGCCTGGCAACCAACAACTGACAACTAAACCCTCACTTCATATTGTTAGCCGCCTCCGCATCGAACTCCTCCCCCGGATCCTCCAAGGGCCGCGAGTTCGTGTAGATCCGCCACTTCGCCAGCACGGCCTCCATATCGGCGGGCAGCGGGCTTTCGAACTTCATGCGCTTGCCGGTGAGCGGGTGCTCGATCTCCAGCAACGCCGCGTGCAGCGCTTGGCGGGGCAGCAGCTTGAAGCAATTCTCAACGAACTGCTTGTACTTGTTGAAGACCGTCCCTTTCAAAATGCGGTCGCCGCCATAAGGGGCGTCGTTGAAAAGTGGATGGCCGATGTGCTTCATGTGCGCCCGGATCTGGTGCGTGCGGCCCGTCTCCAGCTTGCATTCCACCAAGGTGACGTAAGTGAAGCGCTCGATCACTTTCCAATGGGTGATGGCGGTTTTGCCTTGCTCAGGGTCCACCGGCACGGACATCACGGTGCGGTCTTTCGGCGAGCGGTCCAAGTTGCCTTCGATGGTACCTTCCTCTTCATCGAAATCGCCCCAGACCAGTGCGCAGTAACGGCGGTCGTTGGTGCGGTTGAAGAACTGGCTGGCCAAATGCGTGAGTGACTCGTCGGTTTTGCCGATCACCATTACGCCGCTGGTGTCTTTGTCCAAGCGGTGTACCAGGCCGGGCCGGGGCACAGGCTGGTTGGGCGATGAAGGCAATTTCCCGAAGTGGAACAGCAAGCCGTTTACCAGCGTGCCGGTCCAATTTCCATGTCCGGGATGCACGACCAAACCGGGCTGTTTGTTGATCAGCAGGATCTGGTCGTCCTCGTAGATCACTTCCAAAGGAATGTCCTCAGGGGCGAGCTCCACCTCGCGCACGGGGTTCGGCAATACCAGCGTCACCACGTCGTGCGGTTTCACCTTGTAGCTGGGCTTTTCGGATTTTCCGTTCACCAGCACGTTGCCGTTGCGCGCCGCCGCAGCGATGCGCGACCGGGATGCGCCGGCCATGTGGTCGAACAGAAATTTGTCCAACCGCAACAGCCCTTGGCCGGGGTCGGCCACAATGCGGTGGTGTTCGTAAAGCTCTTGGTCTTCGCTGGCTTCCGCGGGTTCGTTTTCGGGCATCCCCGCGTCTGCTTTCATCAATGCTGAACGATCAATCGGCTTTGCGCCAACGTGCTGCCGTTGCTGGAAACCGCACGTACCAAATACAAGCCCGGTGCCAAGTCGCCCACGGCCATCGGGCCTTCCACACCGGCCCACGTGCGCACGGTCCTACTTGTGGGATCAACCAATTGCAACAATGCCACTTTGCTCCCGTTCCAGCGCACTTGGAATTCACTCCCCGCCGGATTCGGGAATACCGCCAACGTTTCAACTGGAAGCGAAACTTCATCCACACCGGCAAACGGATCCAACGGAGCCACCACCACGGGGCGGATCATCCAAGAACCGACCTGCGAGGAGCCGCTCCAACTCAGCCCGGTGTTGTAGTACATCTTGTCGTGGTTATCCCGGTTGCGGTCCATGCCGAGCTGTAGCTGCGTGTCGTTGGTCTGCACCCAGCCCACGTAAAAAGTTCCGCTCACCGCGATGGTGCTGTCCAACGGGTATTCCACGAAATGATCCGGTCCCCACGTGTGGTATTGCGGGTTGCTGAAGTTCACGTTTTGGTAGATGATCGTTTCCGGGGCAAGGCTGCTCCACACCGTGATGATGAACGAACCACTGTTGGGGTCATTCACGGTTCCGTTGTATGTGAAGATGGGGTCGAAGTACATCCGCAACGCACGCAGTGAATCGCTGCCCTGGGTATCGAACTGGAAGGCGATCTTGCTTCCCGCACCTTGCCCGATGCTGTACCCCGCTTCGGCCGTACCATCGTCGTAGCTGTAGTAGTTGCTGATCTCCTGCCGGTAGCTCGCCGTGTCGTTATAGGCCAGCGCGTCCGGCGTGGCGTTGGTCCAAAATTTGGTGGTGAAGAACGCGGCATCAACGCAGCCGGAAACATCGTACACCAATGGGTCGGCACCGCTGTTCACAGGGTGCGTAGTGTTGAAGCTTGTCTCCGCGTTGTTGCTGATGTTGTTGCCGTAGTTGCTGCGTGTGGTGCTCCAGCCGCAGTCGGAATCCACGCCGTAGCCCCACGTGATGAACTTGTCCTGTGTGTCGTTGTTGCGTTGCACCAAATCCACGGAATTGGCCATGTAGCTCCCAGGTGATTCAACGAATTTCGCGTAGGGCACGGACGTGAATTTGTTCAACAGTCCGGCTTCGGGGTACACATAAGCCACGTCCTTCAGAATGGTATCAGTAACGGTGCGGTTGCGGTCCAAACGCACATAGTCAATGTGCCACTGGTCCACCGCGCCGCCCAAGGTGGCATCGTTGCTGAAACGGAATTTGAAGTTCGGCTTGAGGTATTGCGCCTCTTTGATGGGCACCATGACATGCTTGAAGGAATCGATAGGTGGAGCTTGAGGCGTGCTCCAGACAATGTACCACTTGTTCTCATCCGGCGCGTACAATTCCAACCGCAAACTGTCGTCATGCAATTGATCAAGGGCATTGTTCCCACTAAGTCCGATAGCTTCATAAAAAAAGCTCAGATAAATGCTGTCACTGGCAGGAAACACCAGGTTGATCGGCACCGAAGTAAGGTGATCCGCAAGGCCGTTGGAATTCGGCGCTTCCGGGGCGTATGGATATCCCGTGCGGTCCATGCCGTCCAACGTGGCCACGCCGAGGGTGGGCGGGGTCAGCGGGGAAAGTGCCGTTGATGTAAGCATCGTCATCCGCCCAAAGCACCCAAGGGCGCGTGCTGTTGTCCGGGTTGATGTAGGTGCGCGGGTCGGCCCCAACGCTGTAAACTAACAACGAATCTTGGAAGAGGTCACCCTCCAATGCCAGCGTGTCCGTAGTAGCGTCGTTCACAGTATCCACCACCGTGTAAGGCGGCCATAGAAACATGCTCTCCTCGGTGACGGGGTAAACGGAAAGGTCGCGAACGATCACAACGATCGCCGGATTGGCAACTTGCGTAACGATCAGCGTGTCGTTCTGCGTGTCGAACGTGATGTGGTAGGAAGTGTCATTCACGTAGGCCATCCCGGCTGTGCTGATGCCGCCTGCTTCCAGCTGATAGATCGTCTCGGTCAGCGTAACATTCGCATCGCTGCTCTGTGCGTTGAGGTGGCGCGTGCGGTCCACGGAAAAGTCGTCGATCACCGGAATGGTCTGCCCCGTGTTGTCGTAGATGAACACCTCGTTCAGCCCGCCTTCCTTCAGCATGCTGGGTGCGTTGCCGCGCGGAATGGCGTGCAGCGGCGAGATGATCTCTTGCGCCACAAGCTGCGGCACACAAGCCAAAAGGCCCAGGGCAATGGCTGTCCGGGTGAAGATTGCCGACATGTTTCCAAACATCAAGGTTGATCCGTTGCGGTGCTGTCCAAGGTGAGCCAAACGTCCACCAAGCCGCCGGGCGCAATGGTGCTCCCCACGGTCGGATCGGGCGATTGGCGCTCCACCGTGGCCAACGCAGTATCGCAGCCGGTATTGCAACCCTTCACCTCCACGACGATGCCGAGGTTCAGCGATGCGAGGTTCAACACGGCCTTCATCTCCGCATAACCCATGCCCCGCAGGTCAGGCACCGGTACACGATCACCGTTCTGCCCTTGGCCAAGCACCAAGGTGATGGATTCCCCACGCCGGATGCGCGTTTCGGCGGTAATCGGTTGGCCCTTGTAAAGTTGCGCCACCACGCAATCCATGCACGGGTCGGGGCGGTACTGCATTTCGGCCACCTTCAAGCCCAAGATCTCCAACATGCTGATGGCTTGCCGCTTGCTGAGGTTGACCAAGGAAGGCATGTTCAGCATTTTCGGCTGGCTCGCGTTCACCACGAGGTACACGGTACGGTCCGGTTTCACGGTGTGGCCGGGGTCCGGATCCTGGTCCACCACGGCGCCTTTGGCAATGTCGTCGTTGTAGACCGAATCGATCACCTCCGTTTTCAAGTCCAGCTTTTCAAGCACGGAAGCGGCCTCCGTCGGGGTCATGTTCGCCAGGTCCGGCACCTCCACCCGCGCGTTATGCCGGGTGTATACGTTCAGCCACACCCAAGCGCCGACCAACACGGCACCAGCGACCAACACGGGGCCTAAAAGGAGGAAAAGTCGATTGCGGGTGGACATTCAACGCACATTCCGCCGCGGCGGGAAGGCGCGAATATAAACCCGGCAGGGCTTGCGGATCTTCACAATGCCCCGTTGGCACTTCCCCAGCGCGCGCCTTCCACCAGCACAGCCCTGCCGTTCCTTTGGTGCAACAGAATATCCGCAATGCCACTCCCCTTCATCGCCATCCTACGTGGCGGCTACACCGGTGAAAACGTCATCAGCCGCCAAAGCGCGGGTACCATGATGGACGCCTTGGACAAATCCCGTTACGAGGCCGTTTTCGTCTCCGTGGAAAAGGCCGCATGGACCTGCGAACGCGCGGACGGAACGCCGTTGGCCTTCGACCGTGGCGCCTTCACTGCCGACCGCGGGAATGGCCACGAACGCTTTGCCGCCGCACTGGTCGCCATCCACGGCACGCCCGGCGAGGACGGGAAACTGCAAGGCTACTTGGACATGCTGAACGTGCCCTACCAGACCGGCGGCGTGCTGAACATGGCGCTCACCATGAGCAAGTACGCCACCACGGGACTGCTGCGCCAAATGGGCTTCCCGGTGGCGGGTTCGGTGCTGTTGCGCCGTGATGAAACGGACATGGAACAGCGCGCACTGGATGTCGCGGGCATCCCCTGCTTCGTGAAACCGGACAACAGCGGCAGCAGCTTGGGTATCAGCAAAGTGAAGTCGAAGGAAGCGCTGAAGGCCGCGCTGGACCTCGCCTTTAGCGAAGCGGACAGCGTGATGTGCGAGGCCTTCGTGCAAGGGCGCGAGCTCACTTGCGGCGTGATCCGCTTGAACGGCGTGGTGCAAGCCCTGCCCATCTGCGAGATCCGTACCAGCCACGAATTCTTCGACTACGAAGCCAAGTACCACGCCGCCGACACGCAAGAGATCGTCCCCGCTCCCATCCCCGATGCCGTAACGGCAATCGTGCAAGCGCGTTCCGAAGAGATCTACCGCGCCCTGCAATGCAACGGCATGGTGCGCGTGGACCATTTCTGGAAAGAAGGCCAAGGCGATGGCACCGAAGTGGTGACGATCGAAGTGAACACCGTTCCCGGTTTCAGCCCGGCGAGCATTTTTCCGAAGATGCTGAACGCTGCGGGGATCGGGGTGCCGAAGGCGGTGAATACGTTGGTCGCTGACTTAGTCTTGAGTCGAGTCCTGAATGGTTCACCACAGAGGCACAGAGGACACAGAGAAGAGTACTGAGTCTTGAGGCGAGAGTCCAACGCTGCGAGCTGTGTGCTACTCAAGCTTAAAGCTTGTGGCTTAAGTCTTGAAGCTTATTGCGTTATTCCACTTACAGACAATCGACAAACCTGTCAGGATTGCGCTTCGCATGCGACCTTTGCACTGCCCAAAATCGCATGGCATGTGCGATGGGACAAACAGTGAATTAAAAAGATGAACAAGCAAACTGCAACAATAGGTGGCGGATGTTTTTGGTGCGTAGAGGCCATCATGACGCGGATCAACGGCGTTGAAAAAGTGCAGTCCGGCTACGCGGGCGGCCACACGCCTGCACCCAGCTATCGCGAGGTATGCGAAGGCCGCACCGGCCATGCCGAGGTGACACAAGTGACTTTCGATGCCGACGTGATCTCCTACAAGGACCTGCTCAGCATTTTCATGACCAGCCACGACCCACAACGCTCCACCGCCAAGGCGGCGATGGGCACGCAATACCGTTCCATCATCCTGTACCACGATGCCGAGCAAAAGACCGTTGCGGAAATGTTACTGTCCGAGTTGAAGGATGTTTTCCCCGATCCCATCGTGACCGAAATCGTTCCCTTGGAAAAATTCTTCCCGGCTGAAGAATACCACGACAATTACTACGACCGGAACACCGAAGCGGCCTACTGCAGCGCTGTGATCGCGCCGAAAGTGGCGAAGCTCCGCGCCAAACATGCGGATAAGCTGAAGCCCGTGGCAGCGCTTTGATGCATCCGACCGACCTTCGCGCCGATGAAAATAGCTGAGGCCACCGAAGGAAAAGCGCTGCATGACTGGATGCGCGTGCCTTGGAGAATCTATGCCGACGATAAAAACTGGGTGCCACACCTGAAGCAGGATGTGGAAAAAGTCTTCGATCCCACGAAGAACAAACTCCTGCAAGCCCGCGAAGACCGCAAAGCCGGTGCGATCAAACGCTGGGTGCTGTACGATGATTCCGGAAAAGCCGCAGGTCGCATCGCCGCGTTCATCGACCCCAAAACCGCATGGACCGACAAGCAGCAACCCACCGGTGGCTGCGGCTTTTTCGAGTGCATCGATGACCAGCAAGCGTCAGGTCTGCTCTTCGACACCGCCCGCGATTGGCTGAAAGCACAAGGCTTGGAGGCCATGGACGGCCCGGTGAACCTCGGCGAGCGCAACATGTTCTGGGGCCTGCTGATCGAGAACTATACGGACCTTCCGATCTACGGCACCAACTACAATCCGCCGTACTACGTTGAGCTTTTCGAGGCCTACGGCTTTCAGGTCTACTTCAAGCAGCTCTTCTTCAAACGCTCCGCGATCACGCCGGTGCAGCCCATCTTCCACCGCAAGTACAA
Source organism: Flavobacteriales bacterium (assembly GCA_016710685.1). GTDB lineage: Bacteria > Bacteroidota > Bacteroidia > Flavobacteriales_F > PHOS-HE28 > PHOS-HE28. The sequence continues at coordinate 1,067,100 of JADJVC010000002.1, read as the reverse complement.
CCAGTTCCAAGCCGACCCTGACATCAGCGTGCGCGACGTGCGCGGCATGAGCTCCGAGAAACTCGCCGAGGATTTCCGCACGGTGCTCAACGCCGCCTGGGTGGACCACGAGAACTTCAAGCCCATGCCGAAAGAAGTGGCGCTGAAGACCATCAAACAGATGAAGCCCGTGATGGACCCGCGCATCGTGATCTTCGTCTACCATAAGGAAAAACCCATTGCCTTCTTCGTGAACCTGCCGGAGTTGAACGAAATTTTCCGTTACGTGGATGGCGATCTCAATTGGCTCGGCAAGCTGAAGTTCCTTTACCACAAGTGGAAAGGAACCGCCAAGACCATGACCGGCATCGTGTTCGGCGTGGTGAAGGAATGGCAGGGCAAAGGCGTTGAAGGCGTAATGATCGTCCACCAGAGCAAATGGCTGATGGAAACAGGCCGCTACAACGACACCGTACTAACATGGATCGGCGATTTCAACCCCAAAATGCTGCGCGTTTGCGAGAGCCTCGGTGCCACCAACTACCGCACGCTGGCCACGTTCCGCTACCTCTTCGACCGCACAAAACCATTCGAGCGTTTGCCGCTGATCGCGAAGAATTGAACAAGTGTTTGGTCAAATGGGCCGGATGTTTACCTTCGCGCCCTCAAATCGCAGAACACCCTTCGTGTAAAGCGTTTTTTGATCCTGTAGCTCAGCTGGTAGAGCAATACACTTTTAATGTATGGGCCCTGGGTTCGAATCCCAGCGGGATCACAGAGACCTCGGCGAAAGCCGGGGTCTTTGTCGTTTATAGGGACCGCTGATTACTGCGGATGGACCCCGAAACCGGCACAAGAGTAAACGCTACAAGAGGCTGCGCCCAACAAAGCGCCGTCCGCTGATGCCAGTTCGCAACCGTGTTATGTGACATCCATCACAAACCAACTTTGCGAACACAGGTTACATTTGTGCAATCACCATGCGTACCGTGCTATTCACCCTCGTCCTTGCTCTCTATGGCGTCAGCGCCTTGGAGTTGCACGAGTGGGTGCGCGTGCCACAAGCCGTGCTACATGTACTGGAGCACCACAGCGATTTTGGCCACCACGACAAGGAGGTCAATGGACATGATGAGCACGAGGGTGATCATAATCCCTTCGACAACGGCTGCGATGAGCTGCTTTGCGCATGCGCCACTCCGGCGTTTTTGCCTGAGCGGCCTGCGGAATTCGTGTTACTGGATCCCGCTGCGCAATTATTGGCTTGCCCGGATGTTCCGGTGGCGTTAAGCGCCTTCTCCGGAAATATCTGGAACCCGCCGAAGCGGGCGTAGGGCGGTGATCCGTCCCCTCACGGTGTGGCTTTGCCCCGTGCATTTTTTCAATCACCGCAAGGAATCCGTGCAGGACATCTGTACCGTCCACCCATTGGGTCGACATACCAGGTGCAACGCACAAGCTAAGTGCCAACCATCAAACTCAGTAGCAATAGATCCATCACATGATCGATCGCATTATCACTTTAAGCGTCCGCAACAAGCTCGTCATCGGCCTGCTGCTTTTGGCCTTCATCGGCTGGGGCGCTTGGTCCGTTACACAGCTGCCCATCGACGCGCTGCCGGACGTCACCAACAACCAGGTGCTGGTGAACACCATCGCGCCCAACCTCGCCACGCAAGAGGTGGAGCAGTTCATCACTTTCCCGTTGGAGCAGGCCTTCAAAAACCTGCCCGATGTGGTGCAGCTGCGCAGCGTTTCGCGCAGTGGCCTCTCGGTGATCACCGTGGTGTTCAAAGACGAGGTGCCGCTCTACCTCACGCGGCAACTCGTGGCCGAACGCATCACGCAGGTGCAAGCCCAGATCCCGCCCGGCTACGGCACGCCGGAGATCGCGCCGCCCACCACCGGCACCGGTGAGATCTATCAGTACACCCTCGCCGTGGACAGCGCCCAGAAGGACAAGTACGATCTGTTGGAGCTGCGTACACTGCAGGACTGGGTGGTGCGCAAACACCTGTTGGGCGTGCCCGGCGTGATCGACGTGAGCAGTTTCGGCGGCCTGTTGAAACAGTACGAAGTGAGCGTGGACGCGCGCCGTTTGGCCGGGGCCGGGTTCTCGCTGATGGACGTGTTCAACGCGCTGGAGAACAACAACGCAAACACTGGCGGCAGCTACATCGAGAAAGGTCCGAACATCTATTTCATCCGGGGTGAAGGCGTGATCGGATCGCTGAAGGATGTGGAGAACATTGTGATCAGCTCGCGCGGTGGCAGCCCGGTGCGGGTGCGCGATGTGGCCGAAGTGCGCTATGGGCATGCCGTGCGCTACGGCGCGATGACGCGCAACGGCGAGGGCGAATCCGTTGGCGGCGTAGTGCTAATGCTGAAGGGCGCGAACGCGCTAGCGACCGTCACTGCTGTAAAAGCGCGCGTGGCGGAGATCCAGCACAGCTTGCCGGAGGGCGTGCATATCGATGCTTTTGTGGACCGCGCCAAGCTGGTGGATAGCACCATCGGCACGGTGGAACACAACCTGCTGATGGGCGCACTGATCGTGATCGCCGTGCTGGTGCTGCTGCTGGGCAACTGGCGCGCAGGCCTCATCGTGGCCAGCGTGATCCCGCTCGCACTGCTCTTCGCCATCGCGTGCATGGTGGTGGCAGGGCAGAGCGCCAACCTGATGAGCATGGGCGCACTGGACTTCGGCCTGATCGTGGACGGCGCGGTGATCGTGGTGGAGGGCCTCATGTTCGCCTTGCACCAACGCTACGCGGGCCAGCGTCTTTCCACGGAAAGCATGAACGACGAGACGATCCGCGGCGCGGGCGGCATCATGAAAAGCGCGGTGTTCGGGCAGGTCATCATCCTCATTGTCTACGTTCCCATTTTCGCGCTGATCGGTGTGGAGGGCAAGATGTTCCGCCCAATGGCCTTTACCGTGAGCTTTGCGATCATCGGCGCATTGATACTGAGCCTCACCTACGTGCCATGGGCCGTCTCCATCTTCCTGGGAAAGGACATTCCGAAGGGCGAAAGCTGGAGCGAGCGGATGATCCACCGCCTACAAAATTGGTACGCGCCGAAGTTGCGCGGACTCCTGCACCACCGCCGCATCGCCGTCGGTGGCGCATTGGTTTTGTTGGTCGCGGCGATCTTCGTCTTCAGTCGGCTCGGCGGTGAGTTCATCCCGGAATTGGACGAAGGCGATTTCGCCACCAACGTCACCATCCGCCAAGGCAGCAACCTCAGCCAGAGCATCGCAGTGAGCGACCAGTTGGCGCGCATCCTGCTCAAGGATTTTCCCGAGGTGAAAGAAGTGGTCGGCAAGATCGGAAGCAGCGAGATCCCCACGGACCCCATGCCCATCGAAAGCCAGGACCTCATCATCGTGATGAAACCCCGGAAAGACTGGACCACCACCACCGACCGGCAGGAAATGGCGGAACTGATGAGCGATAAACTCAGCGTGATCCCCGGCATGAACCTCAGCTTCGAGCAGCCCATCCAGATGCGCTTCAACGAGCTGATCGCCGGGGTGAAGAGCGACATTGCGGTGAAGATCTACGGCGATGACCTCGAAGAGCTTTTCAGGTCCGCCAATGCCGCAGCGGCGTTGATCGCCACCGTGCCCGGCGCTACGGACATCAAGGTGGAGCAGGTAACCGGCATGCCACAGCTCGTGGTGAAGTACGACCGGGCGCGCATCGCGCAGTACGGTCTGAACATCATTGACCTGAACCAGGTGCTGAACACCGCGCTGGCCGGCGGAAAAGCAGGCGTGGTCTACGAGGATGAGCGCCGCTTCGACCTCGTGGTCCGCATGGCCGACATGCGCGATGCCGATCCGGATAAACTGAAGAACCTCTTGGTGCCGTTGCCGAACGGTTCGCAGATGCCGATGGGCCAACTGGCGGAGATCGGTTTTCAAAGTGCCGCCGCGCAAGTGAGCCGCGAGGACGGTGCCCGGCGGATCGTGGTGGAAACGAACGTCCGGGGCCGCGACATACAAGGCGTTGCGGAGGACATCCAGGCGCTGATCGCACAGAAGTTGCCACTGCCCACGGGCTACTTCGTGGCCTACGGCGGAACCTTCAAAAACCTGCAAGAAGCCAGTGCGCGTTTGATGATCTCCGTGCCCTTGGCGCTGGCGCTGATCTTCGTGCTGCTCTTCTTCGCCTTCAAATCGTTCAACGAGGCGCTCATCATTTTCAGTGCGGTGCCCATGGCGGCCGTGGGCGGCGTGTTCGCGCTGTGGTCACGCGGCTTGGACTTCAGCATCAGTGCGGGCGTGGGCTTCATCGCGCTCTTCGGCGTGGCAGTGCTGAACGGCATTGTGCTCATCAGCTATTTCAACCAGTTGCAGCGCGAAGGCATCACGGATGTGACGGATCGCGTGGTGCGCGGTACGTTGGCCCGATTGCGGCCCGTGTTGGCCACGGCGGCGGTTGCATCGCTCGGCTTTCTGCCAATGGCCATCAGCACCAGTCCGGGTAGTGAAGTACAGCGGCCTTTGGCCACGGTGGTGATCGGCGGTTTGATCACTTCCACGTTGCTCACACTGGCGGTGTTGCCGGTACTCTATCACTTGGTGTTTTTCCGCAGGAAGAAGAATGAAAAGGGATCAAATGGTGAAAGCGGTAATGGGAAGCACGGGATTGTGAGCACTTCGGTTGTCGCGCTGCTGTTCCTCGGAAACTCCGTGCAGGCGCAGGCTCCGGTGCTTTCGCTTGATAGCGCCGTGGCGCGTGCGTTGCGCACGCATCCCGCCATGACGGCTGCGGAATTGGAAGTACGGCAGCAGGAGGCGTTACGGAAGACGGCCTTTCAACTGGAGCCGCTCGGCGCGCAACTGCAAGGCGGGCAGATCAACAGTTCCATGCACGACATCAGCATTCAAGCGACAACAGGCATCCCCTTCCCCACTGCCATCGCGCAACGTGCCCGATACCTGAAAGAGAGCGTGCTACTGGCAGAAGCAGGAAGAACTGGCACCCGCGCATTGGTGAAAGAGAGCGCGGCTGGTGCTTACCTGCAATGGGTCATGGGCAAGGAAAACCTGCGCCTGATGCAGCAGTCCGACAGTTCCTACGCCACGCTCGCGGCCTTCGCAGCGCGCAAATTCGAAGCAGGTGCGAGTGGTCGCTTGGAGAAAGTGAGCGCACAAAGCACCGCCGATGAAGCCCGCGTGCAACTGAAAAAAGCACAGGCCGACATAGCCATCTACGCCACTGAACTGGAGCAATGGACCGGTCCTTTGAGCGGTGCAGTTCCGGATACTTCAGCGCTCAACGCATTGTCCCGCGCACCGGATCCCGGCGGCGGCACGGACCCGCTGCTGGCGCAGGAAAAACAACGCGCATCACTTGCGGAAGAAGCGTGGAAAATGGAGCGCAGCCAGTGGGCGCCCACACTGCAAGGCGGCGGCTTCTACCAGACACTCGACGGAGCATCGCCTTTTACGGGCTACCTCATCGGCACGTCGATCCCCTTGCCGGGTGGCGGACAGGGCGCACGCACAAAGGCCGCTCGGTTACGCAGCGAGATCGCACTGCAACAGTTGGAGGAACTGCGCCGTAACCGCGCAACGGAATTGGCTCGTACGCAAGCCCGTTCCGCGCAGCTTCGCGAAAGCTTGGTCTACTACGAAAACGCCGGCGCCGCGCTCGCCACCACCCTGCGCACCGATGCCCAACGCGCCTACCTCAACGGCGACGCGGGCTACCTCGAGTTCATCCAAGGCATCGACCAGGCCCGCCGCATCGACGCGGAGCACCTGCGCATCCGGTACGAACTCGGTCTCACGTTGATCCACCTCAATGCCCTGATGGGGCTTTAATGAATTTGCAGATGAAGAACGAAACAACGGATCAGATGATCAGACGATCAGAAAATCAGAAAACTGAATGCCGTGGCCGCGACCTCTCACTCGAACAGGGTTACTCAGAGCTCCATCAGGGTCTCTCGAAGAGGACCCTCATGCTCCCTCTAACTGCGTTGCTACTTATCACTTTGGTCGCCTGCGGCGGCGGAAGCACACCAGTTCCCGATGAACACGCTCAAGAAACACCAGGCGCTCACGGCCCGGAAGTATCGCTCACCGCGGAGCAGGTCAAGGCCATAGGGCTGATCACCGGCACAATGGAAAAGCGCGGACTGAGCACCTCGTTGAAGGCCAATGGGCGACTTGTGCTTCCGCCGGACAAGAGTGCACAGGTCAGCGTGCTGGCGGGCGGACTGGTGCGCGGCATCCCTGTGCGTGAAGGGCAATCCGTTACCAAAGGCCAAGTGCTGGCGACCGTGGAAAACATGGAATTCCTGCAACTGCAGCAAGACTATTTGGAGACCAGCGCGAACCTGCTGGCGCTGAACGCGGACCTCAAGCGACAACAGGACCTGCACGACGACCGCATCAACGCCACCAAGACCTTGGAACGTGCCCAAGCCGATGCCGATGTGGCCCGCGCCAAACACGCTGGAATGGCCGCGAAACTCCGTGTCTTCGGCACGGACCCAGCTCGTCTTTCAGCGCAAGACATCAGCTCCACGTATTCCGTTCGCTCACCGATCACAGGAACATTGCAGCACATCGCCATCACCTTGGGGCAGTTCGCGGAGCCGAACATTCCGCTTTTCACCGTGGTGGATAACAGCGGCCTGCACATCGACCTCAACCTGTTCGAGCAGGACGTGGCGCGGGTGCGCACAGGACAAAAAGTGGTCTTCGGCCATGCCGGCGAGCCTGTTGGGCAACACAGCGCCACGATCTACGCGGTGAACAAGGCCTTTGAGCGCGACCAACAAGCCGTGCTGGCCCATGCCAAGCTGGATGACAATGGCGAGGAACTGATGCCCGGCATGTACATCGAGGCGCTGATCATGACCGACAGCACCTCGGCCTGGAGCTTGCCTGCCGAGGCCGTGGTAAGCAACGGCGACGAGCACTACATCTTCGTGGAAGATGAGCCCAATACCTTCAAGCAAGTAGCCGTGCGCACGGGAGCCAGCGAGCTGGGTTACACCGAAGTGGTGCCTTTGGAAGCCGTGGACCCGAACGCCACGATCGTGGTGAAAGGCACGTACTACCTGCTGAGCGAGCTAACGAAAGGGACTGGGGAGCACGATCATTGAGGACGGCTCGTTTGCGCGGCCTTAGTCGCTGAAAACCGAGACAAAAGGTTAGTAATGTTTGGATGCTGGCGTTTGGCTTCTAACCATACCAACCGCCTATCATCAAATTGCATTTCTCTGCGCCTCCGCGTCTCCGCGTCCCCAAACCAAACACCCACAATATCTCCAGACACATTCTCAATACTACATTCAGCCCCCGAAAAACAACCACATGGCAGATCAAAAGGACCTCGACGCGCACTACACCACAATGGACAAGATCTTCCGGCTCAGCTTGGGAGAGAAAGGCGGCTACAGCGGCGCGCGCTTCGATGGCGACTTCAGCATGACGCTGGAACAGGCCCAGGAGAAAAAGCACAAATTCATCTGGGACAACCTCAACATCAAAAAGGGCAGCAAGGTGCTGGACATCGGCTGCGGCTGGGGTGCTTTTGTTGACTACTTGGACAAGCACGGTGCGGATGCGTATGGCGTAGTGCTCGCGCAGGGACAGGCCGATGCCTGCAAGAAGAACGGCATGAACGTTCACCAAATGAACTCCAAGGACATCACACCGGCGACCTTCGGGAAGTTCGACGCGGTGGCAGCAATGGGAAGTCCGGAACACCTCTGCTCCATCGAGGAATACAAGGCCGGAAAACAGGCGGAGATCTACAGGACCTATTTCAAACAGATGGCCGACTTGCTCCCGATCGGCGGGCGCTTTTACTGCCAGACGATGGTATTCGGCCCCAACATGGTGAAGTTCGAGGACATCAAATTCGGCGAGACCAACGTGTACAAAAAGAAGTACGAGTACAGCAACGAAGAGCTGATGGACCTCGTCTGCGACGTGTTCCCCGGCTCATGGATCCCCTACGGCAGCGAAGGAATGACCGAGCCTGCGAAGGAGCACTTCAAGCTCGTGAGCATCGACAGCGGCCGCTTGGACTACATCGAGACCATCGACCGGTGGACCAAGGCGTTCAACAAATTCAACTTGCAGAAATATCTCCTATACGGAACACTGTTGCCGAAGCTCGCGAGCAGCGACTTCCGCAAATGGGTGCGTCGCTACCGCATCCAACCCAACTTGCAAGTGTTTGAGAAGGAAGTCTTCGAGCATTACCGCATGGTGTTCGAGAAGGTAAAGGACTAAACAGTTCCATCGCAGCACAGGGTCCTCTTCGAGTGACCTTGCGGCGACTGCAGGCGACACGACGTAACTATACAACGCATAAAACCCGACCTGCGATGTTCGACGACGATGATGACGATGATAATCTCGCTTTCGGTGCCATGGACGACGGCCCGGACGTGAGCGACAGCGCGATCTATCAAAAGGCTGAAGAGATCCAAACCTTGGCCATTGCGATCGTGGAAGCAGCCCCCGACGATGTAAAAAGCGGATCCGAACGGGAGCAGTTCGAGCTGCGCATGTTGGAGGGCACCAAGGACGAAATGATGCAGCATGCGCACACGATCACCGCCAAGTTGGCCGGCGCATGGAACTTGAACATGTACGATCTGCAGATGGAGAACGCCGCATTGATCCGTCGCTCCTGCCGGGAATTGGTGACCTGCTTGCGCGGATTGGAAATTGCGGGACACTTGGAAGAAGCACACTTCGATCTGCTTCGCGAAGCCGTGAAAGAGTTCCAGCCTTTGTTCGTGCAATGGGTGGCCAGCTTCCAGGATTCCTTCTACCTCTGGGACGATTGGGGCTTGTTCAACCCGCCGGGAGCGGTGCCGGATACGGAGTGAAGGAAAAGGACGACAACAATCTGTACGTTTATCCGTACATTTGACTGTACGTTGAACTACCAAATTAAAAAATGAAAGCGCTAACCATCACTACGCTTCGGCAGAATATGAAGGAGTTCTTCGATGCCGTAAGTCGTTTCCAAGAGGTCTTAATCGTGCCTCGTCAAAACGAAGAGGATGCCGTTGTGATCATGTCGATCACGGAATACAACTCCATGGTTGAGACGGGGCATTTGCTTTCCACCGCGGCGAATAGAAAGCGACTTTCCGAATCCATCACGCAAGCTCGCACAGGGAAGGTAGTTTCCTTCAAGGGTTGATTCCGTTATGCGCATCGACTTCACTTCGAATGCGTGGGAGGAGTATGAATACTGGGAAAAGACCGACCCGAAAGTGGTCCAAAAGATAAAGGACCTGTTGGTAGCCATTAAGTCAGAACCTTTCAAAGGTCCAGGGAAACCTGAACCTTTGAAATACGACCTCAAGGGGTTTTGGTCCCGACGTATCACCGGCGAACATCGCTTGGTTTACGAGGTAACGGGAAAGAAGGGACACAATCAAAGATGTCTGGTCATTCAATGCCGCTTTCACTACGATAAGAAATAAAATACGCAAGGAGAGCGAGGTAGTCCTTCAATCCTGCGTTTGGTCCCACCGCCATTTATAATGAACGGATTCGTTCTACCTCTGGGATGATTGGGGCTTGTTCAACCCGCCGGGAGCGGTGCCGGATACGGAGTAATCCCGAACCCCGGCCTTGAAGTAGTTTCCCAATACGATAAAGCGACTACGGGGCAGTTTGCGCACTTTCGGCCTTCGCCGGCAGCACACTCACTTCATAAAGCACCGGTGTCCAAGGCGGCACGATGCCACTGGAAGACCCCGTTGGTCCGAACGCCAATTCGGAAGGTAGAATGAACCGCCCGCTGCCACCATTTCGCGGTAGCAGGCTGGTAGCAATTTCCAGCCCTTTCACTACTTGTCCGGGATCGCCCAAGCGGAACGTCAATCCGCCATTGGCGGCTGGTTCCTTGTCGAACTCTTTGCCGTTATCAAGGAAAGAAGCGGTGTAAGCGATCGTCACGATCTCCCCATAGCTCACGCGCGCTCCATGTTTTGCTTCAGGGGGCAAACTGTACCACAGGCCGTAGGCTTTACGCCAGTGTTGGGCCGTATCGGCCAAGTACACGCCGAGTATGCTGTCCTCATCAAGTTGCGTGCGGGCTTGAAGCAGCGCTTCTTGCACTATCAGTGATTGCTCCAAGGAACGCATGGCGCGCATGGACAATTCCATTTCCACCCATGAGGTGTCCTTGGCGGAAGCCGGTCTTGTAGCACCCAATTCGGTCCACGGAAGTTTACTGGCGTGCATCATTATTGTTGCGCTATCGCCCGAATGCAATTTGCTGAAATAGTCCGCAGCATGGGGCGCGCCAGCCATGCCATACCAGCGCTCCGTACTGAAGAGCGAGCCGGGTGCGGTGCCGGGAAAGGCCATGCGCACGCGCACCATCACGCTGTCGCTATCGGAGGGAAAACGTTCGCCATCGCCCAGTGCGTTCAAGCGCCAGTACACGCCGTCGCTCATGCGGGACCCGCCCGGTAAGGGCGATGGGCCGCACGCCACCAACAAGCAGACCGCGATAGCCACCAACGCACCGTTCTTCATTTCTGCAAAGCGATCAAGCCCACGTGGTAAATAATGGTGCTGCGCATGGGAATTTTGTCACGATCGCCCAGCAGGCCGAACGCAAGCGCGCTGGGGATCACCAGCACGGCGCTATCACCAACCGAAAGATGTTGAATGCCTTCCTGAAGTCCACTTTCCACATCAGCATGCTCAATGCGGAACGAGGCCGGACCATCCTGCACTGAGGAATAGCACGTATCGCCGTTCAGCAGGAAAACCGCATAATTCAGCACCGCCAGCTGACCCGACCGTGCCGTATCTCCGGGCACGTCACGCACCAATTTCCAGCGCAGGCCTGTACCGGAAGTGTTCATTCCCGCTTCCTGCCGACCAAGCCAATCGCGGATGTCCTGTTCTTCGCGCGCAGCCATGTCCTTGTTTTCGTCCATCACACGCGTGTCCACCGGCGCGGTGCCGTTGCCTACGCGGGCGGGCGGCGGCGGAGTACCGTTTCCGCAGGAAGCAAGGAGCAAAAGCAGCGCGGGAGCGATCGTTTTCATGCGGGATGCTTAGCAAGAAACGCGGGCAATTCAGCCTTCAATTTTGCAGTGGCCTCTGCCAAAGGCAATGTAGACTTTCCGCCAGCGGCGTTGGCATGCCCGCCGCCTTCAAAGTGGGCACCGAGAAATTCATTCACCGGCAAATTTCCTTTGCTGCGTAGGCTGAGCTTAACGATGCCGTTGCGCTCCGCCAGAAATACGCTGAGCCGCACACCGCGTATACCAAGCCCGTAGTTCACCAAACCTTCCGTATCGCCGGGCGTGTAGTGGAACCGCTCATGCTCTTCCTTGGAAAGTGCGATAACCGTAGCCTCGTTGCCGGGCATCATTTCCAATTTTTCACTCAACGCAAAGCCGATCAACCGCAACCGCTCCAAGGAGTTGTCGTCCATGATCGCCGCGAATATGGCATCCGGCTTTGCCCCGCGTTCCAATAAGTCGGCGGCCACGCGCAAAGTATGCGGGCTGGTGCTGGGGAAACGAAATGATCCCGAGTCCGTCATCAGCCCGGCGTACATACTGTTCGCCGCGTCCGGACCAATGCTGCGCGCCATGCCCAACGCGTTCACCACATCATGCACCATCTGGCAGGTGGAAGAAGCCGTGATGTCGGAAAATGCAACGCGCGCAAAATCCTCTGGACCACGATGGTGATCGATGAGCACTTTGAGCGGATGCGCGCGAACAGCGGTTTCCAGGCCTTCCACGCGGTCTTGCCGGTTGAAATCCAAACAGAAAAGCAAATCTGCCGAAGCGATGGCTTCCGCGCATTGTTGCGCGGAGTTGATGTGATTGATGGCCTGACTGTATCCCGGTATCCAATGCAGGTTACGCGCAGCGGGATTGGGCAAAACCACCTGCGCCACATGGCCTTCGGCTTTCAACACGGCGGCCAATGCGGTAGTGCTGCCGATGGCATCACCATCGGGATTGAAATGCGTTACCAAGGCGATACGGCGCGGGGTACGGAGCAGTTCCGCGAGGGCGGCGACCTGTGCGGCCGGGGCTGAAGGATGTTGCATGGGCGGCAAAAGTAGCCGCTCCACGCCGGGCGCATCGCCCTAAAAACCGATGTTCGGTGTGGGCATGTGCTCGATAAGGATGCCCAAACAACCGATGTCCCTATCGGACCGCTTGCCTTTGCCCCCATTCTCGGAGACCCCGGGCGCCGTCACTTCGATCGCCATGCGCTTGCTGGAAGTGGCCGTGAATTCAATGTCCTGGGATCCACCCTGCTCGGCATTGTCCCAGATCACCTTGCGGACATCGGCGTATGTAATGGACGATGGCGATCCGTCGGTACTTGGCTTAATGTTGGCCTCCCTCACTTTTTCGATCAAACGTACGTGGATACTATCGCCGAGCACCTTCTCATCATACGCGAAGGCAATGTGGTAGTCTTGGCCTTTGTAGACGATGATGTTGAGCTCGGTGGGCTTGCCCACCTGTACACTGGCACCGCGGCTTTGGCCGTTTGTTCTGAAGCGTGCATCGCTGGAGCGTTGCGCCCCGGTCCAATAGTCGGAGCATTCGCTTTGCGCGCTGGTAAGCACGGAGGCCGCGCATGCAGCTATGAAGAAGATCTTTCGCAAGTCCATGGGTTCCTAGGCGTTCGCGGCTTTCGGTGCGTCTTCAGGCCGTATGATGTCTTCGCGGAGCGCTTCCAATGCGTTGGAAAGGAGTTGGAACCCTTCCGGGGTTGCCAGAATTTGTATGTCGTCGCCCAAGATGGCCCTTCCACTGGGTGAAATTCCTTTATGAGGTTCCCGCACTACCGGAAAGGTGTCGTAGATGTCGCGTCTGGCCAACCGCCGGCTTTTCATGTTCAGCACTTCAGGGTCCGTGGGTAGGCTCCCATGAGGTCGACCAAGTGGTTCAAGCTTACTTTTTGTTCGGCCACGCGCTGGACCAATGCATTCTGCGGGTCGAAATGGATGACTTGGTGCGTTACCAAGTGCATGCTTTCAACCCAACCACCGGCCAGTACGAGGGAAAGTACAGGTCCCATGTCTTCTTCTCGCATCCGGCGGTAAGCTTGTTTGTAGGCCTCATCGCTGATCACGTCCAAGGAATCGCCTTTGGTGAGGTTGCGTTGCAGCCGTGCCAAGTCGGAATCGTTGAAGGAACCCGCTAAACCAAGGTCATCCCCAAGCTTTTTACAAACGATGAAATAGCGCGCCACTTCGCTGGTAAGGTTGAAGCTGCTGGCAAAAACGAGGTCCGTGGCATACACGCCGAAATTGAGCGCGCGCTTGGACTTGGTGTTGTAATGCGTGAGGTTCACAGCCGGGCTCATCATTTGCCTTTGCCCTTCGCCGCTAATTTCCCGTACGATCTGGAAAAGCTCGTTCGGCGTCGGCATTTCGTAGAGCGATTGTGCATTCACCGCTCCGCTGTCATGAACGGAAGCAGAAATGTCACCCGCAGGTCCGGTTGCTGAAGTGCAACCGGCAAGCAGGAAGACCAAGCCGATCCCCTTGAAGGACCGATGCGGACAGGTTGTGTTCAACATCCCGAAGTTGGGTTCAAGCACTTTTCAACGGAATTTTAACCGTAGAGGTTTCGGGGAGTTCCCAAACCGTACTTTTGCCGCCGTTTTTTAACCAACTTCCACAATGGCTACCAACAGAACGTTCACCATGATCAAGCCCGAGGCTATGGCCGCCGGGCATGCCGGCAAGATCCTGGACATGATAATCAGCAAGGGCTTTCGCGTGGTGGCCTTTAAGTACACCCGGCTTTCGGAGCTGGAGGCCGGAGCATTCTATGCCGTACACAAGGAGCGCCCGTTCTATGGCGAACTCGTTGGCTACATGGCCAGTGGCCCGGTGCTGGCGGCCATCCTGGAAAAAGACAATGCCGTTGCGGATTTCCGTACGTTAATAGGGGCCACGGATCCCGCTGAAGCCGCCGAAGGCACGTTGCGCAAGCGTTTTGCCGAGAGCAAGGCCAAGAATGCCGTACACGGCAGCGACAGCGATGAGAATGCGGCCATTGAAGGCGCGTACTTCTTCTGTGGAAGGGAGCAGTTCTAGGCTGAAGGGTCCGCCCGGATCCATTCCGTATACGGCACCCGTGTTCCATGTCAATGTGAACGCGGACCGCTCCGCTCAATCGTTCCGATGCTCCGGCATGTCGGAGAACGATGACCATTTGTCGTTGCCCCTGTCCGCATCGCCCATCCGTTCAAACGGGTCCATCTGCACCTGCCGTATCTTTTTCAAGGGAATAGGCAGTGTGAACGTGTAGTACGGATCGGTCCATTGCCAAGGCTTCAACGTGCTCCACTCCTTGCCCATCGGCATTTCCTTCCGTGCGCCCAACATCAGCGACAAGGGGATGTTGAAGTAGTGCGATTTTCCGCCCGTGGTCAACACTTCCACATCAACGGGCATCAAATACAGGCCGTTGTTCGCCAACGTGATAACGGTACTGTCCTTGTTGCCCGCCAGGGAATCCACCGCGTAGTCCATGGCGCGCACCGTGTTCAAGGTTTCTTTGAAATACCAGCCAAGCTGCAAGCCACTTTCCTTTTCCATGGCGCGCTGCACGTCGATCGGGCCGGGATGTTTGAAGGCGCAGGCATCGAAATAGCGGAGCAGGCCGCGGTGCAATGTGCTGTCACCGATCACGGCCCCGAGCTGGTCCAGCAGGAATTCGCCCTTGCTGTATGCCGTAACGCTGTAAGACCGGTTGGTGCTGAAGTGGTCGGCTTCCACGGTCATCGGTTCGTTGTCCGGCTGGGTTAAAAAGTTGAGGTAAGCCATGCGCGATTCCGCATGGTCGCGACCCGTTTTGGAGGCCGGCAAAAGTTGATGGATCACTTCTTCCCCTGCATATTCGGAGAACCCTTCGTCCATCCACGGATAGCTTAGTTCGTCACTGGCCAGCACACCGTAGTACCAGTTGTGCGTGATCTCGTGCAGCGATGTGCCGATCAAACTGCCCAACCGGCGTTCGCCCGTGATCAATGTGAACATGGGGTATTCCATGCCGCCATCGCCGCCTTGTGCGAAGGTGAACACAGGCCACGGGTAGGTGCCGAAATCTTTGTTCAGCAGTTCCACCGCACGCACCATGTAGCTCGGCAACTGGCCCCATGTTTCCGCGTATTCAGGCTTGTCCAAGTAGATGAACCGCAACAATGGGCCGTTCGGCACTTGCGCCGTTACGTGCTTGTAGTGCGGGTCCGCGCTCCAGGCAAAATCATGCACGCGCGGCGCGCTGAAACGCCAAGTGAGCTTGCCGTCCTTCCGCTGTTGAGGCCGGGTAAGCGGTGCATATCCATGGCCGATCTCGTCCGCATTGGCCAGCACGCCTGTAGCTGCAACGGTGTAAGAACTGTCCAAGGTGATCGCCACCTCGTAGTTGCCCCATTCCCCATAAAATTCCCGGCCCACGTAAGGGTCGGCATGCCAGCCGCGCTCATCGTATGCGGCCACTTTGGGGAACCATTGCGCCATGCTGTAGGCGATCCCCTCGGCATTGTCGCGGCCGGTGCGACGGATCTGTAGGGGCACTTGGCCGCTGAAGCCGATGCTGAGCCGCGTGGAATCGCCGGGAGCCACGGCGGTCGGCAATGTGGCCCGCATTACAGTGCCCATGGTTTCCATGGTCACGGCTTTACTTTCCTGCTGCATTGACCTGCATTGCAGGTCGCCCACTTCGTCGGGCGTTAGCGACGCGATACGGTCACCGACCCTAGGGTCCGGGTCGAGGACAGTGCGCGACCGCACGTCCATCTCACTGCCCGGCTTGAAGGCGTTGAGGTAAAGATGGAAGAAGAGTTCGCGCAACGTATCCGGGCTGTTGTTCACATAAGCCAACTCTTCCGTTCCGGTGAACAGGTGCGTGGCCACATCCAGTTCCACGGAAAGGGAACAAGTGATGTGCTGCTGCCAGCCATCACATTGGGCGGATAAGGAACTGATGGCCAAGGCGAAAACGGCGGCCAATGGGATCTTGCGCATGGCACAAAGATCGCCCCTATGCGCCGTACCTACGAGAGCAGGCGCTGGCGCAAGGCAAATTCCAATTGCCGGTTGGACTCCTGCAATTGCATGGTGTACGCGTCTTTCGCTTCTTCGGCCAGCAAAGTGGCGTGGGCTTCCAGCACCGCTATGCGCACTTTTTCCGTTTCCCACGGCTTTTGGATGTAATGGCATACCCCTGCCCGGTTCAATGCATCAACCAGCGATTGCAAGTCGGCATGCGCTGTAATGAGCATACGCCTTGCTCGTGGATGGCGCTGCTTCACTTGCCGCAATGCCTCGCTTCCTGCGATGCCGGGCAACATCTGGTCACAGATCACAACGTCCATGGTACCGTCCGCGAGCAATTCCCAAGCTTCATCCAATCCTCCGGCAACGCTCAATTCGAACTCGCCTTGGAATGCATCTTCAAAGGCCGACCTGTTGGCAGCACTGCCGTCCAGAAAAAGAACCTTGGGGAGTTTTACCGCTGAATTTGCGGAAGTAGGGAGTTTGGGTGTGCCCATGGGGATCGATGTGAAGTTCGTACGGGTGATACGCATGAACGTGCAAAAAGTTCGACAGTTTTTAGTCTGGCCGGCCATCGTTGAAAACTGATTTGCCAAAGCAGGTTATATTCGCGCCGAATAGCGGAAGTTGCTCCACGTTTCGTTTCCATGCCTTCCCCCACGACACCCGCACATGCGGAAGTCCCTGTTCATTTAATTGTGTTCCGAGCAGAACTCCTCCACCTAAAAGATCCGCACGCGGACCTGCGATTCCAGCAACTCCTGAAGGTGGTGCCGCCGGAAAACATTTCGGACACCATTCAGGCTCAATTGGACGAATACGCCAAACTGCGCCACCCGAAACGGAAACTTTCCGCGGAAGAAACACGGGCCGAAGTGGCTACCATCGTGGATGGCAGCGACCTGCATAGCTACGGTTCTTGGGCCTATTTCGCATGGACGAACAGGCTGGTACACCTGCTGCCGGAAGCCGCGTTCGCCTTTGTGCGCACCAACCGGAACCGGAACAAGATCACCGCGAAAGAACAGGAAAAACTCTCCCGCTTGAAAGTCGGCGTGATCGGGCTTTCCGTAGGCCAATCGGTAAGCCTCGCCATGGCACTGGAACGCTCTTTCGGCGAGATCCGCCTGGCCGATTTCGATACGTTGGACCTCAGCAACCTGAACCGCTTGCGCAGCGGCGTACACAACCTGGGCGTGAACAAAGCGATCATGACGGCGCGCGAGATCGCGGAGCTGGACCCGTACTTGAAAGTGGTGTGCTTCACAGACGGCCTTACCAAGGAGAACATGGATACCTTCTTCACCGGAGGTGGTGCGCTGGATGTAGTGGTGGAGGAATGCGACAGTGTGGATATCAAAATTTTGGCCCGCCAAAAAGCTAAGGCATTGGGCATTCCCGTGGTAATGGACATGAGCGACAGGGGCTGCTTGGACGTTGAGCGCTTTGACCTGGAACCGGATCGACCCCTTATGCACGGCTGGATCGAACATCTGGACCTGGACGCGGCAGCGCGGCCGATGACTTCTGAGGAAAAGATGCCGTTTATGGTGCCGATCACCGGAATAGACACATTGAGCCCAAGGATGAAGGCATCTGTGATCGAGTTGAACCAAAGTATAAGCACTTGGCCCCAACTGGCCACTTCCGTTGTTTTGGGTGGAGCATTGGCAGGCGACGTCGTTCGACGCATCGCACTCGATCACTTCCGGAGTTCCGGCCGCTGGTTCGTGGACCTCGATGAATTGGTCGCCGACCCCTCAATTGAGCCTCTCTCAATGCCTTCGGCTCATTCCGGTTTCCGGTTGGGAATCGATGAACTTCAGGAGATCACCGATGTTCTGGGGCCCGCCACACAAACTAGTTGTGACCTGCAATCGGATACGATCAACGAACTCGTTGTGGCCGGTGGTTTGGCTCCTAGCGCGGGGAACATGCAACCATGGAAGTTCCTATGGCATGATAAGCGCTTGCTGCTTTTTCATGATAAGCCTCGTTCCGCTTCCTTTTGGGACCCGGACCATTTCATCGCGCAGATCGCACTGGGGGCTTGCACCGAGAATATTGTTTTGAAAGCTCATGTCCTTGGTCTTGAAGTGAGCCTGCGCAATTCACCGGTCCCGGGATTCAACGGGCTGGTGTGCGTCTTTGAATTTCATACTCAACCCATGACCTCAGCTGAACCCCATGTTATGGACCACTTGTCCAGCATGATCGGCATCCGCTGCACGAATCGGAAGATCACGGAACCACAGCCCTTCCCGCGGGAGAACTTCCAAAAATTGGATGCGGCGGTCCAGTCCATGGCAGGATGCTCCGCTCAACTTGTTACGCAACCTGAGAAGTTGGCGGTCCTGGCCCGACTTTGTGGTTCGGCCGAACGGTTACGGTTGCTCAATCCCATCGGACACCGCGAATTCTTCGAAAACGAACTGCGCTGGTCCCCGGAAACGCCCCAAGGTTCAACTGATGGGCTCGACTTGGCATCGATGGAACTCTCGACTTCCAATATCGTTGGCCTCAAAGTTGCTTCGGACCGGCGCGCCATGGACTTGATCGACCAATGGAAAGGGGGAAAAGGCCTGGAAGAGATCTCAGGAAAAGCGATCAGGGCTTCCTCGGCCGTGATCCTTATTTGCACTTCGGAAGAAGGTGCAAACGCACGTCTGGATGGCGGACGTGCTGTCGAACGGCTGTGGATGTCCGCGAACGCAGCGGGGTTTTCCGTCCATCCTATTTCGGCGCCCATCTTTATGACGCATATGCTTGATCTCGAGAGCAATGGTTTGCGCTTGCACGAGCAAGAAGGGTTAAAGGATATCCGAAAGGAATTCACGGCGCTTTGGAAATTGAAGGAAGAACATCCTTTGTTCATGGTGCGCATTTCAAACGCGGGGCAACCCAGTATGCGTGCCTTACGGCGCCCGGTGAGTGAATTATTCGTTCAGCCAACCGATTACCCCCGACACACACCGATACATTGATATGGAACTGATGGACCGTCTCACGCTAAAAGCATTCCTAGCTCCGGATGAGCCCGCCCTTTGTGCCGAATTTATCTCAGAACACAGGAAAGTTCTGGAGGACTTCGGCATTGGAAGTGTGACCACAAATACCGCCGCTTGGACCACAGACCCGGATACGTATGTCATAGCCGCCTTTTCGGAAAGATCAGGCATGGTGGGCGGCATTCGGGTCGAGGTTCACAGGGAAGGAAAGTTGCTGCCGATCGAGGAAGCATTGATCAAGTTGGACCCTAACGTCCATCACACGTTAAACCGCCTGGGATTTGGTGGAAATGCGGAAGTTTGCGGCTTATGGAATGCGAATCGATACGGCGCGCGTGGTTTACCTCCAATGCTCGCTTTCGCGGCAGTTTCTCTTGCCAATCACCTCAAATTGAAGACCATGGTGTGCTTGGCCTCGCACTATACACTGCGACACGCTTTGAAAGCCGGATTCACGATTATCGAAGAATTGGGAAATGGTGGCTCTTTTGACTATCCCATCCCCAATTTCAAGGGGATCGCCATGGTCATACCCGACGTACTAACACTGGATACAGCGCCGTATCCGTATAGAAATCAACTGCTAAGTCTTCGGTTACGACCTGAACAAAGCCGCCTCGAGGTTTTGAACGGAACGCCGACAATGTTGGACTATCACCTTCGTATTTCAGGAGTTCCCATTGACATGTGGGCCTATCGCTCGATCGTAGAGGATAGGTCCCATTATGCTGAGACGGCGTAAGAGCGAGAACCAACGTTGCCTTGCGGGCGTATAACGCCCCAATGAAACGAATCATCGCGGGGTCTTTTGCATTTTACCCTTCCTGCTTCATGCGTCCACGGTGGAATCCGGCCCAGTGACGGCCTCCATGCAACAGGGATACCTGGGCAAGTTCGTCCAGATCCTTGAAGACTCATCAGCCCAAATGGGCGTTGATCAAGTCATCGCAAGCGGCGATTTCCAAACGTCCAATGCCTTCGTACCGAATCTGGGGATTTCTTCATCTGCCTACTGGGTGCGCGTGTGCATTAAAAACGACACCAAGTATGATCACCTGATCCTTGACCTTGAACATGCGGAGATCGAAGTTGTCGACCTATACCTTCTGAAAGCAGGCAAAGCCACGTTGATCGGTGCCACCGGTCAAAGCCGTCCATCTTCAACACGTGGTATTGCTCAACCTGAATTTGCCTTTAACCTGCCCATCGAGATCGGAGATAGCGCTACTGCCTTATTCAGGCTTGCCAGTTCCAAACAACTTCAGGTGCCTTTAAAGGTGTATTCTGCTTTGAACTTTGTCCCTGTGACTTCTGTGAGGGATTTGCGTATTGGAATGTATATCGGTATAATGCTTGCGTTGGCGTTGTACAATATATTTATATTTCTATCGATTCGGGATAGGACTTATGTGGTATATGTCGTGTATATCGTATTCATCACTTTGGCTCAAATTGCATTTTGGGGCGTGTTTCAATATTACATTTCTTCGAACTATCCTTGGATATCCGTTAAATCATCTATCGTATTTACGTTCGCCAGTGCGTTTGCTGCCAGCGAATTCATGAAGAGATTCATTGATACGGCAAAAAATGTACCGCGTTTACATTCGGGAATTAAATATTTTTATGGTTTGTTTGGAATAGTCATTTTCCTATACCTTTTCATAAACCCTTCAGTCGGCTATCAATTGGCTCAAATAGCAGCTGGCCTGTTCGCTGGTTATCAATTCATAACCATTTTGAAAGTCTGGCGTATGGGGTCCAGGCAGGCTGTTTTTTTCCTGATCTCATGGAGCGTTCTCTTGATCGGGATATTGGTATTCACCTTAAAGGACATGGGTGTCCTTCCCTACAATGATTTCACGGTCTTCATCATGCCAATCGGATCAGCCATCGAAGGCATACTTCTGTCATTTGGTCTGGCCGACCGGATCAACATCCTGCGTCGTGAGAAAGATTTTTCACAAGGAGAGGCATTGCGCATCGCCAAGGAGAATGAGCAAATAATCCTCAACCAAAATGTCACCTTGGAACGCAAGGTCACCGAGCGTACGCTGGCCTTGCAGGCAAGCACCGATCACTTAAAGCGCACGCAGAGCCAATTGGTTAATGCCGAAAAAATGGCCGCGCTCGGTCAATTGACCGCAGGGATTGCGCATGAGATCAACAACCCGATCAACTTCATCAGCAGTAGCATTCCCCCATTAAAACGGGACTTGTCCGAACTGCGGGAAGTGCTGATGGCTTACCGCGATGCGCGCATCAATGGCCGCGACCTGGAGGAAGTGCGCTTGTTGGAAGATCGAATCGACTTGGAGTTCAACATGAAGGAAGTGGACGAGATCCTGCTCAACTTGGAAAGCGGCGCACAACGCACCTCAGAGATCGTGCGCGGCCTCCGCACCTTCAGCCGGTTAGATGAATATGAGCTAAAAACCGTGGACGTGAACGAGGGCATCAAAAGCACCTTGGTCGTGTTGGCGCCCCAAGTGCGCGATGCGGTGGCAATTGAACTGGATCTTGGGGAACTGCCATTGGTGGAATGTTACGCGGGCAAGCTGAACCAAGTGTTCATGAACCTGCTGAACAATGCGATTTTTGCCGTGAAGCAAAAGCATGGGGCCGCCGGTGGCAAGGTGCGCGTGGTTTCCTACCACACCGGCGAACACGCCATTTTTGAAATACACGACAACGGCACCGGCATGGACGAGGCCACGCAACACCGGTTGTTCGAACCTTTCTTCACTACCAAGGACGTGGGTGAAGGCACGGGGTTGGGAATGAGCATCGCATTGAGCATCATCGAGGACCATAATGGCACCATCACGGTGCAAAGTAGCCCGGGGGAAGGCAGCATATTCACCCTTACAATGCCGATCAGCCAACAGCTACTCCACGCCAAACGCGCATAGGAATGGACAACGAGCGTATCAAAGTACTTTATGTGGACGACGAGGAAGGCAACCTTACCGCCTTCCGCGCCTCCTTCCGCCGGGAATTCGATGTCCATACGGAGACCAGCGGGGCGGCGGCCATTGCTTTCCTGGAGAAGAACGCCGTACACGTAGTGATCAGCGACCAGCGCATGCCCGGCATGACCGGAAGCGCTTTTCTGGCCGCAGTACGCGAACGTTGGCCGCGCACGGCACGCTTGCTGCTCACCGGTTTCTCGGATATTGAGGCGGTGATCGACGCGGTGAACTTCGGTGGTATCCATGCATACATCACCAAGCCTTGGGACCCCACGGACCTGCGTTTGCGCATCGAACAGGCCTATGAGGTCCATAGCTTGCGCGAAGAACGTGAGCGTATGCAACAACGCTACAGGCAGGTCTTTGAGGCATCCGGAGACCCTATCGCCCTGCTGGATTCATCCGGCAACTTGCGTGACGTGAACCGTGCTTGCGAAGAACTGCTGGGAAAGCCACGGCATATCCTGCTCAGCGGCCCCGTTTCCGAATGCGTACACGACCTGCCCGCAACGGTGAAGCGCATGCGGCAGCACCGGAGAGGCGGCACCATAGCCAACCTCGATGTTGAACTGCGCGATGCACAGGGAAGGCCGATAGCTTGCCTGGCGACATTGACGTTGGTTGGACGTACGGAGAACGGTGACGGCCTTTTCCAAGCCATGGTAAAGGACATAACGGTACAAAAACGTGCCGAAATGAACCTTAAACGGAGCAATGATGAACTAGACCGGCGTGTGGCGGAGCGAACAGCCCAATTGCAGATCGCGCTCGAAGACCTCGGTGCCTTCTCCTATTCCGTGGCGCATGACCTGCGCTCCCCGTTGAAGAACATCAAAGCCCTGAGCGAACACCTCGTGGGCATGGCGGCCATGCGCGGTGATGGGGAAGAACGTGACTTGAGCCAGCGGATCCACAAAGGCAGTACCCGCCTGATCGCCTTGGTCGACGACCTGCTGCGCTTTGCCCGCACCGACAGCCAAGAGGTGAGCCGCACCGTTGTGGACATCGGAGGAATCGCCCGTACATGTATTGCCAACACCGCAATGGAAACAGGCCATGTGCGGTTCGAACTGCCGGAGCCCGGACTAGCTTGGGTGAACGCCGACGGTTCCATGGTGCAGGTGGTGCTTACCAACCTGCTCGCCAATGCCCTGAAGTTTACCCGCTTGCGAAACGATGCCGTCATCCAAGTTCAAGTTGCCATTGATGGCAAGGATACAGTGGTGCTCGTAAAAGACAACGGCGTGGGATTCGACAACAGCAAAAACGAACAGCTCTTTGGCATGTTCAAACGCTTACATCCCACGGCACAGTTCGAAGGTACCGGTATCGGTCTTGCGCTGGTACACCGGATCATGCAAAAGCACGGGGGATCCATCCGTGCGGAAGGTGTTCCCGGCGAAGGCGCCACCTTCCATCTGCGGTTCCCGGGGATCGTAAATGACCAAGCCTTGAAATTGGCGAGTTGAACCGTTCCCAGGCCTGACTTCCCGATTGCTCAGTGCTGATCGTAGTCCACCACCACGCGCGCTGTTAGCGGGTGGCTCTGGCAAGTAAGCACGTAGCCGTCGGCCACTTCTTCATCCGTCAACGCGTAATTCATGTCCATGGAGACCTTGCCCTCCACGATGCGCGCCTTGCACGTGCAGCAAACGGCGCCTTTGCAAGCATAAGGCACGTCCAACCCGGCGGCTTCAGCGGTATCGAGGATACTGTCGCCTTTCGCCGCCACTTCAATTTCCGTTTCGTTGCCGTCCAGGATGATCTTCACCTTGGCCTTTCCAGTCAAAGGCGCGGACCCGGTATCCACTGGCGTTTCCACCTTTTTAGGTTCGCTGGTAACGGGGGAAGAGAACAATTCAACGTGGATGTGCTTCTTCTCGACGCCGGTTTTCTCCAAGGCTTCGCTCACGTTCACCATCATCTGCTCAGGTCCGCAGATGAAGAACTCCTTGTGCAGCGGATCATTCACGAACGCATTCAGCAGCTTCACGGCCTTTTCGTTGGTGATGCGGCCGTTGAACAACGCTTCAGCATCGGTGCCTTGGCTCAAGATGTGGTACACCTTGAGACGTTCCGGGTGGTGGGCCTTCAATTCGTCCAGTTTATTGCGGAAGATGATGCGGTCCACATCGGAATTGCCGAAAAAGAGAGTGAACTTGCTCTTGTGCTCGGTACGTAGCACGGTGGTGAGGATGCTGAGAATGGGCGTAATGCCGCTGCCTGCCGCGAATGCGATGTAGTGCCGCTCCTGCGCAGGGTCCAGCGAAGTGTGGAAGTTGCCCATTGGCGTCATCACTTCCAGCTTTGAGCCGGGCTTGAGGTGCTCAACAAGCTCCGTGGAAGCCCTTCCGCCGGAAACTTTTTTCACTGCTATGCGCACCTGGTCCATGTCCAGCGGACTGCTGCAGATGCTGTACGACCGGCGTAGCTCGGTGCCGTTTACAGCAAGCTTCAACGTAAGGTATTGGCCGTGGATAAAGGCGAAATCGGCCTTCAGGTCGGCGGGAATACGGAAGCCGATGGAGATGCTGTCGGCAGTCTCTTGGTGAATATCGGCTACTTCAAGCGTGTGGAAACGGGCCATGCGGACGGGTGTATCTGACATTACGGGACTAAGGCCGCCGCACTAGCGAACGGGGCGCGCAAAAGTAGCCGCCGAAAACCGGACGTGAAAGGACCACCGTGCTTGTTGCTTCAGCCGGTTGGCCGTACTTTAGCGACCGGTACTATTCGCACCAACCACCATGGCAGAAAGCAAAGAAGAAGCGTTGTTCCAAGAGAAAGTGGACGCCGAGCAGAAAATCGAGCCGAAAGACTGGATGCCTGCCGACTACCGGAAGAATTTGATCCGGCAGATCAGCCAGCATGGCCACAGTGAGATCGTGGGCATGCTTCCCGAAGGCAACTGGATAACCCGCGCACCCAGCTTGCGCCGCAAAACCGTGTTGTTGGCCAAAGTGCAGGACGAAGCAGGCCACGGACTGTACCTCTACAGCGCTGCGGAAACATTGGGCATTGGTCGCGATGAATTGAACGACCAACTGCTCACCGGAAAAGCCAAATACAGCAGCATCTTCAACTACCCCACCATCACATGGGCGGACATGGGCGCAGTGGGCTGGTTAGTTGACGGTGCCGCCATCATGAACCAAGTAATGCTGTGCCGAACGAGCTACGGCCCTTACGCCCGTCCCATGGTGCGCATCTGCAAGGAGGAAAGCTTCCACCAGCGCCAAGGCTACGAGATCATGAACGTGCTGAGCCACGGCTCGCCGGAGCAAAAAGCCATGGCACAAGATGCCCTCGATCGCTGGTGGTGGCCAAGTCTGATGATGTTCGGCCCCAGCGACGCGGACAGCCCGCACAGTGCACAAAGCATGAAGTGGAAGATCAAACGCCAGAGCAACGACGAACTGCGCCAGATCTTCATTGACCGCACCGTGCAACAGGCTGAAGTGCTGGGCCTGCAGATCCCCGACCCCGAATTGAAATGGAACGAAGAAACCCAGCATTACGACTGGGGAACGATCAACTGGGACGAGTTCTTCAACGTGATCAAAGGCAACGGACCTTGCAACAAAGAGCGCTTAACGGCACGCCAGAAAGCACATGCTGATGG
Source organism: Flavobacteriales bacterium (assembly GCA_016710685.1). Lineage (GTDB taxonomy): Bacteria > Bacteroidota > Bacteroidia > Flavobacteriales_F > PHOS-HE28 > PHOS-HE28. The sequence continues at coordinate 1,041,458 of JADJVC010000002.1, read as the reverse complement.
CGCTTGGGTGCGTGAGGCGGCGTTGGCTTATGCGGGGAAGAAGGCTAAGAAAAAAGCAGCTTGAGAAGAGTCGTGGGTCAATGAGTCGTGAGTCTTGAGTCCGGCAATCGTCAAATCCCAATCACCATCCACCAATCACCATTATGAGCAAAGAACAAGACTTTCCCCTCTGGGAGATCTTCATCCAAAGCAAACGCGGCCTCGACCATAAACATGTGGGCAGCCTGCACGCCGCAGATGCGCAAATGGCCATCGAGAACGCGCGGGACGTGTATACCCGCCGCAACGAGGGCAACAGCATTTGGGCGGTGCTGGCGGAAAATCTCCATGCCAGCAAGCCAGAGGACCAAGGTGCGTTTTTCGACCCGGCGGACGACAAAGTGTACCGCCATCCCACCTTCTACGTAATGCCCAAAGAGGCGAAGTACATCTGACCCATGACGCAACAAGAAGCCTTGTTCCGTTTTGCGGTGCGCATGGGAGACAACAGCCTGGTCCTGGGCCACCGCCTCAGCGAGTGGTGCGGCCACGGCCCACAGTTGGAAGAGGACATTGCCCAAGCCAACATTGCGTTGGACCTCATCGGGCAAGCCCGCAACTACCTCACTTACGCCGGTGAAGTGGAAGGAAAAAAGCGCAGCGAAGACGACCTCGCCTACTTGCGCACGGACCGCGACTACCTTAATGTGCTGCTTTGCGAATTACCGAAGGGCGATTATGCGCAGACCATCGCGCGCAGCTTTTTGTTCGACGCCTTCCACCTGCCTTTGCAACAGGCACTCACCACCAGCACCGACGAACGCTTGAAGGGCATCGCGGAAAAAGCCGTGAAGGAAGTGACCTACCACCTGCGCCACAGCAGCGAATGGCTGATCCGCTTTGGTGACGGCACCGAGGAAAGCCACAGCCGCGCTCAAGTTGCGCTGAACGACCTTTGGCGTTACACTGGCGAGCTGTTCATTCCGGATGAAGCTGAAGAAATGCTGGCCAAGGCTGGCGTAGTTCCGAAATTGGGCGACATCCAAAAGGAATGGAGTGCCACGGTTGGCCGTGTTTTGAAGGAAGCCACGTTGAACCGTCCCGCCGATGGCTGGGCTGCAAGCGGTGGCAAAAAGGGCGTGCATTCCGAGCACCTCGGCCCCATGTTGGCTGAGATGCAAACACTGCAACGCACCTATCCGGGCGTGGAGTGGTAACGGAAGAAAGATGAGGACGGAAGCAGAGATCCGGGACCTATTGGAGCAGGTGAAGGATCCCGAAATTCCCGTTATCAGCATCAGGGAACTGGGCGTACTGCGAGAAGTAACGGTGAACGGAGATCGGGTGGAAGTCACCATCACCCCTACCTACAGCGGCTGCCCGGCCATGGACGTAATGCGCGAGGATGTGGAAAAGGCGCTCCGCGAAGCCGGGGTCGAACGGTTCACCGTGAAGCAAGTGCTCTCCCCCGCTTGGACCACGGACTGGATCAGCGTAAGCGGAAAGAAAAAACTGATGGATTATGGCATCGCTCCGCCGCCGCACACCTCGGACATCCGCGCGTTGAAAGGCGGCGTGCCCGTAACTACTTGCCCCCAATGCGGAAGCACGGACACGGTTTTGGTGAGCCATTTTGGTTCCACGGCATGCAAAGCGCTTTATAAATGCAATGCCTGCCAAGAGCCTTTCGATCTGTTCAAGTGCTTGTGAGAAGCTGTACCACGAAGGTCCGATACTTATCGGACGCGAAGTACACGAAGTATTGTAGTTGATGTTCGAATTGGATTTGGTACAGGGTATTGGGTATAGGGTACCGGGTACTCCCGATGAATATCGGGGCGACCGGCCTAAAGAGGCAGGCGCACACTGCAATTTTTCTTCTCTGCGTTCTCCGCGCACTCTGCGGTTAACTCTCCTGCTCTTCTCCGCGTTCTCCGCGCACTCCGCGGTTAAACCAACACCAACGCTCCGGTGTACATTCGCCGCGCATGGATATTTCCGTCGTCATCCCCCTGCTGAACGAGCGTGAATCGCTGCCGGAACTGGTTGCGAAGCTGCACGAGACCATCGGCGGCATGGGCAAGAGCTATGAAGTGCTGCTGATCGATGACGGCAGCCGTGACGGATCTTGGGAGGAAATTCAGCGCTTGCACGGGGTGGACAGCCGGGTCAAAGGCATCAAACTAGGCCGCAACTACGGCAAAAGCCCGGCGCTGAACGAAGGCTTCTTAGCCGCACAAGGCAAGGTGGTTATCACCATGGATGCTGATCTACAGGACGACCCTGCCGAGATTCCTGAGCTGTTCCGAATGATCACTGAAGATGGTTTTGACCTGGTGAGCGGCTGGAAGAAAAACGCCACGATCCGCTGAGCAAAACCATCCCGACGAAGCTCTTCAACGCCACAACGCGCTGGGCCAGCGGCGTAAAACTGCACGACTTCAACTGCGGGCTCAAGGCCTACAAAGGCGAAGTGGTAAAGGCCATTGAAGTGTATGGCGAAATGCACCGCTACATCCCGTTCATCGCCAAGAAAGAAGGTTTCCATAAGATCGGTGAGAAGGAAGTACTTCACCACGCCCGCAAGTATGGTGTGACCAAATTCGGGCTGGACCGCTTCATCAATGGCTTTTTGGACCTGTTGACGATCACCTTCGTGTTCCGCTTCGGCAAAAAGCCCATGCACTTTTTCGGCGCGATGGGCACGCTGATGTTCTTCCTTGGTTTTTTGGCTACCCTGTGGTTATTGGGCAGCAAGCTTTACAGCATCTTCCAGCATGTGCGGGCACCGCTGGTAACGGACCAGCCGTTGTTCTACATCGCATTGACGAGCATGATCATCGGTGCTCAGCTTTTCCTTACGGGCTTTGTGGCGGAGCTGGTGGCACGTAATTCTGCTGAACGGAACAACTACAGGGTGAGCGAGCGGCTGGGCCTTTGAATTTGTGGACGCAGAGGCGCAGAGAAATGCGGACCCAAGATGAACGCGGATAGACACCTTTCCCGCTCACCCCAGCAATTGAAATTCTCCGCGCCACTGTGTCCAAGCCTATCATAGATGAAGGCTGATAAACACCTCTCATCACAAGGCTTCTCCGCGCCTCAGCGTCTCCGCGTCCCATTTTCAACATTCTCCGTCCTCCTCTCCCTCTCCCTACTCACCTACCTCCTGCTCGCCCTTTATGCACACCCCGTGGCGGATGATTTCTGCTATGCGGCCAAGTCGCGCGGGGTTTCACTATGGGACTGGAGCTATTCTGAATGGTTGTACTGGAACGGTCGGTACGCCAGCAATCTGCTGATGATACACGGACCGCTTTCCTGGTCGGATGATTTTTTGCCGGGTTATCGGGCGGTGCCGATCGTGCTACTTGCGCTCACGTTTTTGAGCATCTGGTTTTTCCTTCGGAGGATCACGCAACAGGCGCTTTCAACGGGACAGGAAATGCTTGGGGCGCTGGTATTCCTGCTGCTTTACCTCAACCTGATGCCTGACCTCGGCGAAGGTTTTTACTGGTACACAGGTGCCGTGACGTATCAATTGGGGAGCATACTGCTGGTGGTGCATCTCGGCTTACTTGCTAGCAAGCCCCGGAACGGATGGATGTTTGCATTGATCTTGCTGCTGAACATCGTGTTGGCCGTATTGATCGTCGGCATGGATGAGGTCCACATGCTGTTAATGGTGTGTTTGCACGTTGCCCGTACCGCGCGGTCGCTGAGGAAGCGCAAAGCGGTTCCCTCGAGCTTGCTGCTGTTGGCGATAGTGGCGGGCGGGGCGGCATTGATGTACTTCGCCCCGGGCAATGCGGTGCGCGGTGGCATGTTCGCTGACACGCACCTTTTCTGGCGATCGCTCGGCATGAGCGCTTTGCAGGCCGTGCGCTTTGTCGGCATGTGGGTGCTTTCCCCCGCCTTGCTGGCCTTCAGCGTACTTTACATCGCCGTGCATCGCCAATTGCGGGAACATGTTTCGGCATTTGTGCGGTTGCCTCAACTTTCACGATGGATCACGGCGGCACTGCCCTTCATGCTGGTGATGGCAAGCACCTTCCCTGCGTATTGGAGCACCGGCCAACTCGGTCAGCATCGCACCATAAACGTGGCGTACTTGTTCTTCATCCCGCTTTGGTTCCTTAACCTTTCCTTGTGGTTGGAAAGGCCAATGCTCAAGCCTATTTCCCGCTTGCTCCTTCCGCCGAAAGCCATGTTGGCGTTTCTCGCTCTTGCCCTGCTGGGCCTAAACCTCACCCACAACGGGTACGCGGCCAATTCAGACCTGCTCAGCGGGCGCGCCGCGAATTATGACCGTGTGTTGAGCCAACGCGAAACTGCCGTTCGCGCAGTGGCAACCGACCCGGAAGCCCGTGTAACGTTCGTCCGGTTGGAAAACCCGCCGGAGTCTTTGACCAACTATGAGAAACTAAGGCCGTTGCGCAGCTGGATGATGGACTGCGAAGCACGCTTCTTCGGAGCGGAGGAGCGGCAAGTCCAGGCAGGTGAGTAGTGCGCTGTTTTGCACTGGAACCTGATCTTGCTGGCGGAAAGCAATGAAATGACCCAGGTGCGCTCCCGTTGCGTCCGTTGCGCCCGTTGCTGTATAAACGAATGCCGCAGGCAGCTTTGCGGTCAAGAAACCTCCGAATACAAAATCGACCAACCCTTCCGCAAAGCGGTGCCAAGACAGTTCTTCCCGCAAGGCTGCTATGTTCGCCCTTAACGCTGAAGGGTCTTGATCGAAGAATTCCGTGATCCCCGCAGCGATGGCAGCAGCGGACACCTCCGGAACGAGCACTCCGGTGCGCCCGTTGTTCAAAGCCTCCTTCAGCCCGCCCACATCCGTAGCGATAACGGGCACGCCAAAATGGTAGGCGATGGCGGTGATTCCGCTTTGTGTTGCGCTGATGTACGGCAGCGCCACCGCATCGGCCGCGCCGAAAAATGCCGGTACTTCAGCATCGGCGATGAAGCGCGTGTGCTGGTGAATATTCGCTTTCAACGGGCTGGCTTCGATCTTTTGCCTGTACCTGCCGAAGTCGCCATAAGGCTCACCGGCGATCACCAAGTGGTAGCGTTGATCCAATTTCCCAAAAGCCTCGATCAGCAGGTCCAATCCCTTGTAATCCCTGATCAATCCGAAGAAAAGCAACACGCGTGCATCGACTGGCATCCCCAGCTTTTGGCGGGCTTCTGCTTGTGGCATCGGCGTGCCGAAATGATCGTACAGCGGATGCGGCATCAACTTCACTTTTGCATCCGGGCGAAGCGCGATGATGTCATTCTTCACGGCTACCGTCATGGCGATGAAGCCGTCGTTTTTCCGCAGGAACCAGCCGGTGAGCGGCTTATCGTAGAAATGCGGCTCGTGCGGCAGGGCATTGTCCACGATGGTGATCACCTTCACGCCATTCTTTTGCAACCGCGCGGCAACAGTGCCCATGGCCGGGGCGAAAAAGGGCATCCAGTAGCGCAGTACTGCAATGTCCGGTTTGGCATCCAGCATACGTTTCGCGGTGCTTGTCCAGCTTAGCGGATTCACGCTATCCAACACGCGTACAGCCCCGATTGCATCCTCTCCTCCAACTTCATATTGCGACGTTCCGGGGAATAGCATGTCCGGGTATTGCCGGGTGAAGGTGAAGGCATCCACTTCGTGGGCCTTCCGCAGCTCCTGCACCAATGCAGTACTGAATTGCGCGATTCCTCCACGGAAGGGCGGGAAGGCGGAGAGGAAGGCGATGCGCATGGGAAAAGTGCCCAACAAGGCTGCGCGAAGATGGGGACTGTGCTTCAGTTTGTCCCCAAATGCCCCCTCCCACCAGATCCGATAGCAAGCCTTCAACAGGGAGTAAGTGACGATCTTTATCCTTCACCAAACGATCCGTTTCCTCCCGGCTAGCAGCCGCGAAGTGAACCGTGTCCACACCGGAAACCAACGCCGACGCGTGGGCCGCTCCGGCTCTTGCGACCCTTTGCCGCGTCGAAACCAACGGGCCATGTGCATCCCGGATCGTGATCGCTGTGGGTTGGACCCCGTGGTGATCAATCCATTCCAAGTCCATGGCAAGTTTGGGGAACAAGCGGAAGTTGGCAATGCCTGGGCCACTTTCCGCACCGGATCAAATAGAACTGAGGTGACAAATAACAGTGCATTGTGGAAAGGGCACTTCCCGCAAAAGCAGCCTTCGGCCCAGATCGTTGATATTTGCACACAAATTGCTCCTACCATGCAGAAGAAATGGCTCGCAGCCTTGGCCCTTACATCAGTGATCCTCCCTGCCTTGGCCCACGGGGCGGCATGGTCCGCAGCCATCTTTGCCCCAATGGCTGCCGGAGATCCACCAGCCAATGATTACTGTGCCAATGCTGTACCAGTGCCACTGGCCTTGGGCAACACGGTGAACTTCATAGGCGACAACACTGACGCCACCTACGCCGGGGATGCCGTTGAAGGCACATTGCTGGCCCAGTATGGATTCGCTAACACGTGGCACGCCTTTACCACGACCGAATGCTCCAAAGTAACCGTAAGCTATTGCGGAACCAACAGTGGTTGGACCAATGTGTGGAAGCTGCTCAGCACGGATTGTCCGGCCAGCACGATCATCAATGCTTCCGTTTCGGACCAGACCACCTGCGCAAACGGGAACTGGACCTTCAGCGTCAACGAGTTCCCCGCAGGCACCTATTACCTGCCCGTGCCCAACGTGGGCTTCGGTCAGGGCGGCGGAGCATATAATATTGCCGTGACGGCCGGTTCTTGCAACAATGACCTGTGCAGCTCCGTGGTTCCGCAAGCACTTCCCATTGGTGGCAGCCTGCACTTCATCGGCGACAACACCAACGCCACCTTCGCCGGGGATGCCGTTACGGGTTCACCCCTGGCCGACTTCCCCTTCGCGAATACATGGCACGCCTTCACCACCAGCGAATGCTCCAAAGTGACGGTGAGCTATTGCGGCACCAACGATGGTTGGAGCAATGTTTGGAGGCTGCTCACCACTCAATGCCCCGCAGATGCCGTGATCAACGCCACAACTGAGGACACCGCCACATGCGCCAACCAGAATTGGACTTTCAGCTTTGACGCCCTGCCCGCCGGGACTTACTACTTACCCGTACCCAACGTCGGCTTTGGCCAGGGTGGCGGTGCTTACAGCATCATGGTGGGCGCAACACAGTGCGGCACGGACCTGTGTTCTGCCGTGGTGCCGGTCCCGCTCGCAGCAGGTGAGGTCATCGACTTTTCCGGAGATAACAGCAATGCCACATATGCGGGTGATGCGGTTCCCGGTTCGGAACTGGACATGTTCCCCAGCCCCAACACCTGGCACGCCTTTACCACCACCACTTGCACGAAGGTGAACGTGAGCTATTGCGGAACGAACAGTGGCTGGAGCAACGTATGGAAACTGCTCACCACCCAATGCCCTGCGGACGCGGTGATCAACCCTTCAAGCCAAGACCAGACCACTTGTGGCAACGGAAACTGGAACTTCACCTTTGATGCTCTGCCGGCCGGTACTTACTACCTGCCGGTCCCCAATGTGGGCTTTGGTCAAGGCGGTGGACCGTACAACATCCAAGTAACAGCGTCACTTTGCAGCAACGACCTGTGCGGCAACATTATCCCGGATTCGCTTAGCGTGGACAGCACGGTCATTTTCGCCGGGAACAACACCAGCGCCACGTTCGACGGGGATGCCGTGATCGGTACCGTGATGTATGATTTCCCATTCCCCAACACGTGGCACGCCTTCACGACCACGACGTGCGCGAACGTTACCATGAGCTATTGCGCAACGCCGGGCAGTTGGAACACCGTTTGGAAGCTGATTTCCTTGGATTGCCCCGCGAGCACCATCATCAACGCATCCACTTCCGACACCACTACATGCGCAGACGGCAGTTGGACCTTCACCTTTAACGAACTGGCTCCGGGCACCTACTATTTACCGGTGCCCAATAACGGGTTTGGCCAAGGCGGCGGACCGTACAGTATCGCGGTAAGCGCATCGCAATGCAGCAACGACATCTGCGGCAACGTGATCCCCGTGGACCTGCTCTTGGGCACCACGCTCACCTTTACCGGCGATAATACCAACGCCACCAACGCCGGTGATGCCGTACCCGGTAATTTGCTGGAACAGTTCGCCTTTCCGAACACTTGGCATGCCTTCACCACCAATGCCTGTGCGAACGTGTACGTTGACTATTGCAACACCAACGCCGGTTGGAGCAATGTATGGCGGTTGCTCACCACGCAGTGCCCGGCCAACACGTTGATAAACGCCACCACGGAGGATACGTCCGCCTGCGCCAACACGAACTGGTCCTTCAAATTCCTTGATCTGCCAGCGGGCACCTATTACCTGCCGGTGCCCAACGTGGGCTTCGGCCAAGGCGGTGGTCCTTACAATGTGTCGGTGCGTGCAGGCCTTTGCGGGTTTGATGCCATTTCCGAGAGTGATGGCACCAATGGATCCTGGGGCGTGTATCCAAACCCCACAACGGGTGATGTAACCTTCACCACCAGCAGGGCTACCGGAGCTGCCACACTTGAGCTGGTCGATCTGGCCGGCAGGTCCGTGCTTCGCGAAGGACTGAATCTTGCCGCCGGTGCAACCAAGCAGCTTTCACTCGCCAAGGGCACGGCGCCCGGCACCTATTTGTTGGTACTTACTAATGTGCAAGGCCGCAGCGTGCAACGGTTGGTGATCCGTTAAGTAACCAGCCTTTCAATTTGAACTTCCGCAAGGACCCGCAAGGGAACTTGCGGAAGTTTTTTTTGACGAAGAAGCCCAACCATCAACAATTCATCCACTTTGCTTACGTTGCAAGCTCATTCCCTCTCATGGGAATCTTTCAACATGTCCTTACGCACCCTTTTCTTCGCTCTTGCTACTGTGTCGGTTGCAGCGGCTTTCGCTCAGGATTCCCTGTTCTACAGCAACGGGAACGTAATCGTAGGCCAAGTGGAGGAGATCGGTATTGACGTGGTTAAATACCGCACAAATTCGGATGGACGATCAGTGCTCATCGAGGTGAATAAGCAGGACTTGTCAAGCCTGAAGCTTAAGGGCGGCCAGGCTTACTCATTCACTTCAACTGGGGCGGATGCACAGGAAAACGCCGCTTTCCTTTCCAGGAAGCATGCCTTGTCCGTGGACGTTATTGCTCCAGCACTGAACCATTTAACAATCGGGTATGAGCAGGTTATTGCGCCTCGGATGAGCCTTGTGGCCAAGGTGGGCTACATTGGATTATGGAACCCGAATAGAGAAAGTAATGATGTTTACGGCAACAAAGGAGCGCTCCTTTCCGCGGGCGTAAAATTCATACTGCCGCGATCCGCCAAACGAACTGCAGCACTGGGAGATACCCATCCTTTGGCGGGCTGGTATCTGCGGCCGGAGTTGGTCTTCAGTACCTTTAAAAGGACATATTCCTACTATCCCCCCTACAATCCTTACAACAATTACTACTACTACTCACCAGAGACGTACAGCAGTGACTATACGAATGCCGCCGTTATCCTGTCCATTGGCCGGGAATTGTTCTTAGGCGAGCACATCACCTTCGACATTAGCGGCGGTCTGGGTTATGGCATGCAGTGGCGTGATGGGAATACCGAAAACGGGCTCTACGGCTATAACGACCAACAGTATGCATACACGCATACTTTCCTTGGAAATACAGCACCGTTGGTGGTGAGCGGTGCGCTGCGTTTCGGCTACGCTTTCTAAAGCGGGTTTACTCCCCGATCGCCTTCAGAAACTGCTCCGCGTACATCTTCGTCTTGTGATCTCCCACCCCGTTCACTAAACGGAATTCGTAGACGTTGCGCGGCTTTTTCGTAGCCATGTCGATCAACGTGGCATCGCTGAAGACCACGAATGCTGGCTTGCCGATTTCCTTGGAAATACTGAGCCGCAGTGCTTTCAAGCGGGCCAACAGGTCGGCACTGGCCGGTGCCACTTCCGTTGCGGGCGGCAGCTTGGCCTTCTTGGTGCGCTCTTGGCGCTCTTTCAGTGTTTCCGGGGTTACCAAGCGAACAGGATGTTCGCCTTTCAGCACGCGGTGGCCGAGTGGCGTGATCTTCAAGTGCGAGCGGTCGCGGTAATCCACCTCGATCAAGCCTTGCTGCAGGAACTGCTGGATGAACATCGCCCAAGCGAATGCGCTTACATCCGCGCCTGCGCCGAAGGTTTTCACCTGGCTGAGGCCCTGCTGTTGCACTTCGCTGCTGTGCGTGCCTTTGAGCACATCGATCAGCACGCTCATGCCGACCTGCTGGTGGCAGCGGAACATCGCCGACAGCCCTTTCTGCGCGAACAAAGTGCCGTCGAAATACTTCGGCGGATCCTTGCATACATCGCAATTTCCGCAGGGCTTCACCACCTCTTCGCTGAAATAACTGAGCAGCACGATGCGCCGGCACACCTGTGCTTCAGCATACTCCTTGATCCGATCCAACTTGGCGCCCATGATGGCCTTGTACTGCTCATCTTCCACCTCTTCCATGAAGTGCATGTGCGTTTGTACATCGGCGTAGCTGTAAAAGAGGATGGTCTCCGCAGGCGCACCATCCCGGCCTGCGCGGCCGATCTCCTGGTAATAGCCTTCCAGCGTGCCGGGCATGTTCCAGTGGATCACGAAACGCACGTCGCCCTTGTCGATGCCCATGCCGAAAGCGATGGTGGCACAGACCACATGCAATTTGCCTGAGATGAACTCGTCCTGCACGCTGTCCCGGTCCGTCGCATCCATGCGGGCGTGATAGAAATCGGCCTTCACGCCAATACCTTGGAGCTGCGCGGCGAGCTTCTCGGTGCCCTTGCGGCTGTTGCAGTAGATGATGCCGCATTCACCTTGATGGCGTGCCATGATACGCTGCAGCATGGGCCAGCGGTTTTGCCCGGGAAGTACCGCAAGCGAGAGGTTGGGCCGGTCGAAGCTGGAGGTGAAAAGGTGCTCGTTGCGCATGCCGAGGTGTTGCGCGATGTCGCCGCGGACGGCCTTGTCGGCCGTGGCAGTGAGGGCGATTAGCGGTACGTCTGGGAATACTTTCTTCAGGATGTCCAGCCGCTTGTATTCCGGTCGGAAGGCATGGCCCCAACTGCTGATGCAATGGGCTTCATCGATGGCGAACAGGCTTGGCTTCCATTCCGCCACGCGTTCCAGAAAGTGCTGTGAGAGCAGGCGTTCCGGTGAAACGTAGAGCAGCTTCAACTCACCATTTCGCAACCGTGTTTCGATGGCCTGTTCCTCGGAATAAGCCAGCGTACTGTTTAGAAAAGCGCAAGGAATGCCGTTGGCCTGGAGCGCTTGCACTTGGTCCTTCATCAAGGCGATCAATGGCGAAACCACTACGGTAAGGCCTTCCATTGCCAGCGCAGGCACTTGGTAGCACAGGCTTTTTCCGCCGCCGGTAGGCATCAACACGACCGCATCGTTTCCGGCCAACACATGCTCGATCACGTCATGTTGCCCAGGGCGGAAGCTTTTGTACCCAAAGTGTTTTTCCAGCAAGTCGAGCGTGCCGGTGTTCGCCCCGTCAAGCTTCGGGACGGCTATTGGGGTTCCGGCGGTTTCGGTTATGACGTAATCCATGGCGATCGAAAGTTGGCAAGTTACCCGCCACCCTAAAGCCGGTTTTCCTTCCAACTTGAACTTTTCAACCAAAAACCGGTTTCCTACCCATTAATGGGGATTTTGCCCCCTGATGTTCGTGGCGGGGGAAACCGCAGATTACTTTTATCTGGTCAACGACCCGACCATGAACAACATCCTTTGCCCCACCGACCTCAGTCCTATTGCCTTGATGGGCGTTCACTATGCGGACGTCCTGGCAACCCGTCTTGAGGGCTCCATTACACTCTTGCACGTGCTGTCCAAGCAGGAACTCAAAGGCGACAGCCGGTTGCATGCCAAAATGGCCATGGACCAGCAACGGTCCGAGGTAAAGACCGCACCGGTGGACCTTAAGTACTTGGAAGGGGAGTTCATCCGTGAGATCGCACGCGAAAGCACGAAGGACCATCGCTTGATGGTGTGTGCCACCCACGGACTGCGCGGCCTGCGACAATCCCTCTTCGGTGCCGACATCCTGAAATTGGTGCGGCGCGTGGAAATTCCAACCGTGGTCGTACAGGGCCACAGCCCGGAGAGCAACGACTTTAAAGTGATCGTGATGCCCGTAGCGTCGCATGAGCACATCGATAAGCTGCTCACCGCGATTTCGGCGCTGGCCAAAGCGTTTAACAGTACCGTACACATTCACCATGTGATCAGGCCGGGCGAAAGCGCAAGCACAGAGCTGCTGGCGAATAAGGTGAGAATGATGGAATGGTTGGAGCGCGAAGACGTGGAATACGTGGAAGTGGAGGAACCGGCCGAACGCTATTCCGTGGGGTTTGCAATGGCCACAATCACTTATGCGGAGCGCGTTAAAGCCGGGTGCATCGCCATGATGAGCATGCCTTCCGAGGAATACCGCTACATCGCCGATGCTGAAAAAGAACGGCTGCTGATGAATGAACCGGGCATTCCAGTGTTGTGCGCTAAGTAGTTGTTCATTTATTTGACGCTTCTTTACGAAGGTGCGTTGCTGGTTGACCTGTTACGGGTTGCGCGTTCAAATTCTGGATTTTTCATTTTTCATTCCTTCACTCCATGGAACTGAATGCCGACTTTTGGAATGACCGCTATGCCACGGGAGATACGAGGTGGGACGTGGGCGAGGTGACCACTCCATTAAAGACCTATTTCGATCAGCTAACCGATAAGAAGCTCCGCATTTTGATCCCCGGCGGTGGTCGCTCGTATGAGGCGGAATACCTGCACCGGCTTGGATTTACGGATGTTTCAGTGATCGACCTAACGGGTGCGCCGTTCAAGGACCTGCTTGCCCGCTGTCCTACATTTCCAAAAGAACACTTGTTGGTGGGCGACTTTTTCAAGCATGTAGGGCAGTATGACCGTATCGTGGAGCAGACGTTCTTCTGTGCGCTGAACCCCGTGTTGCGCCCGGCCTATGTAGTGAAGATGCTTGAATTGCTCTCGCCGGGCGGAACCCTGTTAGGCGTACTATTCGATGACGTGCTGAACGCGGATCACCCGCCATTCGGGGGCAACGCCGCGGAATATGGCCAGCTGTTCAGTGCTGCGTTCACCGAGCTGAAAATTGAGCGCTGCCACAATTCGATCGCTCCACGTGCGGGCCGGGAAGTGTGGTTAAAAGCACGACGTTCGCTTTGAGATTTTCCCCAGCGGACGGGCGATCTGGGACTTCAGCGCCGGAACATTCTTCCGACGCGGCATGGACGAAGCATCTATCTTTCCGCCGTCATGCCACGCAGTTTCCACGCCCTTGCCGTACTTCTTTTCGTGGTAGCCTCCTTCAGTACGGCGTGTGCACAACAGTTGGGCTTCACCATCTGGAAAGGTGAAAACCTGGTAGGCGGCATCACCGCCATCCGCAACCATGCCGGCGTAAATGCCACCTACGCCGTGAGTTCCTATTCGGAGCTGGAGATCGTGATGAAACAAGTGGTGCGGTCCACCATGGCCCTGGAATACCGTGCTGGGCGGCCCTTTGCTGGCTTCACGTCGTTGCACCTCAACGGCAGCTTACGCGATTCCAGCTTTATGCGCAACATGGCCGGCACGCTGAACTGCTTTGTGCATCCCAAGGAGCATTTCACCATGAAAGAACCGAATGCGTGGAGCACCGCCCGGATGTACTTCGAGGAACCCGTGGGGCAATCCACCGTTTTCGTTGAGAGTGTAATGCGCAATTGTCCATTGACCCGCACGGCTGAGGGTGTTTATGTACTGAGCATGCCCGGAAAAAAATTCAACATCTACCGCTACAAGGACGGCCTGCTGCAGGCGGTGGAAGTGGACCGGATGTTCGTGAAACTGGTGTTTAAGAGGGCGTGAGGATGGGAGGCTTAAGAGGTTTGGGACGCTGAGGCGCGGAGACGCGGAGAAATGCAACGTGATGATTTGTGAATAGACGGCTGCCGTCTGCCACTGCCAACTGCTACTACCAACTGCCTCACCTTCCCGTAAGGAAAATATGGTCCGCAAGCAGCGCCTTCAAAAACGCTTCGGATGCCAATTCCGTGTTCGTGCCGAATTCCTGACGGAAGCGCTGTGCGAGGGTTTCGATGGCCGTTCCGCGTGCTTGGCTGGTGTTCGCCAGCACCTCCTTGATCAACCGGGCATGGGCATCGCTGAGGCGCGCGGCTTCGGGGAATGTGACCTGGTGGTCTTCCGGAAGGTCCATCAGCAGCGTATCGTTCAAGGTCAAGCGCTGCTTCAGCGAGATCACCGTGGTGCCCGCGGCGATGTCGCCCAAGCGCTGGCCTTTGCCATTGAAGAGGATCACCACCGCGCCTAAGAAAAACATGGAATCCACAAGCCGTATCACCCAGCGCAATAAGTAATTGCCGATGCCCGGCTGACCACCGTCCAACCGCGCCACCTTGATGTTGCGCGCGCGCTTGCCAAGGCTTTGGCCATCAAACCAGATCTCGCTGATCAGGTGGTAGAACGTCCACGGAAAACCGAGCACGATGATTTCCACCCAATCCGGCACGAAAATGTCCAATTTGCGGGTGATCAAGACCAGTGCGATGGTCCAACCGGCCAGCAGCAGCCAATCGATCAAAACGGCGATGCCGCGATCGACGATGGTAGCCACTTCGTAGTGCAGCGCCACGTTGTGCGTGGTCTCAATGTGTACGGTTTCCATGCGGTGCGGTGCAAGAGTAAGGGATTGGAATTAAATTTCCGGTATAGGGTATCGGGTATTGAGAACCGGGTACTCCTGTCTCGGACTCCCGACTCAAGCTTGCGGCTTATGACTTAAAGCTTTCAGCTAACTCAACTCCTCAACTTACCGCCGGTTCACTACGTTTGCCGGTAGTGCCCCATCCATGCGTGAAGCAGCCTTCGTAAAACGGAACAGTGCCAAGTGGCAGCGGCTGGAGCTGCTCACCGCGAAAAAAGCCGTGGACATTACGCCGGACGAGGCCAGCGCGCTATACATCGAGCTCAACGACGACCTTAGTTACGCCCGCACGTTCTACCCCGGCGCGCAGGTAACGGCCTACCTCAACACGCTGGCGGCGAGCATGCACCGGCACATTTACCGCAACCAGCGCACGGGCGTGGGGCGTTTCGTCACCTTTTGGACCACCGAGTTGCCGTTGTTGATGGCCGGTTCGCGCAAGCAGTTGGCCATTGCGGCCGCCGTATTCACCGTGGCGGTGCTCATCGGCGGGCTCAGCGCGCGTTACGATACCACCTTCACACGGCTCATCATGGGCGACGGCTACGTGAACATGACCTTGGAAAACATCAAGGCAGGCAAGCCCATGGCGGTCTACGGCAGCGCCCCGATGATGGACATGTTCTTCGGCATCACCCTCAACAACATCATGGTGTCGTTCTACGCCTTCGCGTTGGGCGTGTTGTTGAGCTACGGCACATGGCTGATCCTGGTACAGAACGGCATTATGCTCGGCACCTTCCAATACTTCATGTACGATCAAGGGGTGCTGCGCGAAAGCTTGATGGCGATATGGCTGCACGGCGTGGTGGAGATCAGCTGTATTGTGATCGCAGGTTCCGCGGGCATCCTCATGGGCAACAGCATCCTTTTCCCCGGCACCTATACGCGCTTGGCGAGCTTCCGCAAGGGCGCGCTCAACGGCGTGAAGATCGTGGCCGGCCTTGTGCCTTGCTTCATCCTCGCCGGATTTATCGAGTCCTTCATCACCCGCCGCAGCGCCAGCATGCACCCGGCGTTCAACATCGCCATCATCGGCGGCAGCTTGCTCTTCATCATCGGTTACTTCATCATTTACCCCTACCATGTCGAACGAAAACAACGCTTACATCGAGTTGCGCCAGCAGCGTGATTTCAGTGCCGTGATCAGCACCGGCTTCCAGTTCATCCGCCGGAACTGGAAAACACTTTACCGCCCGCTTGTCTTCATCTGCCTCCCCATCTACCTGGTTGCAGCCCTGCTCTTCGGCACGTTCTTCCGCACCATCATGGGCGGCGCGATCGGCCTGGGTTCTTCGCCGGACGCCATGATATCGGGCATCGGCTCCATGTTCTTCGGTTATGCGCTAATGGGCATTTCCATGCTGCTGCTCTATACCATGGTGTACGAATATATGCGCTTCTACATGCTGAACAAAGGCCTCGCACCCACCATGGGCGAGCTGTGGAAGCAATCGGTGAAACAGCTTCCCTCCTATTTCGTCATCGGCCTTCTGGCTGCCATCATCAGTGGTTTTGGCGTGATCCTGCTATTCGTGGGTGCGATCTGGTTGGCTGTGGTCTTCACCATGGCATTCCCGCTGCGGGCCTTTGAGCGTGCGGAGATCGGCGACTGCATCGGCCGCTCCTTCAAGCTGATCAAAGGCCGTTGGTGGATGACTTTTGGGCTGGTACTGGTACTCGCCATGCTCATCAGTTTCATCAGCTATGTGATCTACTTACCCATGCTTTTGCTCACGGGTTTCGGGGCAATGAGCGGCATGGACGACCCCGGCGAAGCAGGCTCGCGCATGGGCTGGATCATGACCTTGTTCATGGTGCTGATGGGCGTGATGAACGTGCTGCTTCAACCGTTTTTGCAAGTGCCCATCGGGCTGCACGCCCTTTCGTTGATCGAAGAGAAGGAAGGTCGCGGACTGATGCAGCGCGTGGATGAAATGAACGCCCCGCCGCCCGTCGCATAACGCCAGCCAGCAAGCATTTATTCCGTGGTCCGCAACTCCGTACTTCTCGCGTTCGTCCTCCTGTGGGCGGTGCTTGGTCACGCGCAATCGGATGCCGACACCGCCGTTTACGACGGTCTGGATTCCATTTCCGTGGTTACGGACCAAATGGAGGAAGACTATTCGGAAGAAACCGGACCACCGCTCACCAAGGACGACTGGAGACGCGTAGGCGATGATACGCTGGCCACGCGGACAACGACGTTCGATACCACGGCGATCAATCTGTTGCAGGCCGATCCCGAACTCGACTACGACCGCACCCTGCACGTGGAAATGCTCTGGTGGGAAAGGCTGAAACGCAAGATCGGCCATTGGTTGGACAAGCTCTTCGGCAGCAAGGCCGGCAGCATGGTGTTCCGCAACCTGCACTGGGCCATCCTGGCATTCGCGGTGATCTTTCTAATCTTCTTCCTCCGGAAACGGCTCTTCCACGGCGTGTTCACCAACGAAGCCGGAAAGGCGCGCCAGGTGCGGGAAATTGAAGAGGACATCGCGCAGCTTGATCTGGATGCATTACTCGCCAAAGCAGAAAAGAAAGGCGACTGGCGCGGGGCTTTGCGTTACCAATACCTGAAAGTCTTGCGCCGGTTGATGGACGAAGGCCGTATCGAATTCCAACCGAAAAACACGGACCGGGACTACCTCCGCCAACTGAAAGAACCCACGGACCGCGCGGTGTTCAGCGAACTCAGCTTCATTTTCAAGTGGGCATGGTACGGCGATGCGCCTGTTGACGAGGCCCGCTACCGCAGCCTTTCGCCCGCGTTCACGCAGTTCCATGCTTCAACACGCACCAACGCATGAGCCGCGCGGAGAAGATGATCCTCGCTGGGACTGCGGCCATCGTGCTGCTGATCCTGATCCTGGACGCCATCGCCCCGCGCGAGCCCAACTGGAACACCAGCTTCACGCGCTACAAGACCGACCCGTACGCCTGCGGCCTTACGTACGACCGGCTCGGCGACCTTTTTCCGCAAGGCGTTACCACCGTGCGGGAACCCATCTATTCCACGGCTGAACAACGCCTCGCACTCGACAGCGCAGCACCGCGCGTGAACCACATCTTCATCGACGGCAGTTTCTCGCTGGACGATCTCGACCTGCGCCATTTGTTGATGATGGTAGAAGCTGGAGACGACGCCTTCATCGCCGCGGAAGACTTTTACGGGCTGATCCAGGACACGCTGAACTTCAGCACCGCCTACCATTGGGAACAGCCGGACACCACGTCCATGGCGCGGGAAGTCAAAACGTTTTTCACCAACGACACCGATGCGGTGCGCTTCACTGTTTTCCCGCTGCGGAACGATACTGCCTCACGGTTCGCGCGCGGCGGTTTCGAGGAATCGTTCAACCATTTCCCGGTGGACAGTACACAGGTGTTGGCGGAAAACCAGCGCCACGACCCGGTTTTAGGATCGGCAAGGGCTTCCTTTATCTCTGCAGCGTGCCCCGCGCGTTCACCAATTACTACTTGCTGAAAGACGAAGCGCGTCCCTTCATGGAAAGCGCCTTCAGCCTGCTGCCCAACCGGCCCGTGCTGTGGGATGAGTACTACAAAGTGGGCCGCGACGGCAGCCAAACGCCGCTGCGCTACATCTTGGAACAACCCGCGCTGCGTGGCGCTTACTGGACTGCCATCGCGTTGCTGCTGCTCACCGTGCTGGTGTATGCCCGCCGCCGCCAGCGCGCCATTCCCGTGGTGGAACCGCCCCGCAACACCAGCCGCGAGTTCGCCGACACCATGGGCCGCCTCTACTATTTCCAAGGCGACCATGCCGACATCGCGCGGAAGCTCAGCACCCAGTTCAAGGACGAGACGCGCCGTAAACTGCGCCTGCACCGCACCACTTGGGATGCCGAGACCGTGAAAGAGATCGCCTTGCGCAGCGGCATCTCCGAAGAAGAGCTCAACCACGCCGGCCGCCTCATGGACTACTACGCCGACACAGAAAACGTAAGTGAACAACAACTCTTGACACTCAACAAAGCCATCAGCAGCCTGCGTGTCAGGCTATGAGGGTACGGGCGATGCATGCATCGCCCCAACAACCCCGACCATGGAAGAAGAAAACACCACCAACTCCGGCTACTCCCCCGCCCTCCCGCTCGCCGAACTGCGCGACGCCGCCGAACGCATCCGCGCCGAAATACAGCGCGTCATCATCGGCCAAAGTGACGTGATCGACCAGCTCATCATCGCCTTGCTCAGCGACGGCCATGTGCTGATCGAAGGGATGCCCGGCGTGGCCAAAACGCTCGCCGCAAAACTGCTCGCGCGCACGGTGGACACCGGCTTCAGCAGGATCCAGTTCACGCCGGACCTTATGCCAAGCGACGTTATCGGCACGAGCGTGTTCGACCCGCGCACCGCTGCTTTCAGCTTCAAGCAAGGCCCCATCTTCAGCAACATCGTACTGGTGGACGAGATCAACCGGGCACCGGCGAAAACACAAAGTGCGCTCTTCGAGGTGATGGAAGAACGGCAAGTCACCGTGGACGGCGTAACGCACCCTGCGGGCGTTCCGTTCATGATCGTGGCCACGCAAAACCCCATCGAGCACGAAGGCACCTACCGCTTGCCGGAAGCACAGTTGGATCGCTTCCTCTTCAAGGTAGACATGGGCCATCCCACCGTGGATGAGGAAGAGCAACTGCTGCTGCGCGCTCAGGAAGGATTGCATCGCTTGGAAGTGGGCCAGATCAAACCGGTGATCGCACCGCAAGAGCTGGAACGTCTGCGCGGCTTGACCTTCCAAGTGAAGTGCGACCCCAAGCTGGTGCGTTACATCGCCGAGATCACACACGCTACGCGCAACGACAAGGCCCTGATGCTAGGCGCATCCCCGCGCGCCAGCCTTGCCATTCAACGCGCCGCGAAGACCGTGGCGGCGGTGCAAGGCCGCGATTTCGTCGTTCCGGAAGACATTCAGCAAGTGATGCCCGCCATTTTGCGGCACCGCATTTTGCTAACGCCAGAGCGGGAAATGGAGGGCATGCGGCCCGATGAAGCCGTGGCCCAGATCATCGCCAAAGTCCCCGTGCCCCGGTGAAAGCGTTCGTTACATCGCTGTTTTTGACCAAGCGCTTTTTCGGCATTGGCTGGGGCGTTACGGCCCTGTTCATTGCGGCGTATTTCCTGCCCGAGCTTTTGCCCGTAGCTGTTGGCGCTATCAGCTTGTTGTTCGCGGCCACGGTGCTGGATGTCATCCGTTTGTTCCGCGTGAAAGCAGGCATTTCGGCATCGCGGCACACCTTGGCGAAGTGGAGCAACGGCGATGAAAATCCGGTGACGGTGGAAGTGCACAACAACTACGCTTTTCCCGTGGACGTGCGGGTGCTGGACGAGCTGCCCGTGCAGTTGCAAGAACGCGGCTTGGACCTGCAACGTCGCATCCCTGCGGGGGCGACGGAAGCGCTCGCCTACATGGTGCGGCCGCTCACGCGCGGGGTGTATGCGTATGGCGCCATCAACGTGCTAACGCGCACGGGTTGGGGCCTTGCGGAAAAGCGCTACAGGCAGGAACAGGGCCGCGAGATCGCCGTGTATCCCAGCTACATCCACCTGCGGAAATACGAACTGTTGGCCTTGGCCGATCCGTTCAGCATGGCGGGTGTGCGCAAGGTGCGACGCAGTGCCCAGCGCAGCGAATTCGAGCGCATCCGCGACTACATCCCCGGCGACGACCGCCGCACCGTGAACTGGAAAGCCGTGGCCCGCAAAGGGAAATTGATGGTGAACCAGTACCAGGACGAAAAGGCCCAACAGATCGTCTCGTTGATCGATACCGGCCGCACCATGAAGATGCCCTTCGGCGGCCTCAGCCTGCTGGACCGCGCCATAAACGCCGCGCTCGTGCTCAGCGACATCGCCATCAAAAAAGACGATAAAGCCGGCGTGATCACCTACAGCAACACCGTACACAACGTGCTGCCGCCCGCAAGGGACAAGGGATGGATGCACCGCGTGCTGGAACTGCTTTACGCGCAAAAAACCGACTACGCGGAGACCGACATTGAGTCGTTGTTCGTCCGCGTGAAGCGCGTGGTGGGCCAGCGCAGCCTGCTGGTGCTGTACACCAACTACGAGACCTTGCAGGCCATGCGCCGTCAACTGCCCTACCTGCAACTGCTGGCCCGCGCCCGTTGGTGGCGGTAGTGATGTTCCGCAACACCGAGCTGGACCAACTGTTATTGAGACCCGACAAGGACACGATGGATGTTTACGTTAAGGCCATCACCGCGAAGATGCTCAACGAAAAAGAGCTGATCGCAAAAGAGCTCGAAAGCCATGGTGTGCTCACCATTCTCACTGCGCCGGAGCACTTGAGCGTAAGCGTGCTGAACAAGTATTTGGAGATCAAGGCGCGGGGGATGCTTTAGCGCCATCAAGGTCTCGCGAAGCGGACCTTGTATGCACACAAACCCTCAGGGCCCGCTTCGCGAGACCACTGAGGGAGCAATTCCCCATCCCTCTCCTTTCTGAAGCACCTACATTTGTTGCTCCTACAAGCCCGCACTCCATACCATGTTCGTTTCCGATCCGAATCGCGTCCAGCTCAGCGCCAACCAAAAGTCACGGCGCATTAACGCCGACCCGGACCTCTATGGCACATTCGCCGAGATCGGCGTAGGCCAAGAGACCGTCCGCCATTTCTTCAGGGCTGGCGGGGCTTCGCAGACCATCGCGAAGGCCATGAGCGCCTACGACAAGGACTTCAGTAACGCCATTTACGGTGCTGAACCCGGCAACCGCTTCGTGTGCGAAAGCCGCCTGCGGAACATGATCCGCCACGAATACGGCCTTATCGTGGAGCGGCTTGATCGCAAAGATCACCCCACCAAGCGCTTCTTCAGCTTCGCGAACACGGTGGCCAGCAGCACCTACGAGCGTCCACATAGCGGCCACGGCTGGCTCGGCGTGCGTTTCCAGACCGCACCGGACCGCCCCACAAGCGATGTCATCATCCACATCCGATTGCATGATCCCGACATCAGCCTGCAACAGGAAAGCATCGGGATACTTGGCGTAAACCTCATTCACGCCTGCTTTTTCCATCACGCCGACCCGCAGGAGCTGATGACCTGCCTTTACGACAACGTAAGCCGGCACGTGGTGGAGATCGACATGATCCAACTGAACGGACCCGATTTCAGCCAAGTGGACAACCGCTTGCTCAGTCTTCAGCTCGTGAAACGTGGCTACACCGATGCGGTGATCTTCGGGCCGGACGGCCAGAATTTACAGGCCAGCGAAGCCCTGTACAAAAAGAACATCCTGGCCATCCGCGGCAGTTTCCGCCCGGTGACCAAGGTGAACATCGATATGATCATGAACGGCTACAACATGTTCATCAAAGAACAGCGTGTGGACCGGCAGAACTTGCAAGTGCTCTTCGAGATCACGTTGAACAACCTCCAAGCGGACAGCGGTGACGTGGACGAAAAGGACTTCATTGACCGGGCCGACATCCTCTGCTCCTTGGGGCAAACGGTGTTGATCAGCAACTACCAGGAATATTACAAACTGGTGGAGTATTTCAGCCGCTATACCAAGGCGCGCATGGGCTTGATCATGGGCGTGAACAATCTGATCGAGGTGTTCAACGAAAAATACTACCGCAACCTGAACGGTGGCATGCTCGAGGCCTTTGGGATCTTGTTTACGCGCGACCTGAAGATCTACGTGTACCCCAGCAAGCCAAGCGAGCACGCGGAGATCATGACCTTGAACGACATGCCCATCCACCCGCGTCTGCAACCGCTCTACGACTACCTGATGAGCAACAAGCGCATGGTGGACATCGAAACCTACGACCCCAGTGTGCTCCACATCTTCAGCCAATCCGTGCTGAAGATGATCCGCGAAGGCGAACCCAACTGGGAAAAGCTCGTGCCACCCTATGTGGACAATATGATCAAGGACAACAAGCTCTTCGGTTACAAGCCGGGGAACGGGCAGGCTAAAGCTGGGAAGGCTAGGGTTTCTGCTTAGTGCTTAATTGTCGGTTGCTAGTTGTCAGGCGTTGCCGCGAACTACCGCGCGACCTGACCGAGCAATCCAATGCAGCCGGTCGGCAGCCGTCCAATCACCCCACCACCTACTTGATCTTCTTCAGCACCTCAGAAGGAATCCCCTTCTTGTTCACCATGAACGAAGTGGTCTTGTACCGCACGTAGTTCTTGCTCATGTAGAGGAAGCCGTCGTGATCGTTCTTCACGCCCCAAGAGTTCTTCACCTTGTACCATTCGTTGCCGTCCTGGTCTTTGGCGATGCCCACCAGCTGCATGCCGTGATCGTCCGTGGTGGTGTAATTGTCGAAGGCGATCTGGCGGAGTTCAGGCGTGATCGTCATCTCCGGCTTCGGGCCGGTGAAGAGGTCGGCCTTATCCTCCTTGCTCATGTCTTTAGCAGGTGTTTCGGGCACGTAGGCAATGCCGTTGCGCCAGCTGAAGCTCGGTTCGCTTACGTCGCCGCCCCAAGCCACCGTGTAGCCTTTGCGCAGTGCATTGTCGATGGTGGTGGTCATGTCTTCCATGGGAATGTTCCAGACTTGCTGAAAGGCCCAATTGTCCGGCACCATCATCACTGTTTTTTTCCAATAAGGTGCGTTGGTCACGGACACGAATTCCTCGTAATCGTCGGCGTTCAATTTCACCACTTCCTTGGCGAAGGTCTTTGGCGTGTAGCTCTTGCCGTTGTAGGTAAAGCTCTCCGGAACGGGACCGAGGTAAGCATCCAGTACGCCGCTGAAGGCCTGTTTCCACACCGGTGTAATTGTGCCCTTGTTCGGCGCGGAGATCACGCCGTCCAACATGCCTTTCAACACTGCTTGCAGCTCGCCGAACTCGTTGCGCGTGTTGCCATAGCTGAAGCCCGTGTACTGGTCTTCCGGCAAGGTGCCGTACTTGGCGTACATGTTGATGACGTCGTGCGGCTCGCCGCCGTCGCTGTAGTTGAGGCTGCCGTGCATGCGCACGTACGAGTCGGCTTTGTCTTCGTAGGACTTGCGGGCGGTGTAAATCTTTGAAAGGTGGATGGCAGGTCCACCGTTTTTGATCGTCTCCGATTCCAGAAAGCTGCCCGCGCTGTAGCTCCAGCAGGTGCCGGACGAACCTTGGTCTTCCACCGGCGTGGCTTCGGCATCCACCACCGTGGTGAAGCGGTATGCGGCCTGGGCGCTGTCGTTCTTGAATTGGCTGGCTTTCTTCACCAGGTCGTCTTGGGCATGGAGCGCGCCGACGAAAAGCGCGGGGACGAGTGACGAGGATGCGGGATTTCATGAATTGGACGGCCCGATGTTTTTTCACCGGCATGCAAAGAAAGGAAACCAGCGACTAATCCACCAGTTCAGCGGGCCGATCGGTGCTCAACCATGGCGGAGCTTAGCGATCGTTAACGTTCATCAGGCAAACAGTTTCATTTGTAACAGTTGGATTGTGCAACTTTGCACCTTCCTACGGGACCGGCATGGACAACGAACATTCATTGGGCTATTGGTGCGCGCGCATCGGCCAGCAGTACTTGGTGCTGCTGAACGACCAATTGCGGCATTTGGGCTTGGATCGTTGGTATTTCGCTCTTGTTGTACTCTCCGAAGCGGAAGGTCGCATGAGCCAACAAGAGCTGGCGGATGCACTGCATCAGGATAAAGTGACCATCACCCGCGCCATTGACCACTTGTGCGAGCGCGGTTTCGTGAAGCGGGAAAACTGTCCCAGCGACCGGCGCAAACATCACCTGAAACTGTTGCCCAAGGCCGAAAAGGCCGTGATCGAGATCAAAGCCGTTTTTGCCGCCACCAACCGGATTGCACTGAAAGGAATGCCTGCCGTGGAGCAGCGCCTTATGATAGAGCAGCTCCGGAACACACTGGGCAGATTGAACCAGGCCGTAGCCAAGATCCCCGCTGCAACCAAGAAACAACGAACTTCCTGAAATGCGCCGAATGCATCCTACACCCCTACTCGCGCTGCTCTTCGCCGTGCTGCTATCAGCCTGCGGAAGCGACAAGGAAACCACGCCACAACGCGGCGCCCAAGGTCCCATGCAAGTGCGCGTTGCCGTGCTGCGGCCGCAAATGCTGGAGAACACCATTGAGGCCACGGGCAGCCTCTTGGCGAATGAAGCCATTGAAGTGCGCAGCGAGATCGCGGGGCGCGTCTCACAGATCGGCTTCACCGAAGGCGGCACGGTGACCAAAGGCCAAACGTTGATCCGCATCAATGCCGATGACCTGCAAGCCCAATTGCGCAAGACCGGACTGGCCGTGCAATTGGCCACCGACGATGAAGGCCGAAAAAAGCAATTGCTGGATGTGAAGGGCATCAGCCAACAGGCTTACGACGATGCGCACATCGCCTTGCAAAGCGCCGAAGCCGACCAGGACAACCTGCGGGCCATGCTCGCCAAAACGGTGATCCGCGCGCCTTTCAGCGGGAAGATCGGCCTGCGACAAGTGAGCGAGGGCGGCTATGTTTCGCCCAACACCTTGATCACCGACCTATAGCAAGTAACACCGATGAAGGTTGAATTTTCCGTGCCGGAACGCTTCGGACGCGAAGTGGCCGTGGGCAAGCAGATCATCTTCACGCTGGATGGCGACACCGCGCTTTACACGGCCGAGGTTTATGCCATCGATCCCGCGGTGGATGTGACCTCCCGCACCATCACTGTGCGTGCGCGCAATGCGAACACCAATGGGAAGTTGCGGCCGGGCGCTTTCGCACACATCACCGTGCAACTTTCCAAAGTGCCCACCGCGTTGATGATCCCCACGGAAGCCTTGATCCCCGACATCCAAGGCCAGAAAGTGCTGGTGATCAAAAACGGAAAAGCCGTGAGCGCCCGCGTGGAGACAGGCATCCGCACCAACACGGAAGTGGAACTTACTTCCGGCGTGCAGCCCGGCGACACGGTGATCACCACGGGACTGCTACAGCTCCGCGAAGGCATGGCGGTAAAGGCAGCACCGCCGGAACCGAACGGAACGACCGAGGAAACCGACAGTTCAGCCATTGACCCCGGATGATTAAAAAGAGAAACCACAGAGACACGGAGACACAGAGAAATGCACGCCAGTCATGAGTCTTGAGTCGGAGAACGACCAATCACAAATCACCAGCCACCGATTACCCCTTCACCCATCGCATTTCTCCGTGTCCTCTGTGCCTCTGTGGTGTAAAATTCCTCCTCCTCTCCTGCAATGAACATCAGCTCCATCAGCATCAACCGGCCCGTCCTCGCGTCGGTGATCTCCATCCTGATCGTGCTTTTCGGCATCGTGGGCTTCAGCTACCTCGGCGTTCGCGAGTTCCCCAGCGTGGACCCGCCGGTGATCACGGTGACCACCAACTATACCGGTGCGAATGCGGACATCATGGAGAGCCAGGTGACCGAGCCGCTGGAAGAATCCATCAACGGCATCGCGGGCATCCGTTCGCTTACCAGCATCAGCAGCGACGGGCGCAGCAGCATCACCGTGGAATTCGAGCTGGACGTGGACCTCGAAGCCGCCGCCAACGACGTGCGCGACCGTGTGAGCCGTGCGCTCAAGACCCTTCCCCAAGACGTTGACCCGCCGATCACCGTAAAGAGCGACGCCGACGCCGGCAGCATTGTGAGCATGACGATCCAGAGCGACCAGCGTTCGCTGTTGGAGCTCACGGACATCGCCACGAACCAGTTCAAGGAGCGGATCCAGACCATCCCCGGCGTAAGCACCGTGCAGATCTGGGGCGAAAAGAAATACAGCATGAAGCTGCTCTTGGATCCGCTGAAGATGGCTGGCCTCGGCATCACGCCGCTGGATGTCAACAATGCTTTGGCGCGGGAGAACGTGGAACTGCCCAGCGGAAGCATTGAAGGGGCGAATACTGAGCTCACCATCCGCACGTTGGGGCGGCTCGTAACGGCGGACCAGTTCAATGCCATGATCATCCGCGAAGACGGTGGCAACGTGGTGCGCATGCGCGACATCGGCAAGGCCGAATTGCTTCCGGAGAATGAGAAGACGATGTTGCGCGGCGATGGCGGCGTGCCCATGGTGGCCGTGGCCGTTACGCCGCAGCCGGGCAGCAACTACATCGCCATCGCGGACGCGTTTTACGAGCGCGTGAACGAGATCAAGAAAGACATGCCGGCGGACCTGCGCTACACCATGGCACTGGACACCACCGTGAGCATCCGCAAGGCCATTAGCGAAGTGGAGCACACCATCGTGATCGCCTTTTTGCTGGTGGTCATCATCATCTTCGTTTTCCTACGCGACTGGCGCACGACCTTGATCCCCGTGATCGCGATCCCGATCTCGTTGATCGGCGGCTTCTTCATCATGTACGTCGCGGGCTTCAGCATCAACATCCTCACATTGCTGGCGATCGTGCTGGCCACGGGCATCGTGGTGGACGACGCGATCATCGTACTGGAGAACATCTACGCCAAGATCGAGGGCGGAATGGACCCCATTGAAGCGGGCCATCGCGGAAGCAAGGAGATCACCTTCGCCATCATCAGCACCACCATCACGCTTGCGGCGGTGTTCCTGCCCATCGTCTTCCTCTCCGGCCTTACCGGACGTTTGTTCCGCGAGTTCGGCGTGGTGGTGGCGGGCACGGTGCTCATCAGCGCAGTGGTCTCCCTTACGCTCACGCCCATGATGAGCGCACGCTGGCTGAAACACCGCGACAAACCCAACGGTTTCTACGCCAGCACCGAGCGCTTCTACGAATGGCTCACCGACGGCTACTCCAGCTTGCTCGCAAAATTCCTCAAGCGCCGTTGGCTCACCTTCCCCATCATGGCGATCTGCGTGGGCATGATCTGGTTCATCGGCAATGACATTCCCAGCGAGCTTGCGCCGAACGAGGACAAGAGCCGCTTTATGCTGATGAGCACCGCGCCGGAAGGCACCAGCTTCGACAAGATGCATGATTACTTGTCCAACATCATCGGGCTGGTGGATACGATGCAGGAATCGCAGAGCATCTTGTCCGTCACCGCACCTGGTTTTGGCTCCACAGCCAGCACCAACACGGGTTTTGTTCGCGTATCGCTGGTGCCGCCTGAAGACCGCAAAATGTCGCAGGATGATCTCGCGAAACGCACCATGGGCCTCGCCCAGCAATTCAACTTCGCGCGTACGTTCGCTGTGCAGGAAGCCACCATCGGCGGCGGAAGATTCGCGGGATTGCCCGTGCAGTACGTGATCCAAGCGCCCGATTTCGAGCGGCTCCGCGATGTGATCCCGAAATTCATGGAAGCCGCACAGGCGGATTCCACCTTCTCCGTGGTGGACCTGAATTTGAAGTTCAACAAGCCTGAGCTGAACGTGGAGATCGACCGCGACCGCGCGAAGGCGTTGGGCGTGAGCGTAAAGGACATCGCGCAAACGCTGCAGCTCTACTTCAGCGGCCAGCGCTTCGGCTACTTCATCTTCAAAGGCAAACAGTACCAAGTGATCGGCCAAGCCGCACGCGACAACCGCGACAAGCCGCTCGACCTCACCAGCGCCTACGTGCGCAACGACAAGGGCCAGTTGGTGCAGATGGACAACCTCGTAACGCTTACCAGCCGCAGCAACCCGCCGCAGCTCTTCCGCTACAACCGTTACGTGAGCGCTACCGTGAGCGCCAACCCGGCAGAAGGCAAGACGTTGGGCGACGGCATCGCGGCCATGGACCGCATCGCGAAGGAAACGTTGCCATCCAACTTCAGCACTTCCCTTGCTGGTGTAAGCAAAGAGTTCGCAGAAAGCTCCAGCAGTTTGGTCTTTGCATTTCTGCTTGCATTGGCTCTGATCTTCCTCATCCTTGCGGCGCAATTTGAAAGTTGGGTGGACCCGTTGATCGTGATGTTCACCGTGCCGCTGGCCATCGCCGGCGCCTTGCTCAGCCTGTGGTTGGGCGATCATACGCTGAACATATTCAGTGAGATCGGCATCATCGTGCTCATCGGCCTTGTCACCAAAAACGGGATCTTGATCGTGGAATTTGCCAACCAACGCCAGGATCATGGCCTGTTGCGCACCGCCGCCGTGGCCGATTCCGCCCGACAGCGTTTCCGCCCCATTTTGATGACCACCTTGGCAATGGCACTCGGTTCCCTGCCTATCGCGCTGGGCTTGGGCGCAGCTTCCAAGAGCCGCGTGCCCATGGGCGTGGCCATTGTTGGCGGCTTGCTCTTCGCGCTAGTTCTTACCCTTTTCGTGGTGCCCGCGCTGTACAGCTACATGGCCAGCGGCACGGACGATCCGAAGAAGGCGAAATTGCGCAACACACAAGATCCTTCAACACAACAGCTTGAAGCATGAGACATCTTGCCTTCGCCATAGCCACCGCGCTGGTGCTGCCCGTAGCCGCTCAGCACCTCACCGCCGATGAGGCCGTGCGCATCGCCTTGGAGAACAACCACGGCGTGCGTATTGCTCGCAATGCTGCGGAGATCGCCAAGCTGGGCAACACCCCCGGCGCGGCTGGCATGCTGCCTTCGCTGGACGCAAACGGCGCATACAGCGTGGACAATGCAGCGACGAAGCAGGAATTCTTCAGCGGAGAAAACCGCGACGCCGACAACGCCAACGCGAAGTCTCTAAGCGGCGATGTAGAACTGAACTGGACGTTGTTCGACGGCCTGTCGATGTTCGCGGCGAAGGACCGGCTGGCCGCCTTGGAGCGCATCGGCGAAAGTCAACTGCGGCAGGAACTTGAAGGCACCACGTACGATGTGCTCACCGCGTACTACCAACTGGTGCAGCTCGAAAAAGTCGTGCTGGTGCAACGCGAAGCCATGCAGACCTCGCGGGAACGCTTGATGATCACGGAGACCGGTGAACGTGTTGGTTCATCATCCGGTTTGGAATTGGTGCAAGCACGACTGGACCTCAGCACGGACAGCGCACAAATGCTCGCGTTGCTTCAACAGACCGCCATGGCCAAGACGGCGTTGAACACACTGCTCGCCCGTGATCCCGGCACCGCATTCACTGTGGACACCGTGATCCCCGTTGCTGAAACGTTGGAACTTTCAACGCTGCAACAAGCTGCACTGGCAACGAACACCACGCTGCAACAAGCCCGCGAAGAGCGCATTGTCGCCGATCTTTCCGTAAAGGAATTGCGCGGCTCGTTGTTCCCCGAACTGAACAGCTTCGCGAACTACGGCTATGCGCGAAGCACCTCGGAAGTCGGCTTTTTGAAAAGCAATCAACGTTTAGGCCCGCAATATGGCCTCACCCTGAGCGTGCCATTGTTCCGCGGCGGCGCCATCAAGGCGGTGAAGCAAGCGAAGTTGGCAGGAGAGCAAGCTGACCTTTCGCTTCAGCAGGCACAACTGGAAATGCAGCGCAACGTGCTGGACACTTGGAGCCAGTATGAAAATGCCCAACAGCGCGTAGCCTTGGAAGAAGAAAACCTCGGCGGAACACGCACGCAAATGCAGGTGGCGTTGGAAAGTTACCGCATCGGCGTAAGCACGGCCGTGCAGTTCCGCGATGTGCAACAGGGCGTGGTGGCTGCGGAAAACAGGCTGTTGACAGCGCAATTCGAGGCCAAAGTGGCGGAGCTGCAATTGCGCTGGCTGGCCGGGCAGTTGCTATAAGTTCACCTCAGAGTCTCGCGAAGTGGACACTGAGCAGAAAAGCAAAAAACGAATTGAGTAAACGAACACACAAGGCAAAGTATCCCAAGAATTCCGGGCCTATGATGCGCTCCTTGCCCGTCCCAACAGTACCTTGCCCCTCCATGCGCAGCTTCACGCTGGAACAGCCTAAGATCCTTGCTTGGATTATCATTTGTGCCTCGGTGGCCTGCATGGCACCCGCCGAGCCACCCCCGCAACACATGGAATCGGGAATGGTTATTCCTGCCGCCAAAGTTTCTGCACCCGATTCCATTCCCCAGCAGCCAAATGGCGATTGGCATCCCGTGAAAAACAACGCTTCCGCGATCGCGTTTTCCAACGGCGACACATTGCGCTTCCCGGCAACGGACCTGCGCTACATGGACAAGGTAACGGCACAACTGGGCCGCGAATGGTACTTGTTCAGCGGTAAGGACACATCCGCAAAAGGCATCCGGACGCTGTATGTGGAATCGCCGGGATACCACACGGCAACTGCTGCCGCACGCAAATGGGAAATGCCAGGCCGATTGCTCGACCATGACGGCAGCGAGGTCTATTACGAAGCGGAAGTATTTGCCGGCGAGGTGCTGCCGGACACCGTGGGCGTGGCGTGGTACGACCGGTCATTGATGCCTGACGGGCAATGGCGATTGAACACTACCCTACTGCTCTTCGGGCAACCGCAAGCTGACACGTTGGTGTTGTTCGGGCATCTCCGAAAAAGCGTAACGCAACGTTTGGCGTTCCAAGGCAAATGCCGTTTGTTGAAGGGTGAAGACCAACTGGTAAAACCGTGATGCGTCTTGTCGCCTTGGTCTATCCGGAGTGTGCTGGCGCGGCTGAATCCGGCTACTTCAAGGCCTGATCAATTCCATGCACAACGCCGCTGCGGCGGCCGCAACATTCAACGATTCGGCACCGCCGCCACCGGGAATAGCGATGGACGTTCCCGGCGCGGATCGTACACCTTCTGAAAGGCCATGGGATTCACTTCCCATTACGAGAATGCACGGTTTCTTCAAGCCCACACTGAAAACATTCGCCCCTGATGCTTCGGCCTTGTAAACAGCGACCTGCGCCTTTTGTGCTTGCGCCAACGCAGCGGGCAAGTCGTCTATCGCGCATGGTTGAAGCCTGAACAACGAACCCATGCTGGCCTGCACCGCCTTTGGATTGAACGGGTCCACACCGCCTGCGCACCAGACCTGCGCAGCGCCGAACCAATCCGCTATGCGCAGCAATGTGCCCAAGTTTCCGGGATCCGAAACACCGTCCAGCGCTAAGATGAATCGCCCGGAACCCGGCATGTGCAGCGCGGTTGGCGCCGGTATGCGGACTACTGCGAGCACCTCGTTCCCGCTTTGCAACGTGCCCATGCGCTCCATGTCGTGCATGGGAAGGATGGTCGCGGAGTTGCGCTTTCCTGCGCATGTGCTTGGCTTTCACTCGGCAGAAGGCCCAATTCCTGCGCGGCTTCCCCGGTTGCATACAGCTCTTCAACCTCCAAGGACGAGGCCAAAAGTTCGATCACCAGTTTCCGACCTTGCACCAGAAACAGGCCCTGTTGCTCCCGTTCCTTCCTCCGGTGCAAAGCGCGAACACGCTTCAATTGGGGACTTCCGCTCATTTTTGCCGGGATAACTTCGCGCGCCGCGGCACGGTTTTCGGTAAACTGCGGCACAAAGTAGCCCACCCGTGCGTTCCGTCCGCCCCGCCCATATCGCCTTGTGTGCCTTCGCCATGGCGTTGCTTGCGGCCTGCAACCCCACAAAACGGGTTCCGCAAGGTGATTATCTACTGGTGAAGAACCGCATCAATTCCAACGCGCCGGACCTCACCAAGGACGAACTCAGCGCCATCATCAAGCAAAAACCGAACAACAAGGTGCTTGGGCAACGCCTTTACTTGCATCTCTACAACCTCAGCGATCCCGAAAAAACCGCTATTCGGCAAGCCGAACTGGATTCGGCCTGCGCGTTGAAGAATGAGCAAAAAGCCGACAAACGCACGGCGAAGAACGAGGCCCGCGCCGCTAAAGGCAAAAAACCGCGCCTGCCAAAACCAAAGACCTGCCGGAAAGCCTTGCGCACTTGGGCCAGGGAGGATGTGGGCGAGCCGCCTACAATCCTGGACAGCACGTTGACACAACGCAGTGCAGACCAGTTGAAACTCTACATGACCAAGGAAGGGTACTTCAATGCCGCCGTGTACGACACCGTCTACTTCCAGCGTCGCAAATGGTTCTCTGAAAAATTAGGCCGCCACTTTTCGCAGCCCAAGGCGGAAGTGCAGTACACCATCACCTCAGGCCGGCCTTACACGCTTTGCACCGCGCATTGGGCCGTGGACGACCCCGCGATAGACAGCCTGCTGCGCGCCGCCGCGCCTAAAAGCCTGCTTGTACCGGGCATGCGCTTCGATGCCGATGTGCTGGACTTGGAACGCGGCCGTATCACGGACCTGCTGCATGAAAAAGGCTACCTCTACTTCACCCGCGAACTGCTGCAATACGTGGCCGACACCACCGCTGGCGACCACGAAGTGGATCTTGTGCTGCGCATCGAACGGCCTGCTGCCCGCGGTCGGCGGGGCTTGAAGGGCACGCCGGAAGGAACTGTTTGGAAGATCGGGGATGTCATCATGGACATTCGCCAACGCACGCCTTTCGGCGCGATCCCGCTGAAGACCGACACCACGGACTACAAGGATTTCAGCTTCCTTTTCGACGGCAAAAAACCAAAATACCGGCCCAAAGCGCTTGCTCCCAATTTGCTGCTGAAGCCCGGCGCGCGTTATGCGCAAACCGCCAACGACCGCACTTACCGGCGGCTTACCGGGCTGCGAATCTTCGACCGTGTAGACATAGCGTACGACACCACCGACACGCGCCGGCCCGGCGAAGCGGACGTGCTCATCACGACCATCCCCAGCAAATTGCAGAACCTTTCGTTGGAAGGATTCGGGACCAACCGTGGCGGCTTTCTCGGCGTTTCCGGCGGATTGAATTACAAGCACAAGAACCTCTTCCGCAGCACAGGTTCCATTCAAGCGCAGTTCAACATCGGCCTTGAAGCTCAGCAAAGCCTTGGCGGCACCAACGCGGGCGATGATGCCACATTAGCCGTGCAGCGCAATGCCATTTTCAACACCGTGGAACTGGGCCCGG
The DNA here is from genome assembly GCA_016710685.1 of Flavobacteriales bacterium. Taxonomy (GTDB): domain Bacteria; phylum Bacteroidota; class Bacteroidia; order Flavobacteriales_F; family PHOS-HE28; genus PHOS-HE28. Next base: position 1,007,886 of record JADJVC010000002.1, on the reverse strand, counting down.
AAGTCACAATCCGCTTTCCGCGATTCATCATTCCCTTCTGGAACACTGACGAACGTTGGCCGCGCACATGGGGGCGCGTTTCCGCCATCAACGTGCTGTACAACTACCAGCGCCGCCCGGACTACACGCGCACCTTGGCCAAAGTGAGCTACGGCTACGAATGGAACAGGGGCGGCAACATCACCTGGGGCCTTTACCCCATGGATGTCAACTTCATCCGCATTCCCTTGATCAGCGAGGATTTTCGCAACTTCATAACCACCGCGAACGATGCCTTGTTGCGCGACAGCTACACGGACCACGTGATCGCCGGGGGAAGGCTCACACTCACATTGAACACGCAGGACGCCGCCAACCCCAAGCCCACCGTGTTCTTCTGGCGGCCCACCCTGCAAACTTCCGGTAACCTGCTGCGCTTAAGCAATGAAGCACTGGGGTTGCAACAACAAACGGACACCGCCGGTAACAGCTTCTACACGCTGGGAGGCGTGCGCTTCGCCCAGTTCGTGAAGTTGGACAACGAACTGCGCTGGCACCACACCTTGCACGCCAAAAGCAGCTTGGCCTTCCGCGTGGCCGCAGGCATGGGTGTCCCTTACGGAAATTTGGAGGTATTGCCCTTTGAAAGCAGCTTCTTCAGCGGCGGTGCAAACGGACTAAGAGCTTGGCGCGCAAGATCCCTCGGGCCGGGCAGCTACCGGGCGCCGCTGGACGCGTTCGACCGTGTGGGCGAGATCCGCATCGAAGGCAATGCCGAATACAGGTTCAAATTAGTGGGTTACTTGGAAGGTGCCTTCTTTGTCGACATCGGCAACATTTGGGACCGGAAAGAAAACCCCGCCAAACCCGGCAGTGGCTTTGAACTCGCCAAGGTACCCGGGGAATTGGCCATTGGCACCGGCATAGGCGCACGCCTCAATTTCGATTTCTTCATCGTCCGCTTCGACTTGGGCCTGCAGACCAAAGACCCGGCACTGCCCATGGGCCAACGCTGGCTCTTCCAACCAAAAGACGAAGGTTTGGGCACCACCTTGGGCGATAAGCTGAACTTCAATTTGGGAATTGGGTATCCGTTCTGAGTGTGGAGATACAGAAAGGGTTTGACGCAGAGGCGCGGAGGCGCTGAGAAATGCAAAATGGGGTACGAAGGGTTGGACGCAGAGGCGCGGAGGCGCTGAGAAATGCAACAAGGAGATTGGTGGCTGGTGATTTGTGACTGGACGGCTGCTGCCAACTGCCGACTGCTACTGCCCACTGCCACAGCCACTCTTCTCTGCGCCCTCACTTGGGCGTAGCCGCTTCGGCGGAGCACGGTCTGCGCCTCCGCGTCCAAATACTCTCATCTCCTCCATTGCCTCCACCCCTTGAAACCCCTACCTTCGCGGCCAAATTTTTACGAACTCCGCATGAGCACTTTGAAAACCGGAAAACTGGAAGAACTGTTGGGCGCCGACGCGAAAAGCCTGTTGGGCCACACCTGTAAAACCATCACCAAAGGCCAACTCAACCTGCCCGGCGCTGATTTCGTGGACCGTTCTTTCGCGCTGAGCAACCGTAATCCGCAGGTGATGCGCAGCATTCAGGCGCTTTATGGCAATGGCCGCTTGGCGAACAGTGGTTACATGAGCATTCTGCCCGTGGACCAAGGCATTGAGCACAGTGCCGGGGCCAGCTTCGCACCGAATCCCATCTACTTCGACGGAGACAAAATTGTGGAACTCGCCATGGAAGGCGGTTGCAATGCCGTGGCCTCCACGTATGGTGTGCTGGGCAGCGTGGCCCGCAAATACGCCCACAAGATCCCATTCATCGTAAAGATCAACCACAACGAGCTGATGACCCTGCCGAACCGTTTCGACCAGGTGATGTTCGGCACCGTGGAAAGCGCGTGGGACATGGGCGCCGTGGCGGTGGGTGCCACCATCTACTTCGGCAGCGAGGAAAGCACGCGCCAGATCACAGAAGTGGCCGAGGCGTTCCAGTACGCGCACGAGCTGGGCATGGCCACCATCCTTTGGTGCTACTTGCGCAATCCGGGTTTCAAAAAAGACGGCAAAGACTACCACACCGCTGCCGATCTCACCGCGCAGGCCAACCACTTGGGCGTTACCATCCAAGCGGACATCATCAAGCAGAAATTGCCTGAATCCAACGGTGGCTACAATGCCATGGGCAGCGGATACGGCAAAACGCACAAGAAGGTCTACAGCGATCTCTCCACCGATCATCCCATCGACCTTTGCCGCTACCAAGTGGCCAACTGCTACATGGGCCGCATCGGCTTGATCAACAGCGGCGGAGCCAGCAGCGGCGCTAGCGATATGGCAGAAGCCGTGCGCACCGCAGTGATCAACAAGCGCGCCGGTGGCCAAGGCCTCATCAGTGGTCGCAAAGCCTTCCAGCGTCCGATGAAGGAAGGCATCCAATTGCTGAACGCCATTCAGGACGTGTACTTGGATAAGAAGGTGACGATTGCATAAGCACAGTGGAGGGTGAGTGGTGAGTGGTGGTTGGTGAGTCGACGGCTGTAGGCCGACTGCCCGTTGCTTCAGCTTGATAGTCCAACCGGTGCTGCCACCACCATTGTGATCCGGGTACTGCTATCCAATCACCAATCACCAGCAACCAATCACCAATTACCTGTAGTTCCTCCGTGCTCTCTGTGTCTCTGTGGTGAAAAGAACCATACCCTTACATTCGCTTCATCAAACATCACTTATGGGTTGGTTCAATCGCGTCAAAGAAGGCATCACCACCGCCACCGAGGAGAAGAAGGAGACCCCCGAGGGCCTCTGGTACAAGTGCCCGGAATGCTCGGAGATCATGACCTCCGACGACCATGCGAAGAACCTCTGGGTCTGCGCGAAATGCCAGCACCACGAGAAAGTCGGTAGCGCGGAGTACTTCAGCATCCTCTTTGATGACAACAAGTTCAAGGAGATCGGAGCCAAGCTGATCGCTGCTGACCCACTGAAATTCGAGGACACGAAAAAGTATGTTGACCGCTTGGCCAAGACGCGGAAGGATACCGGACTGAACGATGCACTCCGCGCTGCAGAAGGCAAATTGGAGAAGCAACAGGTAGTGATCGCCTGCATGGATTTCAAATTCATTGGTGGTAGCATGGGCAGCGTGGTGGGCGAAAAAATCGCCATGGCCGCCGACATGGCGATGCGCCGTAAGTGCCCTTTGATCATCATCAGCAAAAGCGGCGGTGCCCGTATGATGGAGGCCGGCTTCAGCCTGATGCAGATGGCCAAGACCAGCGCCAAGCTCAGCCTAATGGCCAAGAAAGGTCTGCCTTTTATCAGTATTCTCACCGACCCTACAACTGGAGGCGTTACCGCCAGCTTCGCCATGCTGGGCGACCTCAACATCGCCGAGCCGAAAGCGTTGGTGGCCTTCGCCGGCCCGCGCGTTGTGCGCGAAACCATCGGTCACGACCTGCCGCCCGGCTTCCAGACCAGCGAATTTGTGCTGGAACATGGGTTTCTGGACCTCATCGTGGAGCGGAAGGACTTGAAGGGGAAGCTGGCGCAGCTTATTTTGATGTTCCGGTCTTAGTTGTCCGTTGTTAGTTGTCCGGCGTTCGTATTCGGGAATTCCCCCTCGAAGCGGAGACTCTGCGGAAGGACAATAGAACATGGTGTTCCGAGTCAGAGACACTGTGGAGAACCAAAAAAACCGTACATTCGCGCCCTCAAACCGCCAAACGGGCGACACCAAAGAGGCAGACACTACGACCATGATCGCAACGAAAGAAATAAAGCAGGAGATTTTCAAGACCCACGGTGGCGCTGCTACCAACACGGGCAGCGCAGAAGGGCAGATCGCCATGTTCACGCACCGCATTGAGCACCTTACCGGTCACTTGAAGACCAACAAAAAGGACCACCGCACCGAGACGGCTTTGCTGAGCTTGGTAGGCAAGCGCAAGCAGCTTTTGGGCTACTTGAAGAGCCACCAGATCGATCGCTACCGCGCGATCATCGCGAAGCTCGGTCTGCGCAAGTGAGTTCCACGCCGGTGGAGCACACAATTTGCATTTCTTACCGGCAGAAGGGCGACCCGTGTGCAACGGTCGCCCTTTTCCCTTTTACAGCCATTCGATAGGTTGTTGAAGGCACCCAACAGAAAAACAATCAACCAACAAAAGGCACGAAAGGCGTGTCACGAAAACAGATGAAACCAACAGGAATAAAAAAGACCATCGACTTAGGCGGTGGCAAGACCATCAGCCTGGAGACAGGCATTCTCGCCAAGCAAGCCGACGGCAGCGTAACCGTCCGTTGCGGCGACACCATCCTTCTCGCCACCGTAGTGGCCACCAAGGAAGCCCGCGAGGGCATCGACTTTTTGCCTTTGCAGGTGGAATACCGTGAGAAATACAGCGCCGCCGGCCGTTTCCCCGGAGGCTTCTTCAAACGTGAGAACCGCCCCAGCGACGGTGAGATCCTGGTAAGCCGCCTTGTGGACCGTGCCCTGCGCCCGCTCTTCAACGACGATTTCCACGGCGATACGCAGGTGCAGATCAGCCTGATGAGCACCGACAAGCAGAACCCCAGCGATGCACTGGCCTGCTTGGCTGCTTCCGCCGCATTGGCCGTTAGCGACATCCCCTTCAACGGGCCGGTGAGCGAAGTGCGCATCATCCGTAAAGACGGCAAGTGGACGGTGAACCCGACCTTCCAAGAGATGGAAGGTTCAGACATCGACCTCATTGTTGCCGGCACCGCCAGCGACGTGCTGATGGTGGAAGGCGAAATGCTCGAAGTGAGCGAAGCTGAGATGATCGAGGGCATCAAGATCGCCCACAAGGCCATTCAGGACCAAGTGCGCGTGATCAATGAGCTCGCCGCCGCAGTGCCCAAGAGCCAGACCAAGCGCACTTACAACCACGAGGAAAACGATGCCGATCTGGCCAAGGCCATCTACGACGCCACCTTCCAGAAGTATTACGACATTGCCCTTCAGGCCAGCGCCAAGGAAGTGCGCAGCGAAGCCTTCAACAAGGTGAAGGATGACGTTGTAGCCACGCTCACCGATGAGCAAAAAGCGAAGAAGGCCATGTTGGCCCGCTACTTCAAGAAGGCTCAGAAAGCCGGTGTACGCCGCGTTGTGCTGGAGAAAGGCGTTCGCCTCGACGGTCGCAAGACCGATGAGATCCGCCCCATCTGGAGCGAAGTGGACGTGCTGCCCGGAACGCACGGAAGCGCCATTTTCACCCGTGGTGAAACCCAGGCCATCAACATGGTGACGCTTGGTTCCAAAATGGACCAGCAGACCGTGGACACGGCCTTGGTGAAGCGCAGCGATACCTTCATGCTGCACTACAACTTCCCCAGCTTCAGTACTGGCGAAGTGCGCCCCATCCGCGGCCCCGGCCGTCGTGAGATCGGCCACGGTAACTTGGCACTGCGCGCTTTGAAGCCGATGATCCCCACCGGCACGGACAACCCGTACACCATCCGCCTGAACTGCGATATTCTGGAGAGCAACGGCTCCAGTTCCATGGCCACGGTGTGCTCCGGCACCCTCGCGCTGATGGACGCCGGCATCCAGATCAAAGCACCTGTGAGCGGCATCGCCATGGGCATGATCAGTGACCCGGACGGCAAATACGCCATCCTCAGCGACATCCTCGGCGACGAGGACCACTTGGGCGATATGGACTTCAAGGTGACAGGCACCGAGAAGGGCATCACCGCCACGCAGATGGACATGAAGGTGGACGGCCTCAGCTACGAGGTGCTCGCCCAAGCTTTGGAACAGGCCCGCGCAGGCCGTCTGCACATCCTCGGTGAGATGATGAAGACGATGACCAAGCCGAACGAAGACTACAAGGAGCACGCACCACGCATTGTGAGCATCGAGATCCCGAAGGAAAGTATCGGACCTGTGATCGGACCTGGTGGCCGCGTGATCCAAGAGATCCAAGCCGAGACCAAGACCACCATCGCGCTCGACGAAATAGACGGCATGGGCCACGTGCAGATCATGAGCGACAACAAGGCCGGCATCGATGCCGCACTTGCCCGCATCAAAGCCATCGCCTTCCCTCCCACTGCGGAAATGGGCGTTACCTACACCGGCAAGGTGAAGACGATCATGCCCTACGGCGCGTTCGTGGAGATCTTCCCCGGCACCGACGGCCTGTTGCATGTGAGCGAGCTGGACTGGAAGCGCATTGAGCGCGTTGAGGACGTGCTGAAAGAAGGCGAGATGATCGACTTCCAAGTGGTGGGCAAAGACCCCCGCACCGGAAAGTTGAAGCTGAGCCGCAAAGTCCTGATGCCGAAACCTGAAGGCTACGTTGAGCGCGAACCCGCCATGGAAGGCGAAGGCCGCGAGCGTGGAGAGCGCCCGCGCCGCGAGTTCCGCGACCGCGGACCGCGCAGGGACAACTAAGCCTGTATTACGCTATTGAACGAAAGGCCGCCCCTGAAAAGGCGGCCTTTCTGTTTTTCAGCACCGCATAGAACGCCTTCGGATAAAGACCCCCCCCCCGCCCCCCCTTTCCCCCGCGCGTTCCTCCCCCCCCCCCCTTGCCGGGAAACCCCGGTGGGCCCCGCCCCCCCCCCCCTTTCCCCCCCTGCCCCCTCCCCCAAAATGGACCTTTCTGGTTTTTCAGTCATTCATCGCATGGAATGCCGTACTGGTCGTCAACCGCGCCAACATTGGGGAGAATTCCGGTCCAAAGCGTAACCACGGGCCGTAAGTAACCGTTCAAACACCCCAGTCCCACTCCCCTATTCAGCGCTCATGGCACGTATGCGACAGCTCAAGATCTCCAAGCAGGTAACCAACCGCGACACTCCGTCGCTGGACAAATACCTCACCGAGATCGGCAAGGTGAAATTGATCACCGCCCAGGAGGAAGTGGAACTTGCCCGCAAGATCAAGCAGGGCGACAACGACGCATTGGAAGCGCTCTGCAAGGCGAACCTGCGCTTCGTTGTTTCCGTGGCCAAGCAATACCAAGGCCAGGGCCTCACATTGCCCGATCTGATCAGCGAAGGAAACCTCGGATTGATCAAAGCCGCCGGCCGTTTCGACGAGACGCGTGGTTTCAAATTCATCAGCTACGCCGTGTGGTGGATCCGGCAACAGATCCTCCAGAGCTTGGCCGAACAAGCCCGTATTGTGCGCTTGCCGCTGAACAAGATCGGATCCATCAACAAGATCAACAAGGCCTTTGCACGCTTGGAGCAGGAGCACGAACGTCCACCCACCGCATTGGAACTTTCCGAACTGCTGGAAATGAGCTTGGACGAAGTGAAGACCAGCATGAGCAATACCGCGCGCCACCTCAGCATGGACGCACCCATGCGCGATGATGGGGACAGCGGCAACATGTACGACCTGATGAGCAACTCCGATCAGCCCGACCCTATGCAGGAGCTGATGAACGACAGTTTGAGGCAAGAAGTGGAACGTTCGCTCGACGGGCTCACCGGTCGTGAAGGCGATGTGATCCGCCTCTACTTCGGCTTAGGAGGCCACCAGCCGCATACGTTAGAGGAGATCGGCCGCAAGTTCGACCTCACCCGCGAGCGCGTCCGCCAGATCAAGGAAAAGGCCATTCGCCGGTTGAAGCATGCAGGCCGTGGCCGCGGACTGCGGACATACCTCGACGATTGAATTCCGGGGGCCCTGTAATTTCCACTTTCCATCTGCTTAAAGCGTGGGCAATACCTTAGCGGCCAGCCATGGCCCACATTGTTGCCCCCTCCCTGCTTTCCGCTGATTTCGCCCATTTGGGCGAAGCCGTTTCAATGATCGACCGCAGTGCTGCGGAATGGTTGCACTTGGATGTGATGGACGGGGCATTCGTGCCCAACATCAGTTTCGGCTTTCCGGTTATTAAGGCGGTGCGCCCTTTGACGAAGAAAATCTTGGACGTCCATTTGATGATCGTTAAGCCGGACCGCTTCATACCGGCTTTTTGTGAAGCTGGCGCGGACCGCCTTACGGTGCATTACGAGGCTTGCACGCATTTGCACCGCAGCATTCAGGCCATCAAAAAAGAAGGCATGAAAGCCGGTGTCGCGATCAATCCGCATACACCGGCACTTTTGCTGGAGGATGTTGCGAATGACATCGACCTGGTGTGCCTGATGAGCGTGAACCCTGGTTTCGGCGGGCAAAAATTCATCCCGAACACCTTCCGGAAATTGGATGCCTTACGCGAGCTGCGGCAGCGCTTGGGCGCGAATTTCCTGATCGAAGTGGATGGAGGTGTTAGCCATGCGAACGCGAAGGCCTTGATAGAAGGCGGCGCGGACGTGTTGGTGGCGGGAAACAGTGTCTTTAGCGCAGGTGCACCGGAAAAGGCGATCGCGGAGCTTTATGCGCAATAGTTTCAAACAGCTAATTTTACCCGTTCAAACCGTTACAGCCATGGCATATCGCTACTTTTTTGCTACACTTTCATTAATTCTGGCCGGCGTTTCCGTTGCACAGGACAAGTGCTTGTCATCCACCATTACTGAACGTTGGCTTGAACAACACGGCCAGCATGTGGACCTTGCGGCTGAAGCAACGGCGCTGGAACAAGGATACATCCGGGGCGGCGGCCTCCTGACGATACCGGTGGCGGTACACGTAGTCTGGAACACAACGGCAGAGAACGTGTCCAATACGGTGATCCAAAACATCATCGCGCAGATGAATGCCGATTACCAAGCCATGAATGCTGACTACAACAGCGTTCGGCCAACGTTCGCTGGTTCAAGGGCCAACGTAGGTATCGAGTTTTGTTTGGCCTCGGTCGACCCCAACGGCAATCCCACCGACGGCATTACGCGCACGAATTCCACGGAGACATGGTTCAACCCGGACACCGAAACGGATGACATGAAGAGCGCACCTAAGGGCATTGCTCCTTGGACACCGACCCAATACCTGAACATCTGGATCTGCGACATTACCAGCGGTGCTACAGGAGGGCTGGTCACCGCCGGCTATGCCTATTTGCCGTATGGTGGCATTGTGGGCAGCGCCATTGACGGGCTGGTACTGGACTATGACTACGGAACCGGCACCGGCGACCGGACCGCCACGCACGAAGTGGGTCACTATCTCGGTTTGAACCATCCATGGGGCAGCGGAAGCGGAAGTTGCTCCCCCGGCGACGGTATTTCCGATACGCCATCCACTGACAGCCCCACCTTCAGCTGCAGCAATACGAATTTGATGAAATGCAGCACCCTTACGCAATACGAGAACTTCATGGACTACAGCAACTGCACCATGATGTTCACCACGGGCCAATCCAACGTGATGACCGGCGTGGTAAACGGCATACGCTCCGGCTTGCTGAGCAGCCCCGGATGCGGAAACCCAACACCTGGCGGGCCCTGTATCCCCACTTCCACAACGGGCACCAGTGACGGCGACTACATCAACAGCGTTGTACTGGGCAGCATCAACAACTCCAACAGCGGATCCACGAGCGGACCTTCCTATCACGACTACACCGGCAGCTATTCCACTACCTTAGGCCAAGGCGTGGCGTACACGATTTCCATCCAAGGCGGATCCTATCAGCCTGACCATTATGCGGCTTGGATCGATTACAACGGTGACGACACCTTCAGCGCTGGGGAAAAACTAGGTGAATTCACCACCACCGCCATTAACCAGACCCAGACTATCTCCTTTACTGTGCCGGCGAGCACACCCGCGGGCGCAACCATACTTCGTGTACGGGGCGTTTACCTCGCAGCAGGCGTTACCGAGGTTGCCCCTTGTGACAACTATCAGTACGGCGAAACCGAGGATTACCAAGTGGTGATTCAAGGCAGTGGAGGTTCCTATTGCATCCCAACATCGGTAAATGGCACCATTGATGGTGATTTTGTGGATGGCGTGGTCCTGGGCAGCATCGCAAACCTGGGCACAGGCGCGGATGACGAGCCGACCTACTCGGATTACACGTCGCTAAGCACCACATTGGTACGCAATAACACATACACCGTGGAAGTTACCTCCGGTTATTACAACGAGGATTACTTGGCCGTATGGATTGATTTTAATGGGAACCAAGATTTCGCAACGAACGAGATGGTGGGGTCCATATTGACCAGCGCACCGAGTCAATTGGTCGGCTTTGCGTTTACCGTGCCCAACAATGCCGTGCTCGGCAACACCCGCATGCGTGTGCGTTGCTCGTTCCCCGACATTGCAGGCGGCGAGCCGAACAACCCGGACCCCTGCGTCGATTTCTCCTGGGGTGAAACAGAGGATTACACCGTGATGATCACCGGACCTTCAGGAATCACGGAAACATCGCCAAGCTCGTTGAACTTGCGCACATTTGCGGACCATGTCACGATCGGCTGGCCGTTACAAGCCAAGGAACAGCAAGTGGTATTGACTGATGCCTCAGGGCGCATACTTGCCCATCCGGTGGCTCAAGGAAATTCGGTTGACCTCCCCATGGGCAATTTGGCTGCGGGTGTTTACCAGGTCTTGGTGACGTTGGACGGGAAGCGTTATGCGGTAAGGTTCGCGGCTGGCATGCACTGAACATTGCGTTGAGCGGCCCTTTTCTCTGCCGAAGCGAAGCATTACACGGCTTGGTCGAAAAGGCGGTTTATCTGCGAAACCCGGCAATCCACCTTGCGTAAAGCGGTGGGCAATCCATGCCCATGTTCCGCCACTTCACCTTATTCGCTCTGCTCGGTTCCGCTGGCGCGTTGGTGGCACAACAACCTGCCTCCGGTATCGGGTTGAAAGGCGGTCCACAGCTTACCACCTGGCGGTCTGCCGCCTCTGCTTTCCGGCCCGTTCCCGGCTTTTTGGGCGGGGTCTATGGGCCGCTCGGCGTTGGCAACCGTATTGAGCTACAACCTGAACTGCTGCTCTCCTACCAAGGCGCAACGCAGAAGGTCGCCGAAGGCCGCACCCTGGCCTTCCGAGCCTTGAACTTGCATTTCCCCGTGGTAGCAAAATTCTTCTTGGACCACACATTCAATCTTCAAGCTGGCGCGTTTGGAGCATTCGCAGTGATGGCCACCGCCGATGGCAAGGACGCGGTAGACCGCATGCAGACTACCGAAATGGGCCTGTTGGCCGGTATCGGCCTGGACGGGAAATCGGGATTCGACATCACTTTGCGCTATTGTGGAGGCATGACCGAACTACTGAAGCAGGACGATGCCCTCTACCCTACCAGCAGGGCCGTGCAGCTCACCTGCGGCTACCGTTTTGTGCAATTCGGCAGTAGCCGTTCACGTCACCGGTGAAGCGATTGTCCGCAACCGGGTAACTTCGCGGCCATGGCCGGTAACAGGCGGATCGGGATCTTGGGCGGCGGCCAGTTGGGACGCATGTTCCTGGAGAATGCCTTGCGTTACGATGTGGACGTACACGTCTTGGACCCCGACCCGGATTGCCCATGTGCGCATTTGGCAACCAGCTTCACGCTAGGCCGCTTTGATGATCGCGACACTGTACTGCTCTTCGCTAAGGACGTGGACGTAGTGGGGATTGAGATTGAACATGTGAGCGTAGACGCATTGATGGAGCTGGAACGCCAAGGCAAAACCGTAATTCCATCCGCTGCCACGTTGCGCATTATTCAGGATAAAGGAGCGCAAAAGGAGTTCTATGTAAAGCACGGAATCCCCACCTCAGCATTCACCTTGATCGAAAATGGATTGGACCTCCAGAGACATGCCGCCATATTGCCCGCGTTCCTGAAAACACGCACCGGCGGCTACGATGGTAAAGGCGTAATGGCGATCACGGATACAGCGGACATGGGGCGGGCCTTCGACGGCCCTTGTGTGTTGGAACCACGCGTTCCAATTTCCAAGGAACTTGCTGTGATCGCAGTACGCGGAACAGATGGCACCACGGTGGCCTATGATCCGGTTGAAATGGTGTTTGACCCAACACTCAATATGGTGGACCTGTTGTTGGCGCCGGCACGCTGCGCCACTTCCATCATCGATGCCGCAAAAGCATTGGCGTTGGACGTGGCAAACGCATTCAACGCACCGGGCATCTACGCCGTGGAAATGTTCCTTACGCCGAAGAACGAACTGATCGTGAACGAGACCGCACCACGGGCACATAACAGCGGCCACTTCACCATCGAGGCCTGCGCCAGTTCCCAGTTCGACCAGCTACTACGCGCATATATGGGCTGGCCCACAGGCGATACGCGCATGCATGGCCAAGCGGCCATGGTGAACTTGGTGGGCGAAGGCGGCACTGGAACACCTCAGCTTAAGGGGGCTTCGGAACTCTTGGCTGAACCCGGAACCTTCATCCATCTTTACGGCAAGCGCGAAACACGTTCCGGAAGAAAAATGGGACATGTCACCATTGTTGCTCCCACTAGCGATGCTGTGGATAAAGCTGTGAAAGTGGCAAAAGCACATGCGAAAGTCGTGCCTCAAGAAAAGAATAAGACAACGAAAAACACAACAGTATGATCGGAATTATCATGGGTAGCCGCAGTGATCTGGAGATCATGCGCGAAGCGGTGGACACGATGAAGGAATTCGATATGGACTATGAAGTTACCGTGGTAAGCGCACACCGTACGCCTGACCGCATGGTGGCCTACGCAAAAGGCGCCGCCGACCGTGGCCTGAAGGTGATCATCGCCGGGGCCGGAGGAGCCGCACATTTGCCCGGCATGGTGGCTTCCCTTACTACGCTGCCCGTTATCGGCGTGCCCATTAAGAGCCGCAACAGCATTGATGGCTGGGACTCACTCCTCAGCATCGTGCAAATGCCCGCAGGCGTGCCCGTGGCAACTGTTGCCGTGAACGGCGCGCGCAACGCCGGGCTGTTAGCAGTGCAGATCATTGCGGTTTCCGATGCAAAACTGGCCGAAAAAATGGCCGCGTTCAAAGGCGAACAAGAAGAGAAGGTGAAGGAAGGCATCAAAGCGATGCAGCAGCAGTTCCCGAACGGGTTTGATAGGTAGGAACGATGCATGCATCGCCCCTACATGTCAAGGTCGAATCACCAGCTTCGTTTTCCACGGCGTGATCAACGGATAGATCTCATCCACATCGGTGTTTTTTAAGGCGATACAGCCGAAGGTCCAGTCCTGGCCGGTTGTGATCCATTCGTCCATGCCATCGGGCACTCCGTGAATTCCCACTTCGCCGCCAATGGCCGCATTCGCCGGAATCTCACCGCTTGCTTTCCGATCCGCGAAGCGCCGCCGGCTTTCAGCGTTCGGGTAATCGATGTGGATGAAGACATGCCATTTGTGCGGCCTGCGTTTGCTGCGGAACGTGAAGGTGCCTTCCGGGGTGCGCTTGTCGCCTTGCATGCGTTTGTCCCCCACCGGTTGCTCGCCTAACACGCAAGGATAAACGCGCAGTTCCGTGCTATCGACCATCACTTTGAATGCACGCTTGGACTTCATCACCAAGAACCAGATTTTCTGCGGATCCACCTTCAGGCTATCCAGCACTTGTGCCAATGGAACCCGCTCCTTCGCAACAGCGACGACAGCATTTTCCGGAGCTGCCGACTCCTTTATCGGAGCCACATTTCCGCAGGATAACAACCCGATGAGCAACGCAGGAAAGATCGAGGCGCGAAAAATCATGGCAGGCTTTCCAACGGAACGCCTTTACCGGCCCGGAAATTTCATCCGGGCGCGAAATATTTTTTGTTCTACTGAACTGGTTTCGCTTCATTCCTTCTCAAGTCAAAAGGCACCACTACTTTGATGCTCACGTTGCGGCCCATGTTGTAGATGCCACTGCGACCTGTGCCGTTCACGGGGTAATCGTCGAAATACTTCAAACGGCTCATGTTGCTCTGATAGCCCACATCGGTCAAGTTGGAACCCAGCACCGTGAAGGAGAAGAGCGTGCGGCCGGCCGTGTTCACCACATCGCCACCAAAGCCCGCGTCCAACAAGGTGTAGCCCGGCGTGCGTGTCTCAGTAGCGTATGCCGCGAAGAACCGGTCTTGAGTGGCAAACATTTGTACGCCGACTTTCACGAATAAGCGTTTGAAGCTACCCGCGCCCTTCGGCATGTCCCAGCGCAGTTCGCTGTTGGTGTGCAGCGGCGGGATCAACGGCAGGTACTTGGTGCTGTCCGTGATCAAGGCCCCGTTCCCTCCCCTATTCTCCGCAAAAACGAATGAAAGCGTGTTCTCGAAGTGTAACCGGTCCAACGGGTGCGGATGCACGTCCACGCTGAATTCCCCGCCATAAAGCCGCGCAGTGGTCTGCTTGAACTTGAATACCGGATAGGCTTGCCCGTCCTGCATGAAGAGTGAATCGCCACCGGAGACCGACGCCAACTTTTCGTTGTAGACGTAATTGCTTACGGTGTTGTTGAAGACCTCCGCGCTTACTGTTACATGCGTACCGTCGTAAAACAGGCCGAGGTCCTCTTGCAAGTTGAATTCTGGCGGCAGGTTTTCATCCCCGAGTTGCTGCAAGCCCGTGCCTGGATGAACGCCTTTCGCGGATGTTTCCGCCACGCTGGGCGCACGGTAGCCGCGGCCGATGTTGGCTTTCAGGGTAAGCCTTTCGTTCATGTTCCAAGCGGCCCCAAGGCTGCCGCTTGCCCCGTTGAAAATGTGCGAATAGCTGTCGAACTGTTTCACCACGGACGTGTCGCCGGGGCTTGGGCCAGCAGCAACGTCAAAGCCGGTGGTCGGATCCATGCGTGTGAACATCGCATCATTGCTGAAGTTTCTAATGTCGTAACGCACGCCGCCTGAAACATCCCATTTGCCCAAAGTTTTCTTGGTGTGCAGGAATGGCCCGATGTCGAACTGCCGATAGCTCGGCACAACCAGTTCCGTTCCACCGGCCGCATTGTTGGCTTGCACCATGCCGTTCACGCCCACGGTGGGTTCCCAACCGTTGAGCTCCGCGAAATGGTATTTCAAGTCGTACGTAAGGGTGTTGAGAATGAGGTGAAGGCCAGGCAGGTCGGGCCTTTGCGGATGCTCATATTCACGCCGTATGCTGCGCGAAAAGCCGAATTTGGAAGTAAGTCGACTGCCGCCAATGTTGAAGCTGGAAATGGCCGTAGCACGGTAGTATTGCACGTGCTGGCGCAGGTCGGCAATGGTGTAGGAGTTCAGCACGGCTTCCGGAACGATGACCCCTGCTTCATCTTCCTCGGCAGTTTGGTAGGTGAAACGCCGCGAAGTGCTGTCCCTGCTGCCGTCCGGCACTTCTTGCAGGTTATCGTAGATGCTGAATTTCAGCCGCGTGAAGCCCCATGATCGATTTACACCCAAGTATGCGCTGAGGTCCTTTTCGTTGTACTTCGTCCCGTAGACCTCGCCATCATAACGGTTGCGGTAGTCGCTTGCGATCTTCCCGCTAAAACGCCCGCCGTACAAGAGGTTCCCGTTGTTTCCGTCCAAATTCACAGAACTGGAAATGCCCTTGTTGTTGGTGTCATAAGCGCCAAGCACGCTATCATTCAAACTTCCCGCAGGCACTGGCGGTGCAGGCAACAAGTTGATCACACCGGCCAATGCATCCGAGCCGTACATCAAGCTGGCCGGGCCTTTCACCACTTCCACACGGTCGATCAGGAACTGGTCCACTTCCACGCCATGCTCTTCGCCCCACTGCTGCCCTTCTTGCCGCACGCCGTCGAAAAGCGTTAGCACGCGGTTGCCCCCAAGCCCGCGGATGTAGGGCTTGGAGACATTCGGCCCCGTGCTCACCGTACTTACGCCCGGCACCTTGTTCAACGTCTCAATGGCATTGGTGGACGCATTTTCCCGCAAGTAGCGCCTGCTCACCATCGCAATTGGCACGGGGTCGCGTTTCAATTCGGTGGCCTTCGCACTACCTGTCACCACCACATCATGCATTTCGGTAACAGATTCCGACAAGACGAAATCGCGCGTGGTCTCCGTGGCCAGATCGATGGTGGCGGTGAATGTGGCGTAACCCACCATGCTCACCTTCACCAATGCTTTTGTCGTGGGGAGATCTTGGATCACGTAATTCCCGTCCAGGTCCGTTACCGCGCCAGTGTGCAGGTCAGGGAAATAAACTTCGGCACCGGGGATGCTTTTCCCGGAAGCCTTGTCGGTGACGATGCCGGAAAGCGTGGTTTTCCCCGCCGCCGGGTTAGCCGGCGCTGCCATGGCCGGTGCCGCCAACAGCAGTAAGAGGATTGTTCTAAAGAAGCGTTTCATGCAAAAGGAGATGTGTGTTGAAAGCAGATGGCGGAAGTTCCCCTGAACAGCCCGGCCATGATGGCAAACGGCAACGCCACAACTGGGCGCTACAGGGGAAAGCCTTACGCTGTGAAAAGAAAAATGGAGAATCAAGACCGGAAAAAACCGGTCAACGCGCGAGTCCGGGCAGGCCTTTGGCCTTGGTCCGTTCGCACATTATACCGCCTGCGGCGGCCCTCGGAGCCGAGGTGTTTCGGCGCTAATGTTCGCGACAGAAGAAATGCGCACGGCCACAACTTCTGCCAAGAGCGTTGCGTGTTCGGTAAGAGCAACGGCTGGAATTGCGTGGCAGATCGGCACCGGCGCTTCGCAGATGGGGCAATGTGCATCGGCATGCACCGTGGACGTAGCGCTGTCTACGGCTACGGATAGCTCTTCTTCGCAATGATGGAAGAGCGAGCGTGGCAGCGTGGAAAACAGCACAAAGGCCAGAAAAAATCCTACTGAGAGCCGAGTGTGCAACCGTTCCATCCGGAACAAAAATACGCTCCCTGCCGCCTACACGGGACGTTTCAAGCCGACCGTAGTGTATTTTCACGAGTGAAAGCACGACATTCGGCGCAATGAAAAAGGTAAAATCGATTGAACACATCGGCGTGTTCACATCCGGTGGTGACGCCCCCGGCATGAATGCCGCCATCCGCGCGGTGGTGCGCACGGCACATTACCATGGTTTGCAGGTCAGTGGCATCATGGAAGGTTACAACGGCCTGGTAACGGATGACGTAAAAGCGCTGGGAACGCGGGATGTGAGCAACATTATTCAGCGTGGCGGCACCATTCTCCGTTCAGCTCGTAGCAAAGAATTCATGACTCTGGAAGGCCGCCTCGCGGCGAAGAAAACACTGGACAAGCATGGCATCGACGCACTGGTGGCCATCGGCGGCGACGGCACATTCCGCGGCGCGGAGGTATTCATTGCAGAGCATGGCGTGCCCATTGTGGGCATCACCGGCACCATTGACAACGATATGGGCGGCACGGACACCACCATTGGTTTCGACACCGCCACCAATACCGCCATGGAACTGGTGGACCGGATCCGCGACACCGCATCCTCACACGACCGGCTGTTCTTCGTGGAGGTGATGGGTCGCAGCTCCGGCGCGATCGCCATGCACTGCGGCGTCGCCGCCGGTGCCGAATTCGTTATGATTCCCGAGCGCAAGCAGGGCATCGTGGAGTTGATAGCGGTGTTGGAGCGTGCGGAAAAGAGCAAATCCTCCGTGATCGTTATCGTTGCGGAGGGCGATGAAGAAGGCGGTGCCTACGAAGTAGCCCGAAAAGTGAAGGAACGCTACGCACATTACGAAACGCGCGTGAGCGTGCTTGGCCACGTGCAACGCGGTGGCAACCCCACGGTGGCGGATCGCATACTCGCCAGTCGTTCCGGCGTTACCGCTGTGGAAGCCTTGATCGCTGGGCATGCTGGTGAAATGGTGGGTGTAGTAAACGGCGAGATGGTACTTACCTCGTTTTCAATGGCCGTTGCCGCAGGGAAAGTGACGGACAATAAAGATCTGGATAGGATCCTGACGATCCTCTCTACGTGAAACGAGAAGACCCAGATCGCCGGGGGGCGATCTGGGCCTGTCTCTTGTTCTTCAGACTAAAGCTTCACGAAGCGTGATCTAGCGATCGCCCTGCCGTTCGCATCCAGCGCGAACACCAAGTACGTGCCTGAAGCAAGGTGCGAAACATCTACTTGCTGTTGGTAAGACACTTCTTCCACCACCCTTCCTGACGGATCATAGAAGCGCAATTGTGCGGCCTGCCCTGCATCGCAACGCACAACTACATGCTCGCGGGCGGGGTTCGGCCAGATCGCCATGCCGTCGCCATCCATGGAAACCTCTTCAATGCCAGTGGCACCAAGTTCACAAGCGTCGCCGATGCCGTTACCGTTCACGTCGGCCTGGTCTTCGTTGGCTAACCACACGCAATTGTCGCAGGCGTCCCCTACTCCGTCTTCGTCAAAGTCAGCTTGTCCGGGATTGAATGCGGTACTGCAATTGTCATCGCAGGGGATAAGACCGTCATAGTCTTCATCCGCGTTGGGCTCAATTCCCGTTTGGCCTCCTGAACAAATGCCGCAGTCGTCCAAAATCGCGCCTCCGCCAAGTATCCCGGAGCAATCCGAGGCAACGATCGGCACGCGTGGTGGGGCCAATGTGGATATCGTGCCTACGCAAGTGCAGTCGTCCGTGTATACATCGTTATCCGTATCCGGATTGTCGTCATCGCAGGAAGTACCCGGCAAAGCGCTGCCGCCCGGTACACCTTTGCAGTCGATCACCTGACCTACGCAATTGCAGTTCGCGTTCCAATGGTCGTTGCCCGTAGCGGGGTTGTTGTCGTTGCAAGGAGTGCCCGGCATAGCAGGACCGTTTGGAACACCTTGGCAGTCCAGTGTCGGCGGAATAATGCCAGTGCACGCACAGTCCAAACCGTAAACATCGTTGATGGTGCCCGCGTTGCCGTCGTCGCAAGAAGTGCCCGGCAAGGCTGCGCCGCCCGGTATGCCGTTACAGTCGATCACCTGACCTACACAGTTGCAGTTCGCGTTCCAATGGTCGTTGCCCGTAGCCGGGTTGTTGTCGTTGCAGGGCGTGCCCGGCATGGCGGGGCCGTTGGGAACTCCTTGGCAGTCCAGTGTTGGTGGAATAATGCCTGCGCACGCACAGTCCGAACCGTAAACGTCGTTGATGGTGCCCGAGTTGCCGTCGTCGCAAGAAGTGCCCGGCAAGGCTGCGCCGCCCGGTATGCCGTTGCAGTCGATCACCTGACCTACACAGTTGCAGTTAGCGTTCCAGTGATCGTTGCCCGTAGCCGGGTTGTTGTCGTTGCAAGGCGTGCCCGGCATGGCGGGGCCGTTGGGAACACCTTGGCAGTCCAGCGTCGGTGGAATAATGCCCGCACAAACACAGTCGGTGCCGTACTCATCGTTGATGGTGCCCGCGTTGCCATCGTTGCATGCTGTGCCAGGCAAAGCTGCGCCCCCCGGCACGCCGTTGCAGTCAATGAGTTGACCTACACAGTTGCAGTTCGCATTCCAATGGTCGTTGCCTGTTGCAGGGTTGTTGTCGTTGCAGGGTGTGCCCGGCATGGCGGGGCCGTTGGGAACTCCTTGGCAGTCCAGCGTTGGTGGGATAATGCCTTCGCACGCACAGTCCGAACCGTAAACGTCGTTGATGGTGCCCTCGTTGCCGTCATCACAGGAAGTGCCCGGCAAGGCACTGCCGCCCGGTATGCCGTACAGTCGATCACCTGACCTACACAGTTGCAGTTAGCGTTCCAGTGATCGTTGCCCGTAGCCGGGTTGTTGTCGTTGCAAGGCGTGCCCGGCATGGCGGGGCCGTTGGGAACACCTTGGCAGTCCAGCGTTGGTGGGATGATGCCCGCACAAACACAGTCGGTGCCGTACTCATCGTTGATGGTGCCCGCGTTGCCATCGTTGCATGCTGTGCCAGGCAAAGCATTGCCGCCCGGAACGCCGTTACAGTCGATAACCTGACCTACACAGTTGCAGTTCGCGTTCCAGTAGTCGTTGCCCGTAGCGGGGTTGTTGTCGTTGCAGGGTGTGCCCGGCATGGCAGGGCCGTTGGTGACGCCTTGGCAATCCACAGGTGGTGGAACCGTACCCACGCATTGGCAATTGCTGTTCAGTATGTCATTTATGGTTGCCGCATTACCGTCGTTGCACGAGGAACCGATCTGGCCCGGCACGTTGGGGCAGTTGTCCTGACTGTTGCACAAGCCGTCACCATCATTGTCCGGAGCGGGTGAACCGGCACATTGGCAATTCGAGTTGAGCACGTCATTGATGGTGCAGGGGTCCCCATCATTGCAAGAGGAGCCGATCTGACCCGGTACGTTAGGGCAGTTGTCCTGGCTGTTGCAGATGCCGTCGCCGTCGCTGTCCGGGCTGGGCGTGCCTTCGCAGACGCAATCGTTGTTCAGCACATCATTCATTGTGCAGGCATTGCCGTCATTGCAAGGTGTGCCGGGCATGGCGGGGCCATTGGGTACGCTGTTGCAGTCAAGCACCACAGGAACGGTGCCTTCGCACGTGCAACTCGTATTGAACACGTCGTTGATGGTGCCCGCGTTGCCGTCATCGCATGCCGTTCCGGGCAATGCTGACCCGTTGGGAATGCCGTTGCAATCCAACGGTTGGCCTACACAGTTGCAGTTCGCGTTCCAGTGATCATTACCCGTGTTTGGATTGTTATCGTTGCAGGCTGTTCCTGGCATGGCAGGGCCGTTGGTGACGCCTTGACAATCCACAGGTGGTGGGATCGTCCCCACGCATTGGCAGTTGCTGTTCAACTCGTCGTTGATCGTTCCTGCATTGCTATCATCACAAGCCGCCCCGATCTGACCCGGAACGTTGGGGCAATTGTCTTGGCTGTTGCACACACCGTCACCATCACTGTCTGGCGCCGGGGTCCCAGCGCATTGACAGTTGGAATTCAGCACGTCGTTGATCGTACACGGGTTGCCATCGTTGCAGGAAGAACCGATCTGGCCCGGCACGTTGGGACAGTTGTCTTGACTGTTGCACACGCCGTCACCATCATTGTCCGGAGCGGGTGAACCAGCACATTGGCAATCGGCTTGCAACACATCGTTGATGGTGCAAGGATTGCCGTCGTTGCAAGAAGAGCCCGGCATGGCGGGACCGTTGGGCACGCTGTTACAGTCTAGTGTCACAGCTGTTCCCACACACTGGCAATTCGAATTCAAGACATCGTTGATCGTGTTCGCGTTGCCATCGTTACAAGCGGAACCGATCTGGCCAGCAACGTTGGGGCAATTGTCCTGGCTATTGCACACACCGTCGCCGTCGCTGTCAGGGGCGGGCGTTCCGGCGCATTGGCAGTTGGCCTGTAGCACGTCGTTGATGGTGCAAGGATTGCCGTCGTTGCAAGAAGAGCCCGGCATCGCGGGACCATTTGGAACGTTGTTGCAATCCACGGTAACGGGTGTTCCCACACACTGGCAATTCGAATTCAAGACATCGTTGGTGGTATTCGCGTTGCCATCGTTACAAGCGGAACCGATCTGGCCAGCAACGTTGGGGCAATTGTCCTGGCTGTTGCACACACCGTCGCCGTCGCTGTCAGGGGCGGGCGTTCCGGCGCATTGGCAGTTGGCCTGTAGCACGTCGTTGATGGTGCAAGGATTGCCGTCGTTGCAAGAAGAGCCCGGCATCGCGGGACCATTTGGAACGTTGTTGCAATCCACGGAAACGGGTGTTCCCACACATTGGCAATTCGAATTCAAGACATCGTTGATCGTGTTCGCGTTGCCATCGTTACAAGCGGAACCGATCTGGCCAGCAACGTTGGGGCAATTGTCCTGGCTGTTGCATACACCGTCGCCGTCGCTGTCAGGGGCGGGCGTTCCGGCGCATTGGCAGTTGGCCTGCAGCACGTCGTTGATGGTGCAAGGATTGCCGTCGTTGCAAGAAGAGCCCGGCATGGCGGGACCGTTGGGCACGCTGTTACAGTCTAGTGTCACAGCTGTTCCCACACACTGGCAATTCGAATTCAAGACATCGTTGATCGTGTTCGCGTTGCCATCGTTACAAGCGGAACCGATCTGGCCAGCAACGTTGGGGCAATTGTCCTGGCTGTTGCACACACCGTCACCGTCGCTGTCAGGGGCGGGCGTTCCGGCGCATTGGCAGTTGGCCTGCAGTACGTCGTTGATGGTGCAAGGATTGCCGTCGTTGCAAGAAGAGCCCGGCATCGCGGGACCATTTGGAACGTTGTTGCAATCCACGGAAACGGGTGTTCCCACACATTGGCAATTCGAATTCAAGACATCGTTGGTGGTGTTCGCGTTGCCATCGTTACATGCAGTGCCTGGCAAAGCGCTGCCGCCTGGCACGCCGTTGCAATCGATGTTCACCGGTGTTCCTACGCACTGGCAATTGGAATTGAGCACGTCATTTATGGTGTTCGCATTGCCGTCGTTGCAAGAGGAACCGATCTGGCCCGGCACATTGGGGCAGTTGTCCTGGCTGTTGCACACGCCGTCACCGTCGCTGTCCGGACTTGGGCTTCCCAAGCACTGGCAGCTGGCGTTATATACATCGTTTACAGTGCAAGGATCGCCGTCATTGCAGGAGGAGCCCGGAACGGCGCTTCCGCCCACCACACCATTGCAATCCGCAGTTGCCGTGCCTGCGGAAGTGGCTTGCACACCAAGGGAAAGATCGAAATAGGTGCCCGTGTTCGACGTCTGTAGCTTCACGGCGCGCAGCATGTACTTCTTGCCTGCGACGAACGGAACAGCGGGGTCGGAATAGTTCGTCTGAGTAACGACATTGTTCGTGATGCGGTTCAGGTTGCCGTTGGCCTGGACCTCATAGACGTGGTAGCCATCAACTGGGCCCAGTGCAGCGGTCCAGGTGAAGTTTGTGAGACCTCCGGCATTCACTGCTTGGAAGTTCGAAGGACGGGGCACTACGGTCATCCTTAAGGAGGGATCGCCGAGCAAGGCCAAATGGACACGATCATAGGGTTGCCCTTGCCACCCTCCGTTCTGGGGCGTGTACAGGTTCACGTTGTTCATGGTGAGCCTGGTACTATACCCGATATTGTCGCCCATGCCCATGTTCTGGAACCACCAGTTGGGGATGCCTGCCCATACGCACGTCAGTGCGTTTCCGCTGGCCACGATGGATTTCATGAACCCGTTGGTCATGTCCCAATCGCCGAAATAGCTACCAAAGGACATGTTGAAGATCCCGCCGTTGGAGATCGCAGCATAATCGTCCGTGGTGCCGACATTATAGGCGCTTACCCATGTGCCACCACCGCTGGCGTAGGTCCATAGATAGCTTTGGTTGTTCACCAAGGTGTAAAAAGGCGCTCCGAAAGCGTTTGCATTCGTGGTGTTTGCCGCTCCCACCAAGGCCGACACGTTGCGGTATCCGGACGCTCCCACAGGATTCGAAAGGGCTTGGAAATTGTCGAACACGATGCCGCGGCGCAACGGTACGAGTTGGCGGATCTTGTAATTGTGGGCCTTGTTCAAGTAAGTGCGGGTCAACTCCAGTTCGCTCGTCGGGAAGGCATACCAAGGGGTACCGATGTTGTAAAAATCAATTCGGCCCACCTGGAGCTCGATGTCACTGGGATAGTCGCTTTGGTCGAACCTGCCATCACCGGGCTTGTTGTAATTGCGGTCTAATTGGGCACTGGTGGTGTTCACGGAATTGTCGGTCCAATTGCCGTCCATATCACCGTAATAGCCATCGGCCGGCCAAGCCCCTTTATGGTCCGAATGGCCATCCGGATTGAGGTTGCCGGAATACGGCACGGGCACGTGACCCACGATGTAAACGGCCTTCACGCGCGTGGGGTCGGCGTTGTAATCCGATTGGATGGTGGAGCGGATGCTCGTTACGGATGCACTACGCGAAACATCGTGCCGTATCACCGTCCACCCGTCATTCTCAAGATCAGCCTGCAATTGGGCCAGTTCAGTGGTCAATCCGTTCTTGATGTCATTGTCAACCAAAAGCACCATTTTGCCCCTGTTCTCCACGGCGGCCAGTTCGATCCCAGACGCCACGTAACCAGTGCCCACGTTACCCGCCGTGCGCACCACGTTGTAGTCGTAATAGGTACCAACCCCCACATTGTTGTCCGCGAACTGGTTTACGCTACCACCAACGCTGCCAATGCTGGGACCCCAGGATTGCGCATCTTTCAGTTTTCTGTAGATGGTGTAATTGGTCGCTCCGGGATAGGACTCCCACGAAATGGTGATCCTTGCGGGATTTTTCTGCACCGTTGCCGCCAGTTCCACAGCATCCCGCTCGGAATACGATTGCGAAAAAGCGACGGCGCACGTTAACAGCACGGAAAGAAGGAGGAGAAAACGTTTCATGGATCGATATCGCCGGGCAGATCGCGCCGAAAAAGCAAGGCGCAAAGAGACACGGTATACCGGAAACAATAGGCAGAAGGTTACATCCTTTATCACCGATCCGACAAAACGGCGTTTGAACGGGATGAACGCTCAATGTGGGCGACGGGATCACCGTTTTAGAAGCCGCACCTGGGCCAGCGGCCTCATGTCGTGGCCTAAAACCACCATTTGGTAGGCTCCGGGCGCTAGGTCGGAAAGGTCCAAATGAGAGGCCACAGGCATGTGGATGACCAACGCACCGGCCACATCCAGCACCTCGATCCACTGTGCTCCTGTCGGCACACCGTTCAGCTCCACCAGCCCACCAACCGGGTTGGGGTGGACCCTGAATTGCGACAGGTCCCCGTTCTCCGGCAAACCAAGTCCGTTGGAACACGCATCCCCGATCCCGTCGTTGTCCGTATCGGCCTGGTCCGGATTATACACCCACGGGCAATTGTCGCAGGTGTTGCCCACGCCGTCAACATCGAGGTCGCCTTGTGCCGGATTCGGAGTTCCGACGCAATTATCAATGCAATCCAGGACTCCGTCCTGATCCTGGTCGGGGTCGGGTGTCACGCCCGTGGTGCCGCCGGCACAAACCCCACACCCGTCAACGTTTGCCGAGCCTCCAAGTACGCCTGCACAATCGATCGGGGTGCCAGCGCAAACACAAGTACTCGTCCAAGTATCATTTCCGGTGCCGGAGTCCTGGTCGTTGCAGGGGGTGCCGGGCAATGCTGCACCGCCGGGCATGCCTTCGCAATCGATCAGTTGGCCCACACAATTACAGTTGGCGTTCCAATGGTCATTGCCGGTCAAGGGATCTCCGTCGTTACAAGCAGTTCCCGGTAGGGCGCTTCCGCCTGCTGTACCGGTGCAATCGATCAACTGACCCACGCAGGTACACGCCGCAGTCCAAGTGTCGTTCCCGGTGGCGGTGTCGCCATCATCGCAAGCCGAACCCGGCAGTGCCTCCCCTCCGGGGAGTCCGGTGCAATCGATCAATTCACCAGTACAAACGCAAGCCGTGGACCAAGTGTCATATCCGGTTTCAGGGTCATTATCGTTACAAGGCGTGCCCGGATTCGCGTTCCCATTGATCACGCCAAGGCAATCCACGGTAAGGCCATGGCAGTTGCAGTTGTTGGTCCAAGTGTCGTTTACGGTAGTGCTGTCACCATCGTTGCATGGGGTGCCGGGCAACGCCCCTCCACCCGGCGTGCCTTGGCAGTCCACTTGGGTGCCCACACATTGGCAGTTCGCATCGATCGCATCACCGATCGTCGTCCAGTCGCCGTCGTTGCAGGGAGCACCCGGCTCTTTCTGGCCGCAACCACAGATTCCCGGGTCGGTCTTTCCGGGATCCAAGGGGCAACCGTCGAGGGCGTCACAGGTGCCGTCTCCGTCAATGTCCTGCACGGTCCCGGTGCATTGGCACTGGGTGTTTATGGCATCATTCACTGTACACGGATCCCCGTCGTCACAGGGAGTGCCGGTGGTGCCGTTAACTGTGGGGCAACCGTCCAAAGCGTCACAGATGCCGTCCCCGTCCACGTCACCCGATGGCGTTCCGGTACACTGGCAGTTGGCATCGAGCACATCGTTCAGCGTGCATGCGTTCGCATCGTTGCACGGGGTTCCCGTGGTGCCGAATTCCGTGGGACATCCGTCGAGCGCATCGCAGATGCCATCACCGTCCACGTCCAAATAGGTTCCTGCGCATTGGCAATCGGCATTCAGCACATCGTTAACCGTGCATACAAAACCGTCGTTGCAGGGACTGCCGACCACGCCGGGGATGTACGGGCAATCATCTTGGGCATTGCAGATGCCGTCTCCATCCGCATCACCGATCGCGGTTCCAGCGCATACACAATCCGGCCCGATCACATCATTGGCAGTGCATCCGAAGCCGTCGTTGCAAGGAGAACCGACAGTGCCTGCCACGCCGGGGCACAAGTCCAGTTCGTCGCAGATACCGTCACCATCGGCATCGGCGTTGGGTGTTCCGGTACACTGGCAATTGGCGTTGATC
Organism: Flavobacteriales bacterium; assembly: GCA_016710685.1. GTDB lineage: Bacteria > Bacteroidota > Bacteroidia > Flavobacteriales_F > PHOS-HE28 > PHOS-HE28. The sequence goes on along the minus strand of JADJVC010000002.1, from coordinate 981,719 downwards.
ACATCGTCCACCGTGCAGATCTGTCCGTCATTGCAAGGGGATCCGATCACTCCGGCCAAAGTCGGGCAGTTGTCTTGTGCATTGCAGATGCCATCGCCGTCACTGTCTTGGAAGGTCCCCGCACATTGGCAGTTGGCATTGATCACGTCGTTGATCGTGCAAGCGCTCCCATCGTTGCACGGGGAGCCGATCTGGCCAGGCGTGTTCGGGCAATTGTCCTGCGCGTTGCAGATGCCATCGCCGTCATTGTCCTGATAGGTGCCGGTGCATTGGCAATTGGCGTTCAATACGTCGTTCACCGTGCAGGCACTGCCGTCATTGCAAGCGGAACCGGGCTGGCCCGGTACCCCGGGGCAGGCGTCTTGGGCGTTGCAGATACCGTCGCCATCGGAATCCAAATAGGTTCCTGCGCACTGGCAATTGGCATCCCAAACGTCGTTCACCGTGCAGGCGCTGCCATCGTTGCAGGCTGTTCCGGCCGTGGCAGGACCGCCGGGCACGCCTAGACAATCCGGTGTTTGCCCTCCCCCTCCTTCCGCTTGCCCGAAGGCGCCCAAGCTAAGGTCGTAATAGGTGCCACTGGCGGTTTGTTGGAGCTTCAACGCCCGCACCATGTATTTGATCGTACCGCCGCCGCTGACATTGTCGGTGAAGCTGCTACCCGTTACGGCACTGGTGGTGACGCGTTGCCATGTTTGGCTGCCAGGGATGTACCTGTACACGTGGTAGCCGATCACGTTGTCCGTGCTGGGATTCCAGGTAACGGTCACCTGATTCCCATTGACGGATCCCGAAACATTACTTGGTGGACCGGTGATGGTCATCCGTAAAGTAGGGTCGCCCAGTAGCGCGATGTGAACGCGGCCTGCACTGGGGTTGGCCGGCTCATAGTGGTTGTTGCCGTTGTTCTCGGTGAGCACCGTGGCGTAGCCGATGGTCTCTCCCATGCCCATGTGCTGGAAGTACCAGTTGGGGTAACCGGCCCAGAAACAGGTGAGTGTTTTCCCGCTTGCCAAGGATGCACGCATGAAGTCGTTGGTGCAATCGAAATCGCCCAAAGAGCTCCCAAAGAGGATGGTGAACACGCTTTTATTGTCACTGGCCGCAAAATCCGCCGTAGTGCCCACGCCGTTCGCAGAATCCCAATAGCCGCCACCGCAGCCATAACTCCACAGGTAACTCTGGTTGGCCAACGTGGTGAAGTAATCCAAGTCCTGCACATTGGAAGGTCCCACCAACGGCCCGAATCCGCGGTAGCCATTGGACGCAAAGGCGTCTGTTTGCCCTTGGAAATTATCGTCCACCAGCCCGCGGACCGTGGCCGTGTAGGCTTTAATTTTCCAATTGTGCAACTTGGTGAGGTAATTCCCCATCAACGTGATCTCGTTCTGGGAGAAGGCGGGCAGATTCACAAAATCAACGCGGCCAACGGCCAGCTCAACCGTTGAAGGGATCACGCTTTGATCGAATTTTCCATCGCCCGGCACATTGTGGTTGCGCGGGTCCACAGCCCCAGTGGCGGTTACGGAATTATCGGTCCAAGTCCCGTTCACGTCGGCATAGTATGTGTCAGCGCTCCATGCACCCCAGTGTTCCCAGTGCCCGTCCGGCGCCATGTTCCCGGAATAAGGCACGGGTACGTGGCCCAGAAGGAACAACATCTTCGTATTTACAGGATCGGCATTGTAGTCGCTCACCACGATGGACTTGATGCTAGGCACGCTGGCGTTGCGGCTTACGTCGTGGCGCATCACGGTCCAACCGTCGCCTTCCAGATCACTCTTCAATTGATCGATCTGGGAGCTGAGCGCGGTGCTGAAGTAATCATCCACCAACAAGATCAACTTTCCCCGGCCCTCCACCATGGGCAAGTTGATGCCTGCATTGATGTAGGACCAACCATTGCCCACGTTGGTGGTGGTGCGTTTGATCTTGTATTCATAGGAAATCAAGGCAGCTACGTTATTGTCGCTCCAATTTTGCACATTTCCGCCTAAGGTGGCCACCGGAGAACCCCAACTCGTCTCACCTTTCACCTTACGCCATATGCTATAACCCGTAACATTGTACAGGCCTTGCCAGCTTAACGTAATGCGCGGCGGGGAAGCCTGTACTTGAGCTTGAGCTTGGACGCTCGCTTCATACGCTTGGCCACGGACCAAAGAAGTCATCGAGCCGACGAACAGCGCAAAAGCGAAGACGAACGATCGATTTAGGCCTTGCATTGGAAAAGGGGCAAATCTAAGTGATGCTGAGAACGAGCGCCAGTTTTTCAGAATAAATCATTGGCCATCAGGTGGATGGCAGTAATCCCTAACATCCAGCTTCAGGCTGGACACATCACATCGTATCAATACGCGTTACGAAAGGAAGCCACAAAGGCTGAACATAGCGACAGATCCGGACCTCTTCGCCGTCCCGCATCTCTTCAAGTAAGTATTTCGGTCCTTTTTCCAACTTCGAGCATTGGTTTCCGTAGAACCCATCCGTAAATTCGTCGCATCATATAACCTCGTTTCATGCCGAAAGCCACCGGGCCAGGCCCTTTGGATGTAATATCCCTTTTTGATCGCGCTGCTGCTGAACGGCCTGATGCTCTTGCCGTTACGGGTGAACAAGGCGGAATTACCTATGCTGAATTGGCTCACAAGGTCGACCACTTGGCCTCGCATTTGCGCAACTTAGGCGTGGACAAGGGCACCATGGTGGGCTTGTGCTTAGGCCGCTCGCAAGAGATGGTCGTTGCGGTGCTGGCAATTTTGCGCACTGGGGCGGCTTACGTGCCCTTCGATCCCGCATACCCCTTGGAGCGGATCGCATTGATGTTGGAAGATTCAAAACCCGTGCTTGTCGTAACCGATGTATCAAACAAGCACCTGTTCAAGTCTGCCAACGTCCTGCTGATCGAGGATGTCCATACCGGTAAAGAACCGTTGGAAGGGATGCCACCACCAACCACGGTTTCGGCTGAAGATCTCTGTTATGTGCTTTTCACCTCCGGCAGCACTGGCCGCCCCAAAGGCGTGGCCATGCCGCACGGTGCTTTGGCGAACTTGATCAATTGGCAATTGCGCACCTCGATCCTGAAGGCCGGGTCTAAAACACTGCAGTTCGCGCCCATCAGCTTCGATGTCTCTTTCCAGGAGCTCTTCACCACCTTCGCACAAGGCGGCACCTTGGTGTTGATCACGGACGAGGACCGGCTCAACTCCACACAGCTGCTCAGCAAGGTGATCGCTGAGGACATCAACCGGATCATCGTGCCGTTCGTGGCACTGCAATACTTGGCCGAGGCCGTGCAACGCACCGGCGAAGTGCCCAAGAGCTTGCGCGAAGTGTTCACCAGCGGCGAACAATTGCGCATCACACCGGCTATTTCGGCATTATTCAAACAACTGCCAGGTTGCCGTTTCTGCAATCAATACGGCCCGACGGAAGGCCATGTAGTGAGCGAACTGGAATTGAAAGGCGATCCGGGACTTTGGCCGGAACTGCCCACCATCGGCACAGCGATCGACAACGTGAAGCTGCTGGTGCTGGATGAAAAAATGAAGCCTGTTCCGCAAGGCACTGAAGGTGAGTTGTACCTCGGTGGAGCTTGTGTGGCCCAAGGTTATACCGGTCGGGATGATCTCACCGCCGAACGATTCCTGACCGACCCCTTCACCCCGGGAGGAAGACTGTACAAGACCGGCGACCGCGCCGTGGAAATGCAGGACGGCAACATCGACTACAGAGGCCGCATGGACGGCCAGGTGAAAGTTCGCGGTTACCGGATCGAGCTGGGCGAAGTCGAGGCTGCACTGGAAAAACATGCGGACATACAACAGGCCGTGGCCAGCGTGCGCGAAGACATTCCCGGCCTGAAGCGACTAGTTGCATACTATGCCGGTGGCAAGTCCATCTCCACCAACGAATTACGCACCCACTTGGGCGCTCTCTTGCCCGATTACATGGTGCCCGCGGCGTTTGTGCCCGTGAGCAAATTCCCCCGCACGCCCAGTGGCAAGATCGACCGCAAGGCGCTGCCTGCTCCCGATGTGAAACGCCCCGACCTGGACGTGCCTTATGTGAAACCCACTTCCCAATTGCAAGAGGCCATAGCCGCCGTGTGGGCCAGCCTTTTGGGGGTTGACAAAGTGGGTATCGACGACAACTTCTTCGACCTCGGCGGCAATTCGTTGCTGAGCATTTCCTGCGTGGCCCAATTGGAAACGCGGGGCTTCAAACTGCCCATCGTAAAACTCTATCAGCACCCGACCATCCGGGCTTGCGCCACCTACCTGGAAGGCGGCACGAACGGCCGTTCCCCTGCGGAAATGGCCGCTGCCCGCCAAGGTGTGCGCAAAGGCGCTGACCGCGAGGAAATCGCCATCATCGGCATGAGCGGGCGCTTCCCCGGAGCAAGTGATGTAGGCCAACTTTGGGAAAACCTGTTGGAGAAAAAGGACTGCATTTCCACTTGGAAACGCGAAGACCTCGATGCCAGCATTCCGGACGAACTGCGAAACGACCCGGATTACGTGGCCGCTCGTGGCGTGATCAGTGATGCGGACAAATTCGATGCAGCGTTCTTCGGCATAAATCCGCGTGTGGCGGCGTTGATGGACCCGCAGCAACGCGTGTTCATGGAAACCGCCTGGGGCGCGTTGGAAGATGCCGCGCACGATCCCGCGCAGTTCCCCGGCATGATCGGCGTGTACGCCGGCATGGGCAACAACACCTACTACACCCGCAACGTGCTGGGCCACCCGATCTTATTGGCCAAGTGGGCGAGTTCCAGGTGATGACCGGGAATGAAAAAGACTACATCGCCACACGGCTTGCTTTTGAGTTCGACCTGCGCGGCCCGGCATTGAGCATTCACACCGCTTGCAGCACCTCTTTGGTCGCGATTGCCCAAGCGGCGAAAGCGTTGCGTGATGGCGAATGCGACATGGCCATCGCTGGCGGCGTCGCTGTTACCGTGCCCATCAAGAGCGGCATTTTGTACAACGAAGGCGGCATGTACAGCCCGGACGGCAGCACGCGCACCTTCGATGCCAACGGCAAAGGCACCAGCTTCAGCGACGGCGTAGGGGCCGTGATCTTGAAACGCCTGAGCGATGCCATTGCCGACAAAGACCACATCTACGCCACGGTAAAAGGCGCAGCGCTCAACAACGACGGCAGCGACAAAGCCAGCTTCACCGCGCCCAGCGTGCGCGGCCAGGCCGAAGTGATCGCGCTGGCGCAAGCCGACGCGGGCGTTTTGCCGGAACAGGTAACCTACGTGGAAGCGCACGGCACGGCCACACCGCTCGGCGACCCCATCGAGGTGGAAGCGTTGACCTTGGCCTTCACTGGTGGAAATGGCAACGGATTATCGGCCGGGCAGCATTGCGCCCTCGGCTCCATCAAGAGCAACATTGGCCACACCACGGCCGCTGCAGGCGTTGCCGGGGTGATCAAAACTTCGCTGGCGCTGCAACACGGTGTTATCCCGGCCAACGCGGGCTTCGCAACGCCCAACCCGGCCATCGATTTTGCACATTCGCCATTCCGCGTAGCGGAGAAAAACCTTGCTTGGCCACGCACTTCCAAGCCACGCGTGGCCGGCGTTTCCAGCTTCGGCGTGGGCGGCACGAATGCACACGTCATCCTCGGTGAAGCACCCGCGAGGCCAAGCAGTGGTGGTTCGCGCAGCAAGCAGCTCTTCCTGCTCAGCGCCAAGAGCACCGCCAGTTTGGACGCGATGACCGCGAACTTCCGCGAGTGGCTACAAGGCAATCGCGGTGCATCACTTGCCGATGCCGCTTTCACACTGCAAATGGGGCGCAGGTCCTTCAAGCACCGCAGGCTCATCACCGGCGGAACAGCTGCTGAGGTCATCGCCGCCATCGACGCGAAGGACCCGGCCTTCATCAGCACCAAGGAACTGCACCAGGCCGCGCCCGGCGTGGTGTTCATGTTCCCCGGTCAAGGCTCGCAATACGTGGGCATGGGCCGCGACCTGCACGCCAGCGAACCTGTTTTCGCGCAGCATTTCGACCAGTGCATCACGCTGTTCAACAAGGCGTTGAACACCGACTTGAAGGCCATCCTTTTCCCCGCGAAAGGCAAAGAGGAAGCTGCGGCGGAAACATTGAAACAGACGGTAAACACGCAGGCGGCACTCTTCACCGTGCAGTACAGCTTGGCGAAATTGTGGATGCACTGGGGCATTGTACCCGAGGCCATGATGGGGCACAGCATCGGCGAGTTCGCAGCAGCCTGTTTGGCCGGTGTGTTCACGCTGGAAGACGCGGTAACGCTGGTAAGCCAGCGCGGCAGCATGATGCAGGCCCTGCCCGGCGGAAGTATGCTGAGCGTGCGCGCGGCGGAAGAAGACGTGTTGCCGATGCTGCCTGAAGGGTGCAGCATTGCCGCCAACAACGGACCCAAACTGTGCGTTGCCAGCGGACCGAAAGAAGCGATTGAAAAGTTGCTGGCAGCGTTGAAGGAAAAAGGCATCGAAGGCAAGTTGCTGGCCACCAGCCATGCCTTCCACAGCCCGATGATGGACGCCATGGTTGTGCCTTACGAACGCGTGGTGGACGACATCCGGTTGAATGCGCCGCGCATCCCCATCATCAGTACCGTATCGGCTTCGTGGCTCACGGACGACCAAGCCACCAGCAGCGAATACTGGAGCGGTCACTTGCGTGCCACGGTGCGCTTTGCACAAGCCGTGAAATTCGCGTGGGAACAAGGCGACCGCGTGCTGCTGGAAGTGGGTCCGCGCAACACCGCGACCACCTTGGCCAAGCGACAAGCCTCCGATACGAAAAAGCAGGCGGCCATCCCTTCCATGGGGGCCGAAAGCGGCAATGGAGCAGAACTCACCGCGCTGTTGAAAGCCATCGGTGGGCTGTGGCAAAGTGGCATCGCGATTAACCGCAAGGTGTTCTTCGAACGCGAAGACCGCCGACGGATTTCATTGCCCACTTATGCTTTCGAGCGCGTGCGGCATTGGGTAGAACCCTTGGGGCAATTGGCCACCGGCGCTACGCATGCCGGCGATGAAGCGATCGACGAAGCACTTCGCGAAGCAGCTGCGCATGCCGACGATGCCACACCGAAAGACGGATTGATCCGCCGCATTAAGGAACTGCTGGAAGAAAGCTCCGGCTTAGAACTCGCTGATGCCAGCCCGCAGGAGACCTTCCTGGAAATGGGACTGGACTCGCTCTTCTTGACACAAGTGGCCACGTCCATCACGCGGAAATTCGGCGTGAAAGTGACGTTCCGCCAACTGAACGAAGAACTCGCCAACTTGGACCGGCTTGCAGATTATTTGCTGCCTCACGTTGGTGGTGCTGCGGCGGTTGCGAAGCCCGTTGCTACCAACGGAACTACAACAACAACTACGGCGGTAAATGCGCTGGAAGATGCGCCGGAGCTGAAGAAAGTGTTCGGTGCACAGGCCCGCATCGTGAAAGAGAAAACGGACGACATGTCGCCGGAACAGCGGGCATGGTTCACCGAATTCACCGAGCGTTACACGAAAAAGACCGCCAAGAGCAAAGCCTTCACACAGGAGCACCGCCAGGAAATGGCGGACCCGCGCGTAGTGACCGGCTTCAAGCCACAGAGCAAGGAACTGGTGTACCAAGTGGTAGTGGACAAGAGCCGTGGCTGCCACCTCACGGACATCGACGGAAATAATTACGTGGACATTTTGAGCGGCTTCGGCAGCAGCATGTTCGGCTACATGCCGGACTTCATCCGCGAAGCCTGTCACGCGCAATTGGACGCCAGTGCGGAGATCGGTCCCATGCATCCGTTGGCGGCTGAGGTGTCGCATTTGCTTTGCGAACTCACTGGTGGGGAACGCGCCGCCGTCTGCAATACGGGCAGTGAAGCCGTGCTGGGCGCGATGCGCATGGCGCGCACCGTAACCGGCCGTAGCCTCATTATTTCCTTCAGCGGCAGCTACCACGGCATCAACGACGAAGTAATTATTCGCGGCAGCAAGAGCAAGAAAAGCTACCCCGGCGCGCCCGGCATTATGCCTGAGGCCGTAGCTAACATGTTAGTGCTGGACTACGGAACCCCGGAAAGTCTGGAGATCATCCGCGAGCGCTGCCACGAAGCCGCAGCGGTGCTGGTGGAACCGGTGCAGAGCCGCCGCATGGAATTCCGCCCGGTGGACTTTTTGCGCGAAGTGCGTGCGATAACCAAACAACACGGCGCCGCGCTGATCTTCGATGAAGTGATCACCGGCTTCCGCATGCACCCCAACGGCGCGCAAGGACTGTTCGGCATAAAGGCAGACATCGGCACGTACGGCAAGGTGATCGGCGGCGGCATGCCCATCGGCGCCATGATCGGCACCAGCCACTGGATGGACGCATTGGACGGTGGCTTCTGGCAGTTCGGCGACGACAGTGTACCACCTTCGGGCGTTACGTATTTCGCTGGCACCTTCGTGCGGCACCCGCTCACCATGGCCGCCGCCAAAGCCGCGCTGGTCCACATGAAAGATGGCGGCCCGGAATTACAGGAAAAGCTCAACGACCGCACCGGTGCCATGGTGCGCAGCGCGAACGACCTGTTCGACAAGTACCAGCTCCCCTACCGCTGGGTCAACTTCGGCAGCGCCTTCAAGACCAAGTACGACGAAAGCGTTTCCTACACGGAATTGTTCTTCCTCCTGATGCGCTACCACGGCGTACACGTGCTGGACTTCCCGCACTTCCTGACCACCGCGCACACCGAAGCGGACGTGGCGATGATCCTGGAAACGCTGGAAAAAACATGCGTGGAACTGCGCGCCAGCGGCTTTATGCCGGAGCGCACCTACCCCATTGAAACGGTGAACAGCACCTTGAACGGGCAAGCCCAAAAGCCCGAAGAACGCATTGAGGAAGGCGATGAGCCGCCGATGAAAGGCGCCAAACTGGGACGCACGCCAAAAGGCGACGCGGCCTCGTACGTGCCCGATGCAGACCGCCCCGCAAAATTCAAGATATTAGTGCAAGAGGAAGTATGAACATGCCCCCGCCGCCGCCACCAAGCGCGCGACAACCATGGAGAAATTCACCCCGTCGACCAACACCGTGCCGGTGGATTACGATCCGTTCGCAGGCCCTGCCGTACTGCTCACCATACCCACTACGGAAGCACAGCGAGAGGTGTTCACCGCCAGCGAAATGGGCAATGACGCCAATTGCGCATACGTAGAAAGCGTATCGTTGGTGTTGACGGGTGAATTGGACCGAGCCGCATTGGAGCGAGCATTGAAAGCCCTGGTAGTTCGGCATGAAAGCTTGCGCAGCGTGTTGAGCGCGAACGGTACGCGCATGATCGTGCAAGCCGAAGCGGAGCTGGACATCCCCTTCGAGGACCTTTCGAATTTAGATCAGCCCACGCGGGAAAAAAAGCTGGCACATTTCGGCTCCGTCGACGTTACCACGCCGTTCGATCTGGTACACGGTCCGCTGTTCCGCGCCATGCTTTTGCGCACCGGACCGCAGGAGCATATCATCCGCCTCAGCGGCCACCACGCCGTGTTGGACGGATGGAGCATCGGTGTGCTGATGGCGGAATTGAGCACGTTGTACAACGCCGAAAAGAACCATGCACCAGCCGTATTGCCGGCTGCAGTGCCGTTCAGCGATTACGTGTTGGCGATGAATTCCTTCGCTAAAAGCCCGGAACAAAAAGCCGTTGAGAACTGGTGGAGCGAGCTGCATCAAGGCCCTGTTCCCCGGCTCGATCTGCCCGTGGATCGCCCTCGTCCATTGCGGAAAACGTTCAACGCCGAACGTATTGACCTACCCTTGGACACCAAGTTGATCGAAGGCCTGCGCACAGTTGCCACAACCAATGGCGCCAGCTTTGTTACCACGCTGCTCAGCACCTTCGAGCTGTTGCTGCACAAGCTCACCGGCGACCACACCATCGTTGTTGGTCTGCCTGCCGCAGGGCAGAGCGATCTGGACATGAAGCACCTCGTGGGCCACTGCGTGAATTTGCTGGCCCTGCGTGCGGAAATGGACGATGAGCAGCGATTCGACATCTACTTGAAAGCGCGCCGCACCGCCGTATTGGACGTCTTCGACCACCAACGTTACACCTTCGGAACGCTGCTGCGGAAGTTGAAAGTGCCGCGCGAACCGGGTCGCATTCCATTGGTGCCGGTAGTGTTCAACATCGACATGAACATGGACGACGGGGTAGCCTTCGAGGGCCTCTCCCACCACTTCGTTAGCAATCCGCGCCAGTACGAGAACTTCGAGCTGTTCCTCAACGCCACCGGCAGCTCCGAGCATTTAACGCTGGAGTGGAGCTATAACACCGACCTGTTCGATGCCAGCACCGTGCGTGGTTGGATGACGCAGTTCAGCGAGCTGGTCCAGCGGGTCGCACAAAGCCCAACCGCCACCATCGGTGCTTTGATGGCCGAGCAATGGAGCACCGAAGTGGCCGCGCCGCCAGCACCCGCTTGGCACGGCCAACGCACCGCCTATCCGCGCGACAGCAGCATGGACCGTTTGTTCATGGAAGCTGCCGACGCACACCCCGAACGCACCGCCTTGGAAATGGGCGATACGCGCACCAGCTACGGTGAATTGAAGCAGCGCGTGCTTGTGATCGCGGGCATGCTGGAGCGCGCGGGCGTTGGCCCCGGCGATCTGGTGGGCCTTTGCAGCGACCGTTGCCCGGACATGGTGGCCGCCATGCTGGCCGCGTTGTGGCGCGGTGCGGCGTTCGTGCCGTTCGACCCCGGCTATCCCAAGGAACGGCTGGAATACATGTTCAAAGACACCGGCGTGAAAGTGCTGCTGGCGCAGAAACACTTGTTGGAAATGCTGCCGGAGAACCCTGCGCAAACAGTATTACTTGGCGAGATCGGCGATGAAGCACCAACTACTAGCGGTCCGCAGGGAACAGCACTGTCCCCCGCTTACATCATGTACACGAGCGGAAGCACCGGCCAGCCCAAAGGCGTGGTGGTGCCGCACCGCGCCGTAGTGCGTTTGGTGAAGGGGCAGGACTTCCTGCCTTTCGGGCCGGAGCTTGTCTTTCTGCAACTTTCGAACATCTCCTTCGATGCTTCCACGCTGGAGCTTTGGGGGGCACTGCTGAATGGCGCGCGCTTGGTGTTGCAGCCGCAGCACAAGCCCACTTTGCAGGAGATCGTCACCACCATCAAGCAACACAAGGTCACCACCGTGTGGTTCACCGCCGGCCTTTTCAACCTGATGGTGGACGGGCATTTGGAAGACCTGCGCGGGCTGAAGCACATCCTCAGCGGCGGCGACGTGCTGAGCCTTCCGCACGTAAAACGCGCCTTGCGCACGTTGGGTCCAGATGTGCTCATCAACGGTTACGGCCCCACGGAAAACACCACGTTCACCACCACATTCTCAATCAACGACGAGGCGGCCTTGAAGGTGCGCGTGCCCATCGGTAAGCCGCTGCACAACACCACCGCACACATCGTGGACGCCGACATGCGCCCTGTGGCCGTAGGCGAAAAGGGCGAACTGTACACCGGTGGCGATGGCGTTGCCCTGGGCTATTGGAACCAGCCTGAACTCACTGCCGAGCGCTTCGTGGACGACCCGTTCAGCACTGTTCCCGGCGCGAAACTTTACCGCACCGGCGACCTTGTACGCTGGCTCCCGGACGGCAACATCGACTTCATTGGCCGCTCGGACGGGCAGGTGAAAGTGCGCGGCTTCCGCGTGGAGCTCGGTGAAATTGAAGAGGCTATCGGCGAACATCCCGAAGTGCGAGACCGCGTTGTGATGGTGCGCACCGACATGCCCGGTGAAAAGCAGGTAACGGCCTACCTCGTCCCAAAAGAGCTGGGGGCCATGGAAGGGGATGTGGATGCACAGCAGACCTTCATAACCGGCGTGCGCGACTATCTGCGCAAGCAGCTGCCCAGCCACATGGTGCCCACTGCGTTCATGATATTGCCGGAGCTGCCCCTAACGCCCAACGGCAAAGTGGACAAGCGGAAACTGCCTGTGCCGGAGCTGCGCACGCAAACGTTGCAAGTGCAATATGTCGCACCAAGAAACGCAACTGAAACAGAATTAGCGGCCTTGTGGTCCGAAAAACTCGGTGTGCCAAAATTGGGCGTACATGACAATTTCTTCGACTTAGGCGGACACTCGCTGATCGCTATTGAACTGCTGGCGAAAGTGGATGAAAAATACAAGGTCTCGCTGCCGTTGAACAGCCTGTACCAAGCGCCCACCGTGGCCGGCTTCGCGAAGTTGATTCAAGGCAAAAACATGCCCAGCGGCCTGGAAAACCTGGCACCCGTGCAGCCGGATGGCGACCGCATACCGTTCTTCTGCGTGCATGGCGATGAGGCAAACCACCACATCAGCCGCTACCTCGGAAACGACCAGCCGTACTACGCCTTCTTCCACCAGGCCGAGGAAGGCCGGCGCATCCAGTACACCAGCGTGGAGAGCATCGCGGCGCACTACATAAAGGAGCTGAAGACGATCCGTCCCGAAGGCCCATACTTGCTGGGCGGCTACTCCTTCGGGGGCATCGTCGCATACGAAATGGCGCGTCAGTTGTCGGCGGAAGGCCACCAAGTGCCGCTGCTTGCGATGTTCGACATGTACGCCCCGGAGCAGTTCATGGAAGTGATGAAACGGCACGAGAAGATCCACTTTCCGCTGAAGAACCTGGTCATGCGCTACCTGGTGAAACGCGCACTGAAAACGACCGGCAAAGTGGCTTCACCCCGACTGAGGCACTTCTACATCATCGATACGTACCACAACGCAATCAATGCCTACCAACCTAAGCCTTACAACGGTACGGTAACGGTGTTCAAAGCCGGCAGCTCAGAAGGGCCGGATGACATGGGCTGGAAGGAATTGGTAAAGGGCGGTTTGGACCTGCATACGTTACCGGGCGACCACTACAGCTTGATCAAGGACCCCGGCGTGGTGCGCTTGGTACAAGAGCTCTCCGCCAGCTTGGACCGTGCGGTAAGCAAGCACGCTGTGGAAGCCGTTTAACATGGCAAAGGGCCGGGCGTTGACCGTGCATTGTTCCGGGCCTGAAAAAGCACGGTTACGTGAACATGCGGATGCGTCGCCGAATCCTTCGGAAATAGTCGCTTGGTATGCCCCGTTGGAAAACCTCCAGGACCGCGCAACCCGCTATGCCGAACTTTTGGACGCGGAAGAGCTACAACGTGCGGACCGCTTCCGTTTCGTGCACGACCGCGAGCGCTTCATTCTGGGGCACGGCTTGCTCCGTGAAATTTTGGGCCGGCACTTGAACGCGGACCCCACCAAACTGGAATTGCAACGCGGTGAATTCGGTAAGCCGTTCCTACGCGGCAACCCGGTCCACTTCAACCTCAGCGACACCAAAGACGGCCTGCTCGTAGCCTTGGCGCAACAACCCGTAGGCGCTGACATTGAGACGCTGCACCGCAGCACCGACCACACGAGCGTGGCGGAACATTATTTCACACCGAACGAAGTGGCTGGAATGGCTGCCGCAAAGGACAGCAAGCGCCGCTTTCTTGAACTGTGGACGCGCAAAGAAGCCGTGCTGAAAGCCTGCGGTGTGGGCCTGATGGACGACCTGCACAGCCTTGAGGTGGGCCGTGTGCTGAACGATCTCACCATTTCCCACCCGGAATTTGTGCGGATGGCAGCGGCGGAATACCATGTGCGGACCTTCGAGGTTGGCACGCACCATTTGGTGAGCTTGGCCGCGGAAGGGGAATTTGGAGTGCGGTTCTTTGGGGCGTAGTTTGAGAAGCACCGGTTGAACAAATCCGAGCGGGAGCGAAACGAATTCCAGTATCCCATGACGCAGAAATCGGCTTGCAATGCGATGATAGTCATACTTATATCAGCGCTGCTCTTGCATTTTTCAATTCTTACGCAGTTGATCGACTATAGAAATGTCTGGGGTGGCAAATTGGCAAACGAAATGGAGATGTATGTCTTTGAAACCATTTCAATCTGTTTCAATGCGTTCTTGCTTTTCACCATACTTCAGAAGGCTGGTTACATTAAGCAGCATTTCTCAAACAAGGTGGTCAGCATCGTTCTATGGTCATTCGTATTCGTGTTTGGCATAAACACCATAGGGAATTTGTTTGCAAACAACCTTTTCGAACAAATAGCCGGCACGGCTGTGACATTGATTTCTTCAATCCTTTGTTTCGTCATTGTTAGGGACAAATAAAGATTGCCGATTTACTCTTCCCTCTGTTGAGCCTGACCTTGGGGCGTGAGTCAGTCGTTCAATTACTTGCGTTCAAAAAGGCTGCTTCAATCTGACAGGAAAGTGGACTACTCCCCCCCTTCCCCCCAAAACCGGGGATGGAAATTCAACAAGTAGAGCTTTTCACTTGCTCGGGTAACTGCCGTGTAAAGCCAGCGCACGTATTCCCGGTCTATCATTTCCTCGGTTACGTAGCCTTGGTCCACGAAGACGCTTTTCCATTGGCCGCCTTGGGCTTTATGGCAGGTTACGGCGTAGGCGTATTTCACTTGTAGGGCGTTGGCGTACGGGTCTTTCCGGAAGAGTTGGAAGCGTTCGCTTTTGGTGCGGGCCACGATGTTGGCGAGCACCTCTTGCGTCAATTGGCGCATGCGCGGTCCGGGCAATGCAGGGCCTTCGCCGGCCAGCACGTCGAGGATCACCTTCACTTCCAGTTCGCGGTCTTCGCGGCCGTCCCACCAGCCTATTATGATGTCGGCGAAGCGCAGGCCGTAGCGCTCTTCGGTTCGGTGGACGCGGCGCACGGTTACTTGCTCGCCGTTGGCGATCAGGCCGAAGTTGCTTTTGGCGCCGCTGGTTTCTTGCGCGGCCCAGAAGTAGTTGTTCTTCACCACCATGAGGCGGTCGTTGGCTTCCAGTTCTTCCTCGAAGCCGTGGATGCGCGCGCGCACCTGCATGCTGTACTGGTAGGCGCGCTTGTTGCTGCGGCAGATCAGGCACACTTCCTCGTCGCCGCTGTGTCCGTAGGCTTCTTCCAGCGCGTCTTGCAGGTCGTAACCGTCGGTGCGCACCACGTCCGCGAAGCCGCCGATGAATTCCGGGAATTACGGTGGGTTTGGCAGGTTCTTTTTTGCTGAATACTTCCGGCAGCGGATCTGTTTCCGGCATGCGGGCCAGCGTATCGCGCAGGGCGGTGGCGTTCACCAAAATGCCGGATGCTTCGGCTTGGCGCACCACTTCGGTCATTTCCACGGCCCCGGCCAGCAGGCCCATGGCGGCGAGGTCTTTCACCTCCAACGCCGGGCTGTGCGCGCTGCCCACGGGCGGCAACTGGGCCGGGTCGCCGATGAGCAGCAGCTTGTTGCCGGGGTTGGCGAAGACGTGCTGGAAGAGGTCGGCCAAGAGGTCGCGGTCGAAGGTACCGCCGCCGCTGGCACCGATCATGCTGGCTTCGTCCACCACGAAGAGCGCGTTGTTGTCGCGGTTCGGCGCCACGGCGATGCCCGCGTAACCACCGTCGTCGTCACCCCCGGTGCGGTAGATGCGGCGATGGATGGTACTGGCCCCGGCACCCGCGAAGGCACTGAGCACTTTCGCAGCGCGGCCGGTGGGCGCCAGCAGCACCACGGACCGGCGCTCCGCCGCGAGCACCTTCACCAGCGCACCTATGAGCGTGGTCTTGCCCGTTCCGGCGTAGCCTTTCAGGATCAAGGTAGCCTGGGGCTTATCGGTTTCCAGCAAGCGTGCGAGGGCGTTGGCGGCGCGGCGCTGGCCTTCGGTGGGGTTGTGGCCGAGGGTGGCGAGCAGCTTCTCGGTTAAGGCGGGCATGGGGCGTGAAGGTCGGGGTTTTGGGGGTTGGGAGATTGGTAGGTTTTACACCACAGAGGCACGGAGGCACAGAGGAGCACAGAGATTTAGGTTGGTTAGACGCGGAGCATGCCTTCGGCAGCCAGGGGCGCAGAGGCGCGGAGAAGAGTCTTTGAGTCCTAAGTCTTGAGTCGGGGGTTCACCACAGAGGCACGGAGGCACAGAGGAGCACAGAGATTTAGGTTGGTTAGACGCGGAGGCGCAGAGCATGTCTTCGGCAGCCAGGGGCGCAGAGGCGCGGAGAATGCAATTGGCAGTGGCAGTGGCAGTTGGCAGTGGCAGTTGGCAGTGGCAGTTGGCAGTGGCAGTCAGCAGTGGCAGTCAGCAGTGGCAGTCTTTCCAGTCGCCAATCACCATTTGCAATTTCTCCGTGTCTCTGTGCCTCCGTGCTGAAAACGTCGGTAGCCGGTTGGCAGTACCCGGTACCCGATACCCTGTACCCTATACCAGAAACTCAAATCACCATACAAGTACCACTAATAGAAATGCGTTCCTTTGCGCAACCCCAATGGCCATTGCCCAATTTCACCCTGAATACGATGCGGAGCGCGACCATGCTTGGCATTTGAGCTGCTGGTTGGAAGCTGGATTGGAGGCTTGGGCAGTGCATGAAACCGGCACAGGGCGACTGATGGCCTTGTTTGCCGATAAGGGCAACGGACTTCCTGAAGATGCACGCTTGCCGCAGCGACCTGCTTCGGTCACGTTTACCGCGATGCCGGAGACGAGCACGCTTGTGCCCGAAAGCGCTTTGGCCCCCGGCACGGAGCTGCGCCACCTGAAGTTGGTACACGGCAAAGTGCCCACCGGACTGCTGCGCGATGAGCCCGTGGAGCAGATCGGCGCCCGCTGCATTTACTTGCATGATGAGCAAGCCGAACGCCAATTGACCTCCACCTATCCACAGGCGCGGTCGGTGCCGTTGCAGACGCTGTTGATCAAGATGGGCCTTTCGGGAAATGCACCGGCGATGGTGCTGCACCGCACGAAACAGCGCATGGACCTGGTGATCGGCAACGCCGGGAAACTTGAGCTTTGCAACACCTTCCACGCCACTGCCAAAGAGGACTTGTTGTACTACGCCCTCTTTGCGCTGGAGCAATGCGGCATGGCGCCGGCGGCAACGGCGTTGCGCGTGGGCGGAAGTCACCTCAGTGCGGAGGATGAGGCCCTGCTTTCGCGCTATTTCAAGGAAGTGCTCCCACTTTCCAGCGGCCCCGCTCCCACGATCGGCAATGTGCCGGTGGAAGAAGCGCACCATTGGGCCGCACTTTTGGAACAGTACACATGCGCGTGATCGGTGGAACGCTGAAAGGCCGGCGGATCCTGCCGCCGAAAGGCATCAAGGCGCGGCCCACAACGGATTTCGCGAAGGAGGGGCTGTTCAACATTTTGCAACACTCCACCGTTTTGGAAGGCATCCGCGTGCTGGACCTCTTCGCTGGCGCAGGCGGCATCTCGTTGGAATTCATCAGCCGGGGCGCTACTGAAGTGGTGAGCGTTGAATTGGACAATGCCTTGCACGGCCACCTGAAAAAGTGTGCGGAGCAATTCTCCGCCACGAACTGGCGCATCGTAAAGGCCGATGTGTTCCGCCATATTCCGACCGACCGCAGCCGCTACGACCTCATTTTCGCCGACCCGCCTTTCGCTATGGAAAACGCGGGCACAATTCCGGAACTGCTACGGGCGCAAGGGCTGTTGGCCCCGGGCGGCCTGCTGATCGTGGAGCACGCGAAGAATACCGACCTCTCCGCCGATCCGTGGTTCGATGTTTGCCGGAACTACGGGAACATCCATTTCAGTTTCCTTTCACCCAAATCCGAAAAGCCATGAGCACTTCCAGCACGACCGCGCGCATCGCGGTGTTTCCCGGCTCGTTCGACCCGGTGACCGTTGGGCATGTGAGCATCGTTAAACGCGCCCTGCCCTTGTTCGACAAAATCTACGTGGCCATCGGCGAGAACAACAGCAAGCGCTACATGTTCCCGCTGGAAAAACGGCTGGAATGGCTGCGCGGAACCTTCAAAGACATGCCGCAGGTGGAGGCCATTTCCTTCCAAGGTCTTACGGCCGATCTGTGCATCAAATTGGGCGCTGCCTTCATTGTGCGCGGCCTGCGGAACAGCACGGACCACGGCCAGGAGCGCAGCATCGCGTTGATGAACCACGCTTTGCGCGGCGTGGAAACGGTTTTCCTGCCTGCGTTGCCGGAACATGCGCACATCAGCAGCACCATTGTTCGGGAGTTGATGGCCAATAATGCGGACGTGTCGGCGTTTGTTCCTTCGGCCGTAGGCCAACCATGAGAATTTTCTCTTTGCTTTTCGCCTTCGCACTAAGCTTGGGCCTCGCTGCCGAACCCGTTTCCGTGCAGGTGGATGCGCCCACTTACGCGGGGGAGCACATCCGACTGTTCGCTTATTCGGACCTGGTCACGTTGAGCACAATGTTACTTGCGGAAGCCGATCTGGATGCTCAAGGTCATGCTGTTTTGAATGCCGAAGTTGAAGGAACTTCCAAGGTCCTTCTGCGCGTGGGTGCCGTGGGCGCGGACTTTTACCTGCGGGCTGGCAACTACCACGTAAGCATTCCCCCGCCACCGGTCGGCGAAGCGTTGCCCATGGGCGGCACCACCCGCGTGGACCTGGAGTTCATCGACCTACCAGCATTGGACGTGAACGCACTGGTGGGCGATCTGAATGAACGGCTGGACGCCTTCGTGGCCGAACAACTTGCAACCGACAACAACGCCGGCATGGCCGAAGTAGCCAAAGTGCGCGCGGGAAAAGTGACGCCCGCAGCGGACAGTTCCCGCGCACCGGTGCAGATCTTCACCGGGCCGCAATGGAACCCGGTACGCACGGACACCTTCGCCCAAAAGCTGCAGAATTTCTACGCTTCGGTGAATGACCCGTGGTTCCATAACGATGTGGACTACGGGCTGGCCGGGCTTTATCTCGGTCCCCGGAACGACGACCGGAAGCTCTTCGACCGCTACTTGAAAAGCAAGCCGGTGCTTTACGACGTGCCGGAATATGTGCGGTTCTTCAGCGGTTTTTATGAGGGCTACATGATGCGTTTCGGCTACGCCAAGGCACCGGACCAATTCATGGCCTTTGTCCGCACCGCCCGCACGGACAGCCTGAAAGCGATGCTTGCACGCAACGATTTCATGCGTGATCCGCAAGTGAATGAGCTGGTGCTGATCACCGGGTTGTACACGGAGCACGGCAACAAGCAATTCGACCCGCGAGGTGTGCTGGCCGTGCTGCAGGATGTGCAGGCACATTCAGCTTTTCCGGAGAACCGGAAGATCGCGGCGAACATGGTGGCGGACCTCACCGCCATGCAACCCGGACAGCCGCTGCCACCGCTGCAATTACGCGCTTTGGATGGAACAGCGGCCGACGTTTCGGCGTTGCCACCCGGCCCGGTCTGCATCTTCATCACCACCCCGCGTTGTACTTATTGCGAGCAGGAACTTGCAGCGCTGGGGCAGCAAGTGAAGGAGTACGGGGACTATGTGCAATTCATCGGCATTATGGCGCAAGGCGAACAAACGGAAATGCCTGCTTGGCTGAAGGAACATCCAGCTGCCGCTGGAATAACGTGGTACACGCCAACGCGCACCGATGAATTTCTGGAACAACTTCGACTTGTGAGCGTTCCCGCTGTTTATCTGTTGAAGAACAACGTCCTCTCGGCTTCCCCCGGCCCATTGCCCAGCCAAGGCTTGACCGACGCGCTATTCAGCATTAAAGTAAAGGCCGACGAAGAACAGCGGCTCAAGCCGGATCGCGGGTTGCCGCCTCCCAGGCGTTGACGACCGGCAGCAGCGACGGCCATCCTTCGCGCTTCAGCAGCAACACACCTTCCGCATCCATCCAGCGCGCCTCTTGGATGTCCTCCTCTTTTTGTGGCACTAACGCTTGCTCCCCATCGGCGCGCATGTGGAACCAATGCGTGCATTTGAGATGTTGCCGCCCGTTGCGTTCGTAGGTGTGCCATGTTTCGCACAGCGGCTCTTGCAATTCCACGCCAATTAATCCGCACTCCTCCTCCACTTCACGCAAGGCAGCCGCCTCAATGGATTCGTCTTTTTCCACCTTGCCTTTTGGAAGGTCCCACATACCTAAACGATGGATCGCCAACAGCCGCCCTTGTTCATCACTAACCGCGCCACCTGCGGCATGCACCAGCTTATACCCGGCCTTGAACGCATTCCACGCGGCCTCCACGTCGTGATGGAAAACGAAGATCCCCGCCAAGCCTGGCCGTTGGGCCAAGTTGCGGGCAATGGCGGCCAATTCCTCGGCATCATCCATCCGCATGGCCAGCCAATTGGCGGGTGTGTCGATAAAATTGGGCAATTCGCCGAACACTAATGGCTTTCCGCCGATATGGACTTCATACTTTTGCGCCATGGAATCCCGTCTTGATCCGGCGCTGAAGATCGCTGAATTTTTATTGAAGATCAAAGCTGTGCGGCTAAGTCCCTCGAAACCCTTCACATGGGCGAGCGGCTGGAAGAGCCCGATCTACTGTGATAACCGTAAGACGCTGGGCCATCCCGTCGTGCGCACATACATCCGCCAGCAGTTCGTGGAAGCGATCAACGACAGCTTCGGTAAACCGGACATGATCGCGGGTGTGGCAACGGGCGGCATCGCGCACGGGGCTTTGGTAGCACAGGAAATGGGGATTCCGTTCATCTACGTTCGCAGCGCCGCGAAGGAGCATGGAATGAAAAACGCCGTGGAAGGCGACCTTACCCAAGGACGCAACGTGGTGGTAGTGGAAGATCTGGTGAGCACCGGCACAAGCAGTTTGCAGGCGGTGGCCTCCCTGCGCGAGGCCGGTTGTGAAGTGAAGGGCATGGTGAGCATATTCACTTACCGCCTGCAAGTGGCTTCGGACGCGTTCGCGGAAGCCAAAGTGCGCCTGCACGCACTTACCGACTACCATGTGCTACTGAGGGAAGCATTGGCTTCGGAATACATCACCGAAAAGGAGTTGGCATCATTGCAACAATGGCGTGAAGACCCTGCGAACTGGCCTTTGAACACGGGAACTACAGTTGACCCTGAGCCACTTGAAACCGCAGACACACGCGACAAAGCGGGTACACGGACGGCCACAGCAGCGAAAAAGCAAGGGCCAGCGGCCGCGAAACCATGACGACGATAAAGAGCAAAGAGGTGCGAATTGCGCGCCCTGCGGAAGAGTTGTACAGCTTCCTGCAGAACATGGACAATTTTCAGGAATTGCTTCCACATGACCGCATCAGCGATTGGAAAAGCGACGGCAAGTCCTGTTCGTTCAAAGTACAGGGAGCAGCCACGATAGGCTTGGCGCTGGACGGGGGAACGCCCAACAGTTTGGTCCGCATGAAAAGCACAGACCGGTCGCCATTCCCGTTCACGCTGAACGTGCATTTGGAGGAAAAAGACGGTGTAACGGAAGCGCACCAAGTGTTCGAAGCTGAGCTGAACACGTTTTTGAAAATGATGGTGGAGAAGCCGTTGAAGAACCTCTTCGACCACATCGCGGATAAGATGGCGGCGTTGCACGGGTAATGTTGATCAGACACTTCGACTGCGCTCAGTGCTGGCGATCAGAAAATTAGACGATCAGAAAATTAAATGCCGTTGCCGCGACGGCGCATTGCTGAAATGCCAATTCACGCAATTTCATCGGCGGGTTGAAGTATTGCGGTGTGATCTTCGTCCCTTCTGAATAGCGCGAGCGATCCCGTGGCACCTTTGCATATGGGATTCAATTGTGTTGCATTTTTAAACTTAGCGCATGGCATCACGACGAGGAAAAGCCACCACCAGTGACGATGGCGCTAAGCCTGCAAAATTGAACAAGGACGCTTGGCGCAAGACCACCCGTTTGTTCCGCTACCTGAAGCCCCATTTGGGCGCATTCGTGTTCGGGCTGTTTTGCCTGCTGATCACCAGCTTGCTCAGCTTGGCCTTCCCTATTCTTATCGGCAAGCTGGTGAACGCGAGCGCTTCCGACGGCTTTTGGGCCGCACCGATCAACGATCTCACCAACATCGATTCCATTGCGAAGCTGCTGATGTTGGTGTTCGCAGTGCAAGCAGCGTTCGGTTTTGTACGGATCTACCTGTTCGGGCTGGTGTCCGAAAATGCGTTGGCGGACCTGCGCCAAGACACCTATTCGCATTTGATCCGCATGCCCATGCTGTTCTTCGCGCAGCGGCGCGTGGGTGAGCTCAACAGCCGCATCAGCGCGGACGTGGCGTTGTTGCAGGAAGGCATGACCACTTCGCTTGCGGAACTGCTGCGGCAGATCGTTACCATTACGCTGGGCATCACCTTGCTCACCTTCGTTAGCGTGCAGCTTACGCTCACCATGTTGGCCACGTTGCCTGTGGTGGCGCTCATCGCGGTGTTCTTCGGTCGCTACATCCGCAAGCTCAGCACGCATGTTCAGGACCGTATTGCGGACACCAACGTTATCGTGGACGAAACGCTGCAAGGCATTCAGAACGTGAAGGCGTTCAGCAACGAATCTTTCGAAGTGGGCCGCTACCGCAGCAGCGTTTTGAAGGCCCGCGACCTCGCGCTGAAAGGCGCGCGCTGGCGCGGGGCGTTCGTGTCGTTCATCATTTTCTGCATGTTCGGGGTTATCGTCTTCATCATCTGGCGGGCCATTCACCTGCGCATAGAAGGCTTGCTGGATCTGGGCGACATCACATCGTTCTTGGGCCTCTCCATCATGATCGGGGCGTCCATCGCCAGTATTCCCGAGCTGGTAACCACGATGCTGAAAGCCGTGGGTGCCACCGAACGCCTCATGGACCTGCAGGAAGGCACGCCGGAAGCCATCAGCCTTGAACCACGCACTGAACACCTAAAACTCAGCGGCGACATCGCCTTCGAGCACGTCTCCTTCCACTACGCTACCCGCGCTGACCATGAAGTGCTGCGCGATGTGAACTTCCAAGCCAAACCCGGTGAACGCGTGGCGCTGGTAGGCCCGAGCGGCGCGGGAAAAAGCACCATCGCATCCTTGGTGCTGCGCTTTTACGACCCCGTGGGCGGGCGCATTACTATAGATGGCAAAGATGCCCGCGACTACGATCTCGGTGCCTTGCGCGACCGCATGAGCATCGTGCCGCAAGAGGTGCTGCTGTTCGGCGGAACGATATTGGAGAACATCGCGTACGGCAAGCCGGGCGCTCCCCGCGAGGCCATTGAAGCCGCAGCGCGCAAGGCCAATGCGCACGATTTCATCACTTCGTTCCCGGAAGGCTATGCAACCGTTGTGGGCGAACGCGGCATTCAATTAAGCGGCGGGCAACGGCAACGCATCGCCATAGCACGTGCCTTGCTGAAAGACCCCGCAATCCTGATCCTCGACGAGGCCACCAGCGCCTTGGACACCGCCAGTGAACGCTTGGTGCAGGATGCGCTGGACAAGCTGATGGAAGGCCGAACCAGCATTGTGATCGCGCACCGCCTAAGCACCGTTCGCAACGCGGACCGCATCCTTGTGCTGGACCACGGCATGGTTTCCGCCAGCGGAACGCACGATGAATTGATCGCGGATACGGGCGGGTTGTATTACTCGCTTAGTAAGATGCAGTTGAGCGAGGCGTAGTCGAGCGTCACAGCCCCACCTCCACCACTTTCTTCGTCAAGAAAAACTCTTCGGTGAAAACATCGCGCAGCTCTGTTACGCGGATGGAATAGCGCAACGGCCTTAGCTCGTCGGCCAGTTCGCCGCCCTTGAGGTAGAGCAGACCCGAGCGCATGGGTTGCTTTTGCTTGCCCAGCGCCTGCTTGGTGCTCGGCACCAAGTGCTTGGTGGCCTTGATGAACTCCGGCAACGTGGTGACAGCCCGGCTAACAATGAAGTTGTACTTCAATTTGTGGTCTTCGCTGCGCACTTGTTCGGCGGTGGCATTCTTCAGGCCCAAACCTTCGATGACACCTTGAACAGCAGCAATCTTTTTGCCGATTCCGTCGATGCAATGGAACTGGCTTTTGGGGAACATAATCGCGAGCGGAATGCCTGGAAAGCCGCCGCCGGTGCCAACATCCACGATGTGCGTTCCGTGCGCGAACGCATGCACTTTGGCGATGCCGAGCGAATGCAGGATATGCCGTTCGTAGAGATGCTCGAAATCCTTGCGGGAAACGAGGTTGACGCGTTCGTTCCAATGAGCGTAGAGGTCGCCGAGCGCGGAGAAATGGGCGCGCTGCGCCGGTGTGAGGTCCGGGAAGTAGTGGGAGATCAGCTCGATGCCTTGCATGGAACAGAAAAATCAGACGATCAGAAGATCAGATAATCAAATGCCGTGGCCGAGACGTTCAGCGCGAAAAAATAGTTGGAGAACCAGAACGATGCAGTTTGAGAGCGGCTGTGCCGGAATCTCCGACGCACCCATTTTCTGATCGTCTGATTTTCTGATCTTCTAATCCGCTTTCAGATGGTGTCCTTGCGCGTATCCAACAGGTTTTCGAGGAACTCACGGGCGCGGAAGAGCTGGGCTTTTACGGTGCCGAGCGGCAGGTCGAGCTCATCGGCGATCTCTTCGTAGCTGTATTCCTTGTAGTAGCGCAGTTCCACCAATGTGCGGTAACGGGGCTTCAGTTTCGCCACAACCTCGCGCATCACTTCGCTCTTCTGTTCCTTGATCACCACTTCGCTGGGATCGAGGCCATGACCCTTCAGCTCGAAATGCATTTCGTCGCCGTCCTGTGTGCCGATGGGGTTATCGATGCTGAGCATCTTTTTCTTCTGCTTGCGGATCCAATCGATGCAGTTGTTGGAAGCAATTTTGAAGAGCCACGTGCTGAAGGCGTAGTTCGGCGTATACTGGTGCAACCGGTGGAACGCTTTCCCGAAGGCTTCGATGGTAAGGTCGTCGGCATCGTCCTTGTTGTTGATCATCTTCAACAGCATGAAGTAGATCGAATCGCGGTAGCGGGACATCAGTTCGGCGTATGCCTTCTGGTCCTTTTTGTCCACCGCGCGGCGCACGAGTTCCAGGTCGTAAACGGCTTTCTCGGACAGGTTCGGGCTTACTTCCATCGTTGGGGCTTGAAGATGAGCGTACTGATGTAGATGCAAGGGTCTAAAAGTAGGAACAGCCATTCCAAGGGCAGCGCGAACCACATAATGCGGCCAGCGCCCAGCTTGCGCAGTGCAAGCATTTCCATGGGCAGAAAGATGAACAAAGCGATGGCCAAGCCTATGGATGCGCCAATGAAGTGCCCCGTTATAAGCAACCACAGTATGGTGGCCCAAAGCACTAAACGGGCAGCGGGCAGCATGGTGAGCAAAATTTGATGCCCAACCCGGTAGAAGCGCGCGGTCGTATAATGCCTGCGCTTGCGGTGTAGCCAAGTGATGAGATCCGGCGTTGCGCGCGTGGTCATGTAGGAACCTCCGTCCGCGATGGCAGAAGTGTTTTTCGCACGCGCCACTTCATTAATGAAGAGGTCATCGTCACCGCTCATGAGCTGGCGTTGCTTGGGCGAGCCCTTGGCACCGAAAAAAATCTCGCGCGTGAATGCCATGTTGCGCCCAACGCCCATGTAGGGAAAGCCGGCCTGCGCAAAGCTGATGTACTGCAATGCTTTGGTGAACCCGTCGTAACGCTCCAACAAGCTGGAGAAACCGGGGACGCGCTCGTATGGGCTGTGACCGATCACGATCTCTTTCCCGCCCTTGAAGCCGGCCGCCATAATGCTTACCCAATCCCTGCTGGTGGGCATGCAATCGGCATCGGTCACCACGATATGAGGATACTTCGCTGCGCGGATGCCCACGCCCAGCGCGATCTTTTTCCCATAGCTGAATTTTTCGTCCGCTTGGATGTTCACGGGTTTCAACTTTGGAAACTGGGGCTTCAACCATTGGAGGATGTCCCACGTATCGTCTTCACTACGGTCGTTCACCACCACCAACTCGAACTCGTTGTGGTCCTGGTCCATGAGGATGGGAATGAGCTGCTGCAACGTCGTGCTCTCATTTCGGCCACACACGACAATGGACACGGGAAGGTCATGGTCCGGCTCCACTTCCTGCGTGCGGAAGGCAAAACGGCTGAACATGGCCAAATGGAAGAAGGCCAGCACCACCAACGAGGCGGCCATCAGGGAGAGAACTAAGGTGGAGATCAAAACGGGGCGCGGTGCATCGCTGCGATGGTACGGGGGCGAAGCTATCCGCACACCGCGGCGCGTTCGGCGGTTAAGCTCCGCAGTTATGAACAACAGCAGCGTGAATGGCGAGGTGCCATACCCCGCGTATCTGTGCAAGTGATCGATGCCGCGTCCTCCGAACGGGTGCGCTAAGCTGCGCTTTGAACAGCCGCTGCAGGCGGCCGTGCCACATAGCGTCGGGTCCAGATAAAGATCAAAGGGACGATCACCACCGTAGGCGCGAACCAGATGAGCACCCCTAGTGGGGAGGAGGAGAAATTCACCACGAGAAAGGCGGTGACAGTTGCGATGTAGCTGCCCATCATGTGGCCGATGTGCCGCTGCAGCCAGGTGAGCTTTGGTACCGGCTTGCCGCGCAGTGTGGAAGCATAGACACGTAGGTCGCCGATCACCAGAGAGACGGAGATGCCGCCAAAGACCATCAGGACGACCTGGCCGCTGATGCACATCGCCACCGCATTAGCCACACCCAGCAGGGTGATCAACAGGTCCCATGCGCCGGTGTGCCGCAAGCGGAC
Organism: Flavobacteriales bacterium; assembly: GCA_016710685.1. Classification (GTDB taxonomy): domain Bacteria; phylum Bacteroidota; class Bacteroidia; order Flavobacteriales_F; family PHOS-HE28; genus PHOS-HE28. The sequence goes on along the minus strand of JADJVC010000002.1, from coordinate 955,159 downwards.
CTTCACGGCGCGGTAGCCGCTGAGGCCCTGATAGAGGGTGAATGCCCCGATCATGAACAGAAACGCGTTGGGCCGGATCAGTGAAAGCGTGATGGCCGAGAAGGACACCGCGATGAGGGCGATGAAGAAAACCAGTCCGGCTTGTCGATGGACGCGTCCACCTTTCCGTATGATCAAAATGGCGGTGCCGGTGAGCAAGGCGGTGAAGCCCGCGCTGACGTGTAGGATAAGCGCGGCGGTGTGCAAGGTTTCCATTTGGCTGGTTTTATCTGATGTGGTTGAGGCCGCCAAATTGGGCACGTCCAGCACGCTCCACAAGCGTTTTGGGAGCTTCGGGAAGGGATGGGAGGAATGGGAGATCAGCCGGTACCACCGGGAAGATCAGGGCTGAACCGCAAGCAGTTCCCCGAGCCGATCATTCAGCCGGCGAGACACGGGAACGGTTTCCGTACCATGGTCCAAATGCAGGAAAAAGCCCTGTGCATTACCACTTACGTGCTGCACGCGGTCCAAATTCACCAGGTGGCTTTTGTGGCACCGCAGCAAGCGCGGAAAACCGGACAAGGCCTCCTCAGTCCGTTTCAGGCTTCCGCGCAGCACATGGCGGTCCACTTGCTTATCGCCGGTATGGTAAACTTCCAGATAGTTTCCGGCCGAGCGGATGAACAGCAGTTCGTTCAAAGGCAGGGTCAAATCTTCGCGCCCATTTTCAGAAGGAACGGTGATCACCACGGATGAAGGAATTTCCGGCAAAACCACGACTCCTGGTGTTTGATCATGAGCGGCAGTTTGTCGCATTCCGGCATTCACCTGTGCCGAGCCTTGGCGGTAGCGCCGTGAAAGCCGCGCCTCGGTCCACAGCACGCCCACTGTCACCGGAAAGAGCCCGATGAGCAGGGTGTAACCTTCGTACCACAGGAGCATGCCAGCGTTGAGCTTCGAAAAACCGATCGCGACACTGTAGAGCAAATTCGCCAGACCGATCAATGCCACATTCGTGAGCGCCCACACGATCTCGCGCCCCACATTCCACTTCGGTCCCGAAAAATAGTGCGGTATGGCAAGAGGTACTAGTCCATTGAGCACCAACATCACAGCGGTGCAAGTGGCACCGTAGCCCAACACCACCTTCAACAGAGATCCCTGGTAGGCTGAGAGGCCGAACGGCTGGAAAAGCCACAGGAACAGAAAGACGAAAATGCCGAAGATCAACGCATTCCGCCATGCTGCCGGTCCAATTTTCGCCAAGCGATAGGGACGGGAAAGCAAGCTGCGCATACAGGGAAGGGCGAGTGCGAACATACGTTACATCGCCACCCTTCCGCTGTGGAGTCGCGCTTTAGCCCCATTCAATGCCTTTGGGTACCTCGAAGTACCTCACTCCAGCGACATAAACCCTTCGGGCTAGCACTTCTCGTTTGGTCATCCGGCGTTGCTCCTCAGTCAGTTACCTACGGGTAACATCCTTTCGTCGCGCCTTATCTGCCCAGAACGATATGCCCTTGTGCCATCCGTTCGAGGTTCTTCGAGGTACCCCTATGCGACCGGTCTTTCCCATCTTCGCGCCCCGAATGGAATTCAAGCTATTGACCACCGACCCCCAAAGCAAGGCACGCGCGGGCGAGCTGCATACCGCGCATGGCGTGGTGCCCACCCCGATCTTCATGCCCGTGGGCACGTTGGGCGGCGTGAAGGCCGTCCACATGCGCGAGCTGCGCGACGATGTGAAGGCCTCGATCATGCTCAGCAACACCTACCACCTCTACCTGCGGCCCGGCATGGAGGTGATCGAGCACGCGGGAGGACTGCACAAGTTCAACGGATGGAATGGCCCGATCCTCACGGACAGCGGCGGCTTCCAGGTGCATTCGCTCAGCGACATCCGGAAGATCACCGAAGAGGGCGTGAAGTTCAGCAGCCACATTGACGGCAGCAGGCACCTCTTCACCCCGGAAAGCGTGATGGACGTGCAGCGCACGATCGGCGCGGACATCATGATGGCCTTTGATGAATGCACGCCCTGGCCTTGCGAGATCAAGTACGCAACCGACAGCATGCACCGCACGCACCGTTGGCTGGACCGTTGCTTCGACCGCTTCAACGCCACGGAGCCGAAATACGGCCACGAACAGGCCCTCTTCCCGATCGTGCAAGGCAGCACGTTTCCGGAGCTGCGGAAGGCCAGTTCGGAATACATCGCGAAGAAAGGTGCGTTCGGCAACGCCATCGGCGGCCTCAGCGTGGGTGAGCCGGAAGAAGAGATGTACGCCATGGCCGAGCTCTGCTGCGACATTTTGCCGAAGGACCGGCCGCGTTACCTCATGGGCGTGGGCACGCCGTGGAACCTGCTGGAGAACATGGCTCGTGGTGTGGACATGTTCGATTGTGTAATGCCCACGCGTAATGGTCGGAACGGGATGCTCTTCACACGTGAAGGCGTGGTGCAGATCAAGAACAAGCTGTGGGCGGACGACCATTCCCCGCTCGATGCGAACGGCACAAGCTACGTGGACAGCGCCTACAGCAAGGCCTTCGTACGGCACCTCTTCGTTACCAACGAGCTGCTGGGCCTACAGATCGCCAGCCTGCACAACTTGGCGTTCTACGTGGCGTTGATGACGGAGGCACGCGGGAAGATCCTCGACGGGACGTTCAGCGAATGGAAGGCGGGGATGTTGCCGAAGTTGAAGACGCGGGTTACGGGGTAGGTGCCGAAAATGCCGCTCTGTCTTATGTCCGATGTCTTATTCCTGATGCCCCATGTGAATCAGCCATAATTCTTAAGACATCGGACAACCCTGCACACCCGACATTTGCAACCCATGCTTAAAACCCTCGACCGCTATATCATCCGGCAGTTCCTGGGGACCTTCTTCTTCATTCTGGTGCTCATTATGGCCATTGCCGTGGTGTTCGACATCAGCGAGAAGACGGAGGATTTCGCGAAGACCTCGGCCAGCGTGTACGATATTGCCGTGGACTACTACCTCAACTTCATCCTGTACTACAGCAACCTCTTCAGCGGACTGTTGATCTTCATTGCCGTGCTGCTGTTCACCAGCAGGCTGGCGGGCCGCAGCGAAGTGATCGCTGCCTTGAGCAGTGGGGTGAGTTTTCCGCGTTTCGTACGACCGTTCTTCATCGCCGCAACTATCCTAACGGCACTTTCGCTCTACGTAAATGTGTTTTTGCTGCCCCATGCCAACCGCACGCGGCTGGCATTTGAAAAGGCCCACATTTGGAGCACTTACAAGCTGGAAGAAAGCAATGTGCTGCGCGAAATAGCGCCGGGTGAGATCGTATATTTTGAAACATTCGACATGGCCAAGCACACCGGCTACCGCTTCAGCTTGGAACAATGGGAGAACGGCCAGCTTCGCTCCAAACTGCTAAGCGACTGGGCTGTGTATGACACCATTTCCGACCTATGGCACGTGTACGATTATACCATCCGCGAGATCCCTGCAGACCATGGCCCCACAGGCATTGAAAAACGCAGCCCCGTGCTTTCCGGAACGGAACGCTTGCCGGCCGAACGGATCCGCAGAGGCGCGCAACTGGACACCTCTTTCGCATTGAAACCTTCGGACCTCGGCCAACGCTTGGCCATCGCCGCCGCCTTGGACCGCACGGAGATCGCGAATTTCATAACGGCCGAAAAAGCGCGCGGCGGAAGCACCGTGGCCTACTACGAGGTGGAACAAAAGCAACGTACCTCCTACCCTTTCGCCACCTATGTTTTTACGCTGATGGGCGTAGGCATCGCCAGCCGCAAAGTGCGGGGCGGCACCGGCGTACACATGGTGCTGGGCGTGCTGCTCTGTCTGCTTTACGTCTTCACGATGAAGATGACCACGGTGGCCGCAACGAACTCCGCGTTCAATCCAACGTTGGCGGTTTGGATCCCGAACATCATCTTCGGAATTATCGGCGTGTGGATCTATTGGAAGGCGCCGAAGTGACCTATCACCAAGCGAAATTCCCGCCCAACGCCCTCAGGTCCTCTTCCAATGTAGCCGTGCGGAGCGGCTGGATGCCCGCCAGCCGCTCGTCTCGCTGTACCTGCATACCCAACAGATCCAAATGCTGATCGATGAAGAGCAGTTCAGTTTCCGGATACGGACCGCGCAAAGCCTCAACGATTTCAACAACCGACCAATCCTGCTCCACCAAGTCAAAGGTGCCTGAAAGACCGTTCGGCCCCAACAATGCCGCCAACGCGCCCACCGCAGCATCCAAGTGAATGAAGGGCCTGCGCTGTTCGCCGGAGCCACGTACGGTTATTCTTCCTTGGAAATGCGCTTGGAAAACGAACCGGTTGATCACCGCATCGTAGCGCATGCACCGGCCATGGCCATGGACGTTCGCGGAGCGAAGAATACACACCTGTTGGTGATCGCCTAAGCGTTCCATGTGGGCTTCGCCGCGTAGCTTGGAATGGCCATAAGCCGAACGCGGTGAAGGTTTGATCTTGGACTGTGCGGATCCCGTGCCTTGCCCATAGACGGAGGCGCTGCTGAGGTAGACCACGCGGGCTTTCGGAGCTACGTCTTCTATGGCATAGACCACTTCCGCCGTGCCCCAATGGTTCACCTGTTCAAACTGGTTGTGGCCCGCATCCGCAAATGGCGTGGTGACCTTCGCCGCGAGGTGATAGACCATGTCGCTGCCCGCAAGTTCCTGCAACAGCCGCCGCGAATCCAACACATCGCCCTGAACGAAACGCACTTTGGCCTTGCCGAGTTTGGGGCCCATGAACAGCCCGAAATGCCCGCGGTCCAGCAGATCATAGATCACCAGTTCGCTAATGCGTTCGTCCTTGGCGAGTGCGGCACACAGCTCCGCGCCGATGTATCCTGCACCTCCGGTCACTACTACTTTCATGGTTGCTTAGTAAGATCCGCGCCCAAGTCCGTGTTCAGGCCGCATTCCGTTTTTTTCAATCCGTACCAGCGGCTGGTGCGTTCGTCATAACCTTCCATGGCCTTGCGCGTGTAAGGCATGTCACCGATGCTGAGGTAGCCTTCGGCCTCCAAGGGATGCGGTGGCAGGTCGTGCTCTTTGATGTAGGCATGCACCATCTTGGCATTCCAGTCCAGCATGGGGTGGTAGCGCAAGCAGCCATACGCAGCAGGCTGTTCAATGCTCATGGCCTTGCGCGCTGCGCTTTGGTCGGCACGCACGCCGTTGATCCACACATCATGCTCCGCCAGCACACGCTCCATGGGCTGCACCTTGTTCAGGTAGGAACATCTGTCGGTGTCCCAACTGTACATCAAGGCACCTTCCGCGTTCAGCTGCTGGCTCTTGGGAACCAGCGGTCGCAGTCCGATGAAATTCAATCCTAGCAGCTCCTTCAGTGTATCGCGGAAGCGCAACGTTTCCGGAAAAAGATAGCCGGTGTTCACGTAGTACACCGGCACGGTGGGGTCGATGCGCATCAGCATGTGCAGCATGGGCACGCTATGGCTCTGGAAGCTGGTGCTGGCAAAAAGCTTTTTGCCCTCCTTGCGGAAGGCGTGGATCCGGTCGCGGAATTGCTCAAAGCTGGGCATGGGACAAAGGAAGATGATCCGCAGATGCAAAACCTGATTTAACGCAGTTTCGGCCTGAAGGAAACTCGGAGGAATGCCGGTCTCAATTCAAACCACAGATTACACAGACTTCACAGATGAATGCCGGCCTCCGACAAGGGAAAACCACAGATTACACAGATTACACAGATGAATGCCGGCCTCCGACGGGGATTGTCGCAGATTACACTGATGCGACCTTCGGTCGGAATGACGGTCTGCGATTTAGTGATGGATGGCTTTTTCGCGGAAGCCGCAAAATGGGAGAACAAAACTCTTTACTCAATCGTCCCAACTTTGCACCATGCTTGCCGATCGTTTATTGAAAGAAGTTTTCGCGTTCAATTTGAAAAAAGCGAAGTTGCCTGTTGGCATTGATGTACTGGACCCGTTCAACGGCGAGCATGCAGATCAAGTGAGGCATATCGTGGAGCTGTTCCACCGGCAATACTATTCCGACGAACGGCCACGCATGTTGATGTTGGGCATCAATCCGGGCAGGCTGGGCGCGGGCAGCACGGGCATTTGTTTCACGGACACCAAGCGCTGCGAAGGCGATCTCGGCATTCCCGTACCCGGCATGCGCACCCACGAACCTAGCAGCGATTTCTTCTACCGGGCGGTGCGTGCGTCAGGCGGACCAAAATCTTTCTACGACCGCATTTATGTGCAGGCCCTCTGCCCGCTCGGCTTCACCCACATGGGGCAAAAGGGCGCGCCAGTGAACCTGAACTACTACGACGATATCGGCCTTCAAAAGGCGATCACACCCGTGGTGGTGCAATGGTTACGGGACCTCATCGCAACTGGATTGCGCACGGACGTAATGGGCTGCATCGGCACGGGGAAGAATCTTTCCTACTTGAAGAAGCTCAACGCCGAACACGGTTTCTTTGAGCAGATCGTTCCGCTGGAGCATCCGCGGTTCGTGATGCAGTACCGGTTCAAACGGATGGACGAGTACGTTGCGAAATATGTTGCGGCAGCGGGGCTTTAGACTGATTCGCCTTTTTGAACCAATTGCGTTCAGGGGACTTCAGCAGCTCTCGAAATTCCTAATTCGTAAATTGCTGATTCCTAATTTCCGACTGCCGACGTGGCTATCGGAAATTAGGAATCAGGAATTGGGAATTCGGGTTACTTCACCAACGTCACAGTGCCGAACCACTCCCGTTGGTCGGTGGTGAACTGGTCACGCGCAGTTACGCGCCACACGTAAACGGCCTGCGGCAACACGGCCCCGCTGTTGTTCTTTGCCCCGTTCCAAGCTATGCTCGCATCCTTACTGCTGAACACCGTGGTGCCCCAACGGTCGAAGATGTTCAATTCGTAAGTCTCCTTCGCGTAGCCGATGATGACCGGTTTAAACACCTCGTTATGGCCGTCACCGTCCGGGAGAAAGCATTCGGGACGTATACGCCCAGGTTGTCGTCGACGAGCAAATTGCGGCAGAATTCATTCGGGCAGCCCATGCTGTCCGTTGCGGTAAGGCAGATCAAGTGGTCGCCGATAACAGCGGGATCTACGGTCAACGTGAAATTGCCCGAACCCGTGATCGCCTGGCCATCCAAGGTCCAGCCGTATTGCACGTTCGGTTCTTCGCTGTGGAACACCTGGACTTCGGGCTTCTGTACCCCAACTGAGGGTGCCGATAATTGGAAATCCGCCACTGGGCCTTCCGATGCGAATACCAGCTCCGGGAAGTTGAACGTGCCGGAACAACCGGCGGCATCCGTGACAGTGCCGTGTATGGAATACGTGCCCCCCGCCGTGTAAACGTGACTTGCGTTCGGGTAACCCACACCGGTGTTTCCGTCGCCGAAATTCCAAGTTGCTCCGGAAAGCCCGGCAGGACCGTCCACATGGCATTCCAAATAGAACGGCGCGCAGCCTTGGGCCGGGCCGAAGGAAACCACGGGAACAGGCAATGGCGTAACTGCTACCGTTACCGAAGCCGTTGACGATAATCCGGCACATGCACCACTTCCGGGTACGGTGTACGTATACACCCCTGGGGTGTCCGTACCAGGCGTAAACTGGCTACCGGCCAACGTGGACGGGCCGTTCCAGGTACCACCTTGATTCGGAGTGCCACCCAGCGATCCCATCAACGGAAGGCTGTTGGCGTCCATGCAAAGCGAGATCGATGCATCACTTCCCGCGTTGGGCAATTGGTTCACCGTAATGGACATTACCGCTTGGTCCGCCGGGCATGGTGCCGTTCCCTGCACCGTGTAGGTGTATAGTCCTGAAAGTGCTGCGGCCGGATTCACCGAAGTGATCGTGTTTCCCGAAGGACCGGTCCAAACCCCGCCCAGTTGCGGGTTTCCGGTGAGCCAAGCCTGCGGATCGAAGCTGGGCGATCCGGCGCAGATCTGTGCCATGCCGCCCGTGCCTGCATCGGCGGCCTGCACCACGGACATTGTAACGGTCGCGCTCGCTGCCCCGCACGGCGCTCCGCCTTGTACGGTATAGGTGAATACGCCGGGAGCATCCGTTCCGGGCACGTAATTGGGGCCATGCGCAATTCCGCCGAAGGTCCAAGCGCCAGCGGCATCCGGAGATCCGCCCAACGCATTCACCAGAGCGAACGAACCGCTGCTGGAACTGCACAGGCTTTGTGTGCCATTTGTGCCGGCAACCGGCGCTGTTGTAATGGTAACCTGCACCTGGGCAACGTCCGCCGGGCATGGGCCGTTGGCGGGAACCGTGTAACTGTATGCGCCGCTTGCCGCAGTGGCCGGGTTGATGGAACCCGTGGAGGCACCGCCGCCGGGTGCACTCCAAGTGCCACCCGCACTTGACCCGCCCAGTGCCGGGTAAAGGTTGGTAGCCCCGTCACTGGAGCAAAGCAGCAAAGCACCATCGGTGCCTGCATTGGGCGGTACGAAGGCGGAAACCGTCACCACCGCCGTGGCCAGGACGCACGGTGCCGTTCCCGAAACGCTGTATGAGTAATTGCCAACAGGCGAAGTGCCTGGCGTATACGTCCCATCACTCGCGGCACCACCGGGGCCGGACCAACTTCCACCCGCCTGTGCGTTCGATCCCAAGGACGTGAAGAGGTTAACGGGACCGGAAGAGTTGCACACTTGCAGCGAGGAACTGGTACCCGCGTTCGGCTGCGGAACCAGATTCACGGTTACAGTGGCGCTGGCCGAGGCGCAAGGAGACGTGCCGGACACCGTGTATGTGAATACGCCCGGCTCAGAAAGTGCAGGATTGAAAGTGCCGTTGCTCAACGCATTGTTGGGATCCGTCCAAGTACCGCCGACATCCGCTCCTCCGAGCAATGGCAATAAAGCTGTCGGCGTAGTGGAGGATTCGCAATAGTTCAACACAGCGTTAGTGCCCGCATTGGGCGCGGCATGCACACCGACATGCACCACCGCTACCGAGCTGATGCACGGCGCAGCACCCGCCACGGTGTAAGCATAATTGCCTGCAGCGGATGTACCCGGAGTGAAGATGTTCGTTGCACTGCCTCCACCGGGCGCGGTCCAAATTCCGCCGGGCTGGGCGCTTGCACCCAATAGCGGAAAGAGGTCCACGGGTGCGTCAGTGCTGCATACGGTAATGCTGCCCCCGGTTCCGGCATTGGGCTGGTCGATCACATTCACCGTTACCGTGGAAGTAACAGTTCCGCAGGGGGGCAGGCCGCTCACCGTGTAGGTGAAGACTTGCGCGCCGAGCGGCTCACCCGTGGGATCGAATGCAACGGCAACGGGGTTCCCGTTGGCATCCGTCCAACTGCCTCCACCGGTGGGCGATCCACCCAGGCCGGAAAACAAGGGGACTGCGCTGGACCCCGTAGTGCAGACATTGATCACACCGTTGGTTCCCGCTGACGGTGCCGGGTTCACCGTAATTGTGGCATAAGCGTCCACCCAGGCGCAAGGCGCAGGGGCTGTGAGATGATAACCATACGTGCCCGTTGTACCTGTTGCAGGGTTGAAGGTGGCGGGCATGGAAGCGCCGCCTGCGGTGGTCCAGTTTCCACCGGGATCCGGGGTTCCTCCTAAGGCATCAACAAGCGGGAAGGCTGCATCGCTGCTGCAAATGACGATGGACGAATCAACGCCGGCGAAGGGCTGTTGGTGAATGGTGATGCTCAGTGTGGCCGCATCCGAACAAGGAGGCACTACGCTTGAAACGGTGTACGTGTAGCTACCGTTGGCAGCCGTGGCGGGATCCAACAAGGCCGGTACCGGGGTTCCACCGGGACCGGTCCAAACACCGCCCGTGCTCGGCACGCCCAGCAACTGCGTGAAAAGATCCACCGGTACTTGGGAAGAACAGAGATCGATGCTCGTCCCGATGCCCGCAACAGGGCAATTCTCCACAATGGCAGGCGGACTTACAGGTATGGGATCGTTGTGGCAACCTTGGCTGCTCCAGGAACCCGTTTCGCTGTCCCCGAAGGTATCCACCGTTACGCTGAGATCCGCACCGCTGACACAACCTGCCGTAACCGTCCAGCAGAATTGCCAATTCACTGCACCGGCGCAATTGTCGCCGAAATTGTTGCCGGGAATACCCGGCGGGCCGCTATTGAAAAAAAAGCCGGGGCCTTGTGGGCCTATGTTCGTTCCTGCAGTACCCGTAACGCTTGTGTACCAATCCCAAGTGCCGGGTGGGCTACAAGCCGCAGGTGGGGTGCCAGGCGTCAATGTTGCTGCATCCCAGCCCGGTCCCAAGGTGACGGACAGGCCATGGAACCAATTGCTGTTTTGTTGTGTCCATGAGGTGACGGTAAAGCAAAACGTAACCACTTCGCCGCAGGCATAGCTACCGTTGGTGGGCAGGGGACTGGCGGTGAAGGTGTAACTATTCAGGCAGGCGCTGGCATTGTTCATCAGCCCGGCCAAAGCCACAGCGATCAACAATTTCCGGGGAGCGTACAAATTCACCATGGCCTTCAATCGGCGGTCCAAGTTAAGTGACTGGCCCTAGGCTTATCAAGTTGCCCGGCCCGATACCCACGATCGATCGTTGAATATCTCTGGTTCATCGACGGGATGCGACCAGTTTGACAAGCTCCTGCCCCACCCGCTCCACAACGCCCGTTACCAAGGCGTTCCCCATCAAAAAAGCCCGTTTGGTATCGCTGGCGTCCTGTGTATGGCCGTCCGGAAACATGTTCAGCCGCTCCAGCTCCACGGGCAGCAATCGGCGCAAACGACCATCTGCGCAGCGTACCAAGTGTTTAAACCGCGAGGGTGTGGGGCCGCCTTCCGCCGTTATCACCGTGCGGGCGGCCTTGGCCGTGTCGTCGGGGAACGCCATGGCCCCTTCCGCATAGCGGTACTTGAAACCCGTTGTGCGATTGGTGCGGTCTTCGCGCTTTCCGCCCTTTAAATATGCCCACACCGCCTCCTGTTCCGGCGGAATGAAATAACTCAAGGGCACCTCTTTTTCCGGAACCAACAGATCGCCTAAAACGGTACGGCCTCCGTGATAGTCGCACTTTACCGCCAAAGTGAACGCCCTCCGGCCCACCAAGAGCCCTGCATCAAAAAACGGGCTGAGTGTTTTGGATGAACCCGATGCGTTGAACGTGTTCGTGATCTCCACCAGATCGCCGTTGATGGTGAATTCGGAAGGCTGCGAACCCGGCTTTTGCACCACGGGGAAAGCCCGCGCAAACGTGCCGGCATTCAATAACCATTCCTTCGCTGATGGCGCATCGGATAGCGCATTTGCTCCCTCCGTGCCCGCCAAATGGCCAATGAAGAAGATGCGCTTCCTGCGCTGCGGCATGCCATAGTCCGCCGCGTTCACCACGCGCCATTCCACCACATAGCCCAGATCCGCCAAGGATGCCAGCATCACCGCGAAATCACGGCCACGCTGCTTCGCAGGCGATTTCAACAAGCGGTCCACGTTCTCCAGCAACAGGTGCGGCGGCCGCTTTTCCTTCAGCAGCCGGTGGATCTCCCACCACAACACGCCCTTTTTGCCTTGCAAGCCGCCGGCACTGTTCAACGTTCTGGCCACGGAATAATCCTGGCAGGGAAAGCCGCCTACCAGTAGGTCATGGTCCGGAACGGCGGAAGCTGTAACGGTGGAAATATCAGCATTGACGTGCCCTTTCCCTCCGAAACGGGCCACGTAGATATCGGAAGCCTGTTGCTTTTTACTGGCCGGTTCCCACTGGTTGCTCCATACCGTTTTAAACTTCGGCGAAGCCCGCTCCAGCCCGATCCGGAAGCCCCCCACGCCCGCAAACAGCTCTACCACGCGGATGGCCTTCTTCATGGCCCAAAATTATTGGCAGGGGTGACTGAAGCGCAAGCAGCCCGTGTGGTTTTTCAACAACGCTGGACCAATCGGGGCTGACGGCACTTCAGGATACATCCTTCATTTCTGCCGCAATTCAATCCTTCTTCAGTAACTGAATTGGATTGAACAATGCCGTGGCGATAAGTACAAAACGCAAAAAGCAACCCTTTAATCCGCCATACGTCTTCAGTCCAAACCACCCCAAATGTTCAACCTGCGCCGCGCCTCCGTGCTTGCCCTGCTTGCCGCTCAAATGCAGGTAAATGCCCAAATGCTTTTGTCCTACGACTTAAGCCCAAACTGGACAGCGACAGACATTCAGGGCAACCAACACACCCTCTACGACTATTTGGACCAAGGCTATACGGTGATCATCGATTTCAGCACCACATGGTGTCAGCCTTGTCAAGTATTCCACTACTCGCACACGCTGGCTGACCTCTACGACCTGTACGGACCGGGAACGGCAGAGAACAAAGTGATGGTCTTCCTTATTGAATCGGACGCCACGACAGACCTCGCTGACTTATACGGAAATGGCGGCCAAGGCACGCTTGATTGGGTTACCGGTACGCCCTACCCCATTATTGACGATGCAAGCGTGGCCCTCCTTTATGGCGTGTATGGCTATCCCACCGTTTACACCATTTGCCCAAGCCGCATGATCAGCACCTTTGGTTATATAGCCGACGTGGCATTCATGTGGCAGCAGGCGCAGGTATGTGCCCACCATGAGGTGGTTTCCACACATGATGCCACTTTGCTGGGACAGCATACCGTTGAACCCGACTGTAGATTCCCTGCAGATGCTCCGCTACATACCATAATTTACAACATCGGCACCGCGCCGCTTACCTCGGCCGCTGTAGAGGCCGTGAACTCCGACACACATGAGGTTATGGCGACGGCACAATGGACGGGATCGATACCTACTTACGGTACGGCAGATGTAATCTTTCCCCAATGGGACAGTCCGCTGGGCACTGTATCGAATTATTTCCGGCTGACCACACCCGATGACGATGCCGCGAATGACAGCACTGCGGATGAGTTTTTCTATCGCGCATCGCCGCCCGCACTAGGAAACACCGTTACAATTGAGGTTCAAACCGATGACCATGGACAAGATCTTGCTTGGAGGCTGGAACGAAACGCCGGCGCTCTAGTAGATCGCCGCGACCCGGGTGATTACGCGAACAACACAACATACACACATACATACGACCTTGAAGACGGAACTTGCTACCGCTTCGTGATCAACAGCCAAGTAACCGGTGAGATAGCGGCGCCGGGGTATTTCAGACTACGCAGCAATGGGGACATCTTCATTACGGAAAATGAATGTGAACACTCATTACCCGGAGGCACGTCCTTTTTCGATCAGGCATACTTCACCGCAAACATGTCCGCTGCCGTTCCCGATCATGAACTGGGCACGGCAGTACTCTCACCAAACCCTGCTCAAGATGCTGTTCGCATCAGCGGCATCAGCATTAATGCGCAGATCACCGTCTTCAATGCCTTGGGCGAACGGATGCTTACTGGCTCCACAAGCGGAACCAGCACCACCTTGGATGTGCATAGCCTGGCCGCCGGTGTCTATGTGCTTGTTGTAGCTGAAGACCGCGGCATCTCATCCCAACAATTGGTCATTCAACGCTGAGTTGGCCAAACGCGAGCGTGGCCCCCTAGAACCGGGCATATGCCCTGATAACGGCCGGATCAAAAATATAGCCAGTGTCCGCGAAGTCCGCCATTGCCGTGTAATTCCAAAGTAGGTGCGGGCATTTTCAAGGCGTCCAGCAGGAAGAACGCCGTACGCAGGAACTTGCTTTTTGTGGGGATGCGCGAGAAGGCGATGTCCGGTGCCAGGTACCATTGGCGGTAGGCGCCGGGGTCGCCGTCGGCGTGGAGCATGCCGTCCGCGCCCAAGCCCACGGCGAAATTCAGCCATGTAGGCATGCCTTTCCAGCCGAAGGAATTCGGGTTGCCACTAAGCCATACCGTGCTGCCGTTGTAGTCTTTCAGCAAACGCTCCGGAATTGTTGAACCCAAAACATCGGGCCGTTGCGCAGCGAAATCCGTAGGTTGTGCGGACCATTTCAGTAGGATGCGCTGCTCGTTCCAGCCGAGCTGCTGACCGATGAATAGGCCCGTGCCCGCACCATTGGCCAACATGTCCCAGCCGCTGAAGCCCCATGCGCTGGAGTGGCCATCGAGGTATTCAACGCCTGTGAGATAGAGCAGCCCAACCGATCCACCAAGCCAAGTGGAGGTGCGCTTATTAAAGCCCGCCCAGCGGAATGCGGCATTTCCCGCACGGCCTAGCTGATAAGTGCTGTTCGCATGGCCCAGTTTGTCCACTTGGAACCATTCATTGCCGTCATCAAAGCCATGGAACGCGGTGCGTTCGTACCCAACATACCATGTTTGGTCCAGCGCGATGAGCGAGCCGGTCGCAAATACTGCCGTGCCACCTGCCACAGCCCAAGCGCGGCCGGGACGGATGCTGTCGGTTTGTTCAGAGTGCACTTCTTGAGCAACAGCGCGCATGTTCACGCCCGATGAGACCAAAGCCAACACGAGCAGAAACGGGGAAGAAGCGGATGCGTGATGCATGCCGTTCTTCCCCGCAAATGCTGCCCCGTTTAACCGCTTACGCCCCGATTGTCTTCCGGCAAGCATCCAGGATGGCCTGCGCTTTGGCCATGTCGGCCCCTTCGGCATACAGGCGCAATACAGGCTCGGTTCCGCTGGCGCGGATCATGAGCCATTGCTCGTTGTCGAAGAAGTACTTGTAGCCGTCCAGCGTGTCGCGTTTGCGCACTTCGTAGGAGCCGAAGGACTTGAATGCATCGGCCTCGCAAGCCTTTAGCACTTCCTGCTTCTTCGCTTCGGTGATGTGCAGGTCGTTGCGCTCGTACGCCATGGAACCCGTGATGGCGTAAACTTCCTGCACCAGATCATCGAGGCTCTTGCCGCTCTTGGCCATGAATTCCCAAATGGTCAAACCCATCCAGATGCCGTCCCGCTCAGGGATGTGGCCCTTGATGGCGATGCCGCCGCTCTCTTCGCCGCCCAGCAACACGTCGTCGGTGATCATGATGCCGCAGATCCACTTGAAGCCGATTTTGGTGACTTGGTATTCCAGGCCGTAGTGCTTGCACAGCTTTTCCACTTTCGGCGTGGTGCTGGTGGCTACCACCACTTTGCCGGTGTACTTTTTGTACTTCACCAAGTAGTGGATGAGCAGCAGGATGATGTGGTGCGAATCCACGAACTCGCCGCGGCTGTTGTACAGGCCGATGCGGTCCGCGTCGCCGTCCGTGGCCAGGCCACAGTCCAGCTTTTCCTTTTTAATGAGCGCACTGAACTCCAACAAGTTCTTATGGATGGGCTCCGGTGCTTGACCCATGAACGACGGATTGAGATCGCAATGGAGCAAGCGGGTCTCCGGAAGTACCATGGGTACCACTCGTTGGCCTGCACCATACATAGCGTCGTAGCCAAGCTTCAAACCGCTCTTGCGGATGGCCTCGAGGTCGAAGCTCTTCTTCACGTGGTCCACGTACATGGTTTCCAGATCGATGTCCACCAACAGGCCGTCTGCCTTGGCTTTGGCGAGGTCCACGTTGGCCAGATCAATGCCGTGAACATCCGGAATGAGGTCTTCCACTTCTTGTACTTCCTCCGGGATCAAGGGTCCACCGTGTGGGCCTTTCAGTTTGTAGCCGTTGTAAGTTGGCGGATTGTGGCTGGCGGTGATAATGACGCCCATGGCGGCCTTTTGGCGCAGGGTTCCCAAGGAGACCATCGGCGTGCTAACGAAATTCTTCGCGAGATGCACTTTGATGCCGTGTTTCACCAAAACTTTAGTGGTGGTGGAGGCAAACAGCTCTCCGGCGAAGCGGCAATCATGCCCTACAACCACGGCGGCGTCTTTGGGGTGGTTTTTCTTTAACCAAAGGGCCAAACCCACGGTTACGCGTGCCACATTGTCCACGGTGAATTCCTGCGCAATGATGGCGCGCCAACCGTCGGTACCGAATTTAATTTTGCTCATGTTTTTTTCAGTAGGGCGCGAAAATAGGGGATTTGGGGGCGGAAGGGAAGAACCACAGGTGGGAAGGGCTTTCACCACAGCGGCACAAAGGCACGGAGAAATGCGGATTGTACCACGAAGTACACGAAGAACACAAAGAAGTGAAGACGAAACGAAGAGTTTAACCGCAGAGGGCGCGGAGAACGCGGAGAAATCCAAGGTGTCCACGAAGCACGCGAAGGGCACGAAGAAGAGAAGAACTGCCTTCGTCAGTTGAGGGCGCAGGGCAGCCCCTCATCACCCTGCCCCTTCTCCCAAGTAGAAGAGGTGACTCGTTCTGTTAGTGTAGTGGGGCTTGCTATGGTTGTGCCATTTGCTGGAAGCCTCAAGCATCCATGCCGCATGCTATTTCCAAAGCGCTTCGACGGTGCGGACCTGACAACCCGCCGTCGCAAAGTGCTTAGGCGTGGGAACTTGACAACTAAGAACCAACTCAACGATAAATCCCGCGCTGGTTCAAGGCCTGCTGGTAGCGGCGCGCATTCACCATATGCTGCTGGTAGGTGGTGCTGAAATTGCTGTAGCCGCTGAGGTCTTCGCGGGCGCAGAAGTAGAGGTAGTTGCTCTTGGCGGGGTGCAGCACGGCATCGATGTAGCGCGGCTCGGGCAAGTTGATGGGGCCCGGCGGAAGTCCCGTGTGCGTGTATGTGTTGTAAGGTGATTCCACTTTCATGTCCGCGGTCAAAAGGCGGCTGATGGTGTCCATGCCCAATGCGAATTTTAGCGTGGGGTCGGCTTGCAATGGCATACCGATGCGCAGGCGGTTGAGGTATACGCCCGCGATGGCAGGGGCATCTGCGGCTTTGCCGGTTTCGGCTTGTACGATACTGGCCAAGGTGCTTACTTCACTTTGCGACAGCCCTAATGTTTTTGCAGCAGATTTTCTTTCTTCGGTCCAAAAGCGCTTGTATTCTTTGGCGAAACGGTCGATGAGTTCATCGGGTTTTACTGTCCACCACACTTCGTAAGTGTTAGGCAGGAAGAGCGAGATCATGGTTTCCCGTGTGAAGCCGTAGCGCTGGGCCGTGGATGGTGACAGCATCGCGTCCAGCATGGCGGTGGAATCGGCTTCGACATACTTGGCGAGCTGGCCGGCCAGCTGAGGAATGTTCTTGATGTTGTTGAAAGTGATGCGCACGGGATCTTGTTCGCCACTGCGTAGCTTGTCCACCAAGGCGTTCATGCTGGTGCCGCTGGCCACCACGTAACGCCCGGGGCGCACTTTGTCGGCATACTTTTTCCGCTCGGCGACCCAAGTGAATGCGCGTTCATCTTCTACGATGCCGTCCGCCTTCAAGCTGTCCAGCACTTGCTGAAAGTTGGCTCCGGTCGGGACGAGCAGCACTTTCTGCTCCGTTTCGAACTTCACGCCGGGGCCGAAGACCTCCTTCCAGAGCTTCCACGCGAAAAAGCCGCCGATCGCCAGCAGCAATAGGAACAACACGAGCAGGAACTTCTTCATCCCTTCATTTCTATTTCCCCCCGGAATACTTCGGCAACCGGGCCGCGCAGCCAAATGTCGGTGAAGTCATTGCCCTTTTTCTTCGCCGTAATGTGCAGAATACCGCCTCGCGTGCGCACGGTGCATCCTTCTTCTCCGTAGCCGCGTGCCATGGCGCTTAGCGCTGCGGCCGTTACGCCGGTACCACAGCTTAATGTTTCATTCTCCACGCCTCGTTCGTAAGTGCGCATGTCCAGTGCGCCGTTGCTCCAGTTCACGAAATTTACGTTCACGCCTTTTTCCTTGAAACGCGGGCTATTGCGATGGATCCGGGCTTCTGGAATAATGTCGATCTTTTCCGGATCTTCCACCCACAGCACCAGATGTGGTGAGCCTGTGTTAAGCAGTTCCATGGTCGCATCCAAGGCTTCGCCCGCTGCTGTGTCGCGCATGGAAATTTCTACTTCGCCTTCGATCCAGCGTGCTTGGTGTACGCCATCGATGGCGGAAAAACGTGCTGACTCCATGGTTCCTGTGAGCTGGCTGTAGAATGCATAAGCACAACGGCTTCCATTACCGCAGAAGCTTTGACTGCCGTCGGGATTGAAGAATTCCATGTGGTAGCTGGTGCCTTCTTCACGCGGCTTTTGGAGTAGGATCAGACCGTCGCTGCCGATACCGAAGTGGCGGTGGCAGAGGCGTTGCGCCAAGGATGCGCCGGGTTGCGCGACTTGGCCTTGGCGATCATCAAAGAGGATGAAGTCGTTGCCGGTGCCGTGCCATTTGCTGAAGGGGATTGACATGGGGGCAAAGATCGCGGATGAATACCGCCCCCCGTTCTAAAGCCACAGATTACGCAGATTACACAGATGAATGCCGGCCTCAATGGAAAAAGCAAAAATTACACAGATGCGACCTGCGGTCGGAATGCCTGCCTTCGACTGGAACCACGGATGGACACAGATCAACTCGGATAAATGCCGGCTGCAAATGGAACCACGGATGACCACGTTTAATCTAATCCGTGTCTATCCGTGTGCATCCGTGGTTCCCTTTTCTTGATGGTTGGACCTATCGATGCCGATCAACAGATGTTAACAGATGCCAACCGCGCTTCGGTGGGGAAGCTCCGTTGCTTTGTGGGGCGAGCAAAAAGCTTGCACTGAAAATCAACCAGAAACAACCATGAAACGTGCTTTGGGCTACTTCGGGATGGCGTTGGCCGGCGGCCTGCTGGCCTTGGGAATCCATGACTACATCTCCCCTTCCCCACTCCTTCAAACTGCTTCCACCACCACTTCGCCCCCGGCGAAATTTGTGAGCATGCCCGGCGCGGGCGGCAACAGTGCAATGGTGCCGGACTTTGTGGATGCCGCCGAACGCAGCGTGAACGCGGTGGTACACGTTACCGTGCAAGGCACGGTGCAGCAAGCACCTACGATGGACTTTTTCTGGGGATATCGGCAGGCTCCTCCTCAGGAAGTACGCGGGGCGGGCAGTGGCGTGATCATCAGCGATGACGGGTACATCGTAACCAACAACCACGTCGTTGAAAACGCGGACAAGATCCAAGTTCACTTGAATGACAAGCGGCAATACGATGCCACCGTGATCGGGCGCGACCCCAGCACGGACCTTGCACTGATCAAAATCGACGCGAAGGACTTGCCGATCCTTCCTTTCGGCAACAGCGACGATGTGAAAGTGGGCCAATGGGTGCTCGCCGTGGGCAATCCAATGAACCTTACCAGCACCGTGACAGCGGGTATCGTGAGCGCGAAGGCCCGCAGCATTAACATCCTGCAGTATGACCCCAGCAAGGACATTTTCCCCATTGAAAGTTTCATCCAAACAGATGCAGCGGTGAACCCCGGAAACAGCGGTGGTGCACTGGTAGACGCTACTGGCGAACTGGTGGGCATTAATAGCGCCATTGCCAGCACTACCGGGGCCTTCACGGGGTATTCATTCGCCATTCCGGTGAACATTGTGCGCAAGGTTACCGGCGATCTCATGCAGTTTGGCAACGTGCGCCGTGCGTATCTCGGCGTCACCATTTCTGATGTAGACCAGGCCATGGCAAAGGAACTTGACCTGCCGTTGATCAAAGGAGTATATGTAAAGGACGTGCTGGATGACGGCGCCGCAAGAAACGCCGGATTGAAGAGCGGCGACGTGATCGTGAAAGTGGGCGCCATGAACGTGGACAACGTGCCGGAACTTCAGGAGCAAGTAGGCAAATTCAGCCCTGGCGACAAAGTTGCCGTGACCTTGGTGCGTGGCGGAAAAGAAGAGGTGCATGACATGGTGCTGAAGGGCCGCGAAGGCGCTGATGCCACGGCCAGCGCAAAAACGGACAAAGCCCTGCCCGCCTTGGGCGCCGAACTGGCCAGTGCAACCGCGGACGAAATGAAGGCGCTGAAGATCGAAAACGGCGTGAAGGTGCTGCGCATCAACGGTGGAAAGCTCCGCAGCAGCGGCATCCGCGAAGGTTTCATTATTACCAAGATCGACCAGAAGCCGATGAAAAATCCAGAGGATATTTCCAAGGCGCTGGACGGTAAACAAGGCGGCGTGCTCATTGAGGGAATCTACCCCAACGGCATGCGCGCCTACTATGGTCTTGGCGTTTAACCCCTTCAATGCTGAGAAAAAGTCGAAAGTGCGTCCCCTTCCGATGCCGCTTGCCCGGCATTGGGGGGGTATGTACCTTCGCGGCCTGAACGAACGAAAAGTAATCGCCGAACGTTCTTCCTTCGACATCTCCATCCACCCTACTAATACCCCCGACGCCCGTGACTAGCAGAATGCGCCAACTCAAGATCACCAAGTCGATCACCAACCGCGAAAGCCAATCCTTGGACAAATACCTCCAGGAGATCGGAAAAGAGGGGCTGATCAACGCGGAGATGGAAGTAGAACTTGCCCGCAAAATCAAGAAGGGTGACGGTGTGGCTTTGGACCGCTTGGTGAAAGCCAACCTGCGTTTCGTGGTTTCCGTGGCCAAGCAGTACCAGAACCAAGGCCTCAGCCTGCCCGATTTGATCAACGAAGGAAACCTCGGTCTGATCAAAGCGGCGCAACGCTTTGATGAGACCCGCGGTTTCAAATTCATCAGCTACGCCGTGTGGTGGATCCGTCAGAGCATTTTGCAGGCACTGGCAGAGCAGAGCCGCATTGTGCGCCTGCCGCTGAACCAAGTGGGATCGTTGAACAAGATCAACAAGGCTTTCGCGAAGCTGGAGCAGGAATTTGAACGCCCGCCCAGCGCCGACGAGCTTGCTACCTTGTTGGAACTCCCACCGGAAAAAGTGGCCGACACCATGAAGGTGAGCGGTCGCCATATCAGCATGGACGCACCCTTCGTGGAAGGTGAAAGCAACAGCCTGCTGGACGTGCTGCCGAACAACGACAGCGTGGCAGCCGATATGGTGTTGATCAACGAAAGCCTGAGCAAAGAGATCGACCGTGCGCTCAGCACCCTCACCGAGCGGGAGCGGGACGTGGTGAAGCTGTTCTTCGGCATCAACATCAACCACGGCCTTACGCTCGAGGAGATCGGGGCGAAATTCGACCTGACCCGCGAGCGCGTGCGCCAGATCAAGGAGAAAGCCATCCGCCGTTTACGCCACACCAGCCGCAGTAAGTTGCTGAAAGCGTATCTCGGTTGAGCTTTTTCACGTAGTAACGCCCAAAATCCCCTGAACTTTCATGCAAACGCTTGAGAAATCCGCTGGTTATGAGGCCGGCCTGAAAGACTACGTCGATCGCGAAAAGGCGGCGGTGGACCTGATGAGTTCCGTTGGCCGCTTGATGTACGACCGTGGCGTGGAACTTGTCTTCTTCCGCAATCATCTGCTGGACATCAGCACCAGCGAGGTGATTAACTTGTTCAACTACTCCAAACAGGTGGTGAACAAACCCGTGGACGTTTACACCACTGCCAAAGTGGCCAGTGAACTGCTCAACCTCGACCTCGCGCCAAGCAAGATCGACATCGGCAAATTGACACACGAGTTCATAGCTTCCAAAAAGGCTTCTCCCGCGGATTTCCTTAAGGACCATTTGAAGGGGTTCATTGGTCAAGACAAACACACCATTCACCCGCAAGACGTAGTGCTTTACGGCTTTGGCCGTATTGGTCGCATCGCTGCGCGCGAATTGGTAAAGCAGGCCGGCAAAGGGCAACAACTCCGTCTGCGGGCCATCGTTACCCGCACCCTTACCGACGAGGAAATTGTAAAGCGTGCCGCACTGCTCCGCAACGACAGCGTCCACAAGGCCTTCAAAGGCACAGTGGTGGCCGATGTGCCCAATAAGGCGCTCATCATCAACGGCCAACTCGTACACCTGATCGCCGCCGCCAAGCCTGAGGACATCGACTACACTTCCTACGGCATCAAGGACGCGCTGGTGATCGACAACACCGGTGCTTTCACCAAGCGCGCCGATCTGGAACGCCACCTGAGTTCAAAGGGGGTTGCCAAAGTGCTGTTGACCGCGCCGGGCAAGGAAGTACCGAACATCGTGTACGGCATCAACCACAAAAGCTTGGACTTGGAGAAGGAGAAGATCTTCAGCGCTGCGAGTTGCACGACGAATGCCATTTCACCTGTTCTGAAAGTGGTAGAGGACGAACTCGGTATCGAGAAAGGCCACATCGAAACGGTTCACGCCTACACCAACGACCAGAACCTGTTGGACAACTACCACAAGGGGCCACGCCGCGGTCGCAGCGCCGCCATCAACATGGTGATCACGAGCACTGGCGCGGGCACCGCCGTGAGCAAGGCCATTCCGAGCCTTGCCGGTAAGCTTACCGCAAACGCAGTGCGCGTACCAACGCCGAACGGATCGCTGGCCATCATGAATCTCTCGCTGAACAAGAAGACTTCATTGGCGGAGATGAACGACCTGATCCGCAACGCCGCCCTGAACGGCGAACTGGTGAACCAGATCCATTACCAGATCGACCCTGAGCTGGTGAGCAGCGACATCGTAGGCGATACCTGCTGCAGCGTGTTCGACAGCAATGCCACCATCGTGAGCAATGACGGCAAGAACGTGGTGCTCTACGCTTGGTATGACAATGAGTTCGGCTACACGAAGCAGGTGATCAGGCTGGCGAAATACATCGCTAAGGTGCGCCGGTTGGTGTACTACTGAGATTTGATCTTAATTGAAAAGAACCGCCTGATGAGGGCGGTTTTTTTGTGGTGATCAGAAGTTGGTATGACGACCTCCGTTGGATTTACCGCAAAGGACGCGAAGTACGCAAAGTAGAACGCTAAGCGACCTGCGGTCGGAATGCCGGTCTCCGACGGGGAAAGCCACAGATTACACAGATTTCACAGATGAATGCCAGCCTCAATTGAACAAGACATGGATTTACACAGATGCGACCTGCGGTCGGAAGGCCCGGCCTCCGAGGGGGGAACCACAGTTTGCACAGATTACACAGACCGTGCTCCGCCGAAGCGGCTACGCCCAGGCGAGTGAATTCCCGACCTCCGATGGGTAGTCTACGGATTTCCCCAGATTTTCTGATGTGCGAAAATTCGGTCGCGACTTCTTACTGGCACATCAACGGCAGGCGGGTGCTTGCTTCGCCAATGTTCACCTCTACCACATACAGGCCGCTTGCGGTTGCTTCCGGTAGTTGCACAGCGATCTGTTTTGAGCTGGAGATGTTGCTGGTGTTAGCATAGACTTTCCGGCCAGATGCATCGCGTACGGTAAGTTCCACCGTTCCGCCAGCGCTTGCATGGGGCATGCTGATCGTAAATGCACGGTCCGCAGTGGGATTGGGCCACAGCGTGATGCCCGATCCTTCAACGGTTTCGCTGATGCCGATGGTGAACGTGCCTATGCATACGCAATCCGCTGTGATCACATCCATCACTGTGGTGCTGTCACCGTCGTCGCAGGCGTCTCCGATCACGCCGTCCAGCAAGGGGCAATTGTCAATGCAGTCCGCGAGGCCGTCCTGGTCGGTGTCCGTATCGGGGATGCCGCAGCCACATACGCCGGGCGCGGTTTTGTCGGGATCGGTAGGGCATCCGTCAATGCAGTCTGCTGCGCCGTCATTGTCGGTATCTGTGTCGGGGATGCCGCAGCCACATACGCCGGGCGCGATCTTGTTGGGATCATTGGGGCAACCATCGCCGCTAATGGGAACAAAACCTGCTGGCTGTGTACATGCGACCACGCTGCCTGCCATCACTCCCACCCCATCTCCATCGGTATCGGCGTACCACGTTGTTTCTTCATTCAACTCCACCGTTGCCGTGGTGCTGAAGGCCGCGCAGCCGCCACTTGCCGCAATGCTGTAGGTAACGGTATAGCTGCCGGGCGTGCTGGTGGTGATGTTGACCGCGCCGGTGTTGGCGTTGATGGAAAGCCCGACCGGTGTTGCGGTGTACGTTCCGCCCGCGCTGCCCGTGCGAAGAACACTGGCTGATGTGCCGCCGCAATAGGGCGATCCCGCATACTCAATGGTCGCGTCGGGAGCATCGCCGACCACCACTTGGGCTGTGGTGCTGAACGCTGAACAGCCGCCGACCGCAGCGATGCTGTAGGTAACCGTGTAGCTGCCCGGCGAACTTGTCCCCAAGAGGATCGCGCCGTTGTTGACATTGATGGAAAGACCGGCCGGGACCGCACTGTATGTTCCGCCGTTGCTGCCTATTCGCGTTACTGTAGCCGTGCCACCGCCGTTGCAGTATGGCGAACCGCCGTAAGCGATGGTCGCGCTGGGCGCGTTGTTCACCGTAACTGTTGCCATTGTGCTATAGGCTGAGCAACCACCGCTGGCCGCGATGCTGTATGTAACCGTGTAGGTGCCTACGCTGCTGCTGCTGAGCGTGATCGCGCCGTTGTTGGCATTGATGGTAAGCCCTGCCGGTGTGGCCGCATACGTGCCTCCCGCGGTGCCGACACGTGTGACACTTTCGACACCTCCTCCTGCACAGTATGGCGATCCTTCATACGTGATCGTGGCGTTGGGCGCATTGGCGATGGTGACGCTGGTGGTAGCTACAAATTGCGCGCAAGCTCCGTTGGCGGGGATGGTGTAGAACACAGTGTACGTATTCACGTTACTGGCACTGAGGTTGATCGCACCAGTGGCCGAATTCAATGAGAGCCCCCCGGCAGAGGAGGTGTATGTGCCGCCAGCAGTGCCGGTGCGGGTAACGTCCGCAGTTCCGCCAGCATTGCAATAAGGCGTGCCCTCGTAGCCGATGGTGGCGCTAGGCGCTTGGTCCAGCGTTACTGTGGCCGTGGTGTTGAAAGCCGCGCAACCGCCACCCGCCGTGAAAGCATAGGTCACCGTGTACGTGCCTGCGGCGCTCGTGCCGAGGTTGATGCTGCCGGTGCCGACATTGATCGAAAGCCCCGCCGGAGAAGCGCTGAACGTACCTCCCCCGCTACCGGTGCGTGTTACCGCGGCAAAGCCACCATCCGTGCAATAGGGCGAACCCGCATAGTTGATCGTGGCGCTTGGTGCGCTACTGATGACCAAGGTGGTCGTGGTTTGGAACATCGAACAACCGCCACTGGCCGCGATGGTGTAGATCATCGTGTAGCTGCCGGGCTGGCTGGCTCCAAGGTCGATCGCACCCGTGCCGGTGTTGATCGAAAGCCCGTAAGGTGATCCGTTATAGGTGCCGCCGCCGGTGCCAGTGCGCGTCACATCGGCTGTGCCCCCGCTGGTGCAGTATGGCGACCCGCTGTAAGCGATGGTCGCGCTGGGTGCGTTATTCACCGCAACCGTGGCCGTGGTGCTGAAGGCCGAACAGCCACCGCTCGCTGCGATGCTATAAGTAACCGTGTAGGTGCCCACGCTGCTCGTGCCTAAGGTGATCGCGCCAGTGCTCGAACTGATCGAAAGCCCCGCTGGAGTTGCTGTGTACGTACCGCCTGCGCTGCCCGTGCGCGTTACGTTCGCTGTGCCGCTACCTGTGCAGTAGGGCGACCCGCTGTAAGCGATGGTCGCGCTGGGTGCGTTATTCAACGCAACCGTGGCCGTGGTGCTGAAAGCGGAGCAGCCACCGCTCGCCGCGATGCTGTAAGTAACCGAGTAACTGCCCACGCTGCTCGTGCCTAAGTTGATCGCGCCGGTGCTCGAATTGATCGAAAGCCCCGCTGGAGTTGCCGTGTACGTGCCACCTGCACTGCCTGTGCGCGTTACGTTCGCTGTGCCGCTACCTGTACAGTAAGGCGAGCCGCTGTAAGCGATGGTCGCACTGGGCGCATTGTTAACCGCAACGGTGGCCGTGGTGCTGAAAGCGGAGCAACCGCCGCTCGCCGCGATGCTGTAAGTAACCGTGTAGGTGCCCACGCTGCTCGTGCCTAAGGTGATCGCGCCGGTGCTCGAACTGATCGAAAGCCCCGCTGGGGTTGCTGTGTACGTGCCACCTGCACTGCCTGTGCGCGTTACGTTCGCTGTGCCGCTCCCTGTGCAGTAAGGCGATCCACTGTGAGATGGTCGCGCTGGGCGCATTGTTAACCGCAACCGTGGCCGTGGTGCTGAAAGCGGAGCAGCCACCGCTCGCCGCGATGCTGTACGTTACCGTGTAAGTGCCCACACTACTTCCGAGCGATCGCACCCTCTCGAGTGATCGAAAGCCCGCTGTTCGGTAAGTGCCACCGCACTGCCCTGCGCGTTACGCTCGCTGTGCCGCTACCCGTGCAGTAGGGCGACCCGCTGTAAGCGATGGTCGCGCTGGGTGCATTGTTAACCGCAACCGTGGCCGTGGTGCTGAAGGCTGAGCAGCCGCCGCTCGCCGCGATGCTGTAAGTAACCGTGTAGGTGCCCACGCTGCTCGTGCCTAAGGTGATCGCGCCGGTGCTCGAACTGATCGAAAGCCCCGCTGGAGTTGCCGTGTAAGTTCCGCCTGCGCTGCCCGTGCGCGTTACGCTCGCTGTGCCGCTACCTGTACAGTAAGGCGAGCCGCTGTAAGCGATAGTCGCACTGGGCGCATTGTTAACCGCAACGGTGGCCGTGGTGCTGAAAGCGGAGCAACCGCCGCTCGCCGCGATGCTGTAAGTAACCGTGTAGGTGCCCACGCTGCTCGTGCCTAAGGTGATCGCACCACTGCTCGAACTGATCGAAAGCCCCGCTGGGGTTGCGGTGTAAGTGCCACCTGCACTGCCCGTGCGCGTTACGTTCGCTGTGCCGCTACCCGTGCAGTAGGGCGATCCACTATAGGCGATGGTCGCGCTGGGCGCATTGTTAACCGCGACCGTGGCCGTGGTGCTAAAGGCCGGGCAACCGCCACTCGCAAAGATGCTGTACGTCACTGTGTAAGTGCCCACACTGCTGGTGCCGAGCGTGATCGCACCACTGCTCGAATTGATCGAAAGCCCCGTTGGCGTGGACGTGTATGTGCCACCTGCGCTGCCCGTGCGCGTTACACTCGCCGTGCCGCCGCCTGTGCAATAGGGCGACCCGCCGTAGGCGATGGTCGCGCTAGGAGCGTTGTTGACAAAGACATTCACTGAAGCGTTCGCATTTCCGCATGCGTTGGTGACCGTGACCTGGTAGGCTCCCGTAGCAGCACCGCTTACCGTCACGTTGGCCGAGGAATTGTTTGGACTGAACGTTCCCGCACCGGTCCACGCATAGCTCAAGGGCGCCGTGCCTGTGGCGATCACACCCAAGGACATACTGGTTCCACTGCAGATCGGCGAATTGTTCGAGGTTGAAGTGATCGCGGGCGCTGTACATGTTACCGTGCCTACGCAAACGCAGGATGCGCTCCATTGATCGTTCGATGTGTTCGGGTTGCCGTCGTTGCAGGCCGTTCCGGGCATCGCCGTGCCGCCGGGCACACCTAGGCAGTCCAAAACGCAATTGCCTGCGTTCACCGCGCCGCTCACCGCAGCTCCGGTAACATTCTGGCCATTCATGGAAATGTAGAAATTGCGGTTGTTCGCCGCGGTCCACGCATCGTTTCCTAAAGTGAACGCAGTGCAACTGCTCCCTGTAACGGCAATGGTGGTGATGGTAAACCATTGTTCAGGGACCAAACTGACGTTACATCCACCACTGCCTACAGCGTCCTCCAGCCGGTTGGCCCCAAAGCCGTTGTAGGTGCGATAGGCCGTGCCCGCGTTCGTTACGACAGGTGTGGGTGTAAAGGGACTCCAGTTGTTGCAGAAACTGGTGCCGTTGCCCAGGCTCGCACCGGAGGCTGCATTGTACCGGATGGTGACGGTAAGTGCGCTGAGGATTCCTCCGAAATTTGCCGTACTGTGCGTTTTCACTTGTACCAATAGCTGAGCAGGATTCGTTCCCTGCACCAACTGCACGTCCACGCTGGAAGGAAGTACATCCACCTGTGCGCTTGCACCGGTGAGTGCCAGCATCAAGAAAGCAAGCGCGGTATTGCGGAATGCAATACGTGGAGGGAATAAGCTGGTCATGGCTGTCGGCAGTTTACCCGGCGGAGACGTCCCGCTGGATCATACAAGTTTACGGCGTTCGGAGCACGTTGCCGCACCCGGTGAATGCGGGTTTTCCCGCTACTTATCAAAGGATCTCCCGGATGATGCGCTCCGCTGAAACTCCTTCAGCTTCCGCCTTGTAGTTGCGCACCAGACGGTGGCGCAGCACGGGTTCGGCAACGGCCTGCACGTCCTCAATGTCCGGACTGAAGCGGCCACGGACCAATGCATGGCACTTGGCACCGATCACCAAAAACTGGCTGGCGCGCGGACCTGCGCCCCAACTCACATGATCGTTGATCACAGCGGGTGCTCCCGATGAGCCGGGGCGTGTGCGCATGGCCAATTTCACGGCGTACTGCATCACATTTTCCGGCACGGGAATGCGGCGCACCAAACCTTGGTAGAACAGGATCTCCTCAAGGCTGAGCACCGGCTGCACCTTGGCTTCCACGCCGCCTGTAGTTGCTTTCACCACCGCCAGTTCCTCCTCATAGCTGGGATAATCCACCCAAATGTTGAACATAAAACGGTCCAACTGCGCTTCCGGCAATGGATAGGTGCCCTCCTGCTCGATCGGGTTCTGTGTGGCAAGCACGAAGAACGGATCTGGCAATTTCATCGTTTTGCCCGCTGCGGTCACGGCCTTTTCCTGCATCGCCTCCAACAGGGCGGCCTGCGTTTTTGGTGGTGTCCGGTTGATCTCGTCGGCCAAAATGATATTGGCGAATACCGGCCCCTTCACAAAGCGGAACTGGCGGTCCTGGTCCAGCACTTCCGAGCCGATGATGTCGCTCGGCATGAGGTCCGGGGTGAACTGGATACGGCTGAAGGTGAGTCCTAGCGCGTTGCCCACGGTGTTCACCAGCAGCGTTTTCGCCAAGCCGGGAACACCTACCAACAGGCAGTGACCGCGGCTGAGGATAGCGATCAGCACTTTCTCCACCACTTGGTCCTGGCCGATCACCACCTTGGCGATCTCAGCCTTCAACTGGCGGTACTTCGCGCCGAATTCCTCCACTGCGCGTACGTCGTTGTTCTCTGTGCTCATGTCTTCGTTTCCTCAGTTCAGGGTTTCGGCACACCGGTCCAGGGGTGCTCGAAGGCGCAAGTTGCATACGGTTCCACGATGTGGACGTAAGTACCGGACAATTTTTCGCGCACCCAGGAGCCGATCGCCGCTTGCCGGGTCTTCGCTTCCGCGGCCTGTTGTACCAGCGGATAATCCGTTACCAGGTCCATGCGGTGCGGCTCGGTGCGCTTCAGTAACCGATATACCAGGTAGCCCATGTCACCACCGGGCTCCTCGAAGTACTGCGGCTCGCTGATCTGGCCCACGGCGAGCTTGTCCAGCACCAAAAAGGTCTTTTGGTCCAAGTCGCCGATGGCCCAATGCGGGCTGTTGGCGTTGGGCTCGATCACTACGCCGTTGGAGCCCTTGGTTTCTTCGTCGTCGTTGTCTTCGGTTGCCACTTTGGTGAATTCGATCTTGCCGTCGCGCACCAGGGTCATCAGACTGTCCAAACGGTCTTTGGCCGTCTGTTTGTCCGCCGCGGTCGCCTTGGGTGATAACAGGATGTGGCGGGCGTTGTAGCGCTCGCCTTTCCGGTCGATCATCTCCATGATGTGGTAGCCGTACTTGGTCTTGAATACCGGCGAGATCTCCCCGTCTTTGAGGCTGAGCGCCACGGCGTCGAACTCGGGCACCATAACACCTTGGGGCACCATGCCCAGTTCCCCGCATTGCGCGGCCGAGCCCGGGTCTTCGCTGTAAAGCACTGCCACGGTGCAGAAATCCTTTTCTCCTTTTACAATGGCATCCCTGTATTCCTCGAGCTTCAGCTTAATGCGGCGGTCTTCATCCTCCGTGGGCTTTGCCAGAATAGTGATCTCTGCATACTCCACCCCCGCGTTGATGAATGGCAAGCTGTCCTTGGGTATGTCCTTGAAGAAGCGTTCCACTTCCTTGGGCGTTACGCGCGCGTCGCCGGTCACTTTCTGTTGCATCTGCTGCACCAGCATTTGGTCGCTCACCTGTTCGCGGAAGTCGGCCTTGATCTCGGTGATGCTCTTGCCGTAGAATTTCTCCAGCTTTTCGCGCCCGCCTATCTGCTGCTCGAAGTAGCTGATGCGCCGGTCGAGCTCGGCGTTCACCTGGGCCTGGTCCACCGGTACGCTGTCGATCCGCGCTTGTTCCAGCAGCAGTTGCTGGTACAACAGGTCCTCCAGCTCCCTGCATGCGAGTGTGTCATTCACCGGCACCCCTTGTTGGCGGGCTTGTTCCATCCGCGAAGCCAATTCGCTGTACAGGATGATCCGGCCGGCCACGTTGGCCACCACGCCGTCGATGTAAGTGCCTTGCGGCGCGGGCAAGGCTTTGGCGAGCGAGTCCTGCGCGGCCAAGCGTACCGGAATAAACGGCAGTGCGGCCAGCGCCAACAATGGCAAGAGCTTACGGTATGAGCACATCCTTCTTGGAAACAGCATCGGTGTATAATTCTTCGCGCAGCCGCTCCACCAGTTGGAGCTTGCGTTGGTTGATAAGGATGGAGCGCACCTGTGGCGCCACGAGGTCGATCGGGGAATTGCTGTCCATCAATTTGTGGTCCAGGAAGTTCACGAACCAGGTGAAGCCGTTCTCTGACACGGTCACTTTGCCCCGGCCCTGAAGCCAGTCCGTGGGGTTGTCCGGGCGCAAAGGAACCTGCTGTTGCAGCTCCTTAAAAGGAACCCAATTCTCCCGGCTGTCCGTGATGGCGGCGCCACGTTGTGCCAACAGCACTTCCAGCTTGCTGCGGTCACCATCGTCGTTGGAGCGCCAAAGCTCTTCCACGTGCTTCATCAGTTTCTTGTCGTCGTTCCGCAGCTTGAACCAGCGCACCCGCAGGATATTGTCTTTGAGCTGGAAATTGGCGCTGTTCTTTTCGTAGTAGTCCTTCACTTCCCCGTCCGTGACCACGGTGTCCAAGTTCTGCTGCACAAGTGCCTGCTCGTACGCAAAGGTGATGAGTGATTCGCGGTAATCCTTGATCTGTGCCTCCACGTTGAGCTGGCTTTGGTCCAAATTCTCCTCCGCCTTGTGCAACATCACGCGGTCGCGTGCCCAATTGTCCAGGAACCGCCGCGCAATGGCCGCGCTGTCTTCAGGGCCAGCATCCACGGGGATCACGGGTCGCAAGTCGCTCCAGTAGAGCTTTTCGCCATACGCTTCAGCTACAACACGGTCGCCCGCCTCTCGTTTGCTTCCGCAGGAATAAAGCAGAAGGGCGGCGATGAACGCCACCCTTCCAATGCCGGCCGGGCCGAACCCACCGACAATTTGCATTACTTGATGCTGTAAAGCACGTCCTGCTCCACTTTCACTTGGTACTTCGCGCGCAACTCCTTGATCCAGTCTTTCTCCAGTTGGTCCTGGTATGCTGCTGTTACCAGCCCGCGCGCTTCATCCAACGGCTTGGGTGAAGGCTGCACCACCTGCAGCAGGTTAGCGAATTGCGTCTTGCCGTCCACCTGCACGTCAGCCGTGAGGCCCGGCAGGGAAACACCTTTCAAGATAGGGCGCTCCTCTGGGGTGAACACGCCGGCGTCGATGGACAAGGCCGTGCTATCCGACTTGTTCACGATGTTCAGCAGCTCCTTCCCTTCTTTGCCCTTTTTCACCAAGGTGCGCACTTGCTTGGCCACCTCGGGTGTCTTGCAGCTGTAAATGTCCACGTCGTAACGCACGGGGTACATGAAGTCGAACTTGTGTTCGGCATAATAGCCTTCCAGGCCGGTGGTATCCTTCACGGCCTTGCTCCATACCTTTTCGTCGGTGAGCTCGAACAACAGAATGCCATCGCGGTATTCCTTCATCAGCATGCGGAACTCGGGGTATTTTTCTTCAAGGCGCGAATCTTCGTAAGCCAGGAGTTTGTCGTCAACGAACTGGTCGTAACGGTCCTTCACATAAGCTTCCATTGGCTGGGCCGGCTCGCGGCGCTGGCGCATGTCAATGTAGTCCAGCAGGTCCGCCTGGGTGTATTCCTTGCCATCGATGCTGAACACGGGTTTGTTCAGCTTGGCGGTTTTGGCCTTGTCGTTCACCCAGCCCACTTGCGCATCTCGCACGACCACCGTATCGGTGGGCAAAGGCTCCACATCGTCCTTGCCGCGGGCGCGCGGGTTGGTGCCTTTACCGTCCTTGATCACCGTGCTGATGGCCCGGTCATACTCTAGACCGTTACGCATTACCCGCCCTTCGGTGCAATCCTTGCGGAGCAAGGTGTCCATGATGAGGGTGCCCTTTTCGAAGATGGTATTGTCCAGCACTTTCGATACGGCTGTGATGTTCTTAGCATTTTCCTTGTAGTGGTATTCCCCGCGCAGGTCGTTCAGGAACTTCTTACGGGTGATCTCCGCGCGGCTGTCGCGCGCGATCTTGGCTTTCAAGTCGGCCTTGGCTTCTTCGAAGGTTGCCGGCGCCTTGTAGGAAATGCGCTTTACGATATGCCAGCCATAGGGGGTTTTGAAGGGTGGAGCAATGTCGCCATCGTTCTGCAAGCTGAATGCTTTCGCCTCGAACTCGGGGATCATCTTGCCCGTGCTGAAGGGGGCCAACTCGCCTCCTTTGGCGTTGGTGGCCGCATCGTCACTGAACTTCAATGCCGCATCGGCGAAGGTGAGCTCGCCGCTCTTGATCCGACCGTAAGCTTCTTCAGCGCGTTTCTCGGCTTCGGCCTGCTTTTCGGGGCTGTCTTCCGGCGTGGAACGCACCATGATGTGCGCCACTGTGATATCGCCGTGCGCAGGGCGCTTGTCCACTACTTTAATGATGTGGTAACCGAACTTGGTGCGGATGGGCTGGCTGATCTGCCCTACAGGTGTGTTGAACGCCGCATTCTCGAAGGGGTAAACCATTTGCAGCACGCTGAAGTAGCCGAGGTCGCCCCCGTTGCTCTTCGCGCTGGGGTCGTCGCTGCCGCCAGGACCTTGGGCCACTTTGGCGAAATCCTCGCCGCCCTCCACGCGGGCACGCAATGCAGTGATGCGCTTCCACGCCGCTAACGTATCGGCAGGCGATGCGTCTTCGTCAACTTTCACCAGGATGTGGCTGGCGCGCACTTCCTGCTGGCTGCGGTCGTAGGCCTCTTGCATCAGCTGGTCGTTCAGGCCACGATCGATCAGGTAAGGCCGCGCCAATTGCTTACGGTATCCGTCCAGTTCACTCTTGAACTTGGCAGCCGTGTCCAGCCCGGCAGCTTCCGCCGCGCGCACTTTCAGCTTGTAGTTGATGAACAGGTCCAAGTACTCGTCCAAGGCCTCCTTGGTGACGGGTGCGTCCTTATTGTTCTTCTTGTAGATGCTCTCGAACTCGCTGCGCGATACCGGCTGGCCGTCAACGGTCATCAGCGTGGGATCGGCGGCTGTTTGACTGAAGGCGCCGAAAGACATTAGTGCGATCGCCGCACCGGACAAGGTCCGCTTTATCATGGGGTGGTTCATTGAAAAGGACGGCAAATGTAACCGGATCCACCATGGGCGCGGGGAATGCCGGCTGGTTGGGGCGTTAATTTGAATTAAGAGTTGGTGAGGTGGTTATGGGACGCGGAGGCGCAGAGGCGCGGAGAAGAGGTTTAGCGCAACGACGCTACGACGAAACGCGGACGCAACGGGTTTTGGGGGACGCGGACCGTGCTTCGCCGAAGCGGCTACGCCCAGGCGAGGACACGGAGACACGGAGAAATGCGGCTTGTACCACGAAGGCATGCCTGCGGCAGCCAGGGACGCTAAGGACACGAAGAAGAAAGGTGGGGACACGGAGAAATGCGGCTTGTAAGCGCAGAACTCCAGTGCCCCGAAATGGAATTCCAATGGCCGTTGTGAGCCGGTCAACCCATTGTCAGGATTCCCTGGGGCTGCTTCTGGAATGGAATTTCGCGGGATGCTTGGAATCGCTATACCTTCGATAGCCCTTTGGAATAAACGGAGGCAACACCACACTTCATGAACCGACTTTTCCTCACCCTCGTTGCGCTTTCCTTGGTAGCACTTCTCCACGCCCAAAAATTCGCTGGAGGCATCGATCACACCTTGGCCGTTTGCAGCGATGGCACGGTGATGGCGTGGGGAGAAAACATCTACGGGCAACTGGGATATGACAGCGCACCGGCAACCTACGTAACGCTTCCTGCCACCGTTCCCGGCCTTGCAAACGCGGTGGCCGTAAACGCGGGCAACCGTTTTTCCATGGCATTGCGGGGCGATGGCACGGTATGGAGCTGGGGCAGTAACTACGAGGGCGAATTGGGCAATGGCACGGTGGGAGGTTCCACCTTCATACCCGGCCAAGTGAACGGTCTCTCCGGCATTACCGCCATTGCCGGAGACTGCACGGCACATGCTTTGGCGTTGAAAAATGATGGTACCGTTTGGTCGTGGGGACGCAACTACGAAGGTGAATTGGGGAATGGCGGCGGTGCATCTACAAACGTTCCTGTGCAAGCGGGAACGCCCACAGGCATCATCGCCATCGCCGGCGGCAATTACCATTCCATGGCATTGCGCAATGATGGCACGGTTTACACCTGGGGCGACAACCAATACGGGCAACTGGGTGACGGTACCAACCTTCCTTCGGGGTTACCTACTGCGGTACTTGGGCTTTCCGGGATCGTAGCCATCGCTGCTGGCGGCTACCATTCGTTGGCACTTAAGAACGATGGTACTGTGTATGGCTGGGGATACCGATCTTACGGGCAACTGGGAGATGCCGTCGATAGTCTGGTCCTTTACACCCCCAGTCCCGTTATGGTGATGGATCTTACCGGGGTGGCCGCAATAAGCGCGGGCGGATTCTACAGCATGGCCCTAAAAACCGATGGCACCGTGTGGACTTGGGGTTCCAACTCGCATGGTGAACTCGGCAATGGCTCTCCCGTAGGAAGCCGGTCCTTCATCCCCGTGCAGGTGAACGACCTGAGCGGGGTGCTCAACACCGCTGCCGGTTTCCAACACGGGCTGGCCATGACCCCGGACGGCGTTTTACATGCTTGGGGAAATGACCTTCAGGGTCGTTGGGCGACGGAAACTACGGTGTGGACAGCAATGTCCCCGTGCTTCCATCCGGCCTTTGCGCATTTAATACCACTGCCGTGAATGAGCATCCAACAGCAGCAGCAACACCGCGCTTCTTCCCCAGTCCTACTGCGGGCGTTGTACACGTTGAAGGGATCTCCAAAGCGGAATTCTCTTCGATCCGGATCCATGATGTTTTGGGCCGCGAGGTCACTTCTGCAAGCCTCGATTCCGCGCAATCGGTGGTCGACCTTTCGGCGCTTCCCAGCGGCGTTTATTTGATCACGGTCGGTGCGGCCGGAAGTACGGTTTCAACGCGTGTGGTCAAGGAATAGCGGTCTGCCGTTTTGTTTGGTCACGTTCGCGGAACCAAGGCCAATGCTTTCGTGGTGACCAGCGGCTAATTTCAAGGTCCTGAAACCGGTTCCCGATTCGCATCTGAATTGCTAGTGGGTGACGACCTGGCGCGCGTGCTGGTGCGATACCGGGTCTTCGCCATCCCTACGGGAGGCAGGCCCGGCATGACAACCACGCCCCCATCGCACTACATTCGCCACCATGCCGCTAAGCCGCCGCGAAATACGCACCCGTGCCACCAAGTTCACCAAGCAGTGGGCCGGTGCCAGCGAGGAAGAGGCCGATGCCAAGCCTTTTTGGTATGAATTCTTCAACGTCTTCGGCATCCGCGCACGCACCGTGGGCAGCTACGAAGTGCATGTGCGCAAGCTGGACAAGGCCCTCGGCAAGATCGATTACTTCTGGCCCGGCATGGTGCTTATTGAGCACAAGAGCCGCGGCAAAGACCTGAAGAAAGCCGCCATTCAGGCAGCCGACTATCTCCATGGCGTGAAAGAGCACGAGCAACCGCGCTTCATCCTCGTGAGCGACTTCGCGCGTTTCGTGCTGTACGACCTCGAAAGCGGCAGCGAGACCGAGTTGCTGTTGGAAGATTTTCCGCAGCGCACCGAGCTTTTTGACTTCATAGCGGGCTACGAGGCGCGGCCCGTGCGCGAGCAGGACCCGGTGAACATCAAGGCCGCCGAGCTGATGGGCGAGCTGCACGACGAGCTGAAAGCCAGCGGCTATGCCGGGCAAGAGCTGGAAGTCTACTTGGTGCGGCTGCTCTTCATCCTCTTCGCCGATGATACCGGCATCTTTGAGCAGGACGCGTTCTACAACTTCATCGTGGACCAAACGCGCGAGGACGGCACCGACCTCGGCCCGCAGCTCGCCCGCCTGTTCCAACTGCTGAACACGCCGGAAAGCAAGCGCCAGAAAAACCTCGACGAGCGCCTCACCGATTTCAAGTACATCAACGGCAAGCTCTTCAGCACGCCCTTGCCCATCGCCGATTGGAACGGCGGCATGCGCGTAACGCTGTTGGAATGCGCCGGACTGAATTGGTCGCGCATCAGCCCCGCCATTTTCGGTGCGCTGTTCCAAAGCGCCATGGATGCCAAGGCCCGCCGCAACCTCGGCGCGCACTACACCAGCGAGGCCAACATCCTCAAGCTCATCAAGCCGCTTTTCCTGGATGAATTGTGGGAAGAATTCGAGAAAGCGAAGGGCAGCAAGCAAAAGCTGGAGCAATTCCACGGCAAGCTGAGCGAACTGCGCTTTTTGGACCCGGCCTGCGGCTGCGGCAACTTTTTGGTGATCACCTATCGCGAGTTGCGCGAGTTGGAGATCGCCGTGATCAAAGCCCAACTGAAAGGCCAGCAGGTGGTGGACGTGGACAAGCTGGTGCTGCTGAACGTGGACCGCTTCTATGGCATCGAGATCGAGGAATTCCCCGCGCAGATCGCGCAGGTGGCCATGTGGCTGATGGACCACCAGATGAACCAGCGCATCAGCGCGGCCTTTGGCGAGTACATGGTACGCATTCCGCTGCGGGCCAGTGCGACGGTTATGTGTGCGAATGCGCTTTCAACGGATTGGCAGAGTTTGTTGCCGGATGATGAACGCTACGACTACATCCTTGGCAATCCGCCGTTCATTGGTAGCAAGCTGATGACGCCCGCCATGCGCACCGACCTGCTGGCCGTCTTCCCCGGTGTGAAGGGCGCGGGCACGCTGGACTTCGTGAGCGCGTGGTACGGATTGGCGGCGCGCTACATGCGCGCACACGGCGACCAACAGACACGCGCCGCCTTCGTGAGCACCAACAGCATTACGCAGGGCGAACAAGTGGGCGCGCTATGGGGGCCGCTCTTGGCCGAAGGCATCAAGATCCATTTCGCGCACCGTACTTTCCGCTGGAACAACGAGGCCCGTGGCGTGGCTGCCGTGCATTGCGTCGTTATTGGCTTCGCGGATTTTGACGTACCGAAGAAACGTTTGTTCACTTATGCGGATGAGCGCGGCGAACCTTTGGAAGAAGTGGTGGCGAACATCAATCCGTATTTGGTGGATGCGCGGGATGTGGTGCTTTACAGCCGGAGCAAACCGTTGTGCGATGTGCCGGAGATCGGCATTGGTAACAAGCCCATTGACGGTGGCCACTACTTATTTACCGACGAAGAAAAAGCCGCGTTCATCAAACTGGAACCGGCTTCCAAGAAATACTTCCGGCGTTGGTTGGGAAGTGATGAGTTCATTAACGGCTGGCAACGTTGGTGCCTGTGGCTGGGGGAAACGCCGCCGAGTGAATTGCGTTCCATGCCGGAGGTTATGAAGCGCGTGGAAGCGGTGCGTCGAGTGCGCTTGGCGAGCAAGAGCGCGCCCACGCGGAAACTTGCGGAAGCGCCCACGCATTTCCATGTGGAGAACATGCCGAAGAAGGAATACCTCATTATTCCGGAAGTTTCCTCGGAGCGGCGCCCGTTCATTCCGATCGGCTTTGAAAAACCGAGCACGCTTACCAGCAACTTGGTCAAGATCCTTCCCAACGCATCGATTTACCATTTCGGCATCCTGAGCAGCACCATGCACAATGCGTGGATGCGCGCTGTGTGTGGTCGTCTTGAAAGCCGCTACCGCTACTCGAAGGACATTGTTTACAACAACTACCCCTGGCCAGAAAGCCCTACCGCCGCGCAAACCGCCGCCTTGGAGCAGGCCGCGCAAGGGGTGCTGGATGCGCGGGCACATTTTCCAAAGGCATCTCTCGCCGATCTCTACGACCCGCTCACCATGCCGCCCGCGCTGCTAAAAGCCCACCACGCCTTGGACAAAGCCGTGGACAAGTGCTACCGCCCGCAAGCATTCCCCAACGATGCTAAGCGGGTTGAGTTTTTGTTTGAGGTTTATGAAAAGTATACGGCTGGGTTATTGGGGGGGGTTGGGCGGAGGAAGGGGAAGGGGAAGAAAGGAAAGACGAAAGATGTTGGATAGACACGAAGCTGCATGGTCCCGAAGCGGAGGTCCGATACATATCGGACCTGCGACGGGTTAAAGCCGCCCGTTGTCCGGACCTGCCCTCGCCTACCTAACTTGCCGCCATGATCCGGCAGGTCCATATCCGCAATTTCAAGACGCTTAAAGACCTTCGCTTTTCGTGTACCCGCATGAACCTCTTTATCGGGGACACGAACACGGGCAAGTCGAACATCTTGGAAGCGCTCACACTATTCTCCCGTGGGGCGCTCCGAGCGCATAAACTGGACCAGCGGTTGATCCGCTACGACCGGCCGGAAGACCTCTTCACACTACGCGATCTTTCCGAGCCGATCTCCGTGGACATCGGTAGCCTGCGCGCAACTTTGGCTTATAATTCCGGACGCTTCAACTTGGAAGTGGAAGAACGAAAAACAGCGCATGCGAAGCCGGTGAAGTTGGCCGAAGCACGGATGGACGCTCAGGGAACGGTTGAGCCGGAAAATCTTCAGTTTACAACGTACGTGCGCCGCTACCAATACTTTCCGGACACGCCCTTCGGCCCTAACGCCATGAAGGAGCTGGAACCGCCGGATGGCCCGAACCTGCCCGGCCTTTTGGCCTCGAACAAGGAGCTGCGCACCCGCATGGCCGCCATTTTAGAGCGTGCCGGTCTGCGCTTGGAAGTGAACCTTTCGGAAAACACCATCCGCCTAAGCCAATTGACGGACGATCATGTAGTGGTTACGCTGCCCTACCGCAATTTGAGCGACACGATAAAGCGCTACCTCTTTATGTACGCGGTGTTGGAAACGGTGAAGGGCTTTAGCCTGCTTTTTGACGAACCGGAGCAGAACACGTTCCCGTTCTATACCAAGCACATGGCGGAAATGATGGCACTGGACAATGGCAACCAGTATTTCATTACCACGCATAACCCCTATCTCTTCCGTTCGGTGGTAGAGAAGACCTTGGCCAAAGACCTGTCCGTGTTCATCACTCACTTGAACATTGACGGGGCCACGCAATTAAAGCGACTGAATCAAAAGGAACTCAGTGAATTGCTGGACATGGACGTTTTCTTCAACATCCAACGGTTTTTGGAACCATGAGGCCTACGGTAGTGGTGGAGTGCGACAACGATGAGCTGTTGCTGCTTACGCTGGGCCTACCCCGGAAACAATTGCTGCACCAAGGCAACAGGGAAGAGGTGGTGAAGTACATATTGAAGCATGAGTCCGGTCGCTTCATTGGGCTGGTGGACGAGGATCCCGGAACGGTGCGCAGCAAGCAACGCGCGGCCTTCGCCAAAGGCAAAAGCCATGTGGGCTTGCGCACGGAAAAGGCCGGTAGGCGCGTATTGACGGTGATCTGTCCATTTTTGGAGGGCTGGTTGGTAGCGGCCGTGCATGCCTGCGGCGGCCGCATGGAGAAATTGGACAAAGGCCTGAGCGACGATCCGCGGGAATTGCACCGCCAACTATCCCCACGTGGGGATATGCGCATGCATAAGATCATTGCTTTTTTGGAGAAGAAGAACTCGATGCACCTGCAGGTGTTGCGCACTGCGTTGCAGTTGGAAAAGCCCCCTCTCCCCCACAACTCTTCCCGCCCTAAAAAAGTGTGAGAGTTTGTCCTGAAGAAGCCGAGGCCACCTGTGGGCAACGGCATTCGAAACCAGTTGCTGCGTTGATGGCCCGTGTGGAAGTCCGAAGACTTCCTGCCATGCAACCGTGCTTTTAACCGAGGTGCCACAAGTCGCCCCGGCTATGTTTATGGAACTCCGGATCGGGTTGGCCGGGAAGACTTGCGGGATTAATTTGACTACACTCCTACCCCGTATAAAACGCCATCATCTTCTTCACTTTCCCTTCATCGTTAAAGTACATCACCTCGATTGCCTTTTTGTTCATCACCGAGGTGTAGTACAGCGCGATGGCCCCAACTCGCGCGAGCGTCCTCGCTCGTGCAGGTGGTTGTCCAAACAAGTGTACCCAAAACGCATACCATTTGAACAATCACAGCCATGACCAAGCAAGCAGACTACAAAAACCTCGTACAGCAACGCAAGGATTGCAGTGCCTGTTCCGATAAGGGCTACTTAAATCAATTCAAGCTTGGATGCGATACCGACCAGATCGGCAACTACAGCACGTGGGCCAATGACCTCGATGCCGACTTGATGATCGTGGCGCAGGACTTCAGCAACCAAGAGATCTATGCACGGGACAAAGGCCAGATTGAGCCGAGGACTTTGGCCAAAGATGCCAAAGCCAGCGACTACTCCACCGCGACCAATTTTTACCTGCGCGAACTCACCAAGCTTATTGGTCGTGACATCGGATTACCTACCGGGAACACGGGCAAAGGCATTTTCATTACCAACGCCGTTCTGTGCATGAAACCGGGAGAAATGAATGCGGCCAACCCCGGCAGTGTGATCGCCAATTGTGGAACACGGTTCCTGAAACCTTTGATCGACATTGTGAAACCCAAGGCAATCGTAACATTGGGTGTGGTACCTGCACGTGCGGTGCTGAAAGCCTACCAATCGGACGACCCCACGATCGGAGAACTTTTGAAACTCCCGTTTGGCCAGTTATCCCTCGAAGGCCCTATTTCGTTAGGAATAGACGGCCCTCGTCTTTTTGCCATGTACCATCCCGGTCGTTTGGGCCAAGTTGGGAGGCAACGCGCCGAACCCAACAACGGGAGTGGCTGGGAACTGATGCAAGGGGATTGGCTGCGGTTGAGGGCGGCATTGGCCTAACTCTTGCCGAGGTAAAGTGTCATTTATCTTCGCTGCATGACCAAAAAATCCAAGGTGCAAATTCCAGATGAGGTCTTGGAACGTCGGATCCACTTCATCCGAGGCCATAAGGTGATGCTGGACCGCGACCTTGCGGAACTATACGGTGTGGAAGTAAAGCAATTGAAGCGGCAAGTGAAACGGAACGCCTCGCGTTTCCCTGACGACTTCATGTTCGAGCTGTCCAAAGCAGAGCTGGAAGAATGGAGGAGCCAATTTGGCACCTCCAATCCGAGCATCAAACAGGGTCTTCGTTATGCGCCCTACGCCTTCACCGAAAATGGGGTCGCGCAACTATCGAGCGTACTGAACTCCGAAAGGGCGATCGCGGTGAACATACAGATTATTCGGCTATTTACCCGCATGCGCGAAATGCTCCTTACGCACAAAGATCTGATCCTGGAATTGGAAAAACTGCGGAACAGCTCCAAGGAACATGCGGGCAAAATCCAGTGATCTTCCGCTACCTGAAACAGATGGAAAAGCGCGAGACCGAGCGAGTGCTTCTGGCGCATCGCCAAGGAAAACGTGAAAGCGCGGCCAGAAGCAGGATATAAGCGTGTTGGACGGACGAAATTGGAATGAATGAGTGCTACCCGGTATAAAACGCCATCATCTTCTTCACCTTCCCTTCATCGTTAAAGTACATCACCTCGATGGCCTTTTGTTCATCACCGAGGTGTAGTACAGCGCGATGGCCCCAATGCTTTCGGTGACGTCCAATAGCTCGAAGTGCAGGTCCGGGATCTTGGCCAGCGCTTTCCGCCAATAGTCGGCCACGGCCGTTTTGCCTTTCAAGGTGCCGCTGTCGATGCCCGCCGCCAGTTTGATCATGGGCGTTGTGATCTCGATGTCCTCGGCATAGTGGGCGAGGATCGCGTCCATGTCGTGGGAATTCCAGGATTCGATCCATTGGCGGGCAAATTCTTTGGCTTCCATTTTTTGGGGCTCGTTGCTGATGGTTGCACTTCGGTATGGCGTCTTTCCGTGGCGCAGAACGAATCTCCTGCGGTGATCTGGTTTGCAGGCAACACAAAGTTAGGATGCCAGCCACCACGTCCTGTGAAAGCCAATGCACACCTTCTTTCCATCCCTTCCCTGTCATTCCCTACTTTGCCCCCTCTTCCACCGCCCATGGCCAACCCACTCTTCCGCAAGAAATCCGTGGAACGCATCACGCGCGAGCATGAGCAACGCGAGGCGGACGGCGGCCACGGCATGCACCGCACGCTTACCGTGCGCGACCTTACGTTCCTCGGCGTGGCGGCTGTTATCGGCGCGGGGATTTTCAGTACCGTGGGCGCAGCGGCTTACGAGGGCGGTCCGGGCGTGGTGTTCCTCTTCATCATTACGGCGGCGGTATGCGGATTTACGGCGCTGTGTTACGCGGAGTTCGCCGGGCGCGTACCCGTGAGCGGCAGCGCATACACCTACAGCTACGTGACCTTTGGCGAGGTGGTGGCATGGATCATCGGCTGGGCGCTGATCTTGGAATATGCCATCGGCAACGTGGTGGTGGCGATCTCCTGGAGCAGCTATTTCACCAACATCCTCGCCGCTTTCGGCATCTTTTTACCCACGTGGCTCACGGCGGATCCGTTAACGGCGAAGGAAGTGTTCGACCAAGCCGTGCTTTCCGGGCAATCCACCGAAGGGCTGGCTTGGGCCACGGCACCGGTGATCGCCGGCTGGCATGTGATCATGAACGTGCCCGCCGCCTTGATCGTGGTGGCTGTTACCGCGCTGGTGTACATCGGCATCCACGAGAGCCGAAAAGCCGCAAACGCCATGGTGATGCTGAAGCTCGTGCTGCTGGCCGCTGTGGCGCTTGTCGGATTTTACTACATCAAGGGCGGCAACTACGTGCCCTTTCTGCCCAACGGCATGGGCGGCGTGCTGAAGGGCGTGAGCGCGGTGTTCTTCGCCTACATCGGCTTCGACGCCATCAGCACTACGGCGGAAGAATGCAAGGACCCGCAACGCGACCTGCCGCGCAGCATGATGTACGCATTGATCATCTGCACGGTGATCTACTGCGTTACGGCTTTGGTGTTGACCGGCATGGTGCCCTACACGGAATTCAAAGGCGTGATGGATCCGCTGGCGTTCGTTTTTGAAAAGGTGAACCTGCCCGCGTTCGGCTTTGCCGTGAGCATTGGCGCGGTGATCGCCGCCACCAGCGTGCTGCTCGTATTCCAGCTGGGCCAGCCCCGCATTTGGATGAGCATGAGCCGCGACGGGCTGTTGCCCCCGCGCTTCGGGCACCTGCACCGCAAGTTCGGCACGCCTGCTTTTGCGACCATCGTTACCGGGTTGCTCGTGGGAATTCCGGCACTTTTCGCACCCAGCGGCATCATTACTGACCTTACTTCCATCGGCACGCTGTTCGCTTTTACCATGGTGTGCGGTGGCGTTTTGCTGCTGCCCCGTTTGGACCGCGTGGATGCTTCGGGCCGCAAGCGTTTCCAGATCCCCTACATCAACAGCCGGTACCTGCTGCCCTTGCTGGTGCTCTTCTATTTCTATTTGGACCATGAACGGCTGCTGAACGCGGTGACGAGCATGCACTTGGACCGGCAGGCTATGCTATTGACTGCCTTTGCCGTGTTCGCTTTGGGGACTTCGGTGCTGGCTTTCCGCAAGAGGTATTCCTTGATCCCTTGCATCGGTATGCTGAGCTGCGCGTATTTGATGATCGAGATCCCCGCGAAGAGCTGGGAGGTGTTCTTCGGCTGGATGGTGCTGGGTTTGTTGGTGTACTTCTTTTATAGCCGGGGGCATAGTAAGTTGAGGGGGGAAGCTGCGGATTCCTGATAGGAGGAGTGTCGGGGATTATGCGGAATGACGACTGCCATTTGAACAGCCGCAGATTGCGCCGATTTCGCCGATAAATTCCGGCTGCCGACGAAGGAAACTGAATGGCGCAGATGACCTGCGGTCTAAAGGAGGACTGCCGACTTGAACAGCCACAGATTTCGCCGATTACGCCGATGAATACCGGCTGCCGACGAAGGAAACTGATGGGCGCAGATGACCTGCGGTCGGAAGGACGGCTGCCGACTTCAACAGCCGCAGATGACCTTCGGTCTTAAGGACGGCTGCCGACTTGAACAGCCGCAGATTGCGCCGATTACGCCGATAATGCCGGCTGCCGACTTGAAAATTCGGACACCGTTTTTCAACAGCGCTCATTTATCTTGATTTGTTCCTCATATTTGATGGTGATGGAAGAACGGGACTTGCAGACTTACCGGATCATTGGTGCGGCGATGGAAGTGCATACGGTCCTGGGTACGGGTTTCCTGGAAAGCGTTTATCATGAGGCCTTGGCGATGGAATTTCAGCGCCGCGGGTTGCCGTTCGCTCATGAGGTACAGTTGGCTGTGGTGTATAAGGGAGAGACACTGGCTACGATCTTCCGGGCCGATTTCATTTGCTATGGCTGCGTGGTGGTTGAACTGAAGGCTTTGAAAGCGATCGCGTCGTTGGAGGAAGCCCAGATGTTGAATTACTTGAAGGTAA
Organism: Flavobacteriales bacterium; assembly: GCA_016710685.1. GTDB lineage: Bacteria > Bacteroidota > Bacteroidia > Flavobacteriales_F > PHOS-HE28 > PHOS-HE28. Next base: position 910,610 of record JADJVC010000002.1, on the reverse strand, counting down.
CAGGAATGGAGCGTGGCTTGATCTTGAATTTCGGTCGTGAATCGCTTGAGGTTAAGCGCATGGTGCGCTCTAAGCGGTAGGTTCTCCGCATTCCTCACCAGGCGTTTGTTTTCATCGGCGAAATCTGTGGCCTTTAACAGGGAAACGTGGGCCCGAATAGGGGCCGCAGATCGCGTAGATTACATAGATTTTTCCGCCGCAGGCATTGTGTGTGCAACGCGCCGACGCCCCGCAATGCAGCATCGGCGTAATCGGCGAAATCTGTGACTATAACCCCGAACGAAGTGAGCATAAATAACAACGCACTCTGCCAATCAATCCCCTCACGGCGCACTGCAATGCAGCATCGGCGTAATCGGCGAAATCTGCGGCTCAAACCCGGAAACCGTGGCCGCGAATAGGGGCCGCAGATTGCGCAGATTACACAGATTTTTCGCCGCAGACGTTATGTGTGCAACTCGCCCGCGCCCCCCAATGCAGCATCGGCGTAATCGGCGAAATCTGCGGCTAAAACCCCGAACGAAGTGAGCAAAGATCCCGGCGCAATCCGCGGTTCATAGCCCTCACCCGCGCCGCGTTACTTTCGCGGCCCCATGGCCTTCCTCTACCCTTCCTTCCTCTGGGCGCTTACCGCGTTGGCCATTCCGGTGCTCATCCACCTCTTCCAATTGCGGCGGTTCAAGCGGATCGATTTCCCGAACGTGCGCTTCTTGCAGGAGGTGACCCAACAGACGCGCTCGCGGAAGAAGGTGCGGCACTGGCTGGTGCTCTTGGCCCGCCTCTTGGCGCTGGCCTGCTTGGTGTTCGCTTTCGCGCAGCCCTACTTGAAAAGCTCCGCCGGCACGACCGCTCCGGGACAACGCGCCGTGGGCCTTTACTTGGACGACAGCTGGAGCATGGATGGCCAGAACCCCAAGGGCCGCTTATTGGACCAAGCCCGATCGGATGCGCAGCAAACAGTCATGGCATTCGGGCGCACCGACCGTTTCCAAGTGCTTACCAACCGCATGGAAGGCCGCCAGCAATTGCTGCTTGGCCGCGATGAAGCGCTCGCCGCGGTTAGCCAAGTGGATGCCGGGCCTTATGCGAAACCGCTTTCGCAGGTGATGCTGCGCCAGCGCGAAGCCCTCGCCCAGAGCGACCTTCTTGGCAGGCAAGCCTTCCTCTTCACCGACCTGCAGCGCAACATTACCGATGTGGACGCATGGACCAACGATACCGCCGTGCGTACAGTGATCGTTCCGCTGGAAGCTTCAGCAACGGACAACCTTTCCATCGATTCCGCTTGGTTTGAAAGTCCCGTTAGGCGCTTGGGACAGGCCGAAGCCTTGCATGTACGCGTGCGCAACCACGCGGACGGCCCCGTGCGCGATGTGCCGCTCCGCTTGACCATCGACGGGCGACAGCGCGCGATGGCCGCTATCACCATGGAAGCCGGCGCCGTGGCAGACAGCGTGCTGCATTTCTACAACGACGCGCCGGGGAATCACTACGCGCAACTGAGCATTGAGGACCGGCCCATCATATTCGACAATACGTACAACATCGCTTGGCATACAGCCAGCAAGCTGAACGTGATGCTGGTAGCCGCCGACGCGCCCGGCGATGCGGACATCAAGGCCATTTTCAGCGGCGACAGCTTGCACAACTTCACCGTGCAGCCTTGGCGTCAATTGGATCTGGGCGCATTGGCCAAACAGGACCTGGTGGTGCTGAATGGCCTGCCGGAAATTCCCAGCGGACTGGCGAACGCACTGCGTGGCTTCACGGAAGGCGGCGGTTCATTGGCGCTGTATCCCGCCATGGGCGCGGACTTAACCAGTTATCGCAATGCGCTGGGACTCTTCGGCACCGGCTTCAGTACGTTGGACACCAACACGGTTAAAGTGGCCCGCATCGACTTGGACGCACCGTTCTTCCGCGACGTTTTCAGCACCATGCCCGCTAACGTGGACCTGCCCCAAGTGCGCGCCCGTTATCGCCTTTCTCCGCCGCCCGCAGCCGATGCGTTGCTGCGTCTCCAAGACGGTTCCGCCTTCCTCTGCGCGGTTCATGCTGCCAAGGGCCGCGCCTATTTCTGCGCGTCGCCCCTCGCCCCTGCCGGTGGCAATTTCGCTCGGCACGCACTGTTCGTCACCTCGCTATTGCGCATGGCTGAATTGGCTCGCCCCGCAGGCCCGCTGAGCCACGTGATCGGCGATGAAGCCACCATTCCTTTGGACGGCGTTGACCTGAGCGGTGATGCGGTTTCGCACCTGCTGGGCCCTGGTGGCACGGACATTATTCCTGAAGTGCGCCGCACCATGCAAGGCTCTTCGTTGGTGCTGCACGATGCCGAGCTGCAGCCCGGACCTTATGCCGTTACCAACGGCAGCGACACCTTGGAAGTGGTGGCCCTGAACCCGCCGCGTGGCGAAGGCGACTTGGCCGCGTACACAGCTGATGAACTGCGGGAAGCATTGAAGGCGAAAGGATTGAACACCATCAGTGTGCTCGACATGAAAGGAGATAGCATGGCGGCCAGCTTGTCCGAACTGGACAAGGGCAGTAAGCTCTGGATCTGGTTCATTATCGCCGCATTGGTTTTCTTAGTGCTCGAAACAGTGTTGATCCGCTTTTCCAAATGAAGGACCTGCTGCTGCGCGACGTAACGGTGCTGGACCCCGGAGGTCCGTTGCACAAAACCTGTACGGACCTGCTGATCGTGAATGGCCGGTTGAAGGAGGCCGGTGCGAAACTTCCGAAAGGCAAGGCCGAGGAAGTGCGCATGGAAGGACTGCACGCCAGCCCCGGCTGGGTGGACCTGCGCGCGCATTTCCGTGAGCCGGGCGAAGAGTACAAACAAGGCATCACCATCGGGCTGGATGCCGCAGCCGCCGGGGGCTTCACCGCCGTGGCCGTGATGCCGAGCACACATCCACCCGTGGACCACAGCACCCATGTTGAAGCCCTGTTGCAAAAAGCGAAAGGACATGCAGTGCGTCTACTTCCCATCGGGGCATTGACCCAAGGGCTGCGCGGCGAACAATTGGCCGAGCTGCACGACATGAAAAAGGCCGGTGCAGTGGCCTTTTCCGATGACCTGAACGCCGTGCGCAACAACCGCCTGATGCTGATCGCGCTGCAATACGCGCGCAACATCGACGCTACCGTGATGGCCTTCGCCATGGACCCTGAAATGGCGGCCCAAGGCCAAATGAACGAAAGCGTGATGGCCACCCGCTTGGGCCTGCGCGGCATTCCGGAAATCGCTGAAACGATCCACTTGGCGCGCGACCTGCGGCTGTTGGAATATGCCGAAAGCCGGTTGCATGTGGCCACCATTTCCACGGCTGGTGCGGTGGAGTTGATCCGCGACGCGAAAGCCCGCAAACTGCGCGTTACCGCCAGCGTTGCCGCACACCACTTATTGCTCGACGACGGTTGCCTGCGCGGCTACGACCCCAACTTCAAAATGATGCCGCCCCTGCGCGGTGCGAAGGACATCGAGGCGCTTCGCGAAGCCGTAAAAGACGGCACGATCGATTGTGTGGTGAGCGATCACCGGCCGGAAGACATCGACCACAAGCGCGTGGAATTCCCGCAGGCGGCTTTTGGTGCCATCGGCCTACAAACGGCTTATGCTGCTGCTTCCACGGCATTGAAAGGACGGATGAGCACCCTGCGCATTGCGGAACGATTCTGCCAAGGGCCACGCGCCGTGCTGGGCCTGCCCGTGCCGCACATTGCGGTTGGAGAAGAGATGGAGATCACGCTGTTCGCACCGGACCGTGATTGGTCATTCAGCGAGGCGGACATCATTGGGCCTGCGAAAAATTCGCCCTTTGTCGGCCAGCGATTTACTGGCAAGGCGTTGGGAGTTGTGGCGAAGGGGCAGGTGGTTTGGGGAGGGTGAGAGCGTTTTCACCATAGAGGCACGGAGAAACTGGACGCAATTCTGATGCTCAGGGTCGCCTGTGGCAGACCGCTGAGGGGAATCTGAGTGAACGCGGATCGGACTATTTCAATAGCGCAACAATCTCCTGCTGCACGGCTTGGCCTTTGTCGGCGGCGTACCAGGCGTGTACTTTGGCGTAGAGGTCTTCTTTGTCCAATTGCTTTTCCGCCGGAAGGGCTTTGTTGTCCATTACAATGGCTTGCGCCGTTGCTGGGCGCGGTCCGTAGGTGAACAGCTCTTGGCCTTCCCCGTTGAAGGCGATGAGCTTGGGGATGCCGCGCGCGCCGCCGGTCAGGTAGCGGTCCATCAACTCCAAGTTATCGTCGCGGAGCAGGATGCGTAGTTCTATCTGAGGCGCTGCTTCGGCCAATATTTGCAACACGGGAACCACTTGGGAACTGTCGCCGCACCACGGTTCGGTTATCACCAGCCAGGTCATGGCCGGTGCGGCTTTTAGCGCTGCGAGGGTTTCCGGTGCCGGTTTCACTGTTTTCTCCACCCGATTTGTGCGGGCCAAATTCAGCTTGGTATAGGCCACCATTTCTTCGCTTTGGTCCGGGCCGGTGGTGCGGCCTTCAGCGACCAATGTGGCCAAGAGCTGCCGGTAATCGGTGTGGCCCATGGCGGATTTGGCACCTTGCAAAAGCATGGCCGGTGTAGCTGTAGCAATCGTCATATTCATTTGGCGGCTGCGGCTGCTTCGGTGGAATCGTTCATGCGCTGGAACTTGGCGACCAACTCCTCATCGGTGTAGTTGAGGTTGAGGATCATCTGCTTGGCATCCGCAGCGAATTTGTGATCAGGGTACCGATCGATCACTTCCTGATAGGCTTGTTGGGCAAGGCCCTTTAGATGCAGCCCGCTATCGATGGTGAAGGCTCTTAGGTAGTAAGCATCTACGGCTTTATCCCAGTTGGGGTAGCCTTTGATGATTCGGTCATCCAGTTCCACGGCGGCCTGCGGATCATGCAAAGCGCTCTTCACTCCGGCCGCTCGAAGCAAATACTCCGGTGCCAGCGGGTCCGTCGGGTTGGGTTTGGCATATAGCAGGTAGACGTCCACTAAGGCCTGAGCCCCTTTCACTTCTACGGCGGGGTGTGCATAGAGCGAGTCCTCCATGGTGCGGATGCGAACGGCGGCTTCGGATGGCGTGGCCTCCGCAATGGTCTTCGGTGCGTCGTTACAGGCGGCCATCAATGCCAGGAAAACCACGGCTGTCGCGGCGTAGGTCGTCTTCTTCATTTGAGCGGGGTGAAACGCATTTTGTACTTGGCATCAGTCTTTCCATGACTGATGTCACGGAGCTTGCCCTTGAGCATGCGCTTGCGCAAAGGGGCGATAAGTTCCGTAAAAAGGATGCCGTCCAAGTGGTCGTGTTCGTGTTGGAGTACGCGCGCCGCGAAACCGTCGAAAGTCTCCTCGTGCGGCTTGAATTTCTCATCGAGGTAGCGCATGGTGATCTTCGGCTGACGATCCACATCCTCGCGGATGCCGGGGATGCTGAGGCAGCCTTCTTCAAAGGCCCACTCCTCCCCTTCCTCTTCAACGATGTACGGGTTGATGAACACTTTCTTGAAATCCTTCAGATGGGCATCTTCGGTGGGATTACCGTCTTCATCTTCCGCAAAACTGGCGCAATCCACCACGAAAAGGCGGATGCTTTCGCCCACTTGCGGCGCTGCCAAACCCACGCCACTGGCGGCGTACATGGTCTCGTACAGGTCGGCAATGAACTGCTTCAGGCCGGGATGGTCGGGAGTGATGTCCTTGGCAACTTTCTTAAGGACCGGGTCGCCGATGGAACGGATGGGTAGTATCATGGGCCGCGAATTTACGGAGGAGAGGCTTTGGAGGAAATGAGTTATAGGACGCAGAGCATGCTTACGGCAGCCTGGGAGTGCGGAGAAATGCGGATGGGTTGGGACGCGGAGACTGAGAAATGCAGTTTTCACCACAGACCGTGCTTCGCCGTAGCGGCTACGCCCAAGCGAGGGTGCGGAGCAATGAAGAACAGCAGCTGACGCGCCATTTTGCCATTTCTGGCGCTGGATGTTCACTTCACTTCGTTGGACGGTTTGAGCTTGCTCAGTACATCCGTCGCCATGTCGCCGTGCAATTGGTCTATGGTCGGGGTGCCGTCTTTGCCGACTTTTACGAGGTAAACCTCCGGGTCGCCGACAACGTTGTCCGTAGAAATGTCGAGGCTTACGGGTTTGCCTTCACCCACTTTGAATTCCACTGGCACGGTGCCGGGTCTGGGCACTAAGTTCAACCGATGGTAGTTTTCCTTCCGTAAGCTGGCTTCGATGCCGCCGTAGACGTACATGCCCAACAAGGTGTCCGCAGGGCAATGGCGGCTGTAGATGAAGATGTGGTCGCTGGTATTCTCAATGATGCCGTTACCTGCCATGGTGATTTTGCTCGGCTTTAATACACCCGTGCGCATGTCAAGTTCAGCCGGAATGCTTTCTCCTTTGGAATTCGCGGCGGCATATATGAGAACGCCAACGAGACCAAATGCCACACCCACTCCGATCGCCGTTCCTCCATCCACGGATCCCGGCGTTCTGTAATTCGCGATGAACCGACCGTCCTCACGCACCAACCGCAGGAATTTCCTGCCACCGATGTTCATGTACGCATAACGACCATCGCTCAAGCCCCATACCTCTTGCGCACGAACATCTCCACTGTCCACCTTCAATTTAATGATGGGCTGCCGCGCATCGCCCAATACGGTTTCCTGCGTGGAAAAATCGGAAACGGTGTCCGGACGTTGGTCGCGGAATTCTTTGAAAGTCCTGTAGAGGCCACGCGCGGGAGCAACTATGGCGAGTGCTGGGTAAGCCTGATCTGTTGTTCCATCTTCGCCTGCGCGCGGTGCTTGTGTCACGGCTTCGGATACGAGCTTGTTGTTCTTGGCAGCTTCCGCATACTGCGCAAGCCCTTCCTCAAAAGCCTTCAAAATGTTGCGCGGTTGCTTGCCCGTGGCATCCAATCCGCCGGGGTACTCGCCCGATGCCGCATGGTCAAAAATGCGCACCCACCCGCTGTCTGTTTGTGTAAGCAGCTCGAAGTTGAGTCCATAGAAACAGCGCTCGCCAGTGCCATTTGAAACTTCTGAGATTTCCAGCGTGTTCACCCGCATGGTGCAATGATGATCTCTGGCGGTGTCTGGCCCGTTATGTAGAATGGCGGTCAAGGCTTTCCGGTTCCCTCCCTGTAGAAAGGTAGGTCTCGGCGTATTCCCCAGGCCGCGCAGCACGTTGCCGATGCTCCCGCTGTCGGCAAAGGCCACTACCACTGAATCGATGTGCAGACCTACCGGGACCTGCAAAGGATCTTCCTTCCCGAGATCCATGAGGTACTGAGCTTGCGCCGAAACAGCGAGTATCAAACCGCATCCAGCGAGAAACAATTGCTTCATGCCGCTAATATCCGCGGATCCGTGTTTCCAAGCAAGCCCTGGTGCATTTGCCGCGAATGAGCCCCCAATTGAAACCCCGCGAGCCCCATTGGCGTTGGACAGGCACCCATACATATGAAAAGCATGGTATTATTTGAAGGTGTGCTGAACGGCGACGTGCGCGTGAACCTGTTAGGCGTGCTGCACAGTGTGAAGGACCCGAACATCCGCCAAGGCGAGCTTAAAAAACTCTGCGGAGTGGCTCTTGAGCTGTTGGACAATGCCCAGCGCTATGGCAGCGGCCCTATCGCCTTCCAATGGAACGTACATGAGGAAGGCTATTGCATCAAGGTGGTGAACCATGCCTCGAAGGAGGATGCCAACAGATTGGTTTCCGCCGTGGATGAGGCCAATAAACTTGGCCCGGAAGAACTAAAGGCCAAGTTGATGGAGGAATTGACCAACGGAAAATTCGGTGACAAGGGTGGTGCCGGCCTTGGTCTGCTCCAGATCGTGAGCCGCACGAAGGGCAAATTAAAAGCCACCATACATCATTCTGAAGAAACGATCTACCGGTGTGAAAGCACCTTCAACCTGAAGCGCGCATGAACACACCGATCGAGATCCCCGCCACTACGCAAACCCCATTGATCCGCATTGAGCCGGCCACCGGGAAATTCCTGATGCAAGGCGTTTGTATCCCAGAAGATGGCCCGGGGTTTTTCGGGTCCATTATCACACAATACACTGAGTCGATAGCCCGCCTCAACGTGCCCGGCGTGTTCCGGTTCGACCTGAAATACTTCAACAGCAGCTCGCTGAAGGGCCTGTACATGCTGCTTAAACGAATTGATGACCTGAGCAATGACGGCAAGGACTTGCGGGTGGAATGGGTTATGGACAAGAACGACGAGGATTCGGCCGGCCCGGCTGACATGCTCTCTTCCATGATCGGTATTCCAATGACCCTAGTGCCTGAAGCTTGAGTCGCGAGAAGTTATCCGAGAGTCAGGAGCGTCTAATCACCCATCACCAGCTACCAAACACCAATTCCGGATGGAATTAAGGATCGCTTCCCGGCTCGGGAGCCGGGCCTAGCTCGCGATCAGGAATAGAGCAGAATGGACAAATTGAAGCAGGAGAACGTGGAGATCCGGAGCAAGATGTTCCGCGGGCTCTGCTATTTTCTAGTGGGCGGTGCCGCCATGTGGGCCATGCTTTGCATGGCCCTTGGCCATTATGTGGCTTCAGCCGTGCCCGTGGCATTCATCCTGTTTACTGCAGTGAATTTCACCATGATGCGCGGATCGTCCAAGCCGCATCGGCATGTGTTTGCGCAGATGTTCATGAGCATGACCATGCCCATGTTGTTCCAGGTGGCCATGGGCGGCTTGGAGCAGAGCGGCATCGTTATGTTTTGGTCTTTCGTGCCCTTAGTGGCCATTTCAGGTTACTACCGGAGGAACAGCTCGTTGGTATGGCTGGCCTTCCTAATTGCCGCCATGTCCGCAATGATCGTGTACGACCCCGGCTGGAGCGGGCACGGGTTTACGCTTCATGGCGGAAACATGCAGCGCACTTTGCTTGCGATCAACATCGGCACGGTGGCCCTGGTGATCTTCAGCGCAGCGCTCACCTTCGTGCGTGTGCAAGGCCGTTCCCGCAGGAAAATGCATGAGCTACAAGGAAAGCTGGAGTGCGCCCATGCTTTGATCGCTGAGCGCAACGACCATCTCGAGAAAAGCATGGTATATGCCCGACGGATCCAACAGGCCCTTCTGCCCGAAAAAACCGGTCTGGAAGACCTGTTCAGTGAGCGCTTTTCGTGGATTGATCAGAAGGAACAAGTGGGCGGCGATTCCATTTGGTACGCCAGCAAGAATGACGTGGTACTTATGGCCGTGGTGGACTGCACCGGTCATGGCGTGCCGGCCAGTCTGCTCTCCGTTATGGTACATGAGATCCTCACCAGCGGCTTCAACCGGTCAACGGTGACCAGCCCTGCGGCATTGATCAGCTTCATGTATCAGCGCATGGAGGCCCGGCTAAAAAACGCGGACGGCCTTTGGAACGACAATGCGGAGATCGCGGTAGTGGAATTTAACCGCGCAACCGGCACCGTGCGTTTCGCGGGCACAGACATGTCCATGGTGGTGGCCACCGCGGGCGGAACGGAGCGGATCCAAGGCTCCGGGCCGATATTCACCTCCGAACAGGCGAACGCACTTGCATCGCGGAACCATACTGTGAAGTTGGACCCGGCAGGCACCAATATCTACCTGTATTCCGACGGCGTCGTGGACCAGTTCAACGGTGGTATGGAAGAACGTTTCGGCACCGCCCGCCTGCACGCGCTAATGGGCTCAATCTCGCACTTGCCCATGGCCGAGCAGCACCAGCGGTTCAAGGAAAAGCTTGAGACCTGGAAGGGTATTGGCCAACAAACGGACGACCTCACCTTGATGGGACTGCGGTTGTCACCGCAGTTTCTATCCCTGGCCGCCCAAGCATCGGTGGCGGCAGCATAGGCAAGCGGCGATCTTTATACCGGAACGGCAACTAGCTCGTGCTCACGTGCCTCAGTAATGCGGACTTCCGCGAAGTCGCCGATGCGCATGTGGCCCATTGCGGTTGCGATCAAAACATCATTATCCACCTCCGGTGAATCGTGTTCGGTACGGGCATAGTAGTTGCCGCCTTCGGCTTTGTCCACCAATACGCGGAAGGTCTTCCCCACTTTTTGCTGGTTCAGTTCGAAGCTGATGCCGCCCTGTAGTTCCATGATCTCCGTGGCGCGTTGTTGCTTCAATTCAGCGGGTACATCATCCGCCATACCGAACGCGTACGTATCCTCTTCGTGGCTGTACGTAAACGCCCCTAACCGGTCGAAGCGCATGCGTTCGATCCAGCGCAGGTTGTCTTCGTGGTCGGCTTCAGTTTCGCCCGGAAAGCCCGCTATGAGCGTGGTGCGGATGCCGATGCCGGGCACTTTTTGGCGAATGGTGTCCACGAGGGCTTCGGTCTTTTCCTGCGTGATCCCGCGCCGCATGCGCTTGAGCATGTTGGTACTGCCGTGCTGTAGCGGCATGTCCAAGTAGTTACAGATGTTGGGGCGCTCCTTCATCACGTCCAGGATCTCCATCGGGAAGCCGCTGGGAAACGCATAGTGCAGACGGATCCAGTCGATGCCCTCCACATCGCTGAGCTGTGCGAGCAGCTCGTCCAGGTTGCGCTTCTTGTAGATGTCCAGGCCGTAGTACGTCAGGTCCTGAGCGATAAGGATGAGTTCCTTGGTGCCGTTGGCGGCCAGGCTTCTCGCACTCTTCACCAGCGCTTCGATGGGTGTGCTGATGTGGTTGCCGCGCATCAACGGGATGGCGCAGAAGGAGCATTTGCGATCACACCCCTCACTGATCTTGAAGTATGCATAATGCACCGGCGTAGTGAGCAACCGCTCCCCTACCAGTTCGTGTTTATAGTCCGCCTTGAGCGTTTTCAGCAGGCGGGGCATGTCGCGGGTGCCGAACCAGGCATCGATCTGCGGTATGCCGTCCTTGAGCTCGGGCGCATACCGCTGGCTGAGACAACCGGTGACATAGACCTTCTCGACCTCTCCGCGATCCTTTGCGTCGGCCCAGGAAAGGATGGTATCGATGCTTTCCTGCTTGGCGTTCTCAATGAAGCCGCAGGTGTTGATCACAACCACGTTGTGGTCGCCGCTGGCCGATTCGTGTTCCACGGCGATGTGGTTGGCCTTCAACTGCGCCATCAGCACCTCGCTGTCGAAGGTGTTTTTGGAACAGCCCAAAGTGACTACGTTGACCTTGGTGGGCTTGAGGGTTTTGGCTTTCATGCGGGGCGCGAATTTACGGCGGGTGGTGGGTGGGAAGGAAAACAGGCCTCCGATAGGGAAAAACCACAGATTACACAGATAGCACGGATGAATGTCGGCCTCAAGGGGAAACCAGCGGATATACACAGATGCGACCTGCGGTCCGATACGTATCGGACGGAATGCTCTCCTCAGACTGGGAGCGACCTTCTTTGACGGGCATGTTCCGCACGACGAATGCAACCTTTTTCCCCATAAACACGAACAAGGGATGCGGCCTGCTATATGGCTGCACCAACCATGCGCATCGTTCCACCGATACTTCCACTACAAGCACTTCCCGTGCTGGCGGCGCTGCTGTTGGCCTTCCCGGCATTGGCGCAGGAGGCTACGCCGGAAGAACGCTTGCTGAACAGCGACCCGCAGAAGCTGCTCGAGATCTCGCAGGACCATCGCAGTGCGATCACCATGACCAGCATTGCCGACTTTGAAAACCGCGATGTGCGCGAGGCGCCAGCCAATGTGCAGGTGATCACCGCGCGGCAGATCCAAGCCAGCGGCGCCCGCGACCTCTATGAAGCACTGCAATTAGTTCCGGGCATATCCTTTGCCCGCGATGTGGACGACGTTACCGGCGTAGCTATCCACGGCAACTGGGCCGAAGAAGGCAAGTGCTTATTCCTGCTGGACGGCCGGCAATTGAACGAGAACGATTTTGGCACCTACGGCATCGGCATGCGGATACCGCTGGCGAACGTGGAGCGCATTGAAGTGGTGATGGGACCCGGTTCCATCCTCAACGGTGGCTACGCCTCGCTTGGCGTGGTGAATATCGTAACGCGCAGTGCGGACATCGGCACCGGATCACGTGCTTCAGTGCAGACCGGCTATTCGAACAACGACTTTACCACTACGCAGGTCAGCATCAGCGGAGCACACCGCTTGAGCCGTGACCAGGAGATCAGTTACATGACCAGCCACGAGAACGGCCGGCGCAGCAACGCTTTCCGCCTGTTACCTGACAGCACGGAGCTCAGCTTTGCTGACAGCACGAACACCCAGGCCAACACCTTCCAATTCAACTACAAGTGGCGCGACCTGCAGGCCACCATGTTGTACATGGACCAAGTGAGCGCCGTAAGCGATGCGGTCTACAGCGTGGAACAACGCGACATCATCCTCGGGTTGGGTTTCGAGCACAAATTCTCGCGCAAGATCGAGATGAAAGCGCGCGTTACCCATGCCGACCAGCTGCCCTGGTACTATGTGAACACCAGCGACCCCGGTCAGTTGGCCACCAATACCAATAACCAGCGCACTTCGGGTCGTGCCTCCTTCATCTACAAGCCGGTAAAATGGTTCAGCTCCCGCATAGGTACCCAGGTTTACCACCAAACGAGCACGTTCTACCGCCGTTCCAGTGAAGCCGTGTACACGCTGAACGGAAAGCGCAGCATCAACATGGACGATGCTGCAGTTTTCGCTGAACTGGCTTTGAGCGGAAAGCTCGGTATGCTTAACGCGGGCTACCGCGTGGAGCACAACAGCCTCAGCGGAAACTTCGCCGCACCACGCGTTGCGTACACCAAAGTATGGGGCCCCATGCACATGAAACTTTTGTGGAGCCAGGCCTTCAAAACGCCCACGATCGCCAATCTGAATTACGCCGTGGCCGGTGAACCCTTATCCGCAGAGACCGTTACCACGCAGGAAGCCGAACTGGGTTTCAAGCTTTTCCATGGCCTTAACTTGACATTCAACGGTTACAACACGGCAATTGACAACCCCATTATTTACGTCTATGACGATAAGCTTGGGGATACTTACACCAATAGGCCGTTCTCCGGCACCACCGGTTTCGACGGTCGTATGAGCTACGAAAGCAAGCGCTTCACTACCATGGCCGGCTTTGGTATTAACCAGCCGCTAGCGGATTCCGACTCGCCGGAAATGCAGCTTCCCGAAAGCTCTTCAGCATTTCAGGGACTGCCCACCAACCGTGGCTATTTCCTGATGGCCTATGATGTGGTGCCTTCAATTACCGTAAGGGCCAAAGCCACATGGCGCGACCGCACCTCGAGCTTCCAGTACCTGAGCGGGGACACGCTTTCCTTAGTGGAATGGCCTACAGAGCTTGTTTACAATACGGGCATCACCCTCCGCCCCGGAAAGGACAACCGACTCTCCATCGATCTGACTGCCGCAACATCACCGATGTGGCGCGCACGCTGGTAAGTCCGAATACGAACGCCACGACGCCCTTCGCTCTTAACGGGCGCGAATTCGGCTTCGCCATTACCTACAAATTCGTGCAATGACCAAAGCCCTACGTTTCGCCCTTTGCGCTTTGGTGTGCACCTTGGCCGCACTGGCCCAGGCACAGACGTACGACGTACTGCTATCGCAGGCCATGGGAGCTTCCCCCGGAAAGGAACGCGCCAAAAAACTCATTGAGCTTTCGCAGGTTGAACGCAACAATGGAAAGCTTCGAGAAGCGGTGCAGTTTGCCATCCTCGGTTCCTCGGAAGCAGAGAAGAACGGACTAAGTTTGGAGATGGGCCAAGCCTTTATGGCCTTGGCTGAAGCACACCGCGCCAAGGGCGATCTGGAGAACGCCATCGGTGCCAGCACACGCGCCACCATGGTGGATGGCAACCTGCACAGCAAACAGCGTACCGATGCCTTGATCCAGCTGGCCGACCTCTATGTAGCGGCCGGGCATCCGCAGAAAGCGTTGGAACACTTGGACGAAGCCGACAGAAGCACGGCAGCATCCAAAATGGACCGCGCCAAATTCTTCCGGATACAGACCAAAGCCAAGAGCATGATCCTGGCCCCGGCGGCCTTGGTGACCTATTGCCAAAGCGTGCGTCCGGAAGTTGCAAAAGGAAGCGATCGCAACCTGATGCTGGACCTGCTCAGCACCTTGGCCACCGCGCAGGCAAGCGCCAGCTTGAACCAGGACGCATTGACCACCGAGAACGACGTGATGAAGCTGGCCATTGCTCTGGACAAGCCCGTGGAGGCCGGTATGCTCCAACAACATGGGCGAGCTGAACCTGCGGATGGGCAGGAACGAGGAGGCACTGCTGGCCTTCGGAAAGGGCTTGATCATGGTGGAAGACGTGCCTTTGCTGCGTCTCAGCATGTTGATAAACGCAGCGAACGCACAAGCCATTACCGGCAATCAGGACGCCGCGAACCGCTCCATTGAAGATGCCGAACGCATGGCCCGTAAAGGCCAATTCAACCAAGTGCTCCCTAGGCTGCTGCGCACCAAGTCTGCAGTGCAAATGATACAGGGAGACCTGGTCGGCGCGCAGAATGCGGGATTCGAAGCACTCGCTTCCGCGGAAGACCAGAAGGATGAACAAGAACAGGTCGCTGCCTGTGACATGCTTGCCGACATTTTCGAGCAACGTGACCTTTCAGCGGAAGCCCGGACCTTTAACAACAAAGCGCGCGAGATCGAAAAAACCATCAGTTCACGCGACGCACAGACCAAGAACGACCGCGACTCACAGCTGCTGCGCCTGCAACGCATCGAGCGCGAACAGGTGGATCTGCTGAACCGCGAAACGCGCAAAGAGGACCGCCTGCGCCAACTTTCCACCGATGCCGAGAACCGCGACAAGGCCATGGCCCTGCTTACCTACGAAAAGCAGCTCGAGGAATCCGCACGCAGGGAGGCCATCATCGCCAAAGAAAAAAGCATCAACGAACTGAAGCTCACCCAAGCTGAATTGGACGCGGAACGCCAGAACCACCGCATTCAGGAGCTGGATAAAAACCGGATGTTGCAAAGCCTCAACCTCTCCAAAATGGAGTTGGAACGCAAGGAACAACAGCGTGCCAATGAACTGTTGACAAAACGCAATGAACTGGTGGAAGCCGAGAAGAAAACGCTCGCAGCTGAACAGGAGCACGACCGCGCCGTTACCCGCTTTTACATCCTTTTGGCCGTGGGTTCCGTACTCTTGGCCGGCTATATGGCGTGGGCATGGATCATTACACGCCGGAAGAAAAAGACCATAACCGAGCAGCACGAAAATTACCGGCATCAACGCCGAACTCGCCAAGAAGAACAACGACATCAAGAGCAGCTTGGTGTATGCGCAGACCATCCAATCCGCCATTTTGCCCACCGAGGCCGACCTGCGCAGCAACCTGCCGGAAAGCTTCCTGCTGTACAAGCCGTTGGATATCGTGAGCGGTGACCTGCCCTTTATGAAACGCATTGGCGACAAGATCTTCGTTGCCGCCATTGACTGCACCGGCCACGGCGTGCCCGCGGCCATGATGACCTTCATCGCCTACTACGGCTTGAACGACCTGCTCGTGCAAGACCCTTCGCGCAACAGTGGCGAACTACTGGACCGGTTGCACGACCACGTGAAGCACACCATGGACGCACGTGGCGAGGAAAACCTCTACAACGACGGCATTCTTGACGTTACGGAAGGCGGCGACCTTTTGGATACCGACGGAGACGGTATACCGAACCGCTTCGACTTGGACAGCGATAACGACGGCATCTACGATGTGGTGGAAGCCGGCAGTGGAAAATCCCAGATCGCTGGTGTGCTCAACAGTGCCGTTAATGCTGCTGGAATTCCTATTTCCGTGGATGCGGATGCGAACTACATCGTGGATTACACCGTGAAAGACAGCGACGGCGATGGGAACATCGACAGCGCGGAACTTGATTCCGACGGCGACGGATGCCTGGACGTTACTGAGGCCGGCTTCATTGACACCAACGGTGATGGAACTCCGGGGCATGCACCGATTGCGGTAAATGCGAATGGGGTGGTGACTTCGTTAACGCCTTAGAAAAATCTATTGGCGCTGAAATCGCGGACCGGCTCATCACTGGCCACTGGTGTTCACAGACCATTGTGAACAAACAGCCGCTGCTGTCCAAAAATCGAGGGCCAACTTCTTATTACTTGCGGTCCAATGCAACTGCTGGACACGCCATTGGCGTTCACTGTTTTAAAAGCTGTTTGGCGTGGGCGCAAAGTGCTGGCTTTGGGCATTGTTTCATTTTTTCAGTGTTCGACTGCATTTGCGCAGATCGACAATTCCGCCTACAAAGTGGAAATGGCGCCGCAGGATCTGGGTGTTTGCGGGGCGAATTCGTTTGAAGTGGTGCGCGTAACGGCGAAGAAGAACACCTTGAACGGGTTCGAAATTGCGTTCCATCTGCCGCCCGGCGTTTCCTACATCGCCAGCACGGCCGGCATCATCGGTGGCACCGCTGGGTATTCCCTCACGGAGATCGACGTGTCCAATTTAAATCAGCCGGTATTCGCCATTGAGAACGGATCCACATGGGGCGTGGGTGACAAAGTGAACTTCAAATTCGAGCGCACCGCTGATTGCGCCGCGGTGCAGTTCAAAAATGGCGGTGGCATCTTCAAGGATGCCGTTTTCATTGAATATGCCGACGCGGGCATGCCCTCGACCGCGCAAGACACCAACAATTCCGTTTATGCCTACAACCTGCTGGCCGCTTCGTTGAGCATCCAGAACATCGCGCCTGCCACAACTTCCGTGGGCGCCACCGTTACGCGGCCCGTGCAATTGACCCAGGGAGGGCAAGGCTGCATTTCCGACTTCACGTATTACATCTTCCGGCAGAACGGCATCGGGAGCTACGTATTCTCCTTCGGAGGAACACCCCTTACTCCTTACCAGACCCACGCCGGGGTGAACGGAGACACGCTTTTTTACCACATTAACCTGACCACGGCCCCATTCCTAGGCACCGTGGGCGATGGTGACAACTGCTTCGAGAATGGTGAATCCATCGCTTTCCTGGAAAGTTTCCGCGTACTCAGCTGCAACAACACGCAGGTGCGCCACCATGCCTACTGGGGCTGCTCATCCGATCTATGCCAAAGTGCCGCGCCACAATCCGGCGGCATTTCGTTCGGATCCGCCGTGCCGGTCATCACCCTTACCGAAACCGTGCCCGCCACCATCGACCTGTGTGACACCATCACCTATACCGTGCGTATCGCAAATGGCAGCGGTGCGGGGGTGCTTACTGCGTACAATCTGAACGTGATCTTCGGAATGGGCCATAACTCGTCGCCCATCGCCACCCCGCTAAATCAGGTGCTTTGGGGCGAAACCTACCAGAATACCCGGCATTGGGGCGATTTCAAGTTGAACGGTTATCCCATCCCGGAAACGGTGATGACCTACGGGACCAACCCTGCGAGCTGGGGCCGCCCCTCCACTGTGCCATCGAACCTCTTCACTTCCGATCCCGACGGACCAGGAGGCTTGGCCGATGTGGATGGTGACGGCTACTTCGACGACCTGCCCCCCGGAGCTTCAACCACTGTCACCTTCAAGTTCTGGACCACACCGAGAAGCAATTGTGGCACCGGGCAATTCGACTACCTCACGTGGGAACACCACTATTTCGATGTGAGCTTTTATGACCAGTGCGGCAGCATCAGGCCGGACCCAAAGCGCATCGACTTCGATTACAAAAATTTCATCCGGGATTACCAGACCCCAACCAGCTCCTCCGTGCCGACGGACGTGGACGGGGCTTCCGATTTCAATGTCTCACTGAAGCCTTACCTCTTTTCGAACTCTGTGCAATGCCATGGCCAGGATGCGCTCACAGGAGCTTTTGCCCGCTGGGACGTTCGCGTATTCCTGCCAACAGGCGTGTCATTGGCGCCGGGTGATGCTTTGGACACTTGGGCCGCTTCCGGATATGGTGCGACTAAGACCGTGGTGCCCGGAGTTGGTGGTGACACTGTGATCTACGCGCTGAACAAGTATGCCTACAATGACTACACCTTCAAGCTTAGATTGAACTGTGGCGCGTACACGGCCGCCGGCGGCGGCAGCACGTTGAACATTCCCTACCAGACCAATTACTACTGCCGCGACGGTTCCGGAGTGTGCTGGAAAACACCTGTCCATTGCGGCAATTTCACCATGACCGCGCATTGCTTGGGTGGATGCAAGGGCCCCAGCACCATTTCTTTCGATGCCGTGCGAACAACGCCTGGATACACCAATACTTCCTTGTCCACCTTGATAACCCTGAACGCGGCCACCCCCGGTCTGGACCATTACAACGCGGCGGACACCATGGTGATCACCACCCGCGCCGTGATCGTGGATTCAATGATCGCCAACCTCGGATTCGACCTGCAATACACCGCCAATGCTGCGGCAGGGGGCGTAGGCATCATCCAGTACGTTTCAGGGCAGATCTTTATCAAGGACATTTCATCCGGCACGTATTCCGGTGCAATGACCGCTGGACCAACGGTTAGTTCCGCCGGGAGCAACCATACACAGCGCTTCGACCTTTCGAATTACACAACGCTGGTTTCGCCTACCTACAAATACGGCGAAGGCAACCAGCGCGATACCGTGATACTGAAACTGAAGTACGTGTGGAGCAAAAACTTCAACGCGCAGAGCAACTTTGAGCTGATGAACTTCCGGGGTACCCATTTCGCGGTACGCCCCAGCCCCTACAAGCGCGTGGCCTGCGACACCTTCGGAGACCGTGCGTTCTACCACAAAATGAACCCCTCGGTCAGCAGCGAGTCCCTTACCACCACGGCCTGCGCAGGTGAGCTGGCCCGGTCCTACATCACGCGTGGTTCCGCCATTGCCGATGTTCACCCCAGTGAATATCGACCTCCCATTTTTTGGGATTCCACCCTCGTGGTAATCCCGCACGGCTCCACTTTCGGCGGCACGGTGAACATTTATGACCTGCCGGACGGGTACCGGTACAACATAACCACCTTCACGCTACTCGGCGACAGTGTGTGGATCTATCCGCCGCCGGGCTTCCACAATGCCGACCAGATGACCACGTATTACCCGCGTGTGGAAGTCCAGATCTACGGCGATTGCGAAGCGGCACCCTCGGAAGCGTGGAATGCCAAATTCTTTTATACCGACTACGCCTACCACCCTAACCCGGCGGTCCATGAATCCAAGGTGCTCACTACTTCGCCCGTGCAATTCGCGTATACCCATCCTTCCTTCCTGCTACAATCGCCTACACCAACGGAAAACGGTTATTCCACCAGTGTGGACTGGGATGTGGAGCTGTGCAATACCTCCACCACCGCCATTGGTTACAACTGGTTCCGCGTGAAGGAACGGCCGGGATTGAACTTGGACAGCGTAGTAAACACAGCTTCGGGAACCCTAATGCCGATCATAACCCAAGGTGGTTTCGACTATGTGAAGATCGGGGCGCTGGTGACGGCCTCCAGTTGCAACTACTATAAGGTGTTCGCTTCTTACAACACGTGTAACAACGATACGCTTTTGCTTGAACACGGCTGGGACTGCGTGGGCTACCCGGCTGATTTCGCCACGAAGACCAATGCATGTTACGCCCGCAACCTGCGCTTGATCGTGGAACCCCAAGAGGCCGAGATCCAATTGGGCATCACCAACAGCCCCTCTGCGCCGCTATCTCTTTGCACGCAGTTCCCAATTTCGCTGGACTACATCAGCGCGCAGATCTCTGATGCCATCCAACCCACGCTTTCCTTTGAATTACCCGGTGGCGCCACAGCCTTGGCGATCGACAGCATCACCATTGAACATCCGCAGGGCAGCGGAAATACGCAAACCGTGCCTTATACCATTTTGGGTTCCGTCGTGACTGTCCAGTTGAGCTCGCATACTTTGATCGCGGCGAACGGCGGATTGCTGGGAACACAGAACGCGGCTACGGCAGCCCAGCGTATTGCGAGCATCACCTTGTACCTGAAGTTGAATTGCACCTTCCCTTCCGGGAGCGACTTCGACTTTACGCCCCAAGCAACCAGCCCCTGTGGCGATCCCGCGCAAGGCAGCGGCAACGTGACCACCTCCAATACGCTGTTTGTTTCCGGGGCTACCGCGCCATACGATGCCTTTACCGCGATCAACCTGAAACCTGCGTTCAACTATTGCGGCCAGGACACGGTGAACTTCATCACCACTATCTTGAACGGCACGACGGGCACGGCGGATACAGCCCGGATCATTCTGCCCCCCGGGTTGAATTTCGTGACCGGCTCATTGGTGTGTCATGGGCCACATTGTCCGATCAGCGCGCCAACCGTGATGAACGTGGGCGGCCATCAGGAGCTATTAGTGGGCTATCCTTCAGGCGTTCCCAGTGGAGATGCGATCAACTTTACCATCACTGTGGACCATAGCGCAGCCAACTGCGCGAACCCGGCACAGATCACATTGGACAGCTACATCTCTGCCGCAGGATTGAGCTGCGGGCCGACAAGTTGCTCCGCCTCCCCCATTGGAACAGGATCTTCTACGGAGAATTTCATTTTGGCCAAGCCAAATCTGTTGGTCAATGCTGCCACTGCGACCGTGGGTACCATGCCAAATGGCGACGGTTACTATACCTTGGACATGACCGTTGGAAATAACGGGGCCGCGCTTCAAAGCTCCTACGCCTTCGGCATTTATTGCTCGGACGGTAGCGGGAACCCGGTAGGCGGGCCCTTGTACACAGGCAGTTTGCCACTCTTAGGAACAGGGGCGTCAACCACCTTCAACTTGGCCTTTATCTCACCTATAAATTGCGCCCAACCATTGCTGGTCAGGATCGCGGCTATGCCTGTCCATTGCTTGTGCTCCGCGGTGAATGCCCATGTGCCGTTAACGATACTGGCTTCTTTACCGGATACCGATGGAGACGGGGTGCCGGACATCATCGACCTTGACGACGACAACGACGGTATTCCCGACGCGGTGGAATGTCCGGACCTGCTCAGTCACGGTGATTTTGAACACTTGACCGGACTGAGCAACGGAAACAATATCGGTGTGAGCATCCTGCCTTGGGTTTTGGGAACTGGCCAACAAGCGAACATTGTACAAGTTGACGGTGCCGGGGGCTACAACTATGGCCAAGGCGGCCCCTACGAGGATGCCGACCCGGCAACCGGTTCAGGTACGCAGCAGCGATACTTGGATATCGTGTCCGGTTCCAACGACATCTATCAAAGTTTCACATTGGCATCATCTACCACGGTCACCTATTCGGGGGCGTTCTCAACCCGTGAAAACACCTCTGGACAAGGCAGCATCTCCATTCGCAACGGAAATGGCACCTCAGGAACTTTGGTTGATGGCACCGGCCTACAGACGATCAATGCATACGGGGATTCGGAGCATTCACCTTGGCAGCACTTTGACCGTACGGTGATCCTTGCCGCGGGTACTTACTCCTATGTGGTCGCAATGACTGATTACGTGAATTTTGATGAAGCGAAGGTGCGAAAAGCATGCCCGGATACGGATGGCGACGGCGTGCCGGACCTTATCGATCTCGACAGCGACAACGACGGCATTTTCGACCTGGTGGAAGCAGGCCATGGAAAGGTCGATGCCAATGATGACGGACGTATTGACGGTGCACCTTCCGCCTTCGGCGCGAACGGCCTTTTCAACGGAGTTGAAACGGCTGCGGAAAGTGGAATTTTGAACTATGTGGTGAAGGATTCCGACGGCGACGGAACCATTGATGCCCGTGAATTGGACAGCGATAATGATGGTTGCCACGACGATATCGAGGCCGGATTCACCGATACGGACGGCGATGGAACGCCCGGTCCACTGCCCATTACCGTGGACGGGAACGGCGTGGTGACCTCCGGCGGGCCTTGAGTAACTGCCCCTAACTCCCGTTGTAGACGGCCACCTGTTCCACGGGTGGCCGTTTTGTTTTAAGGTGGCCTCAACAAACTCGCATGGTTCATTCCGAGACAGCTCACCTCTAAAATTCATCCCATTGATTAACAGTCACTTACCCCTACTAGAAAAACCAATTTTTCCTCCGATTGGCAGTTTGGCCCAATTGGGATGAACCGGCCGTTTGGCCCGCCGGACAACAATCCTTTTTCGACCAATGGAACTCTTTTGCACGACCCGCGTAGAAATGGCCTGCCGACCCAAGAAGAGTGAAACCCACTTGACAGGACCGATGCGAGAAATCAATACGACCAGCATGCTAAATATCGCGGACCACACGCTCTTGAAGCGAGGTGTCAAAACCCTCTATAGGGCCGCGCTATTGCTTGCCTTGGCCACGGGGATGGCCACTTCCGCAGAAGCCCAAAACGGCTATACGACACCAGCTGATGTGAATGGCAATGGCGTTTATGATTTCCAAGAAGTTACCAACCTCACCATTTCTTGTCCATCCAATATCGCAGTGAACAATGACGCTGGCACTTGCGGCGCAGCAGTGACCGTGCCACAGCCCACAGCGTTGGGTTTCTGCGGTTCGTACATTATCGAGAACGATTTCAACAATACGGACGATGCGTCTGGTACTTATCCCGTCGGCGCTACTACCGTGAACTGGATCGCTGTGGATGAACGCCAGGATACAGCGCGTTGCTCCATGACGGTGACGGTGACGGACAATGAGAAGCCGACCATCACTTGCCCAATTGCCGTTAGCGCCACTACGAACTCCGGTTGCACAGCGACCGGAGTTTCATTGGGCACACCTTCCACCGCCGACAACTGCGGTGTGCTTTCCGTATCAAACAATGCACCGGCCGCATTCCCCATCGGCAACACGAACGTGACTTGGACAGTCACCGACATCCACGGCAATACGCAAACCTGCATTCAGGTGGTGACGGTGAGCGACAATGTGAACCCGACCATCACTTGCCCTGCGAACGTTACCGCAACCACCAACACTGGTTGCACCGCCACCGGCGTTGCCCTCGGAACGCCTACCACCGCTGACAACTGCGGTGTGGCTTCAGTGACCAACAACGCACCCGGCGCATTCCCAATCGGTGTTACCAATGTGACTTGGACCGTTACCGACAACAGCGGAAACACCGCTACCTGCATTCAGACTGTGACGGTGAGCGACAATGTGAACCCGACCATCACTTGCCCCGCGAACGTGACCGCAACCACCAACACCGGTTGCACCGCTACCGGCGTTGCCCTCGGAACGCCTACCACCGCTGACAACTGCGGTGTGGCTTCAGTGACCAACAACGCTCCGGGTGCATTCGCGATCGGTGTTACCAGCGTGACCTGGACGGTGACCGACAACAGCGGAAACACCGCTACATGCGTGCAGACCGTGACGGTGAGCGACAATGTGAACCCGACCATCACTTGCCCCGCGAACGTGACCGCAACCACGAACACGGGTTGCACCGCCACTGGTGTTGCCCTTGGAACGCCTACCACTGCTGACAACTGCGGTGTAGCTTCCGTGACCAACAACGCTCCGGGCGCATTCGCTATCGGTGTTACCAATGTGACTTGGACGGTGACCGACAACAGCGGAAACACCGCTACATGCGTGCAGACCGTCACGGTGAGCGACAATGTGAACCCGACCATCACTTGCCCCGCGAATGTTACCGCAACCACCAACACGGGTTGCACCGCTACCGGCGTTGCCCTTGGAACGCCTACCACTGCTGACAACTGCGGTGTAGCTTCAGTGACCAACAACGCTCCTGGCGCATTCGTGATCGGTGTTACCAGCGTGACCTGGACCGTGACCGACAACAGCGGAAACACCGCTACTTGCATTCAGACCGTGACGGTGAGCGACAATGTGAACCCGACCATCACTTGCCCTGCGAACGTGACTGCCAACACGAACACGGGTTGCACCGCCACAGGTGTTGCCCTTGGAACGCCTACCACTGCTGACAACTGCGGTGTGGCTTCAGTGACCAACAACGCTCCGGGCGCATTCGCGATCGGTGTTACCAGCGTGACTTGGACGGTGACCGACAACAGCGGAAACACCGCTACCTGCGTGCAGACCGTCACGGTGAGCGACAATGTGAATCCGACCATCACGTGCCCTGCGAACGTGACCGCCAACACGAACACGGGTTGCACCGCTACCGGCGTTGCCCTTGGAACGCCTACCACAGCTGACAACTGCGGTGTGACTTCCGTAACCAACAACGCTCCGGGCGCGTTCGCGATCGGTGTTACCAGCGTGACCTGGACGGTGACCGACAACAGCGGAAACACCGCTACCTGCATTCAGACTGTGACGGTGAGCGACAATGTGAACCCGACCATCACTTGCCCTGCGAACGTTACCGCAACCACCAACACTGGTTGCACCGCGACCGGCGTTGCCCTTGGAACGCCTACCACTGCTGACAACTGCGGTGTGGCTTCCGTAACCAACAACGCTCCGGGCGCATTCGCGATCGGTGTTACCAGCGTGACTTGGACCGTCACTGACAACAGTGGCAATACCGCCACTTGCGTGCAGACCGTGACGGTGAGCGACAATGTGAACCCGACCATCACGTGCCCCGCGAATGTTACCGCAACCACGAACACGGGTTGCACCGCGACCGGCGTTGCCCTTTGGAACGCCTACCACAGCTGACAACTGCGGTGTGACTTCCGTAACCAACAACGCTCCGGGCGCGTTCGCGATCGGTGTTACCAGCGTGACCTGGACGGTGACCGACAACAGCGGAAACACCGCTACCTGCATTCAGACTGTGACGGTGAGCGACAATGTGAACCCGACCATCACTTGCCCTGCGAACGTTACCGCAACCACCAACACTGGTTGCACCGCGACCGGCGTTGCCCTTGGAACGCCTACCACTGCTGACAACTGCGGTGTGGCTTCCGTAACCAACAACGCTCCGGGCGCATTCGCGATCGGTGTTACCAGCGTGACTTGGACCGTCACTGACAACAGTGGCAATACCGCCACTTGCGTGCAGACCGTGACGGTGAACGACAATGTAAACCCAGTGGCTACCTGCCAGCCCGTAACTGTGAACTTGGACGGCTTCGGCAATGCTGATGTTACCGCTGCACAGGTGAACAACGGAAGCACCGACAACTGCACTATTGCAACGCTGACCCTTACGACCTACCAGTACCACGCCGTGGGAACCTACACCGACACCTTGATCGTGACGGATGCCGCTGGCAACGTGGACAGTTGCTTCAGCGTGATCACCGTGGTGGACAACAACCCGCCTGTGGCCAATTGCAAAGACACCACGATCTACCTGAACGCCGCCGGTACCGCGACGATCAACCCGATCGACATTGACGGTGGATCGACCGACAACGGCTTCATCGCCAGCCGCACTGCGAGCCAAACGGCCTTCGATTGCAGCGACCTCGGTGCCAACAACGACACGCTTTACGTCACCGACAACGGTGGCAACATCGATAGCTGTATCGCTGTAGTCACCGTGCTCGACACCATTGCACCGAACGCCACCTGCCAAGCTGTTACGGTGCAGCTCGACGCCAGCGGCAACGCTACCGTCACTGCTGCGGCTGTAAACAACGGCAGCACCGATAACTGCACCGTCGCTTCCCTCAGCGTGAGCCCAAGTGCATTCACTTGTGCAAACACCGGTGCCAACACCGTGACTCTAACTGTGACCGACCAGAGCGGTAATGTGTCGACTTGCACTGCTACTGTTACCGTGCAGGACAACCTCAACCCGACCATCACTTGCCCCGCGAACGTTACTGCCAACACGAACACGGGTTGCACCGCTACCGGTGTTGCCCTTGGAACGCCTACCACAGCTGATAACTGCGGTGTGGCTTCCGTGACCAACAACGCTCCGGGCGCGTTCGCGATCGGTGTTACCAGCGTGACCTGGACGGTGACCGACAACAGCGGAAACACCGCTACTTGCGTGCAGACCGTGACGGTGAGCGACAATGTAAACCCGACCATCACGTGCCCTGCGAACGTGACCGCAACCACCAACACCGGTTGCACCGCTACCGGCGTTGCCCTTGGAACGCCTACCACCGCTGACAACTGCGGTGTAGCTTCCGTAACCAACAACGCTCCGGGCGCATTCGCGATCGGTGTTACCAGCGTTACCTGGACGGTGACCGACAACAGCGGAAACACCGCTACCTGCGTGCAGACCGTCACGGTGAGCGACAATGTGAACCCGACCATCACTTGCCCCGCGAACGTGACTGCCAACACGAACACGGGTTGCACCGCCACAGGTGTTGCCCTTGGAACGCCTACCACTGCTGACAACTGCGGTGTGGCTTCAGTGACCAACAACGCTCCGGGCGCATTCGCGATCGGTGTTACCAGCGTGACTTGGACGGTGACCGACAACAGCGGAAACACCGCTACCTGCGTGCAGACCGTCACGGTGAGCGACAATGTGAATCCGACCATCACGTGCCCTGCGAACGTGACCGCCAACACGAACACGGGTTGCACCGCTACCGGCGTTGCCCTTGGAACGCCTACCACTGCTGACAACTGCGGTGTAGCTTCAGTGACCAACAACGCTCCGGGCGCATTCGTGATCGGTGTTACCAGCGTGACCTGGACCGTGACCGACAACAGCGGAAACACCGCTACTTGCATTCAGACCGTGACGGTGAGCGACAATGTGAACCCGACCATCACTTGCCCTGCGAACGTTACCGCAACCACCAACACTGGTTGCACCGCGACCGGCGTTGCCCTTGGAACGCCTACCACAGCTGACAACTGCGGTGTGGCTTCCGTGGTGAACGATGCTCCCGGGGCGTTCCCCATCGGCGCTACCAGCGTGACTTGGACCGTCACTGACAACAGTGGCAATACCGCCACTTGCGTGCAGACCGTGACGGTGAACGACAATGTAAACCCAGTGGCTACCTGCCAGCCCGTAACTGTGAACTTGGACGGCTTCGGCAATGCTGATGTTACCGCTGCACAGGTGAACAACGGAAGCACCGACAACTGCACTATTGCAACGCTGACCCTTACGACCTACCAGTACCACGCCGTGGGAACTTACACAGACACGCTGATCGTGACCGATGCCGCCGGCAACGTGGACAGCTGCTTCAGCGTGATCACCGTGGTGGACAACAACCCGCCCGTGGCCAATTGCAAAGACACCACGATCTACCTGAACGCCGCCGGTACCGCGACGATCAACCCGATCGACATTGATGGTGGATCGACCGACAACGGCTTCATCGCCAGCCGCACTGCCAGCCAAACGGCCTTCGATTGCAGCCACCTCGGTGCCAACAACGACACGCTTTACGTCACCGACAACGGTGGCAACACCGATAGCTGTATCGCCGTGGTCACCGTGCTCGACACCATTGCACCGAACGCCATCTGCCAAGCCGTTACCGTGCAGCTCGATGCCAGCGGAAACGCCACTGTTACTGCTGCTGCCGTGAACAACAACAGCACCGACAACTGCACCGTCGCTTCCCTCAGCGTTAGCCCAAGTGCCTTCACTTGCGCCAACATCGGTGCAAACACGGTGACTCTCACTGTGACCGACCAGAGCGGTAATGTGTCGACCTGCACTGCCACTGTTACTGTGCAGGACAACGTGGCTCCAGTGGCGATCTGCCAAGCCGTTACCATCCAGCTTGATGCTGCTGGTGCAGCTACGTTGACCGCCGCTCAAGTGAACAACGGCAGCAACGATGCTTGCGGTATTGCTTCCGTGAGCGTGAGCAAGACCACCTTCGATTGCACCAACGTGGGTGCCAACACCGTGACCCTCACCGTGACCGATAACAATGGCAACGTGAGCACTTGCACAGCGACCATCACTGTGCAGGACCTTGTGGCGCCGACCGCGATCTGCCAAGCTGTGACCACCTACCTCAATGCTTCCGGTGTGGCCACCATCAACGCTTCCGACCTCAACAACGGCAGCAGCGACAATTGCGGTGGCGTGTTGACCTTCAGCGCCAGCCAGACTTCCTTCAACTGCAGCGAGGCTGGTGCCAACACCGTTGTCCTCACCGTGACGGATGCCAATGGCAACACTGCGACCTGCAGCACGACCGTTACCGTGGTGGACAACATCGCGCCCGTGGCCGTGTGCCAAGCTGTTACCGTGAACCTTGATGCCTTCGGCAACGCCGACGTGACCGCGGCCCAGGTGAACAACACCAGCACCGACAACTGCGCCGTGACCGGAATGACCCTCACGACCTATCAGTACCACGCCGTGGGAACCTACACCGACACGCTGATCGTGACCGATGCCGCCGGCAACGTGGACAGCTGCTTCAGCGTGATCACCGTGGTGGACAACAACCCGCCAGTGGCCAATTGCAAAGACACCACGATCTACCTGAACGCCGCCGGTACCGCGACGATCAACCCGATCGACATTGACGGTGGATCGACCGACAACGGCTTCATCGCCAGCCGCAGCGCCAGCCAAACGGCCTTCGATTGCAGCGACCTCGGTGCCAACAACGACACGCTTTACGTCACCGACAACGGTGGCAACACCGATAGCTGTATCGCCGTGGTCACCGTGCTCGACACCATTGCACCGAACGCCATCTGCCAAGCCGTTACCGTGCAGCTCGATGCCAGCGGAAACGCCACTGTTACTGCTGCTGCCGTGAACAACAACAGCACCGACAACTGCACCGTCGCTTCCCTCAGCGTTAGCCCAAGTGCCTTCACTTGCGCCACCATCGGTGCAAACACGGTGACTCCACTGTGACCGACCAGAGCGGTAATGTGTCGACCTGCACTGCCACTGTTACTGTGCAGGACAACGTGGCTCCAGTGGCGATCTGCCAAGCCGTTACTATCCAGCTTGATGCTGCTGGTGCAGCTACGTTGACCGCCGCTCAGGTGAACAACGGCAGTAACGATGCTTGCGGTATTGCTTCCGTGAGCGTGAGCAAGACCACCTTCGATTGCACCAACGTGGGTGCCAACACCGTGACCCTCACCGTGACCGATAACAATGGCAACGTGAGCACTTGCACAGCGACCATCACTGTGCAGGACCTTGTGGCGCCGACCGCGATCTGCCAAGCTGTGACCACCTACCTCAATGCTTCGGGTGTGGCCACCATCAACGCTTCCGACCTCAACAACGGCAGCAGCGACAATTGCGGTGGCGTGTTGACCTTCAGCGCCAGCCAGACTTCCTTCAACTGCAGCGAGGCTGGTGCCAACACCGTTGTCCTCACCGTGACGGATGCCAATGGCAACACTGCGACCTGCAGCACGACCGTTACCGTGGTGGACAACATTGCGCCTGTGGCCGTGTGCCAGCCTGCAACGATCAGCTTGGATGCTCTCTCCGGTTGGGCCGTGGTTACCCCTGCCGACATCAACGGCGGAAGCACCGACAACTGCGCGATCACCTCCATGATCGTGGAGCCTGATTCCATGAATGCCGTGGGAACCTACAATGTGGACCTCATCGTGTTCGATGCAGCCGGCAACAGCGACACCTGCACCGCAGTGGTGACGATCGTGGATCTTAGCCCGCCAGTGGCCGTGTGCAACGACACTACGATCTACTTGAACGCTGCCGGTACCGCGACCATCACCGCACAGGACCTCGACGGCGGATCTACCGACAACGGTGTGATAACCACCTGGGCCGCCAGCCAACTCGCCTTCGACTGCAACGACCTCGGCGCCAACACGGATACCCTCTTCGTAACAGATGACGGCGGCAATACTTCCTTCTGCGAAGCCACCGTCACCGTGCTCGATACCATCAAGCCGAACGCCATCTGCCAAGCTGTTACGGTGCAACTCGACGCCAGCGGCAACGCTACCGTCACTGCTGCGGCCGTTAATAACGGCAGCGCCGATAACTGCACTGTGGCTTCCCTCAGCGTTAGCCCAAGTGCCTTCACTTGCGCCAACATCGGTGCAAACACGGTGACTCTCACTGTGACCGACCAGAGCGGTAATGTGTCGACCTGCACTGCCACTGTTACTGTGCAGGACAACGTGGCTCCGACCGCCATCTGCCAAGCTGTAACCATCCAGCTTGATGCTGCTGGTGCAGCTACGTTGACCGCCGCTCAGGTGAACAACGGCAGCAACGATGCTTGCGGTATTGCTTCCGTGAGCGTGAGCAAGACCACCTTCGATTGCACCAACGTGGGTGCCAACACCGTGACCCTCACCGTGACCGATAACAATGGCAACGTGAGCACTTGCACAGCGACCATCACTGTGCAGGACCTTGTTGCGCCGACCGCGATCTGCCAAGCTGTGACCACCTACCTGAACGCTTCGGGTGTGGCCACCATCAACGCTTCCGACCTCAACAACGGCAGCAGCGACAACTGCGGTGGCGCATTGACCTTCAGCGCAAGCCAGACTTCCTTCAACTGCAGCGAGGCCGGTGCCAACACCGTTGTCCTCACCGTGACGGATGCTAATGGCAATACTGCGACCTGCAGCACGACTGTTACCGTGGTGGACAACATTGCGCCTGTGGCCGTGTGCCAAGCTGCTTCAATCAACCTTGATGCCAATGGATGGGCCATTGTTACACCTGTTGCCATCAACGGCGGAAGCACCGACAATTGCGCGATCACATCCATGATCGTGGAACCCGACTCCTTGAACACTGTTGGAACACACAATGTGAACCTCATCGTGTTCGATGCCGCTGGTAACAGCGACACTTGCACAGCAGTGGTAACGGCAGTTGACAACAACCCTCCTCATGCCGTCTGCAAGCCAGACACAATCTACCTGAACAACGTCGGCCAGGCCACCCTTACTGGTGCGGACATCGACGGCGGAAGCTATGACAACGGCACCATCGTGAGCCTTACGCCCAGCCAGACCAACTTCAACTGCAACCACCTCGGCACGAACAACATCGCCTTGACCGTGACGGACAACGGTGGCAACACGAACATCTGTATCGCCGTGGTGACCGTGCTGGACACGATCTCGCCTAACGCAATGTGCAAGCCCGTTACTGTGCAGCTCAATGCCGCCGGTACCGCCAGCATCACCGCTGCGATGGTCAACAACGGCAGCACGGATAACTGCACCGTGGCTTCCGTGAGCTTGGACAACACCAACTTCGATTGCACCAATGTGGGCACCAACACCGTGACCCTCACCGTGACCGACAACAGCGGCAACAGCAGCACCTGCACCGCTACCATCACCGTGCAGGACCTTATTGCACCCACCATCACCTGCCCTGCGAACGTTACTGCGACCACCAACACGGGTTGCACCGCCACCGGCGTTGCCCTCGGTACGCCTACCATCGCGGACAACTGCACCGGCAGCACGGTAAGCAACAACGCCCCTGCCGCATTCCCGATCGGCAACACCACCGTGATCTGGACCGTTACCGATGCCAGCGGCAACACCGCCACTTGCAACCAGACCGTGACAGTGACCGACAACGTGCCACCAGTAGCCGTT
Source organism: Flavobacteriales bacterium (assembly GCA_016710685.1). Lineage (GTDB taxonomy): Bacteria > Bacteroidota > Bacteroidia > Flavobacteriales_F > PHOS-HE28 > PHOS-HE28. The sequence continues at coordinate 879,202 of JADJVC010000002.1, read as the reverse complement.
TGCCAGCCTTACACGATCTACCTGAACGCGGCCGGCAGCGCCAGCATTATTGCGGCAAACATTGACGGTGGATCTACCGACAACTGCGGTATCGCCAGCATCGTCGCAGGCCAAACCGCCTTCAGCTGCACGAACCTCGGCACCAACAACGTGGTGCTCACGGTAACCGACAACAGCGGCAACAGCAGCACTTGCACCGCCGTTGTGACAGTGCTGGACACGATCAGCCCAGTTGCCAACTGCCAACCTGTTACCGTGGGTCTCGACTTGAGCGGCAAAGCCGACGTAACCGCCGCCAAAGTGAACAACGGCAGCACCGACAACTGCAGCGTGACCGGCATGACACTGACCACCTACCAGTACCACGCCGTGGGCACTTACACCGACACGTTGATCGTGACGGATGCCAGCGGTAACGTGGACAGCTGCTTCGCAGTGATCACCGTGGTGGACAACAACCCGCCAACGGCAACTTGCAACGACACCATAATTTACTTGGACGGCAGCGGCAACGCGACCATCACTGCGCAGGACCTGGATGGCGGATCTACCGACAACGGTGTGATCACCACTTGGGCCGCTAGCCAGCTCGCCTTCGATTGCAGCGACCTCGGCGCCAACAGCGATACGCTCTTCGTGACGGATGACGGCGGAAACACCTCCTTCTGCGAGGCCATCGTCACCGTGCTCGACACCATCGCGCCGAATGCCATCTGCCAGGCCGTAACCGTACAGCTTGATGCTTCCGGAAACGGAACGCTCTCCGCAGCACAAGTGAACAACGGAAGCACCGATAACTGCACCGTGGCCACCTTGAGCCTGGATGTTACCAGCTTCACCTGCGCCAACATCGGCAGCGCGAACACGGTGACACTCACTGTGACCGACCAAAGCGGAAACAGCAGCACCTGCACGGCTACCATCACTGTGGAAGACAACGTGGCACCGAACGCCATCTGCCAGAACGTGACCGTGCAACTTGATGCCACCGGTAACGGCAGCATCACTGCGGCACAGATCGACGGCGGAAGCAACGACGCTTGCGGAATCGCTTCCATCAGTGCTTCACAGGCCGCATTCGACTGCTCGAACATCGGTACCAACACCGTGACCCTCACCGTGACTGACAACAACGGCAACGTGAGCACCTGTAACGCAACCGTAACCGTGGCCGACACCATCGCGCCTGTGGCCAATTGCCAAGCTGTTACCACCTACCTGGATGCTGCAGGCAGCGCAAGCATCAACGCTTCCGACCTCAACAACGGAAGCACCGATGCTTGCGGCGGCCTCACCTTCAGCGCCAGCCAAACCACCTTCGATTGCAGCGAGACCGGTGCCAACACCGTTGTCCTCACCGTGACCGACGTGAACGGCAACAGCAGCACTTGCAGCACCACCGTTACCGTGCTCGACACCATCAACCCCGTGGCGATCTGTCAAACGGACACCATTAACATGGGCAATAATGGCGACCCGAGCTGGGCCGTGGTATTCCCCACAGCCCTCAATGGCGGCAGCACGGACAACTGCGTATCCACCACGTTCACGGCCAACATTGATAGCCTGAATGCAGTGGGTAACTACCCCGTGACCCTCTTCGTAACCGACGCAAGCGGCAACGTGGACAGCTGCACTACCATCATCACGGTGATCGATGTGAACCCGCCTGTGACCATCTGCAACGACACCACGATCTACTTGGACGGAAGCGGAAACGCCAGCATCACGCCGAGCATGATCGACGGCGGCAGCTATGACAACGGCGCCATCGCCAGCATCGCGGCCAGCCAGCTCGACTTCGACTGCAGCCACATCGGTACCAACGCGGACACCCTGTTCGTGACGGACGACGGCGGAAACACCAGCTACTGCGTGGCCACCGTGACCGTGCTCGACACCATTGCACCTGCTGCCATCTGCCAAGACATTACCGTGGCGCTCAACGCCAGCGGCATAGCGGTGCTCACCGGTGTGATGTTCAACAACAGCACCACCGACAATTGCGGAACGGGCACCATCACCTACACGGTGGATATTGCCAACCCGGACAGCGTGGGCACATACGCAGTGGTACTTACGGCCACGGATGCCAGCGGAAACAGCAGCACATGCTCGTCCACGCTCACCGTGATCGACACCATCGCACCTGCGGCCATCTGCCAGGACACCACCATCTACTTGGACGCCAGCGGCAACGCCAGCATCACCCCTGACATGATCGACGGCGGAAGCACCGACAACGGCACCATCGCCAACATCAGCGCCAGCCAGCTCGCCTTCGACTGCAGCAACATCGGCGCCAACAGCGATACGCTCTTCGTAACCGACCAAGGCGGCAACACCAGCTTCTGCGTTGCCACCGTGACCGTCCTCGACACCATTGCACCAACGGTGATCTGCCAAGGTGTAAGCGTGGAACTTGATGCCACCGGAACGGCCGTGATCACCCCGATCATGCTCGACAACGGCAGCACCGACAACTGCGGCACCGGCACCTTGACTTACAGCACCAGCGACAGCACCTTCACCGACGTGGGCGGCTTCACCGTAGTGCTTACTGTCACGGATGCCAGCGGAAACAGCAGCACGTGTACCACTACTGTTACAGTGAATGACACCATCGCACCGGTGGCCGTATGCCAGCCTGACACCATTTACCTGGACGCAAGCGGCAACGCCAGCATCGTGGCCACGGACATCAACGGTGGCAGCACGGACAACGACATCATCGTTAGCTACACCGCGAGCCAAATGGCCTTCGATTGCAGCAACATCGGCGGAAACACCGTGACGCTTGTAGTTACCGACGCGGGCGGAAACACCGACAGCTGCCAGACCACTGTTACCGTTCTCGACACCATCGCGCCGACCATCGTGTGCCAAAGCATCACGATTGGCCTTGACAGCACTGGCACCGCCGTGATCATCGCAACCGACATCGACGGCGGAACCACCGACAACTGCGGCACCGGTACGTTGACCTACACGGCCAGCGATACCAGCTTCGCTGCGGTGGGTAGCTACACGGTTACCCTCACCGTGACCGATGCAAGCGGTAACACCAGCAACTGCGCAGCTACCGTGCTCGTGGCCGACGGTGAACCACCTGTGGCCATCTGCAAGCCGGACACCATCTACCTGAACAATGCCGGCAACGCCAGCATCATTGCGCTGGACATCAACGGCGGAAGCACCGATAACGACACCATCGTGAGCTACGTGGCCAGCCAGTACAACTTTAGCTGCGCAAACCTCGGCAACAACAACGTTACCCTCACCGTGACGGACGCTGGTGGCAACACCGACAACTGCGTCGCCGTGGTTACCGTGCTGGACACCATCGCTCCGGTAGCCATCTGCCAGAACATCACCGTCACCCTGCCGATTTCCGGCCAGGTAACGGTAGCACCTGCGCAGCTCAACAACGGCAGCACGGACAACTGCACCACGCTTACCTATTCGATCAGCCAAACCCTGTTCGAGCACGTGGGATCCTTCCCGGACACTCTCACCGTGACCGACGGAAGCGGCAACACCAGTTACTGCATCAGCACGGTGACCGTAACCGACCTGATAGCGCCGGTAGCTATCTGCCAGCCCGATACCATCTACCTGAACAACAGTGGAGCGGCCAGCATCGTGCCTGCGGATATCGACGGCGGAAGCACCGACAACGGCACCATCGTGAGCATGACGGCCAGCCAGACTGCATTCAACTGCAGCCACATCGGCAACAACAACGTCACCTTGATCGTGACCGATGAAGCGGGCAACAACGCCTTCTGCACGGCTGTGGTAACAGTGCTCGACACCATTGCCCCAACCGCAATGTGCCAAAGCATCACCGTGCCCCAGGCCAGCGGCGGCATCGCTGTGATCACCGGAGTAATGGTGAACGGCGGAAGCACGGACAACTGTGGCAACGGCCTTACCTACAACGTGGACCAGGACACCTTGCCCGGCACCGGAACTTACACCGTGATCCTCACTGTGACGGATGCAAGTGGCAACAGCAGCACCTGCGAATCCACTGTGACCGTGCTCGACAACACCGCGCCAAATGCGGAATGCCAGCCCATCACCGTGTATGTGGATGCCACCGGGAACGTCACCATCTCCGGCCAGGACACCGACGGCGGAAGTACGGACAACGACACCATTGTGAGCTACGTGGCCAGCCCGAACACCTTCAACTGCGGCAACCTCGGCCTCAATACCTCGGTGCTCACCGTAACGGACGCCAGCGGCAACACCGACCTCTGCGTAGCACAAGTAACCGTGCTTGACACCATCGCACCGATCGTGGTCTGCCAGGACATCACCGTGCCGATCGGTGCCAATGGAACCGTTACCATAACGGCCAGCCAGATCAACGGCGCTACTGCGGATAACTGCACGGGCACCCTCACCTACGTGGCCAGCCAGACTTTCTTCCCCGGCACCGGCACCTATACTGACACCTTGACCGTGACCGATGCGAGCGGCAACGTGAGCTACTGCATCGCAACCGTGACCGTGACCGACGTTACTGCGCCGATCACCATCTGCCAGGACACCACCATCTACCTGGACGGTAATGGTAACGCCAGCATCAGCGCTAGCGACCTGGACGGCGGAACCACCGATAACGGCGGTAGTTACATCTTCACCGCAAGCCAAACGGTGTTCGACTGCGGCGACCTCGGCAGCAACCAAGTGGTGCTCAGTGCCACGGACCTCTTCGGCAACATTGGCACTTGCACGGCGCTCGTAACCGTGCTCGATACCATCGCGCCTACCGTGATCTGTAACGACACCACCATCATCATGGACTTCTACAGCAACGCTTGGCTGGACGGCTTCACCATCGATGGTGGAAGTACGGACAACTGCGGCGACGGTGCCCTCACCTACACGAGCAGCATCACCGACTTCCACGAGGAAGGCACCTTCGCTGTTACCCTCACCGTAACCGATGCCAGCGGCAACAGCAGCACCTGTACAGCCATGGTTACCGTACAACAACCGGTGAAGCCATTGAAAATCCCAAGTGGCTTCTCGCCAAACGGTGATGGCATCGCAGATACATGGGAGATCCAGGGCCTGCGCGAATACCCCGACAACAGCGTTGTGATCTTCAACCGCTGGGGCGGCAAGCTCTTCGAAGCCAAGCCATACCTCAACGACTGGGCAGGTCAAGTTACCGTGGGCACGCTCCCAGGAAACCTCCCGGCCGGAACTTACTTCTACCAGCTCGACCTGGGCAACGGCGACGTGCGCACAGGATATCTCCAAGTGAACCGATAATATGAGGAACATGAAAAACCTCTTGCGGAAATTGTGTTGGGCCGTTCCGGCCTTGGCACTGGCACCGACCGCGCAAGCACAGCAGGACCCCATGTACAGCATGTACATGTGGAACATGATGACCATCATGCCTGCATACGCCGGCAGCGCCGACGTGCTAAATGCCACGGCCCTGTCACGCATTCAATGGGCCGCGATCAATGGTGCACCCATCACCCACACGCTTTCAGCGCATGCGCCGGTGAACAAGGAAACACTGGGCTCAGGCATTAGCCTGACCTACGACCAGATCGGCAGGACCACCACCACCAGCCTGTTCGGGGATATCGCCTACCGCTTACAGGTCTCCAGTAAAACACGTTTAGCATTCGGCATGCGCCTCGGCTTCAACCATGCGCAGATCGGAAGCACGCAGGTGGAGAACACAGACCCTAATGACCCCACCTTCGCTGTTGACCAAAGCGGAAAGATCCTGCCCAATTTTGGCTTTGGCGTATACCTCTGGTCGAAAAAAGGATACATCGGCGCATCGGTGCCCAAGATCCTGCGCAACTACCTCGGCTCAGTGAACGATGACGGAATTACCAGCCGTTTCAGCCAGGAGGAAACTCACGCATTCATTACCGGCGGCTACGTATTCCCAATCGGCTCGGTGATGTTCAAACCCGCTTTCATGGTGAAGGCGGTCAGTGGTGCACCCATCAGCACGGACGTCTCCGCCAACTTCCTCTTTATGGAAAAAATGTGGCTTGGCGCGGCTTACCGCCATGGCGATGCAGTGACCGGCATCTTCTCTTTCCAGGTCACCGACCAGTTCCGCGCCGGATACGCCTACGATTTCGGTATTTCACAACTTAACCGGCATGCCAACGGCGCGCACGAGATCATGATCAGCTATGATCCCGTCTTCACCCGCGAGCGCGTCCGTTCACCCCGTTATTTCTGATCCAGATGCGAGCAACCATTTTTCGTACCATTCCCTTGGCCGCCATGCTGCTTTTCGCGGCCGGTTCCGCCATGGCCCAAGGCGCGCTGCTCAACCGGGGCGACCACTATTTTGAAGAGTTCAGCTTCGTGAAGGCTGCGGAAGCCTACGAACAGGCCTTCAAAAAAGACGCCAGCAGTATTCCGCATGCTCGCAGGTTGGCCGAATCCTATTGGAACCTCCGCAACCCCAAAGCAGCCGAAACCTGGTACGCCGTGGTTGCTGCCTCATCGCAAGCCACACCAGTGGACATGTACCGCTATTCCGAGTTGCTCCGCGTTTCAGGACAATATGCCGATGCCGACATGTGGTTGAAGCGTTACGCTAAGCTCGACCCGGAAGATACGCGTGTGGACCTGAAGGACAATGCCGTGGAAAAGCTCTCCGGCCTTCTCGAAAACCCGGGACTTGCGCACAAGATCACCCTCGTGGACTTCAACAGTGACAAGGCAGATATCGCCCCCTTCATCCACAAGAACACCATCTACTTCGCCTCATCGCGTACCCTGCAGCTCACCTCCCGCCGGACCGATAGCTGGAACGACCAGCCCTTCCTCAATATTTACACGGGCAAAATGGCCGCCGATGGAACCGTTACAGAGGTGAAGCCCATGGGCGACGGCATGAACACCCAGTACCACGAAAGTAACGTGGTGATATCCGACGATGGCAGCGAGATGTACTTCACCCGCAACAACTTCGTGGCGGGCCGTAAGATCCTTGGTGAAGACGGCGTGAACAACCTCCAGATCTTTGTGCGGCACCTGCTGCCCGACGGCTGGAGCAAGGAAACGCCATTCGCGTTCAACAACTCTTCCTATTCAGTGGGCCACCCCGCATTGACAAAGGACGCCCAACGGCTCTTCTTTACCAGCGACAAGCCGGGCGGCATCGGCGGAAAAGACATTTACGTAAGCTACCGCGATGAACTCGGCGCTTGGGGCGAACCCCAGAACCTCGGTCCGACCATCAACACGGAAGGCGACGAAATGTTCCCGTATGTCTACGGAAACACGCTCTACTTCTCTTCCGATGGCCACCTCGGCCTCGGCGGACTGGATATTTTCAGCGTTACCATGCGTGGCAAGGGATTCGGTGTGGTGGAAAACCTTAATGCGCCCATCAACAGCGCCTACGACGATTTCGGAATGTGCCTGGATGAACGCGGCGAGATCGGATTCCTTACCTCAGACCGCGACGGGCACATCGGCGCGGAGGACATCTACACCTTCGTAATGAACAGCAAGGCTGAAGACAACCGCAAGTGGATCGGTCGTGTGTTGGACATGAGCGATGCTCAGCCAATTCCATACCTGACCGTGCGCCTCTTCGATGCCGAGCATAACGAAATTGCACGCACCACCACTTCCCTGCAAGGCACATACGAATTCCCCGCGCCCAAAGTGGCCGCTTCAGTCAATGCCAGCATTGAAGGCGGCACCCAGGCCGAGCTTACGCCGAACGACTTCACCATCTCGCCCTTCGGCGATACGGAAGTGCCCGACCTCTACCTCAACAGCGTGATGGACTTGCCTGTGAATGCCATAGTGAAGGACCAACAAACGGACCGTTGGCTTGAAGGGGTTTCCGTAACCGTAAAAAGCGCTATCGACGGAACCATCCTCTTCCTCGGCACAACAAACGAGGAAGGAATCACCAAGGGCCAGATCCCTGACCGGCGCTTCGGCGAGGAGCAGGAATACGACGTGGTGTTCGCCCGGACCGGATATTTCACAAAAACCGTCCGCGTGGACTTCCGCGTGTTGATGTTCTTGGAGCAAGGCCTCACCGGGCCCGAAGGTGCCGGCATGAGTCCCGTACTCGAAGGAGTGGACATCGCCAAGGCCATGAACTTACGGCCCATCTATTTCGACTACCGCGAAGCAAAGATCCGCTCCGATGCCGCTGGCGAACTCGATCTCGTGGCACAGGTAATGATCACGAACCCCAGCATCAAGATCGCACTCAAATCCCATACGGACAGCCGCGCCAGTGCCGAATACAACGATGCGCTCAGCGAACGCCGGGCACAAAGTTCCAAAGCCTACTTGGTGAAACAGGGCATCGACCCTTCACGCATATCCGCAAAAGGATATGGCGAGCACCAACTGGTGAACAAATGCGGCGATGGCGTGGATTGCACCGAAGAAGAACACCAAATGAACCGACGTACAGAGTTCATCATTACAGACTGCAAGGATTGTGGCGTGATGGGCTCCATGAAATAGCCCGCTGCCGAAGAGCTTACTTTTTCTCCGATGAATGCCGATGGGGCCGCACGTTGTGCGGCCTTTGCTTTAAAGAGCGCCTCCACAAAGGCGTTCTTGTCGAACACCTGCAGGTCGTTTATGCCCTCGCCAACGCCCAAGTATTTGATCGGTACCTGGAACTGGTCGCTGATGCCGATAGCCACGCCGCCCTTGGCCGTGCCGTCGATCTTCGTTAACGCCAAGCCTGTTACTTGCGTGGCCTTCGTGAATTCGCGCGCCTGATCGATCGCATTCTGTCCCGTGCTGGCGTCCAGCACCAGCAACACCTCGTGCGGCGCATCAGGCACCACTTTCCGCATCACCTGCTTCACCTTGGTGAGCTCGTTCATCAAGTTCACCTTGTTATGCAAGCGGCCCGCCGTGTCTATGATCACCACGTCAATGCCGCGCGCCTTGGCACTTTCAACACTGTCGTATGCCACTGCCGCCGGGTCCGCTCCCATGCCCTGCTGCACCAACGGTACGCCAACACGCTCGCGCCAGCTCTTCAGCTGGTCCACCGCCGCTGCACGGAATGTGTCGGCAGCGCCCAACAGCACGGTATTGCCCGCCTGTTTGTAGGCATGGGCCAGCTTGCCGATCGTGGTGGTCTTCCCCACCCCGTTCACACCAACTACCATGATGACGTGCGGCTTTGGCCCAGTAATAAGGAACGGTGCTTCAATGCCCTCGGAATCGCGCATTAAGCCCGCGATCTCTTCACGCAAGATCCCGTTCAGTTCCTTGGTGCCCATATAACCGTCGCGCTTGGCCCGGCCCTGGATACGTTCAATGATCTTCAACGTGGTCGCAACGCCGATATCGCTGGTCACTAAAGTCTCCTCCAAAGCATCCAGCAAATCGTCGTCAACCGTGGTCTTACCCGCGATGGCCTTGGCGATCTTGCCGAAAAAGCTGCTGCGCGACTTGTCCAAGCCCGCATCAAGCGCCTCTTTCTTCTCCTTGCCGCCGAATAATCCGAAGAGTGCCATGTTCTGTTATGCAAAAAAGGCCCCCGCCGTTCGGTGGAAGCCTTTTTAGTTGGGGAATGAAAATTTACTTCTTCGCCGCGAGCGACTTGTCCACGTCTTCCGTGGGCATGATCATCTCGTTGAACATGTAGCCGCCGGTGTTGGAATTCTTCACCATGCGGATCACTTTTACGAACACCTTGGCGTCCGCCTTTTTCAAGGATGCTACGGTCTTCTTTGCCATCTTACTTGATCTCTTTGTGAACGGTCATCTTGCGCATGATGGGGTTGTATTTCTTCAACTCCAAACGCTCGGTGGTGTTCTTGCGGTTCTTCGTGGTAATGTAGCGGGATGTGCCTGCAAGCCCCGAGGTCTTATGCTCGGTGCATTCCATGATCACTTGTACTCGGTTGCCTTTCTTGGCCATCGCTTATGGGAATGGGGCGCGAATGTAATACCTTATCCCGATCTGGCAAAATTGTGCTGGTGATCGAATTGCTGGTACAGGGTACAGGGTACATGGTATTGCGTAGCGCGTACTGCCGACGCACCCTGCCTTAGGGGCGATGCATACATCGCCCCTAAGGACCCACAGGCAGCACCTTCGGCCATCTTACTTGCCGCAAATGCCCCGCCACGCCCGCCAGCACATGTTCCTTCAGCAACTGTAGCAGCCGTTCCTTCACAGAGTGCCGGTAGGTCACCATGCCGATCTCCCGCACCGGCACCGGCGACCGGAATTCGCGCAGCCGCGCGCGCTGATGAGGCCTCATGCCCACCGTGGCCAATTCAGGCACCACTGTAAGCCCGCCCTGCACGTCCACCATCCGCATCAACGCTTCAATGCTCCCGGAAACATACGCGAAACGCCCGAAGCCACCGCCCTGTTCCCGCAATTCGCACAGGTCCATTACTTGGCTCCGCAAACAATGGCCTTCTTCCAGCAGCCAAAGCCGGTCCGCTTGGATCTCCGACGGCAATACGTAATGCTTCTTCCCTATCCCCTCTTCGGGCGATACATATAGAAGGAAGCGTTCATTGAACAATGGTTCGTCTTTCAGCCCAGACACATCCAGCGGGGTCGCCAGCAATCCCACGTCCAACTGGCCATGTACCAAGCGTTCCGTGATCACCTCGGTTGTCAATTCTTCTACCGAAACATGCAAGGCCGGATGTTTCCGCAGTAAATCCCCCAGAAACAACGGCAACAGGTACGGCGCCAACGTGGGGATCATCCCGATCCGCAGCTCGCCCGCATGCTCCCCGCGCGTGGCGTCCGCGGTTTCCTTCAGCAACTGCACTTCTTTCAGCACCGAACGTGCCTGCGCTACCAGCACTTCCCCTTCAGCAGTGGGCACCACCGGTGATTTGCTCCGGTCGAATAACACGACGCCGAGTTCCTCTTCCAGCTTCTTCACCATGCTGCTCAACGTGGGCTGGGTAACGAAACAGGCTTCCGCAGCACGCGCAAAGTGCCGGTGCGTGTCTATCGCAACGATGTACTGAAGTTGCTGAATGGTCATGGTCGTAAAATTACTCATTCACGCCATCTATGTGTATATTGAAACATTCAGTTTGAACGATGAATAAAGATCCCGACCTTTGCACCAACGAAATCAACCGGCCCTGCAAGGCCTTAAAGCACAGATTAAACAATGGAAAACAAAGCATCCGTACAATTAGGCCAACAACGCATGGTGGGCTTGGGAAGCAAATTCCCGATCTTCAAGAAGAAAGCTTGCGTGAGCATTGAAAAAGGCAAGGAATTCGCCCAGATCACCAGTGATGACCTCACCAACACCCCAGGACGCTGGACGGTGATGTTCTGGTGGCCCAAGGATTTCACCTTCGTTTGCCCTACCGAGATTGCCGCATTCAACAAAGCCGTGGGCGAATTCAAGGACCGCGACACCCAATTGATCGGTGCCAGCACTGACAGCGAGTTCGTACACGCTGCATGGCGCCGCGACCACGTGGACCTGAAGGACCTCAAATTCCCCATGCTCGCAGATACCAGCAAGAGCCTTTCCGAGGAACTTGGCATCCTTACCGCCGACGAAAAAGTGGCCTACCGCGCCACCTACATCATCGACCCTGAAGGCATGGTGCGTTGGGTAAGCGCTTATGACCTTAGCGTGGGCCGCAGTGTGGACGAAGTGCTCCGCGTACTGGACGCTCTCCAAACCGACGAACTCTGCCCCTGCAACTGGACCAAGGGAGAAGCAACGTTGAACTAAGAATGGCTGTTGCATTGACCGCTTACGAAGAAGGTACCGCCTCCTTATTGGAGGAGGTGGGCATTCCCGCAGGCCACGCCAATAGTGCGCTTCAGCTCCTCGGAGCCGTAGAGTCCCGCTACAGCCGCGACCTGAAACTGAACCTGAAAGCCGTGCTCAAAAGCACCCATCTTTCGGACAAGGAAACGGCGCTTTTGGCGCTCAGCATCGCGGCGAACCAGAAGAATGGCCCCCTGTCTGACCACTTCAATGGTTTGGCGGCCCAATGCGGCGCCACACCGGAGGAATGCGCCGAGGCTGTTGCTTGCGCAAGTCTTTTGGCGGCCAATAATGTCCTCTACCGCTTTCGGCATTTCGCCGACAAGGAGAAGTACAATGAGCTGCGCCCCTCCTTGCGGATGAACATTATGATGAACCCCGTGACCGGCAAGCACCTTTTCGAGTTGATGAGCCTAGCGGTAAGCGCCGTGAACGGATGCGAGCAATGCGTGAAAAGCCATGAGGCCTCCCTCATTGGTCTGGGCGCCACGGAAGAACAAGTTTGGGATGCCATACGCATCGCCTCGGTAGTGGCCAGCTACGACCGCATCGTCCATTGAACAACAACGCAGAATATAAAAAGGCCGCCTTCATCGGGCGGCCTTTTATATATGCATGTAACGCGCAAGATCAAGGCAACTGTTGCGTGCGCACATTATTGGGTTCGGTTCCACCGATGTTCACCAAAATGGGGTCACGATCGTTGTTAGCTCCGGTATAGCTCACCACTCCGTCCATGTTCACGTCTTCAGCCCAATACCCCGTGACGGTTGCTGTGGGCAATGTGCCGCCCACTCTGCCCAGGACAGCATCGCGGTCATTCCCCGCACCGGTATACATCAACATGGCATCGGGCGATGCATTGCCGGGCCAAAGGGCCATCCGCTCGCCCGCTACGGACTTGCGTGCATTTGTCCCATAGGTGCCCAATATGGCTGCGGTGAAGTCCACGTTCCCTCCGTACTTGTTCACATCCATGGTGTTCGAGGTCATGGCGGCCAAGTGGTTCCTGTGCCGCACCACGACAAAGTACCGGTCCGCCGGCACATTGAACACCAACCGCGAATGCCCGTCCACACCCACCACATCGCCATCGCGCTGAAGCAAGGCACATCGTGTGGCCACCAACTGACTGGAGTTGTTCTTGCTCCGCAGTTCCACCAATACCCAATCCACAATGGCGTTCTTACCCGTAACGGAAAGCATGGCAGGCGAAAGGGTCTCGCCGCCTCCCCCGCCGAGCTGGGCAAAGCCCATGGCCGTGTAAGGTTCCGTTGTCGGCAAGAGCGAAAGTGCCCGCAGATCGTCGTGCATCAATCCGGTCGCACTATCGAAGGGTCCGTCCAAAGCCACGCGTAAGGACATATTCGGCGCACAATCAACCCAACGAGCGATGTTCGGCGCGCCAACCTCCGTCAAAACAGTATTTCCGGGTTGGGTCCATCGAAGTGTCATGTTGTCCCCGCCGCTGCCGTCCTTCTGTAAAAATTCAAAGTAATACCACACACCCGCCTGCAACGTTACGGGGCCACTTTGCTGGGTGGGATACTTTCCGGTCTCAGTGTCTCCGGTATAGCCCGCCACCGTGCAGAGCGGCTGCTTCAGCGCCGGGTCCGCGTTGGGGCTCAGGTAGAATATTGAGTTGTCGTCGCTTGTGGTGTTGAAAGTGAAAGTGCCCGTACTCGGCGCAATGATGTAGCCGCGCATCCGTGTGCCGTAGTTGTTGTCGTAGTTCACAGGGCCACGTATGCTGGTGGGGTATGTGGTACCACTGGGCTGGTCGGGGTAGTTCGGGCTGCCGGTAAGCGAGGCCACGGTCGTGCCCGATATACCAGTCCAGAATTCGCGCAGCACGCTGCCGACAATACCAGGGCATTGAGGCGGTGAAAGGTCGTAGACCGTAATGACCTTTTCCACCCACGAACTCAGCCCGTCGTTGTCCGTTACCGTAAGCCGTACATGGTAATCGCCCAGCTCATTGAACGTCTTCTGTACACTTGCGCCGTATGCATAAGTGCCGTCCCCGAAATCCCAAGTGTAGTCTACAATGGTGCCGTTGTCCACACTTCCTGTGCCGTCCAGCGTGGAGATAAATGAACCCAGGCCAGCAGCAGCGGAGGCCGTTATCACCGCCGTTGGTGGGATAACGCCGCAATTCGGATAAAGTGAGTGGGTCACCGTCGTGCTCAAGCCGCCCGAGTCAGTGACTTTCAAGCTCTCCGAGTACCAAAAATCTTCCTCGTAGCAGCCCACGCCGGAGATCACGGTTGTGGATGCCACGCCATGGTCCAAGGGCTCCGCATGGGTGTGGTTGTTGTGATGAAGCGTGGTCTGCCAAGTATAGGTCAACTGCGAGGGGCCATGCTCCGCATCACTGACGACGGCTTCCAAGGAGAAGGCCGTATCAATGCCCACAGGGTAGTACTGCCCGTCAGGAAAGCTAGTTATGGCCACGACCGGAGGGGTGTTGTTCACGCTGACGATCAACGTGGTGCTGTTGGTCTGCAATTGGCTGTCCTTCACGGTCAAGGTAACAGTGTAGGTCGTGGGTGTGCCGGGGACTGCGTTAAAGCTGTGTGCCGGATCCGGCAAGGTGGAGGTTTGCCCGTCGCCGAAATCCCAGAGGTAGGTCAACGGCATATTCTCCGGGTCTGTGCTGCCACTACCGGTGAATTGGACGGCCAACGGAGCTGCACCGTACACGATATCCTGTTGTGCCGCAGCTACGGGCGGCAGGTTCGTTACACCCAAAGGGGAGACCTTGCGGATCGCACCAGCTTCATAGCGTACGTACCACAATGCACCGTCCGGACCTTCCTTCAGGAACACCACCGCACCCATGTTTGAACCGAAATCGTACACCTGCTGAACCTTGTTGTCCGGCGATACCTTGAAGCGCCTGATCCACGCACCGGCATAGTCTCCATTGAAGTAGGTATTCTGGTAACCGGCAGGCCAACCTGCTCCTGTAATAAAAGTGCCGCCCACCGAAGCGTTGCCGCCAAAGCGCGGACCGGGCACGGGAGAGGCGGGGTCATCCAGGTCGTACACCACGGGCGTATTCCCTACAAAGCCGCCGGTCCGTGATTGGTAGCCATGCACCCAGTCCACCGCGGGCCGTGTTTGCGAAAAAGTGCGCACGTTCGGTGGAATGGGAATGGAAGGCTCACATGGGTTCGGACGCGTGGGTGGATGCACGAGTTCTTCCTGGAACAGGATATCCTGAAAATCGAAATACGGCTTGGCGCACCCGGCGCCATCATACAGCGGGTTCGGAGCTTCGGGGTTCTGTGCCAATGCAAAAAGGTATGGACCATTCTCCTCCATGCCTTCAAACTTGGGCCAACCGAAATTCATGCCGCCTTCGGTGCAGATGTTCAATTCCTCGTAGCTGCTCCAGCCCACGTCACCGATGTACAAGGCCCCTGGATTCCCAGCGGTGGGATCCGTGCTGCCGCTACCGGGCCGCAGGTTCATGCGGTACGGGTTGCGCAGGCCCATGGCCCAAACACGGCTATGCGGTGAACGCGGCGCCGATGCATCATAGAAGGGGTTGCTCGGCACGCCGTTGCCCGTTTCGGGATCGATCCGTAACACTTTCCCGTTGAGACAATCCACCAGTTGGCTCCTGTACGAACCGACATTTTCGGAGGGGCGTAGTATGCTGTCCGTTAAAGCTTGCGCGTAGTACGTCGCCGGATCATTCCCCACATCGGCCGAATTATAGCTCGCGGCATCGCCCGAACTCAACATCAATGTGCCATCCGTGCCGAAAACCAGCGATCCCGTGCTGTGCGATTCGAACAGCAAAGGGATCCCCGTCTTTTTCGTTTCACCCAACAGTACGAATCGGCTGGCCGGGTCCGTTGTATTGAACGATGGCCCGATCGCCGTATAGCGCGTGCAGCGCATGATCGTCGCATTGAAGTATTCGTTCGTACTGGCCGAATAGCTCGGCGTGCCGAAGTGCAGCAGGTGGTGCCGATCCACCAAATAGTACAGGTAGATGCGACCGTTGCTCAGGAAATTCGGGTCAAGCGCGAAACCCAAGCAACCGTGGTCGCGCCAATTGCCAACTTCAGCGCTTATGTCGACCAACGGGCTAGGCAGGCGTGCACCATTCTCGACGATCCACACCTTGCCGCCTTTTTCCCAAACGTACATGCGCCCGTTCGCATCGAAGGTGAATCCCACTGGTGCGTCAAAACCAGCCATCACCAAGGCATCATTGAATCCTGAGGGAACCGTTTGACCTGTAACCCGGCCTGAGGGACCCATCAAACTGAAAAAAAATGCCACAAGGGCGATGTAGTGTCTGAACATGGCTCGATCAACGAAAAATTCGTCGATGGTTTTCGTGTCTTGGTCGCACAAATATCGGTCTTTACAGGAATGCTGTCAATCCGTCGTATTTTACGCAGCCCACACCAATTGGTTTCCAATGGAACAAGTCCATACAGAGGTCCGAATCCGCGGAATTGTACAAGGCGTTTTCTTCCGTAAGTGCACACGGGATGAAGCGCTCAAACTGGGCGTTAACGGAACGGTCGAAAACATGCCGGACGGAAGTGTCCTGATGCATGCTCAGGGGAAATTGGAAACCGTACAAAAGCTGGTGGAATGGTGCAGGACCGGACCGCCAAAGGCGACGGTCACGGCTGTGGATGCCAAAACCGTTCCGATCTCGGATTTCACAGGATTCAAAGTGCTCCGGTAACGGGATGAAAGAGGTCCAATTGGCCCTGTTTTGGCCTTTGGAACAGCGTGCGGTCCATCGGTGGCATTTCCCGACTTGCGAAATAGCGGCGCCGGAACACCTCGAAAGTCCGTCGGATGCTTTCCGCGAACGCCCCTTCCCCCCGCATCCGTCTACCATAAGTGCTGTCGTTCATGTTGCCGCCATGGGCATGCGCCACCTGTGCCACCACCTTCGCAGCACGATCCGGGTAATGTGTTTCCAGCCACTGCCGGAACACGTCCTGCACCGCTCCGTTCGTGCGCACCACTGTATACCCGGCGGTCACCGCACCAGCTTCAGCAGCCGCTTTCAACAACGCAGGCACTTCACTGTCGTTCAATCCAGGTATCACCGGAGCCACCATCACGTGCACGGGCACGCCCGCAGCCGTTAACGCAGCGATAGCGCGCAACCGGTTCCGCGCCGTGCTGGTGCGCGGCTCCATCTTTCCCCGCAATTCCTCGTTCAGCGTGGTAAGACTGATGGCCACGCCGGCTAAACGGCTTGCTGCCATTTCCGAAAGGATGTCCAGATCGCGCAGCACCAGCGCGTTCTTGGTGATGATGGCTACCGGCTGCCGAAAACGTTGCGCCACTTCCAGCACCCCGCGCGTGATCCGTTCTTTCCGCTCAATAGGCTGGTAGCAATCCGTATTTCCGCTGATGCTGATGGTACCAACGTCCCACTTCGGATTGCCCAGTGCCTTCTCCAATAGCTCCGGCGCGCTGCGTTTCAACAGCACCACGCGTTCGAAGTCCAGGCCCGCGCCATACCCCCAATACTCATGACTGGGCCGCGCATAGCAATAGGAACATCCGTGCTCACAGCCCTGGTAAGGATTCAACGTCCATTCCATGGACAGGTCCGGCGACTTCACCTTGTTCAAGATGCTCTTCGGAAAGACCTCCAAGTAGCGTGTACCTGCCGTTTCCTCCTCCACTTCATCGATGCCCTCCCAATGCACCACCCCGTAGCTGTTCCTTTCGAAGCGGTTCGCGACTTGCCCTTGTGCACCGCGCCCCTTGACCGTTTTTCCGTCAACCGACATTGTGTTAATGTACACACGTTTCGGGCCATTCCACCGGAGAAAGTGTGATCACTCAGGACCTGTGCAACAGCGCCTGTTGAAAAATGCAAGCATGACTTTCGTCAGCCGAAGGACCCTATTGCGTTGGCCTGACAAACTACCGGGATGGACGGATAATTTCGCGGCCCGTTCAGAAAAATACATGAAAACACTGCTCCTTGCCCTCCCGCTTTTTTGCTTTTCAGCTGTGGAAACGCTTCCGCCGAACACGTAAACGCGCCTGTTGCCAACGACAGCGCCAAGGCCGTTTCCGCCACGCCCGACAGTGCTTATTGGAACGCCGATTCCCTCATTGCTCCGGCTGAAAAGCACTTCGCGCACCTGCGCCAGCTCACCTACGGCGGCGACAATGCGGAAGCCTATTGGGATTTCGCCGGCGACAAACTTTCGTTCCAAGCACACGTGCCAGCGTGGGGCGAAGCATGCGACCAGATCTACGTGTTCAACCCGTTCACCGATGACCTGCGGAAAAATCCGCCGCAAAAGATCAGCACCGGTGGCGGCCGGACTACCTGCAGTTACTTCCTACCTGGCGACAGTTTAGTGCTCTTCGCCAGCACGCACCTCGACTCAAAGGAGTGCCCACCAGTGCCGCCACACGTCCCCGGCGGCAAATACATCTGGCCCATCTACCCCAGTTTCGACATTTTCGTAACCGACCTGAAGGGCAACATCCGCAAACAGCTCACCGATACCCCCGGCTACGATGCTGAGGGCACCGTTTCCCCCAAAGGCGACCGCATCGTGTTCACCAGCATGCGCAACGGCGATCTGGACCTCTACACCATGAATATCGACGGCAGCGACGTAAAGCAAGTGACCCAAGATCTGGGCTACGACGGTGGAGCGTTCTTCAGCCCCGACGGCTCCAAATTGCTGTGGCGCGCTTCCCGGCCTAAAACACCGGAAGACATCAAGGAATACCAGGACCTGCTGAAGATCGGCCAAGTGATGCCCACCCACATGGAACTCTACGTGGCCAATGTGGACGGCAGCGATGCCAAGCAGATCACCGAACTGGGCCAGGCCAACTGGGCGCCCTACTGGTTCCCCGACGGCAAGCACATCATCTTCGCCAGCAACCACAACACCAAGCGGGGCTTCCCCTTCACACTGTTCAAGATCGGCATTGACGGCCAAGGCCTGGAGCCGCTCACCACCACCGACATGTTCGATGCCTGTCCGGTGTTCAGCAGGGACGGTAGATACCTTGTGTTCAGCAGCAACCGTGGCGGCAAGGACCACGAGACGAATTTGTTTATCGCGGAGTGGAAGTAATACCGATCGCGGTATTTTCCGGCTGATGTTGGGCTGCGCGCTTGACGATGCCCATCTTCGCACCGATGCAAACGGACCCTACGGCTGAACAGAAAAGCTGGTTACAGCGCTTGGCGGCACATTGGGGCGTGCGCACAGGCCGCGCCTTGGTGATCCTGCTGGTCTTCGCCTGCACCGGCTTCACGGTGATGTTCCTGAAGCGCCCAGTGGTGGCTTTCTTTACAACGGAGGGGGACCAACCCGTGCTGTTCTCGGTTCTCTACTACATCCTGATCCTCCCGGTCTACAACTTGATCCTGTTGGTTTATGGGGCCTTGTTTGGCCAATTTGCTTTTTTCTGGGCGTTCGAAAAGCGGTTTTTCAATCGGATCTTCGGGAAGAAGAAGTGAGCTTGAAGTTGAAGTACCACGAAGTACGCTAAGGGCACGAAGGCTTCCAATTATCTTCATCGGCGGGGCTGACCCAACGCTTTATGTACGCGCCTTACTTGGGTTTCGGTGTTCTTCTTCAACCGGCAATCCCACACGGTGATCACGCGCCACCCGGCCCTTCGGAGCGCGCGGACGTTGCGCTTGTCACGGGCCGCGTTGCGGTCGAGCTTTTCCGCCCAAAACTTCTTGTGTGTTTTGGGCCTGCGGGGCTGGCAATTCGGGCAACCGTGCCAGAAGCAGCCATGAACGAACACAGCCACTTTTCGACCAACAAAGGCGATGTCCGGCTTGCCCGGTGCTTTTGTGTACTGCAAACGGTAGCCCCGGATGCCCGAAGCGCCCAATGCCGCGCGCATGGCCATCTCCGGTCCGGTGTTCTTGCTGCGGATCCGGCTCATCACCGCACTTATGCGCGGATCAACCGGCACCGGCGCCCTGCCGTCGCGCTTGTAGTCTTTGGGCAATTCCATTCTTCCGTGGAACAAAATTCTGAACGGTCGGTTCACTACATGGGCGGTGGCTTTTAGAACTACGCACCAGCGTAATTTTGGGTATGCGCAAAAAAGACGTCCACGCGGCCGTGGCGGCAAAGATCGATCTGGGCTACGACCGACAACATGTATATGACGAAATGTGCCTGGAGCAACCGGATCTTGCCGGCAAAAAATTAGCCGATGCAGTGCGCTGGACGCCTCCGCTGGCGGCGCGCCAACACTACCGCACCGAGCACACTGCCCTACTTGCGGCCATCGCTGCAAATGTGCTCCTGCCCTTGTTGCACGGACAAGCCGATTCCGGCCTGCCCTCGTTCTATGGACCCGGCTTTTTCACGGTGCTACCGTTCGCTACCATTGGCTTAGGCATCGCTCTGGCACGTTACCGTTTGCAGGTGCTCCCATGGCTCATCTTCTTCACAATGGTGGGGCTTGTATCAGGCCTTAGCCACTATGAAGACATGGTGGTGGACGGCTGGGCGTTGGCCAAAACTGCAATTGCTATCTCCATCGCCACCTTATCGATCTTTCTCCAACACAAGCTAGCACCGAAGTACACGATGGACCGCCAATTCTCGCCGCCGCGGCCCGTTTTTCCGCCGGAAGAAGGTGCCCATTTTTTCTGAGCTGCACTTTCTTTGCACCATGAACTGGATCATGCTATTCATCGGTGGCCTTTTTGAAGTAGGCTTTACTACCTGCCTCGGCAAAGTGAAGGAATCCTCCGGCAATACGGCACTTTTCTGGTGGGCCGGGTTCGCGGTTTGTCTTGTCGCCAGCATGTACTTGCTCTACCGCGCCTCGCAAACTCTGCCCTTGGGCACAGCTTATGCCGTGTGGACCGGCGTGGGCGCGATCGGCACTGTGCTCGTGGGCATTGTCCTCTTCAAAGAACCCGCCGAGTTCTGGCGGCTGTTCTTCCTTTTTACATTGATCGCCAGCATCGCCGGGCTGAAGCTCGTTTCGAATTAGACCAGCTCCGCTCCCCGCGTGTCCCAAGCCTGCTGAAGCGCACCAAGAAAGTGCTCGCTCGCTTGCGCACCGTTCACCGCATACCGGTCGTCCAGCACAAAGAACGGCACGCCGCGCACCCCTATTTGTTGCGCCTCGTATTCATCCGCATGCACTGCCTCGGTGAAGGTTTTTCCGGCAAGCATCTCCTCTACTTCCGCGCCGTCCAGGCCCACTTCCGTTGCGATGCGCTTCAAAACTTCACGGTCCCCGATGTGTTCGGCCAGCACGAAATGGGCCTTGAACAAACGCTCTTTCACCGCATCTGCTTTGCCCTTCGCTTTAGCAAAGTGTAACAAACGATGCGCGTCCAGGGAGTTTCCGTTCACCGCATGTTCCATGTCGAAATGCAAACCGACCGTGCGGGCACGCTCCACAACGCCGGCCACCATTTCCTTGGCTTGCTCTCGCGTGCGACCATATTTCTTCGCTAAGCGATCATACGTATCCTCTGGCACACGCACTGGCGCTTCACGGTCCAGCTCGAAGCTCTTCCACTCCACCTCCACTTCGTCCTTATGCGGAAACCGCGCCAGCGCATTTTCGAACTCGCGCTTACCGATGTAGCAATATGGGCATACCACGTCGGACCGGATCTTCACTTTCATGGTGCTAAGTTCGTTACCTCTACAACACAGTCACCTCCGTCCGGCGGTTTTGCGCCCTGCCTTCCTCGGTTTCGTTCGTGGCGATAGGCTTCGTTTCGCCGTAGCCTTTGCAACGATACGCGTGCCATCAATGCCTTTTGCAATGAGGAATTCGCGAACCGCATTCGCGCGCTGTTCGCTCAACTTCTGGTTGGCCGCGTCATTGCCCACATTGTCCGTGTGGCCGCCTACTTCGATGCGCATGTCTTTGTTCGCACCCAGCATTCTGGCCAAGTTGTCCAACTCAACTGTGCTCTTCGGTAGCAGGTCGAAGCTCGCCGTTTCGAAGAAGATGTTGCGCAGCTCGATCGTTTGGCCTGCCGTAATGGGGTTCAACTTCACGTCAAGGTCCGCACCGGTGGCTTCGCTTTGTGCAACGCTGTAGTTTTTGGAATAGAAGAGATAGCCTTCCGCGGAAGCGTTCAAGGCATACTCTTGGCCGCGCGGCAGGCATACCAAGAACTCACCAGTTTGCGGATCGCTGTATGCGGCAGTGGCCAATTTACCTGAAGTCACATCATACAATTCCACATCGGCTTCAACCGCTTTGCCCGTGGTGCGGTCGGTCACTTTGCCATGGATATAACCTACGGCTGTGGCCCGCGCGGCTTCTGGCAGCTCGAAGCGATAAAGGTCCAGATCGCCTTGGCCGCCTGGCCTGTCGCTGCCGATGTAGGCTAGTTGTCCATCGGGCCCAACAAGTACGCTATTGTCTTCACCCCCGCTGTTGATGGGGTAGCCCAGGTTCATCGCGTTGCCCCATGAACCATCGGGCTGCATACGGCTCACGAAGATGTCCGCGCCACCCATGCCCGGCAATCCGTCGCTGCTGAAATACAAGGTTTTGCCGTCGGGATGGATCTGCACGCTTTGCTCCTGTCCCGCTGTGTTCACGTTATCGCCCAAGCGCTCTGGCTTGCTGAATGCACCGTCATCACCCATTTTGGTGACGTAGATGTCCATGCCCTTTACGCCATCCGGTGCCTTGGAAGCCCGAATAAAATAAAGCGTGCGCCCGTCGCTGCCCATGCTGGGCTGGCTTTCCCAATCGCGCGTGTTCACCGGCGGACCCAGATTTTCCGGCTTTGTCCAACGGTCGCCAATGCGGCGGCTGATGAACAGATCGCAACTGCCCATGCCCTTCACGCCTTTGCCGTAAGTGCCATCGATGCCCGCGCATTTGGTAAAGACGATGAAGCGTCCGTCCGGCGTGAGGGTGCCAGCGCCTTCGTTGTCCGTGGTGTTTACGCTTGTGATGGGCTTGGCCGTGCCCCAACTGCCGTCGCGCATTTTATGGCTGACGTAAAAGTCTTCTTGCTTGCCGTATTGCGAAGTAACGTCCTTCACCAAGCGGGTGAACATCAATGTGCTATCGTCCGCAGTGACACAGGGGAAGTACTCGGCATCCGCCGTGTTCACCCCGGGACCGAGATTGATCGGGTCATACGGCACGGGATGTTGAATGGCTTCAGCCGCGAAATCACAAGTAGCCATGCCGAGCGCAGCCCGTTTCCTGCGTTGTGGGTCCGTGTCCATTTCCTTGGCCATGGCGTAGTGGGCACGTGCGGCGGCGTAATCGCCGGCGGCACTTTCGAGATCGGCAAGGTGCAGGGCTGCCGGTGGGAAGAACTTCGGGTTGATGGCCACGACTTCCTCGTAGACCGCCCGGGCTTCCTTCGGCATGTCGCGTTGCTCATACATCTCACCGAGGTAAATGCGCGGCTCTATGAACTTCGGGTCTTCTTCCGCAGCCTTGCTCAATTGACTTTCCGCGCAGGACCAATTCTGCAACCGCATGCACTCCGCGCCGCTTTCGTAAAACTTGATGGCGCGCTTGTTCTCGATAGTGAACTTCGCCGACTGCGCCTGAGCAGCTGGCAGTAGGCAGGCGCAGTAGGCAGCCAGCCCAAGTACCCGAAAAAACCAAGACGCACGTCGCAACACAACGCCGCCTGACAACTGACAACCGACAACCCGCCGTTGCCAGAGCGCTTTGGCGGGGGAACCTGACAACTTCATCATGGAATGTTCAAATACTTGTGTGTTTGCAGCGAAACCCGCCAACGCGGATGCGTCATCACGTAGGCGGTGACCAAGGGGATCATGGCTTCGCGTTTGCTCCATTCGGGTTGCAGGTACAAGGTGCAATTCGGGCCGGTCTTCGCCGCATGCCCTTCAGCCCAGTGCAGGTCGTGTTTGTTGAATACCACCACTTTCAATTCGTGTGCCAACAAATGGAAACCGGCAACGGGTTCCTTGAATTTTTTCGGACTGAAGCAGATATGGTGCCAAGCCCCGCTGAGCGGCGAAGTGCCGCTGGTCTCGATGTGCGTGCGGAAACCCGCATCGCGCAATGCTTTCGTCAAAGGGCCAAGGTCGTGTATCAAGGGTTCTCCGCCGGTAACCACTGCGATGCGTGCCGGGTGCTTCAAGGCCTCGGCCACAATAGCAGCCACACTGTATTTCGGATGTGCATCCATGTCCCAGCTGTCTTTTACGTCGCACCAGGTACAGCCCACGTCGCAGCCGCCCAGCCGTATGAAGTACGCGGCCTGGCCCGTGAAAGCACCTTCACCTTGGATGGTGTGGAAGGCTTCCATCACAGGAAGTAATGTCCCGACTTTGGCGGGTTTTGAGCGTGTGTTCACGTGTGCAAGTTGAGAAAAGTGGGCACAAAAAAAGCCCACGCAGGGCCGGAGTTCAAAAAACCCATGGATCACATGAGCGGGTGGGACAGAAAGGGGTCGGTAATCCTCGACGTTCCCGAAGGAGACCACCCGAAGGTGGCGAGGCCCGCCCTTGCCCTTTGGATCTTCACACCCTGAGGTAGAAATGTTGGTTTTGAGAACCTTTGGCCTGCGTAGGCTGTCAGTTTGATCAGCGCTATGCTGAGAAAGAACGTATGCACGGAACGAAGGTAAGGATCTTTGCGGGGTTTGCAAATAAGAGGATGGAGAGTTGTTCACCACCCTTCGACTTCGCTCAGGGCAAACAGAGGCACGGAGGCACAAAGGCACGGAGAAATGCAGTTTGTTCTTGAGTCTTGAGTCGGGAGTCTTGAGTCGGGAGTCTTGAGCCGGGAGTCGCAAGTTCGGAGACTGGATAAGGCTCCGTAGTATCTCAACGTTACTGCCACTTCCGACTGCCCCTGCCAACTGCCGCTGCCACTGCCAACTGCCACTGCCAACTGCACCTACCCCTCCCCCTTCTGCCCAACAAAATTATCCTCCTTGTCATCGAAGAGAATGTTGAACGTGGTGAGGCTGCCGTAGCACCGCGTTATGTACTGCTGCATCTCCACTTTGTCCTGTTCGGTCAGGCCGGGGTGCGCGTTAACTTTTTGCTCCAGCACACGAAAGCGATCGCGCATCATTACGATCTTGTGGAAGAAATCTTCGATGGGTACTTCTTTGCTTTTTAGCGATGGATCGGCGGAGCGCATTTCGAGTACACCTTTTTGCCAGCGGCGCGCTAATTGTATCGGTTTCTTCAGGCTATTGTCCTCGTCCAGCACTTCACGCAGTGCATCTTTCACGCTTTCCAAATCAAGTTCCGCTGGAGCGATCTCCACGCCGGGGGCGATCACAACCAAGTCTTCAAACGAGCGCGCGATGGGCTTTTCGCCGTGCTCGCGGAAGAAGATGTGGATGGAGTGCGCATCAATTTGATAGATAACACCGATGCCAAGGCTCGGATGTTTTACGCGTGCGCCGATGCCGATGTCGTAGAGTTCCATGGTGTGTGCCGGAATGATTGTTTGAGCCTGCGAAGATGGGTTAAGATCAGATCTGCCCGCTATGCAATCACAGACGTTCACGATCCCGTAGGGCCCGGCAAACGTAGTGGCCCTTCGATCTTATCGTGTGCGCCGATCTTGTCCAGGTCCAAGTGCATGGTGCCGTCCTTGGCGGAGAACGCTCGAATGAAGCGCCCACCCCAAACCAGCTCGTCATAGCGGTAAGACATGCGTGCGATGACTTGCTGCATGTATACTTCGTCGATGCCTTTTACTGTAAGGATCATTTCGGCGCGGCGTTCGTGCAGGTCGGCTTCCTCCATGCCGGCCAAGGGGCTGTCCGCGTCCAGCGGATGCACCAACGTCCAAGACAAGGGCAGGTAGTTCACGCGGTCCATCTGCAAAGGCAGGTTGAAGTAATTCAGCTTTTCAGCCTCTCCGTCCTTATCCGCAAGCACCAACATCACGCTGGCTTCAACTTGCGACAAGAGCGTGGCCCGGCGGTTAGCAAGGCGCATTTGTATGCTCCACCCTTCCTTATACGGTGCGATCAGCGCCACGTCGCTGTGTGCTAATCGTGCCGTGGGCCGGGCGAAGCGTGCAAAGATCACAGCGCCGATAAGCGAGAATCCCAGGATGCCGAACACGCCTTCAACACCGGCCACGGCCCATGTGAGCGGACTTGTCGGATAGAGTGATCCGTAGCCTACCGTTGTGAGAGTTTCCAAGCTCATGCCCATGGCCGTCATCCATTTCCCGCCCCGCGAGCTGAGGTCGGCATTGCCGATCTGCTCAACACCTACAAGCATGTAGAGTCCGGCGAACAAGAGGTTCAACACGAAGTAGCCAAGGAAAATGGTGACCAACAATCGGCCCGGCCCCATGGTGGTCAAGGCTGTGAAGCCGTCTTTCAAGGAGATCGCAGAACTGCGCTCCACCAAGAACTTGCCGTCTTTCCCCAGAATGCGGTCCAGCGGCTTTTCAAAACTGGTGCCGATTCCCGGATCTTCCGTCCGGTTTCTGTCGTTACGAAAATGAAATTGCTTGGCCATGGGAAGTGATCAGTTCGCCAATACACGCAATACCGGATACTTCCGCCAGGTGGGTTCCATCCACGGCGACCGGCGATAAAGCCACGTGAGCTGCGCCTGTGCATCCTTGGCGAAAGCCGGTTCCGCCGTGCGTTTGGCCTCGAACGATTCTTTCAATGCCAGATCGTGCAGCAGCCAGCGCGCCGCGTAATCCTCGAACACATAATCGTTGTACCACTCTTTCTGTTGAAGAATTCCGTCGAAGAAGTTCCAAGCGAAGAAACCGTCCTCGCCCCTGGTGCTCAACGCTTCCACTACGTAGCGGTCCGTGGTTTTCCCCATGGGAACGAGCATGTCGCCGGCATGGACTTGCATTTTCACCACCTTTCGTTCAACGGAAATTTCCTTGTGCAAATAGTGGCTTTCGTAGGCCATGGGCACCGTGCTGAACGCCCCGATGCTGTCCTGTTCCACGCGCAACGTGGTGTCCGCAACAACGGGTTCCATTTCCACGCCGCTGAGTTTCAACCGTACAATTACTTCTTCCCATTGCTTGGGAACGAGGTAGGCCTTCGGCTTGGTCTCAGTGATCGAAGGCCGGTACGTATCGCGCCATGGAACGATGGTGTCCGTGGGCAGGTCACGGTCGTAGCAGATCCGAGGCAAGCCCGTTACCGCGCTGGTTTCGCGCCGCACTTCGTAGCCTTTCCACGGAAGTTCTTCAACTACGCTGCTATCTAATTTCCAGTTCAGGCCGAAGCCTTTTGTTGCGACCGTGCTGTCCTTCGCGGCGACACGCGCGGCGCGGAGTTCCTTCGGCTTCCTGTTCATTACATCAAGCGTGCCGAGCAAAAGTTGGAAGGTGGCATTGACGCGCTCAGCGTAAGGTTTCAAAACATGCGTTTCGCTGATGATGCCGATGCGGTCGAACAACGCATTGAAACCCGAACTGTAGCGCGGGCTGTCGTAGAACCCGTTCAAACCGCTCTCCGGAACGCCCCCGCGTGTCTCAAAATACGGGCACATCAATTGGTCGCGGCGATCCATCCAAGCATACATGCCGGGCACGAGCGTCTTTTCCATGAAGGCCGATAACGGCGGACTGAGCTTGTCTTTCTGCGTGGCCAACAAGGCCATGATGTACTGGTGGTCGGCTCCGTCGCTCACATGCGTTTCGAAATAGACGTCCGGATCCCACCTGGTCAATGCCGCCACTAGCGAGCGCGTGTTGTGTGAATCCATTTTCATGAAATCCCGGTTGAGGTCCAGGTTTTTCGCATTGCCCCGGAAGCCGTATTCCTCGGGGCCGTTCTGGTTCACCCTGCTGTAGCGCCCCCGGTTTAGCGCGCCACTTACGTTGTACACAGGAACGATGCACACGGCGGTATTCACCACCAAGCCCATGAGCTGGTCGCTTTCCAGCAGGGCTTGGGCCAACATCAGGCTGGCATCTATGCCGTCCGGTTCGCCGGGATGGATCGCGTTGGTGATCCACAATATGTTCTTCCCCGCAGCGCGGATGCTGTCCGGCGTAAAGCCGCTGCCGTCACTGATGATGAAAAGGTGGATGGGATGGCCATCATCATCCTGGCCGATCTGTTCCAGTTTGGCGCCGCGGTGCATTTCCGCCAGTTCGCCGAAGCGCGCTATGGCCTGTTCCCAAGTAGCCGATGTATCACCTTTGAAGGTCCATTGCGCGCTGGCACTGATCACACAGCCGAAGAAAAACGCGGTAAGAAAATGTCGCATCGTGATCGCAAAGTAGGTGCGATCTGGAAATCCCTGCGACCACGCCGCCCGCGATCGTTAGACTGCTTCGTCCTCCGTATTCGGCCAAGCTACTGGACAAGCGTTTTCCACAGGGATGGCGTCCGGCACATCACATTGCTCCGTAGTGGGTTGTAACACTGGCATAGCCTGCTGGGCAAACAATTGCTCTTCATCCGTGAGCTGAAGAAGAAAACTGAGGGTCAGGATCGGCCACATGGGGAGCGTTTTGTTGCCGCAAGTTCCGGATAAACGATTCTTTTGTCAAGACGAATGTGCGTTTTTCATCGACGAACGCCCTTTTCCTGCTCGCATCCGGTTTTCATTGCAGATTCACATTCCTAAGCCAATGCGCAACTTCGCACCATGGCACGCCTCAGTACTGTATCCGTGATCGCTCTCACGCTTTTGGTCTTTTCGGGTGGAATGGCTTCAGCCCAAACCTCGCGAAACGGTCCGAAGGTGGGTTTTGACATCGGAACGCAGACCGCCGGCCAGTTCCTTTCCTGGAGCGGCAATCCGAAAGTGGGCTTTTTGGCCGGCTGGAGCTTTGAAGCCCCGATCACGTCGCAGATCAGCATGTTGATCGAACCCATGTATATCGGCAAAGGCAGCGTAACGGTGAACCCGCAATTGAAATCCCGCACTTCCGTAGGCTTGAACTACTTGGAGATGCCGCTGATGCTGAAGTTGAACACCGACTCCGTGCCGCAAGGACTTTTCCTCACCGGCGGTCTGATGTACGGATACCTTTTACACGGCACCCAGAAAAACTATCTGGATGGCCGCCTCACTTCTACCTCTAATTATTCCTATACCGATAAAACCAATCGCGGGCAATGGAGCGCAGGCATAGGCATCGGCCATGAAATGGGCAGTTGGATGTGGGAGCTGCGCGGCCAAAGCAGCTTGAATACATTCGACCAGCTTCAACGCTCGCACAACGTGGTCTATTCCATTCAGGTATGCTGGCGTTTCCCTTCCACAGACGAGAAAGCGCGTAAGAAAGCAGAAAGGGAGATGGACCACGACCCGGACAATTGATGTCGTTCCGACGCAGGTCTCGAAGTCGATGTCCTTGCGGGAACTTCAGCGGACCTCGAAGAAGATGACCTTGTGGGAATTTGGTGCGAGTATGGCTTTTGTGCGACCCCGGCTCAAGAGGCCGGGGTGACAACCGCAGGTGGAAGCGCTGCTACAAAGCGCACTTACGGATGCGGCAACAATTGCCCGTTCACGTCTTCATCTCTGAAGAAATCCAGGCTTTTCAGGTCTACGATGTGTACCTCGGCGAAGTAGTGGTGCAGAATGTCGTAGTAGGAATAGCCGTCTTTCGCCATTTCCATTGCGCCTTCTTGGCATAGGCCTACGCCGTGGCCGAATCCTCTTCCTTCCAACACTACTTGGTCGCCTACGGGGTGCATGCTAAAGAACGTGGAACGCAGGTCGAAGTCTTTGCGCAGGCGGTCCAAGGGCACGCGGTCGCCGCAGTTGGCCAAGTAGATCTCGCGGCATACCGGCACATGGTCCGTAAGGGTGGCCACGGCAGTGCTGTCATCGGTATCAACGCCTTTGTTGCGCATATAGGCGAGCCATTTGCTGCGCGGAATGCTCCGCGTCCAAGTGGCGTGCGGGGCGTTCAGGCAGAAGGTGTCCATCGTGCTTACGAGGTAGGTTTCGCTGCCGGACCAAAGCTCATCCGCGTTCATGGTTTCGCCGCCACAGTTACTGTGGAAGGTGGAATGGATCAACTGAATGTCGGGGTCCACCACCACGAGGTCGCGTGTGAGCGTGGTGGCCAGCCTGATGGTGTCTTGCAGGTTGCGGCCTTGGAACACTTGGCAGTGTGTACCGTCGCATACTTCAAAGCCTTCCGCAGCATGCCTGCGCTTGTTCGCCAGCGCGTACGTGCGGCAGCTCACCGCTTGCAATTTGTAGTATTCCAAGGTGTGCCCCTTCCCTGCTTCGGCTTGCACCGTGCCTGCTACATATTCTTCCAAGGGAACTGTGGCGATCAGTCGAAGTCCACCTTTTCCGACCGCACCTCGCATACGCCCGGATACACGCGCTCAATGCCCTTGGGTTGCGTGGTGCGCACGCGGAATCCACGGCCCAGCGGGGATCGGAATTCGATTTTCTTCTTAGCTGAAAAATCGAGCGACAACGATTTGGCGGTGATCCCCTGCGCCGTAAAACGCACGGAAAGTCCGTCGGTGGCATCCAATTGGGCCACCTTCTTTCCATCGGCCCACACGTCTAACGGCCCTTGGTCGCCCATCACCATGATGCCGTGCGGCGTGCCGAGGCCTAACAGGCCCACCCGTACGTCCGCATACAGTGCTTGTGCCTGCGCTTGTGCCGCGATAGCACACGCAAAAGCAGCTAAAAACAAGAGGTTCCGGAGCATTGCGGCGCGAAACTATCCCGCTAAGCACACCCTTTTCCGGCAGGCATTGAAGACTTTTCCACACCAGACCGGCCGTTTCCGCCGAGGCACCGGGCCCGCCAAGGGTTTCACGCAGTTCCGACAGGTCGGCCAACATGCGTTCGCGGTATCTCAGATCGTTCAATAACCTGTTTAGCTCATTGCGCAATGGCTCGGACTTCATGTCCGCTTGGATCAACTCGCGTACTACTTCGCGGTCCATGATCAAGTTGACCAATGAAATGAATTTCACCTTGATGAACCGCTTGGCCAACCAAACATTGATGGCGCCGCCGCCATAACAAACCGCGAGCGGCGTGCCTATCAATGCGGTTTCCAAGGTGGCCGTTCCGCTGGTGACCAATGCTGCCTTTGCCTGTTGAAGCAGTGCGTACGTGCCGTCCGCTATCAATTCCACAGGGGCGTTGCCGATGATACCGGCATACAATTCCGCCGGTACCGAAGGTGCAGCCGCTACTTTGAAATCGTGATCAGGAAAGTGCTTCACTACGCTGAGCATCACCGGCAACATGCGTAAAATCTCCTGCGTGCGGCTCCCGGGGAGCAATGCAACCACCGGCTTTTCGTTGCTCGCATCCACTGCCTTTTCCGCCGAAAGAGGCAAAGCGTCCAGCAACGGATGGCCTACGAATTCCACATCCATGCCGTGTTCGGCATACCATTTCTTTTCGAACGGAAGGATGACATACATGCGGTCCACGTCGCGCTTGATCGCCTTGACGCGGCCTGCTTTCCAAGCCCATACCTGCGGACTGATGTAGTAGTAAACCGGAATGCCGTTGGCCTTTGCAAATTCTGCGATCCGCAGGTTGAAGCCGGGGTAGTCGATCAACACCACGGCATCGGGCTTGAACGCAAGGATGTCGGACTTGCACGTTCTGATGTTGCGTAAAATGGTGCGAAGGTGCAGTATCACTTGGGTGAAACCCATGAAGGCCAGTTCGCGGTAGTGCTTCACCACATCAGCGCCCGCGGCCTTCATGCGGTCGCCGCCCCACGCGCGCACCTGCATCGCCGGGTCCAGTTTCAGCAGCTCGCGCACCAAGTTGCCCCCGTGCAGATCGCCGCTGGCCTCGCCCGCGATCACATAAAGTCTCTTCCCCATAGCAGCAACAGCAGCACAATGACGGCACCATAAACGAACATGGCACCGA
This sequence comes from Flavobacteriales bacterium, assembly GCA_016710685.1. Lineage (GTDB taxonomy): Bacteria > Bacteroidota > Bacteroidia > Flavobacteriales_F > PHOS-HE28 > PHOS-HE28. The sequence goes on along the minus strand of JADJVC010000002.1, from coordinate 847,611 downwards.
TGACGCCGCGCATGGCCTTCAGCATCCGCTTTTTGTCGAATGCAAAGAAGAGCGCCACGTCCGTTAACAGGCTCAAAGAGAGCACCGGCGCAATGTTTCCGCGAATGCCGAACACCATGCCGCGCAGAAAAAACTCGAGTTCCAATTCAGGCCGAGTAACCGTTACCGTGAATACCGAATACAGCAACAGGCCCAGAAGCGGCGCTACGAGTCCGGCAAGTACGCCGGTTCGCACGGTGTCAAAGCGCATGGTCCCAGGATTTGATCACGTCCACTTCCTGGTGCGCCGTCATGTCGAACTGCACCGGCACCACACTGGCATAACCCTGGGCAGTGGCCAGCACATCGCTTTCTTCGCCGCTGTCTTTGGAAGTGAAACGGCCCTTGAGCCAATGGTATTCGCCGCCATTGGGGTCTTTGCGCGTGTCCACGGCATCTTCCCAATTGCCCAGCGACTGCCGGCAGACTTTTATTCCCTTCAGCGGGCCTTCTTCTTCCGTCGGCACGTTTACGTTGAGGCAGCAACCTTTGGCGAGCCCGTGCGATAGCACATTGGCGACTACCGAGCGCACCACCGGACGCAAATGGGAGAAGTTGGCCTCGATGCTGTGGTCCATCAACGAGAAGCCGATGCTGGGCACGCCTTCCATGGCGCCTTCCACCGCGGCGCTCATGGTGCCGCTGTAAAGCACGTTGATGCTGAGGTTGCTGCCATGGTTGATGCCGCTGACCAGCAATGCGGGCTTGCCTTTGATGACGTGGTATACTGCCAATTTCACGCAGTCCACCGGCGTGCCGGTGCAGCTGAAGGCCCTTACGCCTTCCATGAAATCGACTTCGCGTAAGCGCAGAAAATTGTGGATGGTGATGGCGTGCCCCATGGCACTTTGCGGCTTGTCCGGCGCTATCACCAGCACATCCCCGAAGGCTTTCATTTCTTCCGCCAAAGTGATGATGCCCGGCGCGAAGATGCCGTCATCGTTGGTGACGAGGATCAGTGGCTTTTCGTTCTTTCCCATGTGCGGCAAAGCTAAGCGGGGGGCGGAATGACCGTGGCAGAACGCAGCCCCGTATACCTTCCGCCCATGTTCCGTGTGAACCGATTGTCCAAACTTGTGCTCGTCCTCATTCTGGGCTTGTCCATTTTTTCCTCCGTTCGCTGGCGCCTGGTCGGTGATGATGGCAACGCGTGGCGCACCATCATTTTCAGTGATGGTGCCGGCTATTACGCCTACCTGCCGAATCTATACTTCAACCACAAGCTTTCCCCGCCGCAAGCCGAGCCGGGCCACCTTTCCGCCACACCCGGTGGACCCGTTCTGAAGTACACAGCAGGCACGGCCTTATTGGAATCCCCGTTCTTCATGCTCGCCTCTGCAAAAGGCTTGTTCGACCAAAAGCCGGAGGATGGCCGGTCGCTCCACTATGCCATTGCTCTCGCGTTGTGCAGCATCGCATACTTGCTGTTCGGTCTGGAGTGTTTGCGACGGCTTTTGCTGAACCTGGGCATCGATGACAGTGCCACGGCGATTACGTTGGCCGTTGCTGCATTAGGCACCGGGCTTGGTTATTACGCTTGGATGGAACCGTGCATGAGCCATGTGTATTCCTTCGCCATGGTTTCCACCATTCTTTACGCAGCCCGCCTTGCCTGGATAACAGGCAAGGCGAAATACCTTTTTGCCACGGGCCTGTTCCTCGGCCTTGTGGTGCTGGTAAGGCCTGTGGACATCATTGCCGTAATCGCCCTGCCGTTGGCCGCATTGGGGCATCCGCAGCCCTTTACCGCATGGTTGAAACGTATGGGAACAGCGAACGTGTTGCTTGCTGTGCTTATTGCCGCGTTGGTCATAGCCGTGCAACCGTTGTTGTGGTACATGCAATGCGGCCTTTGGTGGGTGCGGCCGTACACAGGGGAAGGGTTCAACTGGACTTCGCCAGTGGTCCTCCGAAGCCTCTTCGGTGCGCAAAAGGGCTTGTTCGTTTACTGGCCGTTGCTGTGGCTTATCGCTCCCGGCTTATGGGCATTGGCCCGCCGGTCGTTGGGAATCGCCGCAAATGCAACGGTGTTCTTCGCATTGTTGGTTTACATCACCAGCGCGTGGTGGTGTTGGACCTATGCCGGTGGCTACGGCCAACGGCCTTATTTGAACCATTTGGCCGTGGCGGCCGTGCCGATCGGCTTGTTTTTCCAGGACATATTAGGCCCGAAACGGCGCATTGTATTCACTATGGTACTGCCGTTCATTGCCCTGCAATGTTTTCAGGCTTGGCAGCATACGGTGGGCATCCTTCACGCTGAGAACATGGACCGCGAAAAATGGCCGTACATCTTCCTGAAGAGCGATGCCAAATGGAGGGGTGCCCTTGGCGGGGCGTATGAAGCGCGTCCCTTTGCGCCCTGTGGCATGATCGTGGTGGCGGAGGCCGGCGCGGGCGAAAAGCAAGGCTCCGTTGCCAAACCCGACATGCTCAGCCGCTTCCCCAGCGATACCGCTGAGGTCGTTTCGCTTGATGCCAACCACCCCACCGGACCCTTCATTGAATTGCCTGCCGGGGAATTGCCAACGGGTAAAGGCTTTCTTTTGGAAGGAAGCGTGGACCGCCTGGAATTATGGCCGGGATCGAGCAATGATGTGAAGATATTCTGGTCCATCGTTGCCGGCGACACCTTGAAGGATTCTTGGGCCTTCAAGATGAATGATATTCCGGAAGTGCCCGGGTGGCGGCACTGGCGGCACCAGCTGCTGGTGCCTGCTTTAAAGCCGGGGCAATCGCTGCGGTACTACTACGCGCTGCAAGGTGATGGTGCCTGTGAGCTCCGCGCGCCCCGTTTCAAGTTGAACGCGGTGGAACCGTGCCCGGATTGACTGTGCAGCTCAGAAATTCCCGTTGTTGAAGCGCTTCGCCATTCGGCGGACATCGCTGAGCGAGATCATTGAATAATTCCGGGAGGATCTCATCTTTGCGGAATGAAGAAGCCCATTTTCCCCGTTGGTGGCGCGCAGCCGCTGGCGCCATACTCCCCTGCCGTGGAGATCAGCGGCATGCTGTTCCTGAGCGGACAGATCGCCTTGGTCGGCGACACCGGCAACCTGAACATGGCCAACATTGCGGAGGAGACCACCCAAGTGATGGAGAACGTCGGCTTGCTGCTGAAAGCCGCCGGAATGGACTTTGGGAACTTGGTGAAGTGTACCATCTTCCTCAGTAGCATGGACCATTATGCCGCAGTGAACGCTGTGTACGGCAAATACTTCACGGAAGCGCCGCCAGCGCGGGAGGCCGTCGCCGTGGCAGGGTTGCCGCGCGGAGTGAACGTGGAGATCAGTGGGATCGCGGTGAGAGGGTGAGAAGGTGAGGGAATAGTTTGGACGCGGAGCATGCCTTCGGCAGCCAGGGGCGCGGAGGCGCAGAGAAGCGTTTTCAGTCTTGAGTCGGGAGTCTAAAGTCGGGAATGTTCACCACGGAGGCACAGAGGTCACTGAGGTATTATGTCTTGAGCCTTGAGCCACTGGCGTCCGGGATGAATTGATGAGTCATCGGGAAAGGCTTGTCAATAGGAGCATTCAAAGTTTTTCCGCTAAGGAGGCCTTGTTTTCAAAAACAGGCGTGTGTGGCTTTTTCGCGACCCCGGTTCAAGAGGCCGGGGTGACAACCGCAGGTGGAGGAGCTGCTACCGCAGGCTTTTGAGCTGCGTGAAGTACAGGTAGCTCCAATTCAGTGCGAGGAAGAAGCCCAGTATGTTCAATGTGCCGGGGCCGGCTACGAGCATGGGCACCAGCATGCCAAGCAATTGTGCGCTGGTGTAGATGTGGAAACCGTCCTTATTGCCGTTCCACATCCGCAGCGTGCCGACGAAGCGGGCCAATGTGCGTACGGCAAAAATGGCCATTAGGGACACGCCATTCGCCCGCAATGCGGCAACGTAAACCTGCATGGCTTCCAGGCGATCCGGTGGAAGCCAGGTTGAATAGGTTGTGGCAACGAGATCTCGCACCTCTTCTGCCTGCATCCCTTGCATGACGTATGCCAGCAGGATACCGGATAAGTATAAAGGGAACACCACGCCCTGATTGATGAAGCTGGCCACGCAGAGCCGCGCGAGCATGGGCGGGCGCTCCCAATTCAACGGCGCATTCAGTTCTTGTTCCACGGCGCGAAGGAACGCATTGGCTCGCACTCACGACCTGCCTTCGGCAAGCGTGCACGTGAGCGCAGGCCGCTAGCGCTTGGGTGCAACAAAAAGCCCCCGACCAGCGGGGGCTTTTAAGAAAATCGACAGGTTTGCGCCCTTAGTGCATGTACTTCAAATTCACCGCGTACAGGATGATGAAGACCAGCGAGAAGAAGCCAACGAAGCCAACGCTGGCAATGGCCATCATGCTGCCACCGAGGTAAACGAGCGGAACCACAAGGCCAGCTATCGTGGCGAGCAAGTACATCCAGAAGCCGTTCTTTTTCAAGTTCCACATTTGCCATACACCAAAGAGGCTGAGCAAGGCGATAACGATGCCCGCAATGCCCATCGGCTTCGCATTCGCTGCCGTTTTTTCCGTGATCTCCATGGCGGAATCCATCATTCTGCCGGCCATGCCATCCGCTTGATCGCCTAATTGTGCTTTCGCCTCCTCCATTTTCTGCCGCGCCTCTTGCATCGCTTGGGTCTGGTCCGTGGTTATGCTTTGGATCCCGCTGATGATGCCCCATGCTCCCATTATGAAGCTTATGATACAGATAACCGTAAGCAACGTGGGCCGAGCTGGGGCCATGCCGGCCGTGTTCATGTCTGTCATTTTGATGTGGTTTTGTGAAAACGAATGTAGCCGTTGGCACCGCATGCACCAGGAGATATCTCACCCGTTTTCCCATTCGATCGTTGATAACCGGCTTTTCCCTTTACCACCAACGCCACGAACCACCTTCCCTCATCCATGCCGATCGACCGGCCACATCCTCACTTCCTGCTTTGCGCCGCACTGCTACCTTCGCGCCGCACAATCGCGGCCTTGACCACCTTGCCGCACATTGAAAAACAAATCCCATCGCAAGCAGATGAGCTATGACGTGATCGTACTCGGCAGCGGCCCCGGAGGCTATGTGGCCGCAATCCGTGCCAGCCAATTGGGCCTAAAAACGGCCATCGTGGAAAAAGAGGCCCTCGGCGGCATCTGCCTCAATTGGGGCTGCATTCCCACCAAAGCCCTGCTGAAAAGCGCCAACGTGTTTGAATACATCAACCACGCAAAGGACTACGGCATTACCGTAGGCGCACCAAAAGCCGACTTCAAAGGAATCGTGCAACGGAGCCGCGATGTGGCCAAGGGCATGAGCAACGGCGTACAGTTCCTGATGAAGAAGAACAAGATCGACGTGGTGATGGGCACCGGAAAACTGCTTCCCGGCAAAAAGCTCGAAGTGACCGGCGCCGACGGCAAGAAACAGACGCTGGAGGCCAAGAACATCATTATCGCCACTGGCGCCCGCAGCCGCGAACTTCCTGCTTTGAAGCAGGACGGCAAGAAAGTGATAGGCTACCGCGAGGCCATGGTTTTGCCCGAGCAGCCTAAAAGCATGGTGGTGGTGGGCAGCGGTGCCATCGGCAGCGAGTTCGCCTATTTCTACAACGCCATCGGGGTGAAAGTGACCCTAATCGAATTCATGCCGAATGTGGTGCCTGTTGAAGATGAAGACGTGAGCAAGCAGTTAGAGAAGAGCTTCAAGAAGCAGGGCATAGATGTAATGATCTCCAGCGAGGTTACCAAAGTGGATACCAGCGGAAAAGGCTGCAAGGTCACGGTAAAAACGCCCAAAGGCGAACAGGTCATTGAATGCGACATCGTACTGAGCGCGGTGGGCATCGTGTCCAATTTGGAAGGTATCGGCCTGGAAGAAGTTGGCATCGTTACGGACAAAGGCAAGATCAAAGTGGACGGTTTCAGCGCCACCAACATCCCCGGCTATTTCGCCATCGGCGACTGCACCCCCGGGCAAGCACTTGCGCATGTGGCCAGTGCGGAAGGCATCATCTGCGTGGAGAAGATCGCCGGGAAGAGCCCGGAGCCGCTGGACTACAACAACATTCCTGGCTGCACCTACTGCTCCCCTGAGATCGCCAGCGTGGGCTACACCGAAAAGCAGGCGAAAGAAAAAGGCTACGAGCTGAAGATCGGCAAATTCCCTTTCACCGCCAGCGGAAAAGCCAGTGCCGCCGGTGCCAAAGACGGTTTTGTGAAACTGATCTTTGATGCCAAATACGGTGAACTGCTGGGCGCCCACATGATCGGCATGAACGTAACGGAGATGGTCGCGGAGTGCGTAGCCATGCGCAAGCTGGAGACCACCGGCCACGAGATCATCAAGACGGTACACCCACACCCAACGATGAGCGAAGCCATCATGGAAGCCGCCGCCGCCGCATATGGCGAGGTGATCCACCTGTGACCCGGGGCCGCCCCAACCCATGTGCGGCATAGCCGGTACCTTCCAGCTCGACCTTGCGCAGCCCGCAACGGGCAGCCGCATTGACGCGGCCTTGCAGTGCATTGCACACCGCGGCCCGGACGACAGCGGCACCTACATCAATGGCCGCGCCGTGCTGGGCCACCGCCGCCTCAGCATCATCGACACCAGCGCCGCCGGGCACCAGCCTTTCGCCGACAACGGGGGCCGCTACACCATGGTGTTCAACGGCGAGGTGTTCAACTTCCAGGAACTGCGGGCAGGGCTTGAACGCGACGGGCACACTTTCCGAAGCCATACCGACACGGAGGTCGTACTACGCCTGTTCACGCTGAAGGGTCCTGAATTCCTACACGACCTCAATGGCTTTTTCGCGTTAGCGATCCACGATGCGGAAAATGACAGTCTCTTTTTAGCCCGCGACCGTTTCGGTGTGAAGCCCTTGCTCTGGAGTGAAACCGATGGGCGCCTGCTCTTCGCCAGCGAGCTGCGTGCTTTGATCGCCTTGGGCGCCAAAACAGAGATCGACCCGGTAGCGCTGGAGCAGTATATCACCTTCTTCTACGTGCCCGCGCCCAACACGGCCTTGACCGGCAGCAACAAATTGTTGCCCGGCCAGTCCCTCACGGCGGACAAGAACGGCATCCGCGTTGAGCAGTGGTACGACCTGCCCGCCGCGGCCAAGCGTACACCCGCCGTGGTGAACAATAATAAACGCCTCTTCGAACTGCTTGATGACGCGGTGCGGTGCCGCTTGGTGGCCGACGTGCCCGTAGGCGCATTCCTCAGCGGCGGGGTGGACAGCAGCATCGTGAGCGCATTGGCAGCAGGCCACCATAAAGGTTTGCACACCTTCAGCATCGGCTATGCCGACGACCCGTTCTTCGATGAGACGCAGTATGCCGAGGAAGTCGCCCGTCACATCAACAGCGAGCACAGTACCTTCAAACTGACCCGCGAAGAACTGGCCGAGAACTATACCCGCTTACTCGATGCCATCGACGAACCTTTTGCCGACAGCTCCGCCCTTCCCTCCTACATCCTGTGTGAACGCACCCGCAAGCAGGTGACGGTGGCCGTAAGCGGAGACGGTGCGGACGAGGTGTTCGGCGGCTACCAGAAACATCAGGCCGAACTGAGGTGGCGTTCGCCGGGCGCGGCCGAGAAAGCGGTGCGGGCACTCGGTCCCCTATGGCGAATGCTACCGCGCTCCCGCAATGGCGCGTTCCAGAACAAGATCCGCCAGTTGGACCGGTTCGCGAAATTGGCCGAAACCGCGCCCCAACAGCGATACTTGGAGCTGGCCGCATTCACCGAACAGGCCAAGGCACACGAGCTGATGGCGCATCCGGCACCGGAACACCTGCTGCGTGAACGCGAAGCCGCCTTCACCGCCGCGCTGTGCCAAACCACGGGAATGAACGCCGTGCTGCTGGCTGACGTGGACTCTACCCTGCCCAACGACATGCTGCACAAGGTCGACCTCACCAGTATGGCCCATGCGCTGGAAGTGCGCACGCCTTTTTTGGACCTGCGCGTGGTGGAATTCGCATTCAGCCTGCCGGCGGAAGCTAAAATGCACCGCGGGTCCGGAAAGCACATTCTGCGCGAAACGTTCGGTCACCTCCTGCCCACCACGGTGATGACACGGAGCAAAAAAGGATTCGAGGTTCCCTTGCGTGACTTGCTGCGCGGACCGTTATCCAGCGTGATCAATGCCTTGGTGGACAGGGAAACAACGGAGGCGGCCGGTATTGCCTGGCCCGCCGCTGAGGCCTTGGTCAAGGAGCTCCATTCGGCAAATCCGGGGAGCGCGCAGGCAACCTTACACGCTTTGCTCGTCTACTTGTCGTGGTGGAAGCGGAACGTTGGGTAGATCCGGCGGCACGCCCCCTCCCGATCTCCCTACCTTTGACCAGCTCCACCATGCCCCGCATCCTTCGTATCATCAACCGCTTCAACTTGGGCGGCCCCACGCACAACGCAGCCTATTTGTCGCGCTACATGCCTGCCGGATTCGAGACCTTGCTGATCGGCGGGCCGCCGGGCGAGAATGAGGAAGGAAGCGGACACATCCTGGACTCCTTGGGCGTGGAGGCCCGCATCCTGGACGAAATGCGCCGTGAGGTATCACCTTGGAAAGACCGCCGCGCCTACCGGAGTATCAAGCGCATCATCAAGGAATTCAAGCCGGACATCGTACATACGCACGCCGCGAAGGCAGGGGCCGTGGGCCGATTGGCCGCCAGCGACCTGGGGGTGAAAGGCGTAGTGCATACCTTCCATGGCCATGTGTTCCATAGCTACTTCGGCCCTGTGCGCACATCGGTGTTCAAGAGCGTTGAGCGGCATTTGGCCAAGCGTACCTCGCGCATAATCGCCATCAGCGAAAAGCAAAAAAGCGAACTGGTGGACGAGCACAACATCTGTGCGGGAAGCAAGATCGCGGTGATCCCCCTGGGTTTCGACCTCAGCCGTTTCATGGACGACCAGCCCGCCAAGCGCGCGCTTTTCCGCCGGGTCTACGGCGTGGCGGATGATGAGGTGGCCATCGGCATCGTGGGCCGCTTGGTCCCGGTGAAGAACCACGCGCTCTTCATTAAAGCCATCAAGCATGTGCGCGACCACAGCGGGAAGAAGATCCGCGCTTTCGTGGTGGGCGATGGCGAAGACCGCGCCCACATTGAACAGATCACCCGTGAACTGGGCCTTACCATGGCCATGGCACCCGCCTTCAACGGGCAAGGGTTTGGGCACGGTGTGAACGGCAAGCCCGTTACGGCGCACGCCGACGTCACCTTCACCAGTTGGGTGAAGGAAATCGAATTTGTGCACGCCGGGGTGGACCTCGTCGCGTTGACCAGCTTCAACGAAGGCACGCCCGTTAGCTTGATCGAAGCCCAAGCCGCGGATAAAGCAGTGGTAAGCACACGCGTAGGCGGCATTGAAAATGTGGTACTTGAAGGCCGCACGGGGCTGCTCAGCCCTAATAATGACATCGAAAAATTCGCGGAGAACCTGTTGCGGCTCGTGGAAGATGATGACCTGCGGGGACGAATGGCCCGCAGTGGACGGGAACATGTGCGCGACCGCTACCACTATACAAGGCTCGTTAGCGAGACAGCTGACCTTTACCGTTCCCTGTTGGGCTGACGGCAAGGACTCGAATGGTTACTTTTGCCCGAAATCCGCACGGAATGGGGAGAATTGTGTTGGCACTGGCCGTTGTGGCATGGCTGGGGGCCGGTTGTACCGTCAACCGGGACATTATGTTCAAGACCCCGCGCGACTATGCGTTCGACACCGTGCAGGACACGTTGGAGCGTGAGTTCAAGATCCAGGCGGACGACATCATCTCCTTCCGGATGTATGCCAACGACGGGTTCAAGATGATCGACTTGATCAACATGGACGACGCCAGCTTACGCGCGGCTACACGCAATCCGTTCAATTATGTGATGGACCCCGAGGGCCGCGTCAAGCTGCCTGTTGTCGGAGAAGTGCACCTGAGCGGCCTTACTATTCGCCAAGCCGAGCTTTTGCTGGAGGAAAAATACTCCAAGTACTACCAGAAGCCTTTTGTGCTGCTCACCGTAGGCAACAGGCGCGTGGTGGTTTTCCCGGGCGGTGGCGGCGATGCGAAGATCATCCCCTTGGAGAACAACAACACCACGTTGCTGGAAGTACTGGCCAGCGCCGGGGGCATCGCCAACCGCGGCGACGCCCACCGCGTTAAATTATTCAGGCGGGAGCCAACCGGGGCCCGCAAAGTCTTCCAGTTCGATCTATCCGACATTGACAACCTCAAATACGGGGACCTTGTGATGCAGGCCGACGATGTGCTCTATGTGCAGCCCAATGCCGAGATCGCCCGTGGCTTGCTTACAGAGATCACCCCGTTGATCACTCTGCTCACCACCACCGTGCTGGTGATCGGCTTGGTGAGGACCATCGGCAACTAGCCCACGGGATGCTCAATGATACCGTAGGTGACCAGGCGGCAAGCTTAGACAGCTATCGCGACCGCATAACGAACTTCAGCAATGAGTTCGACCTCGGCCTGTTCATATACATCGTAAAACGCTCCTTGGTGTGGATCGCCATGTGCCTGCTGCTGGCCATGGGTGCGGCATACATCTACCTGCGCTACACCGCGCCCACGTATGCAAGCAGCGCCACCTTGCAGATGGGCCAGAGCAATAAAGCCCAGACCGTGCTGAAGGTCTCCGACATGATGGACGATAACAGCCTGCAGGCCGACGTCCAGCTTCTGCGGTCCAAATTCTTCATCGCAAAAGCAGTGCAGGCCCTGCCACTGCGCGTGCGCTATTTCTTCCGTGGCCAGATCCTCACCGAGGAACACTACCGCCAGTCGTTCTTTACCGTGGACCGACTTAATATTACCAATGCCGCCGTTGAGGGTCGGCCGATCAACGTGCAGGTGATGGACGACAACTCACTGCGGTTGGACTACGTTATTGGTGCGGCCAAATTCCAGATACCAGTAGAGCCGAACGTTCCGTTCTCAACGCCCCATTTCAGCGCGGTGATCACTTCGGGAAGCTCCCGGCCATGGCCTAAGGGCTTGGAGGACAACACGCTCTATTTCACCCTGAACAGCAATCAGGCCCTTACGAACCAGTTGGCCACGGAACTCACTGTTTCCATCGCCGAGCTTCAGGCCAATACCGTGTTGATCGCTTGCAAGGACCACAACGCCATGCTGGCACGCGACCTGTGCCAAGCCATGGCTGACGCCTACATCAAATACGACCTGGAAAGGCGGTCCGAAAGTGCTGAAAGCATCCTCCGGTTCATCGAGGCTCAGAAAGACACGGTGTTCGCCGAGCTCCGGGACAGCGAAATGAAGATGGAGATCTTCAAACGGGACAATCGCGTGGCCAACATGGAAGATCTTACACCATTGCTGGTGAAACGATCCGACGAATACGAGGATGATGTGCTGAAACTTCGCATGGAGGACAACCTGCTCAGAGAGATCGAGCATGCCGCCAAGCGCGATGAGGGCCACATGGACGTGTACCATTTGCTGCCCCTCATGGTAGGCACGCCCTTCGCCATTACCTTGGACAAAGCATTGAGCACCTTGGGCGACCTGCTCAAGGAACGAGAGGAAATGGCATTCGACGCCACCGCCGAATATGTGACGCTGCAGGGGCTGGACGTCCATATCGAACGCCAGCAGGACCTCATTCTGGAGAGCATCGCCACCATGCGCGAGCGCAACGCTTCCAAGATGAGGGACTATGAGCAGAAAATGAACGAATATGACCGGCGCTTTGCGGAGATCCCTGAGCAGGAGCTGGCTTATGGCCGCATTGAGCGCCTCTTTAACATCAATGAGAAGTACTATACCCAACTGTTGGAAAAGGATATTGAATACCGGATCAGCAAGGCGGGCTTCGTCCCTGAAAACCGTGTGCTGGAATCCGCCGTGCTGCCCACCAGCCCCATTTCCCCGGACCGCGGCGTTGTGCTTCTTTCTTATTTCCTCACCGGCTTGATCCTGGGGGTGCTGATCGTGCTGGTACGTTACATCCTGCACGACAACATCACCTCCTTGAACGATATTGCGAATGCCAGCAACGCCTCGGTGGGCATTTTGGGCATGGTGCCCAAGTACAAGAAGGAGATCCCCGTAAGCCAACTGCTGGTGGATAAAAACCCCAAGAGCCTCATTGCGGAGAGCTTCCGCACCGTGCGGACGAACCTCCAGTTCGTTGACAATACACCCGGCGCCAAGACCATCGCCATCACCAGTACGATCTCCGGAGAGGGAAAGACCTTTGTGGCCATCAACCTGGCGGGCATCATCAGTTTCAGCGAAAGCCGCGTGGTGATCCTCGACCTGGACATGCGCAAGCCCAAGATCCACTTGGGTTTCGGCGTGGAGAACATCCGCGGAATGAGCACCTTGCTGATCGGCAAGGACACATTGGACAATTGCATACAAAAAAGCTCCTTACCGGACCTCGACTTCATCACCGCCGGCCCCATTCCGCCCAATCCCAGCGAGCTGATCATCAGCGAGGCCATGCCAAAGATCTTGGAACAGCTTAAGGAACGGTATGATGTGGTGTTGATCGACACCCCCCCGGTGGGCCTGGTAACGGACGGCATCTCCATCATCCAATCCGCCAGCATCCCTATCTACATCTTCCGGGCCGATTACTCCAAGAAGGTCTTCGTGCAGAATGTGGACCGCCTGATCAACGAGAACCACATCAAAAAACTCTGCGCGGTGCTCAACGGCGTGGACGTGGACCGCAACAAATACGGTTATGCCTATGGCTACGGCTATGGTTATGGCTACGGCGCAGGTTACGGGTACGGCTACTATGAGGACAAAGCCAAGGGCCTGGCCAAACAAGGATTCCTGAAAAAACTATTCGGCAAGGCATGATGGAAGTGGAGGAACTTGGCATTCCGGGATTGTTGTTGTTGAAACCCCGTGTGTTCACCGATCCCCGGGGCAGCTTCATGGAACCGTTCAATGCGGCAGCGTTTGCCAAGGCCACCGGATTGGACACCATTTTCGTCCAAGACAACGAGAGCCGCTCCAAAGCCGGAGTGATCCGCGGCTTGCACATGCAGGCCTCGCCGCATGCTCAGGCCAAGTTGGTGCGCGTGGCCTACGGCGCTGTGCTGGACGTCTGCTTGGATTGCAGGCCGGAAAGCCCCGCATTCGGAAAACATATCGCGGTTCGCTTGGATGATCGCGCGCTGCACATGCTCTACATTCCACAAGGCTTTGCCCATGGCTTCACGGCCTTGGCGGAAAACACCGTGTTCCAGTACAAATGCTCCGCGTATTACGCCCCACAAGCGGAACGGACCATCTTGTGGAACGACAACGAACTGAAGATAAAATGGGGTGTGGAAAACCCCATCGTAAGTGAAAAGGACAATGTGGGAAAGCCTTTCTCACAGCGCCCTTGGGAATCCTGAGACATGTACACCACGACGCAATTGGCCTTGATCCTGGCCGGGCTTTTCTTCATGGCCTTGGTCTTCACGGTGGTCATCAATTCGGTGTTCATGCGCTTTTTCCACACCTTCGGCCTCCGCGAGGAAGGCCTTGGGGAGTTACGTTGGAACGCCAACGCAAAGCCCGCGTTCGGGGGAATCGGCTTCTTCATCGTTTTCCTCTTTGCCTTCGCTGCGTACGGCGGGCTTTTCCCCAAGCACTCCGACCCTTTCCAGCCCAAAATGCTGGGCTTGTTGGCAGCCTCCGGCCTGGGCTTTCTCATGGGCTTGGCCGATGATGCGTACGACACCCGGCCGGTGCTGAAATTCCTCGCCCAGACCACATGCGGATTGATCCTGGTGGTGAGCGGAACACGCATTGAACTGCTCGGCATGCCCGGTTGGGACATGGCCCTTACCGTGCTTTGGACCGTGGGCATGATGAACGCCATCAACATGTTGGACAACATGGACGCGGTCGCCACCGTGGTCTCCTTCGCCATTCTGGCAGCCGCCTTGGCCATGCTCAGCACGGAGGCCATGGTGACGGACGTGACCTCCGTGCCATTGATCGCCGTTTGCGGTGCGCTGGCCGGATTCCTCTTTTACAACTGGCACCCCTCTCGCATGTTCATGGGCGACACAGGCAGCCAGTTCCTCGGCGTCCTCCTTGCTTTCGTGGGCATCCGCTATTGCTGGAACGGAACAGGTCCTACGGGCATCGTGGAACCTTGGCGGCAGATCTCCCTTGTTGCGGTGGTCTTCATCCTTCCATTGGCGGATACCACCACCGTCACCATCAACAGGCTGCTCAAGGGCAATTCACCTTTCGTGGGTGGAAAAGACCACACCACCCACCACCTGAGCTATGCCGGTCTCTCCGACCCGCAAGTGGTGATGGTGTTCGGCAGCATCGGTTTGGCCTCGTGCATCTTGGCCGCAGTGGCTGAACGCACCATCGAAATTTGGACCACGATGCACACCTGTTTATACCTTGGTTTTGCCGCCGTCGTTTCCGTTTTCCTCTTCAGCCTAACGAAAAGACAGCGGAAAACCCGACCTTTGTAGCGCACATGCGCCGCATTTTTCATCTTCTCGGCCGCTCCCTGCTGCTGGTCTGCTCCATTTTCGGGGCTACGCTACTGCTGGAGACCTTGACCTTCAGCACCGCAGGCGAAGGCACCGATGCGGAGCACCAACGACTGTTCAACGAGAGTTACAAAGTATTCAGCCTCACGCTGCCGGATAAGCTCGACTTCTGCGGAGAGAACGTACCCATGGACCTACTGGACGTGCGCGAGCGGCTGGACCGCGAATTGCTCGTGAACACTTACTGGCAAAGCAGTTCATTGCTCGCCCACAAACGCGCGAATCGTTGGTTCCCCGTGATAGAACCCATTTTGAAGCGCAACGGTGTGCCGGAAGACATGAAGTACATCCCCTTGGTGGAAAGCGCCTTTACCAACATCACCAGCCCTGCGGGTGCAACCGGCTTTTGGCAGTTCATGAAGGAAACTGCCAAAGGCCATGGACTGGAAGTAAACGACCAGGTGGACGAACGCTACAACGTTGAAAAAGCCACGCAGGCCGCTTGTGACTATTTGAAGGAAGCTCATGTACGCTACGGCAGTTGGGCCATGGCGGCAGCCAGCTACAACTTGGGCCAAGGCAACATTGAACGCCAGCTCGGCAGGCAGAAAACACAGGATTATTTCGCCCTGCTCCTGCCCGATGAAACATCCCGCTATGTATTCCGCATCCTGGCCATGAAAGCGATCATATCCGACCCGGACCGGTATGGGTTCCATTTGCGCGCACGCGATCTATATCCGCCTTACAAGACCCGCTCCGTCGACATTTCCGGCAACGTGGACGACCTCAACGAATTTGCCGTCCGACAAGGAACGGATTACAAGACCCTGAAGTTGCTGAACCCATGGCTGCGCGACAACGCGCTGACCAATTCGGCCAAAAAGACCTACACCGTCCTTCTGCCCGCCGAAGGCTTCAACAACCAGGCGGTCGGCGATGATTGAAGCACCTGTGAAGGCAACGACCAATGCCGCGGAGGAAGAAGTCATTGAAGTCCTGGGCGCCCGCGTCCACAACCTCAAGAACATCGACGTGCGCATCCCACGCGACCAGCTCGTGGTGATCACCGGCCTGAGCGGAAGCGGAAAGAGCTCACTTGCCTTCGACACCATACATGCTGAGGGCCAGCGCCGCTATATCGAAACGTTCAACGCCTATGCACGGCAATTCCTCGGCGGCATTGAACGGCCGGACGTGGACCTCATCACCGGCCTTAGCCCGGTGATCGCCATCGAACAGAAGACCATCAGCCGAAACCCGCGCAGCACCGTGGGCACCATTACCGAGATCTACGACCTGCTGCGGCTGCTCTACGCCCGCGCCGGAGAAGCATTCAGCCACGTGACCGGAAAGCGAATGGTGCGCTACACCGATGAACAGATCCAAACTGTGCTATTGAATGAGCATGCCGGGCAAGATTTGCTGATCCTTGCGCCGATCGTCCGTGGCCGTAAGGGCCACTACCGCGAGCTCTTCGACCAGTTCTTGCGCCAAGGCTTTCTACGCGCCCGCGTGGACGGCACAGTGGTGGACCTTACCAGCAAGCCCATGCTTGACCGGTACAAAACCCATGACATTGAACTGGTCGTGGACCGCTTGAAAGTGAACGGTACCAACGCCAAGCGCTTGCGCGACAGTTGCTCCACCGCACTGAAGCAGGGAAAGGGAAACATCTTCGTGTTGAACAACGCCAATGGCGAAGCCCGTTATTTGAGCCGCCACCTTATGGACCCCGAAAGCGGCATCGCCTATGAGGAACCCGAGCCGAACCTCTTCAGCTTCAACAGCCCTTACGGCGCGTGCCCCAAGTGCGCAGGACTTGGACAAGTGACCGAGGTAGCCGCCGACAAGATCGTGCCCGACCCGAGCAAGAGCTTGCGCCGTGGCGCCATCGTACCCTTGGGAATCTACAAAGGGACATGGGTGTTCCGGCAGATCGAGGCCGTGCTCGCGTCCTTCGGCCATAAGCCGGACACGCCATTCGCGGAAATGGAGGATGAAGTGCTCACCACCATCCTGAACGGTTCCGATGAGCCGCTGCGTGTAGAAAGCCAAGCCGGGCTTAGTGCGCGCAACGTTCGCTTCGACGGCATCATTCCTTACATTCTCGAACAAGCACAGGAGGGACCGAAGACCGCGCAGAAATGGGCTTCACAATTCACCCGCATGGCCCCCTGCCCGGAGTGTGGCGGATCCCGCTTGAAAAAAACCGCGCGCTGGTTCCGCATTGCTGGCAAGGACATTACCGAGTTGGCGCAAATGCCCATTGATGAGCTGCATGCGCACATGAAGGCCTTGCCTGGAAAGCTCGATGAGCGGCAGGCGGTGATCGCCCACGAAGTGGTGAAAGAAATTGCATCGCGCAGTAAATTCCTGCTGGACGTTGGCTTGGAATACCTTACCCTGGACCGCAGCGCGCGCACCCTCAGCGGCGGCGAAGCACAGCGCATCCGCCTCGCTACACAGATCGGAAGCCAGCTTACCGGCGTGCTCTACATCCTGGACGAACCCAGCATCGGCCTGCACATGCGCGACGACCACCGCCTCATCGCCAGTCTGCGTGCCTTGCGCGACGGTGGCAACAGCGTGCTGGTGGTGGAGCATGACAAGGAGATGATGATGCATGCCGATCACATCATCGACATCGGGCCGGGCGCCGGCGTGCATGGTGGCCACGTGGTCGCGCAAGGAGCACCCTCGGAATTCATGCGCAGTGGATCGCTCACCGCGCGCTACCTCACAGGAGCCGAGAAGATCTCCGTACCCACATCACGGCGCACCGGCAACGGGCACACCGTGAAACTTTCCGGCGCCAAAGGCAACAACTTGAAGGATGTGAACCTCGTGCTTCCGCTCGGCACCTTCATCTGCGTGACCGGTGTAAGCGGCAGCGGAAAAAGCACGCTGATCGGCGACACGCTCTATCCCATCCTGAGCAAAACATTCCACCGCGCGGAAACGCAACCCTTGGAATATGCGAAGATCGACGGGCTGAAATTCCTTGACAAAGTGATCGAGGTGGACCAATCACCCATCGGCCGGACGCCCCGAAGCAATCCCGCCACTTACACGGGCATGTTCGACCATATCCGGAACTTGTTCGCCATGTTGCCCAGTGCAAAAGTGCGTGGCTACAAGAGCGGCCGCTTCAGCTTCAACACGCCGGGCGGGCGCTGTGAAACATGCAAGGGCGCTGGCGTGCGCACCATCGCCATGAATTTCCTGCCCGACGTTTCGGTGCCTTGCGATACGTGCCGTGGTAAACGATACGACCGCGAAACACTCGAAGTGCGGTTCAAAGGCCGCAACATTTCCGATGTGCTCGCACTAAGTGTGGAAGAGGCCATGGACGTATTCAGCGAAGTGCCTTCCATCAGCACTAAACTGAGTACGCTGTTGGAAGTAGGCCTGGGCTACATCACCCTTGGTCAAAGCAGCACCACCCTCAGCGGCGGCGAAGCGCAACGTATCAAACTGGCCACGGAGCTTAGCAAGCGCGATACCGGCAACACGTTCTACATCCTTGACGAACCAACCACCGGTCTGCACTTTGAAGACACCAAATTGCTGGTAAGCGTTTTGGACAAATTGGTGGAACAGGGCAACACCGTGCTGGTGATCGAACACAACATGGACCTTGTGAAAGTGGCCGACCACGTCATTGACCTGGGTCCTGAAGGCGGCGCCGGTGGCGGAAGGATCACGGCGCAAGGCACGCCGGAACAGGTGGCGCTCATGGGCAGAGGCTATACGGCCAAGTTCCTGGAGCGCGAACTGTTCCAATAGTACGCGCGCAGTATTTCGCCTCTTCAACAGTGCGCTGTTGGAAGTTGACGGCAACAGGCTATGCTTCCATCCTTCACCGGGATAGTTTTGCGTGCAGCTTCAAGAAATCAATTGAGCAGCACTCGGCACCATGATCAAAATTTTCACCCTACTCAACGTTGCAGGTCTGTTCCTGTTCAACATGCTTTTCGTGGATGACGTTTCCGTGAAGCAGGACCTGCCCGCCTCCATGGACCCCGGCACGGAAGTGCGTGTTACCGTAACCATCGACAAAGGCAACGTGTCCGGTTTTGCAAAACTGCAATTGGACCTGCCGCCAGGTCTTTCCGCGACCGCCATTGAAACCAAAGGTGCATCGTTCACTTTCGCGGAAGGCAAAGCCAAGTTCATTTGGATGGCGCTGCCCACGCAACCTTCTTTCACGGTGAGCTACACCTTGGGCGCAGCAGCAAATGCCGGCGGCACACTGGCCGTGAACGGCCGCTTCTCCTACATTGAGGATAACGAGCGCAAGATGGTGGACCTGCAACCCGGTACCGTCCGTCTCTCTGGCGACGCTCCTGCTTTGGCCGCAGAGCCGAAGCCCGCTTTCACCGCACCTGTTGTAACGCCCACTGAAACGGAAAACACCGCTATAACGGAAACTCCTGTGATCACCGAAGTGACTAACGCCGTATCCGAGACCATCAATAACGATAATGACGGCACACCTATTCCTGATGCGACCATTCCCACAACGCCCGGCATGACCGCATTACAGGGCCCGGGCAACGTAAGCGCTTCACGCACTGTGACGCCAGTGAACGACAATGAAGCGCTGGTGGAGGTGCTTATCCGCAAAGGATCCCTCCGTGGATTCGGCAAATTGCAGGAGAACATCCCCGCAGGATTTTCAGCTGTAGCAACGGAAAGCGATGATGCAATCTTCAGTGCTAAAGGAACCACCGCGAAATTTGTTTGGTTGAACCTTCCTCAGAAAAACGACATCAAAGTGGTTTACCGCTTGGTGGCGAACGGATCCGGAAAAGGCGAGCACACCGTGAACGGTGAATTCGGCTACTTGGTGAACGACCTTACACAACGCGCCGTAGTGGGCAGCTCCACCTTCACGCTCGGAACTGCTGCTGTGGCACAACAAGTGGAGAAGCCCGCTCCCACGGTGGTGGCCCCAGCACCCAAAAGCGAAGTGGTGAAGCCTGAACCGGTAAAGCCCGTGACGGCCGAAAAGATCGAGCCAACCAAGCCCGCACCTGTTGAAAAAACAGTAACCGTGAAGAGCGAACCCGTGGTGAAACAGGCCGCTCCTGCAACTGCCAGCGCTTCCAAAGTGACCAGCATGTCCGGCCCTGAAAAAGGCATCACGTACAAGGTGCAGATCACCGCAGCGCACCGCGAAGTCGGAAAAGAATACTTTGAGCAGCGCCACCACTACAGCGGCGACTTCAGCATTGAGCACAACGATGGTTGGATCAAGTACGTGACCGGCATGTTCGACCGTTACAATTCCGCCAAGGCACAGCGTCAGGAATGCCTCGACAGCAACTACAACTTCCCCGGCCCCTTCGTTACTGCATACAACAACGGTGAGCGCATCACGGTGCAAGAGGCCATGATGATCGCCAAGCAGAACTCCGCGCAGTAACCGCAACGGGGCAACCACCCGACCGCATGCGCACCCACCTAAAGCCGAAGACGATGCGCAACTTGGCGCTGGCTGCGGCTTTGGCGGGCATGGTGCCGACACTATTTGCACAACAAGACAGTACGGAAACGGAGATCGTATTGAAGCCCACCTTCGCATTGGGCACCGGCATGTTCGCCTTCTACGGGGACGTGGGCAGGCAGAACGCCACGTACAGCCCGCTTGTTTCGCGCCTCGGCTACGAGTTGCGCGCTTCCACGCCGGTTACGCCTTGGCTCGAAGTAGGCCTCACAGCGTTGCACGGCCGCTTGGGCGTGAATGAACGGAGCACCACACGCAACCTCAACTTCGAATCGCGCATCACCACCGGAGGATTGAACGTGACCTACAATTTCCTTCAACTCCTCAACCCCAAGCGTGTGGTGGAGCCGTGGGTGAGCATCGGATTTGAGAGTGTGGAATTCCTAACCAAGACGGACCTGCTGGATGCGCAAGGTCGCCGCTACAACTACTGGAGCGACGGCACCATCCGCGACATCGCCGAGAACGCTTCCAATGCCGGTGACGCTGTTGAGATCCACCGCGACTATACTTACGAAAGCGATGTGCGCGAAGCTAACATAGACGGCTTCGGTAAATACGAAGAACGAACGTGGGCCGTGCCTGTGGGCGTGGGCGTGAAGATGCGCCTAGGCGGCGGGTTCGATGCCCGCGTTGGTGCCGTAATGCACTTTTCCGCAACCGACTTCATCGACGGGGTGTCGGACAAAAGCATCGGCGAACGCCAAGGCGACGCGAAGAACGACAACTTCCTCTTCACCTCCTTTTCCGTGAGTTATGCGGTGAACATGGACCGGAAAGCCAAGAAGAAGAAATTCAAGCCTACGCTCTCGCCTGAAGAAATGGACGCCATCGCGTTCAACGACGATGAGGACGGCGACGGCGTGATGGATTGGAGCGACCATTGCCCACACACACCGAAAGGCGTGGCCGTGGATGCCAACGGTTGCCCGCTCGACACAGACTTGGACGGCGTGCCAGACTTCATTGATGATGAGCCGAACACAATGGCCGGCGCGCCGGTGAACGCACGAGGTGTCACCATCAGCGACGACGAATTCCTGCAAGGATGGCTCAATTATTTGGATTCCGGCAACGTCACTTTCATTACCAGCCGCGTGGAATCCTTCGGCCCCGTCGGCAAGCCGAAAGTGACGCGAGGCAAAACACCGACCAAGCGCGCATACGTGGTGAAGGTCGGCTCACAAGTGGAAGGCATCAGCGAAGATCTCATTGAGCGCATCCTCAGCCTGCCCGACGTACGCACGATCGAGCGCGGCGACACCACCTTCTACATCGTGGGCAACTACGACGCGTTGCCCGATGCCATCAAACGCGAGCTTCAACTGAAAGGACAAGGCTTCGAAGGCAAAGTGATGATCGAGGAAAACGGAAACCTGTTGGAGTTGCCTGCCGATCAGGCAGCGGCATCCGGGGCCAATGGGAAGAACGGGGTGAACGGCGTAAACGGTGAGAACGGTAAAGGCAGCGAGAATGGTACCGGTGGCAACGGCATCGGTGAAGCCAACGGGCCCGTGCTGGTGCGCGTGCAGTTGGGCGCGTTCCGCCACCGGTTGTCCAAGAACATTTTCGTCGGCATAACCGACCTCGTAACTCTGAAAGACAAGGACGGCCTTACGCGTTACTATACCGGTGTGCACACTGACATCAATGAGGCGGCAAGGCACAAAGTGGACATGTTGTTGAAAGGGTTCGAGGGCGCGTTCCTGGTGGCCTTCAAAAATAGCAAACGCGTCTCCATCAAGGAAGCGGGCGCCAAGCTTGCCGGTCCTGAAGACCTCAACGCCATTCCTGTGGGAACGATCAACACGTCGGACCTCGTGTTCCGCGTTCAGCTCGGCAGCTTCGCCGGTAATGTGCCTGTTGAGACCATGGGCAAATATGTGGACCTCGGCGACGTGAAGCCGGTGACCAGCACCAACAGCGTGCGTTACCTCTACGGTGAATACCCCACTCGTATAGCCGCCGAACAGCGCCGGAAGGAATTGCAGGCTTTGGGCTTTACCGATTGCTTCGTGGTAGGCGAATTGCAAGGCCGGGTGATTTCCGCTGAGGATGCTGAAAAGTTGCTGGAAGGGAAGTAATTCCGTGCTTGCGTCGGAGACTTGATTGGAAATTCCTAATTCTTGATTCCTAATTCCGACCACTGAAGTGGCTAATCGGAAATTAGGAATTAGGAATTAGGAATTAGGGGAACTGCCGTTCCTTTATCTTTCGCACATGCGAATCCGTCCCCTGCTTATTGCGCTGGCTGCGCTGTTGATCCTTCCTGCTTGCAATAAAGAAGCTGCTTTCCAAAGGCCCGGCTCCGAATTCGTGCCGTACGTCCAAGCATTTACCGCCGGGCATATTTCAGCCCGCGCTCCCGTGCTGGTGCGTTTTAATGAAGGTGTGGCATTGAAGGACACTTCCGATGCGGCGTTGCAACAACTCTTTCAACTGGACCCGAAAACGGACGGCGTAGTGCGTTGGGAAGACGCGCACACCCTCGCTTTTCAACCGCGCGAACGGCTCAAGCAAGCCACCAACTACACCGTCACATTCCGACTGGGGAAGATCGCCGACGTGCCTGCCAGCGTTCAGTATATGAAGTTCGGTTTCGCCACCTTCGAGCAGAACATCGACCTGCGCATCAGCGACCTGCAAAGCCTTAGTCCCACGGATCTTTCGTGGCAGCGCGTTGTGGTGAGCGTGTTCACCAGCGACGATGCAACAGGCCTCGATCTTTCCAAATGCGTGAGTGCTACACAAGACGGACACACGTTGACGATGCACTGGGAACACGAGCCCGGCGGCACGCTGCACCGCGCCGTTGCAGACAGCGTGAAGCGCGGCGAACAGGCCAGCGCCGTTGAATTCCATTGGGACGGAAAAGCAATCGGCGGCACGGGAACAGGCGCGAAAACATTCACCATTCCAGCACTTGGTGACATTCAATTGGTGGCCTCCGAAACCAGCACTTCCGATGAGGAATTCGCAACGCTGCTCTTCAGCGACCCGCTGGACCCCGCGCAGGACCTGAGCGGCTTGGCGGGCATTGCAGGCGTGGACGATTGCCGCCTCGCCATCATCGGCAACAAGTTGCTGATCTATCCCGGCACACGCCTCATTGGCGAGCAAAGTGCATTCGTTGCCGCTGGATTGAAGAATGTGAACGGCAAGGCGATCGGAAAGGACATCACTGTTGATCTCTTTTTCGAAGAAGTAAAACCGGATGTGCGCGCGGTCGGCAATGGCACCATCTTGCCTTCCACCGACGGATTGCTATTCCCTTTCGAGGCTGTGAACTTAAACGCAGTGGACGTGCAGATCGTGCGCATTTACGCGGACAACGTGCCGCAATTCCTGCAAGTGAACGCGTTGGACGGCGAACAGGAAATGGCCCGCGTCGCGCGGCCCGTAGTGCGCCGCACCGTACCGCTGGATGCCAAGGAAATGGCGAAGCCCGGCGAATGGACGCGCTACAATTTGGACCTCGACAAACTGATGAAAGCCGAGCCCGGCGCGATCTACCGCGTGATCATCGGCTTCCGCCAGGCGTACTCCACCTACCCTTGCGGCACAGCAACGAAGACCGTGCTGCCACAGATCGCATCCGACGAAACACCGGACGATAACGGCCAGTGGGACCAGCCGAACCGCAACTATTACTACTATGACGATTATGACTACGACTACGAAGAGGAATACAACTATCAAGAGCGTGAAGATCCCTGCTCCGCCAGCTATTTCCGTGGGAAAAACTCCGTGGTGCAGCGCAACATCCTCGCTTCGGACCTGGGCCTGATCGCGAAGCGCGGCAACGATGGATCGATGCTGCTTGCCGTGAGCGACCTGCGCACCACCGAGCCTGTGAGCGGCGTGAAACTGCAAGTGCTGGACCTGCAAAGGCGCACCATAGCGGAGCCGGTTACGGACAACAAAGGCATGGCGATTTTGCCGCCGAGCGATCGCATTCCCTTCCTCGATCGTCGCCAGCAAAGGCAACCAGCGCGGCTATCTCAAAACGGACGACGGCAGCGCGCTCAGCGTGAGCGAATTTGATGTGCAGGGTGAAAGTGTGGACAAGGGATTGAAAGGGTTCCTCTACGGCGAACGCGGTGTGTGGCGTCCCGGCGATTCGCTCTTCCCTCACCTTCATGCTGCAACAACCGCGCATCCCGTTGCCGAAGAACATCCCCGTGACTTTCGAGCTTACCGATCCGCAAGGGCGCTTGGCGCAACGCATAGTTAGCACCAATGGCGTTGACGGCATGTACGCGTTCCATTGTGCCACGCCGCCCGATGCACCCACGGGTGTTTGGAACGCGCGCGTGGCAGTCGGCGGCACCAGCTTTTACCATTCCGTCCGCATTGAAACCGTGAAGCCGAACCGCATCAAGATCCTGCTGGACCTCGGTGGTGAACGCATTTCCGCCGACAGTAAAAAGAAGGTGCAGCTCCAAGCCAACTGGTTGCACGGCGCGCCAGCGAAGGACCTCGCGGCCAAGGTCACCGTGAGCCTTACGCGTACCTCCGCCGATTTCAAGGGATTCGGCGACTATGCTTTTGATGACCTGGCAAACGACCTCAACGCCGAAGAAAGTCCCGTGTTCGAAGGACGGTTGGACGCGAACGGCCATGCTACGTTCCCCTTCGACTTGAACTGCATGACCACTCCCCTGCTGCCGTGAAAGCGAATGTGGTAACGCGCGTTTTCGAGGCCGGTGGCGATGCCAGCATGGACCGCACTGACGTGACATACTACCCGTACACCGCTTATGCCGGCGTGAAAGTGCCCGAATCAAACAGCTACTGGGGCAGCTATTTCACCGACACGACTTACGCGTTGGGCGCTGTTTCGCTGGATGCCGACGGCAAACCCTTGGCCAACCACGCGCTTGATGTGCAGGTGGTGAAAGTGAGCTACGATTGGTGGTGGAACGGCGATATGGACGGCCCTTCCAATTACATCAATGCGCCCAGTTCACGCCTTATCGACCAGCAACATCTCACTACCGATGCGAACGGAAAAGCCAACTTCAACTTCCGCGTGGACCGGCCGTTGTGGGGCCGCTTCATCGTGCGCGTGAGCGATCCCGTAAGCGGCCATGCCAGCGCCGCGCAGCTTTACGTGGACTGGCCCGGCTACGGTGGCCGGAGCCGCCGCGAAGGCAGCAAGGACGCGGCCATGCTGCGTTTCAATAGCGATAAAGAAAAGTACGCTGTGGGCGATGAATGCGCCATCACCTTCCCAAGCTCCGGCAAAGGCCGCGCCTTGGTGAGCATCGAAAACGGCAGCCGAATCCTCTCCGCGCAATGGGTGGATCTGAAGGAAAAAGAAACTGTGTTCCGCTTCCCCATAACGGCGGAAATGGCGCCCAATGCCTTTGCGCACATCACCTTGGTGCAGCCACACGCGCTAACCGCCCCCAACGCCGAGGGCACCGCAAACGACCTGCCCATCCGCATGTACGGCGTGATACCGATTCCCGTGGAAGATGCCGCGACACACATTACACCGGAGATCACGGCGCCGCCCGCGATCAAGACCGACGAACAATTCAGCGTGAGCGTGTCTGAAAAAGACGGCAAGGCCATGACCTACACGCTCGCCATCGTGGACGAAGGATTGCTGGACCTCACCCGATTCAAGACACCCGATCCGTGGAACCATTTCTACGCCAAGGAAGCGTTGGGCGTGCGCACATGGGACGTGTATGACCAAGTGATCGGCGCATTCGGTCAGCAACTGCGGCGCATTTTGGCACTTGGGGGCAGCGATCAGGCCAGCCCCGCGGACGCTACGAAAGCGCAGCGGTTCAAACCCGTGGTGCATTTCGTGGGACCGTTCAAATTGGAAAAAGGAAAGAAGGCCACGCACCAATTCACCATCAGCAACTACGTGGGCAGCGTGCGCATCATGGTGGTGGCCAGCACACCGCAAGCCGCCTACGGCAGCGCGGAAAAAGCCGTGCCCGTCCGCAAACCGTTAATGCTGCTGGCCACCCTGCCGCGCGTTACTGGGCCCGGTGAAACGGTGGACCTGCCCGTTGACGTTTTCGCCATGGAAGCCAAGGTGAAGAACGCAATTGGCGCTGGAAGCAAACGACCTTTTCACCGTAATAGGCTCCACAACGCAAGCGTTGACCTTCAGCACCACAGGCGAACAAACCGTGATGTTCCGGGTGAAAATGAACGAGCGCATCGGCGTAGGAAAAGTGACGCTCACCGCTACTGGCGCGGGCGAGAAGGCAACACAGTCCATCGAGGTGGACGTGCGCCAAGCCGGTTCGCCGGAAACAGAAGCTACGGAAACAGTGCTGGAGGCCGGACAGTCGTGGGAAGCCAGCCCGCAGGCACTTGGTGTCGGCGGCACCAACAGCGGTTACTTGGAGTTGAGCACGTTGCCGCCGCTCGATCTGGGCCGCCGCCTGCAATACCTCATCGACTATCCGCACGGCTGCTTGGAACAGACCACCAGCAAGGCGTTCCCGCAACTCTTCCTCGCCGATGTGATGGAGATGAACGATGCAACGGTGAGCGAAATGCGCGCTAATGTGGAAGCTGCATTACGAAAATACCAACAGTTCCAGACCGGTAGCGGCGGCTTTGCATATTGGCCCGGCCAACGCGAAGTGGACGAATGGACCAGCGCTTACGCGGGCCATTTCATGATCGAGGCAGAAGGCAAAGGCTTCGCATTATTGCCCGGCATGAAGGACAAATGGCTGACCTACACCCGCCGCCAAGCCCGCGATTGGTCACCGGCTGAAGCCAACAGCTGGTACATGGACCGCAGCTCGCTTACCCAAGCCTATCGCCTCTACACGCTGGCCTTGGCCAACCAAGCCGAAGCTGGCGCAATGAACCGACTGCGCACCACGCCGGACATCGGCCTGCAAGCCAAATGGATGCTCGCCGCGGCATACGCGCTGAACAACCGCAACGACGTGGCGCAAGAAATCGCCAAAGGCCTTGCAACCAGCATTCCCAGCTACGTGGAAATGGGCTGGACATACGGCAGCGACCTGCGCGACGATGCCATAATAGCTGAAGCCTTGAACCGCATGGGCGATAAGGCCGGTGCTGCAAGCGTGGTGAAAAATATTGGTAGCCGCATCGCTTCGGACAGCTGGTACAGCACGCAATCCACTGCGTGGGCATTGCTCGCAATAAGCCGCGTAGCGGGAGGCACCACGCCGGACAAGGCCATGCATTTCACCGCATCTGTGAACGGAGCGAAGGCACAGGAACGCATGAGCGAACGGTCTATCGTGCGCATCGATCTGCCCGCACCTGACGGCAAGAAAAAAGTGAGCATTTCAAACACCGGAAAGAACATCCTTTACGTACGCTTGGTGCGCACCGGTGTGCCGCCGCCCGGCGAAGAACACCCCGCCAGCAACGGTTTGGCCATGAACGTGACTTACACCACCATGGAAGGAACCACCATCAATCCGGCCAACCTGAGCCAAGGCACCGACTTCATCGCGGTGGTCACCGTGGGCAACCCCGGCATGCGCGGCACCTTGCAACAATTGGCGCTCACGCAAGTGTTCCCCAGCGGCTGGGAGATCCGCAACAGCCGCCTCGAAGGCACCGAGAACGTACAGATGAACAGCCCGTTCACCTACCAAGACATTCGTGACGATCGCGTGTTGACCTACTTCGATCTGGCACCGAGTGAAAGCCGCATCTGGCGCGTGCTGCTGAACGCCGCGTACACCGGGCGTTTCCACATGCCGAGCACCAACTGCTCCGCGATGTACGATAACACCATCAACGCGCGCAACGGCGGCCAATGGGTCACCGTTTCAAAACCCGGCGCGGAAATAAGTGCCAAATGAAGAAGCGCAAAACCGTGCTGACCTGCACGCTTTTGGCAGCGGGATTGCTCCATGCGCAAGGCTTTCAACTGCAATACGGTGGCGACCGGTTGCAGGATGCCCTCGGCACCGTGAATGATGCCACCGGATTTTCAACGGTGGTGCGCGATGCTTCCGAAACCGGCGCAAAAGTGCAGATCAAATTGCTGCGCACAACATTGAATGGACTGAACGCACAGTGGTTCGACGTGGCCATTCCGGGCACTTGTTTCGTGCAAGCTGTGATCGCTTCAGGCGACGGCAACATACTGCTCTGTGGCTCGAGCATCGCGCCTGGCCGCTCGGACCAAGATGCGCTCGTAGCAAAGATCTCCAACACCGGCGCCGTGTTGTGGACTTGGACCTCCAACGACCCATTGAACGAAGAAGAATTACGCGGGCTGGAACGCACCGCTGATAATGGCGTGATCGCGTGCGGCACCTTCCGTGGTGGACCGGACAGCCAAGCGCTGCTGGTGCGCATTTCTCCTTCCGGAACGTTGCAATGGAACCAGCAATACGGCACCGGCGGCGACGATGCGTTGAACGGCGTGGCCTTGATGGACAATGGCTTTATGGCCGCAGGGCGTGTTGCGAATTTTAGCGGTGATGTGGATGCATACGTCCTCGCTGTTGACCTAAACGGAAGTGAGCTGTGGTGGCAAAGCTGGGGCGGCATAAAGCCCGACCTCTTCAACGGCATTGCGCGAAGCGGCGCGAATTTCTACCTCGCTGACCGCACGGACAGCTATGGCCCATTGGTGGGCGGACAGCACGTGCGCAGCACCTACCTAATGGCGATGGACCAAGCAGGAGACACGTTGTGGACCCGCACTTTCGGCGATGTGGCAGCGGCAAATACCACGGAAGGCATTCGCAAAGCTTCCAATGGCGATCTGGTCTTGGTGGGCCAAACCGGAAGCGCAAACCTCACCGACGGCATGGCGATGCGCGTGAACACCTCAGGCACGCAACTGTGGCAACGCTCCTACCCCATTGACAACGAAGACGTGCTGCACGACCTCACGTTGCTTGATGATGGCGGCTTTGTTGCGCCGGGAAGGTCGTTTGGGGCTGTCGGCTACCAAGCCATTTTGGTGCGGAAGAATAGTTTGGGGTTGTGAGGTGATAATAACGGAAGTCGTGTATGCGGTTGTCACCTGGCCCTTTAGCCGGGGTCGCACCAGGCCGGGCGTAATGCACGCGTAGTGCATGCCTGTATGCATCTCAAGCAACCGCAGGGTCTCGCCGATAATCATCTACGACGTCCAGCGGACCCTGCGGCCACATCGTGTATCACCTCACTTCACCTTCACGGCCCGCTTTACCACAACTGCACCATCCAGCATGAATGTGCAGAAGTATGTGCCCGCTGCCAGTTTGGTGGTGTTCCAAGCGTAATTGTAAGCGCCAGCCTCGGCTTTCTCTTCGCGTAAGACCTCCACGGGCTTGCCATCGTTGGTGCTCACTTGCAAGCTTACTTGCCCGGCCTTGGGTACGTAGTACTCCAGTGTAGTAAGATCCGCCACCGGGTTGGGAATAATGAGCAATCGCTGCTCTTGCACATTGCTCTCCGCTGATGTTGAACGCTCGCCGTTTTGTGGGGCCATACCATTGCCGTTTGCGGCGCAGCATTGGTTGATGCGGTCTTCAAGTTCAGCCATCCGTGTGTTCTGTTGGTCGATAGTGGCTTGTTGCTCTTTCACGGCAGCGACAAGAAAAGGGATGACCGTTGCGGTGTTCACGATCTTGGAGGAAACGGCCGGATAGACCACTTGGCCAACACTGTCCAATTGTGTTTGGTACGTGATGTCCTTCACCGCCTCCGGGATGACCTGCTCCAGTTCTTGTGCCAAGAAGCCATATTGTTGCCCGGCTGGCAAACCCACTTGAGGGAGTGCATCTGCTTGGTAATCGTACGACTTGGGGTTCAGTTGAGTGATCACCTCTAAACCATTGGGCAAGTCCGTTATGTTCTCCTTGAGGTTCTCATCTGAAGGGGACCACACCCCACCGGGGATCACACCAGCACCCGTAACCATCACATTACCGCGGAAATAACCAGCCCAATTTGTACTTATGGTCGTGTCTTGGTTCAGCGTGGTAGCGAACACACCAATATTCCCGCTGGGCGGGGTGATAAATGAACCGGTGTTTTGGGAAGCATAAACACCGACATTTATATTGCCTATGCCGCGTGCCTCACCCAACACGCCGAAGTTCGACCACCCGGTCGTGTAGCTCCTTCCCGTAGTTCCAGCGCTTAATCCTAAACCTGAATGAACCTCTCCGATCACGCCCATGGCAAACCCTCCCATCGAGGGGGTAACGTCGTTCGAAATGAACTCCCCGCTCTTGCCACCGTGCACGTCCCATTGGTGATCACCTGAGCGCCTCGCGTACTCGCACCGCCCATCGACCCTGTAACAACGAGCCGGGCACCAATAGCTACCCCGTCTGCTCCAGTTCCGCTACCATTTACGGTAACGTTGATGCCGGTAACAGGTTTAGAGCTGCTGGATGCATTTATTAACATCCCGTTCGCAACTCCGGCCTTGCTAACAGCCACCTGAATACCGTCGGTCATTGTTGCTACGGATGAAGTATTTTTTACCTTCAGCTTTGCTATTGCTGCAGAACTCCCTAGATCCACCCCGATTCCCACGGCATCCGTCACATCAGGGCAGCTAGTACTTAGCACATTGCTATAAGCCGTGGACACGTTATTCTGTGTACCTGGGTTGAGTTCCCATTCGCAACCCGAAACCAGCGATGTTGGGTCGATCCATTTAACAATCCCCCTATTAATACTGTTGCCAGGCGAATCGTCCACCACCATGATCTTGTACGGCTCTGTGGCTGCGGGATCATCAGGTAATTTCCGGATGCGCACCTTGCCATTCAACAAATCCAATCGCTGGGTTGGATTAATTCCAGCCGTGTAATAATCACCCAACCCAAAATAGGCTTCGTCACCACCTACCGCAGATATGAAGCGCCCTGCCTCTAAGCCAGATAAGGTACCGGCAATGCCCGTTCCCCCTGTGGGATGTGCGGAGAAAACGAATTGGAGCGCATCGGCTCCAATTTCCCCCAATGGATTGTCGCACCAGGCTACCACCGTATTATTCGTTGCTCCTTGGGGATCAGTCCGAAGGCCGAAATAACTCATGTCACTACCACGTGTGGCCAACATGCCTACGCGCATCCAAGGCCGATAACCTCCAGGGTTTATTCCAAATTCGTTCAGGTGGAGCAGCGTATATGCTTGCTGCACTGAGTTACTGGCACCGCTGTATTGACCGATGCACAAAAACCCGCTCAAGTCCAGCCCCGTGTAGCCATTGATCGTTTGCCCGGTCAACGTGGGCGATAAGCGCATCCGTTCCAGCGAATTGGTATGGAACTTCATGTACCCTGTTGTGGCATTCAAGTTCCAGTCATTCTTAGCGGTAAGGTTGAAGATGTTGCCATACTCCTTACCACCCCGGAACATCCGCCAGTACGTGTCCTTATCATCAGGGCCATCCGTCTTGAACACATCGCCTAAGGGTGGGTTCATTTGCTCACCATGGACATCCAAGGCATAGCCTAAGGTATAGTTGTTGCCAATTGCGAATGATTGCGGAGTGGGTGAACCGGGTGTAAGCCGGTATTGTCCAAAAACATTGTTTTGAACTTGGGCTTGCCCTGTATTGAGCGTAGCCATGGCCAACCCGACCAGCGCGGTAATGACTGTCCTTTTCTGTCTCATCTTCGAAGGATTTAGGGGTTAATGTGAACTAAGTGAATCGGTCGGGAACGGCCGAGGGAATTCCGAAGCTGCAAAAAATATGATCCTGCGGGGATTACGGGCAGTGGCCACACAAACTCCTTAGTGCCTTGAGGTAATTGAACTTGTTGACCGATTCG
The DNA here is from genome assembly GCA_016710685.1 of Flavobacteriales bacterium. Lineage (GTDB taxonomy): Bacteria > Bacteroidota > Bacteroidia > Flavobacteriales_F > PHOS-HE28 > PHOS-HE28. The sequence continues at coordinate 815,802 of JADJVC010000002.1, read as the reverse complement.
TCCTAATTCATCAATAAGCACCAGAGTAGAGTTCTCGGTGAGCTCATTGTCAACACTCAAGAATAAGTCATTTGCAAAAGGATTTGATCCTTGTATTCGAATTGGTGGCCGTATGTCATCAACCATGAGGGTTACAGCGCAGTCTGCGGCATTGGTCGAGACACATACTCTGTCAAAAAACGCATATGCCGCACTTGACACTGCATTAGCATCAATTACTTGAACTTGGATTTCATCATATGGCAAAAAACTGCCGATGTACACAAACGCATATGCGGAATCAGGAATATACATTCCACTCAATTCCACCCAAACAGCAGTGTCACACAGTATTTCGGTCCTATATAACGCAACATTTCCTGGCCAATACGAATAGTCAATTTGTTGTTCCACTGAAAACTTCATTCCAATACCGTTCGATGCATATCGCAAGGAGTTCTGCCCAGGGTCATTGCCAAAGCCCCCTGTTGCGATCATCATAGATATGTAAACGGGGATACCCGGCACAAGCGCGCTGGATAGGGCATGTTGAATACATTCCCTATATGTAGGAGCTCCCTCAAGGTAAGTTGCTCCGCCCATATAAGCATCACCATCAAATGCATTCTGATAACCAATTAAATTGAATGGAACATCGACAAATCCGTTGGTATCGCACCGATTAAAGTAATCCGGGCTTGCCGAATTGGATGTCCAACCGACACATCGCTCGACTTGGCCTTGGTTCGTTGGGCAAGTCGTGTATTCCTCAAAACTCCCGTTGGGTACGAGGTTCTGGGATTGCACTGAAGCAAAACTGAAAACTACGGAAGAGAGAATCAAGTATCTCATGCTCTATTGATAAGTTGATGAGTTTAATGCTATGTGAAAACAAAAGGGGGAAAGTTGAAAACTTAGCGGTAAGGTTGAAGATGTTGCCATACTCCTTACCGCCCCGGAACATCCGCCAGTACGTGTCCATATCGTCCGGGCCGTTCGTTTTGAACACATTGCCCAATGGTGGGTTCATTTGTTCACCATGAATGTCCAGAGCAAAACCAATGTTCGGTGCATTGCCAATCGAAAATGTGGAGGGTGTTGGTGCCGATGGAGTAAGCCAATATTGTCCCGGCAGATTGTTTAGGACCTGAGCTTGCCCAGTATTGTACATGGCGATCGTCAACCCAGCCAGCATTGTGATGACTTTCCTTTTCTGTCTCATTTCTTGGAAGGTTTAGGGGTTAATGTGAACTATATGGATCGGTCGATAACGACCGAGGAAATTTCGAAGCTGCAAGAAATAGGAGCCGGAAGGCAGGGCGGGCAGGAACCACGTAAAGTCGGTAGTGCCATCTGCTAATTGAACCTGTTGGCATGTTCGGCCTATTTCATCCATAAGAACCAAATAAGAGATGCGGGTTAGTTCACCGTCAAGTCTGATGTACAGCTCCCTTCCAAAAGGATTTGATCCGAGATTCCTGATCGGGGCCCGTACTTCATCAATACCGATGGTTAACGGGCAGTCCTTCGCATTGGTGGAGACGCATACGTTGTCTATAAAGGAATATGCCGCGAGGGTCACTGCACTGGGATCGATCACTTGAGTTTGAATATCGTCATAGGGCAAAAAACATCCGATCGATAAATAGGCATAGGCAGAATCTGGCATATACACTCCGCTTAGCTGCACCCATGTAGTGGTGTCGCTCAGAATATCAGTCATATACAACGCAACATTTCCTGGCCAGTACAAATAGTTAGGATGTGGCCCCATTGAGAATTTGACACCAATACCATTGGATGCGTATTTCAAGGAATTCTGTATAGGGTCATTTCCGAATCCTCCAGGGGAGACCATCATCGAAATAAACACAGGGATACCAGGCATGAGCGGACTAGACAAGGCATGCTGAATGCACTCTCGATAGGTAGGAGCGCCATCTAAATAAGTAATGCAGCCCATGTATCCATCACCATCATATGCTTCTTGGTATCCAGCTAAATTCAAGGGGACACCCACGTACCCACTGATATCGCACCGATTGAAGTAATCCGGGCTTGCACTGTTTCTTGTCCATCCCACAGCTCGCTCCACCTGTGCCTGGTAGTCCGGGCACTCCGTGTATTCTTCAAAACTCCCGTTGGGCACGAAGTTCTGTGCTTGCACTGAAGCACTACTGCAAACCATGGAAGAGAGAATCAAGAATCTCATGCCTCACTTATAGGATACTGAAAGTAACGAATTACGAAAGCAAAGGGGGAAAATTGAAAACTTGGTGGTAAGGCAACACTAAAGGAACAGTACTTAAACCATTACAGCCTAAGTAACTAAACGTGCTCGTTACAGCGTTACCCGGAAGAACCCATTGTGCCGTAACATTATGTAGAGTAAGCGACAAGCAGCTTGCAAAAAGAACGTGTTTGGTTTTCATTGTGCTTTGTTTTTAGAGGGTTTACGAGTTTCTAACTTTCAATGCAGAACGACGAACTTTCTAACTTGCTTCTCTTTTTTGCCTTCAAGGATGAGTTGATAGGTTCCGTTGGCCAAACCTTCTGTTTGTAGCAAAGCCGAATTCCTATCGAACACATTCTGCCTCATTAGTATTCTTCCAATGGCATCCACGACCATCAGATTGGAATACCGCGTATTTCCCCATGCAAGGTTCAACTCGTTTCGCGCAGGATTGGGTCCCAATACAATGTCGCCTGCGACATATTCAAGTATGGAACTCGACATTGGGCATCCGCCCGGATTCGCGGATAAACACACCGCATCAACCAGGGTGTATGCATATTCATCGGCCCCCGGCCCTATTATCTCTACAGCCGTATGTAGATTGTCGAAATGGTTTCCGAGTACTAAATACTTGTAGGCGCTATCGGCTACAAAACTCCCACTAACTAAGATCCAGCTTGTCGTATCGGAAATGATCTGATGGCTAAACACTTGGGCATGATTCACTAACGGTAAGGTTGCCGGATATTGGACAAAATCCGGTGCGACAGTCATTAAAAACATGCCAAAATTATCACAAGCCAAGCCAACCTGTTGTGGCCCTCCGTAAGCCGCATTCGCCCAAAAACTACCGTAGTAAGTCTGCCCAACTACCAATGTTTCCGTTAATTCTCCGCTGATCATTTCTCTATTGTCGTCCGGCAAGTAGGAAAACATCCCTACATAGGCATCTCCATCTTGAGCAAACTGGTATCCGAAAAGATTGCGCGGAATACCCGGAACAGTGTCACTTGAACCTATGCAAGCGTTATAGTATTCCGGAGTGTCCAAGCGTCTTGACCAGTTATCAGGGGTGGAACTTTCCTGAAATCCAAGGAAGGTCGGGTACGAAGGGCAGCTATCGATTTGCTCAAAACTTGGGTTCGGCACCAAATTCTGCGCTTCACAGCGGAGCGTAGTAAAAAACAACAGGCAGCCCAAGAGCAAAATTGCTCCAGGCCACCTGCTGTTTTTTGTTGAGAGAAGCATTCGCAATGTTTAAAGTTCGTGGTCCTAAGGCAATAGGACCGTCCGGTCAAAAAAAGCCGCTACTTCTAATGCCCGCTCGCCTCGCGGCTGTGGTGGGGGCATGCCAGGGGTGGGTCCGGTGGCTACGGTGGCGGGGTTTACTATATTTCAACCTTCGCCTTACCTTTGCTCAGCTCTGTTTCATGTTCATTCGCGTGTTTGTGGGACTTGAGTGACTCGCCCTCGGTGTTTGCGCACCGGGGGCTTTTTTTTTCTTTCGAAGTTGGTATCTCAATTGGGCTCGGCATCAATTCCAAAAGATGTTTTACATCTAACGCAGTGAGTTTTCCCTCCGGACTTGAAATAGGCTGGTCGGCGAGGAGTTGGCTGCGCAGCGCATCCACATATAATTCTAAGAATGCCACACGTTCTTGAAGGTCATGCAATTGGCTCGCGCATTCCTCTATTGTTGAAACTTGGTACTGAGGCTCCAGCTTAGTTTGCCAACGGGGGGCATTTTCTAAAACCGTGTCGGGGAGTAGGTAGGTGCCTACCTTATCTGCTCGGCAAGCTTTCGAGGTGTCTTGTACGCAACGCGTGTCACTTCTTTCAACACTGGTGAGTTCAACGCCCGGTGTATCTACACCCAAAGTCAATTGGGAACAGGCCAATGCGTTTGGTAGCAGCACGGGTTCCATAGCAGCCCGAAGGTATACCCCAAAGGGGCAAAACAGGAATAACACTAAGATGCCAGTGCGCAACATGGAAAGTGGTTTTGCACCATGCCACGCTGGGAAATAACCCTGCCGGAAGAATGATGCGGAAACGCCGGGTGTAACTTTAGCTGATGTACCTCGGCTTCGCTCGGCACACAAGCTGAGGAGCTGAGGAGCTGAGGAGCTGAGGAGCTGAGGAGCCAGCACTGGGAAACACGCTTCCAGTAAAATATGTTGCGAAGCATTCCATTGTGATGCCCAAGGTTCGAAAAAAGAACTGAACGGGCTTTTCTAAGTTTTTCTTACTTTTAATCTTTCGTACTGTCGCGTCGGAGAAATCCGTTTCGTAGCGCTTGAAGATTTTGCTTCGCGCTGCGATGAATGCGGTGTTTCTGCTAAGATCCAAAGGCAGCATATTGAATATGCGACAGGCCGGAGGCCTTATGCTGAACGCATTCGGGAAACCCCGGATGAGGCTCCGGGGCCGAGCGCGTGCGTCTAAGCAATCGCGAGCGCGTGCAGCGCAAAAATGCCGACGTGTGCGACCCCGGCCCAAGGCCGGGGTGACAACCGCATGAGAAGCATACGTCCCCTTACCCCAACTCCAGCAAATCCCCAACAGCGGGTGGCCGCACCACGGTATAGCCTTCGCCGTAAGTAGATCCGATCAACCGGCCCATCGCCAAGGCACGCCCTTGCAACGAGGGCAGGAATTCCGGAACGCTGATGGGCGAGATCGGTTCTTTGCTGGCCGGATCGTGGAATTGGCTTTTGAAGCAAAGCAGCGCTTCCAGCTTTTTATCCCAGTACGGGGTGATGTCCACCACGAGGTCGGGGTCGACCCAATTGTCCTGAATGGCGTGGAGCACGGTCTTTGGCCTCCAGGCTTCTTGGGCTTTTCCGTCTACTTGGGTCTCTATTCGGCGCAGGCCGCTCAGGAAGCAGGCTTCGGCCACTAAGGCGGCGCCGCGCCCGTGGTCCGGGTGGCGGTCGCGCACGGCGTTGGTGAGCACTACGCCCGGGCGGTGTTTGCGCAAGGCCGTGATCACCTTGAGCAGGCTGGCTTCATCGGCCCGGAAGAAACCATCGCGTAAGCCGAGCTGGTAGCGGAATGTAACGCCCAGCACCTTCGTCGCCGCGGCGGCTTCCGCCTTGCGGATCTCCGCCGTGCCACGCGTGCCCAATTCACCGCCGGTGAGTTCTACTAAACCCACGGAACGGCCTTGAGCGATGTGGCGCAAAATGGTGCCGCCCATGCCGATCTCCGCATCATCCGGATGGGCCGTGATGACCAGAATGTCCACTTGCTCTTGCATCACTTGCCGTCTAACCAGTTGAGGACTTTATCGCTCAACGGCTCCACGGCGCTGGGCAGCATTTCCACGAGGTGGCCTTGCTCGTCGATGAGGTATTTCTGGAAGTTCCACTTCACTTCGCTGTCCAATTTTCCGTTCTGCGCTTTCTGCGTAAGCCAAGCGTACACCGGGCTTTGGTCCTTGCCTTTGGTGGCGATCTTTGACATCAGTGGGAAGGTGACGCCGTAGTTTTTCTCGCAGAATGCCGCGATCTGCTTTTCATCGCCCGGCTCCTGTGCACCGAAATCGTTGCTGGGGAAGCCTACAATGACGAAGCCGCTGCCTTTGTACTTTTCGTAGAGTTCTTCAAGCTGCTTGTATTGTGGCGTGAATCCACATTCGCTGGCGGTGTTTACCACCATCACTTTGTGGCCTTTTAGGTTGGCCATGTCGTACGGCTTTCCGCTGATGTCGGTGGCTTTGAGGTTGTAGAAGTCCATGGTCGCGGGGGCTGAAGGTTGTTGCGCTGCCGCTTGGATGGTGCAGACGAGCATTGCGCAGATGAGGATTTGACGGGAGGTGAACATGGTGCGAAGGTCGGGAGGAACGGAGAACGAGACGGGCTGGAAGCCCTATGACACGAACCACTCGGCAAAAAGCCGAGCGGCTGCATGCGTTTTTTTTGGACAGGATTACAGGATTTACAGGATTGATCCCACCTGCGGCGGGGAACTCGCATGAGGTTTGGGGTTTATCATTCAACCGCTGATGCACACTGATGAACGCTGATGAAAGCTGAAAAAAGTTGAAGGAAATTAGAAAAACCTATTCTGGGGAACATTTCCTCAACCTCTTCCGTAGAAACGCGGAACATGATATCCACCCGCCCTACCCTCCTTCTGGTTTCTGCTTTGGCCTTCGGTGCCTGCCACGCTCAAAATGCGGTGCGCATTGCGGATGCTTCAGCTTTGGTCAATGTGACCACCGTGCAGGACGACCACGTAGTTGAGGCCGCGCTGGCCGCTGCCGGATCATCCGAAATTGAAACGCGCGCCGTGATGGCCTCCGGCAACAAGATGCTGTGGCCCGCCGGCATCCGTGGCGATAGCGCCCGCTCGGCAAACGCTGCGTTTATTCAAGATTACCGTTGCTTCCGTGTGGGCACTTTCCCACGGGACAGCACCATGATGGCCATTGTGGCCATTCCCGCGCTGGAGAACATGGACATGCCAGAGGCCATGCGCCCCGATAGCGACCTGTACATGGTGCTGCCGGAACGTGCTTTGCGCGCTGCTGCACCTCCGCGCTTGCGTCCATTGGTAAGCAAAGGACCGAGCTGGGAGAACCGCGCAAAAGTGAAGATCCAGAAGCCGGAGGCCGTGTATGCAGCCTACAACATCGGCGCGGACAGTGCCGCCGTGAAGGCCATGGAAAGCGCGGGCATGAGCAAAGCCGAGATCGCCGCCGTGGTATTCCGCAGCACGGAGCGCAATTGGCCGGACGGCATTGACAGTTTTGAGGAGCGCTGGCCGGAATTGAGCATGTTCAAGAAGTACCGCGCTTACCTCGGTGCGAAGTGGGGAAACAAGGCGCTGGTGATCGTGCCCGTGCAGGAGAACCAAAAGATGCCCGCCCTGATGCGGCCGTTCGTGGACATGTACTTTGTGTACGATGCCGATGCTTTGCTGGTGAAGGCGAATTGAATCCGGAGGATGCGACGATCAGCCGCGCCCGAGAAAGACTATAGCCATAACGTTCACGCGATTCCGGGTTAAATCCGGCATGACAACGCGCGTCAGCCAACCAAGTTGGATTTGATCAACGAGCCGTGCGTACGCTGCTCCACGGCTTTACTTGCCATGTGATCTTGCCCGTGGCCAAGTGGTTGCCTTTGTCGTCATGCACGGGCACTTCGGCCACGTACAAGGCTGCTTCTCCATTATCTACGAATTGCTTTATGCCGGTTTGCACTTCTTCCGCCGAAGGCGCGAAAACTGCGGAGGCCGCACTTTTTGCCTGGTAGTGGTATTCCATGTGCAGGCTTTTCATGATGATGCGGTAGCTCTTGGCATCCAAGTGCTCCATCAGGGCCAAGCCACTGCAATATTCCGCCGCAGTGGCCAAGCAACACGCGTGGATGCCACGGATGTGGTTTTGGTTGATCCGCCAGAACGGTACCAACACTTTAATGCCGCCGTTTTCCAACGGCACCACCTTCAACCCGTGCGGCCGGTTGAACGGGATCATGCGGTGCAGGCCCATGTTCAAGGCCCACCGGCGGAAGGCCGATGTGCGCGCCTCTTGTAGCAATGCTGGCAGGTTCATCGTTCTTGCGGTTCTTGAAGGATGGCGGCGATATTCGGCCGGAAATAGCGTTCGCCTTTCAGCACTTTGCCGTCTTCCCTGTAAATGGGCTTGCCGTCAGCGCCCAATTTGCTCATGTTGCTGCGTTGGATCTCGTTGAACACGTCTTCGATCTTGTGCTGTAACCCATGTTTCAGGATCGTTCCGCAGAGAATGTAGAGCATGTCCCCAAGCGCGTCGGCCACTTCCACCAGATCGCCTTTTGCAGCGGCTTCAAGGTATTCTTCGTTTTCCTCGCGCATTAAATCGTGCCGCAACTGCACGTCTGCCGCGCTTATGGTGCCCATGGGCGATTCCGCGTTCACGATCCCGAAGGCATCGTGGAAGTCCCGTACGTGGTTAATGGTGTCCTGAAGCGAAAATGGTGTCCGGTCCATGGTTCAGCGTTTTAATGCGTCGAAGATAGGTGTGCAGCTACTGTAGGGCTGGGCTGCGCGATTAACGTTCATTAATCGGGGGGGTTTTGAAAAAACCAGCAATGGCGCGGCTTTCAAGAGGTCCAAATATATGGAGCGGAATATAGACGGAATTTTGAGGGGTGAAAGTGCGGAATTGGGTTGCCCTTTGTGGGTTGATGCTGGGGCAAAGCAAAGAGCGCCATTGGAGGGGCCATAGTTGACCGCTAAGCCACGTTCCCGCCATGGGAAAGGGATTGGCCCATACATGCGCTTTTAAGGCAGCACAGGAATAAGAATGTCTTTTTAAGAAAAGAAAAAGAAACATAATGCCCTATGCATAAGACCTATAACGGAATTACTACCGGTTGTTAGTTGTGCAATTCGGGTTAACGGAATTGACCGGTAAACGATTATTCACGGGATGAACGAAGGGAAAAAGTACTTCAATTCAACGCTTTTTCGTTTGTTTATACCTATTACAGCCGGTCAGTTTAAACTAACAGACTGAACCTCAATACTTTATGATTGATAATGAGGGCAAAAAGTAGTCTATTTCACCTCTTTTTTGGCACAAAACACATTATAGTGCGTGTATAAGCAAGCCACATAACTAACTGACGCTGAGGCGGTTGAACTTGTGAGAACCTAACCGTTTGAGGGAAGAGAGAGAAAGAAGATGAATTTAATAAAAAAAAGAAAAAGAAAAAGGGGGCACTTGGCCCCCCTAACTAATCCGTGCTCCCCAGCACTTAATGTTCAAGTCTAAATATAAACAAATAAGGGTAACTACACAAGTCCCATGTCCCATGATAGACCTTCGCTTGGGTTGTAGTTTTTTCTTTTTTTCTCTTTTGAAAAGATCGTTTCGATCGTTACGTGTATCGCTTTTGCAAGAAGTGAAGGGCGCTGCTGTCCATTACGAAATAGCGAAGTAGGCCACGGGTATCATACACCCCTCTAACATCCGTGTCACAACACACGTTAGCATCGCTTATGGCCTTAGCCATGGACAGGGCATCGCTAGGACCGCAACGGATTATGGCGTGAACATGGGGCGCAAATATGGCCGTCCTTCCGTGGAATTGGTAATGCTCAACAACTAGCAGGGCATCGTAATTCCAAGCTCTAATAATGCGGTTTGTTGTTTGGCTTAGCTCAAAGGTGTCCCCCGCCCGTGTTTGGAGGTTTGCAGTTAGAAAGTAACAGTCTTTTTCGGGGAACTTAATGCATAAATCTTGCACCTGTTGAGGCTGGATAGAATAGAACATAGGGGATAAGGATTAGCATAAAATAGAGGCAATAAATGGGGATAGGACACACGTAGACTACTGGCTGGATGCTTGTTTTTTTCCAAGCAAACGGTCGCCTTAGTCACTATAAAATAGTTCTACTTGTTGCAAATTCCAACTGGAATTCTACCGGTAACGGATGGAAGGAATGTAACTAACTGAGTGTCAATTAGTTAGCCACGTAAAATAAATTTTCACTTTGCAACCTTGAGGGGGCTACCGGTCAATGGTAACGTGAAAATTGCGGCGCTTGCCCGGTTCGCGTCGTTTAGAGCTTCTTGTTGGCTTGAAATTATTTTCACGTAGTTCGCAAACAGGGCTTCGCTACTGTGGCCGGTCAAGGCACGTAATGAGGCAATGGGAATGCCTGCTGCGGTCCCCAAGGTGGCGAAGGTGCGACGGGCAACATGCGAAGTCACCGCGTACCACTTCGGGACTTCCTTGCCATAGAATTCCACCACAACGTTTAGGGATGGGCAAACCTTTGCGGCTTGCTGTGCTACTGCGCGAAGCAATCGGTTAGGCTCCCTAACTGGCAATACAATGGCCCCCCCGTTGCGTTTGATCAGTTCGTGAAGGGTTGGTGTATCGGGCAATAGCGTTTTCTTTTTTGTCTTTTTGTTGATCACTTGCCTACCTAAGTGTTCAACTCTGAAATAGTGCCAGTCGGAAAGGCGAAGGGAGGAAGCGCAAGCGCACAAAAAGGCATCCCGCACTATGGCTAGTTTGCTACCGGCTTCTAATGGGACCAACGCAATGGCGTGAATTTCCCCCAAGGTCAAGGCGTACAATTTCGCTTCTATTTTTTTCTTTTGATCTACGCGCTTTGGTAAGGTAATTCCAATCGTATCACACAAGGATCTAACCCCAGCAACGTAGGCCGTTGTAGACGCTGGCAGGAGTGTTGTTTTTGTCAATGCCTTTGCCCATTGCGCGAACAAAGTACCGTTGGGTTGGTGGCCTTGGCAGTGCTTCCTAAAACGTCGAAGGGCAACGCCGTACATATCTTTGGTGCTTTGTACATCAATTGCTTCCGAGGCCGCAAATAGCCGCGCCCATTGGTCCGTTTCGGTGGGCCATATCCACGCTTTGACCGTTGAGGCTTCTACGCGCCTTGGCCTTTCGTTTAGGTCAACTTGTAGGGTTGCAATCCGCTTTTGAACGGCTACAACTTGTGCCTGTTGTTCATGGGTTGCGGCGGCGGTTAGTCCACCGTGTTTCCAATGCTTCGGGTTGACTTTGAGGTTGGGCACAACGCCAACACGAACGGATCTTGCCCTTGCTTTGCCCTTGCCTTTTTGGCGCAACCTTAGATAGACGCGGCTTTCTTTTGCTTTGGGCTTTTCGAGATATAGGTGAACGGATATTTGCATAGCTTCATTGGAAAGGGGTTTTGGGGTTGACGTTTCAGAGCGGAACATTAGCGGAATTTCCGGCTCAAAAACGGGGTTGTAACCTTTCTTTTCCCTTTTACGTAGTGGCGCGCCCGATTGTTGCAACGCCTTTACTGTTGCGGGTTTGTGGCGGTTCGTGGCTTTGCGCGTTGGGACACTTGTTTTAACGTTCATTAACCGTCCACCGTGCCACAGCCCGCGCCGATCGCGGAATTTTGCAGACCCAATAATGTGTTGGGAGCTGATCAATATCATGGAACAAACACCTCAAGAAACTCCCGTTGCTCTTCCGCAGGAACCCATTGGTTCTTCCGCAGACAGCATCCGCATCCTCAACGAGCGCATCCAACAGGCCAGTTCCTTCGTGGACCTGATCGAAATGGAAATGGCCAAGTGATCGTTGGCCAGAAGGACATGGTGCAGAAGCTCTTGGTGGCGCTGCTTGCCGATGGCCACATCCTGCTGGAAGGCATGCCCGGCTTGGCCAAAACACTCGCCATCAAAACGCTGAGCGACGTGGTGCATGTGGGCTTCAGCCGCGTGCAATTCACCCCGGACCTGCTGCCTGCGGACCTTATCGGCACCATGGTGTACAGCCCGCGCAGCGAGGAGTTCAGCGTGAAAAAAGGCCCGATCTTCAGCAATTTCATCCTTGCGGACGAGATCAACCGGGCACCCGCCAAAGTGCAGAGCGCACTGCTGGAGGCCATGCAGGAACGCCAGGTCACCATAGGTACGCAAACCTTCAAATTGCCGGAGCCGTTCCTCGTCCTGGCCACCATGAACCCCATTGAGCAGGAAGGCACGTATCCCCTGCCGGAAGCACAGACGGACCGCTTTATGCTGAAGGTGGTGCTGGACTACCCGCGCAAGGAGGAGGAGCGCGCGATCATCCGCCAGAACACGGGCGTGGTGCGCGAAAGCAACGTGCAAAAAGTGATCTCGCCTACCGACATCGTCAATGCACGCAAGCTGGTGCGTGAGGTGTACATGGACGAGAAGATCGAGCAGTACATCGTGGACATCACCGGTGCCACGCGCACGCCGGACCAGTACAAATTGAACGATCTCAGCTCGTTGATCGCTTTCGGCGGTTCGCCACGCGCCAGCATCAACATGGCCCTGGGTGCCAAAGCCTACGCCTTCACCAAGCGCCGCGGATACGTGATCCCGGAGGATGTCCGCGCCGTGTGCCCGGACGTGCTGCGGCACCGCATCGGGCTTACTTATGAAGCGGAAGCGGAGAATATCAACGTGAAGGAGGTGATCGACCGCGTGCTCAATACGGTGGAGGTGCCTTGAGGTTTAGTTGTTCGTGGAATTGCCCTTCGCAGATCAATAGTAGGCTTATGCTCAGGGTCCGCTTCGCGAGACCCTGAGGGGAAGCTGGACATAAAACACGCGTCACAGATCAACAGTACCCAACATACCAAGGACCTCATTAAGAAGGTGCGCAAGATCGAGCTGAAGACACGCGGCTTGAGCAACCACATCTTCAGCGGTGAGTACCACAGCGCCTTCAAGGGCCGCGGCATGGCCTTTAGCGAGGTGCGCGAATATGTGCCCGGTGATGAGGTGCGCGCGATCGACTGGAACGTTACTGCGCGGTTGGGGCACCCGTTCATCAAAGTGTTTGACGAGGAGCGTGAGCTTACTGTGATGTTGGTGGCGGACGTGAGCGCCAGCGGCGATTTCGGAACGGTGAACCAACTGAAACGCGAGCTGATCACGGAAGCCTGCGCCACCATCGCCTTCAGCGCCATCCAGAACAATGACAAGGTGGGATTGATCCTTTTCAGCGACCGGATGGAGCTTTTCATTCCGCCGAAACAAGGACGCGGCCACATCCTCCGCATCGTGCGTGAACTGCTGGAATACCGGCCCAAAGGCAAGGGCACCGACATCACGCTTGCGCTGAAGTACTTGAACAACGTGATCAAGAAACGCAGCATCGCATTCCTCATCAGCGACCTGTTGGACAACGGCTGGGAGGATGCGCTGAAGATCGCCAATCGCCGCCACGACTTAGTGGTGTTGCGAACCACCGACCCGCGCGAGCAGGAGCTGCCCAACATGGGTCTGGCCCAGTTCCGCGATCCGGAGACCGGCAGCACGCGCTGGGTGAACACACGCAGCAAGGCCGTACGCGAGCACTACCGCGCCGAGGCCCTGCGCCGCCAAGCCCACGCCCGCGACGCACTGCGACGCGCCGGTGTGGACCATGCGGTGATCAGCACCCGCGAGGGCTACGTGAAACCGTTGATGAACCTTTTCAGGCAACGCGACTGATGGGCATGTGGCGGGACCGGAATACAGTCGGTGTGACGCAACGGATGAAAATGCCATTGCTTTCTGCAGTCTTTTTGTGTGCGGCAATGGGCCTCATTGCCCCGGCCGCAGTGGCACAAACCGCGAACCCCGTCCAGGTTTCTGCGCAGCTCGACTCCACTTCCATCCTCATTGGCGAACAAGCACATCTGCTGCTTTCCGTGGATTACCGCGTGGACCAAGGCGGCGCCACCAAGCATCGACTGGCCCGCCATTTCGGATACGCTCACTGGAAAAATTTCCGTGTTGCTCGACAGCCATGTGGACACCATCCTCCCAGAAAAAGCTGCCGATCCGTACCACTTCCGCCAGCAACGCACGCTCACCATCACCTCGTGGGACAGCGGCTATTGGGCCATTCCGCCTTTCCGGTTCATCGCCAACGGCGATACTTTGGTCACCGATCCATTGCTGCTCACGGTGAACACCGTGCCGGTGGATACCACCAAGGCGATCCGGCCCATCAAGGGCATTTACACCGTGCCGTTCAGCTTCATGGATTGGCTACGCGACAATTGGCCGTGGGTAGCAGGCGGATTGGCGTTGCTGGCCGCGATAGTTGCGTTGGTGATCTATTTCAAACGCCGGAAGCCGAAGGAAAAGAGGTCGCCCCGCCCCCACCGCCGGTGCCCGCGCACATCATCGCGATGCGCGAATTGGAGGAACTGCGCGGGAAAAAACTCTGCGAGCAAGGCTTCGTGAAAGAGCATTGCGCGGGACTCGCGGACATCTTGCGCGCCTACATCGAAAAGCGGTACCGCGTGCCAGCGTTGGAACAGACCACCGACGAGCTGATGGCCGCTTTGCGCATTTCGGCGCTGAGCAAGGACAAGCACACGGAACTGCAAAACCTGCTCCAACTCGCGGATCTCGCCAAGTTCGCCAAGTGGAAACCTGCACTGCCCGAGACCGATAACATGCTCGCCAGCGCGATCGCGTTCGTGCAACAAACCGCGGAACATTGACCCGATGCGCCGCAACCGTGACCTCATCCCCGTGCTCGTGCTGCTGCTGGCCGTATTGGCCACTGCATTCGCTGCAGGCTGGTGGCTGAAGGACCGTTACGAGCTCGCATCGCCGCACTATTTGTGGGCGTTGGCTGCGATACCGGTGCTCGCGGCCTGGTATGTTTTCCGCCGGAACAAACGCAGGCCCAGCGCCACCCTCAGCACTTTTCCCGCCTTGGAAAACGGACCGGTGGACCTCATCGCCAGAGCGCGCCACCTGCCCTTCGCCTTCGGTCTGCTCGGCACCGCAATGATGCTGCTGGCCATGGCGCGTCCGCAAAGCAAGGACAGCTGGCAGGACGTTACAAGAAGGCATCGACATCATCATCGCCATGGACTATAGCGCCAGCATGTTGGCCAAGGACTTCAAGCCCGACCGCCTGGACGCCGCGCGGGACGTGGCCATGGACTTCATAGACAACCGGCCGAACGACCGCATTGGTCTGGTTATCTACGAAGGTGAAGCGTTTACGCAATGCCCCCTCACCACCGACCACGACGTGCTGAAGGAACTCTTCGTGCAGGCCCGCGCTGGCTTGATCAAAGGCGGTACCGCTGTGGGCATAGGCTTGGCAACCGCCATCAACAGATTGCGCGAAAGCACGTCCAAAAGCAAAGTGGTAATTCTGCTAACAGATGGCATGAACAACGCCGGCACCATACAACCGCTGGATGCCGCCCAGATCGCGCAGCAGCTTGGCATTCGCGTGTACACCATTGGCGTGGGCACCAACGGCAAGGCACTTTCGCCAGTGGCGATCTATCCCAACGGACAGTACAAGTACGACTACGTGAAGGTGGAGATCGATGAGGACATGCTGAAGAAAACCGCTGAAATGACCGGTGGCCGCTACTTCCGCGCAACGGACGAGAAAAACTCCGAAGCATATATCAAGAGATCGACCGGCTGGAAAAAACCCGCGTGAAGGTGACCGAACACAGCTCCCGCACGGAAGAATACCGCTTGCCTTTAATCGCTGGTTGCTCGCTGCTTTTTCTGGGCCTTTTCCTCGGAAACACCTTGCTGCGCACTACGCCATGAGTTCGCCCGGCACATACCGCAATGCACCGATCACCAGTGTGGCGCTGGCCGTGGAAGTGCTCGCGTGGGCCATCGGCATCGCATTCCTGCTTTATGCGCCGACCGCGTTGCCGCAGTTCAGTTTCGCGAAGCCGAACATGCTTTGGGCCTCGTTCGCAGGGCTGGTGCTGGTGCTGGCATACTTGATCGGGCTGCGGCTAAAAAACCGCGCCATGAACCGCTTCGGCGAAGCCGGTATGCTGCCCGGCATGGTGCCCGGCGTTTCGTCTTGGCGCACCACGACGCGTTTCCTGTTGCTGCGCCATGGATTGGGCTTGGCGATTATTGCGCTTGCTGGACCGCAGATGGGTACCCGAGTAGAAGAAATTAAAGCCAAAGGCGTGGATGTTGTGGTTGCGGTGGACGTAAGCAACAGCATGATGGCCGAAGACCTCAAGCCCAACCGCATGGAAGTGGCCAAGCGCGCGCTGGCGCAACTCATCGATCGCATGGGCGGCGACCGGCTCGGCATTGTGGTATTCGCTGGGCAGGCCTACACCCAAATGCCCATTACCGCGGACCGTAGCGCTGCGAAACTCTTCCTCGGCACCTTAGGCCCGGGCATGGTGGAACGCCAAGGAACCGCGATCGGTGCAGCCATTGAACAAGCTGCGCGCAGCTTCGGCGAGGATGCCGCAAAAGCAAGGCCATCATTGTGATCAGCGACGGCGAAAGCTTTGAGGATAACGGTGAACAAGGCGCCAAAGAAGCAGCCAAAGCAGGCATTTTGGTCTACACTATTGGACTCGGCTCCGCACAGGGAGCGCCTATACCCGTGCGCGTGAACGGCTCGGTGGTCGGCTTCAAAAAAGACAAGGAAGGCCAAACGGTAATGTCTAAACTTGATGAAGCTACGTTGAACCGTATTGCAGAAGCCGGTAAAGGCGAATACGTCCACGCTTCTTCCGGCGAAACGGGCGTTACAGCCATTTTAGGTAAACTCCGCGCCATGGACCAAAGTGAGCTCGGCACATTCCGATACGCAGGGCAAGAAGACCGCTTCCAGTATTTCCTCGCCGCTGGTTGCATCATGGTATTGCTCGGCCTTGCCATGGGCGAACGCACCTTTGAAAACCCGTTCAAGAAACGTATAGGATGGTCCGCTTCGATCTCCATTATCTCTTTGCTCCTCTTCGCTTGCACCGGCTATGCGCAAGATGCAGACCGTGCCATTCGCCAAGGAAACGTCGCTATGGAAAAAGGCGATGCGGCTGCGGCAACACGCGCTTATGAGCAAGCATCAAAAGACGAACGCGGCGTATTCAACCTCGGAAATGCGTGGTACGACCAAGACAGTTTGGCCCGGGCCCAGCAGGCTTTTGAAACCGCTGCGGCCATGGCAAAAGGCGAACAAGCACAGGCACGTGCCTATCACAACCTGGGCAATGCGCAGCTCCAACAAGGCCGGTTCAGCGACGCGGTGAAGGCTTACAAAGAAGCGTTGAAACGTGCGCCCAACGATGCCGATACGCGATACAACCTCGCATTCGCCCAGAAAAATTGGAGCAACAGCAGAAGCAACAAAAAGACCAAGAAAAGAACAAAGATCAAGACAAGGACAAGCAGCAGCAGCAGCAGGATCAGAAAGACAAAGACCAACAGAACAAGGATCAACAAGACAAGCAGAAGGACCAGCAGAACAAGGACCAACAAGACAAGCAGGATAAGGACCAGCAGGACAAGGATCAGCAAGACAAAACCCCACAAGACCCCAGCCAAGCCGACAAAGACAAACAGGCCAACGAGCAACCGCAGCCCAAGGACCGTATTGACCCACAGGATGCAAAACGCATGCTGGATGCGCCCAGCAACAGGAAAAAACGTGCAGGACGAGGTGCGGCGCAAACTGCAGCCGAAGCCAGATACACCGAAAGGAAAGGATTGGTGATGGAAACGATGAAGCGCATCCTGAACCTCGCGGTGGCATTCGTGATCGCCAGCGCACCCGTGCTTGCCCAAGAGGTCTCCTTCCGCGCCACGGTTGACCGGAACGAGATCTCTGTTGGCGATGGCGTGAGATTTACGTTGGAACTCAGCAATGCGCCTTCGGGCCGGCTTACAACGCCGGACTGGGGCGGCATGGTGGTGGCGCAAGGCCCTTCCACCAGCAACAGTTTCAGCAACATGAACGGCAGCATTAGCCGGAGCAGCACCACCGTTTGGGTGCTCACCGCCACAAGTCCGGGCGATTACACCATCGGGCCTTCGACAGCCAGTATCGGCGGTGGCTCGCTGCGCACGGACCCCATTAAGATCCATGTTTCCAAAGGTGAAGCCGGATCGGGTTCTAATCCGCAAATGGATCAGGCACAAAAGAAGGACCCCAACCTTTTCTGCACCATTTCCCTCAGCAAAAGCAAAGCCTACGTCGGCGAGCAGGTCATTGCCACGTACACGCTCTTTTCGCGCTACAACACGCTACAGGCCGACGATTACGACCTGCCAAAACTGAGCGGTTTTTGGGCGGAAGAAGTGGACCTCGGCGACGCCAATTGGGAACCCGGCCAGCGCACCATCAACGGACTCGCTTATCGCGTGGCCATACTGAAAAAACAAGTGCTGATCCCTTTGCGAAGCGGCCAGCTCCGCATAGACCCCATGACGCTGAACTACCGCGTGAACCCCGGTTTTTTCAGCAGTGGAACGGCAGTGAAGATCCAAAGCAACGCCAGCAGCCTTAACGTAGTGGACCTTCCCGCTAACAAGCCTGCGGATTTCATGGGCGCCGTGGGCGACCTGCGCTTGGAAATGGATGCGCCCGCTGTGGAGGTCAATGCAAATGAAGCTATTGATCTTACGATCCGTTTTTCCGGAAGGGCCAACCTCAAATTGATCGATGCACCAAAGCTGAACCTGCCCGGTGATTTTGAATCCTACGACCCGAAGATCGATGACAAGATCACCGTGAACGGGGCAGGCATGAGCGGCAGCCGCACCTTCCAATACCTGCTGATCCCGCGGCACGAGGGCAACTACGACATCGGCGCGCTCACTTTCAGCTATTTCGATCCCACCTCCGGCACTTATAAACAGCTCAAGTCGCCGCCGATGCATTTCGATGTGAAGCCCGGCGCGCCAAACTCCAATGCTACCGTAGGCGCAGTGGTAAAGACTGACGTGAAGCCGTTGGCTAACGACATCCGCTACATCCGCACCGGCGACCTGCAACTGCGCCGCACTGGATCTTTCCTGTTCGGCTCATGGCCCTATGTGCTCGGCATTGGCCTGCCTCCGTTGCTGTTGCTGCTCCTTTTCGCTTGGTACCGTAAACGCGAAAAACGCCTGGGCGATGCTACCGGCATGCGCAGGCGCGGCGCCGACAAGGTGGCCAAGCAACGCTTGGCTTTGGCGAAAACCGCGTTGGATGCCGGTGATCGCAGCGCATTCAACGATGCCCTCGGAAAGGCGCTGGAAGGCTACGCAGCGGACAAGTTCAACCTTGGCGTTGCTGAAGTGAATCCGGATGTGCTCCGCGATAAACTGGCCGACATGGACGGCGGAAAAACCGCGGAAGAATACATCGCGCTGATCGCGACCGCGGAAATGGCACGCTTCTCCCCCGCCGACAACAAGCCCCGCCAACAGACCTACGAGGAGGCTGCCGCATTGATCGCACGCATCGAGCAACACGTACGCGCATGAGGACCATCCACGCCATTCTCATTGCCGCTTGCTTCGGCCTGTGCGGCTCAACGACCCACGCTGCCGAGAGCGACCTCGCCAAGCAGGCGGAAGCAGCATACGCCAGCGGCGACCATGAAAAAGCGTTGGCGCTCTTCGATTCACTCAACAACACGCACACCTCCTCAGGCCTGTTGTACAACATCGGCAATTGCTACAGCAAGCTCGGCGACGTGCCACACGCGATCCTCTTCTACGAGCGCTCCCTCCGCCTAGCGCCCGGCGCGGAAGACGTGCAAGCCAACCTGGACCTGGAGCGCGCAAAAGTGGTGGACCGTGTGAACGAACTGCCCGGCTTCGCACTGGCATCCATTTGGGACCGGCTGCAAGGCGGCAGCGATGTGGACCAATGGGCACGCCGCTCGCTGTGGGCCTGCGCACTGATGGCTGTGTTTGCAGGCGTTTCCATTTTCGTGCGCCAACGCATGGCCAAGCGCGGTCTTATCGCGTTAGCTGCAATTGCCCTGTTGGTCACCGTGATATCCATGGCTTTAGCCGCCTATCGCGTGGAACAAGTGCGCAACACTGGCGAGGCCATCATCATGCAACCCAAAGTGGATGTTCTCAGCGAACCTCGTGATGGAGCTTCGGCCGCTTTTGTCCTGCATCAAGGAACCAAAGTTCAAGTGCTTAAACGGCAAGGCGATTGGCAGGAAGTGAAGATCCCCAGCGGGGCCGTGGGCTGGTTGCCGGGCACCGCCTGCGAAACGATCTGAAATACTGACTCCGCTTCAGGGCAATTGCTCCGAACGCGTCGCGGTGGCCTGAGTTCCTCCCACCGCGACCAACACGGCGTCGCGGTCGTTGTTCGCGCCTGTGTAAGACACCACACCGTCCAAGTTAACGTCCTCGGCCAAGTAGCCGGTGGCGATGCTGGTGGGCACCAAGCCGCCTGATACCGCAAGGATCCCGTCGCGGTCGTTGTTGGCCCCGGTATATTTCACCTTGCGGTCCAAGTTCACGTTACCGGGCCAAAGCGCCAAGGAACCATTGGTGTAGCGCTGCGCATCAGTGCCGTATGTGGGCGTGCCCGGAAGGGTGAAATCCGTGACCTCCCCGTTGCCAGCCAGTACCGTCGTACACAACACGCCAAGGTGATTGCGGTGCCGGACGCTGAGGAATTTACCAGCCACAGGGGCGGTAAAGGTGAGCAGCACATTGCCAACCGGGTCCACTACACTGCCGTCCCTGCGGAGCAACGCTGCGCGGCTCGCGGTAACGGTCGAGCTGGATGCGTTGGGCCGGAGTTCAAGCACAACCCAATCCACCACGGCGAGATTTCCAGTAACCTGCTTCACGCTCGGTGCGATGGTGGCCCCGGCGTTCTCCAACGTATAGCCCAAGGCGCTGTATGGTTCGCCGTCAGGCAAGTGGCCGTTAGCCCGCAGGTCGTCACGCATAATGCCTGTGCTGTTGTCCATGGCGCCGCCCAAGGCCATTTTCACTTTAATCCCGCTTTCGGGTACCACGTTGCAACCACTGCCTTCAACGGAATAAGCAATGACCGAAGAGTAAGGCGGAACGGTAACACTGCCATTGAACAGGATGCCGTCGATGCCGCTCCAGCAGCCGGATGGCAAGCTGAAGCTCTGCGCCGTTGCCTGGTCGTTCGCATAGATCTTGTGGCGTTCCGCAGGGTCCAACGCCTGCACCGTTACACGCTGGATCGCCACGTTGTCCAAGTAATACTGCGGGTCGGTCCACAGGTTCTCGAATTGTACTTGGGCCTGATCGCTCAGGTTGGCCTGGAAGTACATCTCAAGGTCGCGGCGCTCCCCGTCAAACGGAACGCGCCATTGCCACATGGTCTCCGGACCGGTGAACTGCGATTGCGCTTTCACTGCCGGCAACAAGTCGCCGATACCGTCGCTTTGCAGGCTGATGCGCAACCGGTACCACTGCTGGTTCTGCATTTGGAAAAGGTCGGGATTGTGCAGCGTGAAGCTGGGATACTGGCTGTTGTCCGGGAGGTAGGCCTTCAATGCACCATTGTCCAAGCGGTTGGTGACGCGAGTTACCTGCGCATTGTTCGGCCAACCGGTCCAACCAGTGACATTACTGGTGAATGTTCCGTTGATCACCAATTGAGCACCCAGTTCCTGCACGGTGGCGAACGGTGCAAGCCGCAGCGGGCTGCGCGTACTGCCTGCATCCTCCCCTTTCTCAAACTGCCAACGCTCCAATGAGAAGAAGCGCGGGTCACCGGATACGAAGCTGATCACTTTAATGCTCAATTCGTTGTAAGGATTGAAGTAATGGTTGTTGGTGTAGGTTCCGAAATCGACCGGGTTCACGCCGTGCGTGTTGTACTGCAGCATGCACAATTGGTCCTTTGTGAGGCAGTACATGATGTTACCGCTGTAAACGTCATTGTAGTTGGGTATATAGTATGGCGGTGTTGCGCCTGTGCCGGTGGCATTGGAATAGTCGGAGATCGTGATCTGTACACCGTTGTTGAACAGAATATTGTCCTTGATCTGAAGGCCGGTGGTGAGCATCGTGTGGTCAACGTGAATGCCCGTCTGAGGGCAATTATACACGGTGTTCCGCAGCGCCTTCGAGTTCTTGATCAGGGTATTGCCGAAGTATATGCCGATGCCCATGTGTTCGTTGTGCGGCGCGTTCGTAGCAGCGCCGTTCTCATAACTGCCGATGGGGTCGCTCACGATGTTGTCCTGGATAATGAGGCCGTCAGCATGGTCGATGGCGATCCCGCCCCCATCGTTCATGGTAGCCAACGGATGCCGCACCACGTTCTTTTCCACCAGTGTATTGTTCTCCGCAATGATGCCGATGTAGCCGATGCTGTCCAAACGGTTACTGCGCACGATGTTGCCTTGGCCGATGGCACGGATGCCGAAATAGCCCCAAGTGCTCTCACCCTGACCGTCCAGGAGGGCGATGTTGTTGAACTGGTTGTCAGCGACCAAAGTGTTGCCGTCTATGACGAATGCGCCAGTGGCATACGTGTGGTTGAAGGTGTTGTTGGTGTAGGTATTGTTGAAGCCTACGCTGCGGATGCCGTGGTAGAGATGGCTGAAGTCGCAGCCCGTGGCCGTGACGAAATCCGCGCCGTCGTTGAACACGCCGGCAAGTCGCTGGTGCTGGAAGGCCAAGTTCTCCACGCGCAAATACGAACGGTGCCAGTAACAGTTAATGCCCGCACGGTAAACAGCGGCCTCAACCTGCTGCCCGTTGGGGCTGCTCCCGTTGGGTGCCCATAGGTACAACTGGTGCGCAACGCGATCGAAAAACCATTCACCGGGGCTGTCCAGTTCCGACAGCTTGTTGGTGATGTAGAAGCCCCAAGGCTCGTTGCCGAGGTTCAACGTTGGGTGTGGGAAGTAGATGGTATGGTTCGAGTAGTTGCTGATGGTGAGCGTGTCGAAGGAACTGCTGGAACTGCGCACCACGGCCAATCCCCCGTTCCAATAACCGTTCGGCTGTGTCAGGTCGTTGCTCTGGATCTGCGTGCCGCCACCTTGGCTGTTGCGCAACCAGCCCGAGTTGGGGTAACGCGCCATGGTCATCATTTGTCCGGCTACGTACACTTGGTCCACCGGGCCCGCCACGGATGTGCGCCAGATGTTGCCGCTGTACTGGCTCCATCCGCTCATCAGCTCACTGCCCTTGATCAACGGTTTTGCACCGCTGCCGTAGGCGCCGATGGTGATGTTCTGCGCTCCCGTACCGGACGTGCCCATGATCACTTCACCGCGCCAAGTGCCGCCGCGCTGAAAAAGAATGCGATCGCCGGGTTGGTAGGAGAAGGCGGAATTGTTCACCCTCGTTATCGTTTTCCACGCCGTACCCGTGCTGGTGCCATTGCTATTGTCGTTGCCCGTGGGCGATACGTAATAGTCCGTGGCATACAGTGAACAGGCGGTAAGGATCGAAATGGCGAGGAAGGAAGTCCGCATGGCAAGGTCGTTTTCGGTGCTGCGAAGTTGACACCTAAACACACCTCAAACCCAGTATTTACGCGCACTTATCCCAACTATTCGACCACTCGCGCGGACCGCCCGACGAGCGGCCCACGCAGCCGACGAGCACCGCACTTTTTATTCCCCCGCGCGGTTCCAATCGATCTTCCGGCTCACCGCCATCACGATCGCGAGCACAATGAAGAGTCCGATGCTGCCGATCAGCAATGCGTAATCCTCCTGGTTGATCACCGTGAACATGAAGCCGAACACGAGCACCATCACCATGCCCAGAAGCTGTGTGGCCTTCATCTGTTTGAACACGCTGCGCGCATAGAACACCACGAGGCCGATGACCGCAAGGGCGGACCCGATGTACGCTTTGCTGAAGCCGATGTGTTCGCTTAACGCGATGAGCAACGTGTAGAAGATGCAAAGTGCCAAACCGACCAGCAGATATTGGATCGGATGGATCCGCAACTTCTGCAACACTTCAACGAAGAAGAACACGAGGAAGACCATCACGATGAGCATTAGGCCATACTTCGCGGCACGCGTGCTTTTCTGGTATTCATCAACGGGAAGTATCAAGTCCGCACCGAATGCGCTTGCCTCCAACTCCATGTTCCGGCTGCCAGTAAATTCCTGCGGATAGGGCCTGTTCAAATGCAGCACCGTCCAATGCGCTGTGAAACCGCTCGCATCGATCGCGGAGCTGTCCGGCAAAAAGGCCCCTTGAAAACTGGGGTCCGGCCATGTGGAATGAACGGAAGCCGACGTGTTGCGGCCTACGGGCACCACGCGGAAACTGCCGCTGCCGTTGAGTTCCAGCGCGATGGTCATGTTGAACGGCTTGCTCAACGACGCGCTGTCCATCGGCAGGTTAACACTGAGTCCGGAAGCGATGATGTCATCAGAAGGAAGGCCCGGCTCAAAGGCGAGGTTCTTGCCATCCAACTTCGCCGACACCTGCTGCTTGATGCTGCGCAAGTCCGAAATTCCCAAGCAAAGCGATGCTTCATTCCACTTCAAGGCCGAAGCCGTGGTGGGCAACAGCCCGTTCATCGCCGGGAAGGATGCGGAGACCTCCATGTGCCCTTTGTATACGACCACGTCGTAGATCCCACGGTGACGCTTTTCCGGGTCCAACGTGCTCGTCACGTCCAATTTCTCCGGAAGGAAGTGCGCGTATTGCGTCACGTTCCGCATTTCGGTCTTGCCATCACCCAGGTCCACGCGCACAGTGGCCTGATATGGCACTGTGATCAACGGACCTGTTATGGTCTGGCTGCCGCCCCACGTGGAACTCACTTCGCGCACCGCATCGTCCTTGCGGTATTCGCGCTCCATGATCAAATCCTGCACCATCAGCAAGGGAATCATGAGCAGCAGCACCAGCACCGCCACCAAAATGGCACGCACCGTCATGGACCGGTGCATCCAGCCCCAACGGTCAGGGCGAGGAGCATTCGGCAAGTTTTGGTATTCAGGAGTTCTTGCGGGGTCGTGCGGCTGTTGGTCCATGGTGGCTTGGGTTGGTGGAAGTTCCAAAACGCGAAGTTCCGGTTCCAAAGTATCCGGTTTTGCCCTTAAACGGGATTATTTCCGGAATTTGTCGGGCGCATTATCCAATTCCCTTTCTTTGCAGCCCGTTTTCGGGGTGTAGCGCAGGCCGGTTAGCGTACCTGCTTTGGGAGCAGGGGGTCGCAGGTTCGAATCCTGCCACCCCGACGGAAACGAAGGGCCACCTTGAAAAAGGTGGCCCTTTTGCGTTGACCGTGAAGATGGTAAAAACGGTAAAGGCGGCGGCGACCGGACCTCACCTTCCCTACTGTCCCTGCCGTCTTTACCGTTCTCTCCATTCAATTTCTACTTTCGCCGCTTATTACGGTCCCGTAGCTCAGCTGGATAGAGCACCTGCCTTCTAAGCTGGCGGTCGTTGGTTCGAATCCAACCGGGATCACGAAGTTTTCAAAGCAGGCGGCTATATTTGCCGCCCGAATTGGAGAGGTGGGTGAGTGGCTTAAACCAGTAGTTTGCTAAACTGCCGTACGGGTTAAACTGTACCGGGGGTTCGAATCCCCCCCTCTCCGCCAATGCAAACGCCCGCGAAAGCGGGCGTTTTGCGTACTACTCGGCCTACCGAGCTCGCTCGAAGTAGGACGTGTAGTGCGCAAAACAAGGACGCGAAGCGGACCGTTTGCGTTGAAGAGGTTCATTTGTTTTGCTCCGGGTCTCCTTCGGAAGACCACGGAGTGTAATCGGAAGACCACGGAGTGTAATTGGAAGACCACGGAGTGTAATTTTAAGAGACCACGAATTGCGATCATTTCCACGCTCCGTACCTTTGCCGCCCAAATCAAAAAATCCCTTTCCCATGGCCCGTGAAGTCGTTATCGTTTCCGCAGTACGCACACCCATCGGCTCTTTCGGGGGCAGTCTTTCTACCGTGCCAGCAACAGAACTTGGCGCTGCTGCCATCAAAGCCGCTGTGGAAAAAGCTGGCGTGAAGCCGGAAGATGTGAATGACGTGATCATGGGCTGCGTGCTCTCCGCCAACCTCGGCCAAGCGCCCGCGCGCCAAGCTTCCAAGTTCGCCGGACTGCCGGACAACACCCCCGCTACCACGGTGAACAAGGTCTGCGCCAGTGGCATGAAGGCCATTATGATCGCCACACAGGAAATCCTCCTGGGCGATGCCGATGTGGTGGTTGCAGGCGGCATGGAAAGCATGAGCCGCACGCCATACTACGTGGAGAATGCCCGCTACGGCTACCGTTTCGGCGACGGCAAGCTGATTGACGGCATCGGCAAGGACGGCCTCACCAACGTGTACGACCAACAAGCCATGGGCGTGTGCGCCGATGCTTGCGCCACCGACAACAAGATCAGCCGCGAAGAGCAGGATGCCTTCGCAATCGAGAGTTATACCCGCAGCGCCAACGCGTGGAAGGAAGGCAAGTTCAAGGACGAGGTGATCCCTGTGACCGTTAAAGGCCGCAAAGGCGACACCGTAGTAAGCGAAGACGAGGAGTACACGAACGTGAATTTCGAGAAGTTGAAGACCCTTCGCGCCGTCTTCACCAAGGAAGGCACCGTTACTGCCGGCAACGCGAGTACCATCAACGATGGCGCAGCCGCACTGGTGCTGATGAGCGCCGAAAAAGCGAAAGCACTTGGCCTGAAGCCGCTCGCCAAAGTGATCGGCTACGCGGATGCTGAACAAGCCCCGGAACTGTTCACGACCACGCCGAGTAAAGCCGTGCCATTGGCGGTGAAGAAAGCGGGTCTTAAAATGTCCGACATCGACTTGGTGGAGTTGAACGAGGCATTCTCCGTCGTGGGCATCGCGAACACGAAATTGCTCGGTCTTGATCCCGCGAAAGTGAACATCCACGGTGGCGCCGTTTCGTTGGGCCATCCGCTGGGTTGCAGTGGTGCGCGCATCATTGTTACGCTGCTGCACGCGCTGAAGCAGAACGGCAAAAAGTACGGTGCCGCCGGTATCTGCAACGGTGGGGGTGGCGCCAGCGCGATGGTGATCGAGGCGCTTTGATCCGCTGAGGTTTTTTTTGCCGCAGATTACGCCGACGAATGCCGTCCTGCGACGGTCGTCATTTTCAGCTATGCTGAACATCTGCGAAATCGGCGAAATCTGCGGCTTTCCCTTTCTTTATTCGCTTTGCTGATCAAAAATGCAGCGTGTACTGGATCACCGGCAGAAGCGCCAATTGCGGAACAGGTTCAATGGCTTTCTTGCGATCATCATAATCCTCGTAGACCGTGGTTTTTGAGTTGAGCACATTCTGTACGTCTATCTTGAATTCGTGGCTGGCCTTGGGGCGGCCGATGCTATAAGCCAACACCACGTCCAACTTATGGATGGCGGGTTCTTTCTTGCTCCACGGATCATTGCTTTTCACTTCTTCACCCGCTGCTATGCTGGCCTGTAGATCTATCGGCGTGGCGTACTGGCCGCCCATGAGCGAATAACGGAAGCCGGTGGTCATCACGTGGTCCTTCCCTTCCCCACCGAGATTCCATTCCTTCCCCGCCAGCACATTGGCCACGGTGCCCATATTGAAGCGCGAATTCCGCCAAACGCCGTCCAGTGCCTTGTAGCGCGCATCGCTCAAACTGGCCGTGGCCATGAAATGCCAGCCGTGCGTGAAGTACTTCTCCAGTGAGGCCTCAATGCCGAAGTTTCTCCCAAGACCCGCGTTCACCAAGGCTCGGTTCGTGAACCAGTCGTTTTTATTCAACAAGCTGAAGGCGCTGTGTGGGTCGTTTTCCACCGGCACATCATACAAATGCTGGTAGTACCCTTCCACCGTGAAACGGATGTCTTCAGTGAGCATGCGCTCGTATCCGAGCACCAGATGGGCCGCTTTGGTGAGGCCAAGGCCGGTGTTCGGCTGCACGGTCCCGTTCTCGGCATTTTCATCTTCCGCGAAATAGGTCATCAACGTTTCGGTGCGCGAATGCAAGCCCGCTCCGAAGGTGAACGCTTGGTCGCGCCGTTGCTGGAAACGTATGCCCATGCGGGGTTCCACACTGGTGGCATCATCTACGCCGAAGTGCAGCACGTGTACGCCGCTTGTCATGCTCCATCGCTCGTTCCAGCGCCATTTCCAGCTGGTGAACGCCTGTACAGTGGCTGCATCGCCACGCTGATCGACATCCGTTTTCATGCGTTGCTCGGCATCGTCCCAGGTGTTGGAGCTAAGGCCGAAGCGGTCGAAGGAAAGGATGATCCCACTGCGCAGTTTGTTCTTCGCATCAAGCTTTACGTTGAGCGTGCTGGCGATGCGCGTGGTCCACCGGTTCAAATCATCCTGGTTGCGCAGTACAAGGAGATCCTCGCCGGGCACAGGCGCTTCGTCGTAAACGGTAGAGCTGCTGTTCCCGCTGAGTGAAATGCTGCTGTGTACGTAGCTGTTCTCGCTGAGCGTGCGCGTGTGCTCCAAGCCCACCACACCCATGCGCGCGCCGAAATCCGCGTGGTTGAAAAGCGTATCACCGGTTACGCCTTCGTCCTCTTGAATGATGTGGCTGATGCCGCCAAGACCGAATAACGTGAACGTGCCGGCATGCCCCGTTGGCAGTTTCAATTTGAAGGACGCATCCATGTAATTCGGCACGCCGCCGTAGTCCACAATGCCGGCCTTGTCCAACAACGAGAGCGTGGAGTAGCGGTAGTTGGCGAGGTAGGAACCGCCTTTTACGCCGGGCATGGGCCCTTCCGCGGTGAGGTCCGTGCCGAGCACGCCCGCCTTCAAGGTGTACTCCCGTTTGGTGTCGTTGCCGTCGCGCAAGTGCATGTCGAAAACGGCGCTCAACGCATTGCCATATTCCGGTGCGAAGGCTCCGGTGTAGAACTCGGAGTTGTCCAACATGTCGCTGTTCAACACGTTGATCGGCCCGCCCGTGTTGCCCTCTTCGCTGAAATGGTTCGGGTTGGGTATCTCGATGCCTTCCAGCCGCCAGAGCACGCCGGTGGGGGAGTTGCCACGCGCTACAATGGCGTTGTCGCCGGTGGCATCACCCGCAACGCCGGGGAATGCGCTCACCATGCGTGCCGGGTCGTTGATGCTGCCCGCGATGCGCGAAGTTTCCTCAACACTTATCGTCCGCGCGCTCACCGTGGCCATGTCGTTGCGCACTTCACCGCGTTCCTTTTTCGCTGTTACGGTAACCGCGTCCATCTGCGTAATGGAGCCGGTGAGCATGATGTTCAACACCGATTCCTTACCGGCGGAAACGAGGATGTTGTTGAGCATGCCGTCCTCAAAACCGATGGCGCGCACACGCAGGTCGATGCGGCCCACGGGCACATTCACGATGGTAAAGCGGCCATCCAGATCGGTGACGGCACCAAGCGGCGGCGTGCTGCCCACCACTGCAACGGCCGCTCCGATCACGGGCTGCCGCGAATCAGCGTCCAGCACGGTGCCGCGCACGGTTTGGCTGTTGGCAAGGGGTTCAGCTTGCTGCGCAAATGTTCGCGTGCTACAGAAACTGATAATGAAGAAGAAGAGCAGAATGGGAAAGCTTGAGCGCGTCATGGGTTGTGGCGTTTGACCCTATGACAGCGAGGTCTTCAAATACCCCTACTCCATCGAAAGAAAATTTCTAATTGCTGATTGCTGATTCCTAATTCCGACTGCCGCAGTTGCTTGTCGGAAATTAGGAATTAGGAATTAGCGAATTCATGATGCGTGCGGAAATATCGGCTACTCCGGAAAATCTTGTAACCCGAATCGGAATTAAAAACGCACGCCCAATCCCACGCGGAAGCCCAACCAACCTTTCTGAACAACGCGGCCGTTGCTTTCGTCCACGATCAAGTTGTCCGGTGGAAGCATGCTTCGGTTCGCGTTTGTCTCGGGATCGCGCCATGAGCTGATGAGCAGGTTGAATGCTGGACCTGCGGAAAGCACTACGCGTTTTCCAAAGGTGTGACCGTAGGCCAAAGTGAAGCGATTCAGGAGATTCAATGCGCGGATCCGGTCATTGCCTTCATTGATCTGCTCCGCGGTCAATTCAATGTTCAACGAACCTTGTTTACCGATGCGCGGTTCGGATCCGAACCCATAACCGTAGGATTGGCTGCCGTTGTTCAATGCTTGCGGTGACCAACTGAGAACGTTGTAGAAGCCACGTGTGCCGGTACGGAATGCGAGCGTCAACGGCATTACGTCCCGGTACTCAACATCAAAACGGTGGTAACCGCGTCGCGCGAAACTGAAGATGCCGACGCTCATGCCCGCGATGGTGTCGCTGAGATTCACGATGCCGACTTGGCTGCCCAACACCACGCGCGCAACGTTGAACGCGGCTACTTGGCCCCCACGCACCGTGTCCAGCGCGAAGTTCATTCCGCCGGCAATTTGGCCACCTGTAACCTCGCGTGCCACGTTCATCGCCCCGGCAATTTGGCCGCCACCCACCGCGCCCCGTGCCACGTTCAGCGCACCTGCCACTTGCGCGCCCGAAACGTTGCGGCCGTAGTTGAACGCACCGGCCACTTGCATTTTTCGCACATCCTTTACCGCCACATTGAAGGCGCCGGACACTTGCGCACCATCACAATTTTGCGTGGCCAAATTGCCAAGGCCGGCTACCTGCAAGCCCAGCATGCCGCCCTTCACCACGTTCACTGCTCCGGCGACCTGTACACCGGTGAGCGTGTCCCAAACCGTATTCACTAAGCCGGCGACCTGCACACCTTCCAACGAACGAAGCGTGTGGTTGATCAAGCCTGCGACCTGAGCTCCTTTCGTATCCCGTCCCACGAGATTCGCCAAGCCCGCGACCTGTGCGCCTTTCACGTCGCGGCGCTCGAGGTTGGCCAGGCCGCCGAGCTCGAATCCGTCCAAGCCGCGTGAATACCCTGCGAAAACGTTGAACGAGAAGTGGTTCACCACCGCGCCCGCTATTTTGCCATTCGTGCTGACCGAGGGAATGAGGGACACCTGCCAAATTCGCGTTTCACCTGAGCCAAGGTTAGCTGCCTGGTCTATCTGCGCTGTTGGAACGAGCAAACGTGTGAGACCAAGTTCATCCACCGTGGCGCAGCGTTCGTTCATGCATAGCACCTCCAGACGTTCCAGCCGTTCTTCCGGACGCAAGGTGTAGCGCGTCGGATTCGTGTTTCGTGCTACGTAAACCACCGTGTCGCGGTAGCCTTTGCATGCCAACAGCAGCGGTGTCGGGTCCCGCCTGCCGGATGCCTCCAATGCGAAGCCTCCGGAAGCATCCGTGCGCACTGCATGTTTCTCGTGCAGCTCATACACCGAAGCTTGCTGTACGGAACTTCCATCAACGGCGTTCAGCACTTGGCCGCGCAGCAACACCGGGTCTTTTGTCGCGCCCGCTGCGAGCAGAATGATGTGCTCGCCGCTTTCTTTCAAGATCACACGCTTGCCAACGAGTTGTTGTAGCGCGTGCTTCACGGTGCCGTCCGTATCCAAGGAAACAACACTGTCGCCATTCACCAAGGCCGCATTGTAGCTCAGTTTGAAATGCCCGTCGCGTGCCACCAACTCCAACGCTTCAGAAAGTCGCACATGGTCCGCATGGACTTGAACTACGCGTTGCAAAATGGACTGTGCATGCAGCGCGCAAGGCAGGATGAAGGCCAGCAACGCCAAGCGCCAAGAGCGATCAGCAGCCATCGCCGTTGAGGGTGTATTGCCCGGACTGGTCTTTTTCCACGGTGACCCCGAAAGTGTCCGCGATCACGCTCAGGATGCGCTCGATGGATTCGTTATCGAAGTCGGCAGTGAGGCGGCATGCACCAATAGTGGGATCACTGAAGTCAATACGGACATTGTACATGAACTCCAAGCGTTCCACTACTTCGGACATGGGCGCATCCTGAAATTTCACAATGCGATCGCCCCACACTACGGACGATGGCAGTGCCATACGCGTTAACCGGTGCGTGGCGCGGTCGTAATATGCCGCATCACCGGCGAGGAGGTCCAGCTCGGCACCGTTCGCCTGCACGCGCACACGGCCATGGCGCACGTTAACCTGCACGGTCTTCGATGTGTCGTAGGCTAGTACATCAAAGCCAGTGCCCAGCACGGTTACCAGCACTTCGCCGGCCTGCACTGTGAAGGGTTTCGCGGTATTGCGCGCCACTTCGAAATAGGCTTGGCCTTTCAAGTTGATGGAGCGTTTGTCACCGATGCTGGCAGTCATTTCCGAATGCGGAGAGAGCACTACCCGGCTGCTGTCGTTCAGCACGGCATGCACTACTTGCGCCATAGCCGAATAGTCCTGAGTTCCGGAAACGAAAAGGATGCGCGCAGCGAAGAACAGACCCGCCACCACAGCGGCTGCGGCGAGCCAAGGAGCGAAGCGCTGCATGGGCCGCATGCGCACCACCTTACCGCCGGATGTATTTTCCTCGATGCGTTTCTGCACCTTGTGCCAAGCCGCATCCACATCTATTTCCGGCAAAGCCGAAGCACCCGCGCTCCATTGCCAAGCACGCACCAGCGCTTCCAATTCCTTCGCATTGGCGGGGTCCGCAGCGGCCCAACGCTCCACAGCATTGCGTAAGGCGGCATCGGCTTCGCCGGCCACGTAGGCGGCAAGCTGATCACTGGTGATATGTGGTGTTCCGTTCACGATCTCCTTGGTATGACAATCTCAGTTCCCTTTACCCCTATCCGCCTCGTATCCATTCCAATAACATCCAGCCCAGCAAGGCCAACGGCATCAGGTCCGCAAGTTCCTCGCGCAACGTCTTTAGCGCCTTTCCCATCTGGTTTTCCACCGTCTTCACTGAGAGGCCCAACTTTTCTGCGATCTCCTGGTATTTCAAGCCTTCGTTGCGGCTAAGCCGGAAGATCTTCCGACGTTCCGTTGGCAGCCCTTCGATAACGGCTTGCACGCGTGCGGCGCGTTCGGTCAACTCGTCCTCGTTGCGTCCGTCACCTTCAGCAGCATCATGGACTTCTTCGTCCAGTGGCCGCATCCGCTTTTTCACGACCAAAGCGTTCAAGCAGCGGTTCCGCACGGCGGTAAAGAGGTAGGACTTCAAGGAGACCTTAATGGACAACGCTTCGCGGTCCTGCCAAAGGCGTGCGAATAATTCCTGTACGATGTCCTCGGCTTGGTCCGCGTCCTTCACATAGCCCAAAGCAAAACCGCACAACGGCCGGTAATGCTGCCGGAACAGCCCTTCGAATTCAGCGCTAATAGTGCCTTGGTCCATCAGGCTATTCCCGGTCAATCGTTGGCAAAAAGCATTGAATAATGCCTTCGCAAAGAAAGGCCACCTTTTGAATGATCACCGAAGCTGGTAAAACTCTTGCCGACGGCTTAACCGTCCATCAACGACCCACCGCGCAAAACTCCCGCATGCTGGCCGCTCCTCCATTCTTCCCGTAACGCACCTTCGCGCCATGCCCCAACAAGATCAGGCCATTTGCCCGCTCAGCATCGTGCCCGTGCGGAAAGCACCGGACGACCGCGCCGAACAAGTGACCCAATGGCTCTTTGGCGAAACCGCCGATGTGCTGGAAACCAACACCAAATGGGCCTTGCTGAAGTTCCACCACGACAACTATGAGGGCTGGGTGGACCGCAAGCAACTGCAACTTGCTCAGGATGGCATTGACCTGCAAACTGTGCGGACCACCGAGCAGTTCATGCACGTGCAAACGGCCTCCGGTGCCGTAATCATGCCTTTCGGTGCTGTGCTGCCCGCCTATTCGGCTGGCCTTTTCGACCTCGGTGCAGAGCGCCTCGCCTTTCCCGGCCGCACCAATGCCAAACCCAACGGTACCGCAGTTATGCGCCTGCTGAACCTGAAGGATCAATGGCTCAACACGCCCTACCTCTGGGGCGGTCGCTCGCCTTTTGGCGTGGACTGCTCAGGCCTTACGCAGATGCTCTACCTCGTGGGCGGCATCAACTTACCGCGCGATGCCTGGCAACAGGCCGAACTGGGGAAAACCGTGGAAAGCGTGGAAAAATCCGCAAGCGGGGACCTCGCCTTTTTCGCCAATGAAGAAGGCCGGGTAATTCACGTGGGCATTGTGCTGGAAGGCCAAGCCATCATGCACGCCTCCGGTCGCGTGCGCGTAGACAAATTGGACAGCGAAGGCATTTTCAATACTTCGGAGAAAACGCACACACACCGGTTGCATTCCATTAAGCGGTTGGCTTGATCGGTGGCAGAAAGACCACCTGACCACCATTCCCCCGGAACAACTACTTTTGCCGCCCACAAGAAATAGCCTGAGCCCATGGCGAAGCACATTGAAGAAGAAAAAGACCTGGACATCGGGGCTATCTACACCCGGAGCGAATTGTTCATGGAAAAGAACAAGACGCCGGTAACTATTGCCGTTGTGGCCGTATTGGCCATTGTGGCCGGGTTGCTTGGCTACCGCAAGTTCGTTTCCGAACCGGCCGCCAAGCAGGCTGCGGAAACCATCTGGAAGGCCCAGTATTATTTCGAGATCGACTCGCTGGACCTCGCCCTTAGCGGCGACGGTAACTACCTCGGCTTTACCCAGGTGGCCGATGAATACGGAAGCACGCCCACCGGCAAGCTCGCCAAGTTCTACATAGCGGTTATCAACCAACAGCAAGGGAACAACGAAATTGCCTTGCAGTATTACAAAGAAGCTGATCTCGGCGACGATGTGCTCCGCGTGATGGCCGTAGGCAACCAAGGTGACGTGCTCGTGGACTTGGGCCGCCCCCAGGAAGCTGTAGGCCAGTTCATGAAAGCTGCCGACCTTGTGAAGAGCGACTACACCACGCCGATGTTCCTGATGAAGGCCGGTATTGTGTACCAGCAACAAAACGATTGGGCGAACGCCGCCAAATGCTTCGGCCGCATCGCAACGGATTATCCCGCTTCCCCGGACGCAAATACGGCCAAGAAGTACGCCGCACGCGCCAAGGAAAAACTCGGCTAAGGAATTTCAAATGTCCACTACGGACCTTTCCAAGTACAACGCCGCCGGTGTCCCCAAGGGCACCGGTCTGCGTTTGGGGCTGGTGGTGAGCGAATGGAACCCGGAGATTACCGGGGCCATGCGGGACGGAGCGGTTGAAACGTTGCTGAAGCACGGAGTTACGCTGAACAACATCCGCGAAGCAGCCGTGCCGGGCAGCTTTGAGTTAGCGCTGGGCGCGCAATTGTTGTTGGAACAACACGCGCTGGACGGCGTGATCTGCATTGGCAGTGTGGTGCGCGGCGAAACCCCACATTTCGATTTCGTATGCCAAGCCACCGCCCAAGGCATCATGGACGTGGGACTGAAAACCGGGAAGCCGGCGATCTTCTGTGTGCTCACCGACGACAATTTGGATCAGGCCCGAGCCCGTAGCGGTGGAAAGCACGGCAACAAAGGAGTTGAGGCTGCTGTGGCGCTGCTGAAGATGGCTGCGCTCGGGCGGTCGTTTTAATTGTCGGTTGTTAATTGTCAGTTGTCAGGCGCTCTCCGGTACGGCTTTCGTGTGTCATTCACCTGCCCAAGGTTGTTCATAGGCGCGTCGATGAACCCGGATGGGTTCATCGACGAGAGCCTTTGGGACGCGTAAATGGAGCGAAAAAACGAAAGCGGGGCCTGCGCTCAATAGCACCGGCCCCGCTGAAGCAGGCGCTCGCGGCTGAAGCTGGCGCTCGCGTGTCGCGAGTGCCGGCTTCAGCCATGCAAGCGCCAGCTGGGCGGACAAACGAAAGCAGGGCCAATGCTCAATAGCACCGGCCCCGCCTGAGAACTGACAACTAACAACTGACAACTACTTCACTTGAAGTCGATCAAACCAAAGCGGTAGTCCTTTTTGCGGCTGGCGTAGATGAACATCTTTTCGTTGCTCAGTTCAACGCAATCTTGTGGGCGCAGAATTACGTCCCTGCGCTCGGGGCTGAACAGAGCTTCCCGCTCTGTGGTTCCGTCGCTATTCACGGTGGCCAATACCACAAGTGCATCTTTTCCGGTAAGCTCGAATTGCTTGATCTTATCGCCAGGCTTCAGAAAGAGGTTCTCGCCGCTGTCGTTGAACAGCACGTATATCTTGTCGCCTTTAACTTCCACGGCACAGCCGCTGTATAGCTGACTGTTTGTGGTGTGTTGACGTTTGGGCACTTTGCTGGCCCATTCAATATTACCATCTGGATCTACATTCACAACAATAACGTCGTTGTAGATGAAGTGGGTGGTACAGGACGTATTGCCCTTGGAGTCAGTGGTGCAAATGGTGTAAGTGCGAAACTGCTCGGCAACCAATACAACGCCGCCGTCTTCACGCTGTATCAGGTCGTGCATATCGAAGGAATAAAGCTCCAGGTCCTCCTTCTTCTTATCGGCTTTCTTGGTGGCTTTTTTGGCCTCCTTCTCCGTCATGTATTCCGTAATGAAGTCGTCGCTGAACTCCTTGTAGCTCTCGTGCACAATGGCTTTCGTATTTCGATCCAAGCGCAAGAAGAACGTACCGCGCGTGCTGAAGCTGCCTTTGTTACCGAAGAAACCTGCACAAATAATATCGCCCTCTTTACCCACGCCCAATTGCAGGTCTTGCAGGAATTTATCGGCAACTACAATGGCGTGGTCTTCCGGAACCGGGTCGTTCTGTTTGAAGGTGAGCAAATGGTATTCATAGCTCGGCTTGCCTTCGCGGCGCAACGCCTTGCCTTCGCGCTTTTCAGCATATTTGGTCCCCAAAATCACCAAGCTACCATCGTCGTCGATGCGCAGGGATTCATACCCGAACAGGTCATCTTCATAGGGGAGAACAATTTGCTGCGACCAAAGCTGCTCCATGTCGGCATTGTATACCCGAATCTCAAATCCTTCTTTGGCTTCCTTGTCCTTATCTATAGGTGCCGAAAGTGACACCGCAATTTTGCTGCGGTCCGGCGAGTGGTAAATGTTGAAGTTGCCGCTGTTTTTGGCTTTTTCCGCCGAAATGGAAGCAATTTTTTCAAAATGTTTCAATTGCCCGAACCCGGCTTGATCGTAGGTGCTGGCATACAATTGTTTAATGCCCGCCTTCTTGTCGAACAAGCTTGTGAAGGTGATCACGTTGTCTTTTGTGAATATAACACCTTCGTTGGTCAGGTCCTCTTTGTCCATCTCCAGTTCCATCGGTTTCTGGTAGGTCACCTTCAGCCCATCCATGCGCTGGATCAACAATTCCTTTTTCCGCGACATGCTCACGAAAACAGCCTCGCCTGCATCGTCCATCACGAAGTTGAACTGGCCGTCGGTCTTGAAATCCATGTCCGGCCCCCACTGCACTTCGGCCTTGTCGGTTTTGGTTTGGGCCCAACTGGCCGAAACTGAAAATAGGGCCGCCATGGCCAATGTGTATGATTTCCTCATCCGTTTATTCACCTTTTTTGGGGCGGCGAATATAGGGCGGTAATCAAATACTGTTCCAGTCGCTTTAACAACATCCGGCGCTCTCAATCCCGCTCCCAACGTAACAACTGCCGCCCTTGGTGAAATTTTCTTGGACGGATCCACGCGATTATCCTCGAGTGCGCCTAAAAATGTCACTATTAACCCGGCATTTATGCTAGGGCAACACGTTGAATTTAGCGACATGGGCACCCATCACAAGCGTGTAGTTGCCAGCCGCGAATTTCCCCACAGCCAGTGCGTACCACCACGTTCCACCGCTGATCTTCACCTGCTCGCGCAGCACCTCGCGGCCAACGGCATCCAGCACCCGCAGTTCAGCGGGGCCCGGTTTTGCGCCCGATAGCGAGATGTTAAGCACCTCGCGTGCCGGGTTCGGGAAGGTGCGCATCTCCATGGGCAACGGGTTTTCAGCAATGCCAATAGTTGCGTCGGGCACCAGGTTGATGTTGTCCACGCGGATCACATTGCCGTAATGGCCCCGGTTCTGAAAGGCCACGATCACCTCGCCTTCACCTGCGTAACCGGCCAACGCTACGGTATCCGTGCGCCATTGCGTGGCGTTGGGAACAAAGTATTCTTGGAAATCGGGCGAGGTGGCCAACGTTTCGCCGCCTTTGAGGTAGACTTCGGTCCATGTGGCGCCGCAGTCCGTGCTGACCTCTACGGCCAACGTATCGCTATAGCCACCGCCCCACCGCGCGTATGCCACATCGAACCAGAGCTCGGGCACTGTTGCTTGGGAAAAATCCAATTTCCCCGTCCAGACTTCATCGCGCGCACCGCTGACGTCGTTGTTGTAGTTGTCGAACAGCATGCTGTGCGTGCTATTTCCGAAGCCGCCTGCATCATCGTTCACGGCCCAGCCGCTGGGCAGGTCATTGCTGGTGTGGAATACCCAATCCACGGGAAATGCGCCGCTTTCAAAGCCTTCCGCCAACGGTGGCGTGTTGCCCGGTGTTTCGCTGATGAAGGCGCTGGAAGAGGCGGTGCTGACCTGCCCATTTTCGGTGACCGTGAGCGAAACATCATACTGGCCCGGTGCTGCATAGGTGACTGTCGG
Organism: Flavobacteriales bacterium; assembly: GCA_016710685.1. GTDB lineage: Bacteria > Bacteroidota > Bacteroidia > Flavobacteriales_F > PHOS-HE28 > PHOS-HE28. The sequence goes on along the minus strand of JADJVC010000002.1, from coordinate 777,923 downwards.
ATACTTCTCCGTACTGACGGAAGGGGTCGCTCCGGGGGAAGCTCCAAGCGTAGGTGGCATCGGCTCCGCATACGCTGTGGTCCACGAAATGCACACTGTCGCCCGCGCAGAAGAACGTGCCGAACGCGGCGGAAAAACCCGCTTGCAGGGTACTCGGCTCGTACAAATCCTGTTCCCATACGCCGAGATTCCAGCAGGCCAAACGGACTTTGCCTTCCCTGTAGAACGGAACGATGCGAAGTGGCTCCGTGCCTGCTGGCAAGCCCGTGCTGAACTCCGCCCAGTCCGCCATGGTGTTGTTGCGGTAGAGCACGCGCCCGTTCAGCAAGCCGAGGTATACTCCACCATCAGTGCCGTACTGGTGAGCAATGGCCCAGATCTGCTCATTGTCCAGCATGGGCGTGGTGATGTTGTTCCACGTGGCCCCACCGTCCGTGCTGTGGTAGACCTTTTGGCCGTTAGGCCTGTTCGTGTAGCCGATCCAAATATCGTTCGGGTTTACACTGCCAACGGCGAAATACAAGTCGCGACTGTTGCTGGGCAAGGTGAGCTGTGCCCATGTGGCGCCGTCATCTACGCTGCGCCACAGTTTGCTGGTGTTGCCCGCCGCTTGCTGCACAACGAAAACGTTGGGGGCCGCATAGCTCTGCTCGATCCAAAGCACTTTGTCGTTCGTGTTGGAGCCGAACGCGTGGAACACGTTGAAACCGCTGCCGCCGTTGGTGCTGCGGTAAAGCTTGTTGTCCTTACCGCTCCAAGCCACGTTGAAGTAGCGATCGTCGAACAAGATCCGCGAGCTGCTGCAGTTGTAGTAGCTCTCGTTGGGATCGAAGCTCATCGGGAAGCTCACGGGTGATTCGTTCAACGTAGCGGGCATCACCTTGCCGTCCACGTCGCTGAAGTAGGTCTTCCGCTCGTCGCTGTAGTTCACATAACCGGTGGGTGCTTCTCCCCCGCCCAGCGCGATGTAGTCGTCGTCCGCATAGCCTTCGGCGTAGCCCATGTTGCCATTGTGGTAGCGCCCGCCAACGCGGATGTCGTCGTTCCAACCTTGGTCATATCCCCACAAGTTCACGGCGCGCAACCCACGGCACATTGATTCATGACTTTGCACAAAATCCGTGCTGTGGTAGACACCGCCGTCGCAGCCGATCCATACTTCTTCGCTCGTGGGCCCGGTCTTGTACACGCGCAATTCCTGCATGTCCGGGTGGGTGCGCGCCACGGGACCGATGTAGCCACCCACGGCCTGATACGTCGCGCAGCCATCGTCGCTGCGCCACAGGTTGAGGCCGCCGATCAACACCCGGTCGGGGTCGATCTGGCTGGCGATTATTGTGGTGTTGTAGCCGATCTGCGTGTAGGTGCCATCGTCTCCGGTGAAGTTCATCAAGTTCGGGTGCGCAGCGGTGTACGGTGTGCCGATGAGCCCGTGCGGAAAGCTCCAAGTCTCGCCAGCGTCGGTGCTTACCCAGGTGCCGATCCAACCGTTGGTGGTCATGCTCGCCCCCGCTTGCTGGTAACCCGTAAGCACTGCGTAGATGCGCCCCGCATCCGCTGCGGTGACGGCCAAGCGGCAGTCTTCGATCTGGTAGTCGCCCACTTCGCCCGCGGGCGGCATGTACCAACCGCTGTCGCGCAAGCTCCAGGCTTGGCCGTGGTCGGTGCTTCTGTAGAAGCGGCTGTAATGCAACGTGGGCTCATACCGGATGGTGTACCAAACCGCCGGATCATCCGGTTTCACGGCGATGCTGGTGCAGGAGTTGCTTAACACGGAAGACCAGTTGGAGCCACCATCCGTGCTGCGGTACATGCCCAAGTTGCAAGCCGCCAAAACCGTTTGTGGATCACTGGGATCGAAGGCGATTTCCCAAGCACTGATGTTCAACGCTTGAAAGGCCGCATCACCCATGATCTGCCACGTGGTGCCGCCGTCGATCGTCCGCCACAGCTCGTCCTCGGCGCTCACGAGCACCGTGTTCGGGTCGGTGGGATGCACACGCAGTGCGCTCACCGCGCCGATCACTTGATCCTTGGTGACATAGCTCCAATGTGCAGCCTGGTCCGTGCTTTTGTACACGCCGCCGCTTTCGGTGCCGCAGTACAAAATGTCGGGGTTGCTCAGCGAACGGTCGATGGTGTACACGTTGCTCTGCTCAGCCACTTCTTCCCCACCGCCGTCATCGGCGACGTGGGCTTCTGGACCCGCCCAAGTCCAACCGCCGCCCCCGCCACGCGAGGCATTATGTCCGGCTTCCGATTCACGAAGTTGCTTCAGCTGTTGCTCTCGTGCTTGCAGTTGCGCTGCCGTTTTCGGCCGCACATGCCCGCTTGCATCCACGTTTCCGCGCACACTGTTCAACCACAGTTTGTAGTACTGGGTGTGTACGGTCTTCTCGAATTTATGCTCGCGGAAGTAGGCTGAATACGCCATTTCCACCGCGCGTACGTCCGGGTCCGGTGCGTACATCAACTGCGCCCATGCAGGCATTTCCGCAGTTGGCTCGGCAACTTTTGGGAAACGGTCTTGCGCTTTGCAAGCAATCGAAGCAAGGACAAGGACGGCGAGTAGGGTGTTCCGCATCCCACAAAGTTCAACTTTATTCAGGCATGTTGAAATTGACGCTGCCGCACATCGACCGCGCGCTGATTACCGCGCGGCCTTCAACGTGTTCAGCAGCAAACTGGCAACCGTCATCGGCCCCACCCCGCCCGGTACCGGTGTTATCGCGGTACACTTCGGGGCAACGGATGCAAAATCCACATCACCCACAATGCGGTAGCCTTTGCTGCGCGATTTATCAGCAACACGGTGGATGCCCACGTCTACCACCACGGCACCTTCTTTCACCATGTCCGCAGTAACAAAGCCCGGCTTGCCGATGGCCACAATGAGGATGTCCGCTTGCCGCGTAATGGACGGTAGATCCACCGTGCGGCTGTGCGCCAGCGTTACCGTGCAATTGCCGGGATCCGCATTACGGCTCATCAAAATGCTCATGGGCGAACCCACGATGGTGCTCCGGCCCACAACCACACAGTGCTTGCCCGACGTAGCTATTCCGTAGAAACGCAGCATTTCCACGATGCCGTTCGGCGTGGCCGGAAGATAACCCGGAAGCCCGATCACCATGCGGCCCAAGTTCATCGGGTGGAAACCGTCCACATCCTTTTTCGGGTCGATGGCCAAGGTGATTTTTTGTTCGTTGATATGCTTGGGCAACGGCAACTGCACAATGAAGCCGTCCACTTCCGGGTCCGCGTTCAATTGCGCCACTACATCCAACAACTCCGCTTCGGTGATGTCGGCCGGCTTTTTCACCAACGTGGACCGGAAACCCACCTTGGCGCAAGCTTTCACTTTGCTGCCCACGTAGGTCTTGCTGGCACCGTCCTCCCCAACCAAAACCGCAGCCAAATGCGGCGCGCGGCCCAGCTTTTCCTTCACGCCAACCGTTGCATGGGCGATTTCTTCGCGTAGTGCTTCGGCGGCCTTTTTTCCGTCCAAGAGCTGATAGGTTTCCGCCATGGTCAATACGGCGTAGCCAAAAGGTTATGGATCACCAAGAAAGGAATGGCGGAGAACATGTGGCGCAAAGATGCGGACCGCGCCGGGGATTTTACCGGCAAAAGTCATGGGGGGTGATTGCGCTCCACTGATTGACCTAGGTCAACGGATTTCAAGCCTCTGGGTCCCGAGGCGGAGACCTTGCGGGAGGATTTATGCATGCCTCTGGAAAATCCGCGCCTACCGTCGCATGCCTTGCGCCTGCTGCATCCTTTGCATCATCGCCTGCATCTTGCTCTTGTCGCCCATCATCTTCATCATCTTCCGCGTTTCGTCGAACTGCTTCATCAGCTTATTCACCGCTTCGATGTTGTTGCCGCTGCCTTTGGCGATCCGCGCACGACGGCTGCCGTTGATCACGCTGGGCGACTTGCGTTCTTCCGGAGTCATGCTTTTGATGATGGCCTCGATGCCTTTGAACGCATCGTCCGGGATGTCCATGTTCTTCATCGCCTTCCCCACGCCGGGTATCATGCCCATGAGGTCTTTCATGTTCCCCATTTTCTTGATCTGCCCGATCTGGTCCAGGAAATCATCGAAGCCGAATTGGTCTTTCGCGATCTTCTTGTTCAGCGCCCGCGCCTGCGTTTCGTCGAACTGCTCTTGCGCGCGTTCCACCAAACTCACCACGTCGCCCATGCCGAGGATGCGCCCTGCCATACGGTCCGGGTGGAACTCGTCCAGCGCTTCCATCTTCTCGCCGGTACCGATGAACTTGATGGGCTTGTCCACCACGCTGCGGATGGTGAGCGCCGCACCGCCGCGTGTGTCGCCGTCCAGCTTCGTAAGCACCACACCGTCGATGTTCAGCCGGTCGTTAAAGGCCTTCGCGGTGTTCACAGCGTCCTGGCCGGTCATGGCATCCACCACGAAAAGCGTTTCCTGCGGGTTGATCGCCTTTTTGATCGCGGCGATCTCGTCCATCATCTTTTCGTCCACCGCCAACCGGCCCGCCGTGTCAATGATGACCGCCGTGAAACCGTGCTGTTTGGCATACGCAATAGCGTTCTTCGCGATGCTTACCGGGTCCTTGTTTTCGCGCTCCGCATAGACGGTGATATCCAACTGCTTGCCCAGTGTTTCCAACTGGTCGATGGCCGCTGGCCGGTATACGTCGGCAGCGGTGAGCAGCACGCGCTTGCCCTTTTTGCGGATGTAGTTGGCGAGCTTGCCGCTGAAGGTGGTTTTACCCGAGCCTTGCAGGCCGCTCATCAGCACCACCGTCGGGTTGCCGCTCAGGTTGATGCCGGCGTTCTTCCCGCCCATCAACTCCGCCAGCTCGTCGTTGGTGATCTTGGTAAGCAGCTGCCCCGGACTTACGGAGGTCAGCACGTTTTGCCCCAACGCCTTGGCCTTCACGCGGTCGGTGAATTCCTTGGCGGTCTTGAAGTGTACGTCGGCATCCAACAGCGCGCGCCGTACTTCCTTCATGGTTTCGGCCACGTTGATCTCCGTGATCTGGCCTTGGCCCTTCAATACTTTGAAGGCGCGCTCCAACTTGTCACTTAAATTCTCAAACATCGGCTTGTTTTTCGATTGGCCCCACACCTGCAGCGGGCAGGCGCGAAGGTAAGGCGACGCATGAATGAGCAACGCACGATTCGCCTGTACATTCGTTACGTCAAACCAAACCAAAAATGAAAAGAACTATACCCTTGGCCATTTTGGCCTTTTCAGCCGCTTCTCCCACAGCTTTCGCGCAAATTGGGTCGCTCGACCCAACTTTCGCAACAGCGGGGATCGGCACCTACCAGCCCGGTAACTTGCATGATACGGGGTACGACATCGTAACGCTGAACGACAACAGTATGCTCGTGTGCGGAGTGACCTACCATAACAGCAAGTTCGCCGCTTTTCTAACGCACATCTTGGAGGACGGCTCCGTGGATGCTGCTTTCGGTGAAGCCAATGGGTACACCTACTTCCAAGCAGGGGAAGAGACCTATGCCTATTCCATCGTTCTGGGGTTGGACAGCAGCATTTTCTTGTCCGGTACTGCATATCCCGACTATACCCAACAGACCATTTTCTTGGCGCACACATCAGCTATGGGAATCCCCGATGCGGCTTTTGGCACGGATGGCGCGATCTACCTGGGTATCGGCACCGGCGATGCTGAGATCCAAGACATGTTGCTTCAGCCGGATGGCAAGATCGTACTCGCAGGCCGACAAGGCTTTGGATCACTGGCGCAGTCCTTATTCATGCGATACATGCCTGACGGCACGCTGGACACAACCTTCAACGGCACAGGTATCTCTGCGGTTGACGGCAGCAATGAGGATGAAATCCTATACGGCGTGGCTCGCTTGGAAGATGGCTCCGTTGTTGGCGTGGGCTATGGATTGGTCAATTTCTCCCAACATAACCTCCTTGTGAAAGTGGATGCCGACGGCATGCCGGATGCGGCATTCGGCACTGCGGGAGCAATCAACTTCACCGCTGGCGGCATCAATGAAACCGCTAGGGACGTTGTCGCGAAAGCGTCGTCTTTCACCGTTGTCGGCAGTACTACCCCGAACAACTCCGACCAAGACGGTTATATCAGTAAATTCAATGGGGACGGGTCTTTCGATGCTTCTTTCGGCACGGGTGGAACCACCATCAATGACTTTGGCGAACTTGACCTCTTCATCGGCTTGGCGCGGCAGAACAATGGCAATTACGTGGTATGTGGCACCACCGGCCCGGGCGGATTTCTTGGTGACCGTAGCGTTGTAGCCGTTCGATACAATACAGACGGCTCCTTGGACCAGACGTTCGGGGACATGGGAAAGACCTTGACCAACGTGGGCACCTCGTTCGATGAAACGGACGGCATCGCCATACAGCCCGACGGCAAGATCGTGGCCAGCGGCGTTACCGGCGGGGTCAATAGCGGCCTGAATAATGATATGATCGTGCTGCGTTATTTGGTAGACGGGACGATCAGCATTTCCAATAACGCAGCCATGGCGGGCGAAATCCTTCTCTTCCCCAACCCTGTGAACGGCACTAAAACAACGCTAAACCTCCGCAATGGCAATGGTGCCGAAGTGTGGACCAGCGACCTGCAAGGCCGCACAATCGGCAGCACCATCAACGTGCCGAAGGGCGTTACATCCGTTTCGTTGGACGCGAATGGACTCGCCGCGGGCACCTACTTGGTGAATGTGCTGAGCCAAGGGAACATCACAACGTTGAAGATGCAAGTGGCGAAATAGGACCTACCTATTGATCTCCTGTCGGAAGATTTCGTTCCCCGGCTGCGAAAATCCCCGAACTGGCCGGGCCTTCCAAATTGCGGAAGGCCCGGTTTTTCGTTTCCGCCCTTCCCTTTAGGATGTGAGCACCGGTGCGGCTTTGCTTCATACTTGCTTGCTTCTGGAACTTTTCAGGCATGCCCAACGTAAAATCTTTCCGTTGGCCGCTGCTTCATGCTCCGAAAACTACTCGCTTCCTTAACACTTTGCCTGCTCTTCGCCCCTGTGGCGAAGGCCACGCACATCAGTGGTGGGGAGATCTACTACCACTGCCTCGGCGGCAACCAGTACGAGATCACCCTGGTGGTATACCGGGATTGTGCGGGCATCAACCTGAACGCATCATACAACCTCGACATCACCAGTCCGTGCGAAAATAAAACGCTCACGGTTACAACCCCGGGAGGTGTGGAGATATCCCAGCTCTGCGACCTTGAACTGCCCAACAGTACTTGCAACGGCGGCAATCTGCCCGGCACCCAGGAGTACGTCTACACCGGCACGGTGAGCCTGCCGCCCTGTAACAGTTGGACCATTTCGTGGAGCCAGCCCTGGCGTAACGGTGCCATCGCCAATCTGCAGAATCCGGGAAGCAAAAACGTCTATGTGGAGGCCAAGATCAACAATGTGGCAGGACCCTGTAACGATTCCCCGCGGTTCACCAACACGGCCATCCCATACGTGTGTGCGGGATATCCGGTGAGCTACAGCTACGGCACATTCGACCCCGAAGCGGATTCCCTCAGGTACACCTTTATCAGTGCGATGAACTCCAATGCCGTGCCACTGGTGTACACCACCGGGTTCAGTGGCTTGCAGCCCATTACCGGCATCACACTCAACAGCAGTACCGGCCAGGTCAACTTCACATTGAATACCATCGGCAACTGGGTGGTAGTGGTGCGCGTGGACCAGTATAATGCCGCCGGTGTATGGATCGGCTCGGTCATGCGTGACATGCAGTTCATCGCTTATCCGTGCAGCAACATGCCACCAGCGCCGGCTTCCGGAACAATAACCAACCTCACTGGGGATGCCGAGCAGACCAGCCCACGCTCCATTAAAGTCTGCGAATCAGGTGACTTCTGTTTTGATGCCGTCATAACGGACCCCAACGCCGGCGACAGCCTGCGCATCACTACCAACCTGCAACAGAACCTGCCGGGTGCCACCATCTCCTTCTCCGGCGCCAACCCGCTTACATGCCATATCTGTTGGACCGCCGCGCCAGGCAGTGCCGGATTCTATCCTTTCCTTATCAATGTCAATGATGGCGCGTGCCCCATTCCTTCAGAACAATCCTACGTCTACGCCGTGCGCGTGAAGACCGGGATCGATATTTCACCGCCTGCCACCACTCCGGAAACCTGCGCCGGTGATGGCGACGGTACCGCAACGGTGGGCGTTACCGTGGGTGTGGGCCCATTCCAATACCTCTGGAGCACCGGTGAAACCACGGCCAGCATCACTGGACCGGCGGGCAATTACACGGTGATCATCAGCGATGCCATTGGTTGCGAGAACGGCCCCATTGACGTGGTGATCGGCCCGGGAGGTCAACCCGCTACGGCCAATGCCGGTGCCGACATCGTGGGTTGTCCGGGGCATTTGCCCGTGCAGCTTACGGGGACCGTGCAAAATGCGTCCGGTGGTTCATGGTCCGGAGGTTCAGGGAGCTTCAGCGGTTCTGGACTGAACGTGAACTATTCGCCCACGGCTTCCGAAATTTCAACTGGCAGCGTGTCCTTGGTGCTTACCACCTCGGCAAATGCATGCGGCACTGGCACGGATACCGTACACGTGGACCTGCCTACGAGTTTCAATAATGCCACGATCACTTCTCAGAACTTGGCATGCCCCGGCCTCTCCACCGGATCCGCTACGTTCACGCCTGCGGACCCCTCGTTCACTTATCTATGGAACGACCCCACGGCAGTCCAGACCACAGCCACGGCCACAAACCTCGCCGCCGGAAACTACTCCATACACGTCACGGATGCTTTTGGCTGCGACACCACGCTTTCCACCGTGATCTCCGCCCCGGCCGCGATCACCATATCAAACCTGGCCGTGACGCAAGAAAACTGCGCAGGCAACGGCGACGGCTCCGTTACGGCCACCGTTACGGGCGGCACCGCACCTTACCATTACGCCTGGAGCAATGGGGACACCACCGCCGTGACCCATGTGGGCGCAGGCACCTATAGCCTTTCCGTGACCGATGCCAACGGATGTACGCCTGCGACGGGAAGCGCAACCGTAAATGCGCTAGGCCAACCGAACGTGGCACTTGCGGGTGCGGACATCATCCGATGTTTCAGCCAATTGCCGGTACAATTGAACGGCTCCGTTACAAACGCTACGAGCGGTAGTTGGAGCGGCGGTAACGGCACATTCAGCAATGCAGGCCTTACGCCCACTTACATGCCCACTGCGGCAGAGATCAACGCAAATGCCGTGGACTTGGTGCTTACCACCAGCGGCAACACCGGCTGCCCTTCCGCAAGCGACACGGTGCACGTTGTGCTGCCGACAAGTTTCTTCGGAAGCGGGATCACACCGCAAAATGCGCTGTGCCATGGTGCCGCTACCGGTTCCGCCACATTCAGCCCGAACGACCCCACGTTCACCTATCTCTGGAGCGCCGCCGCGCAATCCTCTGCGACGGCTAACAACCTTGCGGCGGGCAATTACTCGTTGCATGTCACGGACGCTTTCGGATGCGACACTACGCTCGCCACGGTGATCTCCGCCCCGGCCGCGATCACCATTACAAACCTGGCCGTGACGCATGAAAACTGCGCAGGCAACGACGACGGCTCCATTACGGCCACTGTAACCGGCGGCACTTCACCTTACCATTACTCTTGGAGCAATGGCGACACCACCGCCGTGACCCATGTGGGCGCAGGCACCTATAGCCTCTCCGTGACCGATGCCAACGGATGCACGCCTGCGACGGGCAGTGCAACAGTAAACGCGCTAGGCCAACCGAACGTGGCACATGCTGGCGCGGACATCATTGAGTGTTTCTCCTCCTTACCTGTTCAGTTGAACGGTTCCGTTACTAACGCCACTGGCGGCGTTTGGAGCGGTGGGGCCGGCACATTCAGCAATGCGGGGCTTACACCTACGTATATGCCAACTGCGGCGGAGGTCAACGCGAACGCTGTTGACCTGGTCCTTACCACCAGCGGCAACCCGAGCTGCCCCGACGCAAGCGACACGGTGCACGTTGTGCTGCCGACAAGCTTCTTCGGTAGCGGGATCACACCGCAGAACGTGCTATGCCACGGTGCTTCCACGGGAACCGCCGCATTCACCCCGGTGAACCCAACGTTCACCTACCTCTGGAACGCCTCCGCACAAACCACCGCGACGGCCACAAACCTCGCCGCCGGAAACTACTCCGTGCATGTAACGGATGTCTTCGGATGTGACACGACGGAAACAGTTGTGATCACGGAACCGTCCGCGTTGACCCTCTCCGCCTCCGGTGCTGCGCCCCTTTGCAATGGCGGGGCCAACGGCACCGCAACGGTCTCCGTTTCCGGCGGTACGCCCGGATATGCCTTCCTCTGGGGAACCAATGCCAACAACCAGGCTACGCCAACGGCCACAGGCCTTCAAGCGGGGACCTTCACTGCTACCGTATCGGACAACAACGGCTGCTACGCTCAGGCTTCCACCACGCTCGTAGCCCCTGCACCCATCACGCTTTCCGCACAAGCGCCGGACACCGTTTGCATTAACAGTCCCGTGCAGCTTACGGCCCAGACGTTTGGCGGTACCGGAACGCTCAGCGTGGTTTGGGCCGGCATCGGCACGGGCAATACCATCGATCACACGTTCACAGCCTCACAGATCGTTCAGGTCTCGGTTACCGACCAGGCCGGTTGCTCAAGCCCAACCTTGGCACTCCCTGTTTACGTCCTGGACCTTCAACAGGCAACGCTCATTACGTACGGGGACACTGCGTTCTGTCCCGGCGGAACGGCCACTGTTGGTGCGCTGGTCTCGGGTTATCCGGGTACGATCACTTATAACTGGCCTCAACTTTCAGCTTCCGGAAGCGGACCGTTCAACGTAACGGCCAACAACGATTCTTTGCTTGCTGTAACGGCGACTGACGCTTGCGCGAACACTTTGCTCGGCCAAGTACACATCACCGTGGAAATTCCACCTACGCTGGTGCTTCCCGATACCATCGCCCAAGGCTGCGCGCCACTACCCGCACATTTCCCTGCCGGGCTTGCGACCGTGCCCGTTACGTGGCTCTGGAATTTAGGTGACGGCACCACCAGCAATGCCATGACGCCCGTGCATGTCTACACTGCCGGCTTCTACCCCGTTACTGTTACAGTAACCACGCCGCTCGGCTGCTCGGCCACGTCATCAGACACCGGTTGGGTGTATGCCTACGCTCCGCCCACTGCCGCTTTCAGCGCAACACCGCCCCAGACTGATGCGGACCATCCGGACGTGCAGTTCACCGACCTCAGCGCCGGTACTCCGACCATTTGGAATTGGGACTTCGGGGACAATGCAACCAGCAACCTGCAAAACCCGCTGCACACATACACCTCAACAGGTGCCTTCCTAGCCACCCTGCAAGTTTCAGATACGCACGGCTGCTCTTCCGGGGTTTCCTACCCCATGCAGGTGGCCCCCATCTACGACATCACCATCCCCAACGCGTTCAGCCCCAATCCGAACGGCGGCAATGGCGGCAGCTATGACCCCAACGACCTTAGCAACGACGTGTTCTACCCCTTCATCCGCTATGTGAAGGACTTCCGCATGCGCGTGTTCAACCGCTGGGGCGAACTGGTGTTCGAAAGCGACGACATCAAACTCGGCTGGGACGGTTGGTACCGCGGTAAGCCATGCCAGCAGGACGTATACGCCTATCAAGTCTGGGTCCGCTTCTTGGATGATAAGGAGATCACTCGCCTTGGAGACCTCACCTTGTTCCGTTGATCATGGGGAACAAATTCCGCTCCTTGGTTTTCGCCGCCTTGCTCCCATGCCTCAACACATGGGCCCAGGACCCGCAATTGTCGCAGTTCTACGCGGCGCCCATGTACCTCAATCCTGCACTGACCGGCAACACGCAACAGGACCGTTTGGGCATGAACTACCGCCTGCAATGGCCCGGCGTGGGACCCGGTTTCCGCACTTACGCGCTTAGCTATGATCACCGTGAAGACCGCTTCCACAGTGGCTTTGGCGCCATGCTGATGCGCGACCAGGCCGGTTCGTTCAACCTTGCTTTCACGCAAGCCGCGCTCAGCTATTCGTACGAGGCGCGCATCAATCGCAGAAAGGCCATACGAATTGGCGTGCGCGCGGGGTATTCCATGCGCAGCTTCGATCCATCCGGACTTGTATTTGCGGACCAAGTGATCCGTGACAATGCGCCCACTTCCGTGGAGCCACAGCACCTTTCCGATATTTCCTACTGGGATTTCTCCGGCGGCTTGCTCTATTTCACGGAGCAGTACTGGGGCGGCTTTTCGCTGAACCACCTGAACGAGCCCGAACAAAGCTTTTACGTGGAAGGAAACGCACCACTCGCGGTCCGCCTGAGCGCACATGCCGGTTACCGTTTCGCGTTGGACAAGCGTTCCTTCAAACACAGCGAAACCAAAATGACCATCGCCGCGCACTACAAAGCCCAAGAAAAATGGGACCAGCTTGACATTGGTGCGTACGTGGAACACAACCCCGTGACCTTCGGACTCTGGTACCGCGGCATACCCGGCCTGAAAGCCTACAAGCCCGGATACCCCAATGACGATGCGGTGATCCTGATGCTTGGCTACCGCACCGAAAACGAGATCCGGTTCGTGTACAGCTACGATGTCACCGTTTCCAAGCTCACCTTGAAAAGCGGTGGTAGCCACGAGATCTCCTTGGTCTACGAGTGGGCCAAAGCGAAGAATCGTCGCTACCGGGCTGTGCCTTGCCCGAAGTTCTAGGATCAGGATGCTCGGCCGGATGCGCTATTTTCGCGCTATCCAAAGCAAGGCATGAAGATCCTTATCCGCATCATTCTTTCAACCATAGCGGTGCTCGTTGCCGACCTGTTGCTCAGTGGCGTTTCCGCGATCGATCTAAAAACTGGACTGCTCGTGGCGGTGGTGCTCGGCCTGCTGAACGGCGTGCTGCGCCCCATTTTGCTGCTGCTCACCTTGCCGGTAACACTGCTCACCTTGGGACTGTTCGTGCTTGTGATCAATGCGGCCATGGTGCTCTTGGCAGCCCGCATAGTGCCAGGTTTCACTGTGGACGGGTTTTGGTGGGCACTCGCATTCAGCGTGGTGATGTGGGCCGTGCAAAGCGTACTCTTTTCACTGGATGGCGGAAAGAAGTAAGGACTTGGTGGTCGGTTGATGGTGACTGGCGATTAGACGGCTGCCGCTGCCAACTGCCTACTGCCACAGCCTAATGCCACTGCCACTGCCTACTGCTACTGCCGCTGCCGACCGACAACCGACAACTCCTTCCACCCAGCTTCCCTACTTTGCAGCCTTGATCCAAACCATGCCCGCTACCATCATCCGCACGCCACAGGAAGAAGCCGTCCTTACGCATGAAACCCTCCTGAAAGCTTGGGAACTCATGTGCACCGCCAAGGCCATGACGGACATCTACGAGGAGAACGCAAAGTTCACCAGCAAGTACGTCCACGCCACATCGCGCGGCCATGAGGCCATACAGCTCGCACTCGGCCTGCAATTGAAGCCGCAGGATTTCGTGGCACCCTATTATCGGGATGACAGCATTTTACTTGGCATCGGCTTGCGGCCCTACGAACTGATGCTGCAATTGATGGCGAAACGCGACGACCCCTTCAGCGGGGGCCGCTCCTACTATTGCCACCCCAGCCTGCGTCGCGATGACATGCCGAAAATCCCGCACCAGAGCAGCGCGACAGGCATGCAGGCCATACCTACGACCGGCGTGGCGCTCGGCATCCAGTACAAAGAGAAAGCCGGCATCGCACACGATATACGGGGCGAAGCACCCATTGTGGTCTGCTCCATCGGCGACGCCGCCATGACCGAGGGAGAGGTCGCCGAAGCGCTCCACATGGCCGCGCTGAAACAACTGCCCATCATTTACCTGGTGCAGGACAATGAATGGGACATCAGCGCCACTGCGAAGGAGATCCGCGCTGGCGACGCAGCCCAATTTGCGCAAGGCTTTCCCGGCCTGGAAGTGATCGAGCTCGATGGCACCGACTTCGCCGCATGTTACGCTGCCTTGCACAGTGTGATCGCCACCGTGCGGAGCGAACGCAGACCGTTCCTCGTTCACGCCAAAGTTCCCTTGCTGAACCACCACACCAGCGGGGTACGGATGGAATTCTACCGGGACGAAAAAGACCTTGCCGAGCACCGCAAGCGCGACCCACAACCACGCTTCTTCCAGCAATTGCTCGACTTCGGCATTCAACTTCAAGGCCTGAAGGAATTGGAGAAAAGGGCCATCGCCACCGTAAAGCGGACTATGAACTGGCCAAAGCCGCTGAAGACCCACGGCCCGAGGACCTCTTCACGCACATGTTCGCGCCTACGCCTGTGACCGAAGAAACCGGCGAGCGCGCGCCGAAAGGAAACGAGCCCACGTTGATGGTGGACTGTGCGCTGTTCGCTATCCGCGAACTGATGCAACAAGACCCGCGATGCCTGCTGTATGGACAGGACGTGGGCGCACGCTTGGGCGGGGTGTTCCGCGAGGCGGCTACACTGGGCCGCGACTTCGGCGACCATCGCGTTTTCAATACGCCGATCCAGGAAGCCTTCATCATCGGAAGCACCGTGGGCATGAGTGCCGCAGGATTGAAGCCGATCGTGGAGGTACAATTCGCAGACTACATCTGGCCGGGGCTGAACCAACTTTTCACCGAAGTTGCCCGTAGCTGCTACCTCTCCAATGGCAAATGGCCGGTGAGCAGCATCATGCGCGTGCCCATCGGAGCCTACGGAAGTGGTGGGCCTTATCACAGCAGCAGCGTGGAGAGCATTCTCTGCAACATTAAAGGCATCAAGGTGGCTTACCCCAGCACCGGCGCGGACCTCAAGGGTTTGATGAAAGCCGCCTATCTCGACCCGAATCCCGTGGTGATGCTGGAGCACAAAGGCCTGTACTGGAGCAAACTTCCGGGGACCGAAGAGGCTAAAAGCATTGAGCCATCTGCAGACTATGTCATCCCTTTCGGAAAAGCGCGCATTGTGCAGCAAGCTGAAGGGGACCACTTGGAAAATGGACAAGCCGCAGTGATCGTCACCTACGGAATGGGCGTGTACTGGGCTAAGACCGCGGCGAAGGAATTCCCCGGTCGTGTCACCATAATCGACTTGCGCACGCCGGTACCCTTGGACGAAGAAACCGTTATGGCCGCTGTAAAAGCGCACGGCCGTTGCCTTGTGGTTACTGAAGAAGCCGTTACCAATTCCTTCGCACAAGCACTGGCCGGCCGCATTGCTTCGGAATGTTTTGAACATCTCGGCGCACCTGTGCGGACCATCGGCGCGCAAGACATGCCCGCCATTCCGCTCAACTCCACATTGGAAGCTGCCATGGTGCCCAGCGCGGAAAAAGTCGGTGCCGTGCTCGGTGAACTTTTGGCTTACTGATCCGGTGGAGGAGCGATTCATCCGCGTACCGCGCACAGCGCGTTTCCACACCATGGGCAATGCCCGTAGCGCTGCGGAGATCTGGGTCGTGCTCCATGGCTATGGGCAGTTGGCGCGCTTCTTCATCCGCCCGTTCGTAGGCTTGGAAACAGGCCGTTTCATCGCCGCGCCCGAAGCACTTTCACGGTTCTACACCGATGAAGCCCACACCCGCGTAGGCGCCACGTGGATGACGCGCGAAGACCGCGAACATGAAATGGCCGATCAAGTGGAATACCTTGACCATTTGGTGCAACGATTGCTGGCCGAATGCGGAAAACCCGTTCCGGTGAACGTCCTCGGCTTTTCACAGGGCGTGGCCACTGCTTGTCGTTGGGCCGTGCGAGGGAAAACCACGTTTGCGAAAGCCGTGCTGTGGTCCGGTACCATGCCGCCGGAACTCAAACCAGATGAACTCAAGCGTGCGTTCGGAAAAACGGAACTCACGCTGGTACACGGAACTTCGGATGCCGTCACGAAAGAGGACGTGCTGCTGCGGAACCAGCAAACAATGCGCGAAAGCGCGCTAAAACAGCGCACTATTCAATTTGCCGGTGGGCACCAGTTGGACCGGATTACTTTGGTACGGGTGATGGGAACTGAGTTTTGAAGAGTTGACAGTGTTTAAGAATTTCATTCGGTACTATTGCCAAGGATAGCACGGTCTGAATAGCTTTGACCCAAGGCATAGCATGGTTTCGAAGTACACCCTCCTCTTTAGTTTGATTTTAGCCAGCGGGGTATTGGACGCGCAAACAGAGGTGATCGTAAATGCGGGGCCAACCTACACTTGGATCAGCCAAAATGCCGTTTCGGATGTTGCCGATGCCGATATTGATGCCGGCTTGGGGGGTTGGCGTTCGGGTATTGCATTCCGATTGCCTTGGCCGCAAAGTGGTTATTTCTATTCCGGGCTGTGCACGGAAGTAGCATTTCTACATCGTGCATTCGGGTTAACGCAAACCTTGAAGGGTCAGAAAAATACTTCGGTTAGAACCGTGGATATACAAACGAACAATGTGGAACTCTACGCTGGTCCTTGGTGGCGAGCTACCGATGATGGAACTTGGTGGTTTTCCGTAGGTCCCGCAGCATCGTTCATGCTTGGCTCCCAACAAAAAGGGGAATTGTCCTTGTTCAACGATGATAAACTGGTGAAAGGGCCAGAACTCTTGGATGGCTCTGCAACTGGCACGGTTAATGACGTTTCTTTCAGCCTTCAAGGCCGTTTGTTTTGGAACAAACAACTTTCCGAAAAATTCAAACTTTACGGAACCCTCTTGCTTTCCCGGTCATTTACATCCCCTCTTGTGGAAGTTGGAGCATTGCATATGTGGGAAGCTCACTTGACCGCAGGGGTAGCCTACGTGTTTCCAGCCAAACCGGGCACTCCGAGAGCTGAACACGCAAATCAGTAAGCGCGATTTTTCGGTTACGAACGTTGTTCAGATCACATCCTGCGGTACCACCCCTTGATCCGCTCGCGGTCCAGCACCTTCTCCCATTCCGGCCCGAAGGCATGGTCCCACATGTGCGGCAAGTTGTAAGCAACTTCCGCCATGGCGCTGATGGTTTCTTCGCTCCAATCCTTGGCCAGGCCTTGCGGCACGGTTACACCATTGTGCTTCACCATGCCCTTAAATTCCTGCACGTAATCACCGTAAACGTCTTCCAACTTATCGAAGGCGATGCAGTTGGCCAAGCAATGGTGGATCTCCAGCACTTTGCCTAATCCGTAGCTCAAAGCATGGCAAACGCCCACCTCGCTGTACGTAAGACTAAGTCCGCCCATGTAACTCGCAACCATCAGGAGCTCATCGCTCTTGGGGTCCTTCCGATCGCGTTTCATGTATACCTCGCGGCACAGTTCCAAGGCCTTTTCGCTATACGCTTCCGCGAAGGTGTTCTTCTTCGTGCCGGTGATCGCTTCCACACTGTGTATGAACGTGTCCATGCCCGTGTAAAACCACTGGTCTTGCGGCACGGTCGCAATTAGGTCCGGATCCAAAACGATCTGGTCAAAGACCGTCCAATCGCATTTCAAGCCAAGCTTTTTCACCGGTCCGGTGAGCACTGCCGTCATGCTTACCTCCGCGCCCGTTCCGCTGATGGTGGGCACACCACAATGGTAGATGCCGGGCTTTTTTATCAAGTTCAGCCCCTGAAACGGAACGCTACTGCCTTCGTTGGTGAACATCAACGAGGTGGCCTTTGCGATGTCCATCAACGTGCCTCCGCCGATGCCCACAATGCCCGCAGGCATGCCGCGACGGGCCAATACATCATCGCGCAGCGCATCGATCTGCACAGTGCTTGGCTCTTTCAAAGAACTGATGAAGTGGACCTCATCTTCGGAACGGGCAGGAATGCGCTTTTTGAAGTCCTCTTTGTCGGCGAAGTAGTCATCAACCACGAAGACCATGAACTGTCCGTTCACCCCACGCTGCGGCTCCAATATCTCCCCCAACCTATCGAAGGAACCACGGCCATAGCACGTTTTGGTAACGGACTTGAAATTTCGGAATAGGTTCATGCAGTGATTTGCTGGTGGCCCGTAGCACTCGGCTCAAGTCTATTGGATGAGGTGTACAAAGGAAAGAAACGAACCTTTACGGGCACCCTCCTTAGTGCATCACCATTAGCCGACCGGTGTAGCGCAAACCGAAATCCGCAGCCTCAACAATGTACACGCCATCCTCAAGGACCGAGCTGTCGAAAGCGAATTCGTTGTTCCCGACTTTTTCCTGGAACACCATGCGTCCTTGGGCATCTCGAACGGTTACTACGGCTTTGGGGTTGTCAGTTTCCCATGCGATCTGCACTGGACCATAGCTGGGATTCGGCGAGATCAAAAGGTCACCATTTTCAAATGCACCATCTGGAAGAATGGGACCAAAAGTCAATGTACCGTCGGATTGGCAACCTCTTGGTTCTCCACGATCGCGCCCTTCCACATTGTACCAAGCTTGTTCCCAATCGCCTACTTCATCCATTACAAAAGCTTGCGGATACGAGCAGGGAGTGCCGCAGATTGCGCTCTTGAAAAAACAGCATGCTCGTTTAGCAATGAACAAGGACCGGTCGTTCCTTAGAATAGATGCCTCCAAAGGAGTGGCGGTTTCCGTACCGTCTAGAAACACCGCTTTATGCACCGCATCTGGATCATCGAATAATTGCGAGCAGTTTCCATGGGCGATCTGGATTTCATGGATACGTATGCTGCCCATACCAGGTGCACCGCCAGCACAATCGTAGCCCGCACCAGTGTAGGGTGGATCAACGCGATCCAAAGCACCATAAAAATTAATTACTGAAACATCGCCATGGGCGGCTTGAATGGCATCTGAATTCAGGTCCATCAAGTATTGCCCCCAACAGTTCACTACTCCCCGAAAACGGTAGCTCCCATCATACCATGGCACCGTATCCGCGCCGTTCAACATAGCAAGACAAGGAATGGGGTCCACGCTCATATCACACGGGTTGTGAATCAACGGAACTGAACCGGGTACGATCTGGTCCCAGAGCGCCAACCGCTCTGCCTCTGTGGATAATCCCATCATCAATCCTAATGACCCCCCAGCACTTGGACCACCCGTGTACATCAAGGAAGTGTCTATCGGATAAAGATCAGGATTCCCGATGATATAGCGAACGGCCTTGTCCGCATCATTCGCAGATCGAATAACGGCTCGCAAGAATGTGTTGAAGTCACCCACGCAATCCGATGGGTCTATGTCATCATCGTCCGAATCATCTTGTTCATTGACCAACCCGTCCCCATTCACATCCCAGCCTACTCGGTAGTCAATCGTCGCGACCAGAAAGCCACGCCGGGTAAAGGCTTCAGGCCATTGCTTGAGGTCGTGGTCCCCGCGCAAAAATCCACCACCTGATAGCATGAGCATAAAAGGTAGTTTCGCCGGCAAGGGATCGCCGCTCAACAAACTTGTGGGTTTGTAAACGCGCATCAAAAGCGTGTCGCCTTGCACAGCACAAGCGCTGTTTACACATTGGGCGAATGGCAACAAGGTCTCACTCCATGTGCCTACGACAACTTTGTCGGTCATAAGCGGTGACTGGCAGATCCAGCTTTGGCCCTGTGCATGGCCAAATGCCATCCAAAATGCAATGATGGCCCAAGTCAACCTCATCTTTCGTTCGTTTTGAACACTTCAAATGTACACGATCGCCGAGCAAAAGGATAATTGTCCGTAAAGCAGTTGTTCCTGTGGACCTGTTCATTTCCCGTCCACCCCGGGCCCGACTGCAATTAAACGGGAACCCTCAGCTCAATACTGCGCATGCCTATCCTTGTGGCCTCTAATTCCCAACACATGAACTGCACCGCCTCCTGCCTCGCTGAATTTGGCCTCACACCAGCCCACCTTATGCAGCTGGCCTTCGCCGCCTTCGCAGCCGTGCTTTTCCTGCAATCCAGTTTGGACAAGCTTTTCAACTGGAAGGACCAGAAGGAATACTTGACCAAGCAATTCAGCAAAAGCCCACTAAACGGTTCCGTGCCGCTGCTTCTACCAGTGATCACGCTGGTCGAATTCTCCGCAGGGCTGTTTTGCGCTTTAGGCTTCGGCCAAGTGCTCCTTACAGGCAACACCGGCTTGGGCACGGCAGGCATGCTCTGCGCCGTATCTGCGCTCATCATGTTATTCTTCGGCCAGCGCATGGCGAAAGACTATGGCGGGGCGGCTGCTCTGGTGCCGTATTTTTTAATGGCCGTTGGCGGGCTGTGGTTCTTTCTAGCGTGAGTTACAAACCTCACACAGCCACACTTTCCATCGCCCCCCGCACCGCCTTCTCCACCTTGTCCAAGTAGGCATTCAGCTCCGCTTCCGTCCACGTTACGCGGATGTTGAAGCTGATCAAACGACTGAGCACTGCATCGCTCTTGGGGAACTTCAACGTCTTGAGGTCTTGCGGCAGGCCGAGCTCGTGCGCAACCGTGCGGAAAGGCATCCTCATGTCCTTTAGCTGGTTCCACTGCTTGATGTAGTGGTACCTGTTGTCGTACCAGTACGCACCGCCCACGCCGGCATCGCCCATCGCTCTATTCGCCGCGCGCGCCGTGGCCTCGTTTGGAAATAGCATGTGGAAAAAAGTTGCGCTGTCGCCGACATCGTCGCATTGCTTGCGGAAAGCCAGGCCAGAGATCTTCGACAACCGTTCCTGTATGATCGCTTTGTGCTTGCGCTGCTGGCTGATGATGTACGGCAGCTTCCGCGCTTGGGCCAAGCCGATCGCCGCATTGATCTCGCCCATGCGGTAGTTGGTGCCCATGATGTAGTGGGGCTCCATGCCGCGATTGTCGCCCTCGTGGCTGTGGCCGTGGTCGCTGAAATGTTCCGCGGTGCTCATCAATTCCGCATCGTTCGAAATGATGATGCCGCCTTCACCGCATGTATTGATCTTGAAGAAGTCGAAGCTGAAGCTGCCCATCTTTCCATAGAGGCCGAGGTGTTTGCCTTTGTATGTGGCACCCAACGCTTGCGCGGTGTCCTCGATCAGCATCACGTTCTTTTCCTTGCACACGGTGAGTATGCCATCGAGATCCGCAGCCGCGCCGCACATGTGGACGAGCAGCACAGCCTTCGTTTTCGGCCCGGATACCGCGCGGATGCCTTCCGCGCTCATGCACAGCGTCTCGTCAATCTCCGCAAACACCGGTATCGCGCCAGCGAGCAATACACTTTCAATCGTGGCGATAAAGGTGAAAGGCGGCACGATCACTTCGTCGCCGTAGCCCACGCCACACGCGGCCAGCATAGTGCTCACGGCGGTGCTACCGCTGCTCACGGCCAGTGCCTGCTTCGCGCCGGTGAACTTCGCGATCTCCGCCTCGAAGTCCTTAGCCTTCCAATGGCCTTGGCGCTGTGCATCGTGGTTGTATCGGAAAAGCACTCCCGTTTCCAGGACGTCCATTACTTCCTTCTTCTCTTCTTTTCCAAACAGTTCGGTTCCGGGCATGGTGTGTGAAATAGGTCGCAAAAATAGGATCCATCCACCGCCAAGACGCAAAGTTCGCCAAGAGAACGCCAAGGCTTTTTTAATTTCGTGGCGGAAATGAGTGTGGTGATTGGTCGCTGGTGATCGGTGATCGGCGAAAAGCACGTGACGACTCCGAGCGGCCCCAATCACCTATCACTATTCACCGATCACGTAGCATTGCACAATGAAGAAGCGCCCCACCGGTGGCTTGGTCTACAGCACCAACCCCAACCAAAACGTATCCGGCTTCGGCGACCGTGAGCCTTCTACATTGCCGCCACCACAGCAGGACTTGCGCGTCCATCTGGACCGCTTGAAAGGCAACAAGGAGGTGACACGCATAGTGGGATTTATCGGCAAGGGCGACGACCTCTCCGATCTGGGACGTACGCTGAAAAGCAAATGCGGCGTAGGCGGCAACACCAAAGATGGCGTGATCTTGCTGCAAGGCGACCACCGCGACAAAGTGCTGAAATTGCTGGCGGAAGCGGGGTATAAGGCGAAGAAGGCGGGGGGATAGAGCGTTGTCTTTCCTCATAGATGAAAGTACAGCGACCGCTGGAGTAACGCAATGGGGTCCTCGCAACCAACTCCTTGCGGCTTGAAGAACTCCACCCAATTGCGCTCATAGCAATTACACTTCCACCGGATTCCTCGCACTCTTGGCATCCCAACAGGTTTCGGCACCATCCTTGCGGCCCTTCGTAGCAATGATGAAACTCAAAAATTTAGCATTCTGCCTGCCATTCTTGCTTGCTCATTTTCCCACCTTCTCCCAAGAAAAACCTTATGACGACCTTCTTGTGCTTTACGTGGACGAGAATTACGAAAAGTGCATTGAAAAGTCTGAACGCTATGTAGATCGCGATGCCACCCACCGTGATGCCCTGCCCTACCTCTATGCCAGCATGTGCTGGTTCGAGATCAGCAAAATTCCGAAGTTCACCGCTATGGACGAGTACAAGCGCGCCGACCGCGAAGCGCTGAAGTGGGCCTCGAAATACCGCCGCAAGGACAAGAACCTCGAATTCTTCGCCAACTACGAGGATTTTTGGAGCGAGCTGAATACCGTGGCCCAAGAAATGGGACTGAACTACATGGACGAAAAATCCTTCAGCAAAGCGAAGCAACAGTTTCAGCGCATCACCCGTTACAACCCGGAAAATCCCGGCGCATGGCAGATGCTCGCTTTAGCGCAGACTAAAGGCAAGGCCGTGCGCGACGCACAGGAAAGCACCAAGCAATTCAAGGAAGCGCTAAAAGCCGTTCCAGATGTGGCTCACTTGCCTTTGGACCAGCGCAATTTGCTACGCGAAAGTTTGCTCCGGACTGCGCGCTCCCAAGAAGCAAAAGGCCAAGTGGACAAAGCCCGCGAAACGATCGCCTTGGGCAAGGACTACTTCATGGACAACCCCGAATTCAAGTCGCTGTACCAGTCGCTTGAAGGGTCCGCGAGCAAGTAGCATTCGCTGCCACTTTAGATAATCTGGGCCAATGGCTGCGACCCCTGCGGGGTCGAACCGCGTTTGCGTAGCGATTTTCTAAGCCCCTGGTTCTGCCGACCCCGAAGGGGTCATAGAAATAAGCCCCGATTGCCCCCTGCGCGCGCCACGACCCCGCAGAGGTCGCAGCATTTTCGTCGGTTCTCGGCAACTCAGAAATTCGCCAACTTCACCAACGCCGCTTTCAACCGTTCCTTCGGCAAAAATTGCGCCTCCAACGCGTGCGAAAACGGCACTGGCGTGTCGATGGACGCAATCCGGACCACCGGGGCCTCCATGCTGTTGAAACATTCCTCCATGATGGTCGCAGAGATCTCGCCACCAATTCCTCCGGTCAACGTGTCCTCGTGCAATACCAAGGCTTTGCCGGTCTTGCGTACGCTTTCCAGCACACGCTCCCGGTCCCACGGGAGTAAAGTGCGCAAGTCGATGAGATCTGCGCTGATGCCGGGTTCGGCGTCCAACGCCTCAAGCGCCCAATGCACCCCCATGCCATACGTAATGATGCTGAGGTCCGTGCCTTCGCGCAGCAACGCCGCTTCACCGATCGGTAATGTGTACCAACCTTCAGGCACCGGCCCCGAAAGGCTGCGGTAGAGGTTCTTGTGCTCGAAGTACATCACCGGGTCGGGATCGTCGAAAGCTGCGCACAGCAAGCCTTTCGCATCGTACGGGAAGGAAGGGTACACGATCTTCAAGCCCGGCGTTTTGAAGAACCACGCCTCGTTGCTTTGACTGTGGAACGGCCCCGCGCCACTGCCCGCGCCGGTAGGCATGCGCACTACCACGTCCGCATTCTGGCCCCAGCGCCAATGGGTCTTCGCGAGGTTGTTGCAGATCTGCGTCATGCCTTCGCTCACAAAGTCCGCGAACTGCATCTCCACCATGCTCTTCATGCCGTTGATGCTTAAGCCAAGGCCTGCGCCGAGGATCGCACTTTCGCAAAGCGGCGTGTTGCGCACACGATCCTTGCCGAACTCCGCCATCAACCCGTCCGTCACTTTGAAAGCACCGCCGTAATCGGCGATATCCTGCCCCATCAACACCAGGTTGTCATGGCGTTTCATGCTCTCCCGCAGGCCGTCCGATATCGCATCGACGAAACGCATCTCTTTGGCTTCCGCGACCGGCTCCACCACGGCTTTGCCGCGATCGCCCAAAACGATCGGCTTGGCATAAACGTCATTCAACTCAACGGAAAGTTCGGCTTTCACCGGGCTTTCCGCGAAAGCAGCCTCTACTTCGTGTGCGATCTCCTGCTTGATGGCGTTGTGCGTGGCGTCCTTCACCGTTTCGCTCAATATACCCTCCTCCACCAGCCAGCTTTCGTAATTAGCTACCGGGTCCTTCTTCTCCCATTCCGCCATCAATTCCTTGGGCACGTATTTGGTGCCGCTGGCTTCCTCATGCCCACGCATGCGGAAGGTCATGCACTCCACCAAGATGGGCCGCGGGCGGCGCCGGATGCTCTCCGCTACTTCGCGCAGCGTATGCATGACCTCCAAAATGTTGTTGCCCGCAACCACGCGGCTTTCCATGCCGTAGCCGAGCGCCTTGTCGCTGATGTAGCGGCAGCGGAACTGCTCACTGCTGGGCGTGCTGAGTCCGTAGCCATTGTTCTCCACCACGATGATCACCGGCAGGTCCCACACGGCGGCGGTGTTCACGCTTTCATGGAAGTCGCCCTCGCTGGTGGCCCCGTCGCCGGTGAAGACGAGCGTGCATTTGCTTTCCTTCCGCAGTTTGTGCGCCAAGGCGATGCCGTCGGCCACGCCGAGCTGTGGGCCTAAATGGCTGATCATGCCCACCATTTTGTACTCCTGCGAACCGAAGTGGAAACTGCGATCGCGCCCCTTGGTGAAGCCGTTCGCATACCCTTGGAATTGGCTGAAGAGGCGGCCCATCGGCACTCCGCGCGTTGTAAACGTGCCGAGGTTGCGGTGCATCGGCAAAATGTATTCGTCCGGTAGCATCGCAATGGCCGAACCGACGGCCACGGCCTCCTGGCCAATGCCGCTAAACCACTTGCTGATCCGCCCCTGCCGCAGCATGCTCAGCATTTTCTCCTCGATGAGGCGCGGACGCAATAACTGCTCGTAAATGTCCAAAAGCTCCGCGTCGGTGAGCTTTTTACGCTCGAAGGTGAGCTGCTTCTTGTCGATGGTTTCTTGAAACATGGCTGTAGGTACCACAAGCGTTGCGATTGGTGGCAAAGGTAGCGGGGAAGATGGGTTGGGGTTACCGCAAAATCCTGAATTTGAACCGCAACGGACGCAACGGACGAAACGTTGAATTCTTATAGATACTGCTGGCAGTGACAGAAGGCGGCGGCAGCGTGCAGTCGGCAGCATCGGCAGTACCCGGTACGCAATACCCTGTACCCAGTACCAAAAACAAAATCTCCGACCAAATCATATCAACGCAAATCATAACAATCAGAGAAATCGGCGTTCTTTCTTTTCCGCAACCCGATCTTCGCGCCGTGCCAAACTTCCGTCCGCTCCGTGTTTTGCTGCTTCGCCTTGGCGTGTTGGTCGTGCTCTTCACCGCGCAGCGGATCCTCTTCGGCGTGCTGAACCATACCACGTTCCCTGCAACACCGTTGTCGGCATTTCTGGGTGGCGTGCGCTTCGACCTCAGCGCTATCGCATGGCTGTACATGCCGTGGATACTCACTTTTCTGATAGCACCAACCCCTTCAGGCGTTTTCCGAACGGTGCAAAAAGTGCTCTTCCACCTCAGCAACGCGTTCTGCTTTTTCCTGAATTCCATTGATATTGAATACTTCAAATTCACGCTAAAGCGAAGCACAGCAGACCTCTTCGGCATTGCCACCGGTGGCAACGACCTGGCCAGCCTCGTTCCGGTTTTTCTGAAGGATTTCTGGTACATCGCAGTGATCTTCATCGCGTCCATGGCCATCGCCGAAATGGGCTACCGCTGGGCCGGACGGAAACAGGTCGATGGACCCGCAACCCCTTGGTGGGCTTGGCGCGCAGCAGTGGTGGCGCTGGTGGTTCTTTGCTCACGCGGCGGCCTGCAGTACATCCCGCTCGGCGTGCTGGATTCCAGCAAATACGCCCAGCCCGCATACATGCCGCTGGTGCTCAACACGCCCTTCACCGTGATGACAAGCATCGGAAAACCAACGCTTTCCGAGAAGACTTTGCTTCCGCAGGAAGAGGCCGATCGCTTATGGCCCGTGCAGCACCTGTACGGCGACACTGCGCTGGCAGCAACGAAGCCGAACGTGGTGGTGATCATCCTCGAAAGTTTCAGCGCAGCATACAGCGGAAGACTGAACGGTACCGGCCAAGGCTACATGCCCTTCCTCGATTCGCTCATGGGCCAAAGCCTTTCCTACAACCGCGCATACGCTAACGGACGGCGAAGCATCGACGGCATTCCAGCGGTCTTGGCCTCATTACCGAAAATGATGGATGAGGCTTTCATTGAATCGCCATACGCGCAGCAGCCCATTACGGCCTTGCCGGGTCTGCTTGGTCGCGAAGGCTACAGTTCCGCCTTCTATCACGGTGGCCACAACGGAACCATGGGCTTCGATGCCTTTGCAAAAACCGCGGGTTTCCAACGCTACGTGGGCCGCGACCAGTACCCGGACACAAAAGACTACGACGGCACTTGGGGCATCCGCGACCGGCCTTTTCTCCAATTCTTCGCCCATGAAATGGACAAGCAAAAGCAGCCTTTCGTGAACTGTTTCTTCACACTGAGCTCCCACCACCCGTACAAACTGGTTGAGGCCGACGCCAAACGCTTTGCGGGCGGCGACCTGCCCATTATGCCCACATTACGTTACGCCGATGATGCCCTGCGCCAGTTCTTCGCCACGGCGGAAACCATGCCGTGGTTCCGCAACACGCTCTTCGTAATCACTGCCGATCACACCGCCGACTTGGAGCGCACCGGACAGACCAGTGGCGCGGCGTACGATCATTGGGTGCCGATGCTCTTCTACATGCCCGCAGCCCTTGCACCACGCATGGAAAACCGCGTGGCCCAACAGATCGACATCCTGCCAACGGTGCTCGACATCATCGGGTACCCGAAGCCCTTCTTCGCCTTTGGCAGCAGCACCTTGCGGCATGAACGCGCACCGGCGGCCGTTAGCGAAGGCAGCGCAACCTGGCTCATCGTAGGCGACAGTTGCCAGTTGCGGTCCGATGGTGAGCGCATCTTGTGGGCGGCTTCTCCGGATGGAAAAGAACACGCTCCTGCTGAAACGGAAACAGACTTGCTGCCTACGTTGCAAGCCGCGATACAGCAGTACAACAACCGGCTGCTGAGCCATGAACTGGTAATCCACAAATAAGTTCCAAGGTTTAGCCGCAGATTGCGCCGATTACGCATATACTGCCAACCGTCGCTTTCACGCCCCGCGAAGCTGGTATCTGTGTAATCTGTGGCCAGTCTATATTCCCATTCCAATAGCTCCCGTGGAAAACAGAAAATGAAGATCACAGTGGTCATCAATCCCCGTTCCGGGAAAAAGCGCGCTGAAAGCCTGCGCAGTCTCGCCGAAGAGCTTGGTCGTGCCAATGACCACGAGTTGGAGTTCTGCACCATCGCCGCGCCAGGCGACGGCAAACGCTTTGCGGAGGAGGCCAATGCCAACGGATCGGAACGCATCATTTCCATCGGAGGCGATGGCACGCTGAACGCCGTAGCATCTGGCATGGTAGGCTCCACATTGCAGCTTGGCATTGTGCCCATGGGCTCCGGAAATGGCTACGCGCGATCCTTGAAACTGCCACGTGATCCAGCGCAAGCCTTGCGCACAGCCTTCAACGGAAAGGCACGTCAATTGGACGTTTGCTACCTCAACGACCACCTTTTCCTCGGCACTGCCGGTATCGGCTTCGATGCCCGCGTAGCCCATGCCTTCGACCAAAGCAAAGGGCGCGGCATGTGGAATTACATGCGGCTCATCATTCAGCACATCCTTGGGGCCAAGCCCATGCACACGGTGACGAAGGCGAACAACCAAACCCGCGAAGACAGCGTGCTGATGCTCGTGTTCTGCAACACCCGCGAGTTCGGCAACGGGGCCGTGATCAGCCCTGGTTCCCTGCCCGATGATGGTCTGGCGGAACTGCGCATCGTGTCCAAGCCGCCCCTGCTGCCCATGCTCGCCGCTTTCATCCGCATGTATAACGGGCGCATCGATGGCAGCCCCTACATCACCAACATCGCAACGGACAATGCCATGGTACACCAAGACGGTACACTCGCGCATTTGGATGGTGAACCGGTGGAGATCGGGCAAGAAGTGCGGTTCCGTTTGGAGGCGAAGCGGCTTTGGGTTGTGGGGTGACCGGAGGTGCAGTTCGCTGCTAATGTTTGTGTGGTAGGCGATGCTTCCAAGAGTTACCTTGGCCATGCCAGCACAAGGACAACTGAGATTTACGCCCACGATTCGCCTCGCACATTTGGACGGACCTTAAGCCCATTATACACCCTAAGAAGCCACCGCGCATTACCAAGGATCATATCGAAGCCGGATTCACACCTAACTGGCCTTCAATGCCTTGCAACAATACATGCCCCCTGCACTTGACGGACGCACTGTGACCCATCCTTGGTAGTCCGCTAGTTATCCTTTTAATTAGAAACCCATGAAAAGCCCACTAATTTTGCCCATAGCCTTCGCAGCCACCTTCAGCCTCGGCTTCGCATTCAAAGCAGCCACCACTGAACAACCCAAAAGGGGGATGAAGGAGGCAACAGGCATCGGTGCATCTTCTTCGAGTGTTGCGCTTAAGGTCCCTGGCCACGTGGTACAAAACCCACCTCGGATTGAACACCAACGACTACGGGGCCACCTTCGAATGGTTTGAAGGCGCGGACAGTACCAAGAAAGGGCAAACCCAATGAGGCCGTTTGCCGAAGATACCAAGTACTTCGAGCCTTCCAGCAAGGACTTTATGGTCAACTACCGCGTGGCAGACCTTGAAGCGCTTGTTGCTGAACTAAAAATGGAAGGCGTGGCCGTTGTGCCATTGAGCCACTGACGACAGGCACGTTCGAGTACGGAAGTGCCCTGTCAGGAGAAGGGCCAACAAGGTAGGGGAGCCGAATTGACTAGGGGTGCGAGGGTGGAAAAGAGCGCAGCGAGGGTACCGGGACCCGGTCGGCCTGGGTCCATGCGGTCGCAGGGTCATGCTTGCTGGAGCGCACATTTATTGGCGAAGACCCTGCGAGTGGGTTAAAGACACTACGTGAGGATTAAGAAATAAGGTCGTGAAGTGAATGGACTACAACAACAAACTATTCAGGCCGGTTGAGAACACCGATAATGGTGAAACGACAGCCGAGACCGTTTTCGCCTATAAACAAAGTGGCAACATTTTAACCTCTGAATATCAGGGAGGCCAGATTAGCAAAGGACACTTGATCGGATTGGTGGACAAAAATGGCCTTATTGAAATGCGCTACCACCAGGTCAACCTGAGAGGGGAACTTATGACGGGTGTCTGTACCTCAAAACCTGAAGTAATGCCCAATGGTAAGATCCGGCTTCACGAAACCTGGCGCTGGACTTCAGGAGATGGGTCGAGCGGGAAATCCGTTTTGGAAGAGCTGTGAGGCGCTACGATCTGATGATCGCCCCTGAACGGTAAAATTCGATTCAAGTCCGGCAAATTCTCCCCGTTACAACTGTTTTACAGTGAGGCGGATTGATGGACCTACATTCCAACCGCACCTTTGTGTGCACCCATGACCAAGAAAGAAAAAGCTGCCTTCGTGGCGAAAACATTGAAAAAGCTATATCCGCAGCCAGCGATACCGCTGGACCACGTGGACCCGTACACCCTGTTGGTTGCCGTGGTGCTGAGTGCCCAATGCACCGATAAAAAGGTGAATGAGATAACACCGGTGTTGTTCGCCAAAGCCCGCAACCCAAAGCAGATGGCGGCACTGGAAGTGGAGGAAATCCGCGAGATCATCAAACCTTGCGGACTTTCACCGGCGAAGAGCAAGGGGATCCATGGGCTTTCGGAGATCATTTTGGAGAAACACGGTGGACAAGTACCGAACACCTTCGCGGAGCTGGAAGCCTTGCCCAGCGTCGGCCATAAGACCGCCAGTGTGGTGATGTCACAAGCCTTCGGCGTGCCTGCCTTCCCGGTGGACACGCACATACACCGCCTCGCCAGGCGCTGGGGATTGAGCACCGGCAAGAACGTGGAGCAGACTGAAGCGGACCTGAAACGTTTATTCCCGGAAGACACTTGGAACGTGTTTCACCTGCAGATCATCTACTTCGGCCGGGAGTATTGTACAGCGCAGCGGCATGACCCGCTTAAGTGCCCCATTTGCAAGGAAATTGGGAGGAAGGCCATGTTTCGGTGATTCACCATACAGCAGGACCGGAACATGGGGAAACAAGAACGGGGCACCATTGCTGGAGCCCCGATCCCATAAATTCCGTGTTCCGTCAGTTCAATACAATGTCCACCTGCCCTACTGGCGGGACTGTTACGACCTTTAAGGCCTTGCTGTAGCTGAGGATGGACTTTATCGTCGCCTCCCTGGGGCCCTGCTGGGCGGGCATTTCCATCCGTTTACGACTTGCTTTCCGAAGAGTAGCGTGTGCCATGCGTTGTGGTTTTGTGGATAAACGCCGGGCGAAAGGGGTTATTGTGGGGACTGGGTGATTGGCGAGGGGTGATTGGTGATTAGACCTGCGTAGCTCAGCTCATCTCGGGTCATCGGACAATTGCGGATGCCGAGCCGCGTGCTGAGGATGGTCACGCTTAAGAAAGTCCTGCTGCACCGCCGTCGAGTGCGACCCCGGCCTTCGCCGGGGTGACAGAGGCTCGCGCTGCAAGCGCGGACCGGCAATTGTATAAAACACGAACGCCGGCTTACGGGCCGACGTTCCTGGGGCGGGATCCCTCACGCGTAGGGATCAGGCCCGTTCAAGCACCATCTTGTGTTGCTTGATCAGTCTGCGCATGTTGATGAGGGCGTAACGCATCCGGCCCAAAGCCGTGTTGATGCTTACGTCCGTGTGTTCGGCGATCTCCTTGAAGCTCATGTCCAAGTAAGTCCGCATCACCACTACCTCTTTTTGTTCCGGTGGCAATTGGTCGATGAGCTTCCGCACGTCCTCGTCGATCTGGGCGTTCACGATGCGTTCTTCCACGTTCTTTTCCGATTGGGCGTGCGTGGCGAATACGTCGTATTCGTCGGTGCTGCGGCTCATCGGCATCTTTTTCAACCGGCGGAAATGGTCGATGACCAAGTTGTGCGCAATGCGCATAACCCAAGGCAGGAATTTCCCTTCCTCATTGTACTTGCCGGCCTTCAAGTGGTGTACCACTTTGATGAAGGCTTCCTGGAAAAGATCTTCTGTTACCTCGCGATCACGCACCATAAGGAAGATGTGGGACCACACTTTGCGCTTATGCCGCATGAGCAGCAGCTCGAAGGCATATTCTTCGCCACCGCAATAGCGGCGAACGAGCTCGACATCTGTGGGAGTACCTGATTTCGCAGGACCCGATGGGGTGGACAACATGACCTTACTGTTTTTGCCCGAAGAGGGTTCAGGGGACTTCGGAGTAGAGGTCTTGCTATAGGTTGTCCTGTTTAGTTTGTGGGGCGGCGAAAGTTCGCCTTTGCAGATAAGTAGACGCTGGGTACGGGCTAAACGTTGCCTGTTGCTGAATTATTGTTCGGCCTGTTGCAAATGTCGTTCCCGGAACGTCCTACTATGCCAAATATACGGGATCTCTTCGATACTGGACCATGCTCCGTAAATTCGCGGCCCCGTGAAAAGCCCCGACCCCATTCCCGTTCCCAAGAAAAGAAGGCCAAGGCACCGCCGCAGCCCAAAGCCGCTGTGCCGGACCTGGCTTCCGTCCCCAAGCCTGTGATCAAACAAGCCTTTATCAGCGTGCAGGGCGCGCGCGTCCACAACCTGAAGAACATCACGGTGAACATTCCGCGCGGCAAACTGGTGGTGATCACCGGCCTTAGCGGAAGCGGCAAAAGCTCGTTGGCCTTCGATACGCTCTATGCTGAGGGCCAACGCCGCTACGTGGTGAGCCTTAGCAGCTACGCGCGCCAGTTTCTGGGCCGCTTGGAAAAGCCCGATGTGGACCGCATTACCGGCATCAGCCCTGCCATTGCCATTGAACAGAAGGTGATGACGAGCAACCCGCGCAGCACCGTGGGTACCAGCACCGAAGTGTACGACCACCTCAAACTGCTCTTCGCCCGCGCGGGCCACACCTTCAGCCCCGAAAGTGGCCGCGAAGTGAAGCGTGACACCATAGAAGACGTGGTGGCGGGCGCAAACTCCTTCCCGAAGGACAGCACCGTGCTATTAATGGCGCCGGTGCATTTGCCTGAAGGTCGCAGCTTGCGCGAACACTTGGACGTGCTGCAACAGCAAGGCTTTGCGCGCGTTCACGATGGCAGTGATGTTGTGCGGATTGAAGACCTGTTGATCGCGAAAAACCTCAGCGACGGACCGTGGAGCATCGTGTTGGACCGCATTACCGTGCTCTCTGGCGAAGACGAATCGGAGGGCCGCATCGCAGACAGTGCCGAAGCCGCGTTCTTCGAGGGCCAAGGCGCCTGCGTGCTGTTGGGCACGGACGCCAAGGGAAAGCCGAAGGAAATGCGGTTCAGCGACCGTTTCGAACTGGACGGTATCACCTTCGAGGAACCCAGTCCCAAGCTTTTCAGCTTCAACGATCCCGTGGGTGCTTGCCCGCGTTGCGAAGGCCACGGCAGCATTCTTGGCGTGGACCCCGACTTGGTGATCCCCGACAAATCGCTTTCGCTTTACGACGATTGCGTTGCTCCATGGCGCGGCGAAAAACTGAGCGAATGGAAACGCGATTTCATCCGCGACCTCGGCGATCGTGACTTCCCGATCCACCGCCCATACCGCGAACTTTCCGAGGCACAGCGGCGGTTGTTGTGGAATGGCACGCGCGGCCTGCACGGCATCGATGCCTTCTTCCAGTACTGTGAGCAAAAGAGCTACAAGATCCAATACCGTGTGTTGGCCAGCCGCTACCGCGGAAAAACCACCTGCACACTGTGCCACGGCTCGCGCCTGCGTCCGGAAGCGCTGCATGTAAAGGTGGCGGGCACGGACATCACCGAGCTGGCACGCCTGCCCATCACCAAATGCTTGGCGTTTTTCAAAGCGCTGAAGTTGCCCGGCAACGATGCCAAGGTGGCCGAACGCTTAGTGAAAGAGATCACCAATCGCTTGCGCTATCTCGACGAAGTGGGCGTGGGTTACTTGACCTTGGACCGCCGTAGCAACACGCTCAGCGGAGGCGAAACGCAACGCATCGACTTGGCCACCTCGCTCGGCAGCAGCTTGGTGGGCAGCATGTACATTCTGGACGAACCCAGCATTGGCCTGCATCCGCGCGATACGCACCGCTTGATCGAAGTGTTGAAGCAACTGCGTGATCTCGGCAATACCGTGATCGTGGTGGAGCACGATGAAGAGGTGATGCGCGCTGCGGACCACATCATCGACATGGGCCCGGAAGCAGGCACGCACGGCGGCGAAGTGGTGTTCAGCGGAACGCACGACCAGTTGATGGAGAGCGACAGCCTCACGGCCAAGTACCTCACCGGCCGCGAGCAGATCAAACGACCTGACCGCCGCCGCCCGGTGCGCGACCGCATTAACGTAAAGGGCGCTTGCGAGAACAATTTGAAAAACATCGACGCGGCTTTCCCGCTGCACATGCTGACCGTGGTGACCGGCGTAAGCGGCAGCGGTAAAACCACGTTGGTTAAGCGCATCCTCTACCCTGCCCTGCGCCGCGAGCTGGAAGGCGGCGGTGGCGAACGGCCCGGCGAATTCAAGGAACTTACCGGCGATCTGCACCGCATAAAAGCCGTGGAGATGATCGACCAAAATCCTATCGGCCGTTCTTCGCGCAGCAATCCTGTGACTTACGTGAAAGCGTGGGACGACATCCGCCAATTGTACAGCGAGCAAGAAGCCGCCAAGATGCGCGGTTACAGGCCCGCATACTTCAGCTTCAACGTGGACGGCGGACGCTGCGAAGTGTGCCAAGGCGAAGGCGAAGTGCATATCGAAATGCAGTTCATGGCGGACATCAATTTGGTCTGCGAAGTCTGCCACGGAACACGCTTCAAGGAAGAAATTTTGGAAGTGAAATTCCAAGGCAAGGACGTTGCGGACCTGCTGGACATGACGGTGGATGATGCCCTGCTCTTCTTCAACCAGCACAAGGAAAAGCACAACGCCGTAAAGCGCATCGCGGACAAGCTGCTGCCCTTGCAGGAAACCGGCTTAGGCTATGTGAAGCTTGGCCAAAGCAGCAGCACGCTTTCCGGCGGCGAAGCGCAACGTATCAAGCTGGCTTCATTCCTAATAAAAGGCAGCGATGAAAAGCCCACGCTTTTCATCTTCGACGAACCAACCACGGGCCTGCATTTCCATGACATCGCCAAGTTGCTGAAAGCCCTGAACGCCTTGATAGACAATGGCCACAGCGTGCTGGTGATCGAACACAACTTGGAAGTGATCACCTGCGCGGACCACCTGCTCGACCTTGGTCCCGAAGCCGGTGATGCCGGTGGTTCTATCGTATTTGAAGGCACTCCGGACGGGTTGGTGGCCAGTGGCATTGGCCATACCGCGCATTATTTGAAAGCGGTTCTTGGTTAGTTTTCAGTTGTTAGTTGTCAGGCTGCACTAAATGCCGCCCCGACGGGACGATGCAATGTACGCTGCCACCAGAGCGCCTTGGCGCTGCAACGCCTGAGAACTGACAACTAACAACGGACAACTGACTTCACTCCTTCACGAAGCGCGCCGTTGTCGTTCTGTCCTGCAACCGCAACTGCACCACATAAAGGCCGGGTTGGAGTCCTCCAACGGAAACCGGGGAAGTGGCAAGCGAACCGCTCATGACCTCCCGGCCAAGGCCGTCGTATACGGTGAAAAGGCCGGTTGTGCCGTGCGGTATGCCTTGGAGGGTGATGCTTTCCTTGGCGGGATTGGGTTGGATCGTGAGGGCTGTGCGATTGATTATTCGGGCTTGATTGACTCCGACGGTTAACAAGCCCTTTACTATTCCGTTGATACGAAAGCCGAGGAGCGTTTGGGTAGTTTCGTTGATATTGTACAAGTATTTGCGCGTTACCCCGGCCCAATTATCCACGTCAACCTGAGCAGCGAGATCAGACGCTTCGAGAAACTGGCATTGTGCTGTATCTAAAAATGAGCCCGAATAATAAAGGGAAAGATGCTCCACCGTTGCTTCGAGTAATGGCTCGTATATCCATTCATGTGGAGTCGCAGTCCAAACCAAAGGTTGCCCATAAACCGGTTCGAAAATGCCAAAGCTATTATACTGCAAGCCAGCCCCGATTGCAATCCCATAGCCCGGCGCTTCAAGCATCGCTTTTAAATCGGGCAACCAATAGCGCTCGGTTAACCCTTCATGGAACGAAACCGACTGGTCATAATGATAGAACGTTCGGTCAAACGTGTAAACCACAGAGTCGCTCGTGCTTACAGCCCCTGTAATGCTGTCCTTCATGTATTCCAGCGTTTCAGGTTCGATGATCCAAGCTGGCATAAAATGCAATTCCCAACTGCGCAAATCTCCTGGACTTAAATGGAAATAGCCGGAAACTACAGGCCGCTGATATCCTGCCGTAATGGCTCCAATTTGCAACCCGACCAGTTCCCTTGTCTGGAATTGCGAATTTGCCGGGTGGTACATGAATTGATCAAAAGGCACATAGGATAGCAGGCCATAATTCTTACTCAGCACAATATGCTGATTACTTATGGGTAGTTGCCCCGGAGAGTTGCCGTTGGGCAGTAGCGAAAAGACCTTGACGCTGTCCGTAAGTCCCAAGAAAGTTTGTACACCAGCCATTGCGCATGTTATCGTAATGGTGTTATATCCATTAGCGAATGACGATGAAATCACCGACCAGCTTTGGCCTACTGATGCTTGAGGGAGAAAGTAGAAGGGCGTTGTGCTGAAGGTGGATTGAAAATAGACAGTATCCGAAACTTCGACCAACGAATCGATGATATAGGAATTAAAAGCCCACTGTTGCGGAACGCCGGTTATTCCTTCACAGCCGTAAGCGGAACCACTGCTGCTCTCTTGGTCAAAGTAAAGGGTGCGAACATTACCAGAAATTCGAATGGAATCCACCACATGCTGCTCTGTGCTAAGCAAGGCTTGCGTGCTATCCACGTAAACCGACTTCTGATTCAATGGGAACAAATCCCAATTCTGGGCATTGGCCGTGAAGGAAAAAACAAATAGCAGTGGGAGTATGAATAATCTCATTTCCGCAGGTTTGGGTTCTCGAATGTAATCAATGGACGTTGGTCAGTTTCCATTCGCTGCTTCTGGGTTTTTCCTTCACTCCCTTGCTCTCCCCGCCACAAAAGCCTTGCCCTCACCAGGTTCCACGGTGATCGACGTGCCGTTCGCGCCTTCCACCTGCACTACCCAATCGCCGTGTTCCGGCCGTTCAAGGAGACCTACGCGGACCACGGTATCATTGTCCAGATAAAAGTCCAGGCCGGCACCGGAATCCACGTGATCCGAGGGGCCTTTGGGATGGGTCAAGCGTACTTGAGGAAAACGTTGATTCGACATGGTATAAGCATTTTGGTGAGGAACGAAGGTAGATGCATCAGACTTGTTCAAGCCCCAAGTTGCAAGCTTCAAGCCACAAGCTCGACCAAGCTTGTGGCTTGTGGCTAAAGGCTTGCAGCTTCAACCACATACCCGACCTTTGCCCCTTCGATGCCGATAGACCAACACCATATTCAAGCCCTTAGCCAGTTGGAATTCCATGCCCGCCAAGTGGTGGAAGGATTTCTTGCCGGCCTGCACAAAAGCCCGTTCCATGGCTTCAGTGTGGAATTTGCGGAGCACCGCGCTTACAATCCCGGCGAAAGCACGCGCCATATTGATTGGAAGCTCTTCGCGCGCACCGACAAGCTGTTCGTGAAACGCTACGAGGAAGAAACGAACCTGCGTTGCCAATTGGTGATCGATGCCAGCAGCAGCATGTACTACCCGGCCACTTCGGAAAAAGCACCGAAGCAGTTCAATAAAATTGAATTCGCCACCTACGCCAGCGCTGCGTTGATAGCGCTGCTGCGCAAACAGCGCGATGCCGTGGGGCTCACTGTTTTCTCCGACCACGTGCTGCTTACGGAACAGGCCCGCAGCAATGCCGTACACCTGCGCCACCTCATGGCCCAGTTGGACGGCCTGCTAAGCACTGAAGCACCCGCACGCGAGCAAGGCACCAGCGCGGTGGAAGCCCTGCACGACATTGCCCGCCGCACCCACCGCCGCTCGCTCGTGGTGCTCTTCAGCGACATGATGGACAACAGCGCCCGCCGTGAGGAGCTTTTCGACGCCATGCAGCACCTGCGCTACAACAAGCATGATGTGATCCTCTTCCACGTGGTGGACCGCAAGCACGAGCTGGAACTCGCTTTGGAAGACCGCCCGTACACCTTCGTGGACCTGGAAAGCGGCGAACAAGTGAAGGCCCACGCCGCCGAAGTGCGCACCGCCTACAAAACCGCCATGAACGCCTTTTGGCACGAGCTGAAGTTGAAATGCGGCCAATACCGCATTGAGCTGGTGGAGGCGGACATCAATGCGGGGTTTGAAAATGTGCTGTTGCAATTTTTGATTAAGCGGAGCCGACTGTATTAGTTGTCAGTTGTCAGGGTAGACGGGGGACTCAGGCTGATGTAGCGCACTCGTGCCACTTCATTTTCCAGCTTCCGAAAAACCACAGCTTGCGGGATCCACCGAACGGATTACATTTGCAGCCGCTTCGGCGAAAGTTGAAGCAAAACGGTTCGGTAGTTCAGCTGGTTAGAATGCCGCCCTGTCACGGCGGAGGTCGCGGGTTCGAGTCCCGTCCGGACCGCATAAGTTTCGCCGCAATCCTAGCAATAGCAAAGGGTTCCGGCGATCCTCGTTGTAGCGTTGTCACTGGGTTGTCGGTTTGTGGCGATTGCCACCTGTTCCTCGCCTGTTATTGAGATTTGACACAATACAAGATGGGAACACAGCGATGCATAGTTTCGTCCCAGAGATTCCTAGTCATAGCATTGTTGATGTGTGCATTAGAGGGCATGGCAAGATCTTCCACCGGCCCCAGATGTGTATCATCCGAATGAGATCAAGGCGTTCAACCAGACGACTTAGTTGCACCTGCTGAATCATGACATTCGGGATGTTGATCGCGGGGAATTTCATGACCTCCACGAGCTGGAACCAGAATGAACTGGCCGCGCCTGTGTTGATCTTTTGCGGGACCGTTGCAGCGGTTACAATCCCCCTGAACGTTGGCGCAAGGAAAAAGGACGCTAAACGCAAACAGGGCCTTTCTCTGGCGCAGTAGTTCGTCTGTTTTCACCGCTGTTATTCCGCTGTTATAACGGTGAAAACACGGTGTAACAAGGCGGAAACAAGGTGAACACGGGGTCCCGTTACGCGCGCGATGGTTTCGGAAACCCCGTCTGCATGGCCTTGCGTGTGCGTGCGCCTTACGTGCGCGATGTGACGGGAAACCTCTGCATGTTCCGGGGCCGTGATCGCATAGTCGTCCCGTTAATAGCCGATAAATACGGTCTGGATACGGGCCGGGTGAATCCTACTTCAAACCAGTATAGTAGACGGCGGATCCTGCGGGCTACGCATTGCGAACCGAATAACTGGTCCCGGCCAATTTTCGGGAACCTTCGCCATCCCGTCCGCATTCACCACTAAGTGCGGGAGTAGAACGTTGGGAGTATCCGGGGTGGTAATTGATTGCAGCCGTGGATAGACGTATGCAGCGGCCTTGCTCAATGCGTTGATAGCGGTCTGGTAATCCCGATCCTTCATGGCCTTCGCCCCGATGCGTGCCAATAGCACAGGGATAGGTTCACCGCCTGTGGCCTGTTCGACCTGTTCCGTTAGTGTAGACGTGGCCTTGTTCGGGGTGCCAAATTGCCGACCGCCTGTTTTTCTTCCTCGTGCCATGGTCTACTTTGTTCTATTATAGATTGTGATGCGTGGTGATTCAGCGACGTACGCGGCGATGTATGGCCGATGGTCGAACAGTAGCGGGTCACGCTCGATCAGTTCCAAGGATCGCAGACGATTGTTCCGAGGGTTGCTACCTGCGTTCCGGCACTGTTTAGCGGCCTTGCCGTACCGGCTCTCTGAACAGTAGCGTGATCCTTTCCGCTGGTCGCTAATGTCATGACCGCAGGTCAGGCAAAACCGGGCCTCCACCTTTGTTTCGCCTTTGTTATCCCTTGTTTCTTTAACAGTACAAGGGGCGGTGACCGGTCCATCGTTCCCGGTGTCCGTAGGGTGACCAGTTCCCACATTAACTGAACCGTGAAAGGGTCCCCCTTTACCTTGGATCGTAGGCCCTAGGATATTGGTGAAAGGGTCACCCTTTTCGACAGTGGTTTCGGCATCGTTCAGCAGGTCGTTCAACTTGCCGACCAGCTCCTCGCGTAGTTCGCCCTTCAGGTTGCTACTGGCGAACTGTTCCACGATGTCGGCATAGCGCGCGCGGGCCTTGTATCGTTGTCCCTTGGTCAGCCCTTGCCAGTAACCCGGTGCGGTGGCTACGGTGGTGAACGTGCGCTGCGAAGGTGTCAATGGGGCCTTGGTGATCGACGGTTCGAGGATGAACAGTTCATCGTATATGCCCAAGATGCGGGCCTGTAGTTGTCTCCATGCGCCGGGGTTCAGTAGGTCGTTCAACGTATAGATTCCCATGCGATGCAAAGGCGCGGCCTTGGTGAACTTCA
Source organism: Flavobacteriales bacterium (assembly GCA_016710685.1). GTDB lineage: Bacteria > Bacteroidota > Bacteroidia > Flavobacteriales_F > PHOS-HE28 > PHOS-HE28. Next base: position 738,075 of record JADJVC010000002.1, on the reverse strand, counting down.
CTTCATCCCGCAGCAGGTCGAAGGGTAGGCCGTACTGGCATCCTTTATCGTGTATGGGGGTCGAGGTCGAAGGTTCTGCATAGTTCATCTACAGTCTCCAGGAATTGCGTGAACGTGTATTCGTCCCAGTTGCCCCGTGCGCGGTTTGTGGAACGATCCGCATCGTGGTACGTCCGCTGGGGTAATGGTAAGGTCATGCGGCCATATTCCGCGCATCGTGCATCGGTCCCAACAGTTCCCCGGTATCCTCATTCACTGGTCGCTGAACGACAGTAAGGGTGATCCAAAGGCGCGCCCTACCTCGCAGGTGTAGTAACTCGCGTAGTCGTCATTGCAGGGTGATGCCTGTGTAAAGGCGATAACAGGGCAGGGGCCGTCACGCGCCCCTGGTGCTGGTCCTGAAAGAATAACACGGTAACGGCTGCGGTCTTCAGATGCCGCCTTGTAGTACCCGTTGAAATAGAAAGGTCAGTTCGAATGATCCGCGCTGAACTGGAACAGGACCAACGAGGACCTTCCCGTTGCGCTGTTCGTAGTCGTTGCCCACATAGCAACCCTCGACAGGTAGTTGTCGCAGACCAGTATAGAACGTGCGCCGTTTGTCCCTCATTGGTCCGGTGATGATCGTTTCAGCCCCTTGGTTCCTGAACCGTTCGATCTGTGTCTGCTCGACCTTCAGTTTCCCCGGCAACTTGGCGAAGTGGATCGGGGCGGGTCTGCGGATGTACCAGCCCGAATCAATGTCGAGGTCGAAGGTGATGCGGTGGTGTTTGGCGAATGCAGGGGTATCCATTAGGCGGCGCGGTGTTTCACGGTCTGAACCTTCAGCAGGCAGTTCAGTAGATCGCCTTTCCGATAGCGCACCCTCGACCCCAGCCGATAGGCCGTCACCAGTCCGCGCATGGTGTACTCATGCAACGTCGGCAACGACAACCCCAAGTATTGCGCGGCCTGTTTGCGGGTGACCAGTTCATCGGGATCCGGGGCGGGGTCCGCCTTCAGGATGACCGATAATTCACGTTGGATCGTTTGGGCGATGTAGCCCTGTAGGTCAGCGACGGGACCTGTGAGAAAATACCTGTTCCATTTGCGTTTGGGTTGCCATTGTTGGCGAACCTGACGCAAACGAACCCATGCCTAGGGTCGAGGTAATCGGACCCAACGTTGAAACGCTTTCATGTCCTCTGCCCCTGGTAACGTCGTCTTGCCTTTGCCTTGCCAGGCCGACCATGAATCGCCGTTCGTCCGGGGATAATTCCGTACCGTCTCGACCGGAAACGGTAATCGACTGTGAAGCCGCGAACAGTCGGATATGCCGCATCCTGGCGTCTTCCCGCAGAAAGAGGTACCCTCTATTAAGTAGTTCCTTCACGATATGAACGTAGACGGCGGTTGAGCAATTCCACTCTAGGCGGTTGAGCGGCTGACTAGGTGATTCCGGTTTATAGCCTATCCTCAAGCGTTTGAATCCATTGGATCTTGAAATTCTGCTCGATTGCAGTTTGTATTGGCACCCCGTTGCACAGTGCAGAATATGTGCAGACCGATAGTGTGTGGTTTAATTCCTCCGATAGCCAAGGGCCAACCTCACTAGAGGGCATTTTGTCCCCCCTCCCCAACTCGCTGCCCCGCCCGGGCCCCCACGGCCCCGGCGCCGCGCTTTAGCGGATGTAGACCCGAAACGATTGCCTTGTGTGTCCCGTTATCGCCTTATCGAGCGCGTCGGGTGGGTTCCGAGCCGTCCCCCGAGGCATTTGTCGCCGGCCGCCGTATGACCTCGGCCTTGCCTTGTTCCGTCGACCCCGCAACCGTTTTCGTGAACGGCTGCTGTAGACTGGAACCATCCTGCAACTCCAGGTAGTCGTTCACTTTGGTTGACAGGACGCGGGGAACGCCCCGTTGTTCAGGGCCGCCCCACCGGTCCGCCCCCGCAACGACACCCCAGCCGGCCCCCGGGCTGGGGGGTCCGCAGGTTCGATCCGTGCCGTGTGTGATGCTAGGTATAACGGGGAATATAGTCGGTTGTCGGTCCGTTGTCGTTCCTTTCCCCGTTTCGTCTTTATTCAGCCTTCTGCGAATCCCACCGTTGGCGCGTAGGCAAACCACAATTCGACAAAGGGGGATAAGAATGGTTCAGGTCCCGTCCGACCGCAAAAAGCTCCCTCTTTTGGGAGCTTTTTTCGTTTAACCCGACGGGACGAGAAGTTTATCCCGCACGAAGTGAAGCGTAGATGCGGGAAGGACCGTCCGGACCGCAAGAAAGCCCCTCTTTTGGGGCTTTCTTCATTTCAGGACCAGACCCAGACCCGAAGCTCCCGCTTTTGATTACCTTCAGCGTTGAAAAGAGCGCCCCCATGCTTACTGACCTCCGTAGTCTGTTTGCCCGCGACCTGCACAAATTGTGCAATGAGATCGATGCTTTCAAGGCGGAAGAGGACATTTGGCGAACCACAGGCAGCGTTACAAACAGCGCCGGCAATTTGGCTCTCCACATCTGCGGCAACCTGAGGCACTTCATAGGAGCAGTGCTCGGCGGCAGTGCCTATTCGCGGGATCGGGAGCGTGAATTCGCCGCAAAGAGCATTCCTAAGCTGGAGCTTCTGGAGGAATTAAAAAAGACCATTACTGCCGTGGATGACACCCTAGTGGCATTGGATAAAAGTCGACTGACCCAGCCGTTCCCGATCCGGGTATTGCCGGAGGAAACCACTACCGGCTACTTTCTGCTGCATCTGCACGGGCACCTCAACTACCATTTGGGACAGGTGAACTACTTGCGGCGGATATTGTGAAAGCACGCAAGTTGTTGGCGCGGATCTTGAAGTACGATCCCCCACACCAAGTCCGCCCCTGCGCCGTTCTTACCTTCGCGCGGCGGAATTCCCGCATATTTCAACATGACCACTCGCTCGTTCGCACTTTTAAGTTTCCTTGTTACGGCCAGCTTCTGCATGGCCCAGCCCGGCGGTGCCATCAACCAAAAAGACGACCTAGGCCATAAGCAAGGGCCTTGGCAACGCACTTGGGCCGAAAGCACCCAACTACGCTACACTGGCCAATTCAAGGACGATAAGCCCGTGGGCAGCTTCACCTATTACAGCACCACCGGGAAGGTGGAAAGCCAAGTGAGCCATTACGCCGGATCCAATGCCGCGCACGGTAAGCACTTCCATCCCAACGGCAAGCTGATGGCCGAAGGGCGCTATCTCGGCCAAGAAAAAGACAGCACTTGGAATTATTACGATGACGCGGGAATTCTCCGCAGCACCGAACACTGGAATGCCGGTAAGATGGACGGCGAAATGACCGCCTTCTACACCGATGGGAAAGTTGCGGAACGCCGGAATTTCAAAAACGGAAAGGAAAACGGAAAGGCGGAGCAGTTTTACAACGACGGCAAACCGAAGTACCAAGCCACGTATGTGAAGGGCGCTCCTGAGGGAAGCGAAACATTCTTCTTCCCCAAGGGCAACAAAGAAATCCAAGGCAATTACGTGAACGGAAGCAGGGATGGTGGCTGGACGTACTACAACGAGGACGGCTCCGTGCAGATGCAGGTTCTTTACGCGCAAGGCACCTTCGTGAAACAGAAATACGAGAACGGCCTCTTCACGGAGTACTGGGATGATCAACAAAAAAAGAGCGAGACCACTTACAAAGGCGGCAAGCGCGAAGGACCGTTCACGGAGTGGTATGGCAACGGCACTTGGACGGATGCACCTTTTAAACTGGGTCCGGAAGGTGAAGAAAGACCCGACGTGGAACGCGAACTGAAAGGTCAAACGAAAAAGCGCGAAGGCACATATAAGAACGATGTGATGGAAGGTCCGGTGAAGGAATACGATGAGAAGGGAAACCTCGTGTCCACATTGGTTTACGTGAACGGAGCGCCCGTGGACGGGACGCAAAAGCAATGAGCAAGCACGGAAGAGTATTGGTGGCCATGAGCGGCGGAGTGGACAGCTCCGTGACCGCGTTGATGCTGCATGACCAAGGCTACGAGGTGATCGGCGTAACCATGAAAACGTGGGATTACGCAGCCAACGGTACCGGCAAGCGCGTGACCGGCTGCTGCGACTTGGACAGCATTAACGATGCCCGCGAGATGGCCGTGAGCCGTGGCTTCCACCACATGATAATCGACATACGCGAGGAGTTCGGGTCTGCTATCATCGGCAACTTCACCAGCGAATACATGGCCGGTCGCACACCTAATCCCTGTGTGCTTTGCAACACCTTCATCAAGTGGGAAGCCTTGTTGAAGCGCGCTGACATGCTGGATTGCGAACTGATCGCCACCGGGCACTATGCGAAAGTGCGCGAGGACGCTGGCCGTTTCGTAGTGAGCAAAGGCCTCGATCCCGGAAAGGACCAGAGCTACGTGCTGTGGGGTCTGGCGCAGGAAAATCTCGCCCGCACGCGCTTTCCCATCGGTGGTTTCAAGAAGAGCGACATCCGCGCGATGGCTGTTGACAGCGGCTTTCCGGAATTGGCCAAGAAAAGTGAGAGCTACGAGATCTGCTTCATCCCGGACAACGACTACCGCGGTTTCCTGAAACGCAAGGACCCCGAAGCCTTTGAAAAACTGGCGCACGGTAAACTCGTGGGCACGGACGGTGCCGCGCTCGGCGAACACGATGGTTACCCGTTCTTCACCATCGGCCAACGCAAAGGCTTAGGCATTGCGACCGGCACGCCGAAGTACGTTACGGAGATCATCCCCGAGACGAATACCGTGGTGCTTGGCAGCAAGGAGGACTTGGACAAGCAAATCGCTTGGGTGCGTCAGCCCAACTTCCAAAAAGTGCCGTCGTTAAAGGGTGAAATGGAAACCGTTACCAAGATCCGGTACAAAGACAAAGGCACGCCGGCCACCATCCAGATGGACGGTACACATGTGCGTGTTGATCTTCATGCCAAGGTGGCGGGCATCGCACCGGGGCAAAGTGCCGTCTTTTACGATGGGGACGATGTGGTCGGCGGAGGATTCATTGACCGCGAGCCCCAATGAACATGAAACACGCACTTCCTTTATTTGGGATAATCGGCTTACTCATTGCTGCCAATACCGGTTGCAAGAAGGACGGAGAGACTCCCGCTTCCATCGACCTCGGCTATGCCTACTTCCCCACCGACACTGGGCGTTGGGTTGAATACACCGTTGATTCCGTGTGGCGCAACGACCTTACAGCCCAACACGACAGCCTGCACTATCCGCTGAGGGAGCGCATTACCAACGCCTTCACCGATCCCGAAGGCCGCCCTGCGCAGCAATTGATCCGTTACCGGCAGGACACCGCCAGCGGCGAGTGGCTTCCAAAAGACGTCTGGTGGCAGGTCCGCACGTCCACGAACGCCGAACGTGCCGAAGAAAATGAAAGGCGCGTCAAACTGATCTTCCCCGCGCGCACCGGCGCGGATTGGAACACCAATGCGACCAACACCGGTGCACCTTACGAACTTACCTACGAAGCCATCGATGTTCCATGGTCCGTGAACGGAATGAGCTTCGACAGCACGCTGCTGGTGAAGACCACCTACTTCAACAACGCGATCATTACCAACACTTACTTCGAGCGCTACGCGAAACACATCGGCCTTGTGTACCGTGAGGTGGACAGCACCAACACACAGTTCTCCGGTGTTCGGGGTACATGGTATAAGCAGGTTGTTACGGGGTACGGACCGCAATAAGGTTTAACCGCGGAGGGCGCGGAGGAGGATTTCGGAGAAACGAGAAGACGAGGAATGAAATCCTTTGCAATCCATGTGCAACCAACTTCCGTTGGCCGAATTTGTGGCCTGTTTTTCGTCTTTCTTCTCTTCTCCCCCCTTTTCGCTCAAACCGCCCCCGCCACGTATTGGGTGCAATTCATCGACAAGGCCCAAACGCCGTATAGCCTTACCGCGCCAGAGGCATACCTATCGCAGCGCGCGCTGGAACGCAGGCAGCGGCAGAACATCGCCATCGATTCGTTGGACCTGCCCGTGGACCCCGCGTACATCGCGCAGTTGCTCGCTTCTGGCGACATGCAACTGCTGAACCGCAGCAAGTGGTTCAACGCCGTGACCATCCGTAGCACGGACACACTTGCGTTGGACACATTGGGGCTACTGCCTTTTGTGCATGTAATCAAGATGCTCGTAGACGGAAATGTCCGCCCGGCTAGACATCCCAACAAGTTTGGCAGCGCTACTAAATCCTACGCCAATGATTACGGCACTTCCTACCGCCAGGTTGAAATGATGAACGGGCATCTCCTCCACAAAGTGGGCGGCGCGAAGGGCGAAGGCCTGTTGATCGGCATACTGGACGCAGGCTACCAAAATGCGGACGTGTTGCCGGGCTTGGCCGCCCTACGCGCCCGCAACGGCATTCTGTACACACGCGACCTCGTGCAGGCTGGCGGCAATGTGTATGCGGAACATTTCCATGGCCGCTCCGTGCTTTCCGTGATGGCCGGAAAGGTGGAAGGTGAACTGCTGGGAACCGCGCCAGCAGCGGACTACGTTCTGTTGCGCACCGAGGACGCCGATAGTGAACACATTGTGGAAGAAGACAACTGGGTGAGCGGAGCTGAAGTATGTGACAGCATCGGTTGCGACGTGCTCAACACGTCGCTGGGCTACACCACCTTCGATGACAGCACGCAGGACCATACCTACGCGGACCTAAACGGGCTTACCTCGCACATGACGATCGCAGCGGACATCGCCACGCGCAAAGGGATGATCCCGGTGAACAGCGCCGGGAACAGCGGCGCGAACGACTGGCATTTCATCGGCGTACCTGCGGATGCGTTCGACATTCTCGCTGTTGGTGCAGTGGACAACGACCGCGTACTGGCCAGCTTTAGTTCACGTGGACCCGCTGCCGACGGCCGCGTGAAACCGGACGTGAGCGCCGTGGGCTTGGGAACCATCGGCTTGGATGTTGGTGGGGAGAACGTGGGGCCGATAAATGGCACCTCTTTCGCCGGGCCATTGGTGGCGGGCCTTAGCGCGTGCCTGTGGCAGTTGCACCGCGACCGGACCGCGCACGACATCATGGACGCGATCCGGAAAAGTGCATCGCAATACACGCATCCAGATAACGACCTCGGATACGGCATTCCGGATTTTTGGCGTGCGCATCTGCTGCTCAGTGGCCGTGACTTGACCCAACTCTCAACACCCACCGTGCTGAACGTGATGCCCGTTCCCTTTGCGGATTTCTTGGACATTGAGCTTTACGCCGGCTCTTCAAATTCGATGGACCTGAAGATGTACGACGTGCTCGGAAAACTCGTTTGGTCCACTTCCTCGGCACTGGAGTCGGGAACGTATGGCCGTGTGCGCATCCAGAACGACCTGCTCTCGCATTTGCGCGCGGGCCTGTACATTGTGGATGTGTGCGTAGGTGGATCGCGGCTTACGCAACGCGTGGTGAAGGCCGAATGAGCAAACGCGATCCCGCAACGGACCGCCCCAAGCTCAGCGCGGAGCTTCTGCTGGCCGCTTATTCGCAGGGGTTCTTCCCGATGGCTGATGAATTGGGGCAAATTAATTGGCACAACCCTGACCCGCGCGCCATTTTCCCTTTGGAAACCACAAGGCCCAATGCCCGTTTCCGGCGCTGGCTTCGCAACAGCGACCTGCATTGTACCATCGATGCGGATTTTGAAGGGGTGATGCGCCAATGCGCCACCGTGCATGGCGACTCATGGATTACCGGGGAGATGATCGCGGCGTACACCGCGCTCCAACACATCGGGCACGCTCACAGTGTGGAAACTTGGCAAGGTGATACGCTTGTTGGCGGGATCTATGGTGTCAGCATCGGCGCGGCATTTTTTGGGGAAAGCATGTTCAGCCTGGTGCCCAATGCGAGTAAGACGGCCTTCCACCATCTTGCAGAAAACCTACGGAAACACGGCTTCATCTTGTTCGACTCACAATACGCTAACGATCACACGGTGACCTTAGGCGCAGTCGAAATACCACGTGCTGACTTCTTGGAATTGTTGAACGACGCAACCAAACGGCCTTCTAATTTCTGATCAGCGCCCAGCAAGCTTCATCGCTTCAACCAACGCATGAACTTCTTGTGGATCTGCGACATGGTCCTTTGACCTTGCTGTTATCGCCGAGCTGTGGAATTCGTTCGCGCCCGTTGCCGCAATGATCTCAGCGATGTTCCCGCTTCGCACTCCGCCGCCCGGCACCACGACGATACGCTCGGCCGCCTGCGCCACCAACTCCATAATGGTCCGCGCGCCTTCTACAGCACTTGACTGAAGACCGGAGGTCAGCACCCGTGTACATCCCGCCGCCACCAAGGCTTCCAGCGCAACAGATGCATCCGGCACTTGATCGAAAACTTTGTGGCACGTCACCGCCATCGGACCTGCTTGCTCAACGATGCGCTTCATCAATTCAACATCCAAAGAGCCGTTGTTGCTCTGCACTCCCGACACAATCCCCGGACAGCCCAGTTCGCGGCAAGCCTTGATGTCACGCCACATCACATCCAACTCCTCCGCGATGTAAAGAAAATCACCGCCGCGTGGCCGGATCATGGGAAAAACCGGCAACCCCAATTCCATCGCGGCCGTCACCAAACCCCAGCTCGGCGTAGTGCCTCCTTGCAACGGATCCGTGCATAGTTCAATGCGGTCCGCACCGTTTTCCACCGCTATTTTGCATGACGCGAGCGAATAAGCGCAGACCTCCAACAGCATTTTAAAAATGGTGTTTCACCGGAATGATCTGCTCTGTGGCCCCGCTTTTTACTGCGAAGGTGAAGCCGTCCTGCAGTGCATACGCGCCATACGAACCATCGCGTCCCAATGCAAGAAAACCAACTTGCACCGCTTTCGCTGCGGCGGCATCGCGGCGCACAATGCGCTCCACCGCGGCACGGCAGGCTTCTTCGGGGGAATGGCCTTGGCGCATCAACTCCACCACGGTGTGGCTGCCAACGATGCGCATCACCTCCTCGCCCACACCGGTGCTGGTGGCCGCACCCACCTCATTGTCCACAAAAAGGCCCGCACCGATGATGGGCGAATCGCCTACCCGCCCATGCAGTTTGTAGGCCATGCCACTGGTGGTGCATGCACCGCCCAGGTCACCGGCTGCGTCCAGCGCGAGTATTCCGATTGTGTCGTGGTTCGGCGCTCCGCCCGGCAGCGCATTCTCGATGTTCCGCACCGGCTCGTACTTCTCCGTCTTCAGCCATTCCTGCCATTCCGCACGGCTCTGTTCGGTCAAGAGGTTTTCTTTCGCGAAACCGTTCTCCAGTGCGAACTGTAATGCGCCTTCACCGGCCAACATCACGTGGGGCGTGCGCTCCATCACCATGCGCGCCACGGAAACCGCGTGCACGACGTGTTCCAATGCAGCCACTGATCCGCAGCGCCCAAGAGCATCCATGATGCAGGCATCCAAGGTGACGTGCCCGTCGCGGTCCGGCCTTCCGCCGAGGCCCACGGACTGATTGGTGGGATCTGCCTCTGGCACACGCGCTCCGGCCTCTACGGCATCCAAGGCACTCCCGTTTGCCTTCAAAATTTCCCATGCGGCGGCGTTGGCCTCCTTTCCGAAATCCCATGTGGAGATCACGATGGGTGTACCATTTGCAGCCGGAGTTGCGAATGGGCTGCGGTGTGCAGCAAACGAACGGCCCACCAATGCGGCGGCGGAGCTTATGGCGGAGAGCCTCAGGAATTTTCTTCGGTCGAGCATTGCCAACGGCGATTGCACGAAAATACGAACCTCTGTGTCGCGAAACGGAGACCGTTGAAGGGACTTAGAGGAATCCCTGAGCTTCCTTGGTCTCGTAAGTTTTCAGTGATTAACATTGGCCTCATGCGCATCGCACAACTCCTCTATCTTCTCGCGGCTCCGGCATTCAGCATGGCACAATGCGATCTAAACGTGGAGGTGATCTTGAACAAGCCCGACGCTGGTGGTGTGTTGCGCGTAGCGCTATGCCCGTCCAGCGAAACCTACAAAACCGAAAATGGGTGCTTGACGAAATCCATTAAGGCCGAAGGAAATACCATGGCCTGCACCTTCGACAGCCTTACGCCGGGCACCTATGCGGTGAAGGTTTTTCACGATGTGAACGAAAACGGAGAGTTGGACACGAGCTGGATCGGCTGGCCACAGGAGCCTTACGGATTCAGTAACGACGCACCTGTGAACATGGGGCCGCCCTCTTTCAAACTGGCTGCCATAGTGTTGAAGTCTGGAGAACAGACCGCCCGGATCCGGTTGCGGTAGGAACTAACACATCAGCGCTTCCCGCGTTCCACAGCGGGTTCTGTCGCGTTGCGCTCCTTCAAATACCGTTGATAATCCTCGGTATATGCCGCACGCTGGTCGAACACGTCCGCGAAATTTCCGAGCAGCTCGATCACAGCTTCGGTGGCTTCGCGAAGACCATTTTCGCCAGCGCTGTTTGCCGTTACGATGTCCGCATCGCCACGTGCGATCACATGCTCGGTGAAGCGCATGCCGGCTTTCCGCCCGATCATTACACGCAAGCCGCACTGTTTGGCCAAAGCAAGGTCGATAGCATCGTCGAAGAAAAAAGCTACCTCTTCGGCCTTTAGCCCGTGCTTCTTCAAGAACTCGGCGAATGCATCGGGCTTGTTGATAAAGCCCATGTAGATGCCATGGAATTTCTCCCGCTGCACAAATTTTTCGGCATGCGGATTGATCTGCCCAGTGACCACTGCGGCCGGGGGATTCACGCCGTTCCGCAGCCACAACGCGAACCGCAACATGTTCACGCCCATGCTGCCCACCTCGCTGAATGGACTGCCGTTCTCAAAATCCTTCCAGCCGTCGTTGAAGACTCCGTCCCAGTCAAAGAGGACGGCTTTGATCTGCTTTGCTCGGCGTTGTAGTTCCTCTTGTGCGTGCAAGTAGCGGGTCTCGTGCATTTCAGGGTTTAGTTGTCAGTTGTTGGTTGTCAGTTGTCAGGCTGCCCATCTCCGGTTCGCGAGGAGGAACGACGAAGCGATCTTTAGCCAAACTCCCTTGGTCATTTTTCAAGTAAAGACTGCTTCGTCGTTCCTCCTTCCAGAATGACAAAGCTCTCGGCAGCACCTGACAACCGACAACTGACAACTTTTTCACCCAGCCACGGCCTTCATCATGTCCTGAATGTCCAACATGCCGAGCTGCTTGCCATTCTCGCTCACGCTGAGGGTGTCCACCTTGTGTTCCTTGAACAGTTTTTTGGCCTCATCGAGCAATGCTTCCGGAGCCACGGTGAACGGTGCGTTGAACTTTAACGCGCTGAGCTTCTTCGCAAGGAATTTGTTGCCTTCCTTTTCAATGCCGCGTCGCAAGCCACCATCGGTGAAGACGCCCAAGTTCTTCCCTTTCGCGTCTACCACCATCACAGCGCCGAAGCCGTGCTTGGTCATTTCCACAAGCGCTTCGCTAACTGTTGCGGTCTCCTTCACGATGGGATTGCTGCGCGATAGCACGTCCTTCACCTTCATGGGCGATCAACCGCGTGTCCTCATAGAACTGTTGCGTACCGATCGCGGTGAAGTGGTTGTCGGTGAGCTGTTTCATCAGCTTCCAAGGCACGGTGATGGTGTGTACGCCGATCTCCACCGCGTTGCGCACATGCTCCACGGTACGCACGCTGCTGAACATGACCTTGCTGTTGTAGCCGTAGTAGTTCACGGCTTCTACGCATTGGCGCACGAGACTAAGCGCATCGTGGCCTTGGTCCTGTAAGCGGCCCACAAGCGGACACACGTAGTTGGCACCGGCTTGCATCGCCATGTACGCCTGTTGCAGCGTGTAAACGAGGTGAACGTTCACCATGATGCCTTGATCGCGCAGCATTTTACAGGCGCGCAGGCCTTCAAGGCTAACAGGGATCTTGAAGACGGTGGTCTCTTTCTTGAGGCCCATCTTCAGTTGGCGCTTGGCCTCCTTTACCACATCTTCGGCAGTCTCGCCCAAGGCTTCTACTTGCAGGATTGGCACCTTCTTGGCAAGGTCCAAGATCATCTTGTCGATGTTCGTAACCCCGCCCCGGTGCATGAAAGTTGGCGTGGTGGTAAGACCGGTTAGAAAGCCGAGCTTGAAGGCTTCGTCGATCTCTTTGATGTCGGCACTGTCGAGGTAAAGTTCCATGGTGAAGTTTCTACCGCAAAGAACGCTACGAGCGCTATGAAATGCGGGGTTGGTTGAAGAATTTGTTTTGGGTCTGATGTCTGATGTCCTATGTCTGTTGTCTTATGTCTTATGTCAGGTGCGCGCATGAGATATCGGACATGGGACAGAACTGATCTGCGCTCATTTACTCAAGGCTACTTCCTCTCGGTATTGCACTTCCACCGCGTGCAGGTCGAGCAGCGGCTTCAGGAATTCTTCGAGGTCGTAAACGCAAAGCTGACTGGCGGCATCGCAGAGGGCGGTGCTGGGGTCAGGGTGTGTTTCAATGAATACGCCGTCCACGCCTGCTGCTACGCCGGCGCGCGCAATGGTGGGCAGGAATTCGCGGTTTCCGCCGCGCGGATCAGCACTGGGAATGCCGTATTTGCGGATGCTGTGCGTAATGTCGAACACTACGGGATAGCCCGCTTGGCGCAGGTGGTAGAAGGCACGCGGATCCACCACAAGGTCGTTGTAGCCCAGCACGAAGCCGCGCTCAGTGAGGATGATCTTTTCGTTGCCGACGCTCTCGATCTTCTTCACCGGCTTTACCATGTTGTCCGGTGCAAGGAACTGGCCGTGCTTCAGGTTGATCACGGCACCGGTCTTCGCGGCCTCGGTGACCAGCGTGGTCTGCATACACAGGTAAGCAGGGATCTGGAGTACGTCACAAACCTCGGCCGCAGCTTTTACCTGCGAGGGATAGTGAATGTCCGTGAGCAGTGGGAAACCGAATTCCTTCTTCACTTTCTCCAGCACCTTCAAACCTTCATCGAGGCCGGGGCCCATGTAGAACTCCACGCTGCTGCGGTTGTCCTTCATGAAACTGCTCTTGTAGATCATAGGCACCTTGGTGCGCTCGCTCACCTCGCGGAGCTTCTCCGCAGTGCGCATCATGATGCTCTCGTCTTCGATAACGCAGGGACCGGAGATGAGGAACAACTGATCGGCGCCGCAATCGATGTTGCCGACTTTTACGTGCTTGGTCATGCTGGGCTTGTGATGAAACGCTGATCAGAAAAATGTGCTGTAACGACCTGGGCAATGCCCGACAACGAACAACGGAACACCGTTCCGCAAGGATGCAAATCTACCGTTTCCCAACGGTTGCTTGCAGCAAGCGCTTTCCGTTGAGGAATCCTTCGAGCACATCACCCTCCGCAATGGGCCCCACACCCGCTGGCGTTCCCGTGAAAGAAGGTCGCCCGGCTCCAGCGTGATGTAGCGCGACACATGCGCAATGAGGTCCTGTACCTTGAACAACATGTTCGCGGTGCTGTCCTTCTGCACGGTTTCGCCGTTTTTCTTTAGCTCGATGGCCATGGCTTGCAGATCCGTGCTGGAGGTCAAGGGTAGTTCCACGTCGCCGAGCACCGCGCTGCCGCCCCATGCTTTGGCTTTTTCCCAAGGATGACCATTTGCCTTCAGTTCGTTCTGCAGGGTACGCGCAGTGAGGTCCAAGCCCAACGTGTAGTGGGAAACCATGCCCAATGCCATGCTTGCAGGCACGTTGGTGGCATAGCCATCAATGGCCACTACCAGCTCAAGTTCGTAGGCAATTTCGCCCGGGATGGAGGACATCCGGATGGGCTGTCCGGCAAAGAGGCACGCCGTGGAGGGCTTCAGGAAGAACATGGGCTCGGAGGGCACGTCATTTCCGAGTTCCTTGGCGTGGTCGGCGTAGTTGCGACCGATGCAGATGACTTTCATGGGGAGAGGATTTTCGACGGGCAAGGTTTTTGGACGCATAGGCGCGGTGGCGCGGAGAAGAAGAATAAACACTGCACGAACGGTACAATGACGAACTTCAAGCAACGCCCGAAGCTATGAAATGAACTGCTCCGCGCCTCTGCGTCTCAGCGTCCTAGACCTTCATGTTTGAATGTCTGCCAATATGTTTTTCATAACGGCCATCGTGCTTCCGGGCAGTTCCGCTTTGGTCATCAACCATTGCATGTATCCGGGGTCGTTCCGGCCGATGTTCTCAATGGTCCAGCCCTTGTACTTCCCGAAGGACAAGCAAACGTTGCCGTGATCGTCGAACAGCAGCTTGCCTGCCGCATCCGGAGCACGCTTGCGGTCGCCGCAGAATTCGCCCAACGCCGCTACATCCTTGGGTAAGTCGGCATAGCGATCCAACTGGGCTAACAGGACGTCGGCCGTCATCTCCACATCGGCCAGCGCATTGTGCGCACCGCCATGCTCTTGATCCAAATAAAAACGCGCGGCGGCACTGAGGTCGCGCCGCTCGAAGTGGTGGTAAATCCGCAAGGCATCAACTACGCGGATCGCAGTGGTGTCCCAAGTAATGCCCACGCGATAGAGTTCTTCCGATAGAAATGGCAGATCGAAGCGAAGCACATTGAAGCCACACAGGTCGCAGTCTTTCATTTGCGCCAATAGCTCGTCTGCAACTTCACTTAGCACCGGTGCGTCGGATACGTCCGCATCGGAGATGCCATGCACCGCAGTGGCTTCCGCAGGTATGGGCATCTCCGGGTTCACCAGACTTTGCCATTTTTCCCGCGAGCCGTCCGGCAGGATGCGCACCACGGCCACCTGCACGATGCGGTCCTGGCCCACCTTGATGCCCGTGGTCTCCAGATCAAACACGGCCAGGGGCCGTTCCAATTGTAAATTCATCCACGCAAGTTGGTACGAAAAAGCCCCCGTTGTGGCGGGGGCCTTTCGCTTTTTTTGAACAGGAGGTTATTTCACCTTCAACTTCACGAATTGGAACTTGGAGTATTTGTCCGTGTTCTTCCAATCGCCCTCGTACTTAGGGCCTTGCACCAAGTGGTTCACGCTTTCCAACAGGAGGGCATCGGTGTTCTTGCCGGCCGCTTTGATCGCATCCAGCAAACTCTTCCGGGCGGCTTCCATGCGTGTGTTGCTAAGTTTCTCGTTGGTGCCGAAGGTGCGGGTGGGCACATGCGACGCGCATGCATCGATGGTGATCTTCGCGTTGCCGTCCTTTTCGATCAAGCCTACCACTTTGCCTATGAATTCTTTCCATTTCGGATCGTTGGTGTCGATGCCCTTGGCATTGTATGGATAGTACTTGGTGAACTCCGCACTGAACTTGGCTTCCGGCGTTACGTGTTTCTCGCCAAGTTCATTCCGTTGTGCATCGGTGAGGTCCTGTTTTTCGATCACAGCCTCGCTTTTCACCCCCAACGCTTCTTTTTCCGCGGCGACCTTTTTTTTTTTTTCCTCCGCTGTCATTTTCTCCGCTGCCTCCTTGGTCGTGCCCACGGCACCGGGCACAACGGCACCCTCCACTTCAGGGGTCCCTTGTTCCCCCTCCTTCAATTGGGTTTCCGGCTTCACCGGCACGCCTTCTTCTTTTCCTCCCGGAGGGGCGCCTTCGGGCAGGTTCTTAATGTCCGCCTTGCCGTCCAATGCCACTGGATTGAGGTACACTTCCTTGTTGATCTCCTGGTAGGCGCTTTCGCATTCCACGAAAATGTCTTCCGTGTGGATCGTCTTGTCATCCACACGATAGTCCAGGTTATAGTTCTTGCACGGTGGCAAAATGGCCACGTAGACCCCATCGCGTTGACGTGGCTTGTAGCTTTTCACTTCGCCGGTCTCTTTATCGGTAACATAGAGAATGGTGGTGGGCGAAAGTTGCTCGCCCGGCGGCGGCACGATGAAGCCTTTCAGCACGGCCAGACCTTCAGCGCCCATTTCCTCGGGGAAGTCCACGAAGTAGATGTCCTTCTCGCCGAAACCGCCGGTCTTATCGGAACTGAAGTAACCCCTGCGACCATCCGCCGTGGTCACGAAGAAGATGTCGTCATCCACCGTATTCAACGGGTAACCGATGTTTTTGGGAGCACTCCAAGTGCCGTCGGCTTGCAGGTCGGTGGTAAAGATGTCGAAGCCACCCATGCTGTTGTGGCCCGTGCTTGCGAAGTACATGGTGCGACCGTTTGGATGGATGAACACGGCATCCTCTTCGTACGGCGTGTTCACCACATTGCCGATGTTCTGCGCTTTGCTCCATTCGCCGGTGGGCAGCTTTACTACGCGGTAGATGTCACGCCCGCCGTAGCCGCCTGCGCGGTTGCTCACGAAGTAAAACGTATTTCCGTCCGCGCTCAGGGCACCGTGCGTCTCCCAAGACTTGGTGTTGATGTCCGAGCCCATTTTCACCGGCTCGCTCCAGAGTTCGCCGACCAGTTTGCTTTCGTAAAGATTGCCGTCGCCGGCATCGTCCTTGTAGATGATCAACGTTTGGCCATCAGCGGACACGTTCACACTGGCGATGTGCCCTTCGACCGGGTTGATGTTCAGCGCCTCCGGAGTTTGCCAGATGCCCGTGCGGTCCTTATAGCTCACGAAAATGTTCTCGTACGGAAGACCGGCCATGGGGTCGATGATGCCCACGTTGCTGCTGTCCGGCCGAACGCGACGCGAAGTGAAGAACAGCGCGTTGCCGTCCACACTGATCACCGGACTGAAGTCCGGGTATTCGCTGTTTATCACCGGGCCAACATTGCTGATGTTGAACTTACCGGGATGCACGGTCAATTTCCGGGCATTCGCCGTTTGCTCCATTCCATGCAGTGCCAATGGATAGAAATCGTTTTTCGGCTCGGACTCGTCAATGAATTTCTGGTAGTACTGGTCAGCACTGTCAAACTCACCGTTGAGGTGGTAAGCCTTACCCAGGTAGTAATCTACTTGCGGCGGTGCATTCTTCTCCTTTGGGTCGAACGGGTCGTACCCCGAAGTATTGAAGCCGCCTTGTGACGAACCCCGCAACTCCGCTGCAACTTTAAGGTAGGGCAGCGCCTTGCTCTTTGGTTGTAGGATTTCATGTAGGCCTCACCAAGCTTCCAATTGTAGTTGGAGTTCTGCGGATTTTGATCAAGCAGTTCAAGCCAGCGGTCCGCCGCCTGGTTGTAGAACTTCTCCTCCATCAGCATGTTGGCCTCTTCGAAGAGAGAACGTCCGCCCGTAAGCGGGGTATCCTGTGCGGTTACCGCGGAGCCTGCGGCGAAAAGCGCGATGGCGAACAATACGGCGCGTTGAAGTATCTTCATGAATGGTTGCGTCAATCACCCGACCGGGTGTAATTATGGCGGCTAAATGTAACTTTTTTCGGCTCCCGGAGGTCAGTTCAGATTTCCGTCTCTAGGGACCAGCTTTCCAAAATGTCGGCAACGCGCCGTACGAACTTGCCACCAAGGGCCCCGTCCACCACCCGGTGATCGTAGCTGTGGCTCAGGTACATCATGTGCCGTACCGCGATAACGTCGCCAGTGGGCGTTTCCAACACCGCCGGCTTTTTCCGTATCGCGCCTGTGGCCATGATGGCCACTTGTGGCTGGTTGATCACGGGGGTGCCCAGCACGTTGCCGAAAGTGCCCACGTTGGTCACTGTGTACGTGCCGCCACTGACCTCGTCCGGTGTAAGCTTACCCTGGCGGGCCCTGTTCGCCAGGTCGTTCACTGTTTTGGCCAAGCCGGTCAAGTTGAGCCGGTCGGCATTGCGCACCACCGGCACGATGAGGTTGCCGCTGGGCAACGCTGCCGCCATGCCGATGTTGATGTCTTTCTTTTTGATGATGGTGCTGCCATCCACCTGGATGTTGATCATCGGCATCTCTTTGATCGCTTGCGCGATGGCCATGATGAACACCGGCGTAAATGTGATCTTCTCCCCTTCCCGCTTCTCGAATGCATGCTTCGCCTTATTGCGCCACAGGACCAGGTTAGTGACATCGGCTTCCACGAAGCTGGTGACGTGCGGGCTGGTGTGCTTGCTCATCACCATATGGTCGGCGATCAGCTTGCGCATACGGTCCATCTCGATAAGCTCGTCCCCCGGGCCTGGGACCACTTTAGGCGCTTGCGGGGCTGGTTTCACCGTTGCTGCGGATGGTGCCGGTGCCTTTGCTTCGGCTGTCGCCTGCGATGCTGGTGCAGTGGCCTGCACTGGTGACGGCTGGGTGGCCGTTGCCGGTGCGGCACCGCGCCGTGGCAGGTAATCCAGCAGATCTTTCTTCGTTACGCGACCTCCTTCACCCGTGCCGGGAATTCCGTCCAATTCCTCCATGGAAACGCCTTCGCTCTGCGCAATGTTGCGCACCAACGGGCTGTAGAACTTGCCACCGGGACCGTTGCGCTCAACCGGGGCACTGACAGCTACAGGCGTGGCTTTGGGCGCTGCGGCTTGAGCGCTGCCGCCGTTTGTCGCGCTCGCCGCGGTAGCCGCCGGTGCGACCGGCGCTTGCGTATCGCCGCCGATGCCCAGTATGGCGATGGGCTGGCCCACCTTCACAACGTCACCGTCGCTCACCAAGCGTTTCACCAAGGTGCCGTCTTGCGGCGCAGGCACTTCACTGTCCACTTTGTCGGTGGCGATCTCCACCAGGGCTTCATCGGCCAAGACGGTGTCGCCTTCACTTTTCAACCATTTAATGATGGTGGCCTCGGCCACGCTTTCGCCCATTTTGGGCAGCAGGATCTCCAGTTGTGGCATGTGTGCGTTCAATAGGCGGCCCATGGGCCGGTCGGCGGCGAAGTTATCGGTACCGGCGGAACATTCCCATTTCCTTCGTCAACCTATGCAGGCCGTGCCCCCAAGAGGCTTGCATGGCCGAGTACGCGCCTCAGATCCTTCCAAGTCCGGTAATCCTTGGCGTATTCAAGGTTCATGCGCTGCACGGTGAGCGGCGCGGCACCCTTCCGGTCGGTGGAAACAATATCGAGCACACCAGGCCGCAGTTTGGGCAATTTGGTACGACCTGAGGCCGTGCGGTAACCCGTCCAGCTCCGGCGCCCCTGCCATACTTCGGCCAAGTTGTGCAGGAATCCACCGCGATCCGTTACCACGAACAGCATTAAAGGCAAGCCCAGACTGAACAGTGCTGCGAGCCCGACGTCCAAGATCCGGCGTTTGCGGCGTGATTCGGCATTGCCTGCCGAATGGTCGCGCAGTACGAGCAGGTCCTGTAAGCTTTCGGTAGTGCTGGGTCCGATGATGAAAGCCGCGCCGGGCCTGGAGATCTTGAACACCGCGCCCGTGTCGGCCAGTTCCTCCATCAAAGAGATCACCCGGTGCATCGGCAGGTCTTTCGCGCAGAAAACCACTTCGTCCATCCGCTGGGTGCGCACCAATTGGCGAATTTCGGCCACGCGTGTCATCCCTTCCACGGCCTCGGGCCCAAGCACGATCTCACGGCCTAGGCCATAATGCGTTTGCCAGAGCAGTCCCAAAGCTTCCCTGGCCTCCTTTTCAGATCCCACCGCCAAGATCCGGGCCTCCTCCGCCGGCATCGCGGATAACCGGCCTTTGGGCAAAAAATGCACCATCATCCGCACCAAAAAAACAACCACCACCAGCGTGGCCCAGGCCCAAACAAACTCCACGCCAGGACCTCCGAGCACAACAGCTAATGCTGCGCCCACCACTGCTAGCGCTCCGGCACCTTTTGCCGCATTGATGCGCTTTACCGGTAGATCGTATGCCCCAAAAAGCGCCAGGACCAATACGGCCAAAGCTCCTGCCAGCAGCGGTGCTTCACGCCCCGGCCACGGGAAATGCCCGGCCATCCGCAACGCCGAATACGCCGCAACGATGAGCAGAAAGTCCAACATGGGAAGCAATGCCCCCCGAAGGAACCGCACCACGATGGCCCCCGCTGCGCTGAGGTAAATGGCCGCGCGGATCAACAGGGAGAACAACTGCGGCTCCCGCCGCGCGAAGTGCTTCCGCGCAAAAATGGCCATCGCATTGTAGAAAACAAACACGTAGTTCACGCTGCTCTTCTTTGTGCTCTCGCCTTTGTAGTGGATGATCCGCGCTTCGGGCAAATACCAATTGGTATAGCCGCCAAGGGTGATCCGGTAGCTCAGGTCGATGTCCTCGCCGTACATGAAAAAGCTCTCGTCCAGCAAGCCGACCTCCTCCAACGTTTTCTGCCGCAGGAACATGCAGGCACCGGAGAGGATCTCGATCGGCGCTGCTTCGTTCTCCGCCAGATGTCCAAGGTGGTAACGGCCGAAAATGCGGTTGCGCGGGAACAACCTGGCCAGTCCCGTGATCTTGAAGAACGCTACGCCCGGTGTGGGCAGTCCTCGTTTGCTTTCAGGAAGGAACCGCCCCGTGCCATCGATCATCTTCACGCCCAGCCCGCCCACTTTCGGGTCGTTGTCCATGAATGCCACAGCCTTTTGGAAAACGTCTTCCCCCACCACGGTGTCCGGGTTCAACAGCACCACGTACTCCGCATCACTTGCCCGTATGGCCTGGTTGTTGGCCCGGCTGAAACCCACGTTCTCCCGGTTGGCCATCAACTTCACGGCGGGAAAAAGCGCCTGCACCATCTCCACACTGCCGTCGGTGCTTAAGTTGTCCACTACGTAGATGTCGCCGTCCAGCCCGCGCAACGCCTCCTCCACCGAACGCAGACACTGCTCCAAGTAGGACCTTACGTTGTAATTTACGATGATGACGCTGAGCTTCATTGGGCACCGATCAACATTACTTCCGAACACTTTGCTCATACGGTTTGCGGTCGGCTATGCTGCGGCCCAACGTCATCTCGTCCACTTGCTCCAAGTCGCCGCCGATGCTGATGCCGCGCGCGATCATGCTTACACGCGGCACGATGCCCTGTAGTTTGCGGTCGAGGAAAAAACACGTGGTATCCCCTTCCAAGGTGGCGCCAAGGGCCAGTACCACTTCCGCTATCCCTCCGCGACCCACGCGGGTGAAGAGTTCCTGCGTATGCAATTCCTCCGGCCCACGGCCGTCCATGGGACTGATGACCCCGCCCAACACATGGTACAGCCCTTTATACTGGCGCGTGTTCTCAATGGCGATCACGTCCCGGATGTCTTCCACAACGCAGATCATGCTCCGGTCGCGCGCGGGGTTGACGCAAATATCGCACACCGGCCGGTCGCTGATGTTGCAGCATTCCGAGCAGTACATCACTTCTTCGCGCAACCGCCGCACGGCCTCGCTGAACCGCACCACTTCATGCGTTTCGCGTCGCAACAGGTCCAACGCAAGCCGCATGGCCGTGCGCCGCCCGATGCCGGGCAAGGTGGCCAATTGGTCCACCGCCTGGTCGAGCAATGCGGAGCTGAGTGCCATTTTCGTGCGTGTTGTCGGAGTTCGCAAAGATGGGCCGCGCGGGTGGAATGTGCATGGGGATGCATGCTTTGCCCATACACCAGCTGTGGCCAACCCCGTTCCTCGCCCCGCACTTGCCTTTTCCCGCCGAGGCCATTGCCTCAAACGAGCGACCGTTACATTAGCGCCCCCTGCACGGAACTTTGATACATGATACCGACACTGAACCACCGCCTCGCGCTGCTTTGCGCATTTGCCTTTCCGCTTATCGCATTCTCGCAGACCGCCACTGTGCGTGGCTTCGTATACGATTCATCCAACGGCGAACCTTCCATTTTCACGCCCGTGCAATTGCGTGGTGCGGAAACCCACGGTGCACAAACCGATGTGAACGGTTACTTCTCCATCAGCAAAGTGCCGCCGGGGCACTACACGCTCCGCGTGGTCTACCTCGGCTTCGATACCCTGAGCATGGAAGTGGACCTGAAGGCCGATCAGATCCTTACCGAGCAGCTTCATTTGAAAAAAGGCTCCGTGGGCTTGCAGACCGTAGTGATAAGCGCCGAAAAGCGCGAAGCCGAAAACACCGTGCGTGTAGGCGTTACCAAGCTTACGCCGAAGCAGATCGAACGCTTACCCGCCATTGGCGGGCAGGCTGATCTGGCCCAGTACATGCAGGTGGTCCCCGGCGTGATCTTCACCGGCGACCAAGGCGGGCAGCTCTACATCCGCGGCGGCAGCACCGTGCAAAACTTGGTGCACATAGACGGCATGGTGCTCTACAACCCCTTCCACAGCATCGGCCTCTTCAGCGTGTTCGACAATGACGTGATCCGCAACGCGGATGTCATCACCGGCGGATTCAACGCCGAATACGGCGGTCGTATCAGCAGCGTGATGGACATCACCACGCGCGACGGAAACAAGAACCGCTTGAGCGGAAAAGTGGCCGCCAGCACCTTCGCTGCCAAAGCCCTGCTGGAAGGCCCGTTGAAAAAGCCCGAAAAGCCCGGCGACGGAAGCAGTTCCTTCCTGCTGAATTTCAAGCACAGCTACTTGGACCAATCCAGCAAAACGTTGTACAACTATGTGGACAGCGCGGGACTGCCATTCAACTTTACCGACATCTATGGGAAGGTGTCGCTCAACGCATCCAACGGCAGCAAGGTGAACCTGTTCGGCTTCAATTTCACCGATGGGGTGAAGTACCGCGGCATCAGTGATCTGGATTGGAAAAACTGGGGCGCTGGCATCAACTTCGTGCTCGTTCCCTCCGGCAGCGCCGTGCTCATTGAAGGCATCTTCGCCTTAAGCAATTACGACATTAGCCTGAAGGAGGGCAACCTCGACCCGCGCAGCAGCGGCATCAACAACTTCAATGGCGGCCTCAACTTCAAGTACTTCATTGGCGACAATGAAGTGCGCTACGGCATCGAGGTGGCCGGCGTGAAAACCAACCTCAGCTACTTCAATTCGCTCGGCTACAAACTGCAGCAGGACAAGGTGAGCAGCGAACTCGCGGGCTATATCAATTACAAGATCCATACAGGCAAATTGGTGCTGGACCCCGGCGTCCGCCTGCAGTACTACGCCACGCTCGCGGTGCTCAGCCCCGAACCGCGACTTGGTGTCAAGTTCAATCTTAGCGACCGGCTCCGCTTGAAGGGAGCCGCTGGCATGTACACCCAGAACCTCATCGCCACCAACAGCGATCGCGATGTAGTGAACCTGTTCTATGGCTTCATAACCGCGCCTTCGGACATCCCCGGTTCCATTACCCAATCCGACGGCACCGTGCGCACATTGAAAGACCCACTTCAGCGCGCCAACCACTTCATCGCCGGATTTGAGTACGACCTTACCACGAAGACGAGCCTCAACGTGGAGGGTTACTACAAGGACTTCCGCGAAGTGACCAACTTGAACCGCGACAAGCTTTATAACGACACTCCCGAATTCGCGGACAAGCCCGACGAACTGAAGAAGGACTTCGTTGTGGAAACCGGTAGCGCATACGGTGCCGACATGCTGGTAAAATACGAGAACAAAGGCCTGTACGTCTGGTTCGTTTACTCCCTCAACTTCGTGGACCGTTTCGACGGTGAGAACACGTACAACCCCATCTGGGACCGCCGCAACAACGTGAACCTCGTGACCAGCTACACCTTCGGAAAACATGAAAGCTGGAAAGCCAGCGCCCGTTGGAACTACGGATCGGGCTTCCCCTTCACCCAGAACCAAGGCTTCTATGAGCGGCTCCCCTTTTCCAACGGCACCAGTACGGACATCACCTCCGCCAACGGCGATCTCGCCATCATCTACGGACCGCTTAACGGAGGCCGCCTCCCCGATTACCACCGTCTCGATCTCGGCATCACCAAGACGTGGAAGCTCGATGAGCACCAAGTGGTGCAAGCGGACATCAGCATTACGAACGCCTACGACCGCGAAAATATTTTCTACAGCGACCGTGTAACCGGTAGCAGGGTGAACCAGTTGCCATTCCTGCCCAGCGTGGGATTGTCCTACACGTTCTAAGGTAGTTGCACCACCAATTTCAACCCGAACCGCTCCCGCTCCCCACTTCCTCTTAGCTTTACGCCCCGTGATCACCACCCCCAAACAGGGAGGTATCAACATGTGATGACGGGATCCACCAAGTATATTTTTGTTACCGGGGGCGTTACATCCAGCCTCGGCAAGGGCATTGTGAGTGCTTCGCTCGCCAAGCTTCTTCAGGCGCGGGGCTTCACCGTTACCATCCAGAAGCTCGATCCGTACATCAATATCGACCCCGGAACGCTCAACCCATACGAGCACGGCGAGTGCTACGTAACGGAAGACGGGGCTGAAACGGACTTGGACCTGGGGCACTATGAGCGTTTCCTGGACGTGCATACCTCGCAGGCCAACAACGTTACCACCGGGCGGATCTACCAGAACGTGATCAATAAGGAGCGCCAAGGTGATTACCTAGGCAAGACGGTACAGGTGGTGCCGCACATCACCGACGAGATCAAGCGGAACATCCAAGCCTTGGGCCGCAAGGGAATCTACGATTTCGTCATCACTGAAGTAGGCGGCACCGTGGGCGACATTGAGAGCCTGCCCTACGTGGAGGCCATCCGCCAGTTGAAGTGGGAAAAAGGCCGCGACGCGCTTTCCATCCACCTCACCCTCCTGCCCTACCTCAGCACGAGCGGCGAACTGAAGACCAAGCCCACCCAACACAGCGTGAAGGAGCTGTTGAGCCTCGGCGTGCAGCCGGACATCTTGGTGTGCCGTACGGAGCACCCCATGCAAAAAGGCATGAAGGAGAAGATCGCCTTGTTCTGCAACGTGCTGCCCACCGCCGTCATCGAGAGCGCGGACGCGGAAACGATCTACGACGTGCCCCTGCTGATGCAGGATGAAAAACTGGACCTGGTAGTGTTGGAAAAGCTCGGCATCACCAATTTTCCGGAAGCGGACCTCACGCACTGGAAGGACTTTCTTCGGCGTTTCAAGGAACCGAAGCACCATGTTTCCATAGGTTTGGTGGGCAAATACGTGGAGCTGCACGATGCTTACAAGAGCATCAAGGAAGCGCTCGACCATGCCGGTGCAGCCAACGAAACCCGCGTGGAGGTGAAGTGGGTCCACAGCGAAAAGCTGACACCAAAGAACATCCAAAAGCAGCTTGGTGGATTGAACGGGATTTTAGTCGCGCCGGGCTTCGGCCATCGCGGCATTGAGGGCAAGATCGAGGCCATCAAATTCGCCCGTGAAAACGCCATCCCGTTCCTCGGCATCTGCCTCGGTATGCAATGCGCCGTAATCGATTTCGCGCGCAACGTGCTGGGGCTTGAAGGTGCCAACAGCACGGAAATGGATGCCGATTCACCCGCACCGGTGATCGACATGATGGAGGAGCAAAAGGCCAAAAGCGGCAAGGGCGGCACCATGCGGTTAGGCGCTTATCCCTGCAAATTGACAGCCGGGTCGAACGCGGCCATCGCCTATGGAAAAACGTCCATTTCCGAACGCCACCGGCACCGTTACGAATTCAATGGCAAGTACCTCGCCGCGTTCACCAAGGGCGGCATGGAGGCCACCGGCATAAACCCCCAGACGACGTTGGTGGAAGTGGTGGAACTGAAGGATCACCCGTGGTTCGTGGGCGTGCAGTTCCACCCGGAATACCGCAGCACAGTGGCCACGCCGCACCCGCTGTTCATCGCCTTCACGGCGCAAGCGCTGAAACAGGCGGAACGCAAAGTGAGCGAGAAGGCTTGAGGACGAAGCCAAGCCTTTGGATCCGGGAACTTGACGCCTGACGGGGTCACGGAAATGAGAAGAACACCCGACCAGCGTGACTATCGCCCCCGAATGGGATCGCAGCAACATGGGCGTTCCATCGCAATGCCGGACTTTATGGGCCTTCGCTCAGGCTAAAGGAACGTCTTACCGCCCGCCACGCATCATCTCCAGATACTGGTTGATGTGTCCGGGATCGATGATCTGCAACGTGTTGTAGACCTTGGCACGTTCCTGCGGGTCACTGCTTTTGAAGAGCTGCACCAGCTCATTGTACTTGGCGTTGAACACCACCTGGAGGTTGTAGCTGCTGGGCTTGGCCTGATGCACAGCCTTTAACTTCTCAATGGCCGCTGCGCATGCTTTGCGCCCGCCGGCAACATCCGTTCCCATGGCGTCGAAGCCGTCGCGGTGGTATTCATACAGAAAATCGCGCAGCGGACGGAACGCCGCCTGCTGCTGGTTGTCGATGAGCCAATAGCGGTTCTTCTGATCCTCAAAGGCTTTCCAGCCCGACTCGCTGGCGTTCTGTGCATTCGTCACCACGGTCTGTGCCTGGGCATAGAAATCGCTGCCACCGTTGGGCGAATACGTGTCCGCGTCCACGCCCAGGATGTAATAAGCGTAGAAGGCGATGACAGATGAAAGGTTATTGGTGAATCGCTCCGGCGCAAACTCGATCTGGGTGTTCTCCAAGAAGGTGAACTGTACGTTGTTGTCCAGGATGTCCACTACCGGGCTCATGTAATCGGAGCCGTAAACGGGCCGGGAATAGATCACTTGCAACGTGCCCTTGTAGGTGGTGGTGCCACTTTGCTCGTTGATGGTGAGCAGCATGTTGCAGTCGATTCGCTCTTGGGGGCTGAAGTTCAACGCGGTCCAGCGCCGCGTGTTCATCATCTGCGAAATGCTCGTTTCCATGCTCTCGAACACGCGCTTTGGCGTGCTTTGTGCCTGGGGTGCCAATACGGAAACCTTGCAATTGAACTCTTGTGCCACGGCCATGCCGCCGCCCAAGATCGCAAGAAGGAGAACGAGCGTTTTACGCATTCGATAACAGGGTTTCACAACGGTCCAGCACGGCACGTGCCACGTCAGCCTTTGACATCAACGGCAAATGTCGCGCCGCCGTGCCTTTGTCGATCAAGGTTACTTGGTTGGTGTCATGCCCGAAGCCTACCCCGGGTTCTCCCAATGTGTTCAACACGATGAGGTCAAGCTTCTTACGCTTGAGCTTTTCGCGTGCATGCGCTTCACCGTCGTTGGTCTCCAGCGCGAATCCCACCAACCGTTGGCCCTTGCGCTTGTTGGCGCCCATCCAGGCCAGAATATCCTCGGTGCCCTCCAAGGCCAGCGCTTCCATGCCTGCTTTCTTCTTCAGCTTCTTCCCCGCAACGGTGGCCGGGCGCCAATCCGCGACGGCGGCGCTGAGTATGGCCAGGTCGGCGGCAGTGAAAAGCTTTTTGCAGGCTTCCGCCATTTCCGCGGCGGAGACCACATCGGTGCGATGGATCCCCGGATGTTCGGCCTTCAACGTAACTGGGCCCGCAACCAACTCCACCAAGGCCCCGCGTGTTGCAGCTTCCAACGCCAACGCGAAGCCCATCTTGCCGGAGCTCCGGTTGCCGATGTAACGAACGGGGTCAATTGCCTCCTGCGTGGGGCCGGCATTGATCAACAGCCGCTTCCCGGCCAAAGCCGAACCGCTCTTCAAACCCGCCACCAGCGCGGCAACGATGTCATCCGGCTCGGTCATCCTTCCTTCTCCGATTAGGCCGCTGGCGAGTTCCCCGGTCTCCGGACCGATCATGCGTACGCCGCGCTTTTTCAACGCTGCGATGTTGCCGGCTACGGACAGGTCCCGGTACATCTCCAAGTCCATCGCAGGAGCAATGTATACCGGGCATTCCGCGCTGAGCCAGCAGGCCAGCATCAAATTGTCGCACAGGCCGTGGGCCATTTTACCAAGCGTATGCGCTGTTGCCGGAGCGATGAGCAGCACATCCGCCCAGCGTGCCAAATGCACGTGGTCATTCCAAACGGCAGTGCCGTCATTCCTGTCCACCAATTCGGTAAGCGCAGGTTTCCCGCTAAGTGTTGAAAGCACCAAAGGGGAAACGAAATCGTGCGCGGCGGGCGTCATCAGCACCTGCACGTCAGCTCCTGCCTTCACCAAGGCACGGACCAGCAAAGGCACTTTATATGCGGCAATGCCGCCGGTTACGCCCAGCAGTACTTTACGGGGAAGCGTGCGTGCGTCGCCCATGCCCGTAGGCGCGATCAAATGTCCGTTGGCTGTTCGGCCCCGGGACGGCGGAAAACGATGCGGTCCTCCAGCATTTCCTCAATGGCGATGGCGGCCGGCTTCGGCATACGCTCGAACTCCTTGCTCATCTGGATCTGCTCGTGGTTCTCATACACCTCTTCGATGTTCTCCCCCACCACTGCGAACTCCTCCAGCTTTTCCTGCAGTTCCGCTTTGATCTCCACGGCAACTTGGTTGGCGCGTTTGCCGAGGATGGCAATGCTTTCGTAGATGTTGCCGGTCTCCTTGTCGAGCTGGTCCACGTTACGGGTAACGGTGGTCTTTGCGGCGGTCTGGAACTTGGTGTTCATGGGGTACTGGGATCGGGTGTTCGTTGCAGCTGTGCGTTGAGGTCGCGGAGCATGGCGCGGGCCTGGCCCATGCGCTTACTTTCCGGAAAAGCGTCCGCGAAGGTATTAAATGATCGGACACCGGCCTCGGCCCGTTCCGCCTTCTTGCTTTCCACGCTGTTCACCGCCAGGTCATGATCGGCTTCCAGAATGTTGAAATAGGCATCCTCACGCCGGTCCGAATTGGGCCATTTCTTCAGAAAATCAGCGAAGGCAAGGCTTGCAGACCGGTAATTCCGCGTGTGCAGGTATTGGTAGGCCGAGGCATAGTCCTTCTTCTCCAGCTTCAGCCGCAGCCCGTCAATGAGGTTGTTGCAGCTGTCCTTCAAATTCGTCTCCGGGAATCGTACCATGAAGAGCTCCATCTTGTCGATGGCCATCTGCGTGTCGGTCTGATCCAGCTCGTACTCCGGGCTTTCCTTGAAGTGGCAGTAAGCCGCCAAAAAGCTGCATTCCTCGGCATGCACGCTGTTGGGGAAGGTCTTCGCGAAGTTTTCCAAGTAGTAGCTGCCAAGGATGTAGTCCTTCGTGCCGTAATAGCCTTTTGCGTAGTAGTAGCTCACCGGCTCGAACAGGGTGTCGCCACGGGTAAGGCCCAGCAATTCCTCTAGCAACGGCATGGCCCGGTCGTAATCCGGCTTGTTGAAATACTCCACCGCCTTCTCGTACTTGTATTGCTTGTCGGTGCTCTTCACCGCCTTGTTGAAGTCGCTGCACGAGCTGGCGGCAAGGGCGATGAACAGGAAAAGAAGTGACTTCTTGAACATAAGGGGCGGCAAATGTAGTCCCCGCATCAACGTGGAACGGACACTTTTCGCATGTCACGCCGGAACCCAAGGCCCCGCGCGGTAATTTCGCGCCATGGACCCCGCTCCGCTAGCCGAACGCATGCGGCCCAAAAACCTCGGTGAGGTGGTGGGCCAGGAGCACCTGGTGGGCCCGGGCGGCATTATTCATCAGGCCTTGGCCGCTAAAATGCTGCCCAGCATGATCCTGTGGGGGCCGCCCGGCGTGGGGAAGACCACGATGGCACGGCTCATGGCATTGGAACTGGGAAGGCCGTTCCACACGCTGAGCGCCATCAGCAGCGGCGTGAAGGACATCCGCGAGGTGATCGCCAAAGCCGAGGGCGCGGGGCTGTTCCAACGCAACGCCGTGCTCTTCATCGACGAGATCCACCGCTTCAGCAAAGCCCAACAGGATTCCCTACTCGGCGCTGTGGAAAAAGGCGTGATCACCCTCATCGGCGCCACCACGGAAAATCCGTCGTTCGAAGTGATCGGCGCATTGCTTTCCCGCTCTCAGGTGTACGTACTGAAGCCGTTGGCGGAAGAAGACCTGTTGGGACTGTTGCAACGCGCCATGCGTGAAGATGCCGACCTGAAGACGAAATCCATCACGCTGCGCGAAACCGCCGCACTGATGCGCGCCAGCGGCGGGGATGCACGCCGCTTGCTGAACACATTTGAACTGTGCGTGCGCGCCGCGGACCCGGCGGAAGACGGATCCATCGCCATTACGGACGCGCTGGTCCACCAAGTGGTGCAGACCAACGCCGCCCGCTACGACAAGCAAGGTGAACAGCACTACGACATCGTGAGCGCATTCATCAAAAGCATGCGCGGCAGCGACCCGAACGCCGCCGTGTACTGGCTAGCGCGCATGGTGGAAGGCGGCGAGGACCCGAAGTTCATCGCCCGCAGAATGCTCATCCTGGCCAGTGAGGACATCGGCAACGCCAACCCCAACGCGCTGTTGATGGCCACCACCTGCATGCAGGCCGTGCAGCTCATCGGCTGGCCCGAAAGCCGCATCGTGCTTTCGCAATGCGCGATCTACTTGGCCTGTTCACCGAAAAGCAACGCGAGCTATGTGGCTATTGGAAAAGCCCAAGCAGCCGTGCAACAAACCGGCGACCTGCCCGTGCCCATCCACCTGCGCAACGCCCCCACCAAGCTGATGAAGGACCTGGGCCACGGTAAGAATTACCAATACAGCCACGACAGTCCAGGGCATTTCAACGACCAGGAATTCATGCCTGCGGAAATAACCGGCACCGCGTTCTACCAACCGGGCGACAACCGGAAGGAGCAGGAATTCCAAGCGCTGCTCAAGCGAATTTGGGGTGGGAAGTATCTGAGTTGATTGCCAATTCCTAAATCCTGATCCCGGCTGCCGAAGCTGCATCCCGGAATTAGGAATTAGGAATCAGCAATTAGGAATTAGCAATCAGCGATCAGCAATTAGGAATTCGCAAATCAACTCGCCCGCTCCGTCTCCAAAAACCTGCGGTGCATGTCGTAGATGATGCCGAGGCATACCATCAAACCACCGACCATTTGCTCGATCACCTGCCACACTGCGTCCAGAAAGACGTGATGAATTTCATGGCTGGCGAAGGACAATCCCGATATGAAGACCAAAAGGTAAACCGCTAACCCCGAAACCGCGCCTATGGCCATGCCCTTGTACGGGAATCCCGTCTTCATGGAGATATAGCCGCGTTGCAAGCCCGTATGGACCAAAAACGTGAGCCCGAGACCGATCAACAGGTACGCCACCCCGGCAAGAGCCAAATAAAGGCCCAGCCCGATCCGCATCTCCGAAATGTCGTTCAACAGCAGGCCGTGCCAAGCATACGAGATGCCGTACATCACTACCGCGCTCAGTAGCCAAGGGATGATTTTTCCGCGGTTCAACAAGCCAGTTTGGGCGGATCGGCCCATGGCGCGAAATTAGCGCACGCATTCCGCATGAAACGAAGTGAGTATTTTGAGTGGTTGCCTATTGCGATCGGCAATTGTGGAGAAAGTGGTGAGCATTGTAAGGATGCCAAGGAGCAGCACGCCGCCACGGAGTGGGGATGTGTACCAACCTAGAGTTGTGTGCCTTCCAAATCCCTTCCCCTGCCATGGCCTGTCAAACTGAACTGACCAAAGTGTTGCCGTGGGGCTAGTTTTGGACCGGTATATGGAAAGCCGAAGTTGGTTTCCATTGGAAACGGGTTGTGGTAGCTTGCCGACGCGAAATCAAAAGATGAGAACGAATCTGGTCTACGCAACCCGAACTGTGAGCAATGCATCGGGCATCCTGAAGAAGAAGCCGATTCTGCGTGCCATCAGATTACTGAAAGTCATCCCAAAGCTGGCCACAGCGGCCAGCCTCTTTTGGCCGTGCTATTTGTGCATGGCCAAACATTTAACATAGTTCATTACAACCAGTCCAGTGGCTTTGCCGTCGGGAAGTCCGTGCGTGAAACACCTATGGGGTTTATCGTTTTTGGCAGTCAAACACAACCGGATACCGCATTTCAAGATTGCACTGTTTCAAAATTTGACGCCCAAGGAAATTTTATAGTTGACCAGTTCATTTCATGGCCACGATTTGATTTTCAAGGAATTAGCGACCCAATTGCAACACTCTTTGCAGTTTCGACGTTAGCTCTGTCCCTGATACTCTAACATTGGTGAAATATAGCCCATTGGGTGATACACTTTGGACCAAACCGTTGCTGACTGATACTTTTTTAACTGCCCGAAAAACATGTTATGGTGATTCGAAGTATTATTTCACGGGTTTGGAGGCATCAGGTGTTCTATTATCTAACAATAGCTACGTCCTCCGAACAGACAGCACTGGAAGCATTGAAATGTATTGCTTAACACCCTATATGGAATCACTATCGATGGACATCGACGAGGTTGGAAATATTTACATCGCTGGATTTGGGTCAAATAAAGGAATCTTACATAAAATAAGCAGCGACGGCGGAGGAAGTTGGATCGCGGAGCAGAATAAACCCCGAGGCCTTTGGTACGGGGTAAAACGGATGTTTGGAGACAAACTACTGTGTATGGGCAATTGGAATGAATCGAGCCCATTGCCCGGCACTCCGGATATCAATACCATGCACTTGGCGATGTATTCCTTGAACGGCAGCTTGGATTGGGATTTTGAAGGGTTACGCAGCAAACCGTTCGGTTTTAATTTCGGGTCATTCACGGACGGCTACCAAGACACGGACAGCACATTTATTGCCTGCGGCGGCATTCAGCAACTCTACTACAACCGGGCCGTTCTTTACCGCATGACGCAATACGGTGATTCCCTATGGCGGAGGGAGTACGCACATTTTGGCAACCTTAGCAATCTCTACCCGGAAATTCCTTGGGACATTGAACCCACCAGCGATGGCGGTATGGTGTTGACGGGTGAAACGTGGAACCAAGATACCGTTCCGCCATACAGCAATCTAAATATGTGGTTGCTGAAACTGGACAGCTTGGGTTGTTTGGTGCCTGGTTGCCAATTCGTAGGCATTGAAACCATTGCGTATGGATTGGACAACGCACTGAAGGCATGGCCTAACCCTTCAACCGGGCAATTCACTTTGGACTTGGACCTGCCCGCCGATTTGCACTTAGAAGGAAATCTCCGGTTACAGGTTTTCGATGCTCTTGGCAGGTCGGTAATGGATCGTGATCTTGGGTTACAACTCAAACAATCCATCGCAGTTGACCTTACGGATCAACCAGCGGGTTTGTACTCGGCCCATTTAAGTGACAACCTGCGCATTTTAACAGGTACCCGAATTGTTGTTCAATGAGGAGCGTCCCGTTTTTCGTTCTCGGTCTTGTACTATCAAGCGTACAGGCTCAGTCCATCTATTCGGATAATTTTGACAGCTACGGCACGGGCACCCGCATGGCCGTGAACGTGCCGGGGCAGTGGCAACCGTGGAGCACACAGCCGGGTAGCACACAAGACGTGCCAGTAACCACAGCCTACAGTCATACCAGCCCGAACAGTTTGGCATTTATCCAAGCCATTCCTGGTTATCAAGGCGGTCCTGTTGATGCCGTGCTGAACTTGGGCTACCACACCACGGGTGCGTTCGTGCTTCAATTTTCCATGTACGTGGTGGGAGAACTTGGCGCATTCATAGAAGTTCTTCACGGTGTAGGACCTTCTGCGGACCCGGCAGCAGTTATCTATTTCACGCCCGAAACGATTGGGGCAGTGGACTGCCATGTGAACGGTGGATCGCTGTCAGGAAGCTATCCGCACAACGTATGGTTCCCTGTTGTATTCAGCTTCGACCTGGATGCCCAATTGGCTTCCCTTTCCGTTAACAACCACTTCTTAGGCAGTTGGGCCTTTGCTACAATGCCCAGCGGAACCACAACACCGAATGTCCTTGGATCGCTGCGATTCATAGCTTCTTCGGGCTATGATGGTTTCGCGGGCGAATACTATATAGACGACCTCAGCTATACTGAAGGTTATGTGGGCATTTCAGAAAAAGACCAATTAAAACCCAAGCCGCTTACCATTGCCCCCAACCCTACTGCAGGCAAGGCGTTGCTTTCCGTAGAACAACCCTTGCAAAACGCGCAGCTTTTACTGCATGATGCCAGTGGGCGGGTAGTGCTGCAGGTGGCTTGGCCTGCGGGTAGTGCGCAATGCCAGTTGCAGGCCGGGGCTGTTGCACCGGGGGCTTATGTGGCTACTGTGGCTTCGAGAGCCTCAGCCACCGTTGCCACAAATACACCGCAGTATAGTGGGCGGTTGGTGGTTTTGCCTTGAGGGGTTATTGCAACCAACTGGCACTGCGTGAAGCTTTATTGAAAGGCTGAAACGTGGGCATTAGCTACCTTGTCCGCCATGATCCGGCCCTGCCGAACCGTTTCCCGCCTTGCCGTTATGGTCGCATGGGCTGCGCTGCTTACCGCATGCCGCAAAGAACCACGGCCCGCGCAATGGGACCTGGACCTGCTGGCACCATTAGCCACCACTATACTAACCATAGGCGACATCGTCCCTGACAGCCTGCTTTCCACGGATGACGCTGGGAACGTGAGCATCCTGTACACGGCGGAGCTGTTCACCCTTTCGCTGGACACGATCCTCACTGCGCCGGACACCAGTTTCCAATATGCCTATGCCCTGCCCGTGCCCGGCCCGGTGAACTTCCCGCCCGGTACCACCTTCGAGGCCAGCCAGGATGTTACCCGCTTCGAGCTCGAGGACCTTCAGCTCACCCGGCTGGACATCCGCTCCGGCACCGTGGAAATGCGGATCGCCAACAGCATGCCCGGCCACATCAACGGCGATTTCTCGTTGCCGGGCGCCACATCGGGCGGCAATCCGTTCAACATCCAATTGGCCCTTCAGCCGGGAACCCCCGATGCCCCTTCCATAGCTTCCGCGAGCCGCGATCTTAGCGGCTATTCGCTCGACCTGCGCGGTCCATTTTTTGACGATGTGAACACCCTGGCCACCAGCCTTGCCTACGCCAGCTCGCCGGACTACGGCGAAATCAGCATCACCGGGCAGGACAGCCTTTTGGCCACGGTGAGCTACTTCGGTATCGTGCCGCAATACGCTACCGGCTACTTCGGAATGCGCGACATCGCCGTGGACCCCGCCTCCACCCCGCTTGATCTTTTCGAAGGCATCAGCGGCACGCTGGACCTGGACGAGGTCACGGCCACCCTGCGCATCCGAAACGGCATCGGCGTGGACGTGCGTGCCAACATTGAATACCTCCGCTCCGTCAACTCCGGCACGGGCAACAGCGTGGACTTGCAGAACGCGATCACCACGGGACCGGTCAACATCGACCGCGCGTTGGACCTTGGCGGATCCTTTCAATCGGCGGAGAACACGTTCACGCTTTCGCAAGGCAACAGCAACATCGAAGCTTTTCTGGAGAATTTGCCCGACCAGATCGAATACGCTTTGGGCATCACCATCGACCCGCTGGGAAACATCAGCAACGGGCACGATTTCCTCTACTACGAAAGCAAGCTCACCGCCGAAATGCAGGTGGACGTACCGCTCCGTCTCATCGCCACCAACCTCACCCTGCAACGCACCGTGGCCGTGGACCTGCCCGGATCTACCGACGGCCACGCGCTGCAAAGCGGCGTGCTGCACCTTTTCGCGGACAATGGCTTTCCGTTTTCCGCTGCGATCGGAATTGATATTGTGGATGTCAACGGGCAAGTCCTTTCCATGCTTGGTCCACTGGGCACCGTGGCTTCCGCCACGTTGGGCGCGGACGGCCTAGTGAACGCACCAGTCTCTAGCCGCTTGGACGTGGAACTCAGTCAGGAACAAGTGGACCAGCTTTACATCGGCGGAAACATCCGCATCACCGCAACTTTCAACACGGCCGACCAAGTGCAACATGTACAGATCCTGGATTCGTACAGCATGGGCCTGCAAGTAACGATGGACGCGAACTACGTGGTGAATGGCGATCAGTGAACCGTTGCGTTGGGCTCCCTTCCTTTTGCTGCCGGCCATGGCATCGGCACAGGCCGTCGATTCGCTGGAGATCCGGCACCGGTTCACGGTTGAAGGTGTCGGCAATTTCGACAGCGATGCGATCCACAACGACGTGTTGGACCCGCTCGTATTCGGTGGAACCATCACGCGTGAAGCCCGGCAGCGCGCCCTGGACGCCATTGGCGATCATGGTCGCGGCGGCGTTGAACTCGGCGGCCGCATTTCCGGTACTTGGGGCAACTGCATTTTCGGCCACGATGCTTGGCAAATGCGCACATCCGTAGCATGGCAATACGCACTGGGCGTGCGCTTCTCCCCGGATGCGTTCGCGGTGGGCTTTTTCGGCAATGCCGCCTTCGAGGACCGCACGGCCAAGCTCGCACCGCTGCGGTTCGAGCAGTGGAATTACCAAAGCATCGGCTTCGGAATTGAAGATGCCGCGAGCGGATCCTTTCTGGAACTGGCTTTCGTCAATGGCACCAATTTTAACAGCGCCGACGTGCGCCGCGCGGACCTGTTCACCGCCACGGACGGCCGTTACCTGGAGTTGGACCTCGCCGGTGAATACCACCGGAGCGATACAGCCGCCAACACCGGTTTCTCACAAGGCATCGGTGCTGCGGTCAATGCCAAATGGGCCAAGGCCGTCCAAGCCTTTGGTGCGCCCGCACGTTTTTCTTTGGAGGTCACCGATGCCGGATTCATGCAATGGAACGCCAACACACGTTCCGTTTCGCAGGATTCCGTTATCCGCTTCGAGGGCGTTTCGGTGAACGACATACTTGACCTGAGCGGACCGGTGATCGACCGCACAACTTTGCAGGACAGCTTGGGGCTGGGCTACGAAACGGGAACGTTGTTACGCCATTTGCCGGGAAGGATCGAAGGTGTTTTTCAATTCGGCACATTACGGAAGCCCGGCCATGCACCTGATCGTTATGCCTACGAGGCGGCGCTGGACCAACGGTGGTTGCCGGGATACGTTCCGAAAATCCGGTTGATGCGCAACTTCAGCTTGGGGCGCTCGTTCATCGCCGGTGCCGGTGCTGCGTATGGCGGTTTTGGCGGCCTGCGTGCCTTGGCCCGTGTCGGCTTCTACACCAAGAATGGCCTTGCCTTCGAATTGGAAACACCGAACGCGATCGGGCTCGTCTCCGAAAATGCGGCCGGTAAGGCGGTGGCTCTGAACCTGCAAGTGCTTTGGTAGGTGGTTCCTACTCACCCGCAACGGCCAAGGCTTCCCGCTCGTAGGTGGACTGGCTGCAACTGCTGCCGTCCTTGAAGTAGAACGTGCCGCTATACTTGCGCACCACCTTGCGGTATTCGTTGGCATTTTCACCTTGCTCCACACGGACCACCGTGATCACTTGGTTGGGCTCCACTACCACGTCCTTGTGACGAACGGGCACTACGGGAGTGCTCTCGAACTTGGGCCTGGCCTCTATCGCAATACGCACGTTGGCCGGCTGAATGGGCGATGCTTCGTTTTCCAAGCGCGGCGCCAATGCCAAACGTCCATCCCCTCCTGCGTTCGCTTTGGCGTTGATCGCCGGACGGGATGGTGGCGGTGCGACCGGTTTCGGCCTCGGTTTCACTTGGGCCACAGGTGCTGGCGGGGGAGGCGGCATTCGCTTAGGCGCGGGCTCCGGCTTGGGAGCTGGTTTCGGCGGCGGTTGCGGCTTGGGCTGTTCCTTGGGCTTGGGCGGAGGTTGAGGCTTAGGTTCTGGTTTAGGCTTAGGTTCGGCCTTCGGCACAGGCTTCGGTTCAGCCTTTGGCTCTGGTTTTGGCTCCGGTTTTGGCTCAGGCTTTGCTGCCTGTTCGGCCAAGCGGGCGTCCTTTGCGGCCTGGTCCTCTGCTTCCTTGCGGGCACGCTCATCTATTTTAGCCTGCGCCTCTGCCTGCTTGGCGGCGCGCGCGTCCTGCTTGGCCTTTTCCTTGTCCGCGGAAGCTCTTTGCTTGGCGGCATCGGCTTCCTTGCCGGCTTCCTCCTTCTGCTTCTCCGCTATGGCCTCCTGGGCATCTTCCAAGGCGCTTTGGATGCTCTTGGTGTAGTCCGTGTCGTAGTCGAACTCCTCCTGTTCATCATCGTAGCGGATCATGCCCACCGGTTGGTTGAATACGACCGTGTTCACGCCTTCGTACTGCTTAAAGATGGAAACGATGAAGGTGAACGGCATGAAGGGAGTTGTACCCATGGCCGCCGGCACGTTGGTGTTGAAGGAAAGTTTCTTGGTAACGAACCCGTTCTTCTCGAAAGAAAGGATGTAGTTCGCCCCCAGGTCCAGGTCCAATTTGAAGTCCTTGAGGTCCGCGGTAAGGGTGCGCTGCTTCTCGCCGTCCTTGTACACCACCAGTTTGCAATCGTCCAGGTTTCCGCCGTCCACCCTCAGCTTGCCGCTAACGGTGAGCTTGCCTTGCGCCATGGCAGCCGCCGCCCCGGCAATGGCCAAGACGGCGACTAGCAGGCGGAAAGGCCGGCGGTTTCCTGAAAACATATCGGTCAAGAGGTGAACACGGTCGTGGAGATCAGACCCTTGGCGAACATGGTGGCCACAAGGCCCATCAGCAGGATAGCTGCCATGATCAAGGTACGGGCGGCAACGGAACGATTTGACTTTTCCATTTTTAGGGGATGTTTTCACCGTGCAACGCAGACGGGTAAACCGGGGTTACAGGTTTTCGACGAACAGTGTAACCTGCCACCCCGCCGCCCGTAAAAACTGCCATGAAACATTGGATCATCGCAGCAGCCATCGCTTGCACGGCACCCGCCGTTTCCGCACAGGAGATAGCCAGCGCCACGGCTAACAGCGCCGAAGCACTTTTCCATGAGGGAGAGAACGCCTACCGGAACGGAGGTTATGCCAAGGCCATTGGCCTCTATACACAAACATTGGCCATCGACCCCGACCACCTCAACGCCTTTCTGCAGCGTGGCTTCTGCCACAGCCTGCAACGCGAATACGACCTGGCCGTGGTTGATTTCACCAGCGTGATCCAACGCAAACCGGATCACCTCTGGGCCTACACCAGCCGGGGAAGCGCCTACGGCAAACTGGGCAAGAACAACCTGGCCATGGCCGATTTCGACAAGGTGTTGCAATTGGACCCGAAAAACGAGGAAGCATACAACAACCGGGGTTGGATCAAGAAGGCTGAAGGCGACACCAAAGGCGCTTGCAAGGACTGGAACACCAGCAAAAAAATGGGCAATGCAGAAGCCAAGATCATACTGAAGAACAACAACTGCCGATGAACCGCGCGACCTTCCTCTTTCTTTCCCTGGCCACCTTCGCGCTTTCATTGCGCGCCCAAGACCAGACTTATGCCGACTGCTTGGTAAAAACCTCCAGCACATGGGGTCAACCCTGCGAAAAATGCGAGGACTACAAAGGCTACCAGCGCGACTACAGCGGCGTGTACCAAGTGGAGCTCAAAAATGCCTGCACCGAAATGATGGAGGTGAAGCTCGCCATGCAGGAGAAGAACGGCAACTGGCGCACCTTCCCGGTGAAAGCCTTGCAAGGCGGTGAAAGCATGACCGGCTTCGCTTGCCATGGAACAGGCAAATACCTGTACTGGGCCCGCCGCATGAACGACACCGAGATCATCCTGCCTTCGGACCGGGAGATCGTGAGCGCGTACCGGGAAAAGTAAATTTACCAGTCACCTGTTTTCAGCAAGCTGATCTCCATCGGCTGATCTTTCGCGCCGGGAAATCGCCCATGCCATGCACGCCGCGCTGTTGAAATCCTTTCCAAAAGGCCGCCAATAACCCGTCCGCGCCACGGTAGTTTGGCCTCCATAGCGAAAAGCCATGGAGATCAAGCATATGCACATCGACCGCACCGAGACTTCCCCGGAGGTCCAATTGGACTTGGAAAGCGGCACCATCGACTTTATCGGCCGCTCACTGCCCGCCAATGGCGAGGTGTTTTACGAACGCGTGTTCCGCTGGCTGGAGGAATACCTGAAGCATCCGCGCCGCGAAACCGTGGTGAACATGCGCATGGACTATTTGGACACCAGCAGCAGCAAACACTTCTACAACATTTTCGACAAGCTGCGCGCCGCCAACGAGCACGGCAGCACCGTACACGTGAACTGGCACTACGAGACCGGCGACCAGGAAATGGCCGAGACCGGAAAAGACTATCAAACGCTATTCCCGCTGGACTTCCGGTTTATTGAAGTGCGGGATCTGTTTTGAGGTGAAGGGTGGTTGACCTACCACGAAGGGCACGAAGCACGCGAAGGAATTGCCGACGGGCTGGAAGCCCTAAGCTGAAACCCACTCGGCAAAAAGCCGAGCGGGTGCGTGCGGGCATGAGCTAAAACAAAGCCCCCCAACTTGCGCTGGAGGGCTTGCTGCTGTAGTGTGCACTCGTAGGGATTCGAACCCCAAACCTCCTGATCCGTAGTCAGGTGCTCTATCCAATTGAGCTACGAGTGCATGTCCCAAAAAGCACTGTGCTTCTTGAAAGCGGGCGCGAATATACGGTTCCGATAATTATTGGGGATGGTAGAACTTCATCGCTTCCGGCATGTAGGCCTTGAGGTCGGCGATGCGGCGCTCGTCGCTGGGGTGCGTGCTCAATAGTTCCGGTGGCTTGGCACCGCCCTGCGCCGCCATACGTTCCCAAAACGCAGGCGCGATGCGGGGGTCGTAGCCACCCATGGCCATGAAGATCAGCCCCATCTTATCCGCTTCACTTTCCTGGTTGCGGCCGTAAGCCAACAAGCCCAACTGGCTGCCTATCCCGAAGGATTGCAAAAAGAGGTCG
This sequence comes from Flavobacteriales bacterium, assembly GCA_016710685.1. Lineage (GTDB taxonomy): Bacteria > Bacteroidota > Bacteroidia > Flavobacteriales_F > PHOS-HE28 > PHOS-HE28. The sequence goes on along the minus strand of JADJVC010000002.1, from coordinate 697,785 downwards.
CTCGCCATGGATGGTTTTTCGGAGGCCAACACTTGCAGTGTCATCCCTGCCCCTTGCACGGCCAAACCTTGGCTCATGCGTTCATTGCCGTGGCGCGCTATGGCATGCGCGATCTCGTGCCCCATCACCAAAGACAAGCTGGGCTCGTCCTGCGTTATTGGCAACAGGCCGGTGTACACCACCACTTTCCCGCCGGGCATGCACCATGCGTTAACCTTGGGATCGTCCACAACATGGAATTCCCATTGGAAATCCTTCACACGTTCCGCAGCGCCGTTCTCCTTCAAGTACTTGGTAGCAGCGGCCGCCAAGCGCTCACCGATGCGCTTTACCATTTGCGACTTCGGGTCGCTGTCCGGCAAGGTCTTGTTCTCGCCAAGGAACTGTTGGTATTGCGTGAGGCTCATGCTCATCATCTCACTTTCCGGCAAGAGATTGAGCTGGCGGCGGCCGGTGATGGGCACTTTGGAGCACCCGGCCATGAAGGCCAAGACCAAGCCCATGGCCGTGGCGCGGATAACGTTGCTGTTCATTGGATGTCGGCTGATAGGCCACGGTCGCAAAGGGCGGTGCGCATGGGGTTAAGAACTTCGAAGCTGCCCCGTTTCACGCTGCACTTACCGTTGTAGTGCACCAGCATGGCGCATTGTTCCGCCTGGATCGGGTCGTGGTCGCAGATCTCCATCAAGCTTACGATGACGTGTTCGAAGGTGTTCACATCGTCGTTGTGCAGGATGATCTCCCGCGCCCGTTCCGTAAGGGTTTCCGTAGATGGTGCGAGCAGTTCCTCGATCTGGTGTTCCGTGTCCATGGTGCGCGGCCCGGTTGGGGAGCGCACGAAGGTACGGAAGGCAAATTTCCACCGCAACGCGGATAAGGGAATGCAAAAAGTTGAACCGCAACGACGCTACGGATGCGCAACGGAATGCAGTGGCTCTAAATCGCGACAACCCAACGGGGGCGCAACGGAATGTGGATGACGGAAGCTTTAGCGACCTGCCGGATCGGCCAAAATGGACGGGCCGAACTTGGCCAGCAGCGCCCTGCCTTCGCCCAGTGGGATCCGTTTCCCGTTCAGGTAGGCGGTGACGTAAGCGTCCTTCACGCCCAACAACACCGTGGCGTTCTTCCGCGTATTGGCGGTGCCAGGGTCTTGGTACACGCCGGTCGTGTAGCGGATCTTGTTCGTTTCAGTGCGCTCGCTGTTCAGCGGCGAAATGTTGAACAGGCGGTCCAACGCGGTCGGCTTGCTGTACACACCAACCTGCACAGTGAAGAACAAACCCTTGACCGTTTCAACTTGCTTGGCGGGTGCGGCCGTTGGGTCGTTGTAGTATTCCGTGGCGGCTGCGTTGGGCTTGAATTCGGCGAGTACTTCCTGCACCGAGGTGGGGTATTTCCGCAGGACAGCCGCATCCTCTCCGCCAGCATTTTCAGGCTCTGGTGCGGTGACTGCCGGTGTCGCCGTTTGGCCCGATGGTACCGGTGTTGCTGAAGACCCACTGGGCTGAGCCACTGCCAATGTGCCGGTTCTGGCCGCCGCACGTTCCGCAGCGATGGCTTCCCGCAAGCTCACCCGGTTTCCATCCAAATACGCCACGACAAAAGCGTCACGGTAACCACGGGCGCGCACCGTTTCCCCGGCCTTGGCGGCACTTTGTGCACTCGTGAACTGGCCAGCGGCATAGCGGGTAAGTCCGTTGCCCACGCTTTCCCCCGTTACGGGCGTCATGTCGCTGAAGGCGTCCTTGGGCAGTTCATTCCGGAAGGCTCCTACTTGCACTTTGTAGACCACGCCTTGCGGCATGGGCGCATCAACGGGGATAGGGGTTGCGCGTACTGCTTCAGCCTTCACTTGGAAATTGTCCGCGACCAAAGGCGCCAGTACTTTCGGTTCCGGGGCGGCTGGCACCGGTGCTGTGATCACTGGAATATCCCCTTTTGGTCGTTCAGCAGGAACCGACACAGTTTCAACAGCAGCGCTTTCCACCGGGGTGGTCACCGCAGGAACAACGACGGGTTCCGCCTGCCGCACTTCCGGCGTGGGCAAGGCGGCTGCGATGGCCGCGCTGTGCCTGTTCTTCAGTTCCATGGCCGAAATGCTGCCCGAACGCTCCACGGAAAGCCCGCTCATCAAATGCTCAGCGGCGGCATTGTCCAACGCTGCTTCGTGGCCTTGTTTCAAAGACACCATGCGCAAGGAATCAGAACTGCTTTGGAGACGGGCTGCTTCATCCGCAACTCCCACCTGACCGGAGCCTCCCGCACCGCGCTTCAACTGTTGCGCACGGGTGGCCATTGCCTCGGCGTCCGCTAGTGCCCATTTCGCCGAATCCGCATGCTCCATCGCGCTTCCGCGAAGCATGAAGTAGACCCGCGCTTCGGCATCCTTCAACAAGCTGTCCTTCGTACGCTCGCCAAGGTCATAGTGCTTGTCCAGATAAGCTGGCAAGGGTTCCACGACAGTTGCCGTGACCAGGGCTTTTTCCGCAACAAGTTCAGGTGTTGCAGGTGCGGGTGCCGGTTGTTCCAATACCACTTCAGCCGGAACAACAGCTATTGGCGCGCTTGGCTCTGCGGCAGGAACTTGCGCTGGAACTGGTGTGTTTTCCACTGCAACAGCGGGCACAATTGCCATGGCGGGTGTGCTTTCCTCCTTCGCCCGGGGTGCCTCCTCCACCACCGGGACATTTTCCGGCATCACGGTCACTTGTTCCGGTGCCGTTTCTTGAACAACTGACCGTTCCTGAGCGACCTGGAGCTCCTCTTCGCCGAACATCCGTTTCACCACCTCCGCATAAGTGATGGTTTCCTTGGTGTTCACACCGTCCTGCATTAAATAATTCCGCACGGTGTGCGATTGGTCCATTAGCTTGAATGCTTTGATGTTAGCAGCCCACGCTTGCCGGAAATAGCTGTCGCGGTCCACAATGTCCTTGGAGCGGTCGCCCTCCTTTCGGAATCCCGCGGCGTCATCCATGGCGGACTTTGCGGAAGCTTCGAATTCCTGCGCCATTTGGCGCAGCGGTGTACTTGATGACAAGCCTTTCCGCGACATGGCGGCCTGCAACAACCGTGTGCTATCAAGGGCGGTCTGGTACTCCCGACGGGAAATGAAGTCAAGCCGCTGCCCCATGTCCGTTTGGCGGATCAACAAGTCGTCTATCCGCTTGTCCGTGTCGGTCCGTAACTTGTCGTAAACGGCGCTGGCCGGGGTGTCCTTGATCACGGCTTCCATGGAATCAATGGCTGCGCGCAACGCACGGATATCGGAGACGTCATTGGCCTTCGCTGCTACTTCCTGCCCAACATCCTTGGCACGGTAAGCGATACGGGTCTCGTACACGTGCTCGATATCAGGTCCAAGATCCACGTAGCTGCGTGCATGGTCCGAAGCCGCAGGTGCTAGGAAACCGGTGGTGCGCAAGGTGCTGGAATCTTCCTGCCCCATTGATCCGGGTGTAGCGGTGGCCAGCGTGGCGTCGTTACCGGTGAATACTTGGGCCAGCCCGGTTTCCGGTAATCCTTGCACGGCTCCCTTCAGACTGCGCAAGCGGTCCAGTTGGGGAAGGATGAGCACCGAAGTTTCCGGATTCGTTTCCAGGTAAGCGGTTTGCCGCGCGGACCGTGCATCGATGCTGTCCATGAGCTGCTGCTGAAGTACTTGGAACACGGCCTCCTTTGCCTTGGCGCTGCCCTCCCCTGCTTGTGCTTGTTGATACTGCACTGAAATGCCGGGCACCAGTTCTTCCGCAATGTCCGGATACAACAACGCAGGATCGAAAGCCAGTTCGACATACTGCATGCCGGTCGCGGTTTCCGCCGGGATGTTGGCAGCAATTTCTTTGCTGCCCTGCGGGTTGGCTCCGTTTACTGCTCCGGGCTCGACCGCCACTTGCGAAGTCGCGCCGTCCTTCATGATGCCGGCCGCGTTGGTGCCGTCCGTATTAACAGTGGTAGGCAAACCCGTATCTTGCGTTGCAGACGCCGGGGGTGTAGGCTCGCCGCCGTCAGAGCCCATTTTTGTCGCGGAAGCCACTTGGGTATCCGGTTCCTTGCTAGTAATCGTGCCGCTTCCTTCTTGTGCGATCGTCGTAGAAGATCCATTGCCGCCGCCGTTCACACGGCGCTCAGGACCCACCGAGGCCACATCAGCGTTCGCCGGTGTTTCAATGGCCAATGCCGCGCTGTCCAACTTGTTGGCTGCTGCGGTGTTCGCGCCGGCCGGGACCAGATCTTTTCCTTCCTCCACCAACTGGGCGACTGTTTCCGGCACTGGAGCAGCTTGGTCCGTGCTTTCCGTTCCGGTTGAAGTTGTTCCTGCCTGTTGCGCCAAATCCTCTTCCACCTGCTCTTCCGCGGGGGCGGAAATTCCTGTGGGCACTGCAACTGCTGCATTCGATCCGTTGTTGGGCGATTGCACGTTCTCCGCGCCGGAAGTTTGTGAACCCGCTACGGTGCGCTCCTGCTGTTTGGCGGCCACATCCGTTGCAGCCAGATCCGCTTCTGTCGCCGCGGCCTTAAGCTCTGCACGTTTGGCGGCTATGGCCACATCCAAACTGTCACGGGTCCTACGGTCGGGCGCGGAGCCACGCAGTTGCTGCAATTCCGCCAGCGCGTTTGCCGCGAAAAAGGCCTGCTCCTCTTTGTCCAGCACGCTGGAAAGACCAGCTTCCGTGCCGGAACCTATCGTTGTTGCCGCTACTGAAGTTTCTGTTCCTGTGACCGCATCATTAGCGTCCTGCGTTGGATCTGCAGTGCTGGAGGCCGACGGCGTGGTGACCTCCGTGCCCTCCGTTTTTGGCGTGGTGGCCGTTGAAGGTGTACTTACGGCCATGTCCGCAGTCTGCGTTGGCGCTACCGCTTTCGACGGATCCCGTTCCGGAGCAGTAACCGCTTTATCACCCGTTGCGCCTGCCGCATTTCCATCCGGCTTACCCACTTCAGCACTGTTTGCTACGGGCTCACTTCCGGAAGTGATGCCGGCTAAGTCGTTCCCTTGGCTACTTGCGGGTTTGGCGACCGTTGGATTGGCGACCGTGCCTGCTGAAGCGCCGTCACCCTGCCCCGCCGAACGAGCCGTGGTGGCAGCGGAAAGCTCCCCGGTACTTTGCATGGTAGTGCCCCAATCAAAGAGGCGTTGCTGGCGCTGTTCAGCCGTTTCGCTCGCCACCGGCCTATATTCTTCCGGAATGGCGAGCCCCGCATTCGCACTTTGCACGCGCGAGATGCGTGAAGCGAGCATGGTGACCTGGTCCGACGGTGGAGGCGCGCCCTGGATAACGGGGTTCTCCGCAAGGTATTTGGCCAACTCGGCCTTACCCCGTGCAGCCGCTGCCTCCTCTTCCGCAGTGCGGGCCTTGGCAAATGCGTCGTCGGCTTCCTCGTGCAACGCCGCCAATTGGACCTGCATGTCCCCCAACTGCCGTTCAGCATTTTCCTTTTTACTCCCTTTGGACGCTTCGGCGAAACGCTTTTGCGCGTTCACTCGCTCAACAAAGTCACTTTCTTCCTTCCGCGCGGCCAAGGCCATCGGCACCTTCTTTCCTGCAGCCGTGGTGGCCTCAGATGCTTCCCGGCGCATGCGCTCGGCATTTTCCAGGCGCGCGTTGGGTCCGGAACGAGCGTCCACGGCGGTTTTCAACCGCTTTAATGCGTCGGTGAGGTTGGCAGTGTTGCCCGAACTGATGCCTTGATCCACCGCATTGGCCACCGTGGCGGCCTGTTGTGCCTCCTGCGTTGCTATGCGTGCCGTGCTGTCCAGATCGCGCGCGGCACCGTAAGCCGCCTTGGCGCGCAAATTGGCGTCGTCAGCTTGCTGGCGCGCCTCTGCGGCTCTGTATAGCAGGCGCTCCGCGGCCACCGGATCGTTCACCGTTGCGGCCTGTTGCACAAGATCCTTTGCCGTGCTATGCCCGATCTCCGCCAGCTCCACGCTGTTCAATGCCAACTCATACGACCGGTCCGATTGCGCGGTCTGTTTGTCCGCTTCGGACTTGCGCTGCCGAGCCTCCTCTTGGGCCATGGCCTTTACCTGCGGCAGGGTGTTGTTGGCGAAACCTGCTTGGACAAGGGGGTCTCCCGTGTTCGTGGGCACGCTCACCGCCAAAGGTTGCATGCGCTGACTTGTCACGTCCAATTTCGCCCTCCGTTTGATCTCGTCCATGGCCATGGCGAACACGTCCCCGGCCAAGGGTTCATCAAAATGATTGGTCACTTCCAGTTTTTCCCCACTGGCGCCAGTAACGCGCATTTCCTGGCGATAGGCCACGGCTGCATCGCTGTTGGGCAAGTCCACCTTGGCTATTAGCTTGTTGCCATTGGCACCGGTCTCCACTTTGAACTGGTATTGTCCGCCACGGGGCAGGGCCACCAAGTATTTTCCGCTGTCGTCCGTAGCCACTTCGGCCACACGTTCGTGGGTGAGCATGTCTTCCACGAAGATACGGGCCTTGCGGTCGGTGGGTGCCACGTTGGAAGCGAACACACCTTGCAGCACGGTAATGTTGATCGGCGCCTGTTCGGTTCCCACGCGATAGACGTTCACCATGCCTTGGCGACTGTCCCGGTCGCTGGCGAAGCACGCCTGTTTCCCCTCGGAATCCGTGATGTAGAGCAATTCGTCCGCTGGCGTGTTCACCGCGAAGTCCAGGTTTTCAGGTATCCCGAACACGTCCATCCCGGGGTCATAGGCGCACTTGAACACGTCGTAACCGCCCATGCTGTTGTGCCCTTTGCTGCAGAAATAGAAGGTCTTCCGGTCCTGCCCCATCACAGCGTAGTCCTCGTCCTGGTCCGTGTTCACATAACCTGCCAGCCGCACCGGCGTGCTGAACGTGCCGCTGGGAAGCAGGTCACACCGGTAGATGTCGCGCCCGGTGGCCCCGTTCTTTCCGTAGCTGCTGAAGTACACCGGGCCGCCGCCATCGGGCAAATAAGTAAGGAAGCGCTCTCCGCTCTTGCGGTCATAAGGCGTTAAAAGCTCGTCGGGCGTCACCACGATCTTTCCTCCGATGTTGCCCAGATCGTAAAAACGGAAGAAGTCGGCGGCGTCCACTTCCACTTTGTTCAGCACGTCAATGTCCTTTATGTTGGCCAGCAGGAAATTGGCGTTGCGGCATTGTTGCTGCAGGGCTTCCACCGGGTGAGCGTCCAACGTCTTTTTGTCCGCCGTGCCACTGAAATGGCGATAGGCTTCCACAGCATCATCGAAGCGATAGTCCAACTGATAGGCCCGCCCCAGAAAGTACCAGGCTAGCGGTGCAGTGGAGGGGCCCTGCACGGCGTATTTCAGAAAGCCGACGGCCTTGGCCTTTTCTTCCTTTCCGTAGATGGAGCAAGTGCCCAGCTTATAATTGAGGTCGTGGTCCGCTGGGGAAAGGCTGACCAGCTGGGAGTACAAGGGCAGGGCTTTGTAGTATTCCCCCTGGTTGAACAGGACATCAGCCTGGGCCCGCAACTGCTTGTCGTTGCCTTGGGCCCGGACAGGCTGGGCCAAAGCCACCATCACCCCTGCCAAGAAGGTGCAAAACAACTTCACGGCTGTGGCGATCGGCACCGGATATTGTGCTTTCGTCGTCATTCCCGGGGCGTTGAACGGCCAAAAGGGGCCATTCGGTTCTCTGTTCCTTTCAAAAGCCGTGAAATATTCTGCCTATGTGTGAAGAAAACCAAGGCGCACAGGGCGATTGAGAAGATGATGAGCACTTCGCTTTTTTCTTGGAAAAGAAACGCCACGGCCAATGGAAAGGTCAGCGCGGCGCACAACGAGGCGAAAGAGACGTAGCGCGTTGCAAACCATATGATGAAGAACACGATGATGCATGCAAACGCCGAGCCGGGATGAACTGCCAGCACGCCGCCCAACGAGGTGGCAATGCCCTTTCCACCCCGGAAACCGGCGAACACAGGATACAAATGACCGACCACCGCGGCCAATACCAGTAACACCCGTAAGAGGTTCCATGCGTCGGAATAAGGCTCACTTCCGCTCCACAGCGGCAACAGGCGCACCGGCAGAAAACCTTTCAGTACATCGATGAGGAGCACGGGTACGCCAGCTTTGGGGCCCAGTACCCGGAACGTGTTCGTGGCACCGGCGTTCTTACTGCCGTGGTCCCGCACGTCCATGCCGTAAAACGCCTTCCCCCACCATACCGCCGTAGGCACGCTGCCGCACAAATAGCCGATAACCATGGCGGTGAGGCCGTAAATCCAAGGGAACTCCATCGTTACAATCCGAAGCGGTCGCGGAAATCGTCCACTTTGCGTTTGTTGGTAAGGATGTACTGGTAGTCCGCTTCGCCTTTTTTACCGTCGAACTTGCGTTTGTCTTCCTTCAGGTCGCTGATCATGGTGTTGAAATCCGCACTGCTGCTGTAGGCATAAAGGTAGTTCCGCGTGTATTGGTAGAACCACCAGGTCTGGTCGTCCAGCATCAGCAGCACGGTCATTACGTCCCCGCTGCGCTTGCGCTGGAATTCCACTTTGCCTTTCAGGTAACGGAATACGGGCTTTTTCAGCACGGTACCAAGGCCGATCTGCCCCTTGCTTTGCCAGGCTTCGTCCTCCGCGTTCCAAGCCAAGTTGACATCGCAAAGCACCAAGGCTTTCTCCAGTTCATCGGGCAACTTGCGGATCTCGCCCTTGATGCTGAGTTCGCTGATGAGCTTGTCGCTCCGCTCTTTCCCCAAGATCTCGCGCAAGGCCCGCTCGTAAGGCGTTTTGGATATGTCGACCTGCTTCTGTTCCGGGTAGGTGGTGATGTCGCTGGTCATCTTGTCCAAGGCATTGTCCAGAAAGGGGAAATCCAATACCATGGTGACTTTGCCCTTCGCGCTGGCACTGTCGCCCCGGAAGTCCAGTATGCCATAAGCATCGGCATGCACTTGGCCGAGGTCGGTGCCGGTGGAGATGCGGCCGTCGCCGGTAATGACGCAGGACGTGGTGGAAAGTGCCACGAGGTTGCCCGGCAGGTCGCGCTGGAGGATCTTGTCCTTGTTGGAGATCAAGTAAGCCTTGTTCACGTCGTCGTAGTGCAGCAGACCCTTGGCATCGATTACGGGCTTGTCGGCCTTGTCGCGCGTGCGGCTAAGGAAGGTGCCGTAGATGTTGAACGGATCGTCCTTGGTGAGGAACACCCCGGCCCCGATGGGGAAGCCTTCAGCATCCATGAGCGAGTCGCTCACCGGTATGTATACGTCCTTGGGGTCCACCTGGCCGGTGAAAGCCATCCAGTTGCGGGTGGGGCCGGGACAATCGTGCAATATGCGGGTGTTGCCACTGAATGTGAGCTCCTTCACGGAAGCCTTGATCAGCACATCGCCGAAATAGTCGAACGCGGGGCTGAGCTGGAAACCTTGATCCTGTGGGATGCGGCCTCTTGCATAAGTCTGGAAGGAGCTGTCAACACCCACTTCGGGCATGGGTACCGGGAAGGATTTTCCGGTACCGTCCACATAGTCGTAAACGCCGGTGGCGGTGTATTTCCGCTTTGCCTCGATGTTCACCTTGGCATCATGCACCACGTGGTATTTGTTCACGAAGTTGGCAGTGATAACGGCGTTCTCGAGCGGGTCCATCTTGGCGTTGCGCCCGATCCGCACCCGCGCGCTGTCCGGTGCTATCAGCGCATCGGCCACCCGGATGTATTGCACCTCGTTGGCCGTAATGATGTGTTTTTTCAAATCGTAACGCGCTTTGGGCGCCATAAAGCTGAGCGAGTCCTGGTCCGGGTTGGTGCTGATGAAGTTGCTGCCCGAAAGCTGCAGGTCCTCGCTTCCCGCGGCGGCGGTGCGGTCGCTCTGCATTTCCAGATCGCCCTGGTCCATGTACCACTTGAACTTGTCCATGTAGCAGATGTACTGATTGTAGGGGAATTCCACCTTGGTCTCGCTGCCGTTGCTGACGAATTCACCGATGCGCTCATCCAGTTTGATGGTGGCGTTTACGTTGTCCGTGCGGAAGGCGATGCTGGCGGTATCCCCCTCGGTGAGCCGGAAATCGCTGGTGTCCGCATGCACTTTTTGGTTCTTGAAATCGAAGAGCTTGGAGGCGAGCGTTGCGTTGGTGAAGTCCACCAGACCCGCACCCCCCATGCCTTTCGGCGTCAATTCGGTCTTGCCGTAGAGGTACGCCTGCTTGTCGTACATGGTCATGGGCGTGCTCGTGGACTGCGCCAACAACACGTCCTTGGCCGGTTCGAGGCGCAGTTGCACCTTGCCGGCCTGAATGTTGGGCACATTGGGCGTGCCGGTGCTACCCGTATTGCGCAAAGTGTCCGCCATGCCAAAGGTGGTGTCCGGCGTGAAGACCAGGTTTTTGCTGCTGGCGAAGGTGGTGAGGTAGGTCAGGTCGCCGTCGCCATGCAGGCCTTTGTTGTCCAACGCCAAACTGTTTGAGAACTTGGCCTTGTTGCCGTAAAGCGGCAGCCCGCCATCGCCCGTTGGGCGCGCGAAGCCCAATGCGTAGTCCGGCTGCAAGCGAAGCGTTTCACGGATATCCGGGAAGATGCCGGCACTGCTTAAGGTACCATCGAACCGCAGGCCCTCGTTGGTGAAGTTGTCCAAGCTGTCCAATTGGAACGGGTCGCTTTTGTAGTAGAACTTATCCCGCTTGTAGGCGCCTTTTTGGATGCTGCCTCTATCGTAGAAGACGAAACTCTCCTTCTGGCTGTTGAATTTCGGGAATGCCGGGAAGTCCTTCTGTTTCAGGCCGCTCTTGTTGTCCGGCGCATCCACTTCCAACGTGCCGGTGACGTTCTCCAGCACGTTTTTCACCCTAACCAAACGCGTGTGCCCGTTCTCGTCCGGCTCGAAGCTGTCCGCCAAAAAACTCACACTGTCCACATTGAGCAGGTCAATGGAGAATGCTTTGTAGTGGAAGTAGTATTCCTTGCCGTAAAAAGACAGTTTACCCGCCTTTACCATGCCCCCAAAGGTGAAGTCGCGGTCCTTTTTGATCGTTACCAGCTTTTCCGCAGGGAAGATCTTCACGTCTTGCGAATCACTTAAAATGATCCGGGACACTCCTTTGAGCGCCAGTTCGTTATTGAGCAGATTGATCGTGCCGTTCACCCCGTCCTCGCTGTTGCTGTTGAATTGGAGCACATCGTAATCGATCTTGCCCGCACTGGACAGGATATGCTCCATCAGGCGCGGCTTCACCGTTACCAGCTCGTCCTCGATGTCGTAGGCGATAAAGCCCTTGTTGGCCAAGTCGATAAGCACGGGCACAACTTGCGACATCTGCAACTTGGAATACTTGGCGTAGTCGTTGGCATTGAATTTCTCGCCCACTACCCTGCTGAATTCCCGAAGGCGGGATAGCGGGTGTACCTGATCGATCCCCAACATGGAGGAGAAGCGCTTCATCTCGAAATAGTTGAAGCTTTCGAAGGAAGTGCGCGTTTGGGTGGTGCCTTGCAGGTTGCCGATCTGCACTACGGGATCGCCCTGTTTCCAGCGCAACTCCTCGAAGAACATGTCCAACTCGTGGTAGTTGTCGTAGAACGGCCCCCGGCTCAGCCCGTCTTCCCGCTTGATGAAAGCGAGCTGCTTTTTATCGGCGATGAAGCGGAGGGACACGCTGGGGTGGCTAATGGAATCGCGGTCCAAAAAGACTGCGACGGTAACGTCCTCGCTGGAGATCTTGCCCGGCTCGATGGTATACAACAGGCCGCGCGTGGCGATGAAGGGTTTCCCTTCACGGTTGAAGGTGAGCGAGGCCGGCCGCTCCTTGGTGCCGTACCCCTGCAACTTGGCGCCTTGAAGTGTGAAACCGCCCTCGAAGTCGATGCCGTCAACGATGTTCGCGATCCGCTTGCGCAGGTCGTAGCTTTCGAAACGGGGATAGCTCGCGTTCTTTTCCGTGACGTTGGCGCGAAGCTTGTCGATCACGGTGCCCAAGAGTTGCTTGTCGAAGTAAGGATCGGTGAGCTTCACGCTGTCCACCCGCAGTTCCGCCGTCTTGAGGTCCAAGGTGTAGCCGTGCTCCCATTTCACGAAGGTCTTTTGGGGATCCAGCCCGGTGCGCAGCCAGGTAATGGTGCCGCCGGTGCCCCTCCACATGTGTTCTTGGGGGATGTACTCTCCTTTCGTGCCGATAATGATGGAACTGTCCGTGCGCGAGGCCCAGACCAGGTCGGTCTTTTCGAACCGGATCTTCAATACCGAATCGAAGGCAAGGGTGAAGATTTCCGGCCCACTGTGCCAGATGGAGCCCGCGCCGTCATAAAGCATCCTGCTATTGAACACTCCCTTGGTCTGTTCCAAGTAATCGGTGAGATCCTGTTTGCGTGTGGATGCCCCAGCTTTCTCCAGACCGCTCAACCACGCATCAAATTCAACGGGGGCATGCGATCCCTTGGGGAATGCGGCGGCCGTGGTGAACAGGTCCATGAAATCCGGAATGGGCTTGAACCGCTTTTTGGACATCACATTGCTTGCGGAGATCAGCCGGGAATGCTGCGAGGGGCTGAGGTAGGCACCGTTCCACAATGGGGCAAAGACCTCGGTGATGAACGCATTGCCTTGCTTCTTGTCGGCATCCGTCATAAAGGCGGTGAATATCTGCTGGAAGGCTATCTCGTCATCCGGGAAAACGGTGGCCGTTTGAGCTTTTGCAAAAGCTGGTAGTGCGAGCAGCAGGCCGGGAAGGAGTAGTTTGAAGATCGACCTCATGGACGCGTTCCGTTTTTCGTGCATTTCAACATCACCCACTCCCCTTCCATGTCTTCCCCGGCCGGATGAAGCCCGTGGGCCCGTGCGGCATCTTGCATGTAAGCCAAGTCCTGTGCCACGAAACCGCTGAGCAGCAGCACGCTGCCCGGCGACAATGCACGGTACAGATCAGGCATGGCCCGGTTCAAAGTGTTCCGTTCAATGTTGGCCAAAATAGCGTCGAATATGCCCCGGTCCTTCAAATCTGTCCCGCCTTCTTCCACCACGGTGCGCTCGCATCCGTTCAAGGCCACGGTTTCAAGGGCGTTCTCCACTGCCACGGGGTCGTTGTCGATGGCCAGCACCTCCGCGGCACCGCGCTGCTCCGCAAGGATGGCCAGTACGCCCGTGCCGCAACCCAGGTCCAGCACCCGCTTGCCCGTAAGGTCCAGGTCCAGAATGGCGCGCACCATCATGCGCGTGGTGGCATGGTGCCCGGTGCCAAAGGCCATTTTCGGAGTGATCACCAATTGGTACTCGAAGCCTTGGACTTCGGGATGGAAACCGGCACGGATATGCACGCGCCCGTCCACGTCGATGGGTTGGAAGCTGCTTTCCCAGCGGGCGTTCCAATTTTCATCCGGCACCTCGCGCACCGTGTGCGTAATGCGGCAATGCGGGTCCTTGGCAACGCGCAATTTGCGCAAAGCGCCCAAGTCCGCAGCGGTTTTCGGAATGTACGCTTTCAACCCGTGCGCGGTGTCCTCAAAACCTTCGTAGCCCAGGTCCATCAATTCCACCATCAACAGCCCACGCCACGGTTCGGGCGGGTCCACCAGAAAATTCGCTTCCACCCAGTCCATCAAAGGTGCTTGGCCTTTGCCGCAGCGGTAATGAGCGCCAGGAACTGGTCGGCTTCCAAGGAAGCCCCACCGATCAAGCCGCCGTGGATGTCCGGCATGCCGAAGAGGCCCGCCGCATTGTCCGGCTTGCAGGAGCCGCCGTAGAGCACCGGCACTTCGCTGGCCGCTTCGCCCGCAATTTCCTTCAGTGTTGCACGGATATGGGCGTGCATGTCCTGCGCCTGTTGTGGACTGGCGGTAAGGCCGGTGCCGATGGCCCAGACCGGCTCGTACGCCACCACCAGCCGGGCATAATCCTGCGGGGCCACGGTGGCCAAAGCCCCACGCAGTTGGCGCGAGATCACTTCGTTGAAAGTGCCGTTTTCCCGCTCTTCGCGCGATTCGCCACAGCACAGGATCGGTTCCATGCCATGCTTCAACAGCAACTGCACTTTGTCCGCGACCGTGGTGTCGGTCTCGCCGAAATACTGTCGCCGTTCGCTATGCCCCACCAAACAGGCGTCCACACCGAGGGACTTCAGCATGGGCACACTTACCTCGCCAGTATAAGCACCGCTTTCCTTGTGGTGGCAATTCTGTGCGGCCACTTTCGCGGTTACGCCGCAATCCCGCGCGGCGATGGCCAGTTCCACGGCCATGGCCAGGTACGGAAAGGGAGGAGCTACCAACACTTCTACGCTAGTGGGCGCTTTGCAACTGCGCCCCATCACCGCCGTCAACAAGGCCCGCGCCTCTTCGGCGTTTTTGTTCATTTTCCAATTGCCCGCCACTATCGTCCTCATGATCTATGCTTCTAACACGCCGTAAAGTTGGTCCAATTGACCCGTTGTCCGTTTCCCTTCAAACCTGAAGGATCACCGGGCACCGGTCATTTCAATGCTTTTTCCGCCGTGGCGAAGGATGGCGTGTCGTTGCCGTGCCATTTGCCGCGCACCACGCCGTCGCTCATCACCAAAACACCCGGATTGCTGCGCACCACGGTCTTCAACGTTACATCATCACAGGTGAAAAAATCGAATGGAAGCTGGTGCTGGAATTTGAATTCGTCCACCTGGTCGAAACCGCTGCTGGTAAGACCGTACACCATCCATCCATGTGCTTCGGCCTCCTGCGCCAGCTTGGCAATGGCCGGCAGTTTGCCGGTGCGTGCGTCCCGCACGTTCCGCGCCACGATAAGCAGCACGGGCTTGGTCTCCTCCAGTACGTCCGCGGTGCGGTCGTTCCCGTCAGCATCGGTCAGCAGGAAGTCTTTCACCGGACTGTCGATGCCAGGCACTTTCACTTCCACGCGGCGGTCCACGTAAACCCAGGTGCTGTCATCCCACGGATAGGCGCCCTTGCTGTCGAACTCTTTCTCCTCGCCGGTGGCGGTGTTCTTATACTTCACGAAGATGTCCTGCACGGGCGGCTTGCCCATGTTCATTTCCTCCGGGATGTTCTTCCCGACGGCGTACGGACGGTAATCGCGCAGCGGCAGGTGCGCGTAGCAATGCCACATGAAGGCCACCGTGGCCACGGCCACCCATATGGCCGTTGCCCATTCCGAGCGCGGCGGCTCCATCAAGCGCTTGATGCCGAGGTAGCCCGAAAGTACCACCACCGCGAAAAGCAGCGGGAACCACCACGTGAACACCCAGCAGTAGAATGCAAGCAGGACCAACGCGGCGGGCAAAATGGCCAAGTCCGCGCCCCACGTATTAAAGCCGATGCGCTTGCGGAAGAAGAACAACGGCAGTATGAACACCAGCAACGCCATGTCCTTGCTGAAGCTTTCCCATGGTGTGAGCGACCGCCCGATGGAGCCTTTCATGGCATCGCCGAAGCAGCCGCAGTCCGTTACGCAGGTAACGTCGCGCATTACCTGCACGCCGTTTTCAACAGCGGCGTATTTGCCCTGTGGGTCGCAGGTGGCGGTGTAGGCGGTGAGCCAGCCGAAGAACAACGTGAGCAGCAACAGCGCCCATGTGGCCAACTTCATCCTTCCGCCGGTGAGCACCGCGAAGCCCAATACCACTTCCGCCAAGCAAGCCAACATGGCCAACGGCAAACTGAACGGGTCCAACCAAGGCATGCCCAACGCGCTGGCCGCGAAGTATTCTTCCAACTTGATGCCGAAGCCTACCGGGTCGTTAGCCTTGATAAGCCCGCTGATGATGAAAGTAGCCCCGACCAAGACTTGGCAAACGCCCAGGAAAATACGCAACCCACGATTTTGCATGGCGCGAATTTAACCCGGAATGTGCAGTCGAGAATCTACTACCGACCTGACAGGATATGAGCCTCCCGACAGTCAGAAATTCAAGCGAGCATTAAGAGCCCCATTGAACCACCGCATCCACGAACTTCGAACGACTTGGGTCGGTGATGACTTCAAACCGCTTAGATGGCCAATTTCGCTATTCCAGCCTAACCTTCAGGTCAGAATTAGTTGGAAGGCATTTGGAGTTTTCTCCTTAACATAGCAGACAGAAACCCGATGTTCTTTCGCATGATCCCCGCAAACACCCAACAAGACAAGAGGAGTAGCATTGGCCTCCTTTCCTTATTAATGTACCAAAGGTTTTGCATAGGTCTTCCTACATTAATTCCATGCATCTTGTGGATCGTATTTGCTAATGCTCCAGCCAAGGGAAACGTAGTGCCTAACCCGGCCCAGTATGAAGCAACACTGATACTGGAAAAGCCACTGGCAGAATTAGGCGCCTTCATCCTGTTCAACACAATAGGTGAAGAGGTGATGCGCACTGAAGTTTCTGCAGAGACACAACGCATGGACTTTGGAACCGCCGCATTAGTAACCGGAGTTTACCACTATAGGGTGATTTCTCCTGCGGGCTTGGTTGGGAACGGGAGGTTGTCCGTGGTCCGATAGTTTACTCACCCTTGTTAGGTCTGAAATGCATTACAAAGCAGCCCTTCGACTATTTTGGATTGGATGCATAATGCATGGTGCGGGTTTTCCGCACCATGCCTATGCCCAACAAGGAATAAATAATTTATGGATGGGTGGGTTCGAGGATGAATCCCCTCCACCGTGGGGCGGTTCGAATCTTAATTATCAAACAGGAAATCTCTTAATTACTACAACAGACTGGCATATCGATTTTTTTCGTACCAATACTAACATCACAAACTCTGAAGGCGATTTGCTATTCAGTACGAATGGGGCATTTATCGCCAACGTCACGGGGGATACCATGCAAAACGGCAGTGGTCTCAATCCCAGCTTGTATGCCACTTGGTATCCCGAAGGATTAAATATTTCACAAGGTTGTTTAATAATACCCAAGCCAGAAGAGCCAAATATCTATTACCTATTTCACGCGACGATTGACGACATTCCAAATTCAGTTGCGCATCACCTTTACCTAACCGAGGTAAATAGCGCGTTGGACAATGGCACGGGCGAGGTTGAGAGTAAGAACGTTGAAATAATCGCTGATACACTGAACGGGGGTAGGATAACGGCAGTGCGGCATGCCAATGGAAGGGATTGGTGGATATTTTGCTTTAAGGCGAACTCGAACATGCACTATCGTTTGTTAGTAACCCCAAACGGAGTACAGCTGGACGGCAACCAAGCTATCGGCGAGATACGAACACCGGACCACGGACAGGCTTGTTTTTCACCAGATGGAACTCGTTATGCCTACTACTCCGGGTTTGACCCGGCTGATCTGGAAATCTTTGATTTTGACCGCTGCACGGGGTTGTTTTCAAATCCGATAGATATATCAATTGACGATTCCAACAGTCTTGGTGGATTGGCTTTCTCGCCCAATGGCCGTTTTCTCTACGTCTCTTCCGTGTTGGATGTTTATCAATTTGATATGGAAGCTGCGGACATTGCAGGTAGCATGTTACTAATCGCCCATTGGGACGGTTATTATTCGCCAGCACCACCCTTCTCCACCGTATTCGACATTGCCCAATTGGCTCCGGATGGCAAAATCTACATCGGTACTGGAAACGGCACTTTGCATATGCACGTAATAAACAACCCTGATGAGCCGGGCTTGGCCTGCAACTTGGTACAGCACGGCATTGTTCTTCCACGTTATTATGCCAATTCCCTCCCCAACCACCCCAACTACTTTTTAGGTGCGCTGGCTGGCAGCCCTTGCGATACGCTGGGGCTTTCGGTGGGTCTCGACTCCGCTGGTCTCGGCTCCGCTCTACCAGCGATTGTGGCATTCCCCAACCCTACCCTTGGCAATTTTACCCTAAGCTACCCGGCGCACGCTACTTTGGGAGAACTGGAGGTGCGCGATGTGGCCGGGCGCGTGGTGCTTCGCGAGCGCTTGCCGCAGTGGAGCACCATGCACCAAGTGGAACTTACGGGGCAGACCGCAGGCATGTACCAATGCAAGCTGAGCTGGGGCCAGCAAAGCACCACCACGCATTTAGTTTTGGAACGATGACGATAAGAGTTTTCTTGCTGGCTGCTGTTTTGGTGCCTGTATGGGCTTTCGCACAGGAAACCGGTCCGCCGCCATCCACCGCAGGTGGACCCGATCCTGTCAATCCTGTAATCCTGTCGAAAAACCAACCTGTCAAACCATTTCCATCCGATGCGCCCAACGCCCTCACCATGCAGGTCATCATGGCTCAAAAGCCTGCCGGTATTACCGAGGACCAGTGGCGGAAGATGATGCTTGAGCCTGTGAATGCTACATTGTATCCCATCCGCATTACCCAAGCAATGTTGGATACATTGGATGCTACGCAGTTGGATCTGCGGTACCGGTATGTGATGGTGCCGGAGCAACGGACCGAATGAAAGCGTTCGTCAAGCTACCTACCAAACACAACCCAGAATGCCGGACCGTTGAAGTCCGTAGGCTGTTTGCAAGCTTTCACCTCCGTTCTTCCCCCACCCAACTGGTGAGCACTTGGAAGCCTTCGCCCGTTTCGGGCACGTACGGAATACCGACGGCGGCGCAGTACTGCTCCATCACCTCCCGCGCGCCCGTGCGCGATCCCTCACCATAGTCGCCGTTCCAACTGACATGGCCGGTGGAAGGCGTGAAGCGGGCCATGCCCATGGGAAGGTCGAACCAGGAGAGGTCGATGCCCGCCTTTCGCGCAGGCAAGCGGGTCTCCACCAAGAGATCTTTCACGCGGTTGTCTTTATCCCATTCCGGGCCGTTGGTGTCGATGATGTAGCATTTGCCTTGGAAGCCGGGCGCGTCCACACGGACTGTATATCGGGCTTGGTTCCCCAGCTTTATGGAGTAATCTCCGCTCGGCCCGGTGAGCCGCTCAACTACTTTTTGGCCGTCCTTGTAAACACGCACACGCGCCCCTGCCATCGCTTTCCGGTCCGCATAGTCCGTTACCGAGCCGACCACCCGTACCTGAAAGGCATGGACAGGGGCCATGGCCAAGGCAAAAAAGACCGTTAACAGGAGCGGCAACAAGCGCATCGGTTTGCTTACAAGCCGCATTTGGCGCGGCAGGCGGCAAAATTACCGAGGGCAATTGCAGGATCAAAGCACCAAACAGCTGATTTCCATCATTGTGCGAACATCACATTGTGGATTACCTTTCACACAGATCCAGCTTTTGGGCTAACTTGCCCGACTTGCAACTTGCTTAACCGTACCATGAACCGAACCTGCGCAACGCTCCTTGCCCTTATCACCGTCTGCATCCTGAATGCTCAAGAAAACGTTAGGGTGGTAACCAATGTGGTGAAAGGCACACCTCCGGCCTGGAAAACCTGGAAAGCCTCCGATTGCGGGATGAACTACCCCGGAACGTGGAGCATGGCCCCCGGCACGGGCGACACCATTGCCAATTTCCAAAGCCCCGGAGAAGCTTCACATGCCACACTGGCGGTTACGGCCAAACCACTCGCAGGCCAAACCCCGGAGCAGTTCCATCAGGAACATGGGCCGGCGCAATTCGCCAATTCAACCACCACTAAGGTGATCGACGACTCCGGTCCCGACGCCACCGGATCTTACAGCTTCAGCTACGTTACCGCCGTGAACGGTGCGCCGCTTTGGCAACGGCAGGACGTGGTGATCGCCGACGGTAAAGCTTACCAGCTCATTTACACAGCTGATGAGCAGAACTATTCGGAGAACTTGTACATGGCTGAGGCCATGATCAACTCATTCAGCCCCGGCGGCGGAGAGTGAACCTTCCACGCCTGTAAGCACCAGTGCGAAGACGGCGTAGTTGAGGATATCAAGGAAGTTGGCATCGATGCCTTCACTCACCAAGGTGTTCCCCTGGTTGTCCTCGATCTGCTTGATCCGTAGCAACTTCATCAAGATAATGTCCACTAGTGAGGCGGGCCGCATGCTGCGCCACGCCTCGCCGTAGTCGTGGTTCTTCAGTTGCATCAGGTTGCGCGCCTGCTTGATGCGCGCTTTCACTTCGCTTACGGCTTCTTCCGCCGATAGGTCCGGACTGTCAACCACGCCGAGGTCCAATTGCACCAAGGCCATGGCGGCATAGTTCACAATGGCCACGAGTTCAGGGCGCACGCCCTCCCCCACTTTGTTCTCGCCGGTCGTCTGCAGCGTGCGCAACCGTTGCGCTTTAATGAAGACCTGGTCCGTAAGCGAGGCCACGCGCATCACGCGCCAAGCGGTTCCGTAGTCTTTCGCCTTTTGCGTGAACAGGGCCACACATTCCGCCGTGGCGGCATCATACTGGCGCAGGGTTTTTTCCATGGTCCGATCGGTTGCCGCATCTTCGGGGCCTGATGAGCGGCGGCGAAGGTATTGAATGGCGCTTGGGCGGCACCTTGGTACAGCCCAACTTCCCGCTGGTGATGGGGATCATCAACACCACGCCGGATTCGTTCCATGCCGCCAGCCGGCATGTACAAGTGGATGCAGCGTTGCTTTCCGCGGAACACATGGTAGCTGAAGGCGCAACGATTCTGGACGTGGGTGGCGCCAGCAGCAGGCCCGGAGCGCATGAGGTGTCCGGTCGGGAAGAAATTTTCCGAGCGGTTCCCGTGGTGCGCGCGATCAGGGACCGGTTCCCGGAGGTGATCATCAGCATTGATACGTGGCGTGCCGATGTTGCCGAAGAAGCTGTTGCCGCCGGAGCGAACATGGTGAACGACATCACAGCGGGACGCGGCGATCCCGCGATGCTGGCCACCGTGGCGGGGGCCGGTGTGCCTTACATCCTTATGCACATGCAAGGTGGACCGATGACGATGCAAGTGGCACCCCACTACGGCGATGTACTTGCGGAGGTGTTGCACTTTCTTTCCGAACGCGCATTGGCCGCGCACCAAGCGGGGATTGCGGATGTGCTGGTGGCCCCGGGCTTTGGTTTCGGAAAAACTACGGAACACAATTTCGCACTGCTCAATGGCCTTTCAGCCCTTTGCAACCTCGGCTTTCCCGTGGTGGCGGGGCTTTCGCGCAAGCGCATGATCAACGAAGTGCTCGGCACCACACCGGCCGAAGCATTGAACGGCACCACGGTATTGAACACCCGTGCCTTGTTGGCTGGCGCCAGCGTGTTGCGCGTGCATGATGTGCGGGAGGCCGTGGAAGCGGTGAAGCTGTGCACCACCTAATTCCCTTTCGGTAGTTCAAAAACTGCTGAATCAACCAATATTTTCGTATGGACCATGAATCCGCAAATTCCTGATCCCTAATTTCCGACGAGCCGCATCGGCAGACGGAATTAGGAATTAGGAATTGCCTCTGAATGACGAAACGGCACTAGTGCTGGATCTCCTGCTGGCTGCGGCCTGTGCGCTTGTAATACCCTTTATAGTTCTTCTCGTACTCGTCCATCAACTTGGCCAAAACCGGACGGAATTGTTCGGATAATGGCGTCTCCCAGCTCATGTTGCGCACGTTGCCCTTGTAGGCCGCCATGCCCAACGGATCCTCGAAGAGGCTCAAGTCCATTTCCGGGATCCACGGAAAGAGCGTCATCTGCAGGTCCATGTCGTAAAACGGCACGTCCGGATAGGCCGGTACTTCGCGCGTGTCAATAATGACGTGCTTGGTGATCATGTCCTTTTTGCTGAACCACACCTCGTAGCGCCAGCCACGCTCCAAAATGAAGGCATAGCGCCCGTCGCCTTTCGTGGTGGCCTGCTGGTCCGCCTGTCCGGCTTTCAACACACGCACCAACGCGCCTTTCATCGCATCGCCCGAAAAGTAATCGGTGACCTTCCCGCCGAGCTTCACCTGGAACCGTTGTGCCGAAACAGCCGTGCCCGCAGCAAGTAGCAGTGTTACCAGAAGAGTGCGGATCAACGCCGGGGTTCCGAGCATGGGGCCAAGTTAACGGGATGGGTGCCGTTCAGTCAAAGACCGTACCAATTCCATAATGCTTTCCCGCAGGCTCTCCATTTCTTCCACTTGAAACACGGAGTGGCACGAGAACAAACCGCACCATCATCTGTTTCTTCATCGGTCCACGATTTCCGAGCTTTGTGCAATCCGGAAGAATCGGACAATAAAACGAACCGACAACACTATGAAAAAGCCAACATCTCTTCAACCTGTAACAATGGCCGTGGCCGTTGCGCTGTTCGTCAGCGCCTGCGGCGGCAGTGACACAAAACCGGAAGCCACCACGCCGAAAGCACCAGTGCCTGCAGTGGCTGAAACTCCGGCACAATCGGCCTACCCTGCCGGTTTTATCACCGCGGCCGATATCACGCTGGGCCCTATCGATCAGGCCAAAGTCGCCTCCGGCCAAAAGATCTTTGATGAAAAATGCCACGCCTGCCATGGCCTCACGGACCAAAAGGTAATTGGACCGGGCTGGAAAGGCGTGACGGAGCACCGCAAGCCGGAATGGATCATGAACATGATCCTGCACACGGATTGGATGCTGGAGAACGACACCGCCGCCCAGAACCTCGTGGAACTCACCAAGGCCCGCATGACCGACCAAGAGCTTACGAAAGACCAGGCGCGGGACATGCTGGAATTGATGCGCACATTGTAAAAACAGTGTGACATGCCTCTGAAAAAGGCCGGCCTGAAGAGGTCGGCCTTTTTTGTGCTCATTCAGGCGGAGCGGGACTCAGCTCTGAAGTTTGTTCAGCTTAACGCGCTGAACACCGTGTACCAACAGCGTGACAACCCCTGCAGGTATCAAGACCGATACGCCCAATATGATGCCGTAGTACCCGGGGATCATGCCGTAGCCGACCCAGAACAGCAGCCCTTGCAGAAAAAGTACCGCTTCGCTGAGCAGCATGCCCGCCGTGAACAGTGACAAGCCCACGCGCGCAGTCATTGAAGTGCTCACGAACCAGCCGCGTACCAGGGCCATGGCGAAGAGCATCATGCTGATGGCACCCAAGGTGTTGAGGTGGATGAAGCCAATGACGAAGTTGCGCACGGTGAATGCCATGATGGCCACTTGCGGAATGGCCACGGCGGCTTGCATCAACACCTTCAGGCCCATGCCGATGAGCGAGTACGTGACGCAGCGCCACGCCCAGAGCGGGGCTTTGTCCTGAAGCATTTTCTGCGCTTTGAGAATGGCTTTCGCCGTGCGCCAACCGGCCCAAAGCTGTAACACCACGCCGATGGAATTCACCGCGTAGACCGTCCAGTGGTGTTCGCTCCATGCAATGGCCAACGCGAAGGTGAGCACCACGGAAACCAACCAGAGCCGGATGGTGAAACGGTCCAGGACATGCCGTGCGCCGTGTGTTTCCGCCCAACGGCTCCACAGCGCCAGCGCACCGAACCAGAACCAGCCGTTGAGCTGGAAATGAAGGTAAAACTGGATGGACCAGTAGTAAAGCTCCGTGCCGAAGCCGCCGCCGGAAATGATCGGTCCCAATGCCCACGTGCCGATGGTGGAAAGGAACATGAGGATAACAGCCATGCGCACCAACAGCCTGCTGCCGTTCGCGCGCCACGTGCGCGTGGCCTTCCATACTTGTATGCCGAGCCAGTAACCGGCCAACATGTGCAGCACGGAAACAGCAATGGTGAACGTGCCATAGCTCTGCACCGGGAAGCCGATAAGCATACCGACCACGGCGATCTGCGCGACCGCAAGCAGGATATTGCTCTTGCGCGAAGGGCCTTTCTCCGTTTCATCCTGCAGCAGGAACACCACCATGGCGATGAAGGCCCAGCCCAACATGGCCACGTGCGAGTGCGCGTTCAGCAAGGGCTTGAAGCGCATGAAGGGAATTTCCCAGATGTAAATGGCGCGGAGCACGCAACCAAGGATGGCGGCAATGCCGAAGTTGACCAGAGCGATGTTGAACCAGCGGCGCATGGGCCGCGAAGTTGCACAGAAACAGGGAATGCAACTACATGACGAAACTCATTCCCGTGTCTGATAACTGTCAGGTTTATCTTCGCCGCGGTCACGACTTTTGAACCCGTAAACACAGCACTACTGATGGTAACCAACAAAAAATTCACGCTGAACACCGTTAAAGCTTTCGCCCTCATGGGCATTACCGCATTCGCCATGGCTTGTGGCGGTAGCGAAACACCTGCCACTGGAGGCACAACAACCCCTGCGGCCGTGGAGAAAACGCCCGAGGCCGCGGCACCTATGGCAGGCCTTATCACCGCCGATGAGGTGAGCCTCGGTCCCATCGACCAAGGCATGGTTGCGAAGGGAAAGGAGATCTATGACGTGAAATGCCAAGCCTGCCATAGTCTTGGAACCAACCGCGTGGTAGGTCCCGGATGGAAAGGTGTAGCGGAGCAACGCAAGCCGGAGTGGATCTTGAACATGATCGTACACACCGATGCCATGCTGGAAAGCGACGAAGCAGCCCAAGCCATGCTTGAGGAATGCTTGGTACGCATGCCGAACCAAAACCTGAGCAAGGACGAAGCACGCGAAGTGCTGGAATTCATGCGCACCCTGGAGGCTGAAAAAGCCTCTTGAATTTGACCACAAAACCAACCAACTGATATGAGAAGGACCTCGTTGACCACCACATTACCACTGGTGCTGGCTGCCGCGATCGCCCTGCCGCTGGCGCAAGGCTGCAAGCCTGCCAACACCAAAAGCGCTGTAACAGGCGACGCCGCATCGAAGGTGTTCGTGCCACCCGGGCAGTATGATGAATTCTACAACTTCGTCAGCGGCGGCTTTAGCGGACAGATGTCCGTGTACGGCCTTCCTTCCGGGCGTATGTTGCGGGTGATCCCCGTGTTTTCCGTGGACCCTGAGACGGGTTGGGGCTTCAGCGAGGAGACCAAGCCCATGTTGATGACCACGCACGGCTTCATCCCTTGGGACGATAGCCACCATGTGGAAGCATCCATGAGCGACGGCATCCAGAACGGCAAATACGTGTGGATCAACGGCAACAACACGCCGCGTATCGCCATGATCGACTTGAAGACCTTCAGGACTTCAAGCATCATTGAAATTCCAAATAGCGCAGGTAACCACAGTTCACCGTTCAGCACACCGAACAGCGAATACATCGTGGCCGGTACGCGCTTCAGCGTTCCGATGGGTACTGATGCGGAGCGCGATGTGCCTATTGAGACCTATAAGGAGAACTTCAAGAGCACCGTCTCCTTCATAAAGCCCGACACGTCCAACGGCACCATGGAGATCGCATTCCAGATCAAAACCCCTGCTGTAGACTTTGACCTGAGCCATTCCGGCAAAGGACCGAGCGACGGCTGGTTCTTCTTTAGCTGCTACAACACCGAAAAAGCCCATAACCTGCTTGAAGTGAACGCCAGCCAGAACGACAAAGACTTCATCATGGCCGTGAACTGGAAAAAGGCTGAGCAGTACGCCAAGGAAGGTAAAGGCAAAATGGTGCCCGGCAAATATTACAACAACAGCTACGACGAGAGCACCCACATGGGCACCTCGAAAATTGGTACCGAAGTGTTGCAGCTCGACCCGAAGGAGCTTACCGACCTGCTCTACTTCATGCCTTGCCCCAAGAGCCCGCACGGCTGCGACGTGGATCCCACCGGCGAATTCATCGTGGGTAGCGGCAAGCTCGCCGCCACGCTGCCAGTGTTCTCATTCGCGAAGATCCAGACCGCCATCACAAACAAGGACTACGAGGGTGAGTACGACGGAATCCCCGTGTTGAAGTATGAGAGCGTGCTCCAAGGTGAAGTAAAGAAGCCCGGCCTGGGACCTTTGCACACGGAGTTCGACGACAAAGGCTTCGCCTACAGCTCCATGTTCGTGAGCAGCGAGATCGTGAAGTGGAATGTGAAGACCCTTGAAGTGGTGGACCGCGTGCCCACTTACTATTCCATCGGCCACCTCAGCGTGCCCGGCGGCGATAGCAAGAAGCCTTGGGGTAAATACGTGATCGCCTACAACAAGATCACCAAGGACCGCTACCTGCCCACCGGCCCCGAACTGGCGCAGAGCGCACAGCTCTACAGCATCGACGGACCGAAAATGGAACTCCTCGCGGACTATCCGTCCATCGGCGAGCCGCACTACGCACAGTCCATCCCCGCCGATCTGGTAAGGCCGAACTCCTTGAAATTCTTTAAGATCGAGGACAACAAGCACCCTTACGTTACCAAGGGTGAAAAAGAGGCCCGTGTAGTGCGCGACGGCAAGAACGTGCACGTTTACATGACCTGCATCCGCTCGCACTTCGCACCCGACAACATCGAAGGCGTGAAGATCGGCGACGATGTGTATTTCCACGTCACCAACTTGGAGCAGGACTGGGACGTACCGCACGGTTTCGCGGTAAAAGGCGCACAAACCGCCGAGCTGTTGATCATGCCGGGTGAGACACAAACGCTAAAATGGACACCCCTGACCGTTGGCGTACAACCCTTCTACTGCACGGACTTCTGCAGTGCGCTCCACCAGGAGATGCAAGGCTACATCCGCATTTCGCCAGCAGGAAGCAGCGTGCCACTGAGCGCCAACACCAAGAGCGTGGACGCCGGTCTTTGACCTTGAAAAATGAACGCAACGCGCCCGGCCACCGCCATTCCGATGGATGCGGATGGTCGGGCGCTCTGCTTTTGGATCAGAAAATTAGACGAGTAGACGATCAGAAAATGGAATGCCGTTGAAGCGACGGGAGTGTCTGAATTATTGAGTCGTGAGTCCTGAGTTTTCCAATCACCAGTCACCAACTACCAATCACCAGCATTAATGCGTCCCCTCTCCCGTATCCTCGTTGCCCTCGCAGCCATCGCCATGTTGCTGCTGCTGACCCAACCGATCTGGGTCATTTTTTTGCAGGCACCTCAATACCCTGAAGGTCTCGAACTGCACATCTTCCACGACCGATTTACCGGCAACGTGGACCAGATCAACGGCTTGAACCATTATATCGGCATGTCCACCATCCATAACGAAATGTTCCCGGAATTCGAGATCATGCGCTATGTGATCGGCGGCTTAGCGATATGGGGCGTGCTTGCGGCACTTATCGGGCGGCGCTGGTCCTTGGCCAGTTGGCTCTTTGGCCTCTTGGCCTTTGTGATCTGGGCCATGTGGGACATGTACTCCTGGGGCTGGAACTACGGCCACAACCTCGATCCGCACGCGGCCATCAAGATCGAGGGCATGGCCTACCAACCACCGCTTTTCGGCCACAAGACACTGTTGAACTTCGATGCTTGGTCCTATCCCGATGTGGGCGGCTGGGTGCTTTTCATCTCCATTACATTAGCGGTGCTCATCTTCCTTTATGAATGGCGGTGGCCGCGCAAAGAGATCAAAAATCAAACGACCAACTCATGAAAAACTTTTGGTTCAGTGCCAGCTTGGTCCTGTTCGCCGCCGGTTGCAGTGTGGGCCAACCCAAGATCAACTACGGCAACGACGAATGCGCGCATTGCCGCATGAACGTGATGGACCAGAAATTCGCAGCCGCCATTGAAACGGTGAAAGGCCGTAGCTATGTGTTTGACGATGCGGCGTGCATGGTGCCCTTCGTGTTCACGGATGCCACGGTGCCCGAAGGCGAAGTGAAAACTTGGTACGTCGCGGATTTCACGCATCCCGGCAGGTTGATCGATGCCAGTACAGCATTCTACCTGCACAGCCCGGCGCTGCGCAGCCCCATGCGCGGCAACATGGCGGCGTTTTCCACGGAAGCGGACCGCACGACGGCGGAAGCGGAATTCCCGGGAGATGAAATGGATTGGGCCGCGGCGAAGAAGAAGCTCGCGGAGTAGATCAGACGATCAGATGATCAGAAAATCAGAAAATGGAATGCCGTTGCCGCGATTTGGAACGCAGATGACGCTGATCGCTATGATGAACACTGATCTTGAAAATTCCCGATTACCGGAAGTGTTTGCATGAAAAATTGGATGCGGCTTTGCGCCGTTGCTTTTTTGCTTTGCACCGTTGTCGGTTTGTCGGCTGCCACTTGGACGGTGAATGCTTCCGGCAAAGTGAAGAAACTGGCGCCGGTATTGGCTTCCGCGCAGGCCGGCGATACCGTGCGCGTACTTGCAGGGACCTACGCGGAAGGCACGCTCACCATTGATCGACCGCTTACGTTGATCGGTATCGGAAGGCCTGTAATTGATGGCGCCGGAGGCGATGGCAATGTGCTCACAATTACCGCATCGGACGTCACGGTGCAAGGCTTCATGATCACCGGTACCAAAGTGAGCAACATGAACGACAACGCCGGGATCGAGGTGGAAAAGGCCGATAACGTGAAGTTGACCGACAACGTGATGGAGCACTGTTTCTTCGCCTTCCACTTCGCGAATTCGCGCAACCCCACCGTGATCGGGAACACCGTGAACGGCGATCCGGAACAGTCCGAGACCAGCCGTGCGAACGGTATTCATCTGTGGCATTGCTCGGGGGCCACGATCGAGGACAACGAAGTGCAAAATCACCGGGACGGCATTTACTTCGAATTCGTTACCGACAGCCATGTGCGCCGCAACAAGAGCTTGAACAACTCGCGCTATGGGCTACACTTCATGTTCAGCCACCGCGACACCTATTCGGACAACCTCTTCCAAGACAATGGCGCGGGCGTGGCCGTTATGTTCAGCAAGAACGTGGACATGAGCCGCAACCGCTTCATCCGCAACCGCGGCGCCAGCTCCTACGGCATATTGCTGAAGGAGATCAACGACGTGAAGATCGACAGCAACATTTTCATCGACAACACCACCGCGCTGTTGGTTGACGGTTGCAATCGCGGCGAGATCCGTGGCAACATTTTTCAAGGCAATGGCTGGGCGCTGCGGCTTTTTGCCAACGCCACCGAATGCCACTTCACCGCAAACAGTTTTACCGGCAACACGTTCGACATGAGCACCAACGGCAACCCGGTGTTCAACAGTTTCAGTGGCAACTATTGGGACCGCTACCAAGGCTATGATCTGGACCACAACGGTGTCGGCGATGTGCCCTTCCGGCCGCTGAGCCTGTTCGCCATGGTGAACGAGCGCATGCCATACGCCGTGGTGCTTTCGCGCAGCTTGCTCACGCAATTGCTGGACCAGGCCGAGCGCTTGGTGCCCTCAATGACGCCCGAAGGCCTGGAAGACGACAAACCCTTGATGAAATCCCCGCATGTCACGCGTAACCTTTGAGAACGTCGGTAAGAAGTACGGCAAGTTGTGGGCGCTGCGCGAATTCAGCGCGCGCTTCGAACCTGGTGAGACCGTGTCCGTGATCGGCCCCAACGGATCGGGGAAGACCACCATGATCAAATGCCTGCTCGGACTGGTGCGTTCCTCCACCGGCACCATCACGGTGAACGGAGAGCACGTGGGACCCGACCCGGAATACCGCCACCATGTTGGACACATGCCGCAGATCTCGCGCTTCCCCAATGAACTGAAGATCGGCCAACTGATCGACCTGATGGACGACATCCGCGGCAGCAACAAAGGCCGCAGCGAAGGCGCGTTGGTGAAAGAGCTTGGCGTTGTCGACATGATGGACAAGCGCTTGGGCACCCTCAGTGGCGGACAGCGCCAAAAGGTGAGTGCCGTGCATGCCTTCCGCTATTCGCCGAGCGTGCTGGTGCTGGACGAACCCACAGCCGGCCTCGATCCCTTAAGCTCGCAGATCGTGCTGCAGGCCGTGCGCAACATCAAACGTGAAGGTTGCACGGTGCTGATCACCAGCCACCTGATGGAAGAAGTGGAAGCACTCGCCGATCGCGTCGCCTACTTGCAGGACGGAACCTTGCGTTTCCTGCTTCCACCGGAAGACCTGCTCGCTGTCACTGGGGAAAAGCGGCTCTCGAAAGCCATTCCCGCGATGCTCACCACAAAGACCGCTGCCCATGTGGAAAGTTTATAAATACACCTTGATCGATCTGGCGCGCAACAAGTTCGTGCTGGGCTGGACGTTGCTGTTGCTGGCCATCAGCCTCGGCCTTTTCCAGTTGGAGGACCAGCCGGTGAAGGCCATGCTCAGCCTTTCGCAAGTGCTGCTGGCGCTGGTGCCCTTGGTGGCTTCGGTGTTCACCATCGTCTACCTCTATGATGCGATGGAGTTCACCGAATTGCTGGCTGTGCAACCCTTGCGCCGCTCGAAAATTCTTGGCGGACAAATGGCGGCATTAGGAACGGCTTTGGTGCTGGGCGCCTTGGTGGGCACGGGCATTCCGTTGATGCTTTTCCTGCCGGGCGGTGCATCGCTCACACTCATCCTCGCCTGCGTGATGCTCACTTTGGTGTTCGTTGCCATCGGTTCGCTCATCGCGATAAAGAACCGCGAGAAAGCGCGCGGCGTGGGCTTGGGTTTGGTGGTGTGGTTCCTATTCGTACTGGTGTACGATGCCGTGTTACTGTGGGTGATGTTCGCGTTTAGCGACTACCCTATCGAGCCTTGGATCGTGCCGTTGGCCGCGCTCGACCCCATCGACCTCGGTCGCATCATGGTGCTGCTGAAAGTTGACCTTGCTGCAATGATGGGCTACAGCGGCGCGGTGTACGAGAAGTTCTTCGGCAATGTCCGCGGGATACTCGTGGCACTTCTTGCCCTGGGGGCATGGGTGGCGCTACCGTCGGCATTCGCATTCAGGGCTTTTCGGAGGAAGGACCTTTGAAGAGTGGTGATTGGTGAAGGGTGACTGGTGATTGGTGCGCGCGTCGGTGAGTTGCGCAGCATTCCGATTTTATCTGCGATTTTGAGGCTTGTGGCTTGTGGCTAACAGCTTCAAGCCAGAAGCGCTACGTGTGACAACAATCAGCGCAGCAACTGTCATCGGTCATGTTTCTATTGCACGAGCAAGTGGACTTTTGGTGCATACAAAACGCCGTTACCGCTAAAACGCACCACCATGAAACTGAAGCACCTTACACCGTTCGCCTTGGTCGCTCTTCTTGCCGCTTGCGGAGGAAGCGCCGAGACCGCCGCGACGGACTCCGCCGCTCCTGCAGCCACCGTGAACACGGCCATAGGCCAATCCAATGTGGTGGACAATGAATCCGAGAAGAACGTGGTGCAAGTTGCCGTTGGCTCGCCGGACCACACTACGCTGGTAGCAGCTGTACAAGCCGCCGACCTCGTCAATGCGTTGAGCAACGCCGGTCCTTTTACGGTGTTCGCCCCGACCAATGAGGCGTTTGCCGCTTTGCCCGCCGGCACGGTGGACGGCCTGCTGAAACCCGAAAGCAAAGACGCGCTCGCCGACATCCTTCAGTACCACGTGGCGTTGGGCGTCTTCAAGCCGGAGAACATCCGCGACGGACAAAAGCAAGGCATGGTGAACGGTGGCGACGTCGTTTTCCATGTTACAGACGGGCAGGTGATGATCAATGATGCGAAGATCATCGGCACGGTGCCCGCCTCGAACGGTCGGGTCTGCGTGATCGACAAAGTGTTGCTCCCCGCGAAGTGACAGGTATGCCATTGCCCTGCTCCTGGGGCATGGTGAAAGTCGGTAGAGGCGTCCGCGAGGGCGCCTTTGCTGGTTTATGGTAGCCGATGATCGAGCTTCCTGAAAATTTTGACCGAATCTGAACTCCCTCCCCGCGTTTTCCGCCGAAAGGCGGAGACCCGGAACTGAGCGGTTGTGCGGACGAGATCCCGGACTGTCAATTTTTCACCACCTCTGAAAGTTCGGCACCTTCCGTGGAATGCTGTTTATAAAAATTGAGCAACGTTACATACAGATCGTCAGTATCCACCCTTTGGCAAGGAGCTTGGAAACGGCAATGGTGAAACTCGGCCACGGTGGCCGGGAAAAACCTAAAAAACCCACATACGATGACACTTGTGAAATATAAGCAGCAGCCGGTGATGACAGCTTCGCCGGTGGACAGGTTGGCCAGTGAGATCTTTGGCCAGAACATCGGTCGCCTCTTCGGAAGCGATGGCTTGATGGACCATTCCCCCCGTGTGAACATCGTTGAAAGTAACGATGACTTCCGCGTGGAGGTGCAAGCACCCGGTTTCGACAAGAAAGACCTGAAAGTGGAAATGTTGAACGACACGCTCACCATCCGCGGCGAACTCACGAAAGAAGACCAAGGCGAGGACAAGCGCTGGACCCGCCGCGAGTTCGCACGGACCGCCTTCGAACGCAGCTTCGTGCTGCCGCATAGCGTGCAGGCCGACGCGATCAAAGCGGAATACGTGAACGGGGTGTTGCAGCTCACCATCCCCAAGAGCGAAGAGGCCAAACCCAAGATGCGGACCATCAGCATCAAATAGGCATGTGGCGGGCCTTTCCGCGCTGAAATACCGGGAGCCGGGGGCATTCGCACACGATGTGGATGCCCCCGCTCTGCTTCAAGAACAATTAAAACGACAAGGAGCAATGAAAACCAACAGCACCGTCAAGAGCATGGTCGCGTGTGCGGCCATCTTGCTTCAGCTTTCCGCCTGCATGGGCCAGGCCGGCAAGCAGAAGAATACGACCACCAAAAGCGATACGCTTGCGGTGGACACCCCCAAAGTAGACGTGAAGGTGAACAAGCAGTACGATGAGAACGGCAATTTGATCGCCTTCGATTCCACCTACATCAAGATCTATCCGGGCAGGGCAGGCAACCCCGCCTTCCTGGACAGCATATTCAAGGACTTCAAAGGCAGGTCCGGGAATTGGTACCCGTTCCTGAACGACCCGGGGTTTAATGACCTGTTCATGAACGACAGCATCATGCAGCCCGATTTCTTTCACGACGACTTTTTCCGCAAGCGGTTCGACCTGAACCGGCGCTACATGGAACAGATGATGGCCCGGATGGATTCCGTGAAGAATGCTTTCCTGCAACAGGAAGCGGAGCGGAAAACGCATTGAACCATGCCATGGAACGCATAGAGGAAGCCATCGTGAAGGTGTATCTCCTGCAACGGGACCGTTTGCGCGAAGAAGCAAGGACCATGGTGGAACAAGCGCCGGACCCGGATGTTCCGGCAACGTGGGTGGTGCCCATGGATGTTCCAGCAATCGACAAGCTCGTTGGAGGGCAGAAGCCATATTTGTATTTCGACCGTGGCAAAGGCCGGTTCACCCATATTGTGCATGCCTTCGCCGTTGTGGTCGGCGCAACGGGCGCGGGCAGCGTTTTCCCCGTTCAACGGGTAATCACCATTCCGGAAACCGCCGGTTAGCAGCATGAAAGTCGGTAAAGGCGTCCGCGAGGGCGCCTTTGCTGTTTTATAGTGATCGGTCGGTGGTGATTGGTGATTGGGAGGTGGTGATTGGTGATTGGTGCGCGCGTCGGCGAATTGCGCAGTGCTACTCCTTCTTAGTGACCTGTGGCGCACAGCTTGTGGCTTGAGGCTTAACGCTCGAAGAGCCGGAACTCGTGATCAAAAGGCGGCGTGAGCTCTAGAAGTTATCAACGAGGGCACGCAGACCAAGCTACATAAGCGTTCCAGTATCAGGCGTTCTCGATCGTTCATAAGGATGTGGATGATCGATCTTGAAAATGACCCTCATCACCGACTGGATCTTGCAGCTTTGAGACCCGTAAAAAACGATACGTAGACCATGCCGCAAGCCATTCTTTTTGACGCAGCCACCGCAATGACCGCAGCCGCAAGACCCAAGCTCAGCACCAGTTATCCGCAAGAACAAGTGCTTGCCGCCGCGTTGGAATACTTCCAGAACGATGAGCTTGCCGCCACTACTTGGATGAACAAATACGCCCTGCGCAATACCAAGGGCGAATTGATCGAGCTCACCCCCGCCGACACGCACAACCGCATGGCCCGCGAGTTCGCGCGCATTGAGCGTTCTTACGAACCACTTCCAGCGGAAAAACAGGCACTCCTTTCCACCTACGGCCAAAAGCGCAAGCCCTTGGACGAGAAGCGCATCTTCGACCTCTTTGATGGCTTCCGCGACATCGTTCCTCAGGGCAGTGTGATGGCCTCTTTGGGCGACCCAACCCGCTTGGCCTCGCTCAGCAACTGCGTGGTGATCCCCGCGCCGGTGGACAGCTACGGCGGCATCTTCCGCAACGACCAGCAGCTCGCACAGCTTTTCAAGCGCCGTTGTGGCGTTGGCTTCGACCTCAGCACGCTCCGTCCCGAAGGCGCAGCCGTAAGCAATGCCGCGCGCACAAGCACGGGCGCGGTATCGTTCATGGACCGCTTCAGCAATACCACCCGCGAAGTGGCGCAGAAAGGCCGCCGGGGCGCACTGATGCTCACCATGGACATCGCACATCCCGACGTGGAGCAGTTCATCACCATCAAACAGGACCTGATGAAGGTGACCGGCGCGAACATCAGCGTTCGCGTGAGCGATGAGTTCATGCAGGCCGTAGAGGATAATGCCGAGTACACGCACCGTTGGCCCATCGACAGCAAAACGCCGACGATGAAGAAGAAAGTGCAAGCCCGCGAGCTGTGGGACACGCTGATCAAGTGCGCGCACAACAGTGCCGAGCCAGGCATCATCTTCTGGGACCGCCAGCACAAGTATTCCACTTCGTCCGTCTACCCCGGTTTCAAAAATGAAAGCACCAACCCTTGCGGCGAGATCGCCATGCAGGGCGGGGATAGCTGCCGCTTGATCGCCATCAACTTCTACTCCTTCGTTACGGACGCTTTCACGCCGAAAGCACGCTTCGACCATAAGCGCTTAGCGAAAGTGACCTACGAGGCGCAACGCCTGATGGATGATCTCGTGGACCTGGAATTGGAAGCCGTGGAGCGGATCTTAGTGAAGATCGACAAAGACCCTGAGCCGGATGCCGTCAAGCGCGTGGAGCGCGAGACCTGGCAACTGTTGGGCGAAACTGGCCGCAAAGGCCGTCGCACGGGCTTGGGCTTTACGGGCTTGGGCGATGCGCTTGCCGCACTGAACTTGGCTTACGACAGCGAGGCCGCCGTGGAAGCCGCTGAGCACATGCTGCGCACCAAGTGCGAGGCCGAATTCAACAGCAGCATCGACATGTCCATCGAGCGCGGATCCTTCGTGGGCTTCGACCCCGCTGTGGAACGCACGTCCGAGTTCACCGATATGCTGGCCAAGGAATTGCCTGAGCTGCATGCGCGGATGATGAAGAACGGCCGTCGCAACATCAGCATCAGCACCGTGGCGCCCACGGGCACGCTCAGCTTGCTTACCCGCACCAGCAGCGGCATCGAGCCGGTGTACATGCTCGGTTACACGCGCCGCCGCAAGCTTGGTCCCAATGCGCCTAAGGAAGTCGTTGCATTCACCGATGCCATGGGCGATCAGTGGGAGGAATTCACCGTACACCACCCGCGCTTGGTGGATTGGATGAACGCCACCGGCAAGTCCGACGTGAAAGAAAGCCCCTACGCCAACTGCACCGCGAACGACATCGATTGGCACCACCGCGTGCGCCTGCAATCCGCCGTGCAGAAGTACACTACGCACAGCATCAGCAGCACCATCAACCTGCCTGCGGACGTTTCCGCGGAACTGGTTGGCAACATCTATCGCGAAGCTTGGCACAAGGGTTTGAAAGGCGTTACGGTTTACCGTGATGGATCACGCAGTGGCGTGCTGGTCTCCAACGATAAGAAGGAGGATGCCTCCGTAGCGCATACGAAGCGTCCAGACATTTTGGAAGCTGAAGTGATCCGTTTCAACAACGACCTCGAGCCGTGGATCGCCGTGGTGGGCCTGCTCGACGGCAAGCCCTACGAGGTCTTCACCGGCAAGGCCACAGGCGTGTTCCAACTGCCAAAGTGGGTGGAGAAAGGTTGGGTGATCAAGCGCAAAGACACCAAGGCGAAGAAGAACATCTACGATCTGGAGTACGCCGACAGCGACGACTACCGCGTGACCATACAGGGCCTCAGCCGCAGCTTCGACAAGGAGTATTGGAACTACGCGATCCTCATCAGCGGCATGCTGCGCCAAGGTGTCTCCGTGCCGCACGTGGTGGACACGGTGGTGAACTTAAACCTCTATGACGCCACGCTGAACACGTGGAAGAACGGCATAGCCCGCGCGCTTTCACGCTACATCCCCGACGGCACTAGCGCCAGCGGACGCAAGTGCAACGAATGCGGCGACAGCGAAGGCGTGTACTACGAGGAAGGCTGCCTGAAGTGCCGGAGCTGCGGAAGCTCGAAGTGCGGGTAGTCGGGTTCGGAGATAAATTTCTGGTACAGGGTATTGGGTACTGAGTACAGGGTACGTGCGGCGCGTCGGCAGTACTCGGTACTCTGTAATCTGTACTATGTGGTATTCTGAATCGACCGATATTTTTATAGTTAGCTTTC
Organism: Flavobacteriales bacterium; assembly: GCA_016710685.1. Classification (GTDB taxonomy): domain Bacteria; phylum Bacteroidota; class Bacteroidia; order Flavobacteriales_F; family PHOS-HE28; genus PHOS-HE28. Next base: position 661,673 of record JADJVC010000002.1, on the reverse strand, counting down.
CTTACTATATTTGTCCCGAACTTCTAAACCCCAACACAATGACCAAAGCAGTTTTCTACCATGCCGGATGTCCAGTCTGCATCAACGCCGAAAATCGCATCACCGAGATCGTGGACCGCAATAAGTATGATGTGGAGATCGTCCACCTTGGAGAGCACAAAGGCCGTATCGCCGAAGCGGAAGCCGCTGGCGTGAAGAGCGTACCCGCGCTGGTGTTGGGGCATGACGTGCTCCACATCAACCACGGCGCGAGCATGGCCGAGGTGAAAGGTTGAAAAGCCACCGTGTTGTAAAGTGTGAGGGTGTCAGAGTGTTTGCACACTCTTTCATCCTCTCTCTTTTTCATCCCACCGTTCTCAGCGTTTTACTGCACACATCATAATTTCGCCTCGATGCCATCCCCCCTTGAATTCGACGCGCACTTAGCGCAGGTGCTCGAACGCATCGGCGAGGTGGCACGCGCGCTCCGGTGGAAGCAGGCGGTGGAAGAAGGGCTCAGTCCGTTGCAGATCCGCATCATGGGTTTTCTGGTGGAACATGCCGACGAAGGCATCGGCGTAGGGCGCTTGGCCGAGGAATTGATGGTGAGCAAGCCTACCATCAGCGACAGCGTGAAGCTGTTGGCAGACCACAAATTCATTGTGCGAAAACCGGACAAAACCGATGCAAGGGCCCACGCACTGCACCTTACCGCTGCCGGTAAAAAGCACGCCACAGCAGGTACGCCGCTGGACGCAGCCGTTGCCGGGCTTACGCCGAAGTACAAGGAGGCATTGCTCGTTGGCTTGATGGGCGTGTTGGAATCGCTTTTCCGAAAGGAAGCCGTACAAGTGCAACGCATGTGTTTTACGTGTGCGCACTACAAAGGCGACCGCGACACCAAGCACCGGTGCCTGCTGTTGGAGAAGTCCTTGAAGGTGGCGGAGCTGCGCACGGATTGCGCGGAGCACGAGGTGGTGTGAGATAACGGACCGTCCGCGATCACCAAGGAAAATGCTGCACCCCTATTCCTACCACCACTGCGATGCCGAAGCTCAGCAGCGTGCCGATCAAAACGTACTCGGTGCGCTTGCGGTCATCACCGTCCTTCAGGTCGCCGAACCGGAATATGCTCTTAGCGGCAAGCAAAAAACCGACCGCCTCGAACACATTGTTGAGGATGAACACGAAGATGAGCAACCGCTCGATCATGCCGATCCACATGCCGGCATCGGGCAGATTGTCCCGCTTGCCCCCAAGCTCGTTCCACCAGCGGCTTGTAAATACCGCGATGAAAAAGCTTACCGGCCTGGACAACAATAAAATGCCCAAAACAATGGGCAGGGCACGCCGGTCGATCCACAAGGTGTCGAACAGCTCGATGAGCGCGATCCCCGCAACCACCGACCATGCCACGAAGATTACAACGACGTGCAACACCTGGTCCAGCACGAACCATTTGGCACTGCTGCGTGCTTGGTAGGATTTGAGCACGTCGATCGCCATGTGCGTAATGCCGATGCACAAAGCAACAGGCCACCATGAAAGGTCCCACAAGGCTACCAACGCTAAAGCGCCGTGGAGCATGCCGTGGAAATATAGGCTCGGCGAGCGCAGGTGCTTCTGGTTCCGTTCGTCCACCCAGCGCTTGGGTTGAAACAGAAAATCACCCAGCACGTGCGCAATGAGCAGCCGCAGCAACACGTCCGGAAGAGGTATCATGCAGCAGTGTGGCTTTGCACCAATTTTTCGAAACGGCCCAACGCGGCTTTCACGGCATCCAAGCTGGCCGTGCCCAAACGTTTGTGGACAGCGGGCTGTGAAATGCCGAGCTTTTTCGATACCTCGACCTGGGTGGCATCCGTGAGCAAGGATAAAAGCACGGCCTGGGAAGCTGCGGGACTCCAGCGACCGATAAGTGCATCCAACAATTTCGACACTACTTCCAATTCATCATTCACTTCGGGCCATGGCGTTTGAATGCTCAACCGTGCTTTTGTTCCCGACAACCGATCCAATTCACGGCCTGAGGACCGGAACGCCTCTCAGTCGGACTCGATGACCTTCGCGGATCGATAGGATACCGTGCCGATACCTATGGCGATCCGTGCATCGGGCAGCCGGTCCATGGTGGTGCCTTTACGGACGCTCCCGCCTTTAGGCAAGTCCCATTGGCGAAGCCCCGCGCGGATGACCAAGGCTGCGCGCAACACATGTTCCGGGGCCATTACCCCTTGGAAGCTGTCACCCCGGTAGATCTCCATTTCGCGCACCGTGCCCGGAACGTGCTTCCTCAATTGCTTGAAGAGCTTCTTCAAGGTCGCGTTCAATTGCCTGCGGTCCTTGATCGTCGAACTGCCCACAACATCCCCGGTAAGGACGGCTACAACTGCTGATCTGCGGGTCATGGGGCGAATATACTGAATGAATGACACGTCGTTATATTTTCCATTTATAATACCTATAGGTTATATTCATTAGCTATAACTCTATATGGTTATGTTCAGCTACCTCGCGCTATCCCACCCACAACCGTCAACAATTCCACCGGAACGTAGCACTTGAAGTAGTGCTTGCCATTGGTGTACCGCACACCCTGCGGATCCTCGATCAGCACGGTGGCACGGCGCGTAACGCGGTTCACCACACCAACATGTTGCTTGCCGTCCAGCACGAACGTCACCGTGCTCCCCGACCGGATCCCATGTTTTACATAAGCCGTTTCCCGTGGCGTGATCAAGGAATGCGTGTGCGCCTTATGACCGAAAAAATTACGTGTGATCGCCTGGAAACGGGATGCGGAGCATTTGCTCTTGTTCCACACCAAAAGCTCGATCAAGTGTATGATCTCGTGCTCCATGATCCTTTGCACCGCCTCTAACCGGTCCCGGCATTCCAAGCCGCACGCAACGATCGCGCGGTGATCCCCTTCCTCGAAACTATTGAAAAGGATCGTGCTGGAAACGCTCAGCTCATACGAGAGCGCGCCGGTGGCGCGGGTCCGTGTCCGTTTGGTCTTTCCCCCGGCACTGGTCAAGCGCTTGGACAATGCGAACCGCAACGGTGCATTCCCCACCGCTCTCCGCACCGCACCTTGGAAGAACGCTGCATCATAAGCATCGAACAACAGCTCCAGGTCTTGCGGATGGATGATATGGAAATTCGGTACTTTCAAGTAGGACGAACGCTCCAACAGCTCAAGGTGGATCGCAACGGTGCGCTCGGCGACTTGTTCCGGACGCAGCTTTTGGCCCGTGATGATATGGTGGAGTTCCGCGGACATTAACGTGTGGCGATCTTCTTCTCGAAAGGATCCTCGTGATCGATAGGTGAGCTTCTATGTATCCTGTTGATCCCGTAGTCCGATACGTATCGGACCTGTCCGGAACTCTTGCACCACCTGCCCGCCACCCGGCCAACTGCGTTCTTCAACGTACGCCTTCCCGTCCGCATTCACCAACACCACCGTGCTGCACCGCGTGCCATAGCCGGGACTGTTGATGAAGATCGAAGAAGCTGCGCGCTCCATCTCCACCGGCAAGCCTGTATCCGGTAGCTGGTTGTCCTGTGCGATGGCATCGTCGGCGAGCAAGCGAAAGAGCGCATTGGGCAGTTCCGCGTCAGGCCGTTTCAGCAACTGCTTCATCCCTTGTTTCGCCTTCACCACCTTCGGCCATGGCGTGTCCAAAAAGTGGTTGCTCAGGCCATGGATGCCAGGCTTCAGCGTTTCATCGGTGCCTTCGATGTTGTTGTGGTAACGCAGACCGTCAAGAGTTCCGTAGATCAAGTTGAAGCCCGCATACCCCTTCGTGGATTTCGGGTCGATGCCGTGTTCCAGCGCCTCGCGCACGAGCAGGCCTCGTGACGGCCCCGCGGGAAAGTTCATCCGCATCTCGCGGTAATTGGTGATCGCCGCGAAACGACCTGTGCGCGAAATGCCCAACCAGGTGCCGCCGGCGCGTTTGTCCCGGCCCGCAAGAATGTCCGGGGCGTCTTTCCAGAAATGCGCTGGTTCTGCAGGGCGGTCGAGGAACTCATCGCGGTTGGCTGCCAGGATGAACGGATACCGCGGATGGGCCTTATAGGCCAGAGCGATCAAGCACATGATGCAAAGTTACTTGGACGCACCGCCCCATCATTGACCCGCCATATATGGCAGGCTTGGGCCAATGTGATGGATGTCACACTATGTTAGTGTTCACTAACTAACTTTGACCTCGGACAAACACCAAGCACCATGCACGGCAAGAACAACATCGCGGTAGGCTTCCTCATCATGGGCGGCTTCATGCTCTATGGCTTTCTGCTGATCTACCTGCGCGATTTCGCGCCGGACAAACAGGCGTGGGTGGACTCCTACTCCACCGGCAAGCATTTCGAGACCCGTTTGGCTCACGTGCATGGCAACCTCTTCGCCGTACTGAACGTGATCATCGGCTACCTGCTCCTGCACTTCCACGGAAAATTGAAAAACTCCAAAGCGATCTCCTGGTTGGCCATGACTGGTCTGCTGATGCCTACCGGCATTCTGGCCGAGGTCTACTTAGGTGCCCCACCGGTACTCGTGCTCGTTGGCGCGATGGCCATGACCGCCTCGGTGGTGTGGCTCGGCATCTCGTTCTACACCATGAAACTCTCAACAACGGAGGCTGCGTGATCGTCCTGTCACCAGTCACCAACTACCAGTCACTGATCACAAATCCCCAATCAACAATGAACACAGCGATCACACCTCGGCAGATCGAGATCATCGCCGCAGCCGGCCAGCTCATCAGTGAGGACGGTTACGCCAAGCTCACCACCAAGCGCCTGGCCGAGCGCATGCATTTCAGCGAGGCCGCGCTCTACCGGCACTTCGCCAGTAAGGAGGACATCCTGGTGAAAATGCTGGAGCTGCTCACCGCATCGGTGCGGGTGCGCATGGAGGCCGTGACCGAAAGCGAGGATGCACCCGACCAGCGTTTGCGCGCCATGTTCAACAGCCACTTCACCTATTTCAAAGAGCACCCGGAATACCTGATGGCCATTTTCGCCACCAACTTCATGGAGCCTTCACCGGCGATCGATACCGCGATCAAGAACTTGATGGAGGTGATGCGCGGACATCTGAAAGCCGTGGTGGGCGATGGCCAAAAGGCGGGCACCTTTACCCGGGTGATCCCTACCGATCTACTGGTCCACACCGTAATGGGCACCTTTCGCCTGCACATGTTGCAGTGGCGCATGACCGGCAAGAAAACCGATGTGAAGCGCGCTGGCAACAAGTTGATCGATGCCGTACTGATCTTGATCGCTGCACGATGAAGATCACCGGAAATAAAATATTGGTGCGCCGGACATTGATCGCGGTGTTGCTGCTTTTCGGCGCCATCACGCTGTTCCTGAGCACCTCGATCTTCTTCGACCTCTTCGGCATGCGCGAGAAGGAAGGCAACTTCGTACCGTTTGTGGTGCAGGCGAATTTCATTGCGTCCATCGGCTACGTCGCTGCGGCGATCGGCCTGATCGCGCACAAGCCGTGGGCGCGCTATCCGCTGTGGATGGCCAGTGTGGTGTTGCTTGTTGCATCCATTGCTTTTGCTTGGTATGTATACCAAGGCGGCATCCACGAACAACGCACCATCGGCGCATTGGCCTTCCGCACTTTGCTCACGCTCGCTTTCTACGCAACAGCCGTCTGGATCGGCCGTGGGCTTCCTCAACAAGTCGTCCCGGACACCGAACGATCATGAACCAAAAACACCCGACCATCACCCCGGCACTTGGGTTGCTCCGCTGGCCACTGGTGGCCGTGTTGCTGCTCAGCCTCGCGCCGGTGCATGCACAGGTGAGGTCCTTGCAGCAATGCATCGACTCCGCGCTGGTGCATGAGCACCGCATCAAGATCGCAGATGCCGATGAGCGCATCGCCGATGAGAAGTTGCGCGAAGCACGTGGCGGAATGATCCCGAAACTGCGTGCCGGGGCGGATTACAAGTACTACATCGACCTGCCTTACCAACTGATGCCTGCGACCGTTTTCGGCGGGCCGTCCGACGTGTACCGCGCGATCCAGTTCGGTACGCCACAGAACGTTACGACCAACCTCGCATTGCAAGTTCCGCTCTATGATCCGCCCGCTATCGGCGCCATCCGGGTGAACAATGAAGCCGCTGCCATGGCGGGCATTCAAGGCGAACGCACACGCGAGGACGTGGTGCTGGAAGTGAGCGCCGTGTACTACAACGCGCAGATCATCCAGAGCCGCTTGGCCTTCGTGGACAGCAACATAGTGAACGCCGAGGAACTGGTGCGTTCGCTAAGCCTTCTGCACGAGCAGGCCCTGGCGCGCGGCACGGACGTGGACCGCATGAACCTGCAGCGCGATCAACTAAAAACACAGCGCGAGCAAGTGCAGTCGCAGCGCGAACAGGTGCTCGATGTCCTGCGGATCTTCATGGGCATGAAAACGGATGCTCCCTTGGCCGTTGAACCCGTGGAACCGGTCGTTGCGGAACCCTTGGCCGGATCGGGCACCACCACCGCGATGCGCCTTGCCGACCAAGCCTTGCACCTGCGTTCCGCGAAGCTGAGCCTGATGAAGCAGGCACGCTATCCGAGCCTGAGCGGACAAGGTTTCTATGGCACCACGGGATTCGGACCCATCGGCGTGGACGATCAGTTCGACTTCTATCCCATGAGCTTCCTCGGGCTTCAGCTGCAGGTGCCGCTTTTCCAAGGCACCATTGTGCAGCACCGCATCAAGGCGGAACGCTTCGAGCTGGAGAAGGCCGAAGAACAACGCGCTGCGCTGAAGGACCGCGAAGGCATGGAACGGCGCGCGGCGGAGCGGCAGTTCACCGTGGCACAAGGCACGGTGGTGAACGCCGAAGCGCAGCTCGAGCTCGCGGGCCGCATCCGGAGCAACACCGTCGCGCTGCATCAGCAGGGCTTGGCCGCTGTCTCCGATCTGGTGATGGTCCACCAAGCCCATCGCGAAGCGCAACAGAACTACTTAGATGCCTTGGTGGACCTACGGAAAGCACAACTCGAACTGGAACGCCTCAACGGCGGTCTCTTGAAATGATCAGACCATGAAACGCAGCATCATCTGGATCGTCCTCATCATTCTCCTCGCCTTGACCATCTGGAAACTCGCCAGCAACAAGAGCATTCAGGAGGAGCGCGTCTACCGCCACGACCGCAACGCTGCTGTGAACGTCACGGTGGACACCGTGCGGCAACAGGCCTTCACCGAAGGCGTGCGTTACACTGGCACCATCAGCTCTTTGCTGGAAGGGAAAGTGATGGCGGAAGTCCCCGGCCGCGTGGTGGCCGTGCCGGTCGCGGAAGGGCAATGGGTGGAGAAGGGCCAGGTGATGGTGAAGCTGGACGGCGACCTGCTGCGCTTGCAGATGCAGGCCGCCGAAGTGCAGGTGGAAGGCTTGGAGAAAGATCAGCAGCGCTACAGTATCCTCACCGGCGCGGATGCCGTACAGGGCGTGCAGTTGGAGAAGACCGAACTCGCTTTGCGCGGTGCGCGGATCCAGCTCAGCACGCTGAAGGAACAAGTGCAACGCACCACCATCACCGCACCGTTCAGCGGCTTCGTTACGCAGCTCGGCGTGGAAGTGGGCACGGTGCTGAACCCTTCGATGCCAGTGGCCATGCTCACCAACGATCGCGCCTTGGAACTGGTGGTATCGGTGCCCGGTCCGGAGCTTACCGCATTCCGCAAGGGACAGACCGTAATGGTGCTGCCGGAAAGCGGCGAGGCGCAAGTGCCCGGCACGGTGGAAAGCGTGGGCAGCCGTGGTGACATGGCACACAATTTTCCGGTGCGGATCACCCTGAAAGCGGATGCGGACCACGGCGTGAAACCGGGCATGGCCGCCACTGTGCGCTCCATACCCACGGATGCGAAGGCGTGGCCCACCATCCCGTCCACGGCGATCCTCGGCTCTTCGCCGGATCCCGAAGTGTACGTGGTGGAGAACGGCATCGCGAAGCGGAAGCGCATTGTAACGGCCGGACGCGACGAAGGCATGGTGGCGGTCTCCCAGGGACTCGCTCCGGGCGCGGTCGTTGTCACCAGCGGATTCATCAGCCTTGCCGACGGAGCACCCGTGAAGTTCCGCTGGTCAACACGAACGAACGGAAAAACCCGGCACCATGAGCATCACCGAACTCGCCATCAAGCGCCCCTCGCTGATCATCGTCATCTTTGGCGTACTGCTGCTCGGCGGCATCGTGGCTTTTAAGGGCCTCGGCGTGGAGCTGATGCCGGACTTCAACCAGCCGGTGATCACCGTGCGCACCATGTATCCGGGTGCCGCGCCGGAAGAAGTGGCCAACACGGTGACGCGTCCGGTAGAGGATGCGCTCAGCTCCTTGGAACATGTGGACTTCATCTCCAGCCGCTCGCTGGCAAACGCGTCCATCATCATCGTCAACTTCAAGTACGGCGCGAATTTGGACCTGGCCATGCAGGACGCGCAGCGGCAGATCGACAACATCCGCAAGGACCTGCCCGACGGCTTGCAGCCCCCGGTGATGACCAAGGTGTCGCCCAACGACCTGCCGATCATGAGCGTCACCGCGTTGAGCAATTTGCCCGCGCCGCAGTTCTACCAGATGATGCACGATGAACTGCTGCCGCGCTTCCAACAGCTGAAGGGCGTGGCAGAGATCACGCTACTCGGTGGCGAGCAGCGCGAGGTACAGGTGCAGGTGGACCAAGCCAAATTGATGCACTACCGCTTGCCGCTGCCCCGCGTTACCGAGGCGATCCTGCGCGCCGGAAAGGAGGTGCCTGCGGGCAACGTGCGCACGGAACGCGACAAGATCACCGTGAAACTCGCCGGCAAGATCCACACCGTGCAGGAACTGGAGAACGTGGTGGTGGCCATGCCATCACCGGGCACCGTGGTGCGGGTGAAAGACGTGGCCACCGTGGTGGACGGCATCGCCGACATCACATCGGTGAACCGCTACAACGGCGAGGAAGGCATCGGCCTGCTGGTGAAGAAACAAGGGGATGCCAATGCCGTAGAGGTGAGCAGCGCCCTGCGGAAAGAATTCACCCGGATCGAACAGGAGCAGAAGGCTTCGGATATGCGTTTCATCCTCGCCGATGACAGCAGCGACATCACTATCGAAGCCGTGAACGGCGTGCTCTTCGACCTCGGGCTGGCCGTATTGCTGGTCTCCTTCATCATGCTGATCTTCCTGCACAGCCTGCGGAATTCGCTCATCGTGCTGGTGGCCATCCCGGCCTCGCTCGTCAGCGCATTCCTCGCCATGGGCCTCTTCGGTTACACGCTGAACCTGATGACCCTGCTCGCCATGTCGCTCATCATCGGCATCCTCGTGGACGACTCGATCGTGATCCTGGAAAACATCCAACGCTACCTCGACAAAGGCCACGACAAGGTGACCGCCGCGATCGAAGGCCGCGCGGAGATCGGCTTCAGCGCACTCTCCATCACCTTGGTGGACGTGGTGGTCTTCCTGCCGATCATCTTCGTGCAGGTCTTCGTAGCCGACTTGCTGAAACAGTTCAGCGTGGTGGTGGTGGTGAGCACGCTGATGAGCCTTTTCGTGAGCTTCACCCTTACGCCGTGGCTCGCATCGCGCATGGGCAAAAAGAGCGAACTGAAGCCGACCAACCTCTACGGACGTATGCTGATCCGCTTCGAGCGCGGCGTGGAAGATCTAAGCGATTGGTACGAGGGCGCGTTGCGCTGGGTGCTTCATCACAAGCTCGTTTTCATGGGCATCATCCTCGCGCTGTTCGCGGCGACCGGCATCATGATGAAGCAGGGCATCATGGGCAAGGAGCTCATCGCCACCGGCGATCAAGGGAAGTTCATGCTCGCCTTGGAATTCGATAAAAGCACCGCGCTGAAAGAAAACAACCTGCGTGCATTGGCGGTGGAGAATTACTTGTTGTCGCAGTCCATCGTAGGCTCCGTGTTCAGCAACGTCGGTGGGCCGAGCACCGGCATCGGAAGCATGGGCGTGGGCGCAGAGAACAAGACCGAGCTCACCGTGTCGCTGCTGCCGAAGAATGAGCGCGGCGGCATCCGCACCGATGCCTTTATGCAGGACGGGCGCCAAGCGCTACAGGACAGTTTTCCGGGGATCGGCTTCACCATGTCCGCCATCGTATTGATCCCGCGCACCGGACCGGTGGAGATCAACCTCAGCGGCGCGGACCAAGACCTGCTGATGCGCACCGCGAACGCCATGAAGGACACCCTGATCGGCATCCCCGGAGCGAACAACGTGCGCATGAGCATCGAGGCGGGAAGCCCCGAACTGCAAGTGGAATTGGACCGCGACCGCATGGCAAACCTCGGGCTGGACGTGGCCGTGGTGGGTGCCACCCTGCGCAATGCATTGGCCGGGAACGATGATGCCAAGCTCTTCGAAAAAGGCACCGAATACCCCGTACGCATCCGGCTGGACGACCTCGACCGCCGACGTGAACAGGACGTGGACAAGATCCGCTTCATCCGGCCAGACGGCTCATCCGTGAGGTTGGACCAGTTCGCCTCGGTGGTGCGTCAAGAGCCGCATGCCATGGTGGAACGCATGGACCGCCAGAACGCTGTCACCATCACCGCTGACGCACTGGGCCGGGGCATCGGCACCGTGGCCGACGAAATGGTGGCCTACGTGAAAGAGCATCCGCTGCCGGCGGGAATCCACATGGCATGGGGCAGCGACATCAAGCGGCAGAACGACAGCTTCGGCGCACTGGGCGGGGCTTTGCTCATCTCCTTTATCCTCGTCTACCTCATCATGGTGGCGCTCTACGACAGCTTCCTCTATCCCTTCGTGGTGCTCTTCAGCATCCCGGTGGCCATCATCGGCGCCTTCCTCGCGCTCAACCTCTCCATGTCCACGCTCAGCCTGTTCACCCTCTTGGGCATGATCATGTTGCTGGGCCTGGTATCGAAAAACGCCATCCTCATCGTGGACCGCGCCAGCCAATTGAAGGCGCAGGGAAAACACTTCAGCGAAGCGGTGGTTGAAGCCGGTCGTACACGCCTAAGGCCGATCATGATGACCAGCTTCGCCATGGTCTTCGGCATGCTGCCCATCGCATTAGCCACCGGCACGGCAAGTGAATGGAAGAACGGCCTGGGCTGGGCCCTCATCGGCGGCCTCACCAGCTCCATGATCCTCACCGTGTTCCTGGTACCCGTGGTGTACTATGCGGTGGATGCGGTGAAGGAGCGGTATGAGAAACGAGCAGCAAAAAGAAACGCGATCAGCGGCATACCTGATCCCAACTGAACCCACCGGGCGCGTGTGCAGATCGTCCGGAAAATCCAACAAACCATGACAACTACAACAGTGAATCCCCAACTCCGCACCGCGGTCAAATTGCGTCACCTTGCGGACGCACTATCAAACAACTGGGAGCAACTCGCTGCCATCGGAACCGGCGTAAAGCGAAGCCTCGCGGAAGCTGGCACGTATATGCAAGCCAACGGCGATGAGGCGAACCGGAAGCAGTTCGATGCGATCGAAAAGAACATGGCCGGAGAGATCTCCGGTTTGGAGAACACGCTTACCCAAGCCGCAATAAAGCTGAAGAGTAACACGATTGATGCATCCCTCAATTGGAGCACCGTGCAAAGCCACTTGGAGCAGGTAGGGCAACTCTTCGAAAAGCTACAAGCATTGTCCGCAACAGGCTTCACAAAAGGCACCGCACCGGATTGGAAGGACATTTGGAATGTTGTGGGGTCCAACCTCGAAGCCGTGCGAGGGATCTGCACCAGCGCCTACCTGAAAGCCCGCATGCTTGCCGACCTGTCCAACACCGAAATGGACGAGCTCACCGCCACCATCGTGAAGCACATTCCGAAAAGCTACTCCATAACCGAAGCAGATAAATACGCTGCGGAGTACATCCAGGCCATGGCGGACATCAAAGCCGAGTCGAGTGCCAAGTCCAACCTGTGGGACCGTTTCCTCAACATCCTTGCCGGTGTCGTCCCCTTCGAGCAAAGCCCCGTAGAACGGGTAATGATGCAACGTTGGATCGATGGCGAGCGGGGGGAACTTTGAGTGAGGGACTTAGCATCCACGGGAACTTCTTCAACGGCATCTCCAGTTCCATTGCAATCATCGTGTTCCTGGTGCCCGTGGTGTACTACGCGGTGGATGCGGTGAAGGAGCGGTTTGAGAAACGGCGGGAAAGAACGCAACACATTGCAAGCACTGCGACGTGACCTTGCGATCCTTGCCATCAGCGGCAGTTGTAAAGTGATCCTTTACAGCTGGATAGGCGAGTAAAACCTTGTCATCCAGCATGCTTCCAATGTGCTGGCCGCTGTTCTGATCCGAGGTGTAAAAAATTCAGCGAGCCGGTTCTGGTTCATCCAAACAATGTCATCGCGAGCGAACAGCGCCACCGAAGTGCGAACATCGGCAGCTGTTTCCGCCAACTCTCAAATCCCACTGCATTCCATGATGAACGTCAGCTTCAAAAACATCATGATGCTGGACTTTTGTTCTGTTGTCCCAGCATCAATGGCGAAGCCATTCTTATTCGGGCCACCAGCAGACCTCTCCCACCATGCCCCAAACTTCCCCCCACTCCTTTCACATCCCCGTGATGGGTCTCGGCTATACCATCGACACGCCCGTCAAGGTGGCCCACTTCGGCATCTCTTCCGTGATCTCCATCATCGAGGACGAACTCGTGGAACGCATGCGCGCTTTCCACTGCAAAGAATCCGGCACACCTTACACGGAGATCCCGATCACGGAGATCGACCACCGTGCGCAACGCATCACCGCATACTTGGACCTGGTGCAACGCATCGTTCAGCACAACACGGAAAAACTGCGCGCCGAGCCGTTCACCAAAGGTTCCGACATTGAAAAATACTTCCTGCTGCTGCCGGATGAGCATCAGTTGCGCATGCAGTTTGAATTGATGCAGGCTTGGCCGGAAGGCGAGGCGCGCCGCTTGATGCAGGAAGATCTCCGTGCCGCGATCGTGCCAGGCACGATCGACGTGAACATCATGGCCAAGATCGATCGGGAGGTGCATGCCAAGGATGGCACAAAACTTCCGGTGGAATACGCCGAGGGCATGGCCGCTTTCCGCGGATTCGCATTGAGCGCGTTGGATTCCGCCATCGTGATCAGCGCAGGCTACAACCCCAGGATCTACAGCTATATCGCCACGTTCCCGGATTTTTTCCCGGATCCGAACGGTGTGATCAAGAAGAAGGTGATCCTGAAAGTGAGCGACCTGCGGTCCGCATTGATCCAAGGAAAGATCCTCGCAAAAAAAGGCATCTGGGTCTCCGAATTCCGCATTGAGTCCGGCCTGAATTGCGGCGGCCATGCCTTTGCCACGGACGGCGTGCTGATGGGACCGATCCTGGAAGAGTTCAAGGAAAAGCGCGCGGCGGTGTCGGCGGAATTGCATGCGTTGTGCAGCGCTGCCCTCGCGGAAGGCGGCCACCATCCGCTTCCCGCTTCGCCGGAAATACGCATCACCGTACAAGGCGGCATCGGCACCACGGCGGAAGATGAATTCCTGCGCGAGCACTACGGCATGGACGGAACCGGCTGGGGCAGCCCCTTCCTGCTGGTGCCCGAGGCCACCAACGTGGAAGACAAAACGTTGCAGCAACTTTCCGTCGCTAAAAAGGAAGACTACTACATGAGCTGGGCCTCACCGTTGGGGATCCCCTTCCACAATTTCAGGCCGAGCACTTCCGAAGCACAACGCAAGGCGCGTATCGCCAAAAACAGGCCCGGAAGCCCGTGCTACAAAAAATTCCTCAGCACGAACACCGAGTTCACCGAGATCCCCATCTGCACGGCTTCCCGCCAGTACCAGGACCTAAAGCTGAAGCAGCTCGATGAGCAGAAGCTCGACCCCATCAGCCATGCCGTGGCCACCGCGCGCATCACCGAGAAGGATTGCCTCTGCGAAGGTCTAGGGGCCAGCGCGCTGTTGAAGGACCACATGACGCCGGCGCATAAGCTGGAGGCCGTGGCCATCTGTCCCGGACCCAACCTCGCGTACTTCTCCAAGATCGTCTCGCTCCGCACCATGGTGGACCACATCTACGGACGGATTTCCTTGCTGAACGAGAACGACCGCGCCAACATGTTCATCAATGAGATGAAGCTGTACGTGGATTACCTCAAGCGCGAGTTCGAACAGGTGAAGCATGCGGCCACCGATAAGCAGCGCCGCTACATCGAGAACTTCAAGGCCAACATGCTGAACGGCATTCAGTACTACGAGGAACTCGCACCGGTGCTGCACCAGCAAGCGGCCACGAAACTGCAACGGTTCAAAGATGATCTGGCCCGCCATGCCGCGGACGTGCGCGCCATGCTGTTGCCTGCGCAGGTTCCGGCCTGAGTTTTCCGCAGTTAACGGCTTCGATGGATTCACCGCCAAGACGCTAAGAGCGCTAAGAATGCAGCATTCCGCAGGTCGTGGCTTCGTGTTTTAACCACGGATGAACACAGATGAACACGGATAGAACAGGCGGATAACCCAAGTTCGACGCGGCAACGGCATTATCCGTGTAAATCAGTGTCCATCCGTGGTTCAATTCTAAACCAGACCCAATGCAACACAAAACCATCATCGAACCCTTCCGCATCAAGAGCGTGGAGCCCATCAGCGTAAGCACAGAAGCCGAACGCACGCAGTACCTGAAGGACGCGCACTACAACCCCTTCCTGCTGCGATCGGACAATGTCGTCATCGACTTTATGACCGACAGCGGAACCAGCGCCATGAGCGCCAAGCAGTGGGCCGGCATGATGGAAGGCGATGAAGCCTACGCCGGCTCGCGAAGCTGGCTGCGCATGGAGGCGGAAGTGCGCGACCTCACTGGCATGCCGCACATTTTGCCCACGCACCAAGGCCGCGCGGCGGAGCGCATCATCTACGGCCACCTCGGCGGGCCGGGAAAGATCTTCATCAGCAACACGCACTTCGACACCACGCGCGCCAACATCGAATTCAGCGGAGCTACCGCGATCGATATTCCCATTGCAGAGAACAAGGACACGGCGCTGCAGCATCCGTTCAAAGGCAACATGGACGTGGGTGAATTGGACCGCCTGCTGAAGGAGCACAAAGGCAACGTGGGCGCGGTGATCCTCACCGTGACCAACAACAGTGGCGGCGGCCAGCCGGTGAGCCTGGCCAATGCTGAAGGCGTTTCAGCGATCTGCAAACTGCACGGCGTGCTGTTCCTGCTGGACTGCTGCCGCATCTCGGAGAACAGCTGGTTCATCAAGCACCGCGAAAACGGCATGGAAGAACTGAGCTACCGCGAGATCGCACAGCGCATGTTCGCCTTGACCGACGGCGCGGTGATGAGCGCCAAAAAAGACGCACTGGTGAACATGGGCGGCTTTCTGGCTTTGAAAGACGAAGCGCTCGCGGAAGCCTGCATCAACCTGCTCATCATCACCGAAGGCTTTGCTACGTACGGTGGGCTGGCCGGCCGCGACATGGAAGCGATCGCCATCGGACTTCGCGAGATCTTCGATCCAAGCTACTTGGACTACCGCATAAAAAGCACCTTGTTCCTCGGAAAGAAATTGCACGAACTTGGCGTTCCGTTGATGCTGCCCATCGGCGGCCACGCAGTTTACGTGGATGCAAAAAAGCTCCACCCGCACATCCCGCCGCATGCATATCCCGGACAGGCGCTGGTGGGCGAACTCTACATTTTGGGCGGCATCCGTACGGTGGAGATCGGCTCAGTGATGTTCGGTACCTACAACGCCGATGGCACGCTGAAACCCGCGCCCATGGAGCTGGTGCGCTTGGCCATACCGCGCCGTGTGTACACGCAAAGCCACATCGAATACGTCATCGAGACCTTTGCGGAGATCATGAAGCGGTGCGAACAAGTCCGCGGATTGCGCATCACCAAGGAACCGAAATTCCTGCGTCACTTTACCGCGCACTTCGAACCCCTGAAATGATCCTCGACCAACCTGTCCGCGTTACCAAACGCTTCCACTTCGAAATGGCCCACGCGCTCCGTTGCCACGACGGACTTTGCGCAAACATCCACGGGCACTCGTACGTGCTGGACGTTACGTTGATCGGCAAGCCGCGCAACGAAACGGACCATCCGAAGAACGGCATGGTGATCGACTTTTCGGAGCTGAAGAACATCGTGAACAAAGCCGTGGTGGAGCATTACGACCACGCCTTGGTGTTGCACGAAAAAGACCGCGACCAAGCCTCGACCGGCCACGAGCTTTTTGGCCGCATGCGCTTCACGCCCTGGCAGCCCAGTTGCGAAAATGTGCTGCTGGATATTGTGGAGCGCCTACAAATGGCCCTGCCTGAAAAAGAGGCGTTGTATGCTGTGCGGTTGCAGGAAACGGCGACGAGTTGGGCGGAGTGGGGACGGGATTGATTTGGTCCATATTTCAACGGGCCTGCGCTTGCCGCAGGCCGCCTTTTGTGATCTTGTTCTTGGACGAAGTTATCATCGCTTCAACGGGAGTTGTCACCGGGACGAGGGCGGCTTGTCGCAAGCGCATGTTGGCAAACGTTTACTCTTCAGGGGAGGGTTCGTATTGACTTAGTTCAATTGTGAAGTTTAAGCTGCCAGCGAGTCTCAAAAGCTCTGGTGGAAATCTGTCAAATTGAGCTCCGGATTCAAACATTCTTGTATATATCCCGAAATCTACCTGTCCAGGTTCCTTTTGCGAAAGACCGAATTCCGATAGTCGGTTTAGGTGGTCAAAATTTTCGGTAAGAAACTTTATCGCATCGGATTTTGGATTTCAAACTCTTCAAAATCGGCCTTACTAATGTCAATCTTGCAGCCATTGGTTGTGTGATGAGCCTTGTCCTTTCTTTTAGGAGTAAGTGGTTCTCCCGTATGCCACACCTTAAAAGCCTCAAGAGACGTTACCTTCAAGAATTCATCGACTCTGAAGTCCCTTCCTTCTATTCTTAGGACACAGCTCATTTCATAAATGTTTGCCAACTAGCGGGTAGACGCTATATGTGGTTTATTTCCTGCCTTGGTCTGTGCTTGGAGTTGCGTTTATCACACCATTTCGGCATGCAAAGCCCAATAGGCTTTTTGCCCAATGGTTGTCCAAAGTATGGCGGATCTGCCATCCCGCGTTCATTGCCTGCTCCATCAACAAAGCAATAACCGCAATTGCCTTCTTCCTCACTTCTTCCGGAAGTGAGCCGAGCTGGATGTGCTGGTCTTGCGCGGGCATTATTCAAAATTGTTGATCAAGCCTTCACCAGCGGCACATCATACTGCGCGAAGTGTGGGTCGGCAGTGAGCAGTTGCATGCCTTCAGCCTTGGCTTGGGCAATGAGCATCCGGTCGAATGGGTCGCGGTGGTGAAGCGGGAGGGTGGATAGTTCGAGTATGTGCGGCATGGTAATGGGCAAGGGAACGAACCCTCCGTCCGTGAATGATCTGAAGAAATCTTCGAATGGGCTGTGGAGCTCCAGTTTTCCGAGCGCGTGCTTGATGCCGATTTCCCACAGAGACGCCATGCTCACGAGACTTTCATTCTTGGGGTTCTCGATAATCGCTCTGGTGGCAGGAGTGCATTGCCGTTGCCCCAAAATGAACCAAAGGAAGACATGGGTGTCCAGCAACACCTTCATTACATGTATTCCTTGAAGTCATCGAGCGGATCATCGAAATCCTTGCAAATTGTGGCCATTCCCTTGGCGATGCCGAATACACGCGGCTTTATGGCGTCGTCATTCGGAGATTGTCCCGTCGGCTTCTTTCGTTCCCACTGCTCCATTAGTGAGGCAATAAACGCAATAGCCTTCTTCCTCACTTCTTCCGGAAGCGAGTCGAGCTGGATATAATGGTCTTGAGCGGGCATAATTCAAAGATACACAACCACTCGCGTCCGGTGCAAACAAACTTCAGCCTCACAGCTTCTCCAACACCCGCTTCAGCGCATCGCGCACCTCTGCCGCGAGCGGCTCTATCGCCGGGTTGTCCACGGCGCTCATGGCCGCAGCGGGATCGATGGCCGCTACTTGGTACTTCCCGTCCGGCAATTGCCTTATGGTTACGTTGCACGGCAGCATGGTGCTGATCAACGGTTCCAAGGTGACCACCTTGTCGGCATAGCCGGGATTGCATGCGCCCAAAATGAGGTGCGGTAGGTGGTCCTTATTGAGTTTCTTTTTCAATGTGGCCTGCATGTCGATCTCCGTGAGCACGCCGAAGCCTTCGCTCTTCAGCGCTTCCACGGTGCGCTCTTTCAAAGCGGCCATGTCGGTGTTGTCGATGGTGCGGGTGATGGCGTAGTTCATGGTGCTGTGCGTTTGCTGCCCGGACCGTGTTGTCCAAAGGCACCCGAAGTTCCGAAGAAACCTTTGCCCGGTGTGTGATGAAGGTCACAGAACACGGGCATTCCCCGTGACTTTGCTCACCTTCCGCGCAGCGTGCCCACAGGAACTTTGCCAATGCCAACGGGATGTTCCGCACGGCAAAACACAACTACAATGACACACGACGTAGATGCCGTTTGGATGGGCAAAATGCAATTCAACGCACTGGTGGGCGGCCACACGGTGACCATGGACGCGCCCGAGCGTGCCGGTGGTGAGGACCAAGGGCCGATACCGAAACCCTTCATGCTCACTGCGCTGGCGGGCTGCACAGGCATGGACGTGGTGGCGCTGTTGCGCAAGGCCGACAAGCCGCTCGATCGCTTTGAAGTGCGCGTTTCCGGCGAGATCAGCAAGACGCAACCCATTCAATACACCAGCGTCCACTTGACCTATGAGATGCACGGCGATGCGGCGCATGAAGAAGAAGCATTGCGCGTGGTGGGCTGCTCACAGAACGAGCTCTGCGGCGTAAGCGCGATGATCAAACGTGCGTTGCCCGTGACCTGGGAAGTGACCTACAACGGTGTGGAGCGCTTCAACAACAAGGCGGCGGTGGCGGTGGGTGCATAGCTGTGGCGCCATCGCCCAAGGCTATCGAGTCTGGAGCGCACGCCTCGCGGCGTGATGCGTTAATACGAACCGTTGCTCCGCCGAAGCCGCTGCACAGGCGAGTGAACCACGGATACACACGGATTTACACGGATGCTTTTAAGGCCGGCCTTACTATTCGCTCCGTGGCCGCTGTCCATGTTTTTGGTCATCCGTGTAAATCCGTGTGTATCCGTGGTTCTTCATTGACATAGACGGCACGTCCGCCGGATGGCAGACGTTTCAGACACGATAGCCCTGGCCGCCCCACTGTTTGTCGGACCTTTCGTTGTGAATGATGCAAACATGACGTCCGTCAGTGCCGGGGCCGTGCTACCCCAATAGTTTAGCGGCTTTCCATGCCTTATCACGACCCCATGCCCGTGTTGTCCCGTACCAGTATCGCGCAGCTCCTCAACACCCTGTCGCGCAACGGGGATCCAAGTGCATTCGGCGACATTCTTTCCCACTATGCCAAGGCCGTCCGGGGCCGTGGCGGAATTGTGAAAACACCACCGGACCTCGCGCCATTCCTGCGCTGGAGCACGAAGCACTACACCCGGAATTGCATTACCCGCAATGAACAGTTCGAACTGCTGGTGATCTGCTACAATCCCGGCCAAAGCACCAGTATCCACGACTACGACAGCGAAAAAGCATGGGTATTGCCGCTCGTGGGTAAACTGGCCTTGGAACGGTTCTCCATGAACGATGAAAACGCTTTGGTCCACAACGAGACCCAAGAGCTTTGGCCCGGTGCCGTTGCTTCGATGTCCGGTGAGGATTCCATCCATTGTTTCTACAACCCGGGGCCGGAACGCGCCGTGTCCTTGAACTTGTATGCCAAACCGATGAGCCGCTGGCGCGTGTACGACGAAGCATCCGGGATTTCGAGCTACACCCCGGCAGGACCCTTGCCATGACTACGCCATCCGCGGCGACTCCATACCTTGGCACGATGCCTGATCCCGGTAACGGCCCTTTCGGTGAATTTCAAGCGGAAAGCGTTTTCAAATTGCTTTTTAACGCGGCTGGCGAAGGCCTCCTGGTCGTGGACCGCCAAGGAAGGATCGTCCAGCACAACCCGCGGCTCAATGAAATGTTCGGGTATACTGAAGGCGAGCTGGATATGCGTCCCATGGAAATACTCCTGCCGGATGCCCTGCACAGCACCCATGCTCAGCACCGCGCCAATTACGATAAACAACCCGTGCAACGTTCCATGGGGATCGGCATGGACCTGCGTGGGAAACGCAAGGACGGCACCATATTCCCAGTGGAAGTGAGCTTGAACCATTTCACGATCGGCCAAGGACGGTTCGTAATGGGCCTCGTAACGGACATAACGATGCGCCACACGGCAGAAATGGGACTGATACGCAGCCGCCAGGAATTGGAGGACCGTGTGGAGCAACGCACCGAACAACTCCGCGCCGCGGAGGCCAATGTCCGCAAGGCCTTGGATACCGAACGCGAACTGCACGCTTTGAAAAGCCGCTTCGTGGCCATGGCAAGCCATGAGTTCCGCACGCCGCTCAGCACCATCATGGGCAGTGTGGACCTTATAAACCGTTACACTGAAGGAACTGATGAAAAAGTGGCCAAGCATGTGACGCGGATCCGATCCAAGGTCCGTGAAATGACCGCCATGCTCAATGAATTTCTTTCCCTCGAAAAAATGGAGCAAGGCCATGTCCAACCGGCACCGACCGATTTCGACATCGTTCACCTCTGCATTGCACTGATCGAGGAGCTCCGCGCCATGGCGAAGCCCGGACAGACCATCAACTACGGCCATGGTGAAGGGCCAAGCAACGTGTGTCTGGACAAGCAGATGCTCAGCAACCTGCTCGCCAATTTGGTGACCAACGCCATCAAGTATTCCCCCGAAGGAAAACCGGTACACCTGAGCACCGCCGTGGTGGATGGCCGGTTGCGCATTACCGTGGCGGACCAAGGCATGGGGATACCCGCTGAAGACCAACAGCACCTCTTCGACCGCTTCTTCCGCGGCTCCAACGCAAGCACCATCCAAGGCACCGGCCTCGGGCTCAACCTCGTGAAGCGATACCTCGAATTGATGGGTGGGACCATCTCGTTCAACAGCGAGCCGGGTAGCACTCAATTCACCGTGGACCTTCCACAGAACATGAAACCATGAAGACCATTTTGTTGATCGAAGACGACGCGGACATGCGCGAAAACACCGCCGAGATCTTGGACCTCGCCGGCTATTCCGTGATCACTGCCGAAAACGGCAGACGCGGCGTGGAGGAAGCGAAAAAGCAATCGCCCGACCTCATCCTCTGCGACATCATGATGCCCGAACTCGACGGTTACGGCGTGCTCCACATGCTGGGCCGAAGCCCCGCGACCGCCGAAATACCTTTCGTCTTCCTCAGCGCTAAAGCCGAACGGGGCGACGTGCGAAAAGGCATGGAGCTCGGTGCCGACGACTACCTCACCAAGCCGTTCGAGGAAAGCGAACTGCTCAACGCCGTGGAAACCAGAATGAAGCGCAGTGAGCTCTTCCGCAAAGGGTTCGACCGCGGATCGGAAGGCTTCGGTGCGTTCCTGGAAAAAGCACGCGGCATTGAAACACTGAAAAATATCGGCAACGGCCGTAAGAACCGCCAAGTGAGCAAGAAAGACGTGCTCTTCCATGAAGGTGACGAAATGCACCACGTACCCTACATCGTCAACGGCAAAGTGCGCACCTTCATGGTGAACAACGATGGCAAGGAATTCGTGACCGGCCTGCACGGTGAAGGTGATTTCGTGGGCTACATGGGCCTACTGGAAAACGGTTTCGCCACCGAGACCGCCGAAGCATTGGAGGATTCCACAGTAGCCCTGATTCCCCGTGAAGACCTGCTTGCCCTGCTCTACAAGGACCGGGATGTGAGCATCCAGTTCATCAAAATGTTGGCACACAACGTGAAGGAGAAAGAACAGCACCTGCTGCAACTCGCATACGCAAGCGTGCGCCAACGCGTGGCGCAGGCACTCCTGCGCATCCACGACCGATACAGCGGGCAGCCCGCCGGCGACCTCGGCGTGCGCATCAGCCGCGACGACCTTGCCGCTATCGTGGGCACCGCCACCGAATCGCTCATCCGCTGCCTCAGCGACCTGAAGGATGAAGGCCTGATCACCACCCAAGGCCGGGAGATCCACATTACCGACCACAATGGGTTGATGAAATTGGCGATGCGCTGATCGGGTGCTGCCGCCATTGAGTTGAACGAACCCATGCACGGGCCGTTCCGGCCCGGTACATTCGCGCCCTCAAGAGTACCATGGTCACCACGCTCTCCAAATTCAGCAAGCAGGCACGACGCACGTTGCGGTTGACGGCGGCTTGGCTCATCGTATCCCTGTTCACCGCCTGGTCCGAACAACTTGCGCTGGAACGGCATGCCATTTTTGAGCCCTGGACCGATCTGCTTGCCGAGCATGCGCTGCGCGCGCTCTTTGGCGGACTGGTCATTGGAGGCATCTATGTTTTCGTCTTGCATGATACCATGCGTAAATGGCCGCTGCTGCGCTCTTTGGCCGTAGCGGGCGCTTTACTGCTCATCGGCTTGGCCGCAATATGGTCCATCCGGTTCGGGTTGCCTTCCACTTGGGCAAATTGGGACTTTGCAGGACAGTATACCCACTGGTTCCTCCTGCTTTCCGGGTCCATCCTCATGCTGCGCCTCAACGACCGGTTCGGTGACGGCGACATGGATTATTTGCTGGATCGCTGGCGCAGGCCACGCCAAGAACTCCGCATCTTCATGTTCCTCGACATGCGCTCCAGCACCTCCATCGCCGAGACCATCGGCGATACCCGTTATTTCCAATTGCTCAACGACCTCTACGCCGACATTACCGATCCCGTGGTTTATTCCGAAGGCGAGATCTACCAGTACGTGGGCGATGAGATCAGCATCAGTTGGAAGCTCGAGCGCGGTACCCGGAACGAACGCTGCATCCGTTGCTTTTTCGCCATCCGCCAGAAGCTTACAGCCCGCGCCGCATACTACACCGGGCAATACGGCACTGCACCTGTCTTCAAGGCCGGCATGCACTTTGGGCCTGTAACGCGCGGCCAAGTGGGACTGGTAAAGCGGCAAACCATTTTCAGTGGTGACGTGGTCAACACGGCTGCGCACATTCAATCCAGTTGCAATGCGCTCGGTGTGGACAATCTCGTTAGCAAGGACCTGCTGGACGTGCTCGCACTTTCACCCGCCAAGTACACCATAAAACCCATGGGGTCCATTCCATTGAAAGGAAAACGCAATGCCATGGAACTGTTCACGCTCGCGCTACCGAAAAGTGGAACGTGATCGACGCGCGAAAATCTGCACTTCGGCTTAAGAGATCCGTGCCGGCACCGACTTTTTCCGCACTGCGAATACCTGCAGGATGCGCTTTCCGCCTTTCACGCGCATCGCCACAGGCTCCCCGATCGTGTATTGATCCCGCGCAGTAGGCATCCGGCCCAGCAGGTCGCCGGTGATCATTAGATCCTCACGCTGTTCCTTGCTAAGGGACTGCACCCGGCTCGTGGAATTCATTACGTCGCCGCTCAGGTCGATCACCCGCTTGATATGGCCCACCTGTGCGGTGATCACCCGGCCGCCGTGCAACCCGCCGCGGAATTCCGGACTGGCTCCGAAATTGCGCATCATCTCCTCCTTGTTCGCCGCTATGCGGTCCTTTATGTCGAAAAACAGCGCTATGCAGTGGTTGTCCTTCGTGCCGCCCTTCATGCTCCAAGTGAAGATCACTTCATCGCCCACGTACTTATGGATCTCCGCCCCGTGCCGCAGGATCGCGTCGGTCATCAAGGAATGCGTAGTGTTCAGGAAACGGTAGTACAGCAGATCGCCGAGGCGCTCGTTCAACGCCGAACTCCCCACCAGGTCAATGGCCAACACCACGCGCTCCCTGATCCGCGGCTTGTCATACCAACCCAGGAAAAAGCCCAGAAAGAAGCGCCGGCCCATGTATTCCTCCACCTGCACCAACATGATCGCAGCGGTGGTAACCAGTACCACTTGCACCATCAGCACATAAAACGAACGTGAGGCCAAAAGGCCATTTTCAGAGGAATATGGCAGCTCGTGACCCTTGTCCAACTTGTAGGCCAACAGCAGCATTCCGATGGTGAGCAGGTTCACCGCCAGCGCCTTGCCCAACATCTGCAGCGGAATGGCCAAACTGCGGAAGCGCCGACCGAACAGGAATTCCTCCAGCACGCCGGTCCACGCGCCCAGCAACCCCCAGGCGCCCACCACGGCAAAGTCCATGCGCCCTGCCACCAGCATGAGCACGCCGCCCACGGTGGCCGTGGCCAAAGCATACTTCAGCAGCTTGCGCAACTTGTGCCGCGTAATGGCGTCGATGTGCTCCACAATGATCGGATCGGGCCGCGAAGGTAGCCCGCCTCCGCACTGCATCTTTGCACCATGCAGCGCTCTCGGATCTGGAGCGCACGCCTGGCGGCATGATGCGTTAATACAAATGAACCACAGATGAACACGGATAAACACGGATACTTTTCGGACCGGCTTCGATATTCGGTCCGTGACCGCTGTCCATGCTTTCTGCCATCCGTGTTCATCCGTGTGTATCCGTGGTTCTTCACTGATTCAGATGGAGCGTCCAAAGAGCGTTTCAGACCCGATAGCCCTGTTGCACCATGTCCCTGCTGAAAAGTCTGTTGAGCTACGTGGCCCCGGTGCCCGTATGGAGCGGCGAAGGGCGCTACGGGCCACTGAAACTGGCCTACGAAAGCGGCCATTTGGTGGTGAACAGCGAAAACGCTAACCAAAGTTGGGGCAGTTTGCACGAAGTATGGCAGCAATGCTTTGCCGATGAACGCGTCGTGGAGCGGAAGCCGCAGCAGATCCTTATCCTCGGCTTCGGTGCAGGTAGCATTGCGAGCATCATCCGCCGCGAATTGCGCATTAGTGCTTCCGTTACGGGCGTGGACGGCGATGCCGTGATGTTGAAGATCGCCCGCGAACACTTTAAAATGGGCCAATTGCCGAATTTGCAACTGGTGGAAATGGACGCATTGGAATTCGCTGCGCGGGAAACCCGCCAATACGACCTTATTCTGGTGGACCTGTTCCACGAATTGGATCTGGCTCCGGGCATTGAAAACGAGGATTTCATCCGCCATTTGGCACACATCACTGAGCCGGGCGGGCTGGTCTGCTTCAATTCCGTGGCAAATGATGCCGGAAACATGGCCCGCAGCCAACGCACAGGCCGTAATTTGCGTCTTCACTTCAACGAACTTCGCGAACACCGCTATAATGGCATGAACCTCGTTTTCGCCGCTGAAAAACCCAAGGCTGGACCACGGCCCGAATTTTGAAGAGTCCGTGCTGAAATTCGATATGGAACGCTTTCCTCCCCGCGGCTGGATGCTGGCGGCAGGTGCCTTGTGCCTGCTGGCCACACCAAGGCTCTTGGCGCAGTGTTCCATCAACATCGGCAACGATACCGTGGTGTGCCAAGGCACGCAGGCCCAGCTTCACGGGCCGCCCGGATTTTCGAACTACCTCTGGAACACAGGTCAGGTCTCACAGGACATCAGCACCGGAACAGCGGGTAACTACTGGTGCCAAGTGACCTACCCTTCGGGGAATCTGGTGACGAACGGGGATTTCAGCAGCGGCAATACGGGTTTCAGTTCCCAGTACATCTACTCCTCCACCAACCTGCAGAACGAAGGTTACTACACCGTGGGAACTGATGCGCACAACTACCATTCGCAATTCCAAGGCACGGGCACCGGCAATTTTCTCATTGCCAACGGAGGCTACGTCAGTTGGTTGAACAATCAGTTCGACGTTTGGTGCCAGAGCGTCCCGGTGTGCCCCGGACAGACCTACACCTTGAGCTACAGGGCCAGAACGCTCAGCAATGACCTGCCCGCGCGCATCATTTGGCGCATGGACGGCATTGATCAGTGGCCTGAGGCCACGTTGCCCGCATACAGCGCAGGATGGCAGAACTTCACTGCGACGTGGACCGCCGCTGCTGGCCAAACCAGTGTGAACGCCTGCTTGCACGTAACCTCGGGTGATGGTGTAGGAGATGATTTCGGCATCGACGACATCAGCATATCAGGAACCATCGTTTTGTCTGACACGCTCCATGTCGGCGTGACGCCGCTGCCTGTTGTGAACCTCGGGCCCGACACCACACTTTGCCAAGGTGAAACACTCGCACTGAACGCCGCTGTGCCGGGCGGTTCCTACCTCTGGAACGATGGCGTTATAACGGCTTCGCGCAATATTTCTTCCGCCGGGAATTTTGCCGTCACCGTTACCGCGCAAGGGTGCAGCAGCTCAGACCAGATCAACGTGGCGGTGAACCCCGTGCCCACTTTCAACCTCGGACCCGATACAACGCTTTGCGTCGGAAACAGCATTAACCTAAGCGCAGCCGTGCCGGGCGCTTCTTACATGTGGAGCGTCGGATCTGCGGCTTCAACGATCAACGTTTCCACTAGTGGTTTGTATTGGGCACAAGCCGATCTAAACGGTTGTTCGCACCGCGATTCCGTCGTGGTGAATTTTACGCCGCTGCCCGTGGTGGATCTCGGAAACGACACAACGCTTTGCCAAGGTCAATCGCTCACACTGAACGCCACCGTTCCGGGTGGTTCCTACCTCTGGAACGATGGTGTAACAACGGCTTCGCGCAACATTTCTTCCGCCGGGAATTTTGCCGTCACCGTTACCGCGCAAGGGTGCAGCAGCTCCGACCAGATCAACGTGGCGGTGAACCCCTTGCCCACTTTCAACCTCGGACCCGATACAACGCTTTGCGTCGGAAACAGCATTAACCTAAGCGCAGCCGTGCCGGGCGCTTCCTACACTTGGAGCGTCGGATCTGCAGCTTCAACGATCAACGTTTCCACTAGTGGTTTGTATTGGGCACAAGCCGATCTAAACGGTTGTTCGCACCGCGATTCCGTCGTGGTGAATTTTACGCCGCTGCCCGTGGTGGATCTCGGAAACGACACAACGCTTTGCCAAGGTCAATCGCTCACACTGAACGCCACTGTTCCGGGTGGTTCCTACCTCTGGAACGATGGTGTAACAACGGCTTCGCGCAACATTTCTTCCGCCGGGAATTTTGCCGTCACCGTTACCGCGCAAGGTGCAGCAGCTCAGACCAGATCAATGTGACGGTGAACCCCATGCCCGTGGTGGATCTGGGGTCGGACACCACGTTATGCACAGGGAACAGCATCACGCTTTCCGCGGCTGTACCTGGCGCAACGTATCTGTGGAGCAACGCGACTTCCGCTGCCACGCTCAACGTTTCCACAGCCGGTTCGTATTGGGCCGAAGCCGACCTGAACGGCTGCTCTCACCGCGACACGATCTTGGTATCATTCACGCCGCTCCCAGTGGTGGATCTCGGAAACGATACCACCCTTTGCCAAGGCGAATCACTCGCACTGAACGCAGCCGTGCCGGGCGGCTCCTACCTCTGGAACGATGGTGTAACAACAGCTTCGCGCAACATTACTTCCGCCGGGAATTTTGCCGTCACCGTTACCGCGCAAGGGTGCAGCAGCTCCGACCAGATCAATGTGACGGTGAATCCCGTGCCCGTGGTGGATCTGGGGCCGGACGTGGTAGTGTGCCCCGGTGCCACGGCCACGTTTGATGCCACTGTCCCGGGTGGCACCTACCTCTGGAACACGGGGAGCACGGCGCCGTCCATCACCATGGGTACGCCCGGCACATACAGCGTGCAGGTAACAGTTGGTGGATGCTCCGCAAGCGATGCCGTCGTACTCAGCAACTTCAGTCTGCAATCCGCAAATCTTGGCCCGGACCTCAGTATTTGCGCCGGACAATCGCAGCAAATCGGCCTCGATATTCCCGGGGCTACATACCTCTGGAACACCGGCGCCACCTCGGATTCCATCGCCGTTTCGACGGCCGGATCCGTTTGGGTGCGCGCCACGCTGAACGGTTGCATCGCCAGCGATACGCTCAACATTTCCGTGATCCCGTTGCCCGTGGTTTCGCTTGGGCCGGATCAACAAATTTGCCCCGGAACGAATGCTTCTCTCGATGCCACGATAACCGGTGCCGCCGCGTACCTCTGGAATACCGGGGCTACTTCGCCAACAATTTCCGCAGGCTTGGGCACATGGCAAGTTACGGTGACACAGGCCGGTTGCTCGGCGACCGACGCCGTCACCATTTCCGTATCGCCCGCACCCACCGTGGATCTTGGGCCGGACACCACGCTCTGCACCGGCAACACCATCACGCTTTCCGCCGCCACGCCCGGTGCCACTTTCCTGTGGAACGACGGTTCCTCCGCTCCCACCCTTTCCGTTGCAACAGCAGGAACATATTGGGTGGAAGCGGACCTGAACGGCTGCTTGGACCGTGACACCGTTACCGTAGCATTCACCACGCCACCTGTGGTAAATCTTGGCCCCGACACTGCGCTATGCCAAGGTGAAACGCTGGTGTTGAACGCCACCGTGCCGGGCGCATACTACCTCTGGAACGATGGTGTAACATCGGCTTCGCGAAGCTTTACCACCTCCGGAAATTACAGCGTGGTGGTTACCGCAAACGGCTGCGCCAGTTCCGATGCGATCAATGTTGTCTTCGGTCCCGCACCAACCGTTGACCTCGGGCCGGACACCACGCTCTGCACCGGCAACACCATCACGCTTTCCGCGGCTACGCCCGGTGCTATTTTCTTGTGGAGCAATGGTTCAGTCGCTCCTACTTTGGCCGTTGCAACTGCGGGAACGTACTGGGTGGAAGCCGACCTGGACGGCTGCTTGGACCGTGACACCGTTACCGTAGCATTCACCACGCCGCCCGCGGTAGACCTTGGCCCCGACACTGCGCTCTGCCAAGGTGAAACGCTGGTGTTGAACGCCGCCGTGCCGGGCGCTTATTACCTCTGGAACGATGGGTTAACATCGGCTTCGCGAAGCGTTACCACCTCCGGAAATTACAGCGTGGTGGTTACCGCAAACGGATGCGCCAGTTCCGATGCGATCAATGTTGTCTTCGGTCCCGCACCAACCGTTGACCTCGGGCCGGACACCGCGCTCTGCGGCACTAACCTATTGGCGCTGAACGCAACCTCAGCCGGTGCCACGTACGTGTGGAACGATGGATACACCCAGCCCCAACGAACGGTCGGGCCAGGCATTTGGAGCGTAGTGGCAACTGCAAATGGATGCTCCACTTCGGACAACATCACCATAACGGCATTGCCCATACCGCAAGCCATTTTGCCAACGGACACAACGCTTTGCGATGGTGCCACTTGGCAGCCGAACGTAGCGCAAACCGGTGCCAGTTACCTCTGGTCCACCGGAGCTACCACGCCCTCGATCGTCGTGGACCAACCGGGAAACTTTGATGTGACCATCAGCATTGGCTCTTGCTCCGCATCAGCCCAAACGGCGGTCTCCGTAGTTGAAATGAACGCGTTCACCTTGGGACCTGACACCACGCTCTGCCCCGGCCATAGCGTTACAGTTGGCAGCAATGCGCCCGGCGTTAGCGTACTGTGGCAGGACGGCTACATGGGAAACATGCGCACTATTGAACAACCGGGCAATTTTCAGGCGCAGTTCCATTTGGCAGGTTGCATGGCTGAAGATGAATTGGCGGTGCAGTTCACCCCGTTGCCAACGCTCAACCTCGGACCCGACCAAGTGATCTGCGAAGGCGACACCTTGTGGCTGGATCCAGCGACCGGTGCAGCTCAATTCCAATGGAGCAATGGCGATGCAACGTTGCCATTGCCGATAAACACAACGGGGCCGGTTGTGGGCCAGCTCACCATGGCCGGATGCGTTTCCCGCGATACGGTGCTGGTGATCGTACGCCCGTTCGTTTTCACCGTGGACCTCGGCCCCGACCGGAGCATCTGCGCGGACAACACCATTACGTTGGATGCCGGGATCGCTGGTGCAACTTACACGTGGAGCGATGGTTCGCACCTTTCAACGTTGCTCGTTGATCAGCCCGGCGAATACCGCGTGCAGGTGGAAGGCACGTGCATTTCCGCGGTGGACACCGTGCAGATCACGCAAGGCCGCTGCGCCACGCTGGTCTTTGTGCCGAATGCCTTCAGCCCCGATGGTGACGGACATAACGAAGTGTTCCTGCCTTCAGTTTCCGACCTCGTTGATGAATGGAACTTCGCGGTATACAACCGCTGGGGCGAACGCATCTTCAACACCACCGCGCCAGGCAAGGGCTGGGACGGAACTTCGAACGGAAAGCAAGCACCCGTGGGCGTGTATGTGTGGACGCTGCACTACGAGGCAATCACGGACGAAGGTGTCGAACAGGTGCAGCATCGGGGCTCGGTCACGCTGCTGCGCTAAGGGGCGCCAAACCCTTCCTCCTTCCAAATAAAACTGCCGTCTTTACTCCGCACGTACGCTAAATGCCCGCCCAACGTGACGAGCAACAAACCGGATTCTTGCACCTTCACCTCGTCGTAAAGCAACGGAACAAGGATGTGGCCGTCCGTGCTGATGGCGCCCGTGCCTTGTGCGTTTGCGGCGATGGCGATGCCTTGCTGCACGTCACTTAACTGCTTGTATTGTGGCTTCACCGTTTCCGCGCCAGTGCTGTCCACCAGCCCGAACAGCGAATCCTGTTGCACCCGTGCGAAGCCTTCGTGCATCTCCCACGCTTGGTCGTACTTCGGCTCCAGCAGCACCTTTCCTTCGCTGTTTACGAAGCCCCATTTGTTTTTCTTCCGCACGGGGGCCGCGTTGTTCGCCATTAGGCCGATGTCGTTGTAGGCAGCAAGGACCACGCGTGTTCCCGCCGTGTCGATCATGCCCATTTTCCCTGCGGAAAGCACGCGTGCCAGCCCGTTGTGGAAGTCGCCGTTGTTTACCGTGAGCGCATTGGCCTCGTATCGCTGCGGAATTTTGAACGCTCCCGTGCCGTCCACATAGCCGCATTTGCCTTTGTCCACCACCAACGCCAAACCGCTGTTGTACCCGCCGACATGGTCGTGCTCCACAGCCAAGACCACCTCGCCGAAACGATCGATCACGCCCATCATTCCGTCCTTCCGTACGCGGGACAGCAGGCCGTTGCCGAAGCCTTCGACCCAATCGTATTTGAACGGGACCACCACAGATCCTTTCACGTCAACCACGCCGCTCAATTCGTCCTTCGCCACAACGGCCAGGCCCTTGTTGAAACGCATCGCTTTTTCGTAGGTGAACGGGATCACCGTCGCGCCCTTTTCGTTTATGTAACCGTAAATACCGCCCTTGGACGCAAGGGCCAAACCGTCATCAAATTCGCCAACTTCTTCAAATTCCAAGGGAACAACCACGTTGCCGTTCCTGTCCACCGCACCTTCATGTGCGTTGGCCTCTACCATGGCAATGCCCTCGTGAAAGTCCAGCACGTTTGCGTATTGGATGGGCACCACGGGATTGCCCAGCTTGTTCACCGTGCCTACCAACCCGTTCAGCCCCACCTCGGCCTGGCCGTGTTGGAAGGGTTCGGCAAAATCGTATTTCGCTTCGATCCGCGGCGTGCCGCTGTCGTCCACAAAGCCCCATTTGCCTTCGTGCCGGAAGGGCAGCAGCGTTAGGCTCGCCACCTTCAGGTCGTCCATCACCTCGGTGAGGTAGGGGTAGGTCGGCCAGTCTTTCAGGAACCGCGTAACATTGGCCACGGTGAGCTCTTTGGTGTAGATGCCATAGATCCTGCGCCACGCTTGCGGCACGTTGGGGCTCGCCGGGTAGCGCTGAATAAATGCTGCATATTCCGCAGGTGTATCGTGCGGCGTCATCACCTCCAACTGCCGGTCTTCCGCTTCGTGTACATAAGGGCTTTCCGGATGCGCTATAATGAAGGCTTCGTATTCCTCCAACGTGCCATGGGGCGTGCCTTCACGGAACACCGCTTCCTCCATTCGCGAGCGCGCTTCAAACAACTCTTCCGCTTGCGGATGAGTGGCAATGAAATCGCGATAAGCCGCTGCCGTATTGGCCGCGCGGGCTACCTGGAACGCCAGCTTGTCCCGCCGCTGTATGGCTTCGGGCCATTGCACGCTCCCCGGGTATAAATTCCCGAACCGCGTGTAGGCCGCGACATCGTCGGCCTCTTCCGCCAATTGCCAAGCCAGGACATGCACGTGTGCTTCCTGTGCGGAAATGGTGATGCTGTCCACGCCCAATTTGGCAAGTTTGCCTTTCCCCTTTTCCGGCAAAGCCGAATAGGCAAAGCGCGAACGCTGGATGGCCGCCCAACTGGAATCGAGCTGATAGAACGGATTGTCTTGCCTGCCGGTGATCACGCTAAGCCCGTACCACGCGGCGGCCGGTTGCTTTTTTGTACTGGACAGGAACAGTTCCCGTGCCTTGAAATAATCGTGGATGCCCAAGGCTTCAAAGCCCCGCTCAACCTTGCCCGCATTAGCCGGTTGCACCAGTAACAATGCTGTAATGGCCGTGACCAGACCGCTTCTTTTCCACGTCATGCCCGTTCCTCCGTCCTGCCCGCGCCTCGCGGCCGCAGGCTCCTGTGCTCAATGGAAGCTCTCGTACGCGCCCTTGAATTCGGGATCGTCCATGAAAACATCCTTACCTAATTCCAGCGCAGCTTTCGCACCGCTCTTGTCGCCTTTGCCATTGAGGTATTCGGCATCGTGGATCAGTGCGCTCTTCATCAATTTCTTCTGGTCTTCGGGCAAGGATGAAAGGCCGCCCGCAGCATCAAGAGCCGCTTGGTATTGCTTCATGCTTTCATCACCGTCTTTCTGCAAATTGGTGTTGTATTGGCACAACGCCAGCATCATCCAAGGGCCGGGATTCTCAGGGTAATAGCCCGTCATCGAATCGAAGAACCTGCGTGCCTTGCTCATGCCTTTTACACCGCTTTCATACTCGTTCAGCCCGCTCTCCTGGGCCATGGTGTTCAGCTCCGCCCAAAAGTCCTCGTAGTTCCCGAAGAATTCCTTCTCCTTGTCCTTCTTCCGATATTTCTCGGCGTACTTCAGGGCATCGCGGTCGGCCTTTTTGTAATCCTCCATTTCCTGATACTTCGGGATCTTGCTCATCTCGAACAGGCACATGCTCATGTACAGGTAAGGCAGCGGGTCCTTCTTGGTGTTGTCGGCCTCGGTGTAACGCTCCGCCTTGGTTATGCATTCCTCGTACTTCTCGTCCACGTACTTCACCAGCAGGTCGTCGTACTGTTTTTCCTGTGCTCTGGCCGGAAAAGCCATGGCCAAGAACGTGGCTGCGGAAAGCAGGTTGATAATCGTGCTCTTTTTCATGCTGAAGGAGATCTTGGGTGCAGTAGGCAAGATCGGTGCCGAAGTTAGCAACGCGCATGGGTAAACCGCTCGTTTCCGCTTCTGACGGTACTTTTGCGGCATGCGCATCGACATCCTCACGGCTTTGCCGAGCCTGCTGGACAGTTATTTCAATGACAGTATTCTACGCAGGGCGCAGGAAAAAGGATCCGCCGAAGTCCATATTCACGACCTAAGGGCTTTTTCCCTCGACAAGCACAAGCGCGTGGACGACTACCCGTTCGGCGGCGGGGCCGGCATGGTGATGACCTTGGGCCCGATCCACAAGGCCATTTCCGCTTTGCAGGCGGAACGCGCGTACGACGAAGTGATCTACATGAGCCCCGACGGCGAACTGCTGGACCAGCCGCTGGCCAACCGACTGAGCACTTTGGGCAACATCATTATCCTCTGCGGCCACTACAAGGGCGTGGACGAGCGCGTGCGCGAACACCTCATAACGCGGGAGGTGAGCATCGGCAATTACGTGCTCAGCGGCGGTGAACTGCCTGCGGCGGTGCTCAGCGACGCCATTATCCGCCTGTTGCCCGGCGTGCTCGGTGATGTAACCTCTGCTCTTTCGGACAGCTTCCAGGACGGCTTGGTGGCTCCGCCCACCTACACCCGCCCGGAGGTTTACGGCGAATGGGCCGTGCCCAAAGTGCTGATGAGCGGCCACGAAGCCAAGATCCAAGAATGGCGGCACCAGCAGGCCGTGCAGCGCACCCGGGAACGCCGACCGGACCTGCCGGGACTCAGGGAGAACGCCAACGACTAACTTTGCACCCGGATTATTCCTTAATATTGCGCCCCCGAACGCGGGACCTGACCCCGTAAAAAGCCTTCCGCCATGGACAAGATCAAGCAACTCGAGAAAGAATGGGCACCTGTGAAGCAACAGCCCAACTTCAAAGCCGGTGACACCGTTACCGTGCACTACCGCATCAGCGAAGGCAGCAAGGAGCGTATCCAGCAATACCAAGGCGTTGTTATCCAACGCAAGGGCAGCGGAAGCACGGCCACCTTCACCGTACGCAAAATGAGCGGATCCGTAGGCGTGGAGCGTATCTTCCCGATCGCCTCACCCTTTTTGGACAAGATCGAAGTGAACAAGCACGGCGACGTGAACCGCGCCCGCAACTTCTACATCCGCGAACGCCGCGGCAAGAGCGCCCGCATCAAGGAGCGCCGCATGAGCGTGGAAACACAAGCCACCAACGCCAAGGCAAAAGCCGAAAAGGCAACCGCCAAAGCCAAAAAGTCTGCCGACGCCGTAGAGGCGAAGTAAGCGGATTACCTCCGTTTGGAAAAGTCCTGCCGTCCGGCGGGACTTTTCTTTTTGTAATTATGTGCTGAACAAAAACCTTGGACCATGGGAATTGTATGGAGCCTCATCATTGGCGGCGTAGCAGGTTGGTTGGCCGGCACGATTATGAAGGGCGAGGGGTACGGCGTGCTCGTCAACATCCTGCTCGGAATAGTTGTGGTCTGGTGGGCGGCCTGGTATTCGGTTTGCTCGGCATTGCAGCCACCAACCTCGTTGGCCAGGTGATCTGTGCCACGGTAGGCGCGGTTTTGCTAATTGTACTAGTGAGGAAGCTGCGGAAGTGAGGAGTTCCCGTAGGGCTACCGACCACGGGCAACGAAGAACAATTCACGCTCGCCTTTGCCCTTTAGATCGATCCGGCCTCGAGGCTCGATCTGTAGGCCATCCCCTTTCAGCCGCTCCCTGGTGTTGGCGGAAATGGTCACGCGCATAGGTTCCGATGTTCCTTCAATGCGGGAGGCGATGTTCACATCATCCCCGAAGATATCGTACTGGTAGCGCCGCGTGCCGACCAGTCCAGCGATCACGGACCCGGAGTGGACCCCGATCCGGACCGCCCAATTCGGGCCGGACCCGTTGGATCGGGCCTTCATGTGATCGATCATGTCCAAGGCCGCGGACACTGCCCTGTCAGCATGGTCGGGCACGGGCCGGTTCAATCCCACCAGCCCGATGTACGCGTCACCGATGGTCTTCAGCCGCTGGCCCACATGGGCTTCCATGATGATGTCAAAAGCGCTGAAAATGTCCGAAAGCTCATCCAGCAACACCCCTTTTTCCAATTGACCGGCGATGCCGGTAAAATCCACCAGGTCGCAAAAAACCATGCTCAGCTCTTCGATCTTTTCCGGCCTGGAGGTACCTGTGGAAATAAGCTCCTGTACGACTCGTCGAGGTAAGAAATTCGCCAGCAAACGTCCTGTCTTCTTCCGTTCCGAGACCAATTCAAGCTGGGTGCGCACACGCGCCATGAAGATCACCGGGTCGAACGGCTTGGAGATGTAATCCGATGCCCCCAGTTCGAATCCGATGGCCTCGTTCCCGGTACCGGCCAAAGAAGTGAGAAAAATGACGGGGATCGAGCGCGTTTGGCTATTGGATTTCAGGGCCATGCAAACCTGATGGCCGTCCATCCCCGGCATCACTACGTCCAGCATGATCAAGTCCGGTATGGGGTCCTTGATGGCCAACTCCAGCGCAGCCTCCCCTGATTTAGCCACCTTCACCTTGTAGTCCCCGCCCAGCAGACCCACCATCATGGTCAAACTCTCCGGGCTGTCATCCACTAAAAGCAAGGTCTGCTTCTCATTTCCCAGTATGATCGTGGCGGGCTTCATGGTGTCACTTTGGACAACGTGCTCATTGCCTCGTCGAACTCCCAGTTCTTCACTTGTGCGTGCGCGCGGTCGAACACTTGCTTTCTGGCAAGGTCCGATGTGGACAAGGCCAGTTCTTCCATCGCTTGAAGAGAACCGGCATCGTGGTCCGCCAAAAGGCGCAGGACATCCCGGATGGCGGTCCGCAGCTCTTCTTCGTTCAACCCAGCTGTCGGAACATGAGCCAACTCTACTCGTGGAGAGGAGCCCAAATATCCGCGGATGCCTTCCAACGTCCCGGTCAGCTTAGCGCACAAGTCGTCCACGTGTTCCTTCAGCTCCGCGTCATCTGCATGGGCGCCATCGACCAGTGCCTGCTCCACCTTCCTCGCTGCCATCAGTACGTCATCCGCCCCCAAGTTGCCGGCAGACCCCGCCACGGTGTGGACGGAGATACGCAAGGTTTCCAACTCGCTTTGCCGCAACAATTCGGGTAGTTCAGCCGGTGAAGCGCTCCATTTGGAAACGAACAGCTCCAGTAATTTGGCGTAGATGCCCCGATCGTTCCGCAATCGTGCCAAGGCCGTTTTCGTGTCCAGCCCTGTTATCTGGATGTCGACCCCGCTTTCCATTGCCGTGCCGGATACCAGCATCGCGCCGACTTCACTCTCGCTGGTTTCACAGATCCAGTGCATCAAGCTCTTGTACAGCAGGATCGGGTCGATGGGCTTGTTGATGTGATCGTTCATGCCCGCGGCCAGGCTCTTCTCGCGTTCCCCCTTCATGGAATGCGCGGTCATTGCCAAGATCGGCACTGTGGTTCCGCCCGGAAGGGCACGGATCCTGCGCGTGGCTTCCAGACCGTCCATCAGGGGCATCTGGATGTCCATGAGCACCCCGTCGTACTTTTTCTTCGTGAACATGCGCACAGCCTCCTCCCCGTTGTCCGCATGGTCCAATTTGATCCCCGCGTCCTGCAGCAGCTCCGAGGCCACCTGCCAATTGATCTCGTTGTCTTCGGCCAACAGGATCTGTTTCCCCTCCAGCAACCCGCGTACCTGGTCCATGTCCAAATGGTCCCGGGTGGTCTTGCGTACGCCTTCCAAGTCGAACTTGAAGATGGCGTTCAACGTGTCGAAGAGCAATGATGGGTCCACCGGTTTTACTAGATAACCGTCGATCTGACCTACCTGGGCGGCGATGCGCACATCATCTACGCCGAAGGCCGTTACCATCAGCACCATAGGGGCATCGCTCAGGAATTCCTCCTTTAAGAAGCGGGCCGCATCCAATCCGCTCATCTCCGGCATCATCCAGTCCATGATGATCAAGGCAAACGGTTTCGCCTCCATCATGCTGGCACGCACCGCTTCCACCGCTTTCATTCCGGAATCAACCGTGACCACATCGAAGCCCATTTCCGTTAACATGGCACCTTGCACTGTGCGGGCAATGCTTGAATCGTCGACAAGCAACGCGCGCACTTTGTCCTTGAAAGGCAGGCGCAGCGCGTCCGTGCCCCGCTTTCCACGGATCTCCTGCCCAATGGTGAAGAAGAACCGGCTTCCTTCGCCCGTCTTGCTTTCCACCTGGATCTTGCCTCCCATTTTGCGGATCAAACGGTCACTGATGGTAAGGCCCAGCCCGGTGCCGCCGTATTTGCGGGTATGCGAGAGGTCCGCTTGGCTGAAGGGCTTGAAGAGGTCCGCGATCTGCTCAGCGCTCATGCCGATGCCCTGGTCCTTTACACTGAAGGTGACCGCGCAATGCTCAGCCCCCCGCTTTTCCGAGCTGATCGAGAGGATCACTTCGCCCTGCTCCGTGAATTTGATCGCATTGTCCAACAGATTGACCAGGACTTGCTTGATCCGAAGTTCATCCCCGATCAGTTCCAAAGGCAGGTCGGCCGGCCGGTCGATGATGAACTCAACGTCCTTCTTGCCGGAAAGCCTCGCGTTCACGGTATCCACCACCGCTTCCAGCATCTCCTGCGTGGAATACGGCCTGGCTTCCAATTCCAACTTTCCGGCCTCGATCTTGGAAAAATCAAGCAGGTCGTTCACTATGCGCAGCAGTGATCGCGCTGACCGGTCCACCTTCACATTGTAATCCTGCTGCTTGGGCGTCATCTCCGTTTTCGACAGCAGGTGGTTCAGCCCGATGATCCCGTTCATCGGCGTGCGGATCTCGTGGCTCATGTTGGCCAGAAAATCGCTCTTCGCCTTGTTCGCCGAATCAGCCTGATCGCGCAACCGTTCCATCTCCCTGTAATCCTCGTGCAGGTGCCTGTTCCGCTCCTTAAGCTTATCCATGTAATAGCCGCCCAACGAGGCGAACAGCCCGAGGAATAGCGGCGCCGTATCAATGATCCACAGCAACGGAGTACGCTGCTGCGTGGCGATGAAACCATCCATTCCGAAGCCTGTTCCCGCGTCTCCGCTCTGGATCAACGTACCGAAGAGAGGAAAGCACAATCCGAAAAGGGCACCGTACAGCGCGTAGTTATATACCTCCTTTCTAAAGATCCGCATGGCAATGCAAAGTAGGCACGACATTACCGGATCGGTGTAAAAATGGACGAAAACCGGTATTTCTACCGGTTTATTGGTAGACCGAACACCTGGCCGGGTATTGAGGGTTCACCGCCAATTCCATGCGCCACGATGGCCTTGGTTCCGGCTTCACCGCAGTGCTGACCGGGGCATACCTGCCCTAGGCCACGACATTACTGTATCTATTGGGTCTGGCTGAAACTTCGGATAGGAAGTGCGAAGGTGAAAACGGCGTTGTGTTCTTGTGGATCGCTTATCTTTAACTGCCCGATCCGAATCCTGAGCTTCACTTTGGCTATAAAAAATGAAGAGCCTGTTCAACCTCATATTCTTACTTGTACTGACCCAAGCCCAAGCTCAAAGTATAGTTGCCGGGGAGTTTGATGGCAATGACTTTTACCACAACTATGCTCCAGAGCTAGTTCTCTCCGCTCCAGACCCTGTTAACATTTCCAGTGATTCCATTTTAATCGACATGAACAATGACGGCATAGTTGATGTCATCATAGATGTATTCAACCATAATGGGGGCAATTGGTTCGACAAGAGGCATGCGGAGATAATTCCGATCAACAATAGCGAGATCGCATTGGGCGCCATTGATACTTGTTTTGCGAATTGCCCACCCCCGGATCTTGTTTCTTTCGAAGCACTGGCGCATGCGTTTGACCAACCGGACCTTATCGACGGAGCGTCAAATTGGATAGACTCAGCTGCCTATCTGTCCTTTAATAAATGGGAAGCCGCAGTTCCAAATAATTGTGGCTATGGCTGTTCAGGTGGAGATTTTCAGTTGGATTACAGGTATGTAGGCGTCAGGATTTTTTCAGGGAGTGATACGCTTTATGGCTGGATCAAAACAAGGCTTTATTCCACGGCTATGGGGGATTATGACATTTCCATCGGCTCATTCGCGTGCAATCAGTACGCGGTTGGGATCGAAGAACTTGGTTTACCTAAAAAACGTGTTATAAGGACATTTGATGTCTTGGGCAGAACCTCAGAAACCAAGCCGAACACCTTGTTGATCCACCAATACAGCGACGGAACTACCGAAAAGGTGTTCCTGTTTGAATAAGAAGGCGCAGTTCAAACAACGCATCATTGCCCATAGCCGCAAGGACCAACAGCACGGCAAGTTTATTCGCAGGGTTCCCAAAACCTTATCGAAAAACTCAAACGCTACCCTACCAATTCCCTGTTCAAATTCGGGATATCATCCTTGCTGAAGGGCACACGGTCTTCTTCTTCCTTCAGCTTCATTACCAGCGCGAGCGCATCAGGCACTACGTCGCTACAAAGGGTTAGGAAGCTGCCGGGCTTGGCCGTACTGATGGCGTGACGGATGGCCTCGTCCTCTTTCTTGATGATGGTGACCTTCTTCTTCGGGTCGATCTCATGGATGCCTTTCATCATCAATGCGATAATGTCATCATCGCTCTTGCCGCGCAAGTTGCGGTCCTGGCGGATAATGATCTCATCGAACATCTGCGCGCTGAGGCGGCCCAACGTAACGGTGTCTTCGTCGCGGCGATCGCCCACGCCGGCTATCACGCCCACCTTCGGGCTGTCCGGCACTTTGCTGAGGAAACGGCCCAAGGCTTCGAAGCCGTGCGGGTTGTGGGCATAATCCACCACCACTTGGAATTTCTTGAACTGGAACAGGTTCAGGCGGCCAGGAGTTTGTGCTGGCGAGGGCACGAAGGTGCTTAAGGCTTCCTTCAGCTCTTCCATCTTCACCCCTTGTACATAGGCGGCGAGCACGGCCGGTAAAATATTCTGGATGTTGAAGACGGCCTTTCCACCCAGGGTGAGGGGAACGTTCACGGCCTTTTCGATGCGCAGCTTCCATTCACCCTTGCTGATGGTGATGAATCCGTTCTCGTAAACGGCTGCGAGGCCGCCGAGCTTGCAGTGCTGACGGATCAGGCGGTTGTTCTCGTCCAGGCTGAACAGCGCGATCTTGCAGTCGCATTGCTTGCGCATGGCCATCACCAGTTCATCATCGGCGTTGAGGATGGCGTAACCGTCGCGGCGCACGCTGCGGGGAACGGTGCTCTTCACGCTGGCCAGGTCCTCCAAGGTATTGATGTCCTTCAAGCCCAAATGGTCGGCGGCCACGTTGGTGCAGATGCCCACGTCGCAGCTCTCGAAGCCAAGGCCGCTGCGTACCATGCCACCCCGCGCGGTTTCCAGCACGGCCATGTCCACCAAGGGGTCCTTGAGCACGAACTGTGCACTTACCGGACCGGTGCAATCGCCCTGCATCAGCAAGCGGTTCATGATGTAAACGCCGTCGCTGCACGTCATGCCCACCTTGTTGCCGTGGCTGCGCATGATGTGCGCGATAAGGCGCGTGGTGGTGGTTTTTCCGTTCGTGCCCGTTACCGCGATAATGGGGATCCGGCTGGGTGCGCCCGGGGGGAATAACATGTCAACTACCGGTTCTGCCACGTTGCGACCCAGTCCCGTTGTGGGGTCCAGGTGCATGCGGAAGCCAGGCGCGGCGTTCACTTCCAGCACCGCTCCGTTTTCGCTGAGCGGTACGGTGATATCGTCGGTCATAATATCGATTCCGCAGATGTCCAGGTCGATGATGCGCGAAATGCGTTCGGCCATGAAGACATTGTACGAATGCACCTGTTCGGTGACGTCAGTAGCCGTTCCGCCCGTGCTGAGATTGGCCGTGGCCTTCAGGTAAACGGTATCGTCTTTCTCAGGGATGCTGGCCGGTGTCATGTCACGGCGCTGCAAAAGTTCCAATGTATGCGCGTCGATGGTGATCTGTGTAAGCACGTTCTCGTGCCCGA
The DNA here is from genome assembly GCA_016710685.1 of Flavobacteriales bacterium. Lineage (GTDB taxonomy): Bacteria > Bacteroidota > Bacteroidia > Flavobacteriales_F > PHOS-HE28 > PHOS-HE28. Next base: position 620,355 of record JADJVC010000002.1, on the reverse strand, counting down.
AGCCCCGGCGCGGGTCCTTGTTCACTTCGGCGACCAACTCTTCGATGGTGCTTTTGCCATCACCGACGACACATGCCGGTGTGCGCTTGGCACCGCTAACAAACTTGTGGTCGATCACCAGCAAGCGGTGATCAAGTCCTTTGATCTCCTTTTCAACAACTACGCTCTTGCTGATCTCCTTCGCCATCGCCAACGCGACTTTGGCCTCTTTGAAATTCTTAATGCCGATGGTGGCGCCGCGTCCGTGGTTGCCGCCAATGGGCTTTATCACGCAAGGAAAACCGACGCTTTCCAAGGCCGCTACAAGTCCTTCTTCAGTGCGTACAACTCTTCCTTTCGGCACGGGGATCTCGTAGCTCTCCAGCAATTGCTTGGTCTCTTCTTTGTCGCAGGCAATTTCAACGCCGATGTTGCTGGTGTTGCTCGTGATGGTGGCGCGGATGCGCTTCTGGTGTACGCCATGTCCCAGTTGCACCAAGCTTTGGCCGTTCAACCGTAGGTATGGTATGCCGCGTTTAGTGGCCTCTTCCACGATGGAGCCCGTGCTGGGCCCAAGGCGCGTGTCCTCGCGCAATTCGCGCATGCGCTGAATGTCGTCTTCCAATTCCGCAGGCGCGCCGTCGATCAAAGCTTGTGCAATGCGCACCGCGGCTTTGGCCGAATAGAGTCCAACTGCTTCTTCAATGTAACTGAACACCACATTGTACACGCCATGCTCGCCGGTGCTGCGCGTGCGCCCGAAGCCGGTTTCCATTCCCGCGAGGGTCTGGATCTCCAAAGCGATGTGCTCGATCACGTGCCCCATCCACGTGCCGCGGTCTATGCGCTCGAAGAAGCCGCCTTCATGGTCTTCGCTGCAACGGTGCGAATACATGCCGGGCAGCAACGCCTTCAACCGTTCCGCAAAGCCGGGGATCTTGTCCGTGGGACGCTCTTCCAGCCCTTCAATGTCGAGCCGCATCACAACTAATTTGTGGCGTTTGATCGACCAATAGTTCGGGCCGCGCATGGCCTTCAGTTCCAAAATCCGCATGTAGGGGGCGTGTTAGGTGCGGTCAATGTATGAAGATCGGGCTGTTGAACAATTTTCAACAAGCGAATTGACCTAAAAATGCGATTACCCTACATTCGTGCCGCTTAAGGTGGCCGGCCTCTTGATATTGAGGCGCTCCAAGCATGGGGGCGGGGGCTAAACAAGATCCATGGAGAATACGCCCAAAGGAAAGTTGATCGCCATTGGCGGTGCGGAAGACAAAGGCAACGAGCAGGAAAAACCGGGCTCCGACAGCGGCACCTTTATTGAGGACAGCATCTTGCGCCGCGTGGTGGACGAAATGGGAGGACCTTCCGCCCGCATCGCTTTGGTCACCACCGCCAGCAGCATCCCCAAAGAAGTTGCAGCGAATTACATCGATGCCTTCGGAAAACTGGGCGTAACCAACCTCGATATCCTCGACATACGCGAGCGGTCGGACGTGAAGCCGGACATGGTGAAGCGGCTCTCCAAGGCGGACGGCGTAATGATGAGCGGCGGAAACCAGCTTCGCCTCACCACGATCTTCGGAGGCACCGCCTTCCTTGAACTGATGAAGCGGCGTTACCGCGACGAGATCGGCTTCGTGGTCGCAGGCACCAGCGCGGGAGCCATGTGCATGAGCAGTACCATGATCTACCAAGGCCACAGCTCCACCGGTCTCATTAAGGGCGGCGTGAAAATGACTACCGGAGCGGCCCTGATCTACGACGTGATCATCGACAGCCACTTCGTTCAGCGCGGCCGCTTTAGCCGCTTAACGCAGGCTGTGGCAGGCAACCCTAATTCGATCGGCATCGGCTTGGGTGAGGACACCGGTGTGGTGATCACCGAAGGCGACCATCTGGAGACCATCGGCAGCGGGCAAGTGATGATCTTCGACGGGCACGACATTTCGTACAGTGACTTTGCAGATGTGGAAGAGGGACAACCTTTCAGTATTGAAGGCATGCGCGTCCACATCATCTCCAAGGGCCACAGCTACTCCTTGAAGCAGCGAGCGTTTTCTGCTGTGCGCGTGCCTGTGTAAATTTCTTTTTAGCGCTGGCGCCCCTGTGAGAAGCTGTGGGGAATAAAGCAACATGTTGGGGTGCGAATGCCACGTTGGCAGTCCCGCCATACCGTGCGCTTTGCCGCGCCATTTGCGGGTTTGCTTATTTTTTACTACCTTATGCGTGAAACGGCACGCTTATTCCACTAGTGCCAGTAGAAACTAAAAACCCAACAAAAAATGAGTACCCAAAAGACTTTGCTCGCTGCATTGGCCGGATTGGCCGCAGGTGCTGCCATCGGCGTATTGCTCGCCCCCCGCTCCGGGAAGGAGACCCGCGTTATCCTGAAGAAAAAGGCGAAAAAGCCAAAAAGGAAATGGATGCGCAGCTCGACAAAGGCTACAAGCAGTGGAAGAAAGCCCGCAACAAGATCGTTGAGCGCGCCAACATGACCAAGGACGACCTGAAGGATTTCCTCAGCTTTATGCAAGCTGAAGGCGCCGACCTGAAGGACCGTGTGATGAGCGATGTAAACAGCACCGCCAACGACGTGGCCGCCGCAGGCAAGCGTGCCGCCGACCGTGCAACGCATAACTAAACATTTGAAATGATCCGCCGCGTGGAATGTCCATGCGGCGGCTTTCGTCCATTGATCAATTGCTTGTACCATGAGCCACCAGAACAACGGCGGCGGTGATGGCTATTACGCCGATACCGCAGAACAGGCCGACATCGGTGAATTCCTGAACTCCGCAATGGCGGAAGGAAAGGAATATTACGCCGCGCGGAAGGAACACCTCACACTGCAAGTCTACGAACAGGTGGGCAAGGCGGCGGGCGGGATGTTCGGCGGATTGCTTGCCGCCGTCACGGTATTGATGTTCCTATTCTTCGCCAGTTTGGCTCTGTCCTTTTGGTTGGGGACGGTCTGGGAAAACACCGCGTTGGGCTTTCTGGCCGTAGGTGGTATTTACCTTGTGGCATTCCTTATCGTGCATTTCGCTGCGCGAAAGAGCATCCGCGATTCGTTCATGTTGAATGTGATCAACTCATTCTACGATGACAAAGACTGACCGCTTCCAGGACCTCGCAGCATTCCGCGCGGAAAAGCTCCGGGCTGCCGCTAAAAGCGACATGTATGCGGAACGGCTGGAAAACCACATGGATTCCCTAAAGCAAGGTGAATTCAGGGGAAAGCTTTTGAAGAACACCGTTAGTAGTGCCTTGGGGGGCAGTACGCCCGGCAAGATCCTGGGCTCCATCATAGGAAGCGCGGGGTTGGGCGGCGCGCTAAGCATGGCTGCGGGCTCAGGAAAAGGTGGGTTGATGAAGCGTGCAGGCCTGTTTGCGCTCGGCTTGGCAGCCCCTCAGCTGTTGAAGAAAGTCGAAAACTTCTCGATCTCCGACATCGGCCACGAACTGGGGGTGAGCTGGGAACGATTGAAAGATCATTTGGAAGATCGGCGTGAAGAGAGGGAGTTGCGTAAAGTGAAGGATGAATTGGAGGACGAAGCGGAAAATGTGCAGCTTTGAGCCGCATGGCCGAGCTACCCTCCACTCCTTCCACTTCCGAGAGTTTCAATAGCGGACGCAACACTTCGCTACAACGCTATGTGCTGGTGCTGCTGGCTGTAATAGCCACGGTCACCGTGCTAGCCGTTGGCAAAACGCTCTTCGTACTGCTGTTCGTGGCTGGCATTTTCAGCTTTCTCCTTCTACCCTTCTGCCGCAAATTGGAACGCTGGGGTTGGCCGCTCTGGTTGGCCGCCTCGACCAGTTGTTTGTTGCTACTGGTGGTGTTTTTCGGCGTTATCAGCTTCCTGGGTTGGCAGTATGCACACTTCGGCAAAGACCTGCCAGCGCTGCAAGCCGCACTGATCGCGCGAATCGACAGCGGCCAAGCCTATCTCGAATCGCGCTTCAACATAAGTGAAGGGCAACAGACCGCATGGATCAATAAGGAACTTGCGTCACTGGCGGAAAGCGGTGGAGCCCTGCTCATGGGCCTGTTTTCAGCCACCGGCGCGGCCTTGGCTACGGCCATCGTCATCCCCATCGTCACCTTCTTCTTGCTGCTGATGAAGGGGCGCTTCCGCGAGTTCTTCACCCAACTGCGCGGCCAGGGCGATGGCGCAGTAATGCGCGTAGTGGACAACATCTCCGACCTCTCGCGACAGTGGCTGAAGGGCGTGCTCACCGTAATGCTGTTCCTCGCCGTGCTGGATTCCATCGGCTTCCTGGCGTTGGGGCTTGACTATGCCATCTTGCTGGGCGTTACCGCGGCCATCTTGAACGTGATCCCTTACGTTGGCCCTTGGCTCGGCGCATTCATGCCGGCGCTCATCGCGTTCCTCACCAAGGATTCCGCCATGTATGCCTTGGGCGTACTGGGCGTTATTGCCGTCACCCAGTTCTTGGACAACAATTTCGTTACGCCAAAAGTGGTGGGTTCCAGTGTGAGCATCAATCCGCTGGCCAGCATCATCGCGCTGCTCGCTTGGGGCATGCTCTGGGGGCTGATGGGGCTTATCCTCGCCATCCCAATAACCGGCATGATCAAGTTGGTGTTCGACGAGATCCCGGCGTTGAAGCCTTGGGGCTACATTCTTGGTGATGAACCGAAATTTGGAAAGGGCAACAAGAAGAAGCTGGTGAAGGCGAAGGCGTGAACGACTGCCTTTGATCACAACACCTGCAGCACCAAGCACTTCAAGTAGTGCGTTTCGGGAATGGCCCAATGCACCGGGTGGTCCGGCGGCTGGCTGCCTGCGTACACTTCACGCAACTCGCGGTGCGCATCGCGTGCGGCATCGGCTACGGTCTTGCGGAACAATTCCGGCTGCATGTGCTGCGAGCAGGAACAGGTCACTAAAAAACCGCCCGGCGGCAAAGCTTTCATGGCGCGCAAGTTGATCTCTTTGTAGCCGCGCACCGCATTGTCCAACGCGGAGCGACTCTTTGCAAAAGCAGGTGGGTCCAGCACGATCACGTCCCAAACGCCGCTGTCCTTCACCGGGCCGGCCAAAAAATCAAACACGTTGGCCGCCTTGAACGTGCAGGTCTCCCCCATTTCGTTCAATGTCGCATTGCTGCGCGCCAACGCGACGGCCTCCTCGCTGATGTCCAACCCCAATACTTCTTTAGCCCCGTATTTCGCAGCGTGCAGCGCAAAGCCGCCCGTATGTGTGAAGCAGTCCAACACGCGCACGTCTTTCGATATGTGCTCCAGCGCAGCGTGGTTCAATCGTTGATCCAAAAAGTGGCCGGTCTTCTGCCCTTCCGCCAGGTCCACATGGAATTTCAATCCGTTCTCCGTGATGGTGAGCTGCGTGTCGAAGGGATCGCCGATCGGCCCAGTGACCTGCTCCAAGCCTTCCTTAAGCCGCACGGGCACGTCGTTGCGCTCGTAAATGCCGCGCGGTCGCAAAACATCGCGTAGGGCTTGCACGATCTCGGCTTTGAAGCGGTCCATGCCCAACGCCAGCGTTTGCAGCACCAGCACATCATTGAATTTGTCGACCACCAGCGCAGGCAAACCATCGGCTTCACCGAAAACTACGCGGCAACTTTCGGGCTGGCCCATGCGCACGCGGTAATCCCAAGCGGCCTGGATCTTGCGCCGGAAGAACGCACCATCGATCGGCTCATCGAGATCTTTGGTGAGCATCCGCACGCGGATCTTGCTCTTCGGATTGAAGTAGCCTTGACCGAGCGGGCCTTTTTTCACATCGAATACCTGAACGATGCCGCCGGGCTGTGGCCTTCCTTCAAAGCGCAGCACTTGGTTGTCATACACCCAAGGGTGCCCCGAACGGATGCGCTGCCGGGTGTCGTCGATGTAGAGTCTGTCGCGCATTTTGATCGGTGGGGCGCGAAGGTACGCTGGTGGTGCGGGGCGGTAGGGGCGATGCATGCATCGCTGGTGGTGGTACGGGCGATGCATGCATCGCCCATACCCACCTACCTGCCCGTTATCACAAAAGCAGTGCGCCGGTTCTCCGCTTTGCCAGCCTCGGTGTCGTTACTCGCCAATGGCTTCGTTGGGCCGAAGCCTTGTGCCGTTAGCCGCGCCGTTTTCACGCCGTGTTCCTGCAAGTAGTCAACTACACTGTAGGCCCGTTGCTTGCTGAGCGCCATGTTGCTTTCCAGATCGCCGACGTTGTCCGTATGACCCTGAACTTCGATCTTCACTGAAGGATTTTCTTTTAAGAACACGATGAGCTGGTCCAGAATGTACTTGCTGGACTGCGTGATCTCCGCGCTGTTAGTGGCGTATTTCAGGTCGTTCACGCGGTAGCTTTTGCCCACTTCGATCTTCTCCAACTTCATGTCCACACGCGCTACGCCGCCGCGCGCGGTGTCTTCAATGCTGAAGGAGCGGCTGTCGAAAACGTGGTCGGGTTTCTTCACCGTTACAATTACATCACTGCCAGCTTTAAGGTTCACGACCGCAGCATAATGCCCGTCCAAGCTGTCCACTTTTAGCACCTCGGTTTTGCGCGTGTCCATGTAGGTAATGGATACGGTGGCATCCCTTACCACATGCCCCTGCTCGTCGCGCACATCGCCTTGCACGATTATGATGTCCTCGGGTCGTGCTTCCTTGGGCAGATCGAAACCGTAAATGTCCAAGCCGCCCGGACCTTTGAAGCGGCTGCTGGCGAAATAGGCGGTGTGGCCGTCCGCGCTCACTACCAGCCCGTGGTCGTCTTGCGGGGTGTTGATGGGGTTGCCAAGGTTTTTGGGCTGGCTCCAGCTGCCATCGTCGTTCAGCTTGCTGAAAAAGATGTCGTATCCGCCGATGCCGCGATGGCCGCTTGCGATGTCTTCCTTGCCGTTCTCATCCACAGGAGGCCGCGCCGCGAAGTACAACGTACGACTGTCGCTGTGCATGAACGGTGCTTTTTCATCCCCGTCCGTGGTGATGGGCGCGGGCAAGGCTTCAGCAGGCGACCAGGTGCCTTTCGCGTCGCGCTTGCTGGAGTAAATGTCAGTGCCTTGGCTGCCTCTGCGGAGCGATGCGAAGTACAATGTGCGCCCGTCGGCGCTAAGTGAGGGCTGACTTTCCCAACCATCTTCCGTATTTATTTCAGGCCCGAGTTGGGTTAGCGCCCCCCACTCGAATACTTGCTTTCCGCTGCCGAAATCCATGTGTGTTTCGTAGTGCGTGCGGTAGATGTCGCAGTTCTTGAAGTCCGCAGTTACCGGCTTGCACACCGTTACAAAAAGCTCCTTATTGTTCAGACTTACAGTTACCCCGCCGTAGCTGTCGCCGGTGTTGAAGGGCGGCGGTAACGCCTTGCCCCCGTCATATGCGCCGCTGCCAGCGCTTCGTCGCGATTCGGTGAGTTCTTCCACATCCTGCGCGATGCGGTCGCCCATAGCTTGGTGCTTGCTTACACGGGTGAAGAACAACAGCTCGTTGTCCGGGCTGAGCATGGGCAGGTATTCGTCCGCGGGCGTATCCACTCCAGGCACCGGTCGGGGATTGAATGGCCGTTGGTCCTTGTAGAATTCCGTGTAAAACGAAAGCTCCGGCAACAACAGTTCTACTTCCGCTGTTTTCTTGTCGATGTCCTTGTCGATCTTTTCCGGATCGTCCGTGGGGAAGTGCAGAAACTTCTGGAAGGCTTCGGCAGCCTCCGGGAATTTATCCTGCGCGTAGTACATCTGCCCCAAAGCGTAGTAAAGACCACTGTGGTAATCCGGACATTTTCCCTTCACCTCCTCCAGGTACTTGAGCCCAGCCGTATAGCTGCCCGCCCCTGCCCGCGCACGCTGAAAGGCGCTTTCGCCCGTGCGGTACAAACACTCCATGCATTCCGGATTGCCGTCCAAAAGCTCTTTCAACTTACGGTGCTTGTCCGTTGGATTGTTGGTGGCTGACGCATCATCGAGCTGCTTTACCAGTTTCTTGTCCGTTGGTCGGACGCAAGGGCCGCCTTCGTTCTCTTCCTGCGCAAACGCGATGGAGGATATGCAGAGCAAACCAACCAGTAAGGCAAAAATCTTCGCCATCGGGATTCGGCCAATTCTGCGTTTATGCAAGCCCTGCGGCATCAAATCCTTCGTGCCCTTAGCGTCCTTCGTGGTACCCTCCTTCATCCCTTTCACTTCACCTTCGTATCGGTGCTTTCCGCTTTTTCAATGAGGCTGTCACCTTGCTTGCGTGCCGCGTCCACTATGCCGTCAGCACGTTTGTCGGCGTCGCCGACGAACTGCTGCTCTTTTTGGTCAGCCAGTTTTTTGGCTTTGTCAGCCGCCAATTTTGCCGCAGCCTTGCTGAACGGATCTTTTGCCTGGGCTACAAGCTTGTCAGCTTCGGCATATCCCTGCGATTTCAGATTCGCCGCTTCGCTGCGTGCTTTTGCCTTGATGTCGTCGGCCTGCTTCTGCGCTTCCGCCACTAAACGTGCGGCTTGTTCGCGTGCTTGGGCGATGACGTCCGTTTTCACTTTGTCGATCTGGTCGTTCAATTCCTGCTTGATCTCTTCCTTGATCGTTTCCTTCAGGTCGGTTCCGCCGCTACCGAATACCGGCTTCACCACCGGCTTATCGATGGTGCCTGTGATCTTCGCCGTCAGATCCAATTCACTGGGCAATTTGGCCTCCGTGCCCAAGCTTTTGTTCAATTGGCCAAGCAAGCCACTTACCAACTGACCCGCATCCGCGCCGAACATGTCCGTGGGCACTTTGGCCTTCATTGTGTAGTCGATGGCCTGGTCCGCGAAAGCAGTTGTGCCACCCACGTTGGCTTGCAACTTGTCGATCTTCACATCGAACGGCTTGGTGATCATTTTGCCGTCTTTGAATTCGTAGCTGAAGTCGATGTTTTGAACGTCCACCTTAGCCAACCGCGGCATTTTCAACACGTTGCTGATCTCCACCAATGGCTTGAACCCTTCGATGGTGACGTTGTTAGTGCTCAGCGTGCCCTGCCCTACCAGCGTGTTCATCAGCGGCGACATGGCTTGGTCCAATTCCCCCTGCATGCCCAAGGATGTGCTGAACTTACCCCGGCAATTCTTCGCAATGGGTGCCATTTTCGCGACGGTCTCCACGTTATCCACAACTTGCTTAATGTCCAAATTTTTTACGTCAAAATCCAGATCGAATTTCGGATGTGCTTTGTCTGCGGTATTGTACGTGCCGTCCATTTTTACTTGACCTGCGAACAGCCCGAAAGCGAGGCCGCGCAAGTCCACCTGTTGATTATGCACACGCAGCCCGCCCTTGGCATCGGTGAGCACCATTTTGTCGTAAAGCACTTGGCCTACTGCGGCGTTCAGCGTGAGGTCCAAATTCTTCGGCACTTCAATTAACTGCATGGCGGCTGTATCTGGCGCAGTTTCTGTTGAAGGCGTTCCGGTGCTGGGGGCCCCATCAATTCGTTCAGGTCAAACACCTTGCTCTGTACGTTGAAGGTGCCCGCCAGCGTGCTGTCCTTCAGCCACCATTGCAGGTAGTTGTCCACGCGACCGTTGGCATTGATGTCCGTTTTGCCCAAATTGCCGACGAAGCTCGGAACGGCCAAGAATTTCGGACTGAAATCCAGCACCAGCGTGTTGATGCCCACGCCATAGGGCAAGGAGTCGCTTTTGTACTGCATGCCGCTCAACGCCATTTGGCCTTCAGCGGTGAATTTCTCGTAGCGCTGGGCCTCAACGTCGCTCATGCGCCCCGCCATTTTTACGTCGGCTTTGATCTTGCCCGCCAGCTCGTCACCTTTGGGAAGTGGCACTACTTTTTTCACGCTCTCCAAATCCAGGTCAGCTTTCAAGGCAGCGTCCACATTGGGATCGCTAATGGGCGTAGTGAGGTGCATACGCGCTTCAACCGGATTGCCGGCCATGTTCATCGCGAAGCGCTTTAAGTCCACCACCATGCCGTCCATGTCATTGCCCTGCGGACTTTGAATGTTGCAGTCCACGTAGATGTTCTCCACGCTCGCGGGCAGGTCCGGGTACTTAAAGCGCCCTTTGTCCACGTTGATGTTAACGCCGAATCCGGGCATCGTCTTTTCGTTGTACACACCTTTTACGTAGCCATTGAAGGTGGCCTTGCCGCTCATGTCCACGCCCTTCAAGTCCGTGGCGAATTCCGCAGGCACTAATGACAACAGCGCGCCGATGTCATTTTTCTTCATGTTCCACTTCAGGTCCATGTCGATATCGTCCGCGGGCATGGCGAGCCAGCCTTCCATGCCAAGCTCCAGGTTGTTCACCTTGATGTCGTTTTCCTGGAAGGTGAATTTCATGCCGGGAAGGTTCATCCCGATGTCGGCCGTGATGTCGGCCTTGGCATTGCGCAGGTATTTCACGCCGTCGTACACCACGTTCACGCTGTCCGCCATGGTCTTGGTCTTCAGGGTGAAGTCGTCCTGCGTGAAATCGCCGCTGCCTTCATGTTCCAGGCCGGCCAAGTCCATCAGCATGGGCAGGGTTTCGTCGTCGTAAATGAAACGGCCTTTGGTGATGCTGTATTTCTTTAGCGCGATGTCGAAGCGCGTAACCGCCGTGTCACTGGCCAGCTCGGCAGTGGTGCTGTCCGCCTTGGCGATGTCCCAGTTGGCCCGACCGTCTTTCAGTACCTTGATGTGGATCACCGGGCGTACCAGGGCCACGTTCTGGATCTGTGCTTTCTCGCTGAACAGGCTGAACAGGCCAATTGTGGCGCGCAGTTCACCGATGTCCGCTAAGCAGATGCCTTCAAAGGGCGCGTTGTTGCAGATGCGCACATTTTCCACGGAAACATTGACGTTCGGGAAGCTGCGGATGATGCTGAGGTCCCAATCGCCCCATTCCACCGTGGCGTTGAGGCTTTCATTGACATCCTGTTTCACCATTGCCTCGATCTTGTCGCGGTAGATGTACGGTATGGCAATGGCCGCCACAAGGACGAGCACCAGCAATATCACGACAGTGAGCACAATGCGCTTGATCCAAGTTCCCATTCAATTTCCTCTGTTTTCAGCTGTTCGTTCCTACCGGAAGGAACGCTTTGCAAATACCATGCACTTATTCCGCCGGTACCGCAAAGATCATGCAGCGCGGAGCTTTTCCGCGTTTTGGAACAGTTTTTCGCCTTGCGAATGTGCCACTACGGAGCAGACCGCCGCATCACCGGTAACGTTCACAACCGTACGGAGCATGTCTAACGGACGATCTATGGTGAAAATTATGGCTACCCACGCGGGGTCCAAGCCCAAGGATGCCAAAACCACCACCATTAGCATCAACCCCGCGCTGGGAATGGCCGCCGCTCCGATGCTGGCCAACGTGGCCGTGAGCACGATGGTGAGCTGCTGCGCGAAGCTGAGGTCCACCATGTGCAATTGGGCGAGGAACACCACGGCCACGGCCTGCAACAGGCTGGTGCCGTCCATGTTCACCGTGGCGCCGACCGGCAGCACGAAGCTGGCCGTGGCCTTGCTTACGCCGATGTTCTCTTCCACGCAGCGGATGGTGGCCGGCAAGGTGGCCGCGCTGCTGCTGGTGCTGAACGCCAACAGCTGCGCTGGGCTCATGGCGCGCAGGAAGTGCCTGTACACGTTGCGCCGCATCAACAGGCTCATCAGCACCGGGTAGATCACGAAGAGGATGATGAGCAAGCCCAAAACCACCGTGATGGCATAGCCCGCCAAGCTCTTGAACAACTCCAGCACCGACGCCGGATTGTCGCCCGCCATGCGCGCCACAACGCCGGTCATCAATGCAAAAACGAAGAACGGCGCCGCCATCATGATCACGTCCACGAGTTTCATGAACACTTCGTTGCAGCCGTTCATGAAGGCGTTCACCGGGCCGCCATGCTCAGGCTTTACCAGCAACAGCATCACGCCGAAAAGAATGGCGAAGAAGATGACCTGCAGCATCTGCATTTCCGCCAACGCGCTGAAAATGTTGCCCGGCACAATGTCCACCAAAAATTGCAACGGACCGGCTTCCCCTTTGCGCTGGCCCAGGTTTTCGCCCGCTTTGGCCCAATCGTTCGGCACCATGGTGCCGCGCACTTCCGCCAACGAGTCGCGCAGGGCGCGGTTGGCGGGTTCGCAGCTTACGCAAACACCGTCCAGTGGCTTTTCAACGCCTGCGGTGGCTTGCACCCAAAGCTCATAATCCACCCGGTTGGCAAGGCGGTCCTTGTCACTTCCCCAGGTGCCGGGCTTGATCGTATTCACCAGCACCAGACCCAGCGAAACCGCGATGATGGTGGTAACCAAGTACAGCAACAACGTGCGAACACCCAGCTTGCCAAGCCGCCGCACTTCCCCCATGCCGGCCACGCCGGTAATGATGCTGAACAGCACCAACGGCACCGCGGTCAATTTCAGCAGGTTGATGAAGATCTTGCCGAACGGATCGATCCAGTCCAAGTTGAACCGGCTCCAGCCCATGTAGCTACTAAGCAGCGCCCACGCCACGCCCGCGCCCATGCCAATGAGAATGCGGACGTGCAGTGGGAGTTTCATGGCGCGCAAGGTAGAAGGAGCGTTTGATCAGACGATCAGAAAATCAGACGATCAGACAATTCGTTGACGCGACCGGAGGAGCGAAGATCGGATGTCACTTTATTGTGCGGCCCTGCCAATTTTTTCGTGTCCTGCGTGGTACTCCTTCTTCAAAGCTGTGCAGTTCTTTGCCGCAGCCAGTGGTCCGCCAGCACCAAACAGGCCATGGCCTCTACGATGGGTACTGCGCGCGGCACTACGCACGGATCGTGCCTGCCTTTTCCTTCCAAGGTAACCGCATTGCCTGTGCGGTCTACGCTGGATTGGTCGCGCATCAAGGTGCTTACCGCCTTGAAGGCGATATCGAACAAAATGTCCTCGCCGTTGCTGATGCCGCCTTGCACGCCGCCACTGCGGTTGGTGGCCGTACCGATGTGTTCTCCCTTTTTTACGTAGGCATCGTTGTGCTGCGAACCGCGCAAGGCAATGGCTTCGAAACCGCTACCGAATTGAACGCCTTTCACCGCGTTGATGCTGAACATGGCTTTGCCAAGGTCGGCGTGCAGCTTATCGAACACCGGCTCGCCCAAGCCCGCTGGAACGCCGTTGATGACGCAGGAAATGCGGCCGCCGAGCGTGTCGCCTTCGCTGCGCACCTGCTCGATCAAGGCTTGCATGCGATCTGCCGTTGGGGCATCCGGACAGCGCACATCGTTGCTGAAGGTGTTTTCCAACACGAGTTCTTCCGGCGAAATGATCAAGCGCTCCGCCCCTACTTGGCTCACGTATGCCTGAACGCGCACACCTGCCGCTGCCAACAGTTGCCGGGCTATTCCGCCCGCTGCAACCCGCACCGCCGTTTCGCGCGCACTGGCCCGCCCACCGCCGCGGTGGTCGCGGATGCCGAATTTCTGCTCCCACGTAAGGTCCGCGTGGCCGGGTCGATATGCGTGCTTTAGGTGGTCGTAATCGCTGCTTTTCGCGTCGCTGTTGCGGATGATGAAACCGATGGGCGTGCCCAATGTTGTGCCGTCCAAAATACCGCTGAGGAATTCCACGGTGTCGGCTTCCTTGCGTGAAGTGCCCAATGGCGTGCTACCGGGGCGGCGGCGGTCCAATTCCTGCTGCACTGCCGCCATGTCCAGCTTCAGCCCAGCTGGGCAACCGTCCACTACACCGCCGATGGCAGCGCCGTGGCTTTCGCCGAAGGTGGTGAGCTGGAAGATTTTCCCGAAGGTGCTGCCCGACATGCGGCGAAGGTATCGGTGGAAAGGGAGATTGGATTGACTTGATTCTTTGACAGGATTACAGGTCCGATACGTGTCGGACTACAGGATTGACCCAGCGTGCGATGGTTTTGGCATTCTACAAATGCCGTATTCCTCAGCACACACTCACTATCTTTGGGCGACGCACATCCACATGAAAACACAACGCGAGCTAACGGCCATCATCGAACGGGACGGGGACGGTTACGTTTCACTTTGCCCGGAATTGGATGTCGCAAGCCAAGGCGACACGATCGAGGAAGCCCGTGCAAACCTGATCGAAGCTTTGGAACTCTTCTTCGAAACCGCTTCCCCAGCAGAAGTGAAGGAACGGTTGCATGATGAGGTGCTCGTGACCCGCGTGAAGGTGGCTGTTTGATGCGCGTGATCTCCGGCAAGGAAGCCTGTTCCATCCTTCGTGACCATGGCTTTGAATAGGTCCGGCAACGGGGTAGCCATGTGATCATGCAGAAAAAATTATCGGGCACCACCATCACTGTCCCAGTTCCGGACCATAAGGAATTGAGGGCGGGTACATTGAATTCCATCATTCGGCAAAGCGGCTTGGACAAGAAGCTTTTCTCCTGAACGAACTGTTGTAATCAAGCGCAACATCACCTTACTAATTTCTCTTCACCTCATGCCCACCGAAGCCCAAGTCCTCAGCCACGTTATGGACCGCACCCGCGAATGGACGTTGTACTACCTCCGCGCGCTGAAAGGACAAGACCCGCACCGTCGCTTTGTTTGTGAGGGCAAAGAGCTGAACACCATGTTCTGGTTGGTGGCGCATTTGGCTACCACCGAAAATGGCCTGCTACTGGCCTCCACGGGCGGTCCCTTCGAAAAATTTTCGTGGGCCAAGCACTTCACGCTCAGTGCTGCCGGGTTGCCACCTGCGGAATGCCCGCCCTACGAAGAAGTGTGGGAGACATTCAAGAACGTCCATAAAAAAGCAGTGGCACATGTTGCGACGCTCACGGAAGAACAACTGAATTCGCCGAATCCCACGAAACTCGCCATTGGCACAACGGTGCGCGATGTGGTCACACATGCGATCCGCCACGAAGGCGGGCATAGCGGGCAATTGGCGTGGCTGTGCAAGTTGTACGGGCTCAAGATGGTTTGAACATGCCGGCGATGATTCGTGATGACGGGTCGCTGAACGAAGCGGCAATCCTGCTGCTGCATGCTGTGAGCGGCGTGGATGCCGAACAGATCCGTGCTGCACGCATCCGGCCTTCGCGGAGCAATTGGCTGCGCGCGCCGTGGTACCGGCGCCACCGTGGCGGGGCCATTACCGTTGGGCGCACCATCTGGTTCACCCGCATTTGGTGGCTGCAGAATGGCCGGGGCGATGGCAGCTTGGCTTCCACGTGGCATTGGCTGTTGCTGCTCGCGCATGAGGTTGGGCACCTTCCGCAAGCGGAACATTTTGGCCGGGACTTTTTCGGAAAGGCGCGCTACGTGGCGGCTTTTGCTTGGCAATACGGCTCGCGCGCGGTGTTGATGAAGAACGATGTTCACGACGGGGCACGCATGGAACGCGAGGCCGAGATGGGCCGGTGGGTGCTGGTGCGGGTGTTGGGAGACCAAGGGGAGGCGCATGCAATGGTGGCCGCAACGGCTTCGGACGATCTGCAGGCGGTGCGGGAATGGTGCAGTTCGCACGCTCAGGCGATCGCAAGTGCGCAGACTGAATACCGAAAGCGTTTCTTGGCGCGTTAGTTGCGAAGTGACTTTCCGAATTTCGAATTCGCTGCGGTTCCGCAGTTTACTTAAACCTTGTCGATCCTACCTTTGCACTATGCGCCATCTGTTGATCCTGCTCCTGTTGTTCACCACATTCACCGCCTTCGGCCAAAACCCGAACGACCGCCGCTTGGTGCAGTTCAGTGGCGTGGTGGTTACCGGCGACAGCCTGGAACCCGTGCCTTTCACCAGCATCCTTACGCGAGGCAGCTACCGTGGCACCATCAGCGATGTCTACGGCTATTACAGCTTCGTGGCACAGGCCGGTGACACGCTGGAATTCGCCGCCGTGGGCTTCAAACGCGGCAACTACATCATTCCCGACACGCTTTCCGAAAGCAAATACTCCATGATCCACGTGCTGTTCCCGGACACCATGCTGCTGCGTCCGGTGGACGTGTACCCTTGGCCCAGCCGTGAACAATTCCGCGATGCGTTCTTGGCACTGAACCTCTCCGACAACGAGTACCAACGCGTGCTGAAACACCTCAATTCCGCCGAGGCGATCCAGCGCATGGAAAACCTGCCGCCCGATGCAGGTTTAGCCGCGCACTACCAAAGTGCTTTGGACAATACGCGCATCTACAACCAGGGCATGGCGCCGACGATCAACTTGTTCAACCCCATTGCCTGGGCGCAGTTCGTGCAGGCTTGGAAGGCGGGTAGTTTGAAGAAGCAGTAGGGTTTTCACCGCTAAGCATGCCTGCGGCAGCCAGGGACGCAACGAGCGCAAAGGAGCGGAACGCGAAGGTTTAACCGCGGAGGGCGCGGAGAGCGCAGAGAAGAGTCGGCGGAGCTGAATGGAGGTATGCCTTCGGCAGCTAAGGGCGCGGAGAAGAGCAGGCGCGGAAGATCGTTTTCTGGCAATTTTCACTGAACGGATTCGTGTTGAGCGTGTACCGGTTGTCCAAACCAACCAACACATGCACCTTTTCCGGACCCTTTCTGCTTCGCTCCTGCTTCTTACCGCTATTTCCGCCCGCCCGCAGGCCATGGGCAATTTGATGTACGAGACCAACAGCCGCATGTTTTTTCAGCAAGCTGAACAAGCGGTGAAGGCCACCATACAGGGCAACACACTGGTGCTGGAGGTGAACGCCATGATGAACATGCGTGCCGACAGCTACCTCGCCATCTTCAACCTTACACAACTGGGCCAGAGTGCCGAAGAAGCCGATTCGCTCATGCAACAACGCCTCGGGAAACCTTACGGCACGCTTGGCAAAATCCGGCGTAAAGGAGAAGGACGTTTTTGTGGACATGCTCTCTTTTGTGCCGGTGTATGAAATAGAGACAACGCGCAAATTCTTCGGTAAAACCTATCAGGAAGTGCCCGCAGGCTTTGAGAGCCAGAAAAACATCCACATCAAGTTCACCGATGCGCGCATGCTGGACCAGATCGTTTCCGCCGCTGCGAAGAGGGCATTTACGACCTGGTGAAAGTGGACTACTTCGTTCGCCAGCAAAGCGCCTGCTACGACACGTTGCGCATTTTCGCCACCAAGCTGTTGCAGGAAAAACTGAAGAACTTTTCTTCGCTGGGACTGAAACTGGAGGATAGCCACCGCACCGCCGCCGAAAAGAACGGCGCGTACTTCCCGCTGGACCGCTACACCGCCTACCAGACCCGCACGCGTACCTCGCTCAACAGCCGCCGCAAAGGCCAACTTACCGACGACGTGCGCAGCGCCAGCACTCTCTTCTACAACAAAGTGCCCTACGGCAATTTCGACATCGTGCTGCATGCCGACATTACTGAGCCGCCAGTGCAGTACACCTACAACCTTACCGTGCAATGCCAGTTGCCGGAAGCCTTCCCGAAGAAGGAGGTGAAGGAGATCGTGAAGTACATCTGGCTGAGCGATACCGGGAATGCGAAGGAGGTGGTGTTGCCGTGATTTTTTACCGCTACGCTCGCGACGAACGCAACGGAAGTGTCGGCACCCGATTCCATATCTGCTGCAACTCTTGCCAGTTGCACGAAGATCGCATTCCGGTAATCAATCAGGAATACGCGCCGTTCCTTTGCGCCCGCATGACGAAAAAACCGAATCAAGTTTGGGAGAACATCACCGTTACCGGCTGGGGTGCGAAGGGCGTGGCGCTGGCCAAGGTGGACGGGCTGGTGCTCTTCATCACCGGCGCGGTGCCGGGCGATGTGGCCGATGTGCTGGTGACGCGCAAGAAGAAGAGCTTCGCGGAAGGCCGCGTGCAACGGATGATAACGCCTTCACCGCACCGCACGGAGCCGTTCTGTAAGCACTTCGGAACCTGCGGCGGCTGCAAATGGCAGGACCTCGCCTACCCCATGCAGTTGCACTTTAAGCGGCAGGAAGCAATCGATGCGCTGGAACGGATTGGCGGTTTGGAATTGCCGGATGTGCCTGCCACGCTGGCTTCCGGCGAAACGCGCTACTACCGCAACAAGCTGGAATATACGTTCAGCAATGCGCGCTGGTTCAGCTCCGCGGACCTCGCCATGGGCGAAGAATTCGTTGACCGGAATGCGTTGGGCTACCACATCCCCGGCCGGTTCGATAAGGTTTTCGATTGCGAAGAATGCTTCTTGCAGCCCGCGCCCAGCGACGCGATCCGGAATTTCATCCGCAGTTATGCCAAGGAACACAAGCTCGGGTTTTACGACATCCGGAACCACGAGGGCTGGCTGCGCACCTTGACCATCCGCACCACTACCACTGGCGAGATCATGGTGCTGCTGGCAATTGGCCATGAGGACGTGGAACCGCGCGAAGCCTTGCTGAACGCGCTGTTGGAAACGTTCCCGTCCATCACCTCGTTAATGTGGTGCATCAATCCCAAGAAGAACGACACCATCTGGGACCTGGAGATGAACGTGTTCCATGGCAAGGACCACATTACGGAGGAGCTTCGCGATGCCGGACATGCCAACTTGAGGTTCCGCATCGGCCCGAAAAGCTTCTTCCAAACCAATCCGGAGCAGACGCAAACGCTTTACGAGAAGGTGCGCGAGCTGGCCCGTTTGAAGGGTGACGAGCTCGTTTATGATCTCTATTGCGGCGCTGGCAGCATCTCACTTTTTCTGGCGCGCCACTGCAAGCGCGTGATCGGTGCGGAGATCGTGCCCGAAGCCATTATTGATGCCAAAGCCAATGCCGAATTGAACGGCATTGGCAACACGGCATTTGAAGCAGGCGACTTGAAAGACTTGCTGAACGCGGATTTCATTGCACGCAACGGGAGGCCCGACGTGCTGGTAACGGATCGCCGCGCGCGGGCATGCACACGGACGTAGTTGAACGCATCCGCGAATTAGCGCCGAAATGCATCGTGTATGTGAGCTGCAACCCGGCCACGCAGGCCCGTGATTTGGCACTGCTGAAGGACATGTACGCCGTGACGGACGTTCAGCCGTTCGACATGTTCCCGCATACGTGGCACATGGAAAATGTGGTCAGACTTGAGCGACGTTGATAGGATGATTGTGACGGCTGGTCTGCGCGGTGCGCGACATGATTTTTTGACAGGATTACAGGATTTACAGGATTTGAGACCGCCTTTCGGCGGTTGTGTTTCGTGTCCACAGATTGCACAGATTAGACGGATGCGACCTGCGGTCGGAATGCCGGCCTCCGGTAGGAACAGCCGCAGATTACGCCGATTACACAGATAAATGCCGACCTCAATGGATAAACCGCAGGACCTTTTCCGCTGTAGCGGAATGGCACCGTTGAATACCGGCTTCAAGTGTGACTTTTTTGACAGGATTTTCAGGAATGACAGGATTCTTCCTTGGGCGGGCCGTATGCGTTGCGGTAACGCCTTGCCAGCAAAGCCGAAGCATTGCATCTTGAATTGCGGATGCCGCGGCAATTCAATGAAGTCGCAGATATCAATCCTGTAAATCCTGTAATCCTGTCCAAAATCACCTTCCTGTCCATTGGAAATGCGTACCTTCGGGTACTGCGGCATCGTCTCTGAAACCTTACTGGATCGCGGTTTCCGCAGCTGTGGCACGTTACTTGAACTATGTGGACCGTACCAATACCTGAAACGATGAAAACCAACTTCCGCTCCCTGATCACGACCGCCGCCTTCGGTGCCGTCTTGCTCGCCCTGCCCGCACGTGCGCAGCTAGCTGCGGACGAGCCGAGCGATTGGCCGCTGGTGTTCACTTCCAACAACGACCAAGTGCAGGTTTTCAAGCCACAGCCTGAGACCTTCGACGGTGCGACCTTCACCGCACGCGCCGCCGTGGCCTTGAAGCGCCCAACCGACACCGAACCCGTGTTCGGTGCCATCTGGGGCAACGGCAATCTTGAAGTGGACCGAGACAATCGCATGGGCAAACTCACCACGTTCAAAGTGACCGATGCGCGCTTCCCCGGCATTACCGATCTGGATGAACTCGCGGGCATCAAGGACATGCTTTCCAGCGAGATCCCCGCGCATGCCGCACCTATCGCAATAGACTGGTTGGTGGCCGCGTTGGAAGAGGAAAAGCAAAGCACCACTTCCTACGACAACACGCCGCCCAGCATCATTTACCGCGATAAGCCGAGCATTCTGCTGTTCATCGATGGTGCGCCTATCTACGAAGCGGTGAAGGACATGCCGACGGACAGCGATCCGGTGTACGCCAAAGCCGCTACCGAAGTGGACCGCGTGGCGAACAGCCCCTACTTGCTGGTTCGCCCGAAAGGCGGCGACCATTGGCTTTACGGTTCCGGCTTGTGGTACAGCTCACGCAACGTCAATGGACCGTGGACTTATGAGAAGAAGGCCCCAAGTGACCTTGAGGCGCTGGCACTGCGCATCGACACCACACCTCCCGCAACGCCCGGCGATGTGATCCCCGAAGTGGTGGTATCCACTACTCCTGCCGTGCTGGTGGACGTGGATGGTTCCCCGAACATGGAGCCCTTCAAGAACACATCGCTGATGTATGTGACGAACACGGACGATGACCTCTTCCTGGAAATACCTACGCAGGAGTACTACTTGCTGGCCTCCGGCCGCTGGTACGCCACAAAGAACTTGAAAGACGGGCCTTGGCGCTTCGTGGCATCGGACGCTCTTCCAGCTGATTTCGCACAGGTGCCTGAAGGTTCCAAAAAGGACGGCATTTTGGCGCATGTTTCCGGGACCGATGCTGCGCGTGAAGCTGTTCGCGATGCCAGCATTCCGCAGACCGCCCGCGTTGACCGCCGCACCGCTGCCGTTACGGTGAACTACGATGGTGATCCCCAGTTCCAACAGATCGCCGGCACCCAAGTGTACAGCGCTGTGAACGCCAGCACAACCGTGCTGCGCATCAACGGGCACTACCACGTGTGCGACAATGCCGTGTGGTACGAAGGTGATACCCCGGACGGACCTTGGGAGGTGAGCACCTACGTGCCTGCGGAAGTGAACAACATTCCGCCGAGCGACCCCAACTACCGAGTGCGTTACGTGTACATCTACGACAGCACGCCAGACGTGGTGTTCACCGGCTATACGCCCGGCTATGTGGGCAGCTATGTGCAGTACGGCACCGTGATCTATGGCACCGGCTACTACTACAACCCATGGCCGAACCGCTGGTATCCCCGGCCCTTCACCTACGGCTTCAACATGTACTACAATCCTTGGAACGGCTGGGGATTCGGCCCAACTTGGGGATACACCTGGTTTTACCCACGCTGGAACTACTACGGCTACTACGGCTACCACCCTTGGAGCTGGTGGGGGCCCTACTCCTACTGCCCGCACAACGAATGGCACAACAACGGCTACTACTATGGTCACCGCGCATCCGTGGCGGAACGCAATGCAAGCCGTGCCAACACCGGAGACCTGCGAGCACCTTCCCGCAGCAACAACCTGTATGATGCACACCGCAACACCGGTGTAAGGCCTACGGAAATGGGTCGTACCGCGCTTGTTTCGAAAGATGCCGGCCGCACTACAACCGCTCCGACCACGGGACGCACGGCAAAGCCGGGAAACACTGCGATGAAGCCCATCGCAGGCGACCACTTCACCGACCGGGACGGCAACGTGTACCGCGAAAATGCAGGCAGCACCGAGGAATTGGAGAACGGGCGTTGGAAGCCCGTGGCCAAAACGCCGACGCCGGAGACCACAAGAGACCGCCAACCAGGTAACACCGTGCCTGTAACACGAGTGCCCGCAAGGACACCAGCTGGAGAAAACACTTCGCCTGCACGGGTACCCCAGCAAACCGACAGGTCACCGGTTACACGGCCTTCGCAGCCGGTTCCCGAGCAGCCTCAGGAAATTACACGGGATCGCCAGCGCGGTGAGCAGCGCGTAGACGACTTCCGCGGATACCGCCAGCAGCCCTCTACGCCACAAACGCGGCCAAGTCAACCTGCACGTGCGCCGCAAACCCGGCCTTCGCCGTCCTCGCGCCCATCGGCTCCGACCACAAGGCCCAGCCCTGCTCCTCGGCCATCGCCGTCCGCGCCACCTTCCAATTCGCCACGCACGCCACGCCGCTAACACCCATAAACAGGGAACCTTCGCCCCGGTATGTGAACCACCATCCACAGCAAGGGGACCCGTACATTGATCCGACCAAGTACTTCGCCCCCTCCGGAAAGCCGCTACCACAGCGCAATTTCGGAGGGGGCGTTGCCGTTTAGGGCGGTATGGCCTGAAATTCGATGAAATGAATTCCACAAATCGAAAACCCCATGAAAAACATCTTCGCACTAGCCGCAGTCCTCGTGATCCCGGCTCTCGTCTCCGCTCAGGAGATTCACATTTATGGCGGCTATAACGGCTCCAACGTCTCCAAAGCAGGAGAGGAAGCGTGGGTCGGTAAAGCAGGTTACCAGTTCGGCGCCGACCTGATGCTGGGCAACCAATGGTTCGTGAAACCGGGCATCGAGTTCCTGGTGCGGAATGTGAACTACAGCTACGCAGGCACCGCACCCGACGGGACGATTATCGGCACAGATCAAGAATTCCAGTATACCAGCCGCTCCCTACGCGTTCCGATCATGTTGGGTGTCCACTTAATGGACCCTTCGGATGAGCCTGCCGCCAACGTTTACATCATGGCCGGCCCCTCCGCCATAATGAACCTCAACGCCGACCTGAACAACAATGCCTTGAACGTTGAAACGAACGGCACCCAATGGCAGATCGGCTTTGGCGCTGGTGTGGAACTCGGGTTCCTGTTCGCGGAAGGCGGATACGACATTGCCATGAGCAATGTGTTCAAAGGCAATAATTTCCAGACGAATCCCAAAGTGAATTTCCTGCACATCAATGCAGGCGTGCGTTTGCGGCTGGCGAGGTGAAGCAGTCCCGTTCAGGAAACAAGTTCGGCGAAAACCTGCTGTGCGCTGTGCAAGGCAGGTTTTTCGCTTGAATCCTTTCCACTTTTCGCGCACACGGTACATTCGCGGCGCGGAAACGCACGCACGCACTTGGAGAGGTGGCAGAGCGGTTGAATGCGGCGGTCTTGAAAACCGCTTTACCTGTAAGGGTAACGGGGGTTCGAATCCCTCCCTCTCCGCCAACGCTGCCCGCGAAGCGGGCGAACGTTCGATCCCCGAAAAATGCTGAGCTTGCTCATAGCATTTTTCGGGGATTGAACGTTCAAAGACCGCAAAGCGGTCGCAGCGTTGAAGCATCCCCCAAACGGGATAGCGCGCCTCGCGCAATCCCATCCCAACCTTTTACTGAGCTTGCTCAAAGCATCCCATGGCGTTGTGGTATCAAAGGCCGCGAAGCGGCCGCAGCGTTGAAGCTTCCCCCAACGGGATAGCGCGCCTCGCGCATTCCCTTCTCAACCTTTTGCTGGGCTTATTCAAAGCATTTTTCGGGGATTGAACGTTCAAAGACCGCAAAGCGGTAGCAGCGTTGAAGCATCCCCCAAACGGGATAGCGCGCCTCGCGCAATCCCTTCCCAGAACTTGACGCTAAGCTTAGGGTCTCCTTCGGAAGACCCTGAGAGGAATCACTTCACCGGGTAGTAGATGTTCGTTATCCACTTCGTCGTGTCCGGCTGCTCCTGCGGATTGAACATGTATTCCTCGATAACCGGTAGGCGAAGCTCCAGGCCTTTGTCCTTCAGCATTTCATCCATGGCCATGTGCGCTTCTTCGGTGCCCGCAGGGTTGCCTTGGTAGGCGATCATCCAAGCTTTGCCGCCGGGGATCGTTACCAGGTCACACCCCTTTATCGCTGTTCCTTGACTTGCATCAATGGGCATGCCTGCGAACATGTCCACCTGCTTGCCGGCTTCGTCCCACTTATACACAAGTGCGGTCGGCGCTCCGGTGAGTTCCACTTCCGCTTTTTCCGCGGCTTTGGCCGTACCACCGAATTCCTTCGTGAAAAATTTATCCATGTTCTCCCACTTTACCGTGGCCCGATGGCCTGCAAAGGTCATTTCCTGCCTGTCAACCGGTGTGATCGTGTAACCGCGATAGGTCTTAGCGCGTGCCTCAGCTTCCTTGGTGCGCGCATCTTCTTCGGCTTGCGCCTTCAGGTGCGCAACGCCGTCCTCGAAATCCGGACCGATCATTTTGTCCATGTCGTTGAATGCTAAGTAGATCCGGCTTACGAAGTTGTTGTCTCCTCTGAAAACCCATGTCACTTTGGTACTGTCCCCCATAGGCACCAAGTCCAGATCCGACGTTGCCTCGCTTTCGAACGGTTCTTTGAAATGCAGTGCCAAGCCCACCTTTTTCAGCGGTTCCAAAGCGGTAATCTCTTGTGACCCGCTACCTACATTGGCATTCCCGGACCAAGAACTGTTCTGCCCGACCACGCCTTCCGTGCCGCTGTAGGTCACCTTCATCGCAGGGTCTTTTTTGGCCCACGGACTCCACTCGGCCATACGTTGCAGCGAGTTTGCGTGGGCATACACCACATCAACCGGAGCATGCACGATCGCGCTGCGCGAAATTTCCGAATGTTTCGGCCCGGTGATGCCCAGTACAACGGCCAAGGCAACTACGGCCAACAGGATGATCAGGAGTGTTTTCAATGCGCGCATCTGTTGTGGATTTCGCGAAAGATAATATCCTTCGGAAAAATCCTTTCGGTACGGTAGGACGCGCGCCCTATTTCCCGGTAAAGATCTTGCCCACTTTCCGGAAGAACTCACCGATGGTGTCGAACTCCTCGCGGTAGGCCAAGCCCGCGCCTTGCGTGGTCTGCGATTGGTCCACTTGGTTCAGGTTGCGGTCGTTGCTTTGACTGAAGGCCTTGAACCGCAATTTGCCGTCTTGTGTCAAGCTGTATTCCGCGGAGAAGTCGCCGATGATGTTGTTGGTGCCTTGCTGCGTGCCGCCGTCGCCGTAGCTCACGCCCACGTTGGTGCTCAACTGCAAGCGGTCGTTGAACACGGCGGTGCTAACCGCCAACTCCACTTCATCCTGCGAAATGGCGTCGCCCGTCCGCCAGTTCACGCCGAAATCGAACTTGTTGGAAACGGAGCTAAGCCAGTTGCTCACCTGGTTGCTTAGCAACTCCGTACCGGTGGTTGCTCCAACGGCCAAGCCGCTGTTCTCTTGTCCGGAGGCATTGGCGTCGTTCGGCAGGAAACGGTTCAGCACGATCAACGCGAAGACCTGCTTGTTCAGGTCGTCCGTATTGGCCAAGGCGCTGTTCACCTGTGTGCGCACGCCTTCATCCACCGAGGGCAGGCGCACGTCGAAGGCGATGTCGGGGTTCATCAACCGCTGCGAAAGGTGCATGAGCACTTCAACGGGCACACGCTTCTTGTATGCTTCGGTGCGCAGTGCGGCGGGCATTACGTCGTACAGACTTGCACGCAATTTGTAGACGGCATCGATGTTGATCAACGCGTCGAACGGGTCGCCGAACCAGGAAATGCGCCCGCCCGGCTCTACCCCGAACTTCTTGTTCACCAGGTTCCGCAAGGTGAAGAGGTAGTCGCCTTCGGTGAGCGTTACGTCGCCCTTCATGCTGAAATCGCCCGCTGGCGTTACGCCCATGGTGATGTCGCCGGTGCCGCGCCCGCGCATGATGTCTCCCACCGTGGGGTCGAAGATCAGCTCGAAATCCGCGTCCGGTGTTACGGCGACCTTCATGTTCAACTGGATCCCGCTTAGGTCCACCGCGGTCTGTTCCTCGGAAGCGGACTTACCGACTTCCGCGAAGCGCACGAACGAGATGCCGCTTACGTCGCGGCTTGCACCCAGCGGGAAGTGGATGTCCGTGCCGGGACCGGTGGCGGCATCCACGTCGATGAAGATGTTGTCTGCATAGCCGCTCAGGCCCAACCGGCCTTTGGCGTAGGCCTTCCCGTAGTAAAGCTGGTTGTCGTTGATGGTGGTCTCCATCACTTTCATGTTGTCCATGTCCAGGCCCACGTCGAAGTTCCAATCTTTCAACCCGTGGTGGATGATGGTTCCTGTCGCGACGCCTTCATGCCCTTCATCGTCGTGCAATTTCACAAGGTCCAGCGCGAACATGTCCGGCTGGATGTCTACTTGGTGCGTGAAGCTGTAGAACGTGTTGAGGTAGTTGATGCGCAGGCCCGCATTCTGCAGAAAAGCGGTGCCTTCGATCTGCGGATCGGCCAATTTGCCGGATACATCCACATGGCCGCTCACCAAGCCTTGGATGTCGCTGATGGCTTCTGGCAGATAAGGGTCCACAAAACGCAGGTCCAAGCTGTCCATCTTCAACCGCAGTGCCAACTCCTGCGCTTTGCCCGGCGAAACGGTGCCGGTGAAACCCAACATCTGCAACGCGCCACGGTGCAGGTTTCCACTTACGGAAATGCCGTCTCCTACCTCGTTGTACGAAGCGCCCAATTGGAGGTCGCCCACGGGCTTGTCCGCTATGGCAAGGCTGTCCACGCAGATGTAGCTCAGCAAGTAGGGATCGCCCAGCAGGTCGAACACTTTGCCATCACCGCTCACCGCTCCATGCAGCGCGGGGCCGCCGAACAATGGCGCCGTGTTCTCCAAGCGCACCTCGTGTAGTTGGAAGGTTGTTGCCAGTAAAGGTGATTTCCCCACTGCGCCGCCCAAGCGGATCATCTGGCCTTCGTTCACCATTTCCAAACTGTCCAAGTACACGTTGCCGCTGTCCAGCTCGAAGTGCGCCGTGCGCGGGTTGCGCCATTCACCGCGCCCCAACGCCACGCTGCTGGGCTCAAGGTCCACGGAAAATGAATTGGGGCCGTGTACTAATCCGGCCACGCGCACTACCCCACTGGCCATGCTGTCCGCCGTTGCCCAATCGGCCCGAAAACGCACTTCATCCTGGTAGGCCGTGCCTGTTATGGCGAGTTGGCTCAACCGCAGGCTGGCCTTGCGCGTTTCCCCGTTTCCTTTCAAGCTGAATGCCAGAACGTCCATGGTTTTTCCAAGAGAAAACGCCAACGAATCACCACCGAAGCCAGCGTATGAAACGGCAGGCGATGTGCCGTCCAGTCCCATGTCGAACGTGGTGCTGTTGAAGTGGCCAGTGATCGCGGTGCCGTTAGCGACTTGCAGGCCGGGCAGAACAATGTCCAACAGCGGCTGCGCTTCTTTGATCTTCGTGGAAAAGGTGAAGTCCTGCGGCACTTGGTCGAAAGCCACCTGCTCGCTCAACGCGGGAAACACGCTTAGGAACACGCTCGCCACCGCACCGGGCAGCGATACCGGATGGAAGGGACCGTCCACCTGCGCGTCGGCCATGGTGCTTTCCAAACGCATTTTCGGCACTCCATTTTCTCGCCAAGAATCCAGCGCGATGTTGCCCAAATCCAGGTCGATGGAATCTTGGCAATAACTTACGTGCTCCATCCGCAAGGAACCTTCCAAACTGTCCGGCGCTAACCGGCCTTTGGCGGCAATGCTCATGTTGAGATCACTGTAGCCCTCGCCTTCGATCAAGCCCAATGCACGCAGGTCCAAGCGATGGACATCCGCGC
Source organism: Flavobacteriales bacterium (assembly GCA_016710685.1). Classification (GTDB taxonomy): domain Bacteria; phylum Bacteroidota; class Bacteroidia; order Flavobacteriales_F; family PHOS-HE28; genus PHOS-HE28. The sequence continues at coordinate 592,964 of JADJVC010000002.1, read as the reverse complement.
TGAAGTCCACTTCCGGCCAGCGCCCGCGAAGGTCCGCCAGACCGTTGAAATCCAGCTGGAGTTTGGGATCCGTGCAATGCAACTCACCATTGAAAAGGTTCTTTTCCAACTTGCCGTTAAGCGTGATGCCGGTGATGCCGTAGTTCTCCAACTCCAGCATCGGGACATCGCCTTCCAACTCGGCCACCATGCTATTGAGGTCTTTGCCCTTGGCAGAAACTTTGGTGCTGAAGGCGATGTGCCCAACGGATGTTGTGCCCAAAACACGCCCCAGATCGAACCCGTCGGTGGAGAGCTTTCCGTTCAACCGGAAAAACTTGGAAACGGTATCGCGCTCGTATGAAATGTCGCTGACCAAACTGCCCGCTCCGGTGGTGGCGGTGCCGTAAGTGGTGAAGGAGTTGATGAAGCCCGTGAAGTTGCCGCGGTATGCCATGTCGCCGAGGCGCTGTACTTCTTCCGGCAGTTGCAGCGTGCTTTTGGAGGTGAATGGCGGAATGGGCAGCCGCGCCAGATCTGCAGGGTTGGAGCGCACTTCGGTGGCGTCCAATACGATGAAGGTGTTGGGCACGTCGGGCAGGCCCGTGAGCTCCACGTCTCCATGAAATTCGGAGCGCTGGCCGAAGTACAGATCCATGCCTCGGCCCTTGAGCTGCGAAACGGTCCCTTGCACATGACCCTTTACGGAGATGGGCAGGTCGATGCCTTCGAGGTCGGGGGCGAACAGAGCCACGTCGGCCGCTTGAACTCGCGAACTGTCCAACCGTGCGTCCATGAAGACTTTCGTGTTGAAGTAATCGAAATCGGATAATTTTTCCGTGCGCAAGCCCAAGTCCCCGGTGATGGTACTGCCTTCCATGCCCTCTGCCTGCGGGCCGGTGACAAGCTTCAGCCCATCGACATAAATGCCGGGCGGGCCGATGCGCGCGAAACCGCTGAGGTGGTCCACAACCAAGCCACTCCTGTCACTGAAGCGGAGCTCGGCCACTTGGAATTTCATGGAATCGCCATGCAGCTTGAAGTCCTTGCCGATCACGGTGGCGTCCGGTATGTCTATGTGGTCCACGTCCACGCCGAAAGGCAGCACTTTCCTGCCCGAGTCGAAATAACTGTAGTGCAAGCCGCGCACGTCCACGTTCGCGCATTCGATGGTCCATGGCGCGCTGTATGTGGTGTCGGTACTTGGTGCGCCGGAGAGCTTGGCCAGGAATTCGGTGAGGTTGCTGTGCGGCTCGCCTTCGCGGCGGTCCATGGCGAAACGGCCGTCCACCAATTCAAGCTGCCGCACCCGCAATACCCGGTTGCGCGGATGCACCTTCAACCCGCGCACCCACAATTCGCGCGCGGCCACCAACGTGTCGCCGTGCAGGTCCTCGATGTAAAGGCCGTGGAAACGGTTCGGGCCAATGATGCGCAATTCCAACCGGTCCACCCGGATGGTGACACCGAGGTCCTTCGCCAACTGCGCGCTGAGCCGCGCCCCCAGCCACGTCTGCACTGCCGGCACCATGAACAGCCCGGCCACCAGGCCCGTGAGGACCAGCACCAGCAGCACGGTCCGCAGCAGGATGCGGAACACACGCCGGGTGATGCTTCTTTTTTTTGCCGCCTTGGCCATGGTTAATTTCGGGCCCGCCCCGCGAACAAATGCCTGATTCCTTTTCCTGCCGTCCTTCTGTTGCGTGCCTACAGGCTCTTCCTTGCAACCTTCAGGCCCAAACGGCCAAATTTACCAGTTAGCTCCCTTTTCCCTTTGAACGCAATACTTGGCATAGAAAGTTCGTGCGACGAAACCGCCGCGGCCGTGCTGATCGACGGCGTGCTGCACAGCAATGTGGTGGCCTCTCAGGAGGTGCATGCGCAATGGGGCGGCGTGGTGCCGGAATTGGCCAGCCGCGCGCACCAGGAGAACATCGTGCCGGTCGTTCAACAGGCGCTGGAACAGGCCGGGGTGACCGCTTCGGGCCTTACTGCCATTGCTTTTACGCGCGGGCCGGGCTTGATCGGCGCCTTGCTGGTGGGGGCCTGTTTCGCGCGGTCCATGGCGCAGGCGCTCAACATCCCGTTGCTCGCTGTGGACCATGTGCAGGCCCATGTGATGGCACATTTCATCCGGGAAGGTGAAGACCGCCCTGTTCCGTCATTCCCCTTTCTGAACCTCACCGTTAGCGGAGGCCACACACAATTGGTGCTGGTTCGTTCCCCACTGGAAATGGAGGTGATCGGCTCCACGCTGGATGATGCCGCCGGTGAAGCCTTCGATAAAGGCGCGAAGGTGCTGGGCCTACCTTATCCCGGCGGGCCGCTGGTGGAACAATATGCCAAAACCGGCGACCCGCACCGGTTTAAGCTACCGGTGCCGGCTGTTCCTGGGCTGGACTTCAGCTTCAGCGGCATCAAAACGGCGTTCGTTGCCTTGGTACAGCGCGTTGAAAGGGAGCTTCCCGGTTTTGCTGAGAATGAGCGCGCGGACCTTTGCGCTTCGTTGCAGAACGCCATTATTGACCACCTGGTGGCCAAGGTGCGCCGGGCCATCCGCGACCATGACATTAAGCATGTGGGCATTGCCGGCGGTGTCGCAGCGAACGTTGCACTCGCTGTCAGGCTGGGGGAATTAGCCCAACGGGAAGGCGCCGAGTTCTTTGTGCCGAAGCGCGAATTCTGCACGGACAATGCTGCCATGATCGCCACGGCGGGCGCATTTCTGCTGGAAGCCGGGGTCCTTGCCCCGCTGGATACGGTGCCGGTGCCGCGCATTTACTGAGTTAGAAAAGCGGCCGAAACCGGAAAATCCGGGGAGCACCTTATTTTCGCATCATGGAAACCGCACTCCGACCGGCATTTCTTTCGTTCAGCCTACTTTTCGGATATCTGCTGCAAGCACAAGGTTTAATTTCCCAAGGCGATGCTTTGCTCACTGCCGGTGAACGCTCCTTGGCCATGGAAAAGTACCAGGCAGCCGTGGATTCCGCAGCAACCTCCGCCACGTGGACAGCTAGGGCGCGGGGCTGGTACGAAACGGGAAAATACGAGAAGGCGCTGAAGGACCTTCACGGAGCACTGGCATTGGACAGCTTGTTTGCCCCGGCTAACCAACTTCGGGCCGAATACGCTTTCCGTACAGAGGATAATGAGGCCGTGGTGAAATACACCGACCGGGCCCTCGCGACGGAACTGAAACCTGCGGCAAAGTCCCAAATGCTGGTGATGCGAGGCCAAGCCAAAGCTGCACTTCGCATTAACAAAGATGCGTTGGCGGACTTAAAGGAAGGACTGGGCGTTCGCACCGACGACCTGCCCGCAATGAAAGTGCTCGCCCGTCTTTACGACCAAAACGGCCAATATGCCGAGAGCCTCGCGGTGCTGGAATCACTATGCGCACTGGAGCCGGAGGACTTGGGCAACTGGAGTAACCGCGGGTACGAACTGAACCAACTGGAGCGCTACGACGATGCCTTGGCCGTATTGGAAACCGCGCTCGACCAAGACAAAGACCAACCCGTGGTGCTTAGCAACAAGGCTTTCGCGTTGATGAAGACCAATCGCAATGAAGATGCCCTGAAGACTGTGGAACACAGCTTAAAGTCCGATCCGAACAACCCTTACGCACTGCGCACAAGGGCTGAACTACGCATCCGTAAAGGGAACCTCGACAAAGCCTGCGACGACCTTACGTTGGCCAAAGCACTGGGGTCCGCGCCGGGCGTGGATGAAATGATAAAGGAGAACTGTGGCGGCGGGCGCTGAGCTTATTCCTTCAACAACCGCGCAGTCCGAAGCTCTCCGTTCTGGCATTGCTGACGCACCAAGTAGCTGCCAGCCGGTAATTTACGGGCATCCAACTGCGTTTTGCCGGCCACGTTGAAAGGTCCTAAAACCGTGCGCCCTTGCAGATCCAATACACGCATTGCGCCCGCTCCGCCCGTGTTCCCCACGGTGAAGAGCCCTTGCCCGGGATTGGGAAAAACCGACAACATCACACTTGCAATGGCAGCGTTCCCGGTTATGCCCGCACCGATGCCGAGCTCTATGTCCAGCATCGTAAGTTCACCATTCACGAGTTGAATGCCGGTATACGTGCGGCTCGGATAGCCGGGGGCGGAGGCTGTTACCGTATACATGCCGCCGGCCAACGTGCCTAAGGCATAATTCCCATCGAAGCCGGTGGCGTCCGTGGCAGCGGGCGTGCCCAGTGTTACCGTGGCCTGGTTGATGGGCAAACCCGTGCCCAGATCGGTCACCAACCCTTCCAACCATGCCGCATGCACATAAGTGGGGGCAAGAATGAATAGGCCGTTCTCAATGTCACTGATCAACAGGTTTCCACTGGGCAGGAAGGGATATACGCCCCAATCGCCGTGGAAATTCCCTCCGGAAAAAGGCGAAGTGTCGAAGTGGCCGGTCTCCACCAGGTTCCAAGGCCGAGTGGCGTCGTAGATCACCACCCCGTAGGTGTAGTAACTGGTAACCAAGAAGTGGTCCAACCAATAGGTGTTGTGCGGGATCACGTTGTTCCCTGCGTCGCTTTGCAACCGGTCCACTTCCTGGATGTCACTTAGATCACTGAGGTCATACGCGGCCACGTATGCATTTTCCATCTCATCGGTGGTGAAGGCATATTGGCCGCTGTCGTCCAACCAAACATTATGGGTAAAGGCCGAAGGCGTTGTGATGCTGCCCAACAATTGGGGTGCAGCCGGAGTGCTTACGTCCGATACAGTGAGCAGTCCGTTGTAGATGTGCGCTGCATACAACGTGTCGCCCCGGGCATAGCTGTCGTGACAATAAAGCAGGTCGAACGTGCCTACTTCAACCGGAGCCTCCGGGTTCTGCGTCAGATCGTACATGATCACACCTCCGTTACCACGGTTCGCACCGTTCAAGTACAACCTGCCATTCTCGTCGATGAAGAGCGAATGCGCCGTGTTCCAGCCATCACCATGGAATAAGGTGACCGGCAGGGCGGTGCTCTGAGGCAAAGGCGACAGGTCCACGATCTGCAAGCCGGCGTTTGCCTCCGTTGTCACGTAGGCATGGTCGCCCCACACCTTCACTTCGCGCCAAATACTGGGAGGACCCGGAGCGAAGAACACTTCAACCGGATTAGCGGGGTCGGTGACGTCCACCACGGATAGCCCACCGCTGTTGTTCGAACCGTCGCCATTAACGCCCACCAAAGCATATTCGTTGCCTTCTTCATCGGCATATCCCCAGATGTTAGCGAGGTCACTGCTGCGCAATGCCTGGTAATTCAGGTGGCCCAACTCCGTGATGTTGACCTGTGCCAGCGCGGGTCCAGACAAGACCGCCGCTAGGAAAATTATGCTCGTGAACTTCATTATGCAAGCTTACGGAGGAAAAGGCATTGCCAAGATCCTTACCTTGGCCCAACTTGCGATCCCAAGATCCATCCGAGTAACTGACCGCAAACCCGAGTCTACCCCATGAAAATTCTTTGCCCTACAGACCTCACCCTCGCCGCGGACATCGCTTTGACCCATGCGGGTCATCTTGCCGCGCGGACCAAAGCTGCCATCACGCTGTTCCATGTGCTCACCAAGGAGGAACTGGCCAAGGGTGGCCAAGTGCAGATGAACGAGCACAGCGCCAACCTTGCGGAACTCGCAAAAAAGGACGTCAAGGTGGAAAAACTCCAACGCGAAGGCGCTACCTTGAAGCAGATCACGGCCGAATCGGCTAACGGCTACAAACTGATGGTGGCAGGCACCCACGGGGTGCAAGGGTTTCGTCAATCCATGTTCGGCTCGGACATGCTGAAGTTGGTCCGTGACTCGGCCGTGCCAACTTTGGTCATGCAGTCCTTTACCACACGTGAGCCGTTCACCGGGCGTATCGTGATGCCTGTGGCACCCCACGATGATATCACACCGTTGCTGGATGCCGTGTGCATTATGGCCAAAGCCTATGGCGCCGAAGTGGACGTGTATCAGATCCTTAAGGAAGGTGAGAACTCCAGCAACACCCTGTTGCGGAACAAGCAGATCATGCACCAGTACTTGGACAAGCAAGGCGTGAAGCACCGCGAAGTGAATGAGCCCGTGCCGAAATTCTATGAAGGCTACGCTGAACGGACGATCCACCATGCCAACACCATCGGCGCGGGTTGTATCGCCATTATGGCCAAAGCAAGCGGTGAGCACAAGAAGATCGCCGACGATGAAAAGCAGGAGATCGTCGTGAATAAGCACGGGATCCCCGTGCTGTGCGCTTAGGGTCGAGATTAATACCTCAAAACGGCAACCGTTAAGGTCCTAAATATCGCTTCTGAGAATTCCTGAGCGGGGTCAATCCAACCCTAAATCCATCTGCTTCCCCGGCTTTTGCCCGATGATCGGCTGATCGGGATCCTCTTCCTTCGGTGCTTTTTGGCTCTTGCGGAACTCCTCCATCGGCGAGCGCTCCAAGCCTTCTTCCTCCGGTGCTTCCATGTTGCCGATCTCATCTTCGGAGATCAACATGCGCTGCTTTTCTTCCAGCTCCGGAGTCATCACCGTGAAGACTTCGCCGGTGAGCTTGATGTCCTTCACCTTGTATGGCGTTAACCGGTTTCCGAGCGCCTTCACGCCTTTCACAGCGATGAATTCCGATAGTGCGACCTCTTCGTCCGGCCGGTCGTTACTGCGTTTGTCGAAAGTGACGTGTAAACCCGTTTCCGGCACGAGCGTGTGTAATGCCAGCTTGCTGTCCGCGTGGTCGGTGATGAATTGCACGGGATCGCGCGCCGCTTCCGCGAGGAAACGTTTCACGTTGTATTGCTGCTTTTCCCCTTCCCAATACACGGCGGTGATCGGCGCTTCCGGGTCCCACTTCACAATGGTGACGGCCTCATCCGGGAAGTGTGTGCCCAACGCGAACGGGAAGAGCTGGTAGGTGCCGGTGCTGAGGATGGCGAGGATCTTGTCTTCCCCGCTGAAGCGCCCGAGGTAACGTCCGTGTCCGGATTCATTCAGGCGGCGCACCGTTTCATCGAACCAGATCGGGATCGCGCCCAATGTGCTTCCGCCCCGCTCTTTCTGCGTCACTTTATGCACCATGTAGCGCGTGAGCAGATTGCCTTTGCTGCCGCGCCCTTTTACCATCAGGTCGCCGAAGTCCACGTCGAATTGCGTCTTGCGCAGGTTCGGTCGCGGACGCAAATTGATGCGCACCGTCTCCGAAGCGCCGTCCGGGTTGGCGGTGAAGTAAAGCACCTTGCTGCCCTTGGCGCCGTTGGTGAGGTCGTAATCCTTGTCCCGTGTGATGGACGTTACGGAAAAGCGCTTCATGTAACTCGCTCCCTGCGCGCCATCTTGGTAGACCAAGTGGTAGATGGTGCGCTCGTCGTTCTTCTTCCATACGGCCACGTGCAACACGCCTTTGCCGATGAATTTCTTGTCCGCAACCTTCGTGACTTGCATTGTGCCGTCCTCTCGGAACACGATGATGTCGTCGATCTCCGAACATTCGTCCACCTGCTCGAAACCGCGCAAACTCCAGCCCATGAAGCCTTCCGCACGATCGAAGTAAAGCTTGCGGTTGGCAACGGCGACCTTGGTGGCCACGATGGTGTCGAATGCGCGCAGTTCCGTTTTGCGCTCGCGGCCAGTACCATACTTGCGCTTCAGCTCTTTGAAGTAGTCGATGGCGTATTCCACCAGCGCATCCAATTTGCCTTGCGTGCTGGTAAGCTGCTCCTCCAAACCCTTGATGTGCTCGTCGGCTTTGAAACTGTCGAACTTGCTGATCCGCTTAATGCGGATCTCAGTAAGGCGCACGATGTCCTCTTCGGTCACAGCGCGGCGCAGGTCTTTTACATAAGGCTTCAAGCCCTTGTCGATGAAACTGATGACCTCTTCCCACGTCTCGGCTTCCTCGATCTTGCGGTACACTTTCTTCTCTATGAAGATGCGCTCCAATGATGCGAAATGCCATTGCTCCTGCAGCTCCGCCTTTTTGATCTGCAACTCCAACTCCAGTAGCCGCAACGTGTTATCGGTGCTGATCTTCAGCAATTCGTTCACGCCAAGGAAGCGGGGCTTATCGCTTTCGATCACGCAGGCGTTCGGCGCGATGCTCACCTCGCAATCGGTAAAAGCGAAAAGCGCATCGATGGTGTTGTCCGGCGAAACACCGGTGGCGAGGTGGATCTGGATCTCTGCATCGGCGGCGGTGTTGTCTTCGATGTGCCGGATCTTGATCTTGCCCTTTTCGTTGGCCTTGATGATGCTCTCGATAAGGCTGGCCGTGGTGGTACCGAAGGGGATCTCGTTGATGACGAGCGTCTTCGCATCTTCCTTACGGATCCGCGCACGGCAACGGACACGCCCACCGCGACGGCCTTCATCGTAGTTGTCCGCATCGGCCAAGCCGCCTGTGGGGAAGTCCGGCACGAGCTTGGGGTTCTTCCCGCGCAACACGGCAATGCTGGCATCGATCAATTCATTGAAGTTGTGCGGCAGCACTTTGCAACTGAGGCCCACGGCGATGCCCTCACCGCCCTGCGCGAGCAGCAGCGGGAACTTCACCGGCAGGAAGACCGGCTCTTTGTTGCGGCCATCATAGCTGCTCTGCCACTCGGTGGTCTTCGGGTTGAAGACCACGTCGCTCGCGAACTTGCTGAGGCGCGCTTCGATATAGCGCGGAGCGGCCGCGCTGTCGCCGGTCAGGGTGTTGCCCCAGTTCCCCTGCATGTCGATCAGCAGGTCCTTTTGGCCCAGTTGCACCAACGCATCACCAATGCTGGCATCGCCGTGCGGGTGGTACTTCATGGTATGCCCGATGATGTTCGCCACCTTGTTGTAGCGCCCGTCATCGAGGTCCTTCATACTGTGCAGGATCCTGCGCTGTACCGGCTTTAGGCCGTCGTACAACGCGGGCACGGCACGTTCCAAGATCACGTAGCTGGCGTAATCCAAGAACCATTCGCGGTACATGCCGCTTACACTGAAGGTGCCCGCTTGGCCTGCGCCGGGAACGCCTTCAGGCGAGGTGCCGCTTTCCTGGGAGTTCTCCTCTCCTTCTTCTGCGTTCAAGTTGTCGTCCAATTCGTCACTCATCGTTCTTTCCGCCGCTTGGCGGAATTCAAGTATTCAAGGGTTTGCGGTGGTGCAAAAACGATAGGCTTTTGTCCTGCTGAATTGTACCACGAGCTGATAGTCGTAACAGTAGGAAAAACCAGATACCACGTGGTGATAGGCACGATCGGCAGGGGGCGGTATCTCAGCGGAATAATCAAAGACTTCGCCCGTATTCACCTGCGTGACGTACAGCGCGTAGTCCGTGCCGGGGGCCAGCAGATCGGACCGGACTTGCACGGTTTGCTCCACCACGGTGTCCAACGGTGTTAGACCATCGTAAATGATGCGTGTTGTGTCCGAGACCAGCTCAATCAATGCAGGCCCGTCGTAATCCTGGTCCAAGGGATTGCTGGTAAGGTTCGCTGGATCAAGGTCGTTCTTTAGGCATCCAGCGAGTGCGAGTACCACAGGGATAATGAAAAGGAACGCCTTTTTCATCGCGAAAAATTCCATGTTAGGCCGCCCGACCATTCGCCCCCGTTTGTTCCGGGCATCCAGCTCAATCCGTCGAAGCGCAACTTCTCCTTATCAATAAATTCGGGCTTCTTCTGCTTCGCGGAACGCAGGTACATGTATGCTGTGGCACCTTCTAAAAGCACGGTTACACCCGCAGCCACTTGAAAGCCGGTTCGCGCCTTGTCGAATTCATCCTTGTGCGCCGGAATTACGTTTTCCTTCAAAACCGAGATGGCATGCGGCGAAGATGCATCGTCGTATGCCGCGTGGTCTTCGGCGAACAAGTCGTGCGCCTTTTTCATCTGACCATATTTCACAGCGGTATAAATCAACGACCCACCTGTGGCCACGGCGGGAACAAGCCGTTGAAACCGCATGGACTTTTTGTATGCTTTCAAGTCGCGCTGGTAAACCAGGTACTCCGTGGAGAATGGAAGGCGAAGTGCAAAAGACCTGTCCACCCCGCCTGTAATGGTGAGCGAAGTGTCCACCACGCGGCGCTGAGGAGCCCAAAAGCTGAAATGGTGAGGTCCTTCCAGCAGTTCCACTTCGGACTGCTGCATGGTGAACTGGTGGTCCAATTTGTAGGTAAACGTGGTAGGCGGATCGATCTGTAGGCGCAGATTACCGGAATTCTGAGCATTCACAGCGCTGCCAAAAACCAGCGCAAAGGACAAAAATGCCCAGCGCGCCCCTGCATCTGCAAAAGGCTGAAACCTGAGCTGCTTTAAGTTGAAGAAATGCATAGCGCTTCCAAGTTGACTGATTAAACTTCAACTTCGTTTTCCTCCAATTTCCTTGCAATGGCCCGTACGCTCGCCGCAGCCGCCTCTTCCGCGCTTTGCTCTACCAAGTCCTTCTCCACTTTCAAATTCCCGATGATGAACTGCTGGCGGTTCGGCGTGTTTTTGCCCATGTAGAAGCCGAGCAGGTCGTTCACTTTTGCGTCTTTGGTGATCATCACCGGCTCCAAGCGGATGTCCGGACCGATGAAGTGCTTGAACTCGTCGGGACTGATCTCACCCAAACCTTTGAAGCGCGTGATCTCTGCGCTCTTGCCCAGCTTGGCGATGGCACGCTGCCGCTCCTCGTCGCTGTAGCAGTAGTGCGTTTCCTTCTTGTTCCGCACGCGGAAGAGCGGCGTTTGCAGAATGTAGAGGTGGTCGTTCTTCACCAGATCCGGGAAGAACTGCAGGAAGAAGGTCATCAGCAGCAGGCGGATGTGCATGCCGTCCACGTCCGCATCGGTGGCGATCACGATCTTGTTGTAGCGCAGGCCGTCCATGCCGTCCTCAATGTCCAGCGCGGCTTGGATCAGGTTGAACTCTTCGTTTTCGTACACCACCTTTTTGGTGAGGCCGTAACAGTTCAACGGTTTCCCCTTCAGGCTGAAGACGGCTTGCAGGTTCACATCGCGGCTCTTGGTAATGCTGCCGCTGGCGCTGTCGCCCTCGGTGATGAAGAGCGTGCTGTTCTCCTTGCGATCGTCCTTCTTCGGGTCGCTAAGGTGGATGCGGCAATCGCGCAGTTTCTTGTTGTGCAGGCTGGACTTTTTCGCGCGGTCGCGGGCCAGTTTGCGGATGCCGCTGAGCTCTTTCCGCTCGCGTTCGTTCTGCAAAATGCGCCCTTGCAACACTTCGGCAACCGCCGGATTTTTATGCAGAAAGTTGTCCAGTTCGCGACCGAGGAAGTCGCCCACGAAGCTGCGCATGCTCTGCCCGCCCGGCTCCACTTCAAGGCTGCCGAGCTTGGTCTTCGTCTGGCTCTCGAACACAGGTTCGACCACCTTCACGCTTACCGCCGCCACGATGCCCGTGCGGCAATCGCCCGCTTCCCAGTCTTTCTTGTAGAATTCCTTGATGGTCTTCGCCACGGCCTCGCGGAAAGCGCCTTGGTGCGTGCCGCCCTGGGTGGTGTGTTGCCCGTTGACGAAGCTGTAGTACTCCTCGCCGTAGTGGTTCGCGTGGGTGATCGCCACTTCAATGTCGTCGCCGATGAGGTGGATGATGGGGTACAGCGGTTCGCCGTCCATCTTCGTTTCCAACAGGTCCAGCAGGCCGTTCTTGCTCTGGAATTTCCGGCCGTTGTAGTGGATGGTGAGGCCGGTGTTGAGGTAGCAGTAATTCCAGAGCAAACGCTCGATGTGCTGCTCGCGGTACTGGTACTGCTTGAACATCTGGTCGTCCGGCTCAAAGACCACGCGTGTACCGTTGGCCTCGTCGCTTTTCACCAATTTCTCGTCCTTGCGCAATACGCCGCGATCGAATTCAGCCCGCTTCAGCTGACCTTCGCGTACGCTTTCAATCTTGAAGTAGCCGCTCAACGCATTCACCGCCTTGGTACCTACGCCGTTCAGGCCCACGCTCTTTTTGAAGGCCTTGCTGTCGTACTTGGCACCGGTGTTGATCTTGCTCACCACGTCGATCACCTTGCCCAACGGCACGCCGCGCCCGTAGTCGCGCACTTCCACACGCGGGCCTTCAATGGAAACCTCGACCTTCTTGCCGTGGCCCATCACAAATTCGTCGATGCAGTTGTCCAGCACCTCCTTCAGCAAAATATAGATGCCGTCGTCGAAGCTGCTGCCATCGCCCAGCTTACCGATGTACATGCCCGGCCGCAGCCGGATGTGCTCCTTCCAGTCGAGTGACCGGATGTGTTCTTCGCCGTAATTCGCTTCGCTCATTGGTTCTGAAGATGAACCGCAACGACGCTACGACGCAACGGATTCGCAATGGAATACGATTTCGCCGGGCGGGATGCGGTCCCTTTTTTCCGCTGGAAGCCTTGCTTGCGCAAGGTTTCCGCTGGTGGGCACGAAGGTAATCCGCGCCAGTTGGGCGTTCAAGCGCGGATAAATGCCGCGTTATCAACGATCTGGGGCAGGTTTTCAACATTCTCCGCACTTTTAAACCAAAGTAAGGACCCGCCTTGACTGAATCGAAAGCACCTACTTCAATCCCCGCTTCGCCAACAGCGGCCCCACTTCGGGATCGCGACCACGGAAGTTGCGGTACATCTGTCCGGCATCTTCGCTGCCACCTTGCGAGAGTACTGTTTCGCGGTAGTGCATGCCGTTAGCGCGCGTCATGCCGCCGTGCTCTTTGAACCATTGGAACGCATCAGCCTCCAGTACTTCAGCCCAGAGATAGGCGAAATAGCCGGCCGAGTAGCCGCCACCCCAAATGTGGCTGAAGTAGCAAGTGCGGTATCGTGGAAGCACCATCGGTAGGTCGAGTCCGTAGTTGGCCATTGCGGCTTTCTCGAAATTGGCCACGTCCTGCAACGGCGCATCGGCGGGCAACATGTGCCATTGAAGGTCCAGCAGCGCGGCTTCGAGGTATTCCGTCGTGGCAAAGCCCTGGTTGAACTTGCTGGACTTCTTGATCTTGTCCACCAAGGCTTTCGGCATGGCCTCGCCGGTCTTGTAGTGTTTGGCAAAGTTGGCGAACACCTTGGGGTCCGAAGCCCAGTTCTCATTGAACTGGCTGGGGAATTCCACGAAATCGCGCGGCACGTTGGTGCCGGAGAAGAAGGGGTATTTCTGCTTGCTCAACAGCCCGTGTAAGGCGTGGCCGAATTCGTGGAACATGGTGGTGACCTCATCGAAGCTCAACAGCGCGGGCTGGCCATCGGCGGGTTTCTGGATGTTCATGTTCTGGGTAACGATCGGCTTTTCATCCAACAAGCCGCTTTGGTCCTGAAAACTGTCCATCCATGCGCCTCCCTGCTTGTTGTCGCGGGCGTAGTAGTCGGCGTAGATCAGGCCGATGGTGCTGCTGTCCGCATCGAACACTTCGAACACGCGCACTTCCGGGCGATAAACGGGCAGGTCTTTGCGCTCCTTGAAGCTGATGCCGTACATCTCGTGCGCAGCAAAAAACACGCCATCATGCAGCACGCGGTCCAGCTCGAAGTAGGGCTTGATCTGGCTTTCGTCGAGGTCGTATTCAGCCTTGCGCACCTTCTCGGCGTAGAAGTCCCAATCCCAAGGTGCGAGCGTGAAGCCGCCCTTTTCCTTGTCGATCACGGCTTGCAATTTGGCGGCTTCGGCCTTTACATTTTTCACGGCGGCGGGCACCATGCCGGTGAGCAATTTCACGGCGGCATCGGGCGTCTTGGCCATTTGGTCGTCCAGTGTATAGGCCGCGTAGTTGGGAAAGCCGAGCAGCTTGGCGCGTTGGGCGCGGAGCTGCGCCAAACGGCTCACGGTGGCTTTTTGGTCGGTGGCGTTGCCCAGCATGCCGCGCTGGGTGCTGGCGGTGAAAATGCGTTCGCGCAAGGCCCGGTTTTTCAGCTCGGCCAGCACCGGTTGCATGGTGGTGTTCTGCAAGGTGATAAGCCATTTGCCATCGCTACCCTTCTCCTTAGCTGCGGTGGCGGCGGCGGTGATCTCCGCATCCATCATGCCGTCCAGCTGCGCTTTGTCGTCAACCAACACGGCGGCGTTGTTCACTTCTTTCAGCAGGTTTTCACTGAACAAGGTGCTAAGTTTCGATTCCTCTTCATTCAAGGCCCGCAGGCTTTTTTGGTCGGCATCGTTCAACAATGCACCAGCGCGCACCATGCGTGTGTAGTAACGGTCTACTAAGCGCGTGGAAACGCTGTCGAGACCCAAGGAATCGCGCTTTTCATAGAGGCTTTTCACGCGGGCGAAGAGCTTCGGATTGAGGTTGATGGCGTCGCTGTGCGCGGCCAACTTCGGTGCCATGTCCGTGTTGACGGCTTGGAGGCTGTCGTTGGTGTTGCTTGCGATCAAGTTGAAGAAGACCTTGTTGACACGTGTGAGTTCTTGGCCGCTCTTTTCCAACGCGATGATTGTGTTGTCGAAGGTGGCCGCGTCCTTGTTGTCCGCAATGGCATTCACTTCATCCAACTGCTTCACCATCCCCTCGTCCATTGCGGGGCTGAAGTCACGGTTCTGGATCTTGGAGAAATCCGGAGCGCCCAAGTAGAGCGTGCTTTCGGAGAAGAAGGGGTTTTCGCGGACTGGTGCGGTAGTTGGCATTTCTTGCTTGGGAGTGTCGCTGGTGCCACAGGATGCGGCGAGCAGTAGGATGGACAACGCGGCGAGGGAATGGTTCATGCGGCAAGGGAAATAGGAGGGCGAAGGTAGCGGACCAATGACTGTCCGGACATGATTTCAGGATTCAAGCGATCCGCCCGCTCCTGCACGAAATGCCGTACAACTCTTCGGGGCCATAGCTTGAATCTCTCCGACCCAGATCCATCACTTCAATAAATCCGGCGGAGTTGAACAGTTCTGCAGCCTTCAAGCGGCTTACAGGGAATGGCACCCATGGCGGCCGAGCCTGATCGGTGTCGTATTCCACCAAAATTATATGATCGGCGCATTTGGCCAAGCGCGTCAACATGATTTTTTGGTCCTTCAAGAAATGAAGCACGTTCGCCATCAGCACACCGTCCGCCTTGCGAAAATCGATCTGCGCCACATCGCCTACAAGCATGCGGATGCATACGCCAGCATGCGTTCCTGGCATGTTGCGCATAGCTGCGGCATTGCTGTCTACGGCTGTTATGGTGCTGCCTTCGGGCAACAGCTCTGCCAGGGCGCGGGTGAACGTGCCGCTTCCGCAGCCAATGTCGAACCAGTGCTGGGGGCTTTGGCCGTTTATCTCAAATGGCTGCAAGATGCTTTTTGCTTCCTCGGTGGTCATGGTTTGGATGTCGGATTGGGCCTGAAGATGAGAGATAGCGACAGGTTTTTTGACAGGATTACAGGATTTACAGGAGTGATGCCGCTTTGCGGCGGATTGTTCCGATCCTGATAAGGATTGTCCTCAAATTCTTTCTTTCAAATGCTGCATCCCATTTTGGGTGATGCAATATCGCCTGTCCATGCGCTCGATCAATCCCATTTCGGTCAATTCTGTGAAGCACGCACCCAAATTACTAGAAACCTCACTTGGCGTGAATTCCGAGATCAACATCCTGTCGATATCCGTGAAACCAAGGCCTGTCGGCTTAGACTGAAGAAGTTCCAGCAAATGCAACTTTAGCACGTTCTTGATCATCAAATCTAAATAAGCCCGAGACAGCAAATTCGGCAAATGAGCGTAAATCTAAACGGAGCGTATAGATTTACGCTCATAAAACTTAATTGATCGACAATCAAGCAATTGATGGTAAAAATACAACCCAATCTGGGCCTATTTCAGCGCATTCAGCTCCTGAATGCTTGTTTTCAACTACTATAAACCCGGAATACCGGAGAACCCGAACATTACGGCCCGTATTTCTTGCTTGGTTTTCGGCTGTTGTGCCTCACCTGATAGATGCTCACAAGGTCGTCTACAACGGTATAAACCACCCGATACTTCATACGATGAAGCATCGCGTAGCGGTATGGTGCTTTTCTTATTTGATAGCCATAGGGACGCAAAAGCAAGTCCTTATAGCATTGGCGCAGCGCTTTTAGAAACCGATCACCGGAGCTTTCCGTATCCCGTGCGTAGAAAAGGTAAATTTCAGCAACTTCCGCATGGACAATGGGGGAAATCTCCAGCCGAGATTTCATCCTTTTCCTTGGGCGATCAAACGCCGCACCTCCGCCATGGACTCCTTCTCGCTTAGGAACCTCACTTCCCCACGATCACGCTTTGCTCGCATCTCCTCAAACTCGGCAAATTCTTCATCGGTTATTTCGTCATCAGCATCCGCAGTTGCAGGAATTTCTTTCTTGAAAAAAGTAGCAACGCGCATCAACGTTTTCTCATCCATGATGGAAAGTAAATGCTGCACGAGCTCGACTTTCTTTGCTGCAATGTCCATGGGTTCTTCCGATTGACACAGTAAAGGTAGCAAGTACCGATCAAACCGTCGCCCGCGCCATACGCCAGCGCCCAACCAGCACGCCTGCTATCACCAGCACCAGCACGATGCCTTGCATCACCAAGCCTTGTACCGTAGCGTGAATGCCCAAAAGCGGCACCGAAATGAAATTCACGAAAGTGGCATGCACCACGCCCGCTTCCTGTAATGCCGCGATACCGTTCCCCGCGAAGACCACTGCCATTAATGCTAACAGACCTGCTGTGGCGGCGAAGAACGGTCCGATCGGTAGGCGAACGCTGAATTTTAAGATGGCTCCGCCGATGATCCCCAGCAACACCAGTGCAGCGCCGATGCCGCCCAGTACCGCTTGCTGACCTGCCGGTCCGGCTTGGCTGAACAAGGTTTCATAGAAAAGGATGATCTCGAAGAGCTCGCGATAGACCGCCAGAAAGGATATGCCGGCGAGTGTCCACAGCGTGCCTTTGCCCAGTGCATTGTCCACCTTTTCGCGGATGAAGCGTTGCCACGCTTTGTGTTGCTTTTGTTATGCAGCCAGTAGCCCACGTAGAGCAACATCACTGCGGCGAGCAACGCGGTTACGCCTTCAGTCATTTCACGGTTGGCCCCGGAAATTGAGATCACCGTGCGCGCCAAGAACCATGTGAAAATCCCGAGTACCACCGCAGCGATCCATCCTCCATGGATCCACGCCAAAGCATCGCGCCTGCCGGTCTTCATCACCAGGGCGATGATGGCGGCAAGGACCAAGATCGCCTCTAAGCCTTCGCGCAGCAAGATCAACAACGAACTGACAAATGCCGCCGTGGTGGAGAGCGCATCTCCGCTGAGCTTTTCGTCGGCACGATCCAGTAAGGCTTGGATGCGCCCGATGCTCGCGGCAACGGAGTCCGCCGGAGCGTTGGCACCGATGGTGGAACGCAGGGCCATCATTTCACGTTCCGTTTCGCGTCGCAACGGTGCGTCCACATTATCCAACGGTGCTTCGATCAGCTCAAAACCTTCGAGATATGCACTGATGGAAAGCTGACGCGCACTGGCTGGATCGCCTTTGCGATAAGCCTCAAGCGCTTCTTGGAGCTTGGCCCGCGTAACGGCCAGCGGCGAAGGAGCAGAAACCTTGACCGCTTCCGGATGCGCGACCAGGAAGGCCAATACGGCCTCGCGATCAGCACTGTGCTGTTGCCGTGCCTCCAACGGCGTGGCGGTGACCAATGCCCGCAGGTCCGTGAACTGGTCCGTGCCCTCCCCTTTCTTCCAAAGCGCCTCGCCTCGTTTGACCAAATCGGGATCGCTGCCGACACTTGCGGCGTAAAACGCCAAGTCCCAGCGCTCGGCATCCGTCAACGCACCATAGCCCAACATCGAAGTGCCCTCCACTCCAAGTGTAATGGTGTTGTAAAGGCCGAAAGGGCTGCGCACCTCCATGGCCTCCATGTCATGAAAATTGCGCGGTGCGGGCTCTAACCCTTCAGCTTGCGGGCCGTCGCCGGCACCGGTTGCGCCGTGGCAGCTGGCGCAATGGGCGTTGTAGAGCACAGTTCCGTTAGCCAGATCAGGCACTTGCTTGGGCGCCACCGCGACGCCATAGACCATGATCACATCCGCGCGTAATGCCTTGGCCAATGCGGACACTTCGAGGCCGTCCGCCTTCTGTGCGATGCGTTCTAGCAATTTCTGCGCCTCGGGGATCAGGTCCTTGCCGCCTGAAACTTTCGGTAATGCGCTTAGCAGCGTTAAGACTTGCTGTGCGAATTCCTGCTGCTCGGCATATTCCGCCGAGTCCAACACTTGGCCGTTTTTCACGAAGACCGGATAATCCACGCTCACGTAATCCAGCATGTGGACCACAGTGCGGGCCTGGTCGTCATTCCCCGGTGCGGCTACCGCACCCAAGCGGATGCCGCAAACCAGCAATAGAAAGAGGACAGGCCGGAGCAAACGCATCACACGTTGAAGAGGAAGTGCATTACGTCGCCGTCTTTCACCACGTACTCCTTCCCTTCCACCTTCAACTTACCAGCGCTTTTGGCACCGGCTTCTCCTTTCAACGCGACAAAATCGCTGAAGGCAATAACCTCGGCGCGGATAAAGCCTTTTTCAAAGTCGCTGTGGATAACGCCCGCAGCCTGCGGGGCTGTCATGCCTTGGTGGATGGTCCACGCGCGTACCTCTTGTACGCCTGCGGTGAAGTAGGTCGCTAACTTCAGCAGGTCGTAGGCAGCGTGAATGAGCTTGTTGACACCGGGTTCCTTCAGCCCGATGTCGAGCAGGAACATGTCGCGCTCCTCGGCGGTTTCCATGCTGGCAATCTCCGCCTCGATGGCCGCGGTGACGAAGATGACCTCGGCGTCCTCGGCAGCAACAGCTTTGCGGACGAGTTCCACGTATGCGTTGCCGTTCACTGCACTTTTCTCTTCCACGTTACACACGTAAAGCACGGGCTTGCTGGTGAGAAGTTGGAACTCGTTCAGCAGCGCGGGGTCGTCATTGGCCGTGACCACGGTGCGGGCGCTTTCCCCTTTCAGCAGGGCTTCGCGAATGCGGCTGAGCAGCTCGAAGCGGCGCTTCGCCTCTTTCTCGCCGATCTGCGCCTGCTTCTCTACTTTCTTCAGCCGGGCTTCCACCGTTTCCAGGTCTTTCAATTGCAGTTCAATGTCGATGACCTCCTTGTCGCGAACGGGGTCCACGCTGCCGTCCACGTGTACTACGTTGGGGTCGTCGAAGCAGCGCAGCACATGCAAAATGGCATCGCACTCGCGGATGTTGCCCAGGAATTGGTTGCCCAAGCCCTCGCCTTTGCTAGCGCCTTTCACTAAGCCGGCGATGTCCACGATCTCCACCGTGGTGGGCAGAATGCGTTGAGGGTTCACGATCTCCGCCAGCGCGTTGAGGCGCGGGTCCGGCACGGTGATGATGCCCGTGTTGGGCTCGATGGTGCAGAACGGAAAGTTGGCCGCTTGGGCCTTCGCGCTGCTAACGCAGTTGAACAAGGTGCTCTTCCCCACGTTCGGAAGGCCGACGATACCACACTTCAATCCCATGCTTTTTTGCCCGCTGGTCGATAAAACGGGCCGCGAAGGTAATCTTGTTCCGAAAGGGAAGCGCTCCATCGGATCCGCCACTTCATCGCTTCCACCTGGAAAAGCAATGTCGATAAAGCTGCCGCCTTGGCTGGCATCATGTTCCCGTTCCATTTACATTGCACCCGCATAACCCCGGAACATGATGCCACGCCTTACCCTTTGGGCCGCTACTACTGCCTTTGCTTGCTCTTCCCTCCTCTTAAATGCACAAGCCCCTGGCGGCTTCGGCTGTGGAACGGACCAGGCGCGCTCGCAATTGTTGATGGCCGACCCTAGAATGGCCCATGCAGAGGCTCTGTACGAAAGTGGCCTGCAAACCTACCTCCAAGCCAAAGCTGGCCTGCGCGACGAGGCCGACACCGTGATCTACCACATCCCCATCGTGTTCCACGTACAGTAGAACCCCACAAGCCTTACGGACAACCACAACCTCCCGGACCAAAGCATCTACGAAGCGGTGGAACTGCTGAACACGGACTACCGCAAGCGCAATGCGGACACCTCGGTGATCTGCTGCGGGTTTGAGGCCATCGCGGCCGATTCGCGCATTCAGTTCGACCTGGCCACCAAAGATCCTTTCGGCAACTGCTCGAACGGTGTGGACCGCGTTACCACGCAGCGCTCCAGCAGGTCCGGCGACTTCTCCAAGGTAAGCGGCTGGCCACGGGACCACTATCTCAACATTTGGGTGGTGAACGGTATTGCCAGCCCGGGCGTGGCCGGATACGCATACTTCCCCGCCGATACGCAGGATGGCCTCGGTTCCCTGCGCGACGGGGTGGTCATCCTTTCAACTTCTTTGGTCTCCTTCGCCTTGGTGCATGAGATCGGCCACTACTTGAACCTCCAGCATGTGTGGGGCTCCAACAACGATGCCGGCGCTGCTTGCGGGGATGATGGCGTGGAGGACACCCCGATCACAAAAGGCTTCAACTTGGTGTGCCCGGGGCCTATAAACAACGACATCTGTGATCCGGGCATCCATGAGAACTACCAGAATTACATGGACTACTCCTATTGCTCGGTGATGTACACCAATGGCCAGCGCGATCGCATGCGCGCTACGCTGAACAACAACATCGCTCAGCGCAATAACCTGTGGCAGCCTGCCAACATGGCCTATACCGGCATCCACGGAAACGAGATAACCTGTGCCCCGGAACCGGATTTCTATACCCTAACCCCGTTTGTTTGCCCCAATACCCAATTGCAGCTCAAAGCGAATGTGAAGCGCGCCACGGCCACGTACTGGAACTGGACCTTCGAAGGTGGAAACCCCGCTACCTCTACCGATCAGGATCCCTTCGTGAGTTTTCAGGAACCGGGCTACCACACGGTTACGCTCACTGCCGGCAACGACCAAGGCGAAAACACGGTTTCCAAGGAATACACCATCCGCATCGGAGCCAACTATTCGGAAGTGAACGGACTATTGGACCAGCCATTCAACAACATCAACGACTTTTGGAGCTGGCCCACGGTGAATTATGAGGACAACGACACTTACTGGGGTTGGAGCGACAATGTTGGACACGATGCCCCCGGTTGTGCCAAGCTGAACGCTTCACTTTCCTATAATCAAGTCCAGGACATATTCCCCGGCAACACGTTCAGTGACCAGGACATCCTGATGACGCCCATCATGGACCTGCAGAACGTTTCCGCCATCCAGCTCTCTTTCTGGTTCGCCTACAAGACGCGCACAAACGTGGCGGCCGACATCACCGAATCACTGGCGGTCGAATTCTCCATCGATTGCGGAAAGACATGGCTGTTAAAAGACAACATCACCGGCGGCGAACTGGTTACCGCCGGCATCGGCAACGCAAACTATACCCCGCAAGTCGGCGATTGGCGCCAAGTCGTGCTCAACATGTCCAGCATCGTTCAGGACGACCACGTGCGTTTCCGCTTCCGTTACAAGAGCGGGTTGTTCTCCAACGACCTCTTCTTGGACGATGTGAACATAAGCGGCATAGTGGGCATCGCGGAAAACGAACAAGCGGTTACCATCAGCCTGTTCCCCAACCCGGCCACGGACCATGTTTCCATCAATTTGGACCTCGGCACCGCACGTGCAGGCACGCTCACCATGCTGGACGTGACCGGGCGCACCGTTCACACCCAAGCTGTTCGCAAGGGTGAAAAACAATTGGACCTTGACCTGGAAAAGCTCGACATCCCTTCCGGCATATATATGGTCCGCTTGGAAAATGGTGTGGGCCAACGCACGGAGAAATTAGTGGTGCGGTAGGAAAAAGCATCCATTCATCGTAAGGCCGAACGGCCTGCCAACCTTACGGCGCTAACCGCTTGGATGCCGTGTGCTCTGACCGTTACTGCCTTGAAAGGGACCCTTCCCCGGAAAAGTGAATTGCGTTATTCCGAAGAATCCTATCTTCGTGCGGTCCGACATGTATTGGATAGACCCCTCTTGCACATGAAACTACATTCCGCATTTCCCTTCGTTGCCGCCGCCGTCTTCGCGATCACTACCGTACAAACCCAAGCCCAGAACGGCAATTGGTGCGGTACCGATGAACAGCGCCGCCTGATGATCGAGGCCAACCCGGACCTGCTCCGGCAAGAAGCCGAATACGAAAACGGCCTTCAAGCATACTTGAAAGCCCGCGATACCAAGCGCGAAGGCGATGACTCGACTACATATGTGATCCCATTGGTGTTCCACGTGCTGTATGATCCTACTGCCGCTGATGACAACCATAACGTAAGCGACGAGCAGATCCAACAGCAAGTGGACCAGCTCAACTTGGATTATGCCGCAATGAACTCCGACTTGGACCAAGTATGCTGCGGATACGTTCCTAAGATCGGAAACGTGAAAGTGCGGTGGGAATTGGCAACCAAGGACCCTTATGGCCTGTGCACCAACGGCATTGACCGCATCACTTCCTTGCGCTCCTCCAGTGCCGGCAATTTCTCCAAACTCAACCCTTGGTTCCGCCAGCACTACGTGAACGTTTGGGTGATCAAAAATTTCCCGCCGATCCCCGGCGGTGGAACGCTGTTGGGTTTCTCCCAACTGCCTGCTGACGTACAAGATGCCTCAGGCACGTTGCGCGACGGTGTTATCTTGATCTACAACTCACTATCCAGTTTCGGCGGTGGCGATGCCACTACCTTGACCCATGAATTGGGCCACTACCTTAATCTGCAGCACACTTGGGGCAGCACCAATGACCCCACGGTGAGCTGTGGGGATGACGGCGTTGGCGATACCCCTGTGACCAAGGGGCACAACAACTGCTCTCCGCAAAGCCTTTACGATTCTTTCTGCAGCCTTACCCCCTTGATCGGAAATTACGATTTCAATGACGTGACCACCTTCAGCGGGGTGGCTTCTCCCACGGCACCTGCATCGCTGATCTACCCTGGCGATACCACCGAAACGGTTGCGCTTACTTACTCCCAAGCTGTGGCGCATGGAGTTAGCGGCAATTCCTCCATTGATGGTGAGTTCGCATTCAACGACTGGGATACCGGGGCCACGGACATGGACACGTCCTTTGTAAGCCTTACCGGTAGTCTCAACTCCGCCAAGTACTACGAGATCACCGTTTCACCGCAACTGGGCCATTCAATGCGTTTGACCGGACTTACCTTTAAAGTCGACCGCTCCGAATGACGGCCCGCGCACTTTCGCCGTACGCTCAAACGTCTCTAACAACTTTGGCACCAATTTGGCCGCAACGCTCGGGCCGGTGGATTCGATCCTCAATGTGAACGGCACCACGTTCTATTTCGACAAAGACACATCCGGCATCGGCTCTAAGGCCACTGTCACCGTTTCAGGTGACCCTTACACCAATCAAATCACTCCCATCACCTTCCGCATCTATGCATGGAACGCCGAAAGCGATAATGGCAGCTTTACCGTGGACAGCCTTACCGTGAAAGGGCAGTACGGCATCATTGAGAACACCCAGAACTACATGGAGTATTCGGGCTGCAGCCACATGTTCACCGAAGGACAAGCGGACCGTATGCGCTTTACCTTGGCGAGCGGCACGAGCGACCGCAACAACTTGTGGAATCCGGTGAACCAAGCTCAGGTGGGCATTAACGGAAACCAGGTGAGCTGCGCCCCGGAGGCCGATTTCTACACCCGCACGCCCTTCGTTTGCGAAGGCACGCAAGTACAGTTCAAGGCTAACGTGAAACGCGCCACCGCCACTTACTGGAACTGGACCTTCGACGGCGGAACACCCGCCACCTCCACCGACGAGAACCCCTTTGTAAGCTTTGAAGGCCCCGGCTACCGTAACGTTACGCTTACCGCCGGCAACGACCAAGGTGAGAACACCATCTCCAAGCCCTATGAGATCCTGATCGGTGCGGGCTATTCCGAAGTGAACGGATTGCTCAACCAATCGTTCAACAACATCAACGATTTCTGGAGCTGGCCCGTACTGAATTACGAGAACAACTCCAGCTATTGGGGATGGACCGATGCTGCTGGACATGATGCACCTGGCAGTGCCATCCTGAACGCTTCCCAGACCTACGACAAAGTGCAGGACATTTTCAGCACCACCAGCGACTTCCTGCATGACCAGGACATCATCTTGACGCCCTCGCTCGATCTCTCCAACGTGTCCAGTGTCGAATTCTCTTTCTGGTTCGCTTACAAGACGCGCACTAACGTGGCGGCCGACATTACGGAGTCGCTGGAGATCTCTTATTCCACTGACTGTGGTAAGACGTGGTTGGTGAAGGACAACATTTCCGGCGGTGAACTGGTAACGGCGGGCATCGGCGATGCGGGCTACATCCCTACTGCAGGTGACTGGCGCCAAATGAACTACTCCATGTCCAGCATTGTGCAGGACAACCAGGTGCGCTTCCGGTTCCGCTACACCAGCGGCCCATTCTCCAACGACCTCTTCCTGGACGATGTAAAGATCAGTGGTGTGGTCGGCATTGACGAACTCGCGCAAAGCGGCTCGCTCAGCCTTTTCCCAAACCCTGCCACCGATCAGCTCACCATCAACGTTGACCTTGCCGGTTCGAAAACGGGGCAGCTTTCCTTCCTGGACATGACAGGCCGTAAAGTTTATGTGCAACAGGTAGCCGCCGGTGCGCAGCAACTGGAACTGGATCTCGGCAAGCTTGGCATCAGCCGTGGTGTCTACATGGTGCGCTTGGAAAACGGCTTGGGCCAACGCACGGAGAAATTGGTGGTGCGTTAAGCGCGATCACTGGAATTGAATGCCGAAGAGGCCGCCTGGTCCAGGCGGCCTCTTCGCGTTTACAACTTCTTTCCCTACAACCGCTCGTTCGCTAAATTCGCCAATGCACTGCGCTCGCCTTTGGCCAAGGTGATATGCGCAAAAAGCGGATCGCCCTTGGCTTTGGAGATCAAGTAGCTCAAGCCGTTGCTCTCTGAATCCAAATAAGGGGTGTCGATCTGGTGTACGTCGCCGGTGAAGATCACCTTGGTGCCTTCGCCTGCCCGGCTGATCACGGTCTTCACTTCCAGCGGTGTAAGGTTTTGCGCCTCGTCCACGATGAAGAAAATATTGCTGAGGCTGCGCCCACGGATGTACGCCAAAGGAGCCACGGTGATCTTTTCATTCTGCACCATTTCCTCGATCCGTTTCAACGTGCCGTCGTTCTTCTCAAAGTTCCCCTTGATCAACTTCAGGTTGTCCCAGATGGGCTGCATGTAAGGGTCCATCTTGCTCTGGATGTCACCGGGCAAATAGCCAATGTCCTTGTTGCTCAACGGCACCACCGGGCGCGTTACAAAGATCTGCCGGTAATCGCGGCGCTGCTCCAGCGCACATGCCAAAGCCAACAGTGTTTTACCCGTGCCCGCCGCGCCTTGCAACGTTACCAGCTTGATCTCCGGGTCCAGCAGGGCGCTCATCGCCAAGGTCTGTTCCGCATTTTTCGGGCCGATGCCGAACACCGTCTGCTTTTCCACCCGGCCCACTTTGCGCGTGCGCGGGTCATACTTGGCCAACACGCTTTTTTTGCCGTTCTTCAGAATGAAGAAGTGGTTGCCTTGCGGCGCCGTCTTCATCAGGTCGCTCACGGGAGCAAAGCCCGTGTTGAACAACGCATCTATGGCGCCTTCGTCCGCGTTCTCTTCCACCGTGAGCCCGGTGAACAGATTCCGCCCCAGATCGCGCACTTTGCCGGTAAGAAAGTCCTCGGCGAGGATGTCCAAACTTTTCGCCTTCAACCGAAGTGCCACGTCCTTGCTTACCAGTACCACCTTCCGGTCTTTATGCTGCCGCTTCAATGTGAGCGCAGCGTTCAATATCTGGTGGTCATTCTTCCCGTCCTGAAATACCTTGGTGGCATCCACTCCGTTGAGGTCGTGTTTCGCCACCACCTTGAAGCTCCCTTTCGTCGGTCCGTTCAGCGGCATCCACTCCGTGAGCACATCGTTGTGGCCGATGCTGTCCAAGTGGCGGATGAACTCGCGTGCTTCGAAGTTGATGGTGTCGTTCCCCTTTTTGAACGTGTCCAATTCCTCCAACACCTGTATCGGAACCGCCACATCGTGCTCTTGGAAACTCTCGATGGCAGAGTGGTCGTAAAGGATCACTGAAGTATCCAGGACGAAGATCTTCCGGTCTTTTTTCTTCATGTGCGAGTTATGGTCTTTGCCAAATGTGGGTGGCATGGAGTAGTACACGCAGCACCCGATGCCACAGTTTTGCACATCCGAATGTGGTATGGTACTGCTTTGCTTCCACTCTTCCCTCCAGGTTTCCGTTAGTAAAACCGGCCGGCACCGGTCTCATTCCATCCAGTTTTACTATATTGGGGCACCGCTCCATCACAATTCAACGGTGAGTGCTCGAGAAAATGTCGGAGCGGAAACAAGAAACCCTTAAATCCCAAAACCCAGATGATGAAACATGACTCTGCATGGGGTGAACGCAAAGTGCGTCACCTTTCTTGGCCTTCCGCGATGCTTGTCGCGGCGATGGCTTTTAACACTGGCGCGAATGCTCAAGTGGTCTTTACCGAGGACTTTACCGGCGGTGCCAGCACGGCGGGCTTTACAGTGGACCAAGTGGAAGGCACGTGCACTTGGGCCTATGACAATCAAGGAGCGCGGGACATCTCCGGTGCCAACTTTGATGCTGACTTCGCCATTTTCGACAGCGACTTTTGCGGCTTCGACGCCGGTCAGGCCACTGCCAACTTAGTCTCCCCGGCTTTTGATGCCTCCGCCGGGAATTTCCTGCTCACCTTCGACCAATCGTACCGTACATACACCACTACCACAGCCGCTGTGGAAGTTTGGGACGGCACACAATGGAACGAAGTTTACTCTCCGGTCGGGGCCAGCGTCGGTTATCCCAACCCGGCGGTAAGCATGTCCATCAACATCACCGCTGCCGCAGGTGGGTCCAACGAAGCGCAGGTGCGCTTTGTTTACGGCGGGGATTACCAATATTGGTGGGCAGTTGACAACATCGCGGTTGAAGCCGTGGGTTGCCTTTATCCCTCGGACCTTGCCGTTTCCAACATCACCACGGACGGCGCATCCTTTAGCTGGACGGACAATGGAAGCACCGGCTACGAGTGGGCCGTTACCGATGGCAGCACGCCAGACGGAACCAACGAACTGGCTTCAGGCGACGGGTCCAATATGGATGCTACCGGCCTTGACAGCGGTACGCCGTACACCGTATTCGTGCGCGCCGACTGCAGCGGCACCTTCAGCCCTTGGAGTGGCGGCGTAAACTTCTCCACCGGAATTACCAATGACGATTGTGACGGTGCCTTGACAGTGCCCGTGAACCCCAATTTCGAATGCGGACAAACCGTGGCCGGAACGGTTACTGGCGCAACAGGCAGCGGAGTCACGTCCACATGCGTAGGAACTGCCAATGACGATGTGTGGTTCACCTTCATGGCAACAGACACCTTGCACCGCTTCAGCCTGATCAACCAGACCGGGTCCACTACGGACATGGTGATGACGTTGTGGGAGGGAACTTGCGGGAGCCTCGTGGCTGTGCCCAACGGCTGCAGCGACCCCCAGATCATGAACGTCGGTGGTCTTACACCCGGCACCACCTACTATTTGCAGGTTTACACCTATTTCGCCAACCCGGGTGAAACATCGGCATTCGACGTGTGCATCGGCACCTTGCCCTCTTGCCAACCACCGATGGATGTTGCCTTGGACAGCTTCACACCGCCAGATGCCAGCATTAGCTGGACGGCTAATGGCGCCGAAAGCTATGACTACGAAGTGCGCAGTTCCGGTGATGCCGGGAGTGGCGCAACAGGCTTGGAGCAATCCGGCAACGTGGCAGGCAGCCCTTTGGCACTTACCGGCCTCAGCGACAACATTGACTACCAAGTGTACGTGCGCAGTAACTGCGCCGGTGGCGATTCCAGCATTTGGTCCGCCCCCGTATTGCTGCACTATGGCTACTGCATTTCCAATTTCGGAAACGTGGATTTTGAACACATCACAAATGTGACCTTCGGCGACATCGACAACAGCAGCGCGGGAGATATTGGTGGCCCCGTGGACTATACCGACCAAAGCACGGAGGTGGCACCGAGCGGCACTTACGATATCTCGGTTTCCATGGAAACTGATGCAAATGAATACCTCTACGCCTTTATCGACTGGAACCAGAACTTGGTACTGGACGATGCAGGTGAGGTTTATACACTGGCCTCTTCATTCGGCGGTGGCCCACTCACGGTGGACACCACGATCGCAGTACCTGCTGACGCCTTGGCCGGAGCAACGCGCATGCGCATCATGCTGGACTACAACCACGACATTCCCAACCCGTGCCAAGATGCTTTATACGGAGAAGCGGAAGACTATAGTGTAGTGGTGACAGGCGGCACAACTCCTGAGTACTGCGATTCGCTTTCATACCAGTTCGATGTGGAACCTATCTGCAACGTGACCTTCGCAGGCATCGACAACTCCAGCTCTGCTGAAGTCAATGGCACGCCAGCTTTGGAAGACTTTACTGCGACCACTCCGGCCATGGTGACACAAGGGGCGACCTACCCTATTTCCGTGACCGGAAATACGGCAGGTGCATACGTAGACTACATCACAGCATTCTTTGACTGGGATCAGGATGGAACCTTTGAAACGGTGGAAGAACTGGGCTCAATTGATACAGATTCCTGTACGACTGCCCTTACTGCTTCCATAACGGTTCCCTTGGATGCTGCGCTCGGCAATACCCGCATGCGCTTGGTGAAGAACTGGAATGTTTCCCCGGTCGATCCCTGTGGAGCATACGGCTACGGCCAAGGCGAAGACTATACCGTACAGGTGGACCTGTCCATCGGCATTCCAGAAGCAAACGCCACAAGCTTGAGCCTTGCTCCGAACCCAGCGCATGATCGCATCGCGTTGATCAACCCTAATGGCAAGGCCACACAGGCCATCGTGTACGACATGGTAGGCAACTTGGTGCTGAGAACCGCCAGCGTGGACGCCATTAACATCACATCTCTTACCGCCGGCAGCTACATTCTTGTAGCACAAGATGCCGCTGGCGCAAAACTGGCGCACCTGCGCTTTGTGAAGCAGTAAGGGAAAAGCACACTGCATTGGCTTGGGCCGTTCCGCATGCGCGGGGCGGCCCTTTGCCATTGCGGCCCAACCAATTTTAAAACTTCGTATTCCCCTGGCTTTTCATTTTTCAGAGGCAGGGATTACAGGATAATGCGCCGACTTTTGAATTTGTATATTGCAAATCATTGCATTCCATTCACGCAGAAATTCTTACGCCATGATCAAACATCTCACCCTCTCTGCAACTCTTGCATTTGCAAGCGGCCTCGATGCCCAAGTGGTGTTCAACGAAGAATTTACTGCTACCGGAAGTACCACAGGCTTTACCATGGAGCAGATCGCCGGCAACTGCCACTGGTTCTACGGCAACCCCGACTGGAAGACAATTACCGGAGCGGGGTTCGATGCGGATTTCGCCATTTTCGATATGGACTATTGCGGCGAACCCGCCATCTTTAGTTCCGAAGCGGCATTGGTCTCCCCTGAATTTGACGCCTCCACAGGCAACCTTATCCTCTCATTCTCCCAGCAGTATCGCACCACGGGCGCGACCACAGCCAACGTGGAGGTGTGGGACGGCAGCCAATGGAACATCGTTTATTCGCCTACTGCGATCGGGGATGTGGGCTACCCGAACCCGGCCGTTTCCACCACCGTGAACATCACCGGTGCGGCAGGTGGCGCGCAGGATGCCAAAGTCCGCTTCCGTTATCGCGGTTTTTGGGAATGGTGGTGGGCACTGGACAACATTCAATTGGAACGTGTGGAGTGCACTTTTCCTGCAGACCTGGCCATTTCCGGTTTAACCCCGGAAAGTGCCACCATTAGTTGGACCGACAATGGCAGTAATGCATACCAGTGGGTGATAACCCTTGGCGGCCAACCGGACGGCTCCGACACCATTGCTTCCGGCATTGGGAACAACTTTGATATTACCGGATTGGAAAGCTCCACCCCGTATACCGCTTTTGTGCGTGCCGATTGCGATGGCATCTTCAGTACTTGGAACGACGGCTTGTCATTCACCACCCCGCCTATCAATGACGACTGCGATGCCGCGACCAACCTTCCCGTGAACCCCGATTATTCCTGCAACCTTACGGTTGGCGGAAACATTACAGGAGCTACCAGTTCCGGACCGGTCCTATGCACCTACCTCGCCGATGATGATGTCTGGTACTCCTTTACCGCTACCGGAAACACACACCGGGTCAGGTTGTTGAACGTAACCGGAGTTGATCCCAATAACGTTTATCTAAAAGTGTTTGGCGGCTCTTGTGGCGGACTTACCGTGGAGCCCGATGGTTGCTCGCCTTTCCAAAACAAGGTCGTTGCCGGGTTTGTGCCCGCTGAAACGTACTTCGTACAAGTGTTCTCGTTGGACAACGTACCGGGGCACAACAACACCTTCGACCTGTGCATCGGGACGCCCGTCAATGCTGGAGGTTACTGTGCTACGTACGATGTGACCACCACGATAAAGCCCATCTGCAACGTTACTTTCGGGGGAATAGACAACGATAGCCCGGGTAGTGGGAACATGGGCCCCGCTTTGGAGGATTTTACGGACCAAACGGCAAACGTCACCGCAGGTTCCATCTACCCTATCTCCATAAGTGCAACGGGCTCCTTCATCGTTTACAATGCATACGCCTTCTTCGATTGGGACCAGGACAGCATTTTTGAAGCCTCAGTTAACATCGGACAATACAGCGGAAACAGCTGTAGCCAAGCCGTTACCACAAATGTGATCGTACCCGCCAATGCCGTGCCCGGGACCAGCCGCATGCGCGTGGTGAACTTTCCGGTTGGCCAAACACCGGCTCCATGTGGCGTTTTCAATTTTGGCCAGGCAGAAGACTATTCGGTATTCGTGCAAGATCTCGGCTGCCCGGCGCCTGAAAACGTCACCATTTCCAACATCTACCCGACGAGTGCAAACATCAATTGGACTTATAATGGCAGCAGCTATGAATGGGTAGTAACCCTTGGCGACCAACCGGACGGAACGAACACGATCGCATCCGGTAACGGGTTCAACACGAACATCACCGGGCTGGAAAGCAGCACCTCGTACGCTGCTTTCGTGCGGGCCAATTGCGATGGGGAGCTCAGTGCATGGAGCAATCCCGAAGCCTTCACCACCATCTTTGACAATGATGAATGCGAAGATGCGTTCCCCCTTACCGTTAACCCCGACTATGCCTGTGGGACGATAACCGCGAGCACCTTCGCCGGTGCGACGCCAAGCGTTTTACCCTCATCCTGTTTCGGTTTTACCGTGATCCAAGACGTCTGGTTCTCTTTTACGGCCACCAGTTCCACCCACGTGGTGAAACTCTTGAACATCTCTGGCTTGACAGGGATGACCGTGACACTCTGGGAAGGTATTTGTGGGAACCTTTCATTGGCGCCCAACGGTTGTGCTCTCGGCATGATTACGACTTTCCCGGACCTGAACGTGGGCACTACGTATTACTTGCAGGCCAGCCTCCTTTCCACTGCGGGCGGACAACCTGTTACTTTCGACATTTGTGTAGGCTTGCCTGCGGTTACACCTGCTAACGATGATTGCGCAGGGGCCATTGAGGTACCTGTGAACATGACCGCAGATTGTGTGGCCACCGCGCAAGGCGATCTTTTCGGATCCACTCAATCGAACAACACAAACCCTTGCATAGGTCTGGCTGATGATGATGTCTGGTTCTCCTTTATGGCAACCGCGGAAACCTTAGTTGTAGAGTTGAACATAACCGGCCCACCCCTGTATTTGAACATGGCCCTTTGGGAAGGTGCCTGCGGAAACCTGACCCTTGTTCCTGATGGTTGCCAAAGCCAAACACCGGCACGGTTTGAAGGTTTGAACATTGGCACTACCTACTACTTGCAGGTGTATTCCTATTCCGACAATCCGGCGGTAACCACCACGTTCGACGTGTGTGTCCGCGTGCCTGCAACGCCGCCAGTGAACGATGATTGCGCGGGTGCAATCGCTGTACCTGTGAACAATGACCTCGATTGCGCGCAAACCGTACCCGGCACTTTTGTAGGTGCCACGGCCTCCAACAGCAATAGTACTTGCAACGGAAACGTGCAGGACGACACCTGGTTCTCTTTTGTGGCAACGAACCCCGAACACCGAATTACCCTCACAAACATCACCCCAGATCTTTCCATTTACCGTGCCTTATGGACGGGCGATTGCGACAACCTGAACTTGGTACCGGGCAGTTGCAATGGAAATGGAAATGGGTTCCTCAACCTTTCCAACCTAACGCCAGGCACTACCTACTTTTTACAGGTTTACTCCGATGGGTACTACGGTGAGCTGACGAACACATTCGATGTTTGTATCGGCACCCCTCCCCCGGACGATGGATACTGCCATACATTGAATTTCGAAAACGCTGTTGAACCCATCTGCAATGTCACCTTCGCGGGCATCAACAACGATAGCCCCAGTGCGATCAATGGAAGCCCGTCCTTGGAGAACTTCACGAACATTTCAGCGGTCGTGACAGCGGGCAACACCTACCCCATCTCGGTTACGGGCAACACCGAAACGGGCCCCGCACGTGTCACGGTCTTTTTCGACTGGGACCAAGATCATGTTTTTGAAACCGCAATACATGTCGGCTCATTCAACAACAACGCATGCGCCACGGTGATCATGACCGATATACAGGTACCCGCAAATGCCTTGGTCGGCACAAGCCACATGCGCGTTGTGAAAAAGTACCTCGCCTATCCGAGCGACCCTTGCGCAAATGACTACGGGTGGGGACAAGGCGAAGACTACACGGTAACCGTATCCCAACCCGACCTCGGTTACTGCAACGACCTGTCGTTTACCGATGTGTACCCCATTTGTAAGGTAAGCTTTGCGAATATCGACAACAGCAGCTCCAGCAATGTGAACGGAAGCCCGGCTTTGGAAGATTTCACGGACCTCACCGCCAACCTTACCGCAGGCAGTTCATATCCCATCTTCGTTACCGCCAGCGCGGACCCGAACGACGGAGTCAACCCATACTACGTTTCCGCTTTTTTCGATTGGGACCTCGATAGTGTTTTCGAAACCATGGTAGAGATCGGCAACCTCACCGGTTCCGTTTGCGACACCTTGCTCATTACCGAAGTGAACGTTCCAACAAATGCATTGAACGGGATCGGCCGTATGCGCGTGGTTAACAGCAAAGGGGGCTACGCCACTGACCCCTGCGCCAGCTACATGAACGGGCAAGGGGAGGATTACACCGTACATGTGGACATGAGCATCGGAATTGCCGGAAGCACCGCGAACGGAATTGCGTTAATGCCCAACCCCGCAAATGACCGCATCACCTTGACCAATCCTAACGGCAAGGCCACGCAAGCAATGGTCTACGAAATGGTGGGCAACTTGGTTCTGAAAACCGCTACCGTGGAGGCCATCAACATTACCTCCCTCAACACCGGCAGCTACATTCTTGTAGCGCAGAATTCCGCTGGCGAGAACTTGGCGCACTTGCGCTTTGTGAAGCAGTAAACTCGCCTTTTCAATTTCGGCTTGAGGCCGTTCCGAATTGACGGAGCGGCCCTTTCTTTTAGCCGGGAAGCCCCACAAAATTAACGACCTGGATCGACACCGGAAATGATCAGATGATTTTCAATTACTTTCGTTCCGGAGATTTGACCGTCTACATAACCGTACCCCATTTTACCCGACCATGATGAAACTTTCCGCTCAAACCATTGCTGCGACTGCGATACTTGCCTTTGCAACCAGTGTAAATGCGCAGGTGATCTTCAATGAGGATTTCACCGGAGGCGCCCCCACAGCGGGCTTCACCGTGGAACAGACCGAAGGTACCTGCACGTGGGTTTTCAATGACCCCGGACTGCGCGCCATCACAGGGGCTGGTTTTGACACGGATTTCGCCATCTTCGACAGCGACAACTGTGGATTCGGGGCCGGGTACTCCGAGGCTGTGCTCGTATCCCCTGCCTTTGATGCATCCGCGGGGAACTTCATCCTTTCTTTTGACCAGAGCTACCATGACTATCCCAACACCACTGCACGGGTGGAAGTGTGGGACGGTACCCAATGGAACCAAGTGTACAGCCCACCCGCCGGCGCCAGCGTAGGCTACCCTGACCCGGCCGTGAGCATGCAGTTCAACATCACCACGGCAACAGGTGCTTCACCGGTCGCGCAAGTTCGTTTCGTCTATGGCGGGGACTATACTTATTGGTGGGCTGTTGACAATGTGAAGTTGGAGGCTGCGGACTGTATTTATCCATCTGACGTTGCATTCAGCAGCGTCCTCTCGGACGGTGTTTCCATAAGCTGGACGGATAACAATGCCGACAGCTACACTTACGAGATCAGAACTTCCGGCGCCCCCGGCAGCGGTGCCACCGGGCTGGCCGCTTCGGGCGATGAGGCCAGCGGTGCAACGCCAATTGACATATCCGGGTTGGACCCCAATACCCAATACTACATTTATGTGGCAGGCGTTTGCAGCGGTTCGAATTCACCGTGGTCCCTCTTGTTGCCTTTCAAGACCAACTGCGTGGCTGATGACGTGCCGTTCCTGGAAGATTTCAGCACCGTGCTAGCGCCTGCTATACCCGATTGTTTCCGCCGAGAGATCATTAACGGACAAGGCTGGGAAACCTCCGAGTTCGTACCTACGGGATTCACCCCGAACGCGGCAATTGTCTACTCTGATTTCAGCGGGAGTGCGGCCGATGACTGGTTGCATACCGGAGGCCTCAATTTGGAGGGCGGCACCGCCTATCGCCTTTCTTACAAATACGGAACGGGTTACGATTTCAACATCGCAAACATGTCCGTGTATGCCGAATCCGGACCCTTTGCCGCGGATACCCTTGCACAGTTGGCCGACCATTACCAGAGCACCGGTAACGGCTCGTTCTTCAATTCAGTGGATTTCACTCCGCCCCAAACCGGCGTGTACTACTTTGGTTTCCGTTACTACTCGGCCGTCGGGGAATACCCCAGCGGGATGTATTTGGACGATGTTAAGGTGATACCCGTACCGAGCTGTGAGGAGGTGACCGACCTTGCTGCGGCGGCGACTGACTTCACCGAAGGGATGGTGAGCTGGACCGCATCGGTAAGCAACCCAGCCAACGGCTATGACCTGTATTACAGCACCGACCCCACCCCGCCCATCGGCACTACAACGCCCAGTATTGCAGGGATCACCGGGGAAAACCAGTTGATCACCGGCCTCACGACCGGCACCGCGGTCTATGTGTGGGTGCGAAGCGCCTGCTCCGGCAGCGACCAAAGTTTCTGGACCGGTCCGGTGACCTTCGTACCCGGCACCTTCCAGATCGGTACCGGCGACGCGACGAACCAAAACTTGCCCATCTACTCGTGCTACGGCTACAATTATTCGCAGCAGATCTACTTGGCCAGCGAGTACAGCGGTGGTTCGCTCATCACCAATATCGCCTTCAAATACACCGGGGAAGGATTACCGGTCAACAATTGGACCTCCTGGACCGTCTATATGGGCAGCACCGGGCAGAGCTCCTTCGCCAGTGCCACCGACTGGGTTCCCTTCGGATCGCTTAGCGAAGTCTACAACGGCACCATCACCCCGGTGGCCGGTGAATGGATGAACATCACGCTTACCACGCCATATGCCTGGGACGGCGTAAACAACATCGTGATCGCAGTGGATGAGAACTCGCCGAATTACAGTTGCACCGCAAATTGGGCCTCATTCAATCCCGGCGCAAACCGCGGCATTTTGTACTATAGTGATGGCATCAACCCTGACCCCGCTACTCCCCCAACGGCCAATTATGGACCAAGCAGCACCATCGCACAATTGCAATTGGCAGGCATTACCCCGGTGGATTGCGATGCCCTGCCGATGCCCGGCACCACATTGGGCCCCGTAAGCGTATGCCCCAACATGCCGTTCGTGCTTACCGTGGAGAACCCAAGCCTCGAAAACGGCATCAGCCGGCAGTGGGAGATTTCACCGGACGGTGTGAATTGGACCAATGCCCCGGGCAACAGCACCGGATCCATCTACTTGGCCACACAGACCGAAGACACGTGGTACCAAGTGCAAGTGACCTGTGACTTGGCAGGCACCACCGCCAGCACGCCGATCTTGGTGCTCACCAATGCGCCCACGGAATGTTATTGCACCACCATCGATTTCCAATACACCGTGGAGCCCATCTGTAATGTGACCTTCGCAGGCATCGACCACAACAGCTCAAGCACCATTAACGGCACGCCGGCGTTGGAGGACTTCACCAACACGCCCCCTGCTAACGTGACGAACGGCTTCGATTTCCCCATTTCCGTGACGGGAAACACCAATGGCGGATTCTCCAACCCCTACGTCTCCGTATTCTTCGATTGGGACCAGGACGGCATTTTTGAGACCGCCGTGCCCATCGGGACCTTGAGCGGTATGGCATGTACCTCACCCCTTACCAGCACCATCACTATTCCGGTTGACGCATTGCCCGGCCTTTCACGCATGCGCGTGGTGAAGAGCGCTTACACCAGCCCCAGCGACCCCTGCGGGTTGTACGACTATGGTCAGGCTGAGGACTACATGGTAAACGTGTTCGCCCCCGTGCAATGCTCCGGCACGCCTACACCGGGCGCCACTACCGGTCCGGCCTCCATCTGCGCATCAAAACCATTCAGTGTTACCGTGGAAAACGTGGTACTGGCCACCGGGCTCACCTACCAATGGGAACGCTCCACCGACGGAGTGAACTGGACCGATGCACCCGGCAACAGTACCACACCGAGCTATTCCACTTCCATCACGGTCGCCACGTGGTTCCGTGTGCAAGTGGACTGCGACGCCGGGAGCAATGCGACCAGCACGCCGCTGGAAGTTGCATTGGCACCTCCTACGGAATGTTACTGCGCCCCACCGGTCTTCGGCTCCCAGACAAACCCGATCTGCAGCGTGTCTTTGGCCGACTTGGACCATACTTCCGACGGCGCCATCGACGGCAGTCCCACATTTGAGGACTTCAGTGCATTCACCGCCAACGTGAAGAAAAATAATGCGTACACCTTTACCGTGGGCGGCCATGTGTTTTCCGGCTTTGGTGACAATATCGCGTACGTTTCCGCCTTCTTTGACTGGAACGCTGACGGAACCTTCGAGACCTTGCTCAATGTGGGAACATTCATCTCGGGTACCGATAACTGCGATTCCGTGGCAACGATCGAATACACGGTGCCCAACTATGCCGTGTTCGGCACCAGCCGCATGCGCGTGATGATAAAGCAGGACAATTACGCCAGTGCCCCTTGCGAAGGATCGGACCTGTACATCGGGCAGACCGAGGAATACACCATCAATGTGATCAACGATGTGGGCGTGGCCGAACTGGCCAACGGCAACGGTGTTGCGGTTTACCCGAACCCCGCCAGCACCGTGCTGCACATCGCCACCCCGCAGGACAAGCCCATGCACGTAAAAGTGATGGACGTGGCCGGCAACTTGGTATTGGACCGTGCGGAAGTGCGCGACCTGGACATTTCCAGCTTGGCGGCCGGCAGCTACATTTTGGTGGCTACCGATAACAACGGGTCCAACCCGGTGCATGCTCGCTTCGTGAAGCAATAACAGTGTTTTCTCAAATGAAGAAGGGCCATCCGTGCGGTGGCCTTTTTTCTTTCAGCCAATTGTTTCCAAACCGTTAAGAAACAGGCATGGTTTTCCACAATTGCCCCACCTCTATTTTCAATTCACTACATTAGAGGCACCCTAACCCGCGTTGGGGCCGTTCATTCACCCCTAACCTTTCGGATTGGCACGCAATGAACGGTGTCGGCGCATCAAAACCCATTTGAACATGAAAGGAAATTCCACTGGGAATTGGATGTTGAAAGAGCTTCGTCCTGTCCACCTCTTACTGCTCACTGCGGCGCTGTTCACAAGCTTACGGTCCAGCGCGGTGGATATTGTGAACGAGCCTTTGACTTCTGGATCTTTACCTGCGGGTTGGAGTCAAACATCCGTTACTTTTCAAACTAGTGCGGGCGGTTACGCACGCTTCGACACGTGTTGGCAGCAGTTCTGACCAGCCCCTTTGATTGACTTGTCAGGATTCACCGGCGTTGAATTGAACTTTGACCTTGCCAAATTCGGTAGCGGCGGTGATGGCCCTCTAATCATTGAATTCTCCATCGATGGAGGAACGAGCTGGACGGCACAGACTTTCAATTCAACCACGCCGACCAGTGGCACATATCAGGCAATGGCCCAATAGCCATTACCGC
This sequence comes from Flavobacteriales bacterium, assembly GCA_016710685.1. Classification (GTDB taxonomy): domain Bacteria; phylum Bacteroidota; class Bacteroidia; order Flavobacteriales_F; family PHOS-HE28; genus PHOS-HE28. The sequence goes on along the minus strand of JADJVC010000002.1, from coordinate 554,699 downwards.
TACTGGACCTACTGTTAAATTCGCTGGTTTTTAAGAACTGCGGCGCTGGCCAAAGCGATTAAGAAACGTGCTTCTCACGGGCACGCCCGGCGCAGCAGGCACCTCCGTGCAATTCGTAAACACCACCAGCTCCGCAACTGAAGACGGTGGCGCTTCGAACTTGGCACTCTCCATTGCCAACGCCGGTGCTGCAGCGACTACAGTAACCATCAGCGCGGCTGACCCGAATGGACGCCTTGCCGGATACAGCACTTCCGTGACCTTCCCCGGCTCCAGTACCGCCAACGAAAACGTCGTGGTAACACCGGACGACAATGTCATATGCGACGGTGATGAGGACATCGTCTTCACCATTACCGGCATCTCCGGCGGTGCGCATGGCAAGTCCGGAACCAATAGCACCAATACGCTTTCGCTTACCGATGATGACGTGTGCGTGAACACCACTGTGCAATTTGCTTCCACCACCGGCACGGTCCCAGAAAGCGTTGGTTCGTTCAACATCCAACTTTCCATCACCGATTTCAGTGCGACCAACAATACGGATGTCACTATCGGCGCTACCGACCCCGATGGCCGCATCACCACGTTCACCTCCTCGGTGACCTTCTTCGCCACCAGCGGGTTCGACGAGAACATGAGCATCACGGTGGACGATAACGCCATTTGCCAATTGGACGGCGACGTAGTATTCACCATCCTCTCCGTTACCGGGGGCGAAGGCATGGCCGCCGTCGGTATAAACAACACCTTCACGCTTACCATTACGGACAACGACCCTGTGGCAACGCCCACCGCCACAACGCCAACGGTTGTGAACAGCAATGACTTTACCGCAACTTGGAATGCTGCTGCAGGTGCAACCGGGTACGAACTGGACGTTTACACGGATGGCGCAGTTCCCGCCAGCGAGCTGTTCTTCTCTGAATACGTGGAGGGATCGAGCAACAATAAATACCTGGAGATCTTTAACGGGACAGGGGCAACTGTGGACCTTTCACACTACACGGTGCAATCCTTCGCCAATGGAGCCACCAGCGCAGGCGCTACAACTGTGCTCTCCGGCACATTGGCCGACGGCAGTGTGATCGTACTTGAGAATTCCAGTGCTTCTGTCTACCTCGGTGCCGACCACTAATGCTTCGCCTGCAACTATAATGGCAATGATGCCGTGCTGCTGCTGAACACCGTTACGGGTGACACTTTGGACATCATCGGCCGCATCGGGGAAAACCCCGGAACCGCTTGGGGCACGGGTGTACTGACAACCGCTGAGCATTCACTGGTACGCAATGCATCGATAACCGGCGGTGTAACTTCAAACCCGGCATCCGGTTTCCCCACATTGTCCAGTGATTGGTCCTCCTTTGCGCAAGACAATGTGTCAAACCTCGGAAGCCATACGTTCTTCGGCACGGGCGAAACCATGGTCTTCGGCTTTCCCGCAGTACTTGGCAATGTGACCTCCTACGGTGTTACCGGCCTCGACCCCTTGACGCTTTATCACTACCGTGTGCGCGCTACGGGCGGCTCCTGCCCCACTACGGCAAACAGCAACACCATTGACGTGACCACTGCGGCCGGTAGCGACCCCTTGCTCACTGCTGGCACCTTGGCCGACTTCGGTGCACGCTGCTTGGACGTAGCCAGTGAAGCACATGACTTCAGCTTGGACGGGGTGAACCTCACGGCTACTGATGTGACCGTTGGACCCTTGGCCGGATACACCTTTTCCACTTTAGAATTCGGTACATATACTGCTTCGCTGACGTTGACACCTGCCAGCGGTGTCATTACCGAAACCGTTTGGGTGATCTTCACCCCGACGGCGGAAATCACGTATGACGGCGACATCGACATCATGGGAGGCGGAGCGCCTTCCATTACCGTGGCCGCCCAGGGATCGGGGATCAATACCGCAGCTTCGGTATCAACCGGCACTGCTACATCCGTGGCACTCGACCAAGCAACGGTAGCGGGCACGATCGAAGACGGTGGCTGCTCCGCGCTTTCGTCCTATGGCATTGAGTACAGCACAGCGAGCTTTACGCCGGGCAGTGGCACACAAGTGCCCAGCTCCAACTTGGCGACGGGTGAATTCTCCAGTGACCTCACGGGCCTTTCACCCTGCACGATGTATTGGTTCGTCGCCTACGCCACAAACAACGGCGGCACCACTTACGGCACGGAAAGCTCCTTCAGTACCGATGCGATCTCAGTACCGGTGGCCACCACGCCCACGGTGATCAACAACACGGATTTCACCGCCACCTGGAATGCTGTAACCGGCTCAACAGGCTATCGTTTGGATGTGAGCACGGATGCGAATTTCGGCCTTTCATCAACCACCGTGACCAACGGATTCAATTCCGGGCGTGCCGGTGTTGGCCCTGACGGCTGGAGCCATTCCGGCCTTGGTACCGATTACAACTCCGACGGCGGGGTTGCCACTCCTTCAATAAAATTCGACACATCAACCGATGAACTCGTCAGCCCTGTCTTTCCGGGAGCCGCCACCTCGGTGAGCTTCTGGTACAAAGGCCAAGGAACGGCCGGAACCGGTAGCACGTTGTTGATCGAGGCCAGCACGGATGGCATTGGATGGACTTCCATCGGCAGTCTCTCCAATCTCGCTACCAACGCCACTGGCACTGAAACCATTCCGCTGCTGGCCAGCAATGGTTATGTGCAATTCCGGTTCACCTACACGAAAGTCACCGGCAATTTTGCCTTCGATGATGCCTCGGTGACTTATGTATCCGGCACGCCAAGTTATGTGCCCGGTTATGATAACCTCGCCGTGGCAGGGACTTCACAATCCGTTACGGGCCTTACTGCTGGAACGGATTACTACTACCGCGTACGGGCTGAAAGTGCTACTTGCCCATTGGTGAATTCGAACACCATGGCGGTAACCACCACCGGTGGTGCTTGCATCGGAAATGAAATGGTGTTGCGCATCAACACGGATGGCAGTGCCAGCCAGATCAGCTGGGTGATCAAGGATGGCGCCAATGCTACGGTGGCCTCCGGAAGCCCAGTGGGCAACAACACGCAGGTGGATGAGACCCTCTGCTTGAGCAACGCGAATGGCGACTGCTATACGTTGGAGTTGATGGACAGCTTCGGCGACGGCATCACCGGCGGCGGTTGGGAACTGCGCACTACGGACGGCAAGACCATCCTGAAGGACAGTTTCAGCGGCGGCAGTGTTTCCCCGGCCAGCCCGACGTTGACACCAGCCTACGGTAGCGGACATCCTTTCTGCCTGCCATTGGGCCCGGCCACGTTGAAGTCCACCGAGTGCGGTCTCTTCAACAACACGCTGAACAACCGGATCTATGCTAACCCCATGCCTGGCGCCACGCAATACGAGTTCCAGTTCCTGGACCCCGATGCAGGCTACGTGCGCAGCATCATTAAGCCATCCGCCTCCATGCTCTTCATCGACATGGGCGGCAGTGTGAACCGCTTGGTGCCCGGCGTACATTACTTCGTGCGCATCCGTACCAACGCCGGTGGCCCATTGGCCGCTGCGCATTACGGTCCGGGATGCGAAATGGGCATGAACGCCGCAGCAGTGGTGCATTGCACACAACTGATCAACGGAACGCTCTACGGCCATAGCTGCAATGAGACGCGCGCCTTCGGTAGCCCGTCCTACAGCTTCATCTACGCTACACCGGTGTTGGGAGCCTCTGCATACACCTTCCACATTTACATCGCGGGTGAACCCGAATTGTTCGATACCACCATCACCCGTGGCACCTACGTGCTGCAGTTGAAGTGGCCTGCCCGAACCCGGTTGCGGACGGCCGTGTGAACTTGGCCTTGAACGGCTTGGTGGACAACGACCAGAAGATCCAGCTTGACCTGTACGACATGTACGGCAGGAAGGTGCTGGCCCGTGACTACGGCAACAGCGGCAATAGCTTCAGCACGGTGCTGGAACTGCCAAGCGAAGTGACCAGCGGTGTGTACTTGGTACACATCACGGTGAACGGCGTTACGACGGTTCAGCGGTTGAGCGTGGTGCGGTAAGGTGAGATCACTTGCTCAAGGTTTCCTTCGGAAGACCCTGAGTGGAACCACAATTGTAAAAGCCCCGGCGGAAACGCGGGGGCTTTTTGCAGGGATAATAAAGTCACAGTTGAAATTCCCAGGTGATTTTGTCACATATCATGCACCAATTGCATTCCGGCCGAACAACGCTAGACGAATTCCACATATTGTAGTTTTACGATTTCAATCGCCTACCACGACCGGGGATTAGTTTACGTAGATGGATGTGGCCCAGCACATAGAGGTGAAAAGATTGCTCATCGTGGACGACCATGCCATAATCCGGCGTGGTCTGCGCGGTCTGGTGGCCGCACATTGGCCGGGCATAGCTGTCGAAGAGGCGACCACCATCCCGGAGATCATCCCGGTGTTGGACCGCATGGCCTGCGACGTCCTGTTGCTCGATCTGCTATTGAACGACACCAATACCTTAGCGCACATCGCTATCATACATGAGCGCTTCCCCAAGTTGAAAATCTTAGTGTACTCCATGAACTCGGAGCGTGTATACGCCAATCAGGCCATTTCGCAGGGTGCCTCCGGCTTCCTAAGCAAAGACACCCATGAACGTGATCTGATCACGGCCATTGAGCTGGTCCTGTCCGGGGGGGTATACCTTAGTCCGGAGATGGAGTCGTTGCTGCAACAGCGCAGGGAGGACAGGCCCGGCACCAGGCACGAGGACCCTTTCAACGATCTTTCCGACCGCGAACTGCTGGTGATGGGCGAACTGCTGACCGGGGCAAGTGTAAAGGAGGTGGCCGAACGACTGGACCTGCAGCCGACCACCGTGGCGACCTACAAGGCACGGCTGTTCGACAAGCTGGCCGTTACCACTTTGCTGGAGCTGGAGCGGCTGGTGACGGCCCGCAACATCCATGTTGGAAGGAAGTGAGCCATGAGCTGGCTGCGTCGCGCTTCCTCACTACTGACGCTTACGTTCGCGGCCACACTGCTATGCGGGCAGCCGAACTGGAGCGTACGCCACTTCAACAGTAACAACGGACTTCCGCAGAATAGCGTGAACGACTTGTTCATGGATACGCTCGGCTACCTGTGGATAGCTACGGAGGGCGGGCTGGCCCGTTTCGACGGACAGGTATTCAAGCAATTCGAATTGCCCGGCGACGGCGTTCCACGCTCCGAACGCATGCAGGAAATCACCAGCTCCCCGAGCGGCGAAATACTCATCAATGATTGGCTTGGAAATGTGTACAGCGCGAGGGATCATAGTGCTCTACGCATGATCGCGAAGGAGATGGACGACTTCTGGCACATGATCGGTGGGTTTCCTTCGCAGGCGAACTACCTCTACGCCACGGAGGATCGATCCCAACTTTCGACCCGGGACGGATGGAGGAGGGACCCGCTCTGGATGCTGCCGTTCGACCAGCACCGTTGGGCCGTTCCTTCAGCAACGGAACTGCTTTGGTACAACGACTCCACCTTGGTAGGTCGCGCCGACCTGCCCAAGGGGGCCGGATGGTTCATGCTGGACGGCCCCTCGGTCGTGGTGCTGGACAGTACCGGTGCCGCATTCCGATCCGGCTTTCAAAGCCCGGACCTGCGCCGGGTGGATGTGGTCAATTGGCCGACCGCCAATGGCACGCCCCTGGTGCCAACGTCGTTCCATTGGCATTTGGGGGACAGCGCAGCGGTGGTGGTTTTCGGAAAGCGGTACTTTCTATTGTCGCATGCAACTACGGGTGACGGGGTGGCCTTCACACCCTTGGGGCCATCGCTTCCGCATGTAGGGGATCCCTCTGTTGTGGTTTGGGACCCTAGGACGAACGTGCTTGCCATCGGCACCTATACCGACGGGCTTTACATTCTGCAACGGAGTGCGTTCAGCACCAGGACAAGCTCATCGGGCGGGGGCTTGGACAATGCGTTCTATGCGCAGATCCCCATGGGCGACAGCAGCGTCGTCGCCTTCAACGCGGCACTTCGCCCTGTCCTTTTCACGCCGAGTTCATCCAGCTATTTCCTCGATGGCCGATTGCAGCCCGCATACTCTTTTGCGCTTCCCTTGCCGAACGGGGGCACGCTGATCAGTATGGACGGAGAAGTATGGGAACTGACCAACGACCTCAGGCGCAAGTACTGGACGAACGAACGCCCCCTGGCCGATTTCAACTCCCTGTGCATCGAGGCGGATACCACCTGGGTGGCTTCGCCCCAAGCCATCAGCGTCATCGTGAACGGCGTTGAGTCGCAACTTCCTGTACACTTGACCACGCACACCGGCGTGCATTGCATCACTAGGGGGCCGGATGGAAGGATCTGGTATGGCACCGCCGACGGCATCTCCATCCTACACACCGGTGACTGGTACGTGGAACCTGTGACGGGGCTGGAGGGTCGTACCGTACGGACCATCCAAAAGGTGGATGGCCTGTGGTTCATCGGGACCTATGGCGATGGCGCTTTTGTGTACCAGGACGGGCGCGTCCTTCCGTTCCCCTTGGACCACAACGGACTGGCGCGGCAGGTACACGCCTTTATGAAGGATGACGAAGGTTTTTTGTGGCGAAGCACGAACCACGGGTTGTTCCGATGCGCGATGCGGGAGGTGCGGGCTTGGTTGGCGGATACCGGCAGAACGATCCATCAGGAGTATTTCGGTACTGCGTCAGGGATCAAGAACCCCGAGTTCAATGGAGGGTGCGTGCCAGCTGCCGTGCGACTTGCGAATGGCCTGTTCTCCTTTCCGACCATGGACGGGCTGGTCCAGTTCCGTCCATCCGAGGTCGTTAGAAACGGCAGTGACCACCACTTTCTTTTCGAGGCGATCCAAGCGGACGACCGGTCCGTGCCGCTGGACAATTCATTGCGTTTCGCATCAGGAACCAAGAGGATCGAAATCTGCTTCTCCATTGGCTTCTGGGGTGAACCGGCCAACCTCCAAATGGAATACCGCGTGCTTGGTTCCGACCAGCGCTGGTATGCTTTGGACCCGGAACAGCGGGTGATAACCTTGTCCAATTTGCCTGCAGGGGAATATGCGCTGATGCTCCGTGCTCTCGGCTATGAAGATAAAGCCGGGATGCGACCGGCAACGCTCTCCGTTATCATTACTCGGCCCTGGTACACGACCGCATGGGCGGGCCTGCTCTATCTGCTTCTCTTAGCACTGGTGGTAACGTTCTTGGCGCGATGGTATGCGCGCAAAGTGGTGCAGCGGAATGTTGCCTTGGAACAGGCCATCGGCGAACGGACGGTGAGCCTGAAGCAGGCCAATCGGAGCTTGGAAAGGTCCGTGGCGCTTAAGGAGCGCTTGATCGCGATCGTGGCCCACGACATCGTTTCCCCCTTGCGGTACATCGCAGAGGTGGCGCGCCAAACGAATTCAAGGGTCGCAGAAGGATCGCCCGTGGACGGCGGGGCGCTGGCGGATATTCATTTCGCTTCGGAAAAGCTGCACAGCAACGCCCGGAACCTCCTTAACTGGGTAAAGCAACAAGAAGGGGAGCTCGTCGCGCACCCGCGCAATGAGGTTATGAACCTGTTGGTGGAGGACAGCCTCGACCGTGTGCGTGGCGAAGCGGCACACAAAGGCATCGGGCTGAACAACGACGTCCAGCTGGATGATGTGTTGATGGTGGACAAGGACCTCCTCTCCATCGCGCTGAACAACCTCCTGATGAACGCTGTAAGTTACATGGAAAAGGGGTCCATCCGCATCACCGCACACATTGAGGAAGATCAATACCATTTGGTGGTGAGCGACTCCGGGCCCGGCCTAGGGCCGGAGACCTTGGCCCGGATCGAACGGGTCAGGGACCATACGGAGCGCGAGGGGGTAAGAACCGATGGGGCGAACGCCAAGGGCCTTGGATTCGTCATTATTGCAGGCATCATGGAACTGTTGAGCGGTAGGTTCAAGGTCTCCACCTCGGCGAAGGGGACCACGGTGGTGTTGCGCTTGCCGATCAAGCCCGAGGCCAACACTTGATCCCGTGGGCCGCAAACGGTCGCTGTATGCGCCCTTCATCCCGGGTCCCAAGATCAAGGAAGGTCAAAATTCAAGCTCTTTTCCGATTTGTAGTTGAACAACTACGTCCGTTGCGAAACACCATCCCAATTTGCGCCCAGATCAACCTCATGAAACATCTAGTTACACTACCGATTGCGATCGGTCTTCTGGTCGGTTCTCAAGCAACGGCCTAGTAATCTTTAAAGGGCACGATCAAACGTTCACCCACCAACCTGTAAATCCAAAGTCGGCCCTAACGCGCCAATTCTCGTCAAACCTAACCCTGATGAATTCAATGAACGTCACAAAAAACACCATCAAACAATGCGGAAGAATGCTAGGCGCGTTCTTCGGATTTCTGTGATTCGCAGGAGTCTCGCTCGCTCAGTCGAACTTCTTCGTACCGCTGACGGACCGGGCGGCACTCAGCCCCACAAGGGTTGTTGAGAACGTTAAGACGTTCAATGTGATCCGGCTCAATGAAACCGCCTTACGCCAGTATTTGCTTGCCGCGCCCCAAGAAGGTGGGATCAACAGCAGTTACCTGCCGCTGGAGATCCCATTACCAAGTGGCCGTTCGGAAACATTCGGCCTGATGGAGTCCGGGATCTTGTCGCCAGAGGTTGCAGCACAACATCCGGAGATAAAGTCCTACACTGGAAATGGCCTTACCAACAAGGAAGCGGTGATCCGCTTGACCCTCACCTCGGAAGGGCTACATATCGTCATTCTGGACGTGGATGGCGATGAAGTGTATTTTGAACACTACACGGAGGAGGACCGCGATGTGTATTTCAACTACTTCCTACGGGATGCTGTTGCTCCGCCAGATTTCCAACGAGGGCGATGCAATATCGATGATGATCACGGCAGTCTTGATCGGCTTCCAGGCACCAATGATACCCGCAACAATACCGGTGGAACACTGCGGACATTCCGTTTAGCGATGTCTGCCAATGGCGAGTTCACGGTACGGCACGGAGGGGTGGCCTCTGCTTTTGCCAGGGTAGTGAACTACGTAGCGACGATGAACGTGATCTACCGCCGGGAGCTCAGCGTCCATTTGAACTTGGTAAGCGGGACCAGCGTGATCTACCCTAACCCGGCAACAGACCCCTACACGACAGATGATCAGGGCGCGAACCTCGACGAGAATCAGGTCGTTCTGGATGCCCAGATCGGCAATTCCAACTATGATGTCGGGCACCTCATGGGATACATTGGCAACAACTCCGGAGGAGGTGTTGCTACTTTTGAATCTGTTTGCGATCCAACTAGTAAAGGACGAGGAACGAGCGGTGAAGGAGACACGCCGTATGCTCAGGTGTTCTTTGACCAATTGGTAGCACACGAGATGGGCCACCAATTCGGCATGAGCCATAGCTATAACAGCGTGATCCCTGTGTGTACCACGCGGAATCCAGGTACTTCTGTTGAACCTGGCGCTGGGGCGACGATCATGAGCTATGGATTCACCTGTGGCACGGACGACTACTTTACTTCAACCACGTCCGGACCATTCCTGAATTTTCATACGGCCAGCTACTTTCAAGCCGATGCATACATCAACTCAATATCTTGTCAGTCCTCCCCCTCCACCGGGAACGTTCCTCCGGTGGTGACGATGCCGCCATCCTATACCATTCCCCGCTCCACGCCTTTTTCGCTCACAGGCAGCGCTGACGCGCCAGGATCGGGCGATTCATATACGTACAGCTGGGAGGGAACGGACATCGGAGCCGTGGTACCGAATGCGTCTACGCTTAATAACACACAGCAACCACCGTTCTTCCGCTCGTACGCACCAACTGCTTCTCCCTCCCGGACCTTTCCTCTGCTGTCGGCCATTCTTGATGGCACCAACCAAGCCAAAGGGGACAAGCTGCCTTCAGTAGGAATAACCACCAACCTACGTATGACCGTCCGCGATAACAATGCAGCGGGTGGTGGTCTTTCCTACGGATCCGGTGCCATCACGGTGAACGGAAGCATTGGGCCCTTCTTGGAAACAACGAACCTGAACGGCACCTACCTGGCAGGCTCGAACCAAACGATCACGTGGTCGGTCAATGGCACGAACACGGCCACCCCCAATGTGAACATACTGCTATCCATTGATGGAGGTTACACCTATCCATTCACCTTGGCGTCCGGCTCAGCAAATGATGGAAGTGAAGTTGTTGTATTACCCAACGTGCAAACATCCACTGCACGTGTCAAGGTTGAAGCGGTCGGAAACATCTTCTTCGATATTTCGAACTTCGACTTTACGATATCGGTCCCGGGCTGCACAGCAGCGAACAGCTACATCTGCCCGACGAATGCAGCAACATTCGATCAAGGGGACGCGGGGCTCAACTTAGGCTTGAGCAATACGTTCGGTGCGATCGTGACCGAATTGTCGGTTAGCACCACCAATAGCAACCCCGCTGGTGAGATGGCGTACGACCAAACTGCATCTGGTGGCACCAACTGTTCCACGCCTTGGGGTAGTGAGCGCTATGCGACCGCCGACTTCTCCGTTTCAACGACGGGAAGCTACTCCTTCACCAAAGCTCCGGGCTTCGTCCCTTTCTCCGTCTTCGTAGCCAATGGGTACAACCCCGCCAGCCCGTGTGCAGGAACCTTCATGGGCTCCAATGCTTCGGGTGTTATCAGCGTTAACGGTTCGGTCACCTTGAACCTTACAGCATGTGTCACCTACAAATTGGTGGCGTGGGAAGTGAACGAGGCCAACTTCTCCAACACGATCACCATCGCCGGGCCCGGTGATGTTTACTCCACCAATGCTGCACCTGCCAATGCAGGATACACTTACGTGGCCGTGAACAACGGGAATGGTCAGATAGCAGCACAAAGTGCTTCTTCTGACTTTACCTCCCTTGCAGGCGGATCCTACGTGGTGTACGGTGCGTCCTACAAGAATGGTGGTGCAGCTCCTCCAGCGAATGCTGTTCCGGCTGGCTGGATCGGCCAAACGCTGGTAGCGGTCCAAGCCTCGGAATGCGTGGTGTTCAGTTCGAACTCAAAGCCACTAACGGTGATCGCGGGCAATGTGTGCAACATCACCTCCTCCTTGTCGAAGACCGACGAGACCGTTGTAGGCGCGAACGATGGCACCATTACGGTGACCGCGAACTGTGCGGGCACGTGCGGCACCTTGCAGTACGCCCTCAACGGCGGCACACCGCAGGCGAGCAACGTGTTCAGCGGCCTTGCGCCGGGCACCTACACGGTAGTGACCTCCAATGTGGGCTTGGCTACCTGTTCGGACAGCCAGATGATCACCATTGACGCTGCTGCTTCAGCCACGTGCAACATCACCTCGTCCTTATCGAAGACCGACGAGACCGTTGTAGGCGCGAACGATGGGAGCATTACGGTGACCGCGAACTGTACTGGCACGTGCGGCACCTTGCAGTACGCCCTCAACGGCGGCACACCGCAGGCGAGCAACGTGTTCAGCGGCCTTGCGCCGGGCACCTACACGGTAGTGACCTCCAATGTGGGAGCGGCTACCTGCTCGGACACCCAAATGATCACCATTAATGCTGCTGCAGCCACGTGTAACATCACATCCTCTTTGTCGAAGACCGACGAGACCGTTGTGGGCGCGAACGATGGGACCATTACGGTGACCGCGAACTGTGCGGGCACGTGCGGCACCTTGCAGTACGCCCTCAACGGCGGCACACCGCAGGCAGGCAACGTGTTCAGCGGCCTTGCGCCGGGCACCTACACGGTAGTGACCTCCAATGTGGGCATGGCTACCTGTTCCGACAGCCAGATGATCACCATTGATGCTGCTGCCGCAGCCATGTGCAACATCACCTCCTCTTTGTCGAAGACCGACGAGACCGTTGTAGGCGCGAACGATGGGACCATTACGGTGACCGCGAACTGTGCGGGCACGTGCGGCACCTTGCAGTACGCCCTCAACGGCGGCACACCGCAGGCAAGCAACGTGTTCATCGGCCTTGCGCCGGGCACCTACACGATAGTGACCTCCAATGTGGGCTTGGCTACATGCTCGGACAGCCAGATGATCACCATCAATGCTGCTGCCGGAGCGTCCTGCCTCGGTAACCAAGTGGTGGTGGCCATCAACACGGACAATGACCCGGACCAGGTCACCTGGGAGATCCTGGATGCGAGCGATGCGGTGATCGCCACCGGCGGCCCTTCCGCCGCACAAGCCAGTATGTTGGTGAACGACACGGTCTGCTTAGGCAGCACCCCGGCCAGCGCCTGCTACGGCTTCCATCTGATGGACAGCTTCGGGGATGGCATCACCAATGGTGGATGGGAACTGCATACCACGGACGGTAAGACCATTTTGAAGGACAGCTTCAGCGGCGGCAGTGTTTCCCCGGCCAACCCGACGTTGACACCTGCCTACGGTAGCGGACACCCTTTCTGCCTGCCATTGGGCCCGGCCACGTTGAAGTCCACCGAGTGCGGCTTGTTCAACAACACATTGAACAGTCGGATCTATGCCAACGTGATGCCTGGCGCCACGCAATACGAGTTCCAGTTCCTGGACCCCGATGCAGGCTACGTGCGCAGCATCATTAAGCCATCCGCCTCCATGCTCTTCATCGACATGGGCGGCAGTGTGAACCCCTTGGTGCCCGGCGTACATTACTTCGTGCGCATCCGTACCAACGCCGGTGGCCCATTGGCCGCTGCGCATTACGGTCCGGGATGCGAAATGGGCATGAGCGCCGCAGCAGTGGTGCATTGCACGCAGCTGATCAACGGAACGCTCTACGGCCATAGCTGCAATGAGACGCGCGCCTTCGGCAGCCCGTCCTACAGCTTCATCTACGCTACACCGGTGTTGGGAGCCTCTGCATACACCTTCCACATTTACATCGCCGGTGAGCCCGAATTGTTCGATACCACCATCACCCGTGGCACCTACGTGCTGCAGTTGAAGTGGCCAGGAGGAACTCCTTTGACCAACGGTAGCACGTACAACGTGGATGTTAAAGCCACAGTGAACGGAGTGACCAGTAACTACTGCACGCCCTTCTGTACCATCACGATCGACAACGCCTACACGGGCATGGGCGGCGAGCTCACGCAAGTGGACGGCAGTTTCAATGGCGACGTGCAAATGTGGCCGAACCCGGTTGCGGACGGCCGTGTGAACTTGGCCTTGAACGGCGGTGGACAACGACCAGAAGATCCAGCTTGACCTGTACGACATGTACGGCAGGAAGGTGCTGGCCCGTGACTACGGCAACAGCGGCAATAGCTTCAGCACGGTGCTGGAACTGCCAAGCGAAGTGACCAGCGGTGTGTACTTGGTACACATCACGGTGAACGGCGTTACCACGGTTCAGCGGTTGAGCGTGGTGCGATAATGAGAGAGCTCGTTCTCAGTGTCTCCTTCGGAAGACCTTGAGTGGAACTACAATTGCAAAAGCCCCGGCGGAAACGCCGGGGCTTTTTTGCGTAATAAAGATCTTCCGTTCCGCGTAGCGGAAGACCAGTTCCGAAACAGCCATTGGGCTTTATTTCGTATCTTGCAGCCGCAAACATCCGCGATGCCGCCAATGAACAACGGCACGCAAATCCATGTTTGACGGGGCCATGGCAACATTCGAGAAACGCGAAAAGGAAAAGAAGCGGCAGAAAAAGCAAGAGGAGAAAATGCGCAAGAAAGAAGAGCGCCGCGCAAATTCACCTGAAGGAGGATTGGATGCCATGATGGCCTATGTGGACGAGAACGGCCAACTCACCGACACCCCGCCCGACCCTACCAAACGCGTTGAGATCGATGCCAGTGAAATTGAACTTGGCGTGCCCAAGCGCGAAAAAATCGACATCGACCCGATCCACACCGGCGTAGTGGATTTCTTCGATACCTCCAAAGGATTCGGTTTCATCAACGAGATCGGCTCGCAAGAGCGCTACTTCGTCCACATCAGCGGCATGCTGGATGAGATCGGCGAAGGAAACAAAGTGAGCTTTGAGCTGGAGCGTGGCCCCAAGGGCATGAACGCCGTCCGTGTGAAGAAGGCCTGATTTCCATGTGCTGAAAATGCGCGGCGGACCGTTCCTCCCGTGCAGCACGCAGGTCCCCATTCAACATGAAATGGTCGCTGCTTTTGTGTCTCTACCCGCTGATCGGCGGGCCGGGAACCCATGACCTTTCCAAGCCGGTTGAACAATTCGTGCTACCTGCGGAATTGCTGGAAGTGAGCGGTCTTACCGACCTGGACGAACACACCGTTGCCTGTCTTCAGGATGAGGACGCCACGATCTATGTAGTGGACCTCCGCGATGGCAAGATCACGGAGCGCCACCCTTTCGGCCCGCCCGGCGACATGGAAGGATTGACCCGCATAGGCGACGAGCTCTACGCATTGCGCAGCGACGGCCTCATCTATCAACTCCAACGGAACGACGAACGCTACACCGCAGTGGACAGCTTCCGCATGCAGCTCGATCACCGCAACATCGAGGGCTTGGGATATGACGAAAAACAGAACCTGGTGCTCGTGGCTCCGAAAGACATTCTGAAGGGTGGGCCGGACACGCGCGACCAACGCTCCGTCTTCGCCTTCGACCCCGCCACGCACAAGCTCTTGCCCAAGCCGGTGCTCACGTATTCCGTGAAGCACATCATCCGCAAGGCCGAGGCCGACGGTGTGAAACTGCCCACGCGCACCACCAAAAAAGGAAAGACCGTGGACGCGCTAAAGTTGCGCATGTCCTCGATCGCCGTAGATCCCGTTTCGGACCATTACTTCCTCCTTTCCGCAGTGGACCAAACCTTGCTGGTGCTGGACCGCAACGGTACCTTCGTGAAGTTGCACCTGTTGGATGCCGACCTCCTGCCGAAGCCGGAGGGCATCACCTTTTTGCCGAATGGCGACATGCTGATCTCCACCGAGGGGAAAAACGGGTCGCCGCGACTGGTCCGCTATGCGCGGCTGTAGGTATAGAAAGCGACGGGACCGAGCGAACCCCCAGTTCTTTGTTCCCCGCTCTTACCCTTTCCCGAATATCCTTGGATGAGCGCTATTCCATGGTTTTCCTTCTGGAGAGCGATAGCGTTCAACCAGCCCGATGGATCCTTCCCCGACCAATAACCCATAAGGGCGACGGGGGTGCAGCAGACAACGCGTGAGCAAAAAAATGGTGGACCTTATGTGCTGAGCCGGAGCCTGTAGGAGAACATAAGCAAGGAACCTTTCGTAAGCGGGGCCGGCCAGCTCAACTTCATCTTTCTTCGATGCAATACATGCACGTTGTTAACCAGAGAGGCAAAAGCCATGTTTAAGACCCTACAGCTTACATGAAACGCTTCATCCCTCTTCTGCTCTCCGTTATCGTGTGCACCTGCGCGACCGCACAGAAAAAGGAATTGATCGAAGACAGCGCAACGATCCTGGTGCGCGCGGACGAAGCATTGGCCGCGTCCATGAGACCCGGCGGCGAACTATACGAAGCGGTGGCAAAAGAGCACCTCACCGGCACCTACGCCATCCAGGTGAGCTTCCGCGACAAAGGCGACATCTGCAGCGTGTTCGTGGTGACCGCAGAAAACGGGAACATCAATTCCCAGAACCGTTTCAAGGACCTCGTACTGCAAGGCCGCATGCCTTTCAAAATGCCCAAGGGACGCCAGTATCAAGTTACGCACACCTTCGACCTAAACGACATTAACCATTAGCCGATCATAACAAAACGACACATTCATGAAACAACTGCTTACCCCCGTCATTTCCCTGCTTGCTCTGGGCGCCTTCGCGCAAGAGGACATGCCCATCATCTTCGAGACGAAACTGGGCCACAAGATCGAACATACCGGCACCGGCACCGAGGAACGTGGCTACAGCTACGCTGCCAGCGATAAGGAGATCACCGTATTCAACAATAAGACAGGTGCCGTACGATGGACCGGCAAGTTCAAGGACCTCACCCCCAAGCTGAACAAGGTGGACGAACTCTCCCCGTTCTGGGAAAGCAACGTGCTCTTCCTCTTCGATCGCAAAATGGGCAAGGACCAGATCGCCTGCTTGGACCTGGCAGACGGCCACTTGCTATGGAGCACGGACAAGTACCAGAACGTCACCGATGAGAACGTGGTGTACATCGCGGAACTGGACGGCTTTGCCATTACCCTGAAAGATAAGCTGGTCTGGGTGCTTGCCCGCACCGGCGAGGAACGATGGTCCACCGACAAGTTTAAAGGCGTGGTAGGCCAATACGTTGTGACCAAGGACAGCAAGCTGGTGATGGTGAACTTCATGCCCACCAATCTCGCTGCCCTTTTCAGCGGCTTCAAGAACCAGATCGCCAAGATCGACCTCACCAACGGGAACATCCTGTGGGAGAGCACCTACGTGGGCCGCGCCGAGCGCAAGGCCGTCACCCGCGACTTCCTCTATGAGCTGGACGTGAAGGACGACAAGGTATTCCTGCGCATGAACGGAATGCAGGTGTACGACCTCAACACCGGCGCCAGCATCTATTCCGCCGCATTCGATTTCACACCGGACAAGCTGGTGGGCGAACCCTCCGGGGCCAAGCGTTTCGGCGTGTACGGCGCCGTTGCCGCACCCGTGATCGTGGGCGACGACCTCTACGTGCTGGACATGAGCAGCCGGAAAAGCCAGTACGTGAAGAAGTTCGACCGCAACAGCGGAAAGCTGCTGTGGACCAGCCCCGAGATCAAGGAAGCGCGCGCCATCCCGAACATGTACGTGGAAGGCGACAAAGTGCTGCTGCAGATCGGTGGCAACGTGGAGGCACAAGCCTACATCCGCAAGCAGGAGCGCCAAACGGACGGTTCCTATGAGACCACCGAGGAATGGCGCGTATGGCACCCCAATGTAAAGCCCAACGGCATCCAAGCCTTCAACACCAGCGATGGCAGCTTGGCGTGGGACAGCGAGCGTTTCCGCAAAGGCATCACGAACGCCGTTATGGTGGGCGATAAGTTCATCGTGTGCAGCGGCAAGGAACTCTACAGCATGGACGTGGCCACAGGAGCCGAACAGTATGTAGTGCCCGTGGCCAAGGGCGGCGTTGGCAACGCCGACCAGATCATGACCTTCAATGACAATGTGGTGGTGATCGGGGACAAGGGCGTAAGCACCTTTAATAGCCAGACCGGTGACCTCGTGGCGCAAGGGAAATACAAGAAAAGCGACCTCGAAGATTACCAAGGCGACCGCATGATCCTGAAGACCTCCGGGGCCGACATTGCCTGCTTCAACCTCAACGACTGCACCTTCAAGCAGTTCAAGGCGCGCAACGGAGCCACCACGAGCCTGAGCACGGAAGGCGACTTCGTCTATGTGTACGAAAAGCGGAACGTCACGAAGGTGGCCACGCGGTAGACCAACCATACAAGAGGCTGGGCGGGCCGTGCTTTCCGGATGTTCCGGAAGGCGCGGCCCGCTTACGTGCGGCCGCCGGGCACCCCATAGGCGGCCATTCCTCGGGCCTGTCCCACGTGGTCACGATCTTTGCCCCATGCCCCGCATCCTCACCATCAACGGCAGCACACGTGCCTCCTCCACCAACGGCCTGGTCATCCAGGCCATCACCGCATTGATCGGGGACCGGGCCGTGGTCACCTCCTATCGTTCCGTTGCTGATCTCCCACATTTCGACCCGGACAAGGATGTGCTGCCCGCGCCAGCTTCCGTTGCACACTTCCGGGAATTGCTCCAAGTTGCGGACGGCATCCTGATCTGCACCCCCGAATACGCCATGGGTGTGCCCGGCTCCTTGAAGAATGCGCTGGACTGGACCGTATCCACGGCGGACCTCCGCATGAAACCCGTGATGCTGGTAACGGCCTCCCTTTCCGGTGAAAAAGCACAAGCCTCACTACTGGGCACGCTGCGCGTGATCGAAGCGATCGTCCCGGACGAAACCACCGTGCTGGTCCCATTCGCGCGCACCAAGGTGGATATGGACGGCATTACGGATGCAGCAACGCGTTCGGAGATACAGCGTGCTTTGGACGCCTTCCTCGCGGCGTTGTAACGAGCGCCGACGTGATCAACACCGGCTTAGTGCAAATTCTTACCTTGGTCAACCACGATGACCATTGAACCCCGTGAATCCCGCACCAGCGTGGCCATCCTGAAGCGGATGCGCGCGGACCACATCGAAGTGCAATACCTGCAAGGTGCCGTGCTCAACACCCATGCGCTGGCCGAAGTGCAACACGCCCGCCGCAAATTGATGGGGAACAGCCCTACTCCATGCTCAGCATCATTCCGGAGGACGTTGACTAAACAACCACTGCCATGACCGTGGACCATTTGGCCGACGAGCGCAAGGAAGGAGCGCTGCTCGCCATCGCCGCGGTGGCCCATACGAACATGATGGAGCTTATCCTGAAGCTCTACTTCTCCTACTATCCGCACCTCAGCCGCATCCACGTGACCCCATTTGAAAAGGATGCACGCGATTGGCTGAAGGTGCAGATGGAGGAGATCGCTAGGACCAGGAGCTAAGAGGTGCTTGACCTGGGTGTTTAAACTTAGGCCTTAGGCGATCTGTTCTGGCCTTGGACATACGAACTAAGAACACATCTTGCCTTCCTATTTAGCATTCCGCATTCTCCTTGCCTAAGTGCCGCTGTGGTGAACCTACCCCCTATTTTCGCACCATGCCTCAAAAGATCGATATCGAAGCCTCCAAGAACGAGGACCACAACAAACTCGCCTGCTCCGACCTCCACAAGCGCTTGAACAAGATCCACGAAGGCGGCGGTGAAAAGCGCATCGCCAAGCTGCACAAGCAAGGCAAAATGACCGCCCGCGAGCGCATCGACGCGCTGCTGGACCCCAAGAGCCCGCGCATCGAGATCGGTGCCTTCGCCGCCGACGGCATGTACGCCGAGCATGGCGGCGCACCTGCGGCAGGCGTGGTGGTGGTGATCGGCTACGTGAGCAAACGCCAGTGTATGGTGGTGGCCAACGATGCCACCGTGAAGGCCGGCGCCTGGTTCCCCATGACGGGCAAAAAGAACCTCCGCGCACAGGAGATCGCCATCGAGAACCGGCTGCCCATCATCTACCTCGTGGACAGCGCCGGCGTATTCCTGCCCATGCAGGACGAGATCTTCCCCGACAAGGAGCACTTCGGCCGGATCTTTCGCAACAACGCTGTGATGAGCTCCATGGGCATTACGCAGATCGCCGCCATCATGGGCAGCTGCGTGGCCGGTGGCGCCTACCTGCCCATCATGAGCGACGAAGCCCTCATCGTGGAGAAGACCGGCAGCATCTTCCTCGCCGGCAGCTACCTCGTGAAGGCCGCCATCGGTGAGGACATCGACAACGAGACCCTCGGCGGCGCCACAACCCACACGGAGATCAGCGGCGTGGTGGACTACAAATGCAAGGACGACGTGGAGGGCCTGAAGACCATCCGCACCATCGTGGACAAACTCGGCAAGCCGAAAGATGCCGGATTCAGCCGCGAAAAATCCGCCAAGCCGAAGGCCGATGAAAAGGAGCTCTACGGCATTCTCCCCAAGGAGCGCACCAAGCCCTACGACATGCGCGAAGTGATCGCGCGCTTGGTGGACGGCAGCGAATTCACCGAATACAAGGAGGGCTACGGCCAGAGCATCCTCACCGGCTACGCCCGCATCGACGGCTGGGCCGTGGGCATCGTGGCCAACCAGCGCATCGTGGTAAAAAGCAAGAAAGGCGAAATGCAGTTCGGCGGTGTTATCTACAGCGACAGCGCCGACAAGGCCACGCGCTTCATCGCCAACTGCAACCAGAAGAACATCCCGCTGGTCTTCCTGCAGGACGTCACCGGCTTCATGGTCGGTAGCCGCAGCGAGCAAGGCGGCATCATTAAGGACGGCGCGAAAATGGTGAACGCCGTAAGCAACAGCGTGGTGCCGAAGTTTACCATCATCGTGGGCAACAGCTACGGCGCCGGCAACTACGCCATGTGCGGCAAGGCCTACGACCCGCGCCTAATAGTAGGCTGGCCCAGCGCCAACGTGGCCGTGATGGGCGGCGACCAGGCTAGCAAGGTGATGCTCCAGATCGAGGTGAGCGCGCTGAAAGGCCGCGGCGAAGAGATCACTCCGGAAGCCGAAAAGGAACTACTGGACAAGATCCGCAAGAAGTACGAGGAGACCATCTCGCCGTACTACGCGGCCTCACGCCTGTGGCTGGATGCGGTGATCGATCCGCTGGATACGCGGACGTGGATCAGCATGGGGATCGAGGCGGCGGCGCAGAGCCCGGCTACACGGGAGTTTAATATGGGGGTTTTGCAGGTGTGATGTGTAACATCGAGCGGAGTCGAGATGTGGGCGTGCCGGTGCTCAAATGCAACACCGTCGCGCTTTCCGCTGCAAGTCCTCGCTCGTGCCTCGCTGTGGGCTTTCCGCTGCAATCGCTCACGCAACAGCTGTTCCATTTCGCACCAACACAAGAACTAATTCCGAACTATGGAGACCGATAGGAAAGAGCTGTATGACGAGCTCAAAAAGTTG
The DNA here is from genome assembly GCA_016710685.1 of Flavobacteriales bacterium. Classification (GTDB taxonomy): domain Bacteria; phylum Bacteroidota; class Bacteroidia; order Flavobacteriales_F; family PHOS-HE28; genus PHOS-HE28. The sequence goes on along the minus strand of JADJVC010000002.1, from coordinate 534,162 downwards.
TTTCTGACAGCGAACCAGGTCTTCCTCGCTAATGACGCCGATCTCATTACCTCAGGGGTAAGTGAACGAGGCCTGTGCGCAGCTTTAATGTGTCACCTTAAGGACAAAATAAATGAATCACAATTCCGCGATTACTATGTCGATGTTGAATACAATCGCAACGACGGTGAGGTTAAGACCATAATGAACAATAAGATGAAAATCATTCCAGTCACCTGTGATTTAATCGTTCACAGCAGAGGAAAGAATGTCGAACAAGACAACCTTTTGGCGCTCGAGATGAAACGATCGACGCATTCGGAAGAGGAAAAAGTTAAAGACAAAGAACGATTGAAATGCTTGACAAGGGACAGCTTCAATAACATCTGGGGTGGAACGGGACCTTGCCGGAACATGTTTGCAGATATGTCATTGGCATTTACTATGAAATAGATATTGCCAATCGAGCCATCAAGATTCTGTATTACAGACAAGGAGAGAGAATGAAACCTTCCAAGATAAACTTCTAGGCTTTGACTCAGGATATTCAGCACCAGGGTGCCTTGCCTTTGCGCCTTTCGTTGCAAGTCAGAGTCAGATTTCCAGCTTTGAACTTTCCGCTACAAGCCCTTAGGAGAGAAGGTACCTTTGTCAACCGACAAACATGAGTGACAGCGTTTCTATAGGGGTGAAAATCCACGATGTACACCTGGATTGATTCAGAGTTCGGGTGCGATTGTGGAGTCCGAGTTTGCAATGCTCAAGGAATTGGGAGTTGCGATTCAATTGGCAACAACGATTAAAGATCATGAGACCATTAAGGACCTTAAGCCTTTCTATGCCGCCGCCGGAGAGTTGAAGATTGCTCGCTCATCCGCTAATGCCGGATTAGGGCACCTTGAGAAGATGGGCTTCGTTCGGCTTAGGAAAAAGTCCGCTGATCAGACTATCGATCGCATTGACGTCACCGTACCGAGTCTGAATGCACTGTACAAGGGCTTTGGTGAGTACTTCATCTCAGAGAATGATAGTCGCGTTGCGTTACTTACAGTGCAGATACTTGAAAAACTCAGCGCTTTCCCACACAAGCAGGCCGAAGTGATTAGCGCGCTCGGCATAGATCCCACTGAGCAAGATATCATCCTCGATGTCGGGCGTGTTGCTTCTCTACTGGACACCTACGTATCTCCATCTGATTCTGAAAGTGTCCTTTACTCCCCGCTATACTGGGACGATAACCCGCAAGCCATTTTTCAGCTTCTTAAGGACCATAGTTCTGACAAGTTCCTGACCACCATTGAAGATGTCAGGAAGTACCAAGGCATACCTGATGGGCGACTCAGCGGCTCCACACTTCTAGACGCTGTCACTCTGGGTTGTCTTCCAACTTTATCCGTTCATTCCACAACTGGACTTAAGAAGTTCATTTTCACCCCGAGAGTTGGTGTAGGAAAAATCGAGAAGCAACTCCTTCACAAAGCAAGGGTTCTTATATCTTGCGTTAGATACGGCGAAAACTTCGCTGGCATTACTCGAATATTCTCACCTGACAGGCTGATTGCCGCACTAGTAAACCGAGGATACCTCAAAGGACACTCCGAAAGCCTAAGTCAGTATGAGACGGCTCGCAATTTGGGCCTTGTCAAATTGATTTCTACTCAGTCAGGCCGCTATGAGGTCCACTTCATCGATAATGATGAAAATAAATCGGTTGTGCAAATGGCAACGGAGATGCTTCAAGTAGGAGAAACGTCGAAGTATGACGATTCGGAAGAAAACGCGCGTAAAATCCTTCTACCTGGTCATCTTTTGCATCCTACACAAACTAGAACTCAAGTCATCCAAGAAAAGCCCATACAAAGAACGTCGTCGACCATAAAACAGGTTAATGACCTTCTTAGGGGTATTGACTGAACCATGGAGAACAAAGACCTGCGATTGAAATTCATGTGCAAGGCCCTCTTTGCCGAACTAGGCTACGTTACGCACTATGAGATTAAGCTTAGGAATAGAAGCTACATCACAACATATAAGGTACATGACGTATCGGACATTGACGTGTATGGTTATCGGTTCAATGCAGATCTTTCATTTTCAACTATAGGAGCTGAATGCAAGAGTGGAGAAAGTTCCGCTCTGGACGAACTATACAAGTTCATAGGCATTCGCGACATGTACCATCTTTCCAAAGCCTACTTGATCAAGTCTAGGCTCCACCAAAACGCCCGTCAGGTTGCACTACAAAAAGGCGTTCAGTGCTTCACAGAGGTTGAGCTAAGAAAGATGCTTCTCGGTTTCGGCTTGAATGTTGACCAGATTATCGCAGTGGAGTCAGCCAAATATCGAAAGCGAATGAAGTATATGGAGCAGTACAAAGCGCGAAATGAGAAGCTCGTTGAGTATATTCAACTTGACTTCTGGAACAAAGAGAATTGGAAGAACGTTCACAACATAATCCACATCTTAACTTCCTATGGTCAGCAGCAAATCATCGATACACCCACAGTGATGGACAAGTACATAATGTACTCGATTACCGAGTTGTTTGCATTGTCTTGTTTACGCAATGCTTCCGAGGCTATTGTACTAAATTACTCTGACTTTGACAGCGCCTTCTCCACATGTCTCTATGGAGGAGCTGAAGCGCTCAACGAAAAACGGCGCATCCATGATACCGTGAATATTGCAACACAAGAAGACCGGAGCTTTGAGCCCCATTGGCAGGAAGAACTTGTCAGTTTATTCTCCCGCGCTTCTGAATCTACAATTGCTGCTGCTCACGTTCCACTTCTCATCCAAGAGCTTTACGAGAACTCGTTTTACTCCGATAAGGTTAAAGTTGATTCCTCAGTCCTTGGTAGATATCCCGATCTTACAAGGAAGTTCACTCAGGATATCATGGCCTTTGTTCAAAAGACTTGTCACATAAGTGATCAAGTATTTGCTGATTTCATTGCATTGTGAGTTTGCTCGACTCCCTCTTGCGCGAGCGTCTTCGCTCGTGCGTTTGACCGACCACACCAGGTATCGGCACGAGCGCGACCGCTCTCGCCGGTTTAGCTGATCAGCAACAGATGCAGCTCATTCTCGAGGATGCCGTCTTTGATGAAATCGTGCGACCACTATCTTCCGATCGAAATGGAACCCGATCTGCGACATGATCACTGGACTTCGCTTTTGAGCATGCCACGCAAGATCTGGTATGGGACAAACTTGGTTGCTGTCCTGGTCATTGCATGGTTGTCCAGCTCACAATGGCACATTCAGCTGAAGCCGGGATCGGAGTACTACGGGGGGCCTGGCGATGGCCTCTATTTCATGTTCTTCCTATTCCTCCCTTGGCTGATCTTCACATTCCTGAACGTAGCACTCCTTATCAGGGACCTTTTGGTTCGGCGCAAGAGGATCATCCTGCTGACCCAGTGCTCTGCAATCCTTATCTGGATCGGTGCTAGCCTGGCTCCTTTTCTTCTTGATTCGTGCGCCTGAAGGCGTGAAGTACATGGGCAGCTAAGCCTCGAGGGGCGGCAAAAGTCCCGCTATAAAGGAGTGCAAATCAAGGGTTGCAAGAGCAATGGGTGAGATAATGGGCTACGTCCTATCGGTATTAATCTTTCGTTACCCGGGCGCGTTGGTACTGTACCACATCACGGGAAGGCGGAAGACCTTTGATTATTGGGCGGATGAAAGGCTCGAACTGTCCGGGGCGTCGGGATGTTGGCCGTGGGGTTGGTCATTGTTGCGGTGGTCTATTTTTCTTGAGGTTTGGTGTTTCTTGGTTCATCGGGTTCATCGGGTTGTGATGGTTCTGTGGGATCCGGTTTCACCCCCGTAGTGCCGGGAAATTTCCCGCCCCTACGGGGGTGAAACCTCCTGCCGATCCGTGATGACAATGACGCGGAATGCCGATCACTTGTTGAACCTATCCCCTTTCCAATTGGTCGGATTGTCATGGATGTAATCCGCGATGCGCATCCATTCGGCATCGTTGCGGATGATGTGCTCGTAGTAATTGCGCTGCGACACCGGCGTGCCGCGTGGCAATAGACCGTCCTTATAAACCTGCCGCGATACCGCGGCCTTGAACGTCTGCATGATGTGGCCCAATGAATTTTTCACCATGACGGCGATGGGGCGTTTTCGTGGCATATCAGGATCTTCGGGTGTTGGATCTGCGGGTTCCGGTTTCACCCCCGGTAGGGGCGGGAAATTTCCCGCCCCTACCGGGGGTGAAACCGCCTGCCGATCTGTTATGACAAGGATGCCATGCACATGGTTTGGCATCACGATGAATTCATCCAATACCGCCATGGGCATGTGTTCCGGTATCGCGTCCCAACAACGTTGAACCACCGCGCCAAATGCGTTCACAACCATTTCGTCATCCTTTACCTCACCGAATTGATGCAACCGGCCTTCTGTACACACGGTGACGTAATACGCCCCGGCGAGGGTGTAATCGTACCCTTTCAACCGGATGGACCGCCGATGGAACCGCTTTGCCATTTTCCGAAGTTCGGCAACAAAAGATGAACTCAATCTTGCGCGAGCGTCTTCGCTCGTGCGTTTGGCCGATCGCACAATTCATCAGCACGAGCGAAGACGCTCGCGCAATTACAGAAAGTGTTAGGAAAAGCGCATCAGCCAAATTTGCCCCTACTTTCGATGGGCCATTCCTTCCCATCCCTAAAACACACCACTCCATGAACTGTTTGTTCCAACTTGGCTTCGTGCTCGCATTTGCAACCGCTGCCTCCACCCTTGCTGCGCAAGACAGCGCGAAGGATGTCGTGGAAGTAGTGTTCACCCAGGACATGGACCAAGCCGACCTGGACAGCATCCAACAAGCAATGAAACCCTTGGGCGTGGACCTCCAGATCAACAACACGAAATTCGAAGCAGGCCTGCTACACACGATCGACTTCAGTATCACCACCGGGACTGGCGACGGTTCTGCCAGAGGTCAGATCCGCCCCGACCGGAAATTCGGCTTTATCTGCTCTCCGAAAGGGGGCACCCAGTTCGCGGTGGTAGCTGGGGAATTGGGCCCGGCGCCCGCACCCTCCCTCGTGTCGCAAGACAACCCGAAGGAGTTGGTGGAGGTGGTGTTCACACAGGATATGGACCAAGCCGACCTGGACAGCATCCAACTGGCTGTAAAACCCTTGGGCGTGGACCTTCAGATCAACAGCACGGAATACGAGGACGGCCTGTTGCACACGCTCGACTTCAGCATTGCCACCTCAAAAGGCAACGGAACGGCCAAAGGCGACATTCAGCCTGACCGGAAGTTCGGCTTCCGCTACTACCCGAATGGCGGTGGCAAATTCGCGGTATCGGTGGGGAGATTGGACCCGCCGAGCCGATAGAACTAGTGGCTCCGTCCGGGTGCCCGGGTTTTTCCCCACCCGCGTGCGATCGTCTTCGATTTTACGCCTATTTACTCGCTCCATTCGTGAGCATCAGGTTAGCGGACCCGCTACAATAGAACTATTCTTTAAGTAAAGCCGCCAATGAGAGCGTTAAAAGCCTTGAACGGTCTACCGAACGACCTTGTGCAGATGTACTTCAGCACAGATGCCTATTACCGTACGGGATACATGGCTGACCATCTGTTGTCCGTGGCCATGAGTAGTGGACTTCGTGTGGCAGACATTGATATTCTGCAAGGAACAATCACACCAGTTGAATTCGCTACCCCAGCGATTCTCAGCTACTTACCCACGCTTCGGCAACATGTGCTTTCCACCATTGACCAGCTATTGCTGCCAAGCGACCATGTGATCGAAGCACACATCGATGTCACCATTTCGGGACAAGAAGAAGAAATGCCGTTCCTGTCCGGGACAGGATGGATGCGCACAACCGATGGGCGAATAAGGAAGGGGCATGTCTACTCGAAGGATGGAATGGTGATAAAATGAGATTAGCAGATATCGGCTTGAGCATGGTTCGATATGCCTAGCTCTCGCGTTAGTTCAGGGTGCCAAATGAGACCCAGCACTTGAAAAAGAAAACGCCAGTCTGGAAAAAGTCGAATACCTGCAAATGCCGTATTTTGCCAGCGTCGGCCAACCTCTTGCACCGGCGACGGAACCACCAACCAACAACTTAACGTCAAGCCCATGGCCATCAAGATCATCAGTGCAATTCTGCTTTTAGTCGCTGTATTCATGGGCCTCAAGCAGGGTTGGGCCATGTTTTCCGGCAAGCCCGAAATGCTGGACATGTTCAGCAAATGGAATGTGAACAAAACAGGCTTGGCCATTAATGGTGCCATCACGATGTTGAGCGCCTTGCTCCTGCTCCACCCCAAGACCTTCGTATGGGGGAACTTCCTGATGGCGGCAGGCATCCTGTTGATCATGTGCTTCCACTTGATGGACCGCGACCTGAAGGGATTCGCCATCGAATTGCCGTTCCTGTTGATCAACTTCATGCTGATCACCTGCACCACACATTGAGCGAAACCACCACCGCATGAGAGCGCTGCTACCCTTGGCCCTGTCGGCCCTGCTCGCTTTTGGCGCATGCGCTCAGGACGGGAAAACAGAAAAATCAAATCCGAACAATATGGACCTGAATACCGTGACCGACCCAACAGTAAAGGCTGCGCTTGAAGCATGGCAGGCCGGAGATGCCGCCGCTTGGCTCAGCCATTTCACCGCCGACGCAAAATTCACCGACGACGGCAATGCGCGGGACTTCAAGAAATTCGTGAAGGATGCCTGCGGCCACGAGCGTTTTACCAGCATCGACAAGGTGGAGAACGGCGGGAAGGACATCACCGGGGCGTTCCACACACGGAGCAATGGGGCGACTTCATTGTGTTCTTCAAATTCCACAAGAACAGCGCGGGCCAGTTTGATGGGCTGGATATTGGGCAGGTACATTGAACAGCATCGCTTTGATCCAATTCCTTCAACGGCGCAAGTACGAGGTTTTGCTGGTGGCGCTGGTCCAGCACCTGTTTATCGGAGTTTTCCTTACGGACCTCGACCTCTATACGCGGGTTATCTGGCCGATCAACATGGTGGTGCTGGGCATTGCCTGCATCGGCGTGTTCGCTCAGTACGGCCGGGCTTGGAACATGCTGCGTGCCGTCTTCTTTCTGCTTGTACTCGGCCTGCCGCTCGCACTTTCCTTCGCCGATGTCGGCATTCGCTTTATGGTGGTGCTATCACTGATCTACGCTGTGTTCTTCGCGCTGATCTTTGCTGAAATCCTGCGCTTCCTGATCAAACCCAGTTATATCGATGTCGACATTATATCCGCTTCGGCTTGCGGCTTTTTACTGTTGATCGAAACGGCCACCTTCTTGTTCCAAGCCCTTTACTACCGGCAACCCGATGCCTTCAACAACGTGGCAAGCAGCAGTCCTGCGGCCACGTATGTGGACCTGGTCTATTTCTCCACTATTTTACAGACCACCATAGGCTTCGGTGATATCACACCCAAATCCGTTCCCACCAAGCTTATTGCCTCCTTTTTCGGCATCATTGGGCAGTTTTACTCGGTGGTTTTGGTGGGCATCCTTATCAGTAAATTCACAAGCGCAAGGGCTAAAACATGAACGCCGGTAGAAAATTCACCATTCGTCAAGTGCTGTTCTGGACGCGCCGGGAAATCCTCACCTTCGCCCTCATCGGCACCATACCCACGGTGCTGTACCAAGTGCTGGGCTGGCACTGGATCGCCATACCCTGGTTGCCCATTGCACTGGTGGGCACGGCGGTGGCCTTTCTGGTCGGCTTCAAGAACAACGCCTCCTACGGTCGCATGTGGGAAGCGCGCATGGCATGGGGTTCCATCGTGAATTCCAGCCGCACCTGGGGCATCATGGCGAAGGACTACGTGTGCAACCTAACAGCCCATGAGCCCGTCCAGGCCATGGAACTGCATGCCATCCACCAACGCTTGATGTATCGGCAGGTGGCATGGCTGACCGCCTTGCGCTATCAACTCCGCGTACCCAAGGCATGGGAAAGTTTGGAGCAACCGCACGCCAAGGAATACCGGAAACTCTACAGTGTCCCGGAATGGGAAGTGGACATGAGCGAGGTGATCACACCTTTCCTATCCGAAGCGGACATGGCGTTCGTGGCGGCGAAGAAGAACCGCGCCACGCAACTGCTCAGCCTACAATCCGAAGACCTCCGCGAACTGCGAAAGCGCGGATTGCTGGATGCCTATCCCTATGTGGAGATGATGGGCTTGGTGCAGAACCTGTATGACCAGCAGGGCAAGTGCGAGCGGATCAAGAATTTCCCCTACCCGCGCCAGTTTGCCACGTTCAACGTATATTTCATCTGGTTGTTCATCGTCCTTGTGCCATTAGGCATGCTGCAAGAGGTTGACAGCAAGTTGGGCGAGCCTTTCGTATGGATGACGATCCCCTTCACCATGATCGTGGCGTGGGTGTTCCATACCATGGAAAAGATAGGAGTAGCCACGGAAAATCCATTCGAGGGCGGCGCAAACGACATACCAATGGCCAACCTGAGCCGCACGATCGAAATAGATCTGCGCGAAATGCTGGGCGAAACCGAACTACCCAGCCCGGTGGTAGCAGTGAACGACATTTTAATGTGACCAAACCCATGGACAACTACTTGAAAACTGTACGCCAATTCTACCCGAACGCCAAAACCACGGACAACACCGTGAACCGCTTGCTGGACGTAATCGAAAGCCATTACGGCTTGAAACCGCACCAACTGATGCACGCGGACAGCTTGTGCTGCGATGATGTGAACGCCATCCAGTACCCGCCACGGGCATACGAAATGCTCGGCCCCTTCAAACTCGGCGGGTTGGACGGATACCCATTTGCCGGCCTAACCGGCATGGGTGCTTTCGCCCACCACGTGCCAGAGGATGGTGCCATCGTGATCTTCTACGCACCGCATATCGGGGTGACCAAAGCGGGCACCATCGGCGAGATCGACCGCTATGGACAAAGCGCGAACTCGTCCTGCTGCGGTGCCGCGAAGCTGGTCTGGCCAAGCTCGTCGCCGGCGGGATCAATCCGGGAACTGAAAGCGTGATCGATCACCAGATGAATACCTTGGAACAGATCCTTCTGGCCAAGAAAGAGCGGATCATGAACGCCGAGGAGCGGATCGTCGAAGCCACGGAGGTGATCTACGAAGCCATTGACGCCCAGATCGACCTGCTGATCTCCAAGACCGCATACCCCTGCAAGCACCTGTTCCAGATCGGCGCGGTGTTCATCAATGGCGATCGCGACATGGGCTCGTATTGCTCCTACAAACGCTTCGACCACATTGACCTGGCCACCAAGAAGCGGACGGATCTGATGCCGGCGTATTTCTCAGGCGCGAACGGGTGACCGGCAGTTCCAATGACCCCTACTACCGCACGCGTTGCATGTGTCCCACAACACCTCCTCTTTCCGCACCATGGCTTTTATTGTAATGCGCAATGTTTTTACTTAAGACCAACTGGCCAATTCCATATCGCTACGTTCTGGCCTCCTTCACCGCCCTTTGGTTGGGAAACTGGAACTCCGCCAACGCACAAGTGCAGCAAACCGAAGTTGTCATTGTCGCAATAAACACTTTCGAAAACGGATCAACGAACAGCCCTTTCGACCCAACACAATTCCACGTCGTTCGCCCCGACACCTTGTTCCCTGCACGCTACAGCGGTGGCCGTACCACTGGGCTGGTGAAGCTCACCGAAAAGGACCGCGTATCTTATTTGCAACGCTATGCCGGACGTTTCAGCGGTGCCGAACTCTTCTTTTTCGCCGAGCTGCGCGCTCAGCCGCACATGCACGAGATCACCATCCTCTGCACGCACAACGATGACAACGATGTGCTGTGGCTAAGCTATGACCAAGATAACCTGTTGAACGGGATCGATACGCTGGTTTCGAGCTATGGCGATGGCCAGTTCACCACGCAGGAATATGCTTACTGGGAACCTTCGGGCAGTTTCACCCTTGCGAAAACCACGCACGAAACCTATCGCGACGGGAACGATACGATGGCTTACTTGATCGACACCTTGCTCTACGAAAAACGACTGGAGGGCATCATGTACATCCCGGACGAGGGCGGCGATCCGATTGAACGATACGAACTTGAACGCGCGCCACTGGACCTCACCCGGCATTGGATGACGAAGTTCCCCACGCAAGAACCAGCGAAGGAGCAACGCTTTTCACTTCGTTCCGCAATGCCCACGCACAAGCATGCTTTCCGTACGGCCATTGGTGACCTGAACGGCGACCAGGTGAACGACTATGTCTTCGCATTGGAAGATGACAGCATCGCGGATCCCGAGAATAACCTCCGCGACCTGCAGATCGTGTTCACCACGTACAGCGGCTTTCAACAGAAACTCTACCTCCCCGACTTCTTCCCCGGCCGGTCCGCCGGTGGCTTCTTCGATCCGATCGGTGAGGAATGTTGCAGCGGGATCTTCATCAGCGGCGATACGTTGATCGTGGGGCTCTTCGGGGGCAGCGCATGGCAATGGCAATCGCGGCGCTACTACCAATTTTCCGAAGTGAAGGACAACTTCTTCCTTGTCAAGGAGGAATCACGTTCCTACCACAGCCCCAGTGTGGACACGATGGATGAGGAACAGGCGGACCTGGAGCTGCTGCTGAAGGATGGAAAGAAACTGGATGCCGAACAGCAGGAACGCCTCACCGAGCTGCGGAAGATGGTAGCGGACTACCAATGGGCCGTGGTCACGCACCCCATGGGTGAAATCCCCATTGAAGTGGGGAATAGACGCTCGAAAGAGCGTCACATGCGGACAAACCCACTTGGCTTGCCCTCGCACGTCCCACCTACCTATATTCGTTGCGATGAAACACCTCCTATCCTTCGCAATTCTAGCATTCGCCTTCGCGCGTCCGCTTTTGGCGCAGCCGCCCACAACCACCAGCGACTGCGACGGCGCTATCCAGCTCTGCGGCGGGGTTTACACGGAATCATCAGCGCCCTTGGGAACGGGAAACGTTTTCGAGTTCACCGGGACCTGCAACCAGAACCTGGAGAGCGCAAGTCTGTGGTACACCTTCACCGTGCAAGATCCCGGCAATCTCAGCTTCGTGCTTGATCCCGCAAACGATTTCGACGACTATGACTGGGGATTGTTCAACATCACTGAAGGAGGCTGCGCAGGCATCAACGCACAAGACGGCACTTCGCCTGAGGTAAACTGCAACTCATACGGAACGTTCTTCGGCAACGGACAGACCGGCATCTCCACCGCCAACGGGGGAACGGGCACTTCGAACGGTCCCGGCGACATTAACGGACCTCCCTTCAACGCGGACCTTCCTGTGATAGTGGGACAGACCTACGCCTTGGTGGTAATGAACTGGACCGGCAGCCCGGACGGGTACAACATCGATTTCACCCAGAGCACGGCGTCCATCTACGATGTGCTCCCGCCATCACTGGTGTCGGTAACCCCGGATTGTTCCAACCAGAACTTCGAATTGGTGTTCAGCGAGCCGGTCGTCACCAGCACGGTAACCCCGGAGGATGCGACCCTCACCTCCCCTTCCGGAACTGTCATATCCTTTAGTTCGGTGGTGCCCGGAAATGCCACCGCACAAGCCCAAACAGGCTACAGCTTCGTTCTGGGCACTACGCCCACGGAAGGTGGCATGTACACGCTTACCATCACATCCGCGGCGGGGAACGTGGAGGACCTGTGCGGCAACATCGTGGTGGACACCACATTCCAAGTGTCCATTACCGCACCATTCCTTTATGCGGTGGACATCGCAACCGCCTGCAACGGCACGGGCGGCAGTGTACAGGTCAACTACATTTCCGGCGGGACCGGCCCGTTCATCTACTACTTGAACGGCGCGACGATCGCAGGCGGCAGCGCAACAGGGCTCGAGCCCGGTGAATACGGCTTGCAGGTAGACGACGCCACCGGTTGCCACATATTCGAGTTGTTGGACATCCCGGACCATACCATCGAAGCGGTTATACCGGAAGATCAAGACAGCCTCTCCTGTTCGCATACCTCGATCACCATTGAAGGTGCGCAAGTGTTGCCTGAACAGCCCGTACAGATCCAATGGACCGCCGTGACAGCGGGCGGAACCGACACCAATTTCAGCAGCAGCCTAGCCCCCGAGATCACCCAGCCGGGCATCTACACAATGCTGATTACCGATGAGGCTACCGGCTGCTCGGATGAAGCTTCGGTGGTGATCCTCACCACCTCGATAACCAACGTGGACCTGGGCACGGTCCTACTGCCCAATGTGGTTTCCCCCAACGGTGACGGCCACAACGACGTTTGGCGTCCGTACCTGCCTACCGATCCCTCCAGTGACATCACCTCACTTTTCGACACGTTCGACTTGAACATATTTGATCGCTGGGGACAGCTCGTGTATGAAACCGGCAACGGCGGGCAGCGTTCTTGGCGCGCACAGGACGTGGCTGAAGGAACCTACTTCTACAAGGTGGCCTTCCGGTCGGAATGCGGGACGGTGATCGACAAGGAATTGAGCGGTTCCATTACGGTGTTGCGTTGATACGGGCGCGTGTCCGGACATTCCGGATTTCGACCCTTGCGGAGAATAGCCTTCTTAATCTCCGCATTCATTGCGGAAGTTGTTTTTAGTAATCTCCGCAACATTTGCGGAGATTATGCGTATCTTTCGCCGCAACCCAATGAAATGGGGGCCATACGATGCCGCTCTACATACATGAACGAAAAGCCTGGCCCACCTTCACGTGGGATGCCGGAACATTGGCGCCCGCACTGGTGAAAGTGCGCCATGCCCAAGCGCATCTTCTCGGTCGCATGGCCGCCGTGGGCTTCAACCTGCAAAGCGAGGCCAACCTTGCAACCCTTACCGTGGATGTGTTGAGCACGAGCGAAATAGAAGGCGAAGTGCTGGACCCCAAACTGGTGCGCTCTTCCCTTGCACGAGGCGTGGGACTGGATGTCGCCGGTGTTGCACACGAGGACCGGCACGTGGAAGGTAGAGGGGCGCTGATGCTGGAGGCTACTCTGCATTGCAACGAAAAACTCACCGCAGACCGCCTGTTCGGCTGGCATGCCGCATTGTTTCCCACCGGGCGAAGCGGCATGCTGAAAATCCTTGTTGCCGAATGGCGCGATGACAGTACCGGTCCAATGCAGGTGGTTTCCGGCCCCATGGGCCGGGAACGTGTACACTACCAGGCGCCAGCTGCTGTGCGGCTGAAGAAGGAAATGGCAGCATTTATCAAGTGGATGAATGCCGAAAAAAGTTTGGACCCGCTGGTCAAAGCAGGGCTGGCGCACTTCCGCTTTGTAACACTGCACCCATTTGAAGACGGGAATGGCCGCATGGCACGCGCCATCGCCGACATGTTGCTTACCCGTGCTGACGGGGCTCCTCGGCTTCGCTCGGAGTCCCTTCAGCACTCGGAGTCCTATCTGCGCTTTTACAGCATGAGCGCACAGATCCGGAAGGAGCGAAACCAATATTACAAGGTGCTTGAAAGCTGCCAGAAAGGGTCGCTTGACGTTACCGAATGGCTCTCGTGGTTTCTCAACTGCTTGCACCGCGCGATCGTTGCTTCGGAAGGAACACTTGCCACAGTGCTGAACAAACACCGCTTCTGGCAAACACACGCAAAGACCGTTCTGAACCCGAGACAAGTGAAGGTGCTGAACAAACTGCTGGACGGCTTCGATGGCAACCTCACCTCCAGCAAGTGGGCCAAGCTCACGAAATCCTCGCAGGACACGGCTTCCCGCGACATGCTTGATCTGGTGAAGAAGAAGATATTGAAGCACGGAAAGGCTGGAGGGCGTAGCACACACTTTGTTTTGGCCGCTGTTGGCCGATAGGCGGTATGGTCAGGGCAAACGCATCTAAGTTGCACGGTGAGCGAATTCCCAATGGCTGCGACCCTTTCAGGGTCTAAAATTGGCTCCTTTGGGTTGTCATTTCTAATTTCTGTGACCCCTTCAGGGTCTTCAACTTCTGACCCTGAAGGGGTCACATAAATTAGCTGCAAGCCCCGCCCCGCATGACTTTCGACCCCGATAGGGGTCGCAGCAAAAGGGCGATCCTTCGCCATGCGCTGCCAATTAGATGCGTTTGCCCTGGGCGCAATGGCGGACCATCTCACAACCGTTCCGACCTTTACCCTGTGAACGCCTACCCCAAAGCCTATCTCTATCGCCGTATCGTGAAGGCCAAGCTCTTCATCGATGCGCACTACGCGGAGCCGATCGACGTGGACGCGATCAGCAACAAGGCCGCGTTCTCCAAATTCCACTTTATCCGATTATTCAAGCAGGTCTATGGTGCCACACCACGGGCCTACCTCTCCAACCTTCGGCTCGACCGCGCAAAACTGTTGTTGGATGAGGGCACGTCGGTCTCCGATGCGTGCAATGCCGCCGGTTTTCAGAGCCTCTCCACCTTCAGCCGTTCGTTCAAGCGGCGCACGGGTTCGTCGCCTTCGAGTTACCGGGAAACCCGCGCACAACGCACCCGCAGCATGGTGGCGCAGCCCATGGCGTTCATCCCACCGTGTTACGCGCTCTGGTCGGGCTGGACGGAATTGAGCAATCCGGGATAAGTGCCAACGCCGCACGCCATGTTCCTTTGTGACCATGGACGTACGCATCACCCACATCACCGTATTCGTGCTGGATCAAGACAGCGCGCTGGAATTCTATGTGAAAAAGCTCGGCTTCAAAAAGCACACGGACATGCCCATGCACGGGGGCGCGCGTTGGCTAACGGTAACGCCGCCAGAACAACCGGAATTGGAGATCGCATTGATGCCCGCCGCCCCCTTCGGGATATGGAACGCTGCGAACGCCGCCACCATGCGCGATCTGGTAAAGCAAGGCCTGTTCGGCTTCGCGGCCATGAAGTGCAAGGACGTGCGCGCGACCTACGAAGAGCTGCACGCCAAGGGCGTGGAGTTCGCCATGCCGCCCACACAACAGCCATTCGGAATGCTCGCCGTTTTCAAAGACGATAGCGGCAACTCGTTCAGCCTGTCGGAATTCGAACCAAAAAAAGCCCGGTGAACTTCCTTGTCCACTTTTCACACTTCAACAACCCAATAAAAATGACGAAGCGAAACAAAATCATCTACTGGATCGCCACAGGATGGCTGGCATTGGGCATGATCGCCACGGGCATGCTGCAATTGTTGCATGCCGAAGCCGAAGGCGCTTTAGCACCTCCGGGCGTTTTCGGCATCAAGCACCTGGGCTTCCCAGTTTACTTGCTTACGCTCTTGGGCATCTGGAAGCTGTTAGGCGCTTTGGCCCTGTTGGTCCCGAAATTCCCGTTGCTGAAGGAATGGGCGTATGCCGGATTTTTCTTTCTGATGAGCGGGGCGGTCTTCTCTCACACCGCCATGAATGACCCGGTCGTTGAATTAATTCCGGGGTTGCTTTTGTTGGTCCTCACCATGGTGTCGTGGTATTTTAGACCCGCGGAGCGAAGGCTCATTCCCGTAAACTGAAAACGAGTGAACATGAACCCAAAGGTGGATTGGTATTTCGAAAAAGACTCGCAATGGCAGGAGGAATTCAAAGCATTGCGCACGATCGCGTTGGCCAGCGGCCTCGATGAGGAGCTGAAGTGGGGCCACCCTTGCTACACTTTGCAGGGCAAGAACGTGGTGCTGATGCATGGCTTCAAGGAATACTGCGCGCTGCTGTTCCACAAAGGCGCCTTGCTGAAGGATGATGCGAACATCCTCGTGCAACAGACGGAAAACGTGCAGGGTGCGCGACAGATCCGCTTTACAAGTTTGAATGAGATCAAGAAGCTGGCGCCGGTGTTGAAGGCTTACATCCACAACGCTATCGCGGTGGAAAAAGCCGGAACGAAGGTGCCGATGAAGAAAACTGCGGCCTTCGACATGCCCGAGGAATTCGCACAAGCACTGAAGGAAATGCCGGAGTTGAAGAAAGCGTTCCACGCGCTTACGCCGGGACGACAGCGGGGATACCTGCTGCACTTTTCCTCCGCCAAGCAGGCGAAGACGCGCATGGCACGCGTGGAGAAGAACGTAGACAGGATTTTGGAAGGGATGGGGTTGGATGATTGAGGAGGCGACACGGATCTGGATAATCGGAGCGAATACCAGTAAATCATGTCCACGTCCCCAAAAATTTGGATTACATGAAAAACCCAGCGCTACTTCGCAAAGTCATGCTGCTACTGATCGCCGGCATCATGATCTCCTGCACAGCTTCGGCTTATCTGGGCCTCCAGTCTGGAAACACGGCCCGTGCTGCTTCCGTATTTTTCGCGGGGCTGGCTTTTTCGATCTTGTTCTGGTCCAAGATGCCAAAGAAAGCGAGCTGAGCAACTTTTGGATCTTCAGCGCACAGGAAGGTGAACGGTCGCCTACGCTTTCTTCACAAATTCGCTCTTCAACGCCATTGCGCCAAAACCTTCGATCCTGCAATCGATGTTGTGGTCACCATCCACCAGCCTGATGTTCTTCACCTTGGTACCGGCCTTCAGCGCCTTGGGCGCCTTTACCGAAAAGGTCCTTGGCCATTACCACATCGTCGCCGTCGTGCAGGATATTGCCGTTGGCGTCCTTCACTACAAGGCCGGTTTCCTCAGCAGCTACTTCTTCCGGGTTCCATTCGTGGCCGCATTCGGGACACATCAGGCTTTGGCCGGTGGGATAGGCGAAGGCGGATTTGCAAACGGGACAAGGGGCTGTGGTGCTCATGGTAGGAACGGAATAATGCGACGAAGCTATCCTTTCCGTTCGTCTTGCACCAAGTCTTTGCGCCTTCCGCCGTTGCGCTGCATATTTGTGGACATCCACAATTGAACGCTCATGCCGCCCATTACCATCAACACGCGCATTGCGAAACCGGTACAATTGGTTTGGAACTGCTGACCAAGCCCGAACACATCATGAAATGGAACGCGGCAAGCGACGATTGGCATTGCCCGCAGGCGGAGAACGACCTGCGCGTGGGAGGTGCCTTCTCCTCCACGATGGCGGCGCGCGACGGCAGTTTCAGCTTCGACTTCGGGGTGTACACGGCTGTCGAACTTCTTAAGCGCATCGCCTACACCTTGGAAGATGGCCGCAACGTGGAGGTGCTCTTCATCCCCGATGGCAATGGAACCACCGTAAAGCAGACCTTCGACCCGGAGAAGGAAAATCCGGAGGAGATGCAGCGCGGCGGATGGCAAGCGATCTTGGACCGGTTCAAGGCTTACGCCGAGGCGCAGAATTGATGGAACGCCTTGCCCTTACTGACCAATTGGCCTGCCACGGTGATGTGTTCCGTTCGTTACTTTCCGGCCTCTCCCCTGCCGAATTTCGCTGGAAGCCTTCGCCTGAAAAATGGTGCGCGCTGGAGGTCATCTGCCACCTGCACGATGAAGAACGCGAGGATTTCCGTGCGCGCTTGATGCTTGTGCTGGGATCGCCGGAGGTGCCATGGCCGAAGATCGATCCGGCAGCATGGGTAACGGAGCGCAAGTACGTGGAACAGGACTTTAACACGGTACTCGACCAATTCCTGATCGAACGTTCACGCTCCGTGGCATGGCTCCGGGAATTGACGGATCCGCCGTGGAGAAACGCATACATGCATCCGAAGGTGGGCCCGGTAAGCTGTGAACTGCTGTTGACGAACTGGGTGGCGCACGACCTCCATCACATCCGGCAGCTGGTGAATTTGCGCTATGCCTACCTTGCAGCAAACACCAAGGTTCCTTTGGATTACGCGGGAACTTGGTGAAACCAAACACATTCACCACCATGAATCCCATTCTCCGCAACATCCTCGCTGTGATCGTCGGCATCGTCGTCGGCGGCATCGTAAATATGGGCTTGATCATCCTCGGCGGAAAATTCCTTCCACCACCGGCCGGCGTGGACGTGAACGACATCGCCAGCATCAATGCGCACATCCGGGAATACTCGGTGTTTCAGCTCTTGGCGCCCTTCATCGCTCATGCGGCGGGCGTGCTTGTGGGAGCCTTTCTCACGGCGAAGCTGGCAGCCTCCCGGCACTTGGCCATGGCCATGATCATAGGTGCCGTCTTTTTGCTCGGCGGCATCATGGCGGTGCGCATGATACCCGATGCCCCCATGTGGTTTAATGCATTGGACCTGGTAGTTGCCTACTTGCCGATGGCATGGTTAGGCCATCGCTTGGCGATGATGCGCTCCTGATCGCCCTCACTTTCCCGCAGGCGGATAAAGCACCTCAAAGCCTTTGTACACCGCCCGGTGCAGCAAGGTGGCGTGGGTCTCCTCCGGGAAGTATTCGTACCAACATTCCAACGATGGCTTTCCGTATTTCTTGAACGCGCTCACCACTTGGCCCACCTGCTTTTTCATCATGCCTTCGTTGCCGGCGGAAGCGACGAAGACGCGCTTGTGCAGATCCTTGTGCGCCTTCACCCATGCTTCAGCACCGGCTGCAAGGGCGCCATCATTCCACCATAGACTGGGTCCCACAATGATGTAGTCATCGAACAGCTCCGGCTTGGTAAAGAGCACTTCCGCTACCAATAGCCCACCCAACGATTGGCCGATCAGCGTGCGATGGCCTGATGTGCGGTAGTGCTTTTGCACCATCGGCTCAACTTCCTTTTCCAAGTAGCTGATGAACGCTGTGGAACCGCCGTATGTCGGCAACCACACTTTGTCGCTATCGCTTTGAGTTGCCCCGGTAAAATCGTGATAACGCGACTTGCCGCTGTTCGCTATGCCCACCACGATGCTCTTCGGAAGCAGGTCGTACATGTTCATGAACTGCGCCAAGCCCGCGATGTGCGGGAAGTCCTCGTATGAAGTGCCGTCCAGTACGTAGATCACCGGATACGCCAGCGAGCTGTCCGCGTAACCATTCGGCAGATAGATGTTCAAAACGCGCTCTTGGTCGAGCACTTCAGAATGGAACGTGAGCACATCACCGAGGACGAACGGTGTGGTTTGAACGGCGCTTTCGACTTGGGCAAATAACCCCGATGTGAACAGCAGAAGTAAAGCAGTAAAATATCGCATGCCACGAAGGTGAGCAACAATCCGGATACCTTGCAAACGGCACGGAAAAGCCATCGGACCATGAAAGGGAATTCAGGAATTATTCAAAAAAACACCCTCACCTTCCTCCGCGACCTCGACAAACACAACGACCGCGATTGGTTCTTGGCGCACAAGGAGCGCTACCAAGCCGCCTTGGAGAACATGCGCGACTTCGCGGATACGTTGATTGAGCGCATGAACCGGCACGACCGGATTGAAACGGCATCAGGAAAGGCGAGCCTCCAACGCATCTACAACGACCAGCGCTTTCACAAGGACCGCCCACCCTACAACCCGCGGTTCGGCGGCGGGCTTTCGCGCGTGAAACCGGCCCTGCGCGGTGGCTATTACTTCAGCATCAAGCCCGGCGCTTCGTTCATTGCCTGCGGCTTCTTTGGCCCGGAAGCAGAAGACCTGAAACGCATCCGCACGGACATGCTGTACGATCATATAACCTGGGAACGACTGCTGAAAGGAAAGAACCTCCGGAAGCATTTGGGCGAGCTGCAAGGCAAGCAATTGAAGACCGCCCCGCGCGGATTTCCCAAGGACCACGAAGCCATCGAACTGCTGCGGCACACGCAGTTCCTGTTCCGCCATTCCTTCATCGACAAGGAGGTTCTTGCTCCGGGATTCATGGAGGCGGTTAACACCAGTTTCAAAAGCGTGCGGCCCTTGTTCGACCATTTCAGTTCCGGTGCTCACCACGGATGCGAACGGAAATCCACTGTGAACCACAGCTGCCCGGATTTGTTGAGAGCACAAGCTGGCTGCTCCGCAGTGTTCACCAGTAGCCGATCTCTAGTACCCATCCACCACACCCCCATGCTGAAAACCATCCGCACTTGGACACGAACACACCTCCACAAAGTGGTGGACAGTATCGCCTTCTATCCGGCCTTGATGGTACTGCTCTACATCAGTGTCGCTACTAGCATGATCTGGTTCGACCTTTCCGGGCCGGGCGTAAAGCTGAAGGGAAATTTGGGCTGGATGAGCCTCACGGACGCATCCGCTGCACGGGCCATCATCTCCACTATCGCGGGCGGCATCATCACGCTCACCGTATTCAGCTTTTCCATGGTGATGATCGTGCTGAACCAGGCCGCTTCACAATTGAGCAACCGGTTGTTGGATCGCATGATCGGCAACCGCTTCCAGCAGTTGGTGCTCGGCGCGTACATCGGTACCATCGTGTATGCACTGCTGCTGTTGAGCACGATCCGTGAGCACGACACTGGATCCTCCGTGCCCGCCCTCAGCACTTATTTGTTGATCCTCGCCGCCATCGTGGACATCATCCTCTTTATCTATTTCCTGCATTTCATCACGCAGGAAGTGAAGTACGAAGTGATCATCGCCAAAATCCATGGCGAAGCCATGACTTCGATGCGGCGACATTGTCTTCTCGATCATGCGCCAGAAGACACCCCGCTGCCCACGCTTCCCTTTGAAGTGCTTACGACCAGCGCCGGTGTCTACGAAAACTTCGACACAAAAGGACTCATGGCATTCTGCGGAGGAAATGACCTTTCCGTACAGTGTAAGCATCTGCCCGGCACCTTCTTGTTGAAGGGCATTCCCGTGGTTTCCACAGAACGGCCGATCGACCAGAACCTGCAGGAGGAGCTTTTGGCGTACATCCCACTTGCAAAAACCGAATCGGTGGAAGCCAACTATGCCTTCGGGTTCCGGCAGCTCACGGAGATCGCCATGAAAGCCCTGAGCCCCGGAATCAATGATCCCGGCACGGCCATGCTCAGTCTGCGCGCGCTCTTCCAACTGTTCACCTACCGTTTGCAACATCATCCGGAGGCTCATTTACGCGGGAGCGATGGCCGCCTGCGCATTGCAGTACGCTCTTGGACCTTCGATCAGCTTTTCAAGGGAACCATCCACGCGATCTGGGACTATGGAAAAGGTGATCGCTCGATCCGTCACGAATTGCAGGGCTTGTTGCTGCAATTACGCACGGATTCCGAAGCCGTGAAGGACATGCGGGATAGGGTGGATAAGGCAATCGCCGAGGCCGGTTGAGCCGCTCCAGTCCCTTGGCTTCACTCGTTATTTTGTGCGGTTGTAAACTGTTTCCACCAACGCATGGTGGCAACTTGAGCGGCACACTTGCCAAACACACAGTGCCTTACCTATCTTTCCACCGCATTTCAACCACACCCCGAACCCCGCACAATGGCAACACGTTACGCTTTTCTCTTCCTCGGCGCTTCACTAACCCTCTCCAGCTTCGGCCAATTGGTGATCAATGAAGTGGACTATGACCAGCCTGGAAACGACGGTGCCGAGTTCATTGAACTGAAGAACACGGGTTCCACCGCTGTCGACATGTCCACCATCGCGGTGATGATGGTGAACGGCAGCAGCGGTACTGGTGTGGTATACGCCTCTTACTTCTCCGAAGATTGGCCGATGCTGGCACCCGGAGCCTATTTTACCCTCTGCGGTGACACCACCGCGGGTTGCGATGCCCGCCTTATGCCTGCGAGCAATGCAGTCCAGAACGGAGCCACGGATGCCATCGCACTGATCCTCCGCGGCGACAGCTCTTTTGTGGACCGCTTGGGCTATGAAGGGTTCCTGGCCGGATATGCCGAAGGGAACGGCTTCGATGGTGGCGACGATAATGTGAACGAAAACCGCAGCATTGGTCGCTTCCCGGATGGCGTTGACACCGACAACAACAACGGCGACTTCATCGTGATGTGCAACTCTTTGGGCGAAACGAACAATGGCGACACGATCGGTTGCACCACCATCGGCGTGGCCGAACTGTCCGTAGCCGAAAGCTTCTCCTTGATCGCCGATGAAGGCAACGACCGTGTGTTAATGGCCTATGGACCCGCGAACGGCAAAGTGACCTTCGAGGTGTTCTCGGTGGACGGCGCCCTGATGGCTTCGCACACTGTAGCTGCATCCGGCAAGGCCAACTGGGCTTGGAATACCGGTGGTTTGCATGGCCGCATGTTGATCGTCCGGGTTTCCGGCGCGATGGGTACGAAGGCCAAGCGCGTAGTGCTGCCTTGATCGGCGCGCTTTTTCCGGACCACTTTTTTGCTCCGCTCCTTTCCGACATCGCCCGTCTTGCGTGAATGGACTTCGAGAACGCACGCGAAATGGCGCTGGACATGCCCGGCACCGCCGAGAAAGACCACCACGGCCGCCCCAGTTACAGCGTGAAGAAGAAGATCTACATCACGCTTTGGCTTGTTGAAGGTCGCGCGGTGTTGAAGTTCACTCCAGCTCAGCAAGCTGCATTCAGCGCGGAATTTCCCGATGCCTTCGCGCCCGTGCCGAACAAGTGGGGCCAACACGGCTGGACCAATGTGTTCATGGCCTACTGCAACGACCGACTGTTCCGCTACGCGATGGATCTGGCCTGGCGGAATGTGGCACCGAAGTGGATCCTGCCCACTCGGCAGCCACCCCCACGGGCTTGAACGATCCGGGGACAAGTGATCCATTTTCATGGATGTTGCCGTATGTCCTTTCAAGGACATCACGACACAACCAAAAACCCATGAACACTGTTGCCATCCTCGCGCGCCTAGAGGCCAAAGCCGGAAAAGAGGTGGAACTGGAAGCTTTTCTCAAAAGCGCCCTGCCATTGGCGCAAGCTGAACCCGGCACCACGCTTTGGTTCGCGCTGAAGATCGGCCCGAGCACTTTCGGCCTTTTCGATACGTTCCGCGATGAAGCCGGTCGCAAAGCCCATTTGGACGGCCCCATTGCGGCAGCGCTGATGGCGAAAGCCGGCTAACTGCTGGCCCAACCGCCGACTTTGGAAATGGTGGAGCTGCTGGCGGAAAAAGCTTAACGACGGGCACTGCCACCTACCGGCAACGTGATCCGCAGATCACGCCGGTGCATAGCGTTGCCAGATCATCCAGCAAGCTACGCTGCCCACGATGATGGTGAGCGGCAAGCCCACGATGAAGTAGTCCTTGAACTTGTAGCGGCCCGGCGTGTAGATCAGCGTTAGCGTGTGATAGCCCACCGGCGTGAAGAACGACGTGCTTGCGGCGAACATCACCGTGAGCAGTAGCGCCTTTGGATCTATGCCCAATTGCTGCGCCACCTTCACCGCGATGGGCGCCATCAATAGTGCTGTGGCATTGTTCGCCATCACATTCGTGATCACCACGGTGAATACGAAAAGGATGCCGATGACCCAAGCCAACGACAGGCCGTCCGCGACGCTGAGAAAAGCGCCCGCGATCTTCGCGTCCAAACCTGTGTTCTGAATGGCAATGCCCAACGGGATCAAGCCCGCGATGAGGAAGTAGACCTTCCACTCCACACGTTTGTAAGCGTCGTTCAAGTGGATGCACTTCGTAACAGCCATCAGCATTACACCGCCCAATGCGGAGATTACGATGGGAACCAGGCCTGTTGCGGCGGCAGCGATCACCCCGACGAAAATGAGCACCGCCGTCCAGCGTTTCCGCAAGCTGCGCACCATGGGCATGGTGTCCAACAAGATCAGGTCCTCCCCCACTTCCGGGTCCGTGGCCAAGTTGCCATTGGTTTCTATGAGCAGTACGTCACCCAACCGAAGTTCGGTGTCCGCAAGCACTTCTTCCTTTGGCCGTTCTGAACGGCGCAGTGCCAAGGGTACTGCCTCGTACAACGCCAGCAGGTCCAGATCGCGCAGCTTTCTTCCGATCAGTTCCGAGCCCGGGGCAACTACCGCTTCCACCACATGGGTCTCCTGATTATGAAGCAGGGCTCGCTCCATGCTGAGCCGGGCCGTCATGGCATACTTGTTCCCCGTTTTCAACCGGGCAATGCCGGAAGCGCTTCCCCGCAACAACATCCGGTCGCCTGCTTCCACCAGTGAATCTTCCCGCATCGATTTGGCGGCCAGTAGTGCTGTGCGCAGGTCCAACAGCTCCGCCCCGTAAGGCTTCAATGCTGAACGGACCGCTGTGACCGTGCCGAGGTAGGGTGAGCCATGAAGGACGACCAACTGCGTAAGGTATTTGCCTTCCCGGTCTTCCGAGTTCATGTCCAATGGCTTGCGGCGTGATGGGAGCAACCGGTGGCCGATGAGCAGCAGATAAATAAAGCCCGCAGCTGCCATGGCCAAGCCGATGTCGGCGAATTCGAAGAACGTGAACGGCTTCACGCCATACTGCCGCGCGATGCTGTTCACCAGCAGGTTCGTACTTGTGCCTATGATCGTGCAAAGGCCACCAAGGATCGAGATGAACGCCATCGGCATCAACAGCTTGCTGGGGCTGATGCCTTTGCTGTTGCCCATCAGGATCAGCATGGGCAGAAATAGCGCGATCACCGCCGTGTTGTTGGTAAAGGCAGAAAGGATAGCCACGAACGGGAGCAGCACCAATAAAACGCTCCAAGGCTTGCCACCGGTGAAGGCCACCAATTTTTTAGTCGCGAGGAACAACACCCCCGTTTTTTCAAGCCCGGTATTCAGGATCAGCAGCGAGAGAATAGCCAGCGCCGCCTGGTTGGAGAAACCCGAAAGCCCTTCCGGCACCGTGACGAGTCCGCTCACCATCAGTACGAACGCAATGAAAATGGCCGTGACGTCGATGCCCACCTTCTCGGTGACGAAAAGCACCACGGCGAGCGCGATCACCGCGCATAGGAACCACATCTCGAAGGTCATCGTAGATCTACGGGTGCTTTACATGGTAAGTCTTGCGGGGCCTGGTTCCAACACGGAACAGCCGGAGCCGACGAATTGTTTGCGGCCATGGCCGTGACGTTACGCCGCCACCCGCTGCACAATGGCCTTGCACCAGCCCTCGCCGGTAACACGCACGTGGTGCGGAACGTGCATGGGTATCACGATCACATCGCCAGCGCGATGCGATGTGACAGCATCCCCAATGTGGACATCACAGGTGCCGTCCAAGATCAATAGCCGTTCTACGCAATCGGTGTGTACTTCTTCGGGATACTCGCTTTTCAGCCATACCAAACCGGTCTGGCGCGCCTCCGTTTCCTCCAGTTCCACCAAATGGAACTCCGTTGTTCCCACCGGCAATTCATGGCCGGGCCGCGCTACCCAAGGTTCAAAATCCGCGATGGTGGAATTGGCATGCAGCATGGGTGGTTTACCACTTGCGCGCTCATCCTCAACCGCTTTCTCCAGTGCGGCCAACACTTTTCCACCCAATGTCGCTGGTGGCGCAATTCTTCCGGCCAAGGCAATACCGTCAATCGCTTCACGGAACTCCTTCAACCTGGCCGCAGCATCGGCATCCCGCATGGCCAAGGCTTCCACGGAACGCGCCTCCTCCTTCGGCAATGCGCCAAGGACGTATAATTCCAATGTAGCTTGGTCCAACTCCTCGGAGTTCATTCTGTAAAGATACCACGTTCGTCTTGCTCCATCTTCCCTTCAGCGACCCAATTGGGGCTTAAAAGCAGGAAATACGAGGAAAACGCGGGTTTGGATCATTTTGCGGATTTAGTTGGGAATTGCTGGATGGCAAGCGTTCCAACGCCGAGGTCCCGAAGACGGTGACGCTGCGGGGACTTGAGCTTGAGACGGGCCAGAGGTCCTGAGCCGAACGCACATACCTACGGCACGCAGGTTCGGTAATGGGCCGGGCGCGTGCTTCCACGGAACTTCAGGTCTTCTACAAAACAAGAACGGCGGACAAATGCCCGCCGCTTTTGTTTGCTGAAACGATGTCTTTTACTGCTCCGTGCCGTCGTAGCCGAATAGGTCCATCAAGGTGAGCTTCTTCACCGGTCCCAACTTCTCCAACGCCTTCATGTCCAAAGAGCCGTCCTTGCCGATGGCCAAGTAGGTGTATTGCTTGCCTTTGACGTTAGTGTCGAAAAACGTTTTGAGTCCTGCGAGGTCGCTTTGCTGGATCTTCGGGTAGATGACCTTGTTCACGTCCTCGCTCAAGCCGCGACGCTGCGCGGATTCCCAGCTCCAGTAGATGGCCTCCTTGGTGGTACGGTTGGATTCGATCTTCTTCAAGGCCGCTTCGCGGCTGCCTGCAAACATTTTTTCATCGGCCGGCATGTCGTTCATCAGTGCGCTTAGTGCAGTTTCAGCGTCTCCAAGCTTGTCCGCCTGCGTGCCGACATATGCGCGGATGTAGCTGGCTTCTTCTTTCTTGCCGGGCATGGTATAGGCCGCATAGGCGGAATAGGCCAGCGCCTTGCTTTCACGGATCTCCTGGAACACAATGCTGGACAGGCCGGAACCGAAATACTCGTTGAACAACGATGCGTACGGCATGTTGTCCACGTTGAACTGCGACCCTTTGGACATCAGCATCAATTCGGTCTGCACCATATCGTAATCCACATAGAACACCTGGCTTTTGTCCGTGGCCAGTTCAACGTAGGGCTTTGGCTGCGGCCAAGTGGCCAGTGTGGCGGGCGTTTTGTGCTCAGCGTTCAATAACGCTACCACCGCTTCCGGGGATTTCTTGCCGTAGTAGAAGAAGCGGTGTTGGTGCGTGTTGATGCTCTTGACAAGCTCGATGAGCTCGGCGGGCGTCACGGCTTTCAGCTGCTCCGCGGTGAGGATGTTGCGCATGGGCGAGCGTTCCCCGTAGCGCGCATAGTTCATCATACCACCGTAGAGGATGCTGTTCTTGTTCTTCACGTTGTCGCTGCGCTCCTGCAATTCGTCCTTCACCAACTCGCCAAGTGCTTCTGCGTTCGGCTTCGGGTCGGCAAGCAGGCTCTCCAGCAGTTTCAAGCCTTTGGCCATGTTCTCTTCCAGGCCGGTGAGCGAAACGTACACGCGGTCCTGACCGGCGTTCACATTGAACTGCAGGCCAAGCTTAAAGAATTCCTTCTGCAGGTCCTCCGCGCTCATCGCCGCCGTGCCGAGATAAGGCAGGTAGTTCACGGCCATTTTCAATTTCGGGTCGTCGTAGTCGCCGAGGTCAAGGATCTGTGTGAGCGTGAAGAGGTCATTGCTCGTATTGGGAATGATGGCCAACTGAATGTCATGATCCAACGTGCGCCGTGTGATGGCGGTCTTGTAATCCACGAACTGTGGTTGCAAGCGGGATTCGGGGACTTTTGACCAGCGCTTGTACCATTCGCTCTGCTCGCTCCGGTTGATGTCCAACGCTGTGATCGTCGGCTTGTCCACATGGAAAACCGTGCTGTCCTCGCCCGTGCGTTTGAACACGGTGACGTCATCATGGTTGAAGTTGGCAGCTGCGAAGGCTACCACCTCCGGCTTCGTGATCTTGGCCATGCGGTCGTAATAATCCACCACGTCCTTCCAATCCTTGCCTAAGATGAACGCATCGGTGAGCGCGGACGCGCGAAGGTTGTTGCGTTCGTTCCAGTAACGGATCTGCTGCTGGCGCTTGTCATTGATCACCGCAGGGATGAGCCAATCCTCGAATTCGCCCTTCTTCAGCTTGTCCATTTCACCCAAAAGCAAGTTGCGCACTTCTTCCAGCGATTGGCCTTGCTTGGGGTCAGCGCCAAGGTTGAATTCCGAATAGTCAGTCTGCTCGCCTGCATAAGCGTAGGCATCGAGCACTTTCTGCTGTTGCTTCAAGTCCAGGTCGATCAGGCCGGCCTGGCCGTTGCTCATGATGCCGGCAATGAGGTCGATCATGATCGGGTCGGCGGTTTTGGTGCCGCCGAAGCGCCAGCCCATGCTCACGGATGCCGCCATGGGCCCGCGCACGCTCAACGTGTCGCTCTTGGTGATCGGGGCTTCAGGCGTGAAGGTGAACGCGGGAACCGGCTTCGATTTCCATTTGCCGAAGTATTTGTCCACCATCGCGATCGTGCTGTCGTAATTCAAGTCACCAGCCATTATAACGGCCATGTTGTTGGGCACGTAATACGTGTCGAAGTATTCGTGGATCTTCACCATGCTGGGGTTCTTCAAATCCTCGCCAGTGCCAATGGTGGTCTGCGTGCCGTAGGGATGGTTCTTGTACAGCTCCTTGTTCATCGCCTGGCTCACCTTGCGATAGTCATTGTCCTGCCCGCGGTTGAATTCCTCGAACACCGTTTCAAGCTCGGTGTGGAAGAGGCGCAGCACGAGATCTTGGAAACGAACGCTCTCGATCATCATCCACTTCTCTTGTGCGTTCGTTGGGATGTCGTTCACATAGACCGTTTGCTCAGTGCTGGTGTAGGCGTTCGTGCCCTTCGCGCCGATGGACGTGATCATCTTGTCGTATTCGTTCGGTGCCGCGAACTTGGCTGCGACGTTGCTCACGCTGTCGATCTGCGTGTACAGCTTAGCGCGCTCGGCCTCGTCCGTCGTGTTCCGGCGCTTCTCATACAGGTCGGAGATCTGCTTCAGATAGCCGCTTTCCGTGGCCCAGTCCAGGGTTGCGATCTCATGCGTGCCCTTGAACAGCATGTGCTCCAAGTAGTGCGCCAAGCCCGTTGCCGTGCTGGGATCGTACTTGCTACCGGCCTTCACCGCGATGTTGGTCTGAATGCGTGGCTCGTCCTTGTTCTGCGACAGATAAACCTTCAGCCCGTTCTCCAGCGTGTACACGCGGACTTGCATGGGGTCGTTAGGGACGGAAGTGTAGGTGTACTTCTTCTGCGCCGAGGCGTTCATGGCCAAACAAGCCACTACGGCCATAGACAGTGATCGGAACTTCATGTTTACTTGTTTGGGGGGAAATAGATGGATGTGCCGGTGAATGGCAGGCGATAAAGATAATTGCCGCGTTGGATCGAGTTTCACCGAGTTTGGTCGTGCCTACCCCGACCGCTTCACCATCTGCAGCACTTTCGCCAGCGGCTTTCGCAGTATGATCAAGGGCGAAACGGACTCGCCGTTCAATTTCCAAGCCTTATAAACTTCAACATTAGCGCGCCAAACATGCGCAAACGAACGGTTGCTTACTCCGCCGAGCCGGAAGCGTACCAAAACTTTCGGGACGTATCGCGCACTGAGCTTGTGTTTGTAGAGGAAGCGGAACATCAGTTCATAATCCGCGCTTACGCTCAATTCCGTGTTGAACAGTCCGAACCGGTCGTAAGCGCGCTTCCGGATGTAGGTGCCCAAATGAGGGGGCATCCAGCCTTTGCGGAAATTCTCGCGCTTGTATTCGCCGCCTTTCCAGAAACGCTTCACCTTCGTGATGTCGTCCGGGTCCACCATCAACGCGTCGCCGTATATCACGTCACAATCGCCTTCCTCGAAAGCCCGCACCATGTAGCTTACCGTGTTCCGCGTGGCCATCATGTCGCCCGCATTCACAAAGGCGACCACGTCGCCAGTGGCCAGCTTCAGGCCTTTGTTCATAGCGTCGTACACACCGGCATCCTTTTCACTCACAAAATGCGATATGCACTCGGAGTAACGCTTGATCTTGTCCTGCGTGCCGTCGGTGCTGCCTCCGTCGATCACGATGTGTTCAATGTCCGCGTGGTCCTGCACCATCACGCTGCGGATGGTCTCCTCGATCTCCGTCACGGAGTTGTAGCACACGGTGATCACGGAAACTTTCATGCTTCCTGAGCAGGTTTTTTTGATCCTCGCGCGTCCCCTTCCATCACCCGCTCACGAACGGCCATCGCCGGATTTCCGCGGTAGATGGTATAAGCGTCCAAGTCTTTTCCCGCTACGCTGCCAGCCGCAAGCAGGGCATGGCTATGTAGCGTTACGCCGCCCAGTACCAGCGCTCCCGCTCCTACCCAACTGCCTTCTTCCAGCACCAAGGGACCAGCCAATGTGGGGTAATCAACCTTTTTGTAATCGTGGCTGCCAAGGATGAGCATGGCCCCTTGGCTGATCACCACATTGCTGTGGATGGTGAGCTGGTCGATGTTGTCCAACCACGCCCGCTGCCCGATCCATACATGGTCGCCGATGATAAGCTTCCAAGGGAATTTGATGTTGACACCCGGATGGATCACCACCCCTTTCCCCACTCTCGCACCGAAGAGCCGGAGCAAAAATGGCTTCGGCGAACGGAACGGGAAAAGCGGATTGATGAAGAACAGCGCATTCACGTAGTACCACAGCGTGCGTTTGACGAACCCCGCGCCCAACGGGAAGTCCGCGTTGTTGAAGCGGCTAAGATCGGCGGTGGGGCGTGCTTCTGTCGTGGTTTGAACAACTTCATGCTCGGGTGGTTTCGCCTCCGGCCCCCCCCCCCCCCCCCTTCCCCCCCCTCCCCCCCCCCCCCTCGCCCCCCCTTCCCCCTTCAACCCCCGCGTCCCGGGCCTCCCGCCCGCTGGCGCCAACGGCAGGTCCCATCCAGCATGCTCCCGCTCCAAGCCCCTCCACGGCGTGCGGTCGCTGATGAGCAAGGGCCGCCCGGCGGAAAGTGCCTCCAGCATGGTGTGCCCAAAATTCTCTCCCGCACTGGGCATGAAAAGTGCGTGGTGCGCAGCCAATATCCTCGGCACTTCTTCCGGCGGTACCGTGTGCTTCCATTCCACCTTCACTTCAGCGGGTAGCGCGGCGATGGCTTCCTGGCACTTGGCCCAGTAGGCTTCATCGTACACCGGCCCGTAAAGATTGAATTGCACCTTGCCCTTCACGTTCCGCAGGCTTTCTATCGCCAACAGCGTGTTTTTCTCCACCGCGATCCGCGCTATGCTCACCAGTTTTACTGCTCCAATTTCTTTCGTGATAGGCACTTTTTCAGCCGCGACTTTGCGCGACAAATTCGGTACGATGGAAACTTCGGCATGCTTCAAAATGTGCAGTCGGACATCCTTGGCTTCTTCTTCATTCGTGGCTTGAAAATGTACGCCTTTGTACAAGTCCACCATGCGGGCGAACGAGAGGAACAACAGCTTCTTCAGCGCACCATGCTGCATGGCCCCGCTGGCCAACATGCCGCGTACAGCCACGATGCGCCGCACTTTCATACTTCGCGAAAGCCACAACGGAAGGATGTTGTACCACCACGAATACAGTCCGTTGATGTAAACTGAATCCCAATTTTGCTCCTTCAATATCTGCTTCCACACGTTGCGCGAAGTGCCTACTTCGGAAGTATACCAAACCTTTTCGCCACCCGCTAATTCGGTCCAGGTATCCGGCTGAATGCCCGGATAGGGCGCGCTTTCCGTGTACTCCGTGTTGCGCGTCACGATGTGGAAGTCGATGCGGTCGCGCAGGTGGTCCACCAAATTCGCAAGGCTGCGTACAGGTCCGCCAGCCTTGTAGCCCGGCAAGTACCAGTCGATGAAGACGAGCACTTTCGGTTTGCTCATTTGCGCTCCGCGATGAAGTCCATCACTATAGCAGCCCATTCCTTCGGCCCCCAATCCGTGGCCAGCTCCGCGCTACGTAAGCCCATCGCCACCAGCTCCGCATCCGGCGTGGCGATCACCGCGCGGAAAGTCTTCTTCAAACTTTCCTTGTTCCCCGCGATAAAGCAGCTGCCATTCCGGCCTTCTTTCAGAAAGCGGTGACGCGCGCCGACGGCATCGCTCAGCAGCAACGGGAAACCGGCTGCGGCATGCTCATGCACCACCACGCCCCATGGTTCGTACAAGCTGGGCAGAATGAAAACGCCGCTCTGCTCCATGTACTTCCAAACTTCGTCCGCCTGCACGAAGCCGATGTGCTTAATGCGCGGATGCGCGTGCGTCAAAGGATGCAGCTCGCCCGTGCCGATGCACCACAGCTCCCAATCGCTTGCTTCGTTCGAATCGCACAGTTCTGCGAATGCTTCCACCATGTACTGGTGCCCCTTGCTGGGGATGTAGCGCGCGACGCAGAGAAACCGGTGCGGGAATTCCGCGGACTTCTTCACCTCGAACTGTTTCTGCAACGGCGCGAAACGGTCCAAGTCGGCGGTGTAAAATCCGCGCTTGATGCGGTCCCGTTTGAAGCCCAAGTATTCAGCATACATCGCTTGCGCTTCACCTGTAACCCATGCGTGGCTGAACGTGCGATTCAGCCATAGCCGCGCCGCTCCTACCGCTGCCCACTGTTTCAAGCCGCCGCGCCACGCGGTGTCGCTGCACATCACCGTGGGCACGCCACGCTGGTGTACATCACGGCACACTTGCAAATACGTTTTGTCCACCCAACCACTGGTGAGCACGATATTCGGTTTCAGGTTGTTCACGAAACGCCGCAGCGAAGTGTCGTTGAAATCGCCCCGCTCATGCACGGTTATGCCTTGCGGCACCTCCATTTCGAATGGCGCTTCCTTGTTCACCGGCCAGCGTACGATGTGCGCCTCCACCCCGTGGTCCTTCACTAAACGCGCCACGCTCGCCATGAAATACGGCGCTGTCTCTGTATAGAGAAAGAGTACCTTTTTCATCGTGGAGCGCGGGGAAAAGCAGCGGTACCGGCATCCACGATGGCCCCGAAAGTTGTCATGGGCAGGTCGTCGAAAATCCGCCGCATTTTGGGCATGGTGCTGCGCAAATTATGGTAAGTCATAAAGCGGCGTTTGGCGCTCATCGGCAATTTCGGATGGTCCGGGTCCACCTCGCGCGGATGCAGGTAGAACACCACCGGACGCTCTTCCTTCAGCACATCTTTCGCTTTGGAAAGCATGAGCGAGTAAGGGAAAAAACGCAAGTAACCACCGCCGAAAAAATACATCGGCTTGCCGAACATGGACGACATCGAAACAGGGAATTCCACAAGTTCGCCATGCGTTGTACCAACCACGTGCGGAACGGCCAACGCGCCCGCCAAGCCGCCATGGCTTCGTTCCGCCGGAAAAATGGAACTGTCGTACGTGTAACCCGCTTCGGCCACGGAATCGAAGAACCAAGGCGTCTCCTTTGTTACCGAAAATCCCGGTGCGCGATAGCCCCGCACAGCAATGCCAGCCGCCTGCTCAATGATGTCCTTCGCCTTCGTAATGTCCGCAGTGAAGGTCGTGCGGGCCTGCTTGAAAACCAATTCGTGCGCGTACCCGTGTGATGCGATCTCGTGCCCGCCCGCGACGGCCTCGCGCACCAAATGCGGGTACCGCTCCACCACCCAAGCGAGGAAGAAAAGCGTGGTGCGCACTTGCTTCTCCGCAAAAACTTCCAGCATAGACCGGAAGCTCTTCTCCACCCGCGACTCCAGCGCGCCCCATTCCGCCAACGCAGGCGTGGAAGGCACGTCAAGGATGTGGAACCACTCCTCGACGTCGACGGAAAAAACGGACTTGTGCATGGTTGTGCAAAGTAAACCGCTGGGGGTTGTTTAACCGCGGAGGGCGCAGAGAACGCAGAGGAACTCCACGAATAGTTGTCATCTGTCCGTTTTGAGTTGTCAGGTTACCGACATCACCTCCTGCATTTGCTTCATCAGTTTCAGCCCGGTAGCAGTAAGATTTGATGCCGTCAGCACTGGCAAAACCTCGCTGCGTCGTCCGCGGTTAAAACTCTTCCTGGCGTTCTACGCGTCTTGGCGGTGAACCTCTCTCTGCGTTCTCCGCGCCCTCCGCGGTTAAAACCTTCACTTAATCCGTACATCCGCGAAACTCCGCAACCGCTCGCCTTTCACGAAGCGCCGTTTCAGCCGCCAGATCGTAAGGAAGATCAATGGGACACCAATGATAGTGGGCCAAAGCCACTGAAGCCATATCGGTTTGATCATCGTGAGGTTCACCGCTGAAAAGGCCGAGACCGTAGCGATGTAACCGCCGAGGAAGCCACCGATGTGGCCATACATCCACTCCCTTTTGTCGTGCCGCTGGCGATAGAATTTCATGATGCCGGAAACCACCATCAACGTGCCGATCAACCCGAACACCGTGAATAGGATGGCCTGCGTGTTCACTGTCCCCAAGATGAGATGTGCCAACCCCCAGATCAACAGACTTCCATTTACCAACCCAGCTATGCCTTGCAAGGCAATGTCCATCTTCGCCGGACGAATGCCCTTGTGCAGCTTTTTGAGATACAGCGAACGATAGCCGGATGCCACCAAGTAAAAGCTGAAAACCGCCACCAGCGCCAGCCAGAAGTTCTTCGGATGCAGGATCCCCAGCGTGATCGCCGTGGCGCACACTACGATCATTCCATAAAAAAATACTTTCCCCCAGCGCCGGTGCCAATCGCCGCCTTTGTGCGTCATCATCGCCAACGGCGCTACAACCAACGCAATGCCGCCCGCCGTGGCATGGATGCCAAGCAGCCAGGGGACGAGAGTGGTTTCAATTGACATGGGGGGCTATTGGAAAGTGAACGTAAGGAACCTGTGGTAATTGGAAGTAGCGCTTGTCCAATTGCAAAGTCGTTTGTTCAAGGCTTAGCAACATTTCTGGGCTGAGGATGTCTTCCGGAACATTCGGAATATGCCGCTCTATGCGCACCGTCGCGGAATGGCTTGGCCCTTCCATCGAACTGATAAGTAGCGTAGCGTACGGCAAAGACCAGCTCACATCAATCGACCTGCCTTGCATTTCCGCCTTGCTCACCTCCACCTTCGCTAACCTTTCCAAGCGCATCTCTTTAAGCAATTGCTCGACCCGCGTAAATTGCTCTTGAGCAGGCCGTGATGCAAAGGAAATGTCTCGGAGCTTGATGAATAAGACGAGCACGAACATTACTATTCCTACCATGGCCCAACGGCCACGCACCTCCCAAAGCAGGTAAACGGATGGAAGTGCAATTAAAGAGGCAACTGGCAAAAATGCGCGATCCAGCATGATCGCGGTATCGCCTGAACGGAAGGTGACCATGGACAGCGCCAGAAAACCGACCACTCCAAAAAAGAGCACCATCGCTGCCTTCCAATGTTTCCGCGCCATCAATACCGTGCATACAAGGAGGAATACAACTAAAGCCGGTAAGTAATTCGTTGTTAGAGAGAACGTGTGGCCGACAAGAAAATCCCACGAGTCCCATTCTGCGCCAAGACCCAAAGATGACAGTGAATCTCGAAGATGGGCGTACTGCGTTTGCTCGTAAACAGTGGGCGGAAAGAGCAAACGCACCATCCCGGCACCGATGATCAGACCGATTGAAATGACCAACACGGCTTTGACTTTCAACTCACCCACGGACCAGAGATAAACCACGCCGAACAGCAGGATCAACCAACCGAGCGGGTGGACTAAAAGCGTGATCGCCCCTGCGATTATCAAGCTCACCCCGCCAGTGACACCGACCGAAGCACGGCCTACATGTTCCACTAGGCCAAAGAATAAGAACGGATAGCACAATAAATAATTCGCCTCCAACACCGGGCCGTAAAACGTAAGTCGCGTACAAAGCACCGCAGCCAATGCCGTGGCCAAGGCCGCACGCGGAGCCCTCAGGCCTAAGAGGCAAATGAGGAACACGGCGTACGCCACAAGCACATGGGCCACGGAAGCGACCAGCAACAGCAAAGTCAATGGCGCATTGAAGAGCCGAAAGCATTTCACTGCGGCCTGCGGAAGGATAGCCGAATAACGGTGTGCTTCAACCGTCCAACCGGCGTTGTTCACCCACTTGAAGACCTGAAACGCGGTATCTCCAGAGGTTGTGCGCAGGTCGGCGTGATTCCAAGCAAGCACGAACAGCACAATGAACGTGACATGCCCAAGGAATAAAACCGACTTGCGGGCGAGTGTCCGATCCACGGTATCAATGCTTTTGCAAGATCAAGGGCGAGCTAGTAACCTGACCGCTGCGGTCCGTGCAACGGAGAAAATAGGTTCCGTTTTGCAGATCTGAAATTTCGATTTCCGCGTAAGGAGGCTTCCATGTGTGGAGTGTCCGACCGATGGCATCGAACAGCGCCACACGCTGCCATACTTCAGGATTAGAAAGTAACACCGGTCCATAGGTGGGATTGGGGTAAATGATGGGCTTTGAAGATGTGCCCGGGGTTGGAATTGAGAGGGGGTCGAAGTATGTAGTCACAATCTCAGTGGCTGTGTTCGCATTTGAGTCGGTTCGTACTACGAAGACATCATTACTTCCGGCTCCGTATGATGAAGTGACCCCGCACGCGACAAAACCACCGGCAATGGTATCCAATGAAAAACCTTCATCGTCTTCAGCCCCGCCGAAGGTGTGTTGTGCAATGAAATCACCTTGACCATCACAAAGGAAAATGAACATGTCCTTACCTCCACCTCCTGAAGTTGTGGTCCAACCCGTTGTAACAAACTCACCACTGGACATTTGAATATGTTGATACGCTTCTTGGTCACCCACTTGGCCCCAATGCTTCTCCCACTGAAGAACTCCAATAGCATCTACTTTGAAGTGATAGTGTTCGACCCATTGGGAAAAACTCCGAGTGGCACCGACAATTGAAAACCCTCCATCCTGGGTTTGGAGTATATCCCGACCAAAATCCAAACTGTCACCACCATATGATTGCATCCATTGCAAGTTTTCAAGTGCGTCGAATTTTAAGACATAAGCATTTTCATTTCCATCTGTTCCAGTTGTTGCTCCAGCGAACGCAATGCCCCCATCCGATGTCGAAATCACAGAATTAGCCAAATCTGATCCCGCCCCTCCGAAGTGCTTTGTCCAAATGGTATCGCCACTGGCATTCGTTCGCACCAACCAAGCATCTCCACCTAAACCTTCACTGAAAGTTTCACCGCAGATTATCGCACCTCCATCCGGCATTGCTGCGCCACCGTGAAAGAAATCCCAAGAAGTTCCACCATACGTATGCTGCCATTCAACTGTCCCAAGCGCGTCCGTTCGGGTCAATTGCCCGTCATATCCACCTGTTCCAGATTCATCATTGGTTGACCCGATGATTAGCCAACCGCCATCCTGCATTGCTAACAACGAAGATGCCTGCTCGATCATTGGGCCGCCTATGGTATATGACCATTGCAACTCCCCATCACCATTGAGTTCCAAAAGATATATATCTGATGTACCTGCCCCGAAACTACCAGTGGACCCCGCAACTACAATGTGACCATTTGCCATTGTTCTTACTGATCGGCCTTCGTCTGGACCCAATGCGCCAAATGCGCGTCGCCAAGTTGTTTGCGCAGTCCCCATTTCGGCAATCAGAACCACACTTAGCGCAGCAACCGTAATTCTCCTTGTCCAAAACATCTTCATTTTCAGGGAGCAAGATATTCAACTGGTTAATGGTTGATAGCATTTGCTCATTGAAACATGTAAGAACCCCCTCCCATTCCGACCTTCGCCCCCCATGTCAACCCTCCTCCGCCTCGCTCTCGTCATCCTCGTCCTCTTCCTAATAGACTGGTACGCTTGGCGCGGCATACATACCGCCACCGGCCAGTGGAGCGCGGGGGTGCAACGCGTACTGCGCATCACTTACTGGGCCGTGAGCATCGCGATGATGGCCGTAATCGCATTCGGTGTGTTCCGCATGGAGGAGCTCCGGTCCGTGCGCAACAGCGCTTACCTCTATTCAGTCATCGGCATCTTCGTGCTTTTGCTTTTACCGAAGGTGGTCGTCATCCTTTTCCACGGACTCGAGGACCTGCTTGAACTGGGTCGCTGGGCGTGGTGCAAGATGGCGCCCGGCGCGGCTGCCGATGCTGTGGACGGCGGACGTTTGCGGTTCCTTTCACAACTCGGACTGGCGCTGGCGGCGATCCCCTTTGCCGGTGTGCTGTACGGACTTACACGCGGGTGGCGCAACTTCAACGTGGCCCAAGTGAAGGTGAAGGCGCGCAACCTGCCCAAGGCCTTTGACGGGCTGCGGATCGTGCAGATCAGCGATATGCACCTCGGCAGTTTCAGCACCGGAACGGAGGTGGTGCAGCGCGGCATCGACCTCATCAACGAGCAACGGCCGGACCTCATCCTCTTCACCGGCGACCTGGTGAACAATTTCGCCGACGAAGCCGAGCCTTGGCTTGAAAAATTAAGCGGACTAAAGGCTTCGATCGGTAAATTCTCCATCCTCGGCAACCACGATTATGGCGACTATTCCAGTTGGCCCAGCGCCGCCGAAAAGGCCGCGAACCTGGATCAATTGAAGATTCACCACCGCACCATGGGCTTCCGCCTACTGCTGGATGAGCACTTGCCGATAGAAAAGGACGGCGAGCGCTTCACCTTGATCGGCGTGCAGAACTGGGGCACACGTTTTCAGCAATACGGCAACCTCGCCAAGGCCGTCGCGGGCACGGACCCATCCGCATTCCGCCTGCTGATGAGCCACGACCCCACGCACTGGGACGCGCAAGTGCGCGACACGGGCATCGACCTGATGCTGGCCGGGCACACGCACGGCGCGCAGTTCGGCATTACCGTGGCCGGACACACGTACAGTCCCGCGCAATGGGTTTACGAGGAATGGGCCGGGCTGTATAAGAAGGACGGTTTGCAGCTCTATGTGAACCGCGGTTTCGGGTTCCTGGGCTTTCCGGGAAGAGTGGGAATGCCGCCGGAGATCACGGTGCTTACGCTGGAGAGAGCGTAGGTTTTGGCCGCAGAGCATGCCTATCGGCAGCCAGGGGCGCTGAGGCGCAGAGAAATGCCAGGTAAATAGGTCTGCTTAACCGCTACGACGCAACGGCGCGACGCCCTCATCCCCCGGCCCCTTTCTCGACTACGCTCGAATTGCACCCAAGGAGAAGGGGTGATTCGTCTTACTTGTCCAGCGAGACTTGGTAAGGCAGTGCTGTTTACCCGACGACCTCATCGCGGCAAGGCTCGCTTTCGCCCAATCGTTTTGGCGTAGCAACGCCTGACAACTAACAACAGACAACTATTGACTATTTTATCGCCAACGGATCGACATTTTTATCGTCATCTCTGGAAAAATGTTCCTCAATTGCCACAGCTGGTTCAGCTTCAACCATGGCGTAATGTCGCCCGAAGACCTGCTGAAACAGGCGCAGGAAGCGGGTTTGCGGTCGTTCGCGCTCACGGACATCCACAACACCGCCGGGGTTGCCGACTTCGTGCGGCTCGCTCCCAACTATGGTATCCTTCCCGTGGTGGGCATTGACTTCCGCCGGGGCGCGCAACTGCTCTACATCGGTATTGCGAAGAACAACGCCGGTTTCCAACGCTTGAACGAACTGCTCAGCCCGCACCTGTTGGACGGTGATGCGCTTCCGGAACGTCCGCCGGACCTGCCGGATATATTTTTCGTTTTTCCCTTCTCGCCACACGCACCGCAACGCCTGCGACCGCATGAACGCATCGGTATCCGCCCTTCCGACCTTACGCGATTACCCTTCAGCCCGTGGGCGAAACGACCTGACGACTTGGTGGCGTTGATGCCCGTTACCTTCCGCGAAAGCACCGCCAAGCGCGACTTCAACACGCACCGCCTGTTGCGCACCGTGGCCCGCAACACCGTGGTGAGCATGTTGCCCGCGGAAGAACTTGCCGCGCCCGATGAACGCTTCCGTACGTACACGGATGCCCAACGTACGTACAGCGATTTTCCGTTCCTGCTGCGCAATTCCGAGGAACTCATCGAGCAATGCAGCATCGCCTTCGACAGCACCGACAAGACCCGCAAGGTGTTCGGCGCGGACCTTGCGCAAGACCGTGAAAAGCTTTGGACCGATACACGCGCTGGCCTCGCCCGCCGCTACCCGAAGGCCGCACCGCACGTGGTAGCGCGCATGGAACGCGAGCTGGGCGTGATCGAAAAGATGGGCTTCATCAGCTACTTCCTCATCAACCAGGACATCGTGCGCTTCGCCAGCAGCCAAGGCTTTTTCCACGTAGGGCGCGGCAGCGGCGCCAACAGCATCGTGGCCTATTGCCTCGGCATCACCGACGTGGACCCCATTGAGCTGGATCTTTATTTCGAACGCTTCATCAGCAGCGCGCGCAAAAAACCGCCCGACTTCGATATCGACTTCAGTTGGAAAGACCGCGATGCCGTGTACCGCTATGCATTCAATAAGTACAACGGACGTGGCCCCGGCCACATTCACGCTGCGCAGCTTGCCACGTACACCACCTACCAATGGCGCGGCGCCGTGCGCGAGCTGGGCAAGGCCATGGGGCTGCCGCCCGAAGAGATCGATGCGCTCAGCGACGGCGGTGGGCGCTACGGCGGCGGAAGCCCGAGCGCCACGGTGCGCAACGGCCAGGTGGACCACGTGGCGCAGGCCGTGGTGCGCTTCGCGCGCAACATCATCGGCATGCCGCACCAATTCGGCATCCACGTGGGCGGCATCCTCGTGAGCGAGCTGCCGCTTACCGCCTACAGTGCGCTGCACCGCCCGCCGAAAGGCTTTCCCGTGGTGCAGTTCAGTATGCTGGAGGCGGAAGACCTCGGCCTCCACAAATTCGACCTGCTGAGCCAGCGCGGGCTGGGGCATATCAGGGATGCGGTGGAGCTGGTGGATGATCAGAAGATCAGTATCTCGGCTGGGGTCGAGAACCTGACCGGAACCTTGATGCATAGCGGGACAGAAAATCAGAAAATGGGAATGCCTGCAAGCACGGGCACCACTGCATTAGAGCGCAGCACCTGTACCGTCGGCCCATCGGGTCGACAGACAGGTGACATTGACATCCACGACATCCCGCGTTTCAAGGCCGACCCGGCGATCAAGGAATTGCTGCGCACCGGCAACACCGTGGGCTGCTTCTATGTGGAAAGTCCCGCCATGCGCATGCTGCTGAAGAAGTTGAAAGTGGAGGACTACCTCACGCTGGTGGCCGCCAGCAGCATCATTCGGCCGGGCGTGGCCGAAAGCGGCATGATGCGCGAATACATCCTGCGCCACAACGATCCCGAACGGCGCAAGCTCGCACCCAAGGCCCTGCTGGAGATCATGCCGGAGACTTACGGCGTAATGGTGTACCAAGAGGACGTGCTGCGCGTGGCCCATCTCTACGCGGGCCTTACGCTGGAAGAAGCGGACCTGTTGCGACGCGGCATGACGGCACGCTTCCGCGAACGGCCCGAGTTTAAGGCGGTGGAACGCAAGTTCTTCGCCAATTGCGCGGCCAACGGCCATCCCGCTACGCAGGCGCAAGAGGTGTGGCGGCAGATCGAGAGCTTCGCCAGCTTCAGCTTCGCCAAGGGACACAGCGCCAGCTACGCCGTGGAAAGCTACCAGAGCCTCTACCTCAAAGCGCACCATCCGCTGGAATTCATGGTAGCAGTGGCCAACAATTTCGGCGGCTTCTACAACCTCGAATTCTATTTGCACGAGGCCAAACGCAGCGGTGCCGTTATTGAAGCGCCTTGCGTGAACCGCAGTGCGGAGCTGTGTTCTTTGGAAGAAGCGCTCCAACCGCGTCCGGCGACAAGCATCTTCATCGGTCTGGCAAACATCAAAAGCCTTACCGACGGAACTACCGGCCTGCTGTTGGCGGAGCGCCTCCGCAACGGTCCCTTCATCGACCTGCCCGACCTGCTACGCCGTGTGCCCTTGCCCCTGGAACAGGCGCGGATACTGGTGCGCACGGGCGCACTACGCTTCACCGGAAAGTCGAAACCTCAACTGCTCTGGGACCTTGCATTGTTGCACCGCCCGGCAACCGTGACCGCGGACGGAGACCTATTCATCACCCAATCGGAAGAACCCGTACTGCCTGACCTGGAGCACTATCCGTTGGCCGATGCCTACGATGAATTGGAACTGCTCGGCT
This sequence comes from Flavobacteriales bacterium, assembly GCA_016710685.1. Classification (GTDB taxonomy): domain Bacteria; phylum Bacteroidota; class Bacteroidia; order Flavobacteriales_F; family PHOS-HE28; genus PHOS-HE28. The sequence continues at coordinate 492,685 of JADJVC010000002.1, read as the reverse complement.
TCCCATTGTGCGACCCGTTCGCATTGGTACACGATGGCATTTCAAGTGAAGCGGGCACCGCAAGCCCCGCGACAATTCCGGCACAAACCATGGCCCGGAACCGCAACAAGCACGTCCGCATGCTGGGCTACCTTACCCATGTAAAAACCACCACCACCAACGCGGGCACCTACATGAGCTTCGGATCTTTCATCGACCCCACAGGTGATTTTTGGGACAGCACGCAGTTCCCTTCGGTGGCGGCGCGCTTCCCCTTCCGCGGGCGTGGTGTGTACGTGCTCACCGGCACGGTGGAAGAAGAGTTCGGGCACTGCTCGCTGCGTACGCGCACCGTGGAAAAGCTGCCTTGGAAACCGGATCCCCGTTACGGCGATAAGTAGTTCGTAGTAGGCCGACCACCTGCCTGAATACTTACGTTTCAATTTCTATATGTAGCCAAATGTGCCATTTTCTACATAGTTTTGGCTACTTATAAAATCTATACCGATGGTAGTTGGAAGAACGCAAGAGTCGATATTGCTGCAGCAGGCCTTTGCAAGCAAGCGCCCGGAGCTGGTGGTTCTGCACGGCCGACGCCGCATCGGAAAGACCTTCCTGGTGCGGAACATCTACCGCGAACACATCCGGTTCGAGATCACCGGTATGCACCGCGCCACGCTGAAGGAACAGCTGCGCAATTTCCATCTCACACTTTCCGCGCACCGGAAAAATCTTGAAGAACCAGCTGACTGGCTGGAAGCATTCCAACAACTGGCCAAGTACATTACCTCGCTCCGCACCAAAGGGAAGAAGGTGATCTTCATTGATGAATTCCCTTGGCTCGATGGGCGGCGCTCCCGGTTTCTTCCCGCATTCAGCAACTTCTGGAACGCATTCGCCAGCAAACGCAAAGACCTGCTCGTGGTGATCTGTGGCTCCGCAGCCTCGTACATGATCCAGAAGATCATCAAGGACAGGGGCGGCTTGCACAACCGCATCACCCGGCACGTGCAACTGGACCCGTTCACTTTAGCCGAAACTGAAGACCTGCTGCGGAACAACCGCGTGAAACTGACCCGCTACGACGTGCTGCGCTTGTACATGGCCCTCGGCGGCGTGCCGTACTACCTGCAAATGGTACAACGTGGAGAAAGTACCGCGCAGGCGATAGACCGGCTGTGCTTCCGCAAGAACGGCGCATTGCGCACCGAGTTCGGCAACGTGTTCGCATCGCTCTTCGAATACAGCGACAACCACGAACGTATCGTGCGCGCATTGGCACAGGTGCGCAAGGGAATGACCAGGAACCAACTCGCGAAAAAGAGCCGGTTACACACGGGCGGCACGCTCACCAAGACCTTGCAGGAGCTGGAAGTATCCGGCTTTATCCAAAGCTACACGCCCTACCGGGGAGTTAAAGATCCGCTGTACCGGCTCAGCGACGAATACGCGCTCTTCTACTTGAAGTTCATCGAGCCGAGCAAGCCGGTGAAGGGTGCCTACTGGACCAAAGTGCAGGGGCAACAGACCTACCGGACCTGGGCCGGCTTCACGTTCGAAACCATCTGCATGAAGCACGTGGAGCAGATCAAACACGGCCTTGGCATCTCGGGCATGCATAGCGAGGACGGCTCCTGGTTTGCAAAAAGCACCGCAACCGGCGCACAAGTGGACCTACTTATCGACCGAGACGACAAAGTGATCAACATCTGCGAAATGAAGTTTCTCAGCGGCCCTTTCACCATCGATAAAAAGTACGCCCGCGAGTTGGCAAACAAAGTGGAACTCTTCCAACGCGAGACCGGTACACGAAAGAGCGTGATGCTCACTTTCATCACTACCTACGGCCTTTCAGAGAATGCCCATAGCAACGAAATGGTGCAGGAAGAACTGACCATGGACGTGCTTTTTGAAAATCTATAAGTAGCCAAATATGGGATATTATACCCACATTTGGCTACTTATAGAATCCTGTCCCAAGTGTTTACGGGGCCTTTATGCAATCCGTTTTGTCATCGCGAAGGGATGTGATGGAGCGATTTCTGGCCTCACCACTGCGCCTGCCGACTGCCACTGCCGTCCCCTGTTCGCGAGAACGAAGCGCCCTTTTAACCACCTTGGATTCAAATCAAAGACGCTTCGCCCCGATACGTACCCCCCAGATGCTTCGTCGTTCCTCCTCGCAGACTGGATAAAACTCTCTACTGCGCTACTTCATCTCCACCTTCAACCGGTTGTCGTCCGGGTGCCGATCGAAGAACAAGTGGTCCGGGTCGATGTTGACAGCCGAAGGCTTACTGGCCACATGGAACGTGAGCTCATGCTCCCCGGTAGTCAGCTTCATCCGCTGTTGTACCAAGGGAACATCGTTCAGGTCCTTGTCTTTTCCAAAAGAGGGCCAGCGCTCCACGGAGATGTCCAGCCAGTCGGCCATGGGCACTTCCGTTTCCACGCCCAAAGAATCCGCATGCACCTTTTCCAGGCTCATCTTCATGGTGACGGTCCATGAGCTGTCGGGGTTCATCACGGCCTTGGCCTCCTCCACCTTGTTGTCGTAAAGTGTGATGTACTTGATGTTGTCTTCCAGCAGATAGTTCAAGCTGTCCGGCGTTACTTTTTTCACTGCCCTGTACCAATCCAATGAGGTGGGCCATGGTGGTTCGGCATAGCCGAACGAATCCACCAAGGACTTGAACGCCTTGTTCAGCGTGTCCTCACCGAGGTACGAACGCAGGTTGTACAGCATCACGCTGGCCTTGTTATAGTGGATGTAGCCTTGGTTCTCCACTGTCAACAACGGCCGCTCGCCGATGGCCTCGGAGCCGCGCGCGTTCTGGTATTTATCACCTTCGTACTTCAGGAACTTGCGCATTTTTCCCGTTCCGTATTCCTTCTCCATCACCATCAGCGCGGCGTATTGGGACATGCTTTCGCTCAACAGCGTACTGCCCTGCATGGCTGCACCCATCACCTGATGCGCCCACCATTGGTGACCGGTCTCGTGCGCTACCACGTAGAACACCATGTCGATGTCCTCCTTGGCCGTGAGGTCGGTGATGAAGCCGATGCTTTCGCTGTACGGCATAGTGCCCGGAAACGCTTGTGCGAACGAGGCATACCGGGGGAACTCGATGATGCGCGCCTGTTTCTGCCGGTAAGGACCGAAATTCGCGGTGTAGTAATCCAGCGACTTGTGGAAGGAGTTCAGCATCCGCGGCACGTTCACCCCGTGCTCCTTCTGGTAATACACCTCAAGCGAAACGTCCGGTTCTTTGCCGCGCGGATCCTTCCATATTTCGCGTGACACCTCGTATCGGGCGCTCAGGAACGAGTAGAAATTCAGCGCCGTGTAGTCCAGCTCGTATGTGAACCAGTGCTTCCCGCCTTCGGTCCATTCCTTCTTCAAGCTGCCCGGCGCAACCGCGACCTGGTCCGCAGCGGTGCCAATGGTAGTGCGCACGTTGACCCAATCGCTGTAACGCAAGAGGTAGTTGTCCATGCGATGCTTGGGGTCATCGGTGAGCTTGGGCATCCGCTCGTTCGGCGGCAGTTCGTATTTGCGCCGCTTTTCCTTGTCTTGCAACTCACCGCTCGGATCGTACCCTATGCTCGGGATGAGGTCCATGTTATTGAAAAAAGATCCATTATCTACCAGGCCGGTGAACTCCACTTCGTTCGGAATCCCCTTTGCCTGCCAGCCGCCGGAAACCTTCAGTGCCAACTCGGCACCGGGGGCCAGCGGCGTTGCCAAACGGTACATCCGTTGGTCCAGGGCCTCATCGTTCAACACCAGCTCCGCCCCTGCGATGTCGATCTTGACATCCATGCGGTGCGGCACGTTGAAATAAAGCGTGTCGATCGCCACGTTGTCCTTGTTCCGCAGTTTGATGTCCACGGTGTACTTGAGCGCGCGTGCTTCCGGGTCCATGTCGATGAAATACGACAGGTCCGTAAAATGCGGTTGCGGCATTTGCCGGTACTTCTTGTAATCCTTCTCGTAGCGCGCTTGCAGTTTCTCCTGCTCCTCCGCCGACTTGTAGGTGTTCAGCACTTTGGTATTGTAGTAGCCGAAGCCCGCCAACAGCACGAACGCCACGCCCAGAATAGCCGCTACCGCCCAGGACCGGCCTACGCGTTGCATCGCCGTGCGCAAGCGCCAACGCCAGTTGGTCTCGTTACCGCGCACATACCACGCGTATGCCTTGTATAGCAACAAGACCCCAAACACGGTCCAATAACTTTTGAAAAACAGCCAGCCTTTCAGGAATGGCCCGTACCCGTTCATGTCCGAATACGTAAGGCCGGACGTGCCATTCAACGCAACCAAGTTCGACTCCACGTTCAATGCGCTCCATGCAAAAAGGTTAAGCACGAACACCAGAATGAACACGAAGTAGCCCATGTATTTGTTGTTCACCAGCACATGTACCAGGATCGCCAACACTGCCCAAAAACCGAAAGCCAACGTGCCGGCTAAGACGAAGTAGCCGAGGTACACGGCCGGCTGCAAGCGTGTGTAACCGTGCAGCAGCTGCGTGGCCATGCCGGCCAACGCGGCGATCACGTGTACTACGAAAACCAGTGCCACCAACGCGGAGACTTTGGCCAACAAGTTGGTGCGCGTGGCCATCGGCAAAGCATCCACGATGCCGTCGATCTTCGGGTCGCGTTCTTTCCACACCAACTGCCCCGCGTAGAAGGCCACGATGATGAGCATGTAGAACGAAATGCTTCCGCGCAACACGTCCACCACGTTGTAGGTCACCGGGTAAGTGGTGTTGCCGTACATGCTGGTGACGAAGGTGAGCGCGGTGATCATCTGCACCAGCCCCAACGTCATGATAATGATGAACGGCGTGCTCTTCAGCATACCAAGGAAGTCGCGCACGAAGAGCGAGCGGAACTGCATCCGGGCCGCCTTCGCGCCGAAATGACGGCTGACGGAAGGAAGTGCCACACCGGAAAAAGCCGTGGCTGCCGGCGCGTCCGGCTCCTGCACTTTCGCCTTTTGCGCCTTGTCCGTGAAGCTGAAACGGAAATAGCCGATGAGGAAAATGCCCACTGCCACCGCTATCCAGATCATCCGGTTCCACAGCAGCACCCCACCCATGGGCAACAGCTGCGTGTTCTTTTCCTGCACGCTCCAATACTTGGTGAGCAGGTCGATGGCGGCACTGCCGAAGGGATCAACCAAGGCGCCCAGTGTTTCATTGGAGATGTCGCTCATGAAGCTGCCCGCGATGGAGTAGCCCACAAACAGCGCAATGGCCGCGATGAACGAGGCCATGGTGGAGCGCATCAGCACGGCCACCGCGAAAATGATGGCCGCTGAAAAAATAATGTTCGGCACTGCGATAATCAGGAAGGCCTGTAAATGCGGCAACAACAAGTTTGGTCCTAAGCGCAAAGGATCTACCGAGGGCCACCAACTGCCCAGCACAATTCCAAGTGAAACACCGAGTACCGGCAGCGCTGCAATGAACGTGCTTCCTAAGAATTTGCCCACGAGATAACTCCGCTTCTGCACCGGGGTGGAGAAGACGATCTGCGAGGTGTTGCTCGTGAAATCCCGGATCGCCGTGCTGTTCACAAAGGCAGTTACCATAAGGATGGCGATGAACGACATGGCACCGTACCACTGGTACACCACCGATGGCGCGTTTTTGTACACGTTTCCGGAGCCGCCACCTATGCTAACGAACGGCGACACCGTGGCGAAGAACGGCAGCAGTGCAACGATCAAAAAGAAAATATATACCATGGGCTGCCGCAGCCAATAGCGCACTTCGAAAAGGAAGAAGCGGCGCGTCATTGTGCGGCAGATTCAGCGTTGCTGCGGCTGATGGCCCCGAAGAAAACGTCTTCCAACCCGGGCTCGGCACTTGTGAAACCCTCGCCGGGCCGTTCATCACTGAGGATGTGGATGACCGGCCTGCCCGCCACCAAGCGGTTGCTGATGAGCTTGCCTGTGGCCGCGTAGCCGTCCAGCTCGTTCTTGGCGATGTGCTTTTCCCACACTTTCCCTTCGATGCCTTTTAAGGATTCGTCCGGCGGACCGGCATAAAGCAACTTGCCTTTGTTGATGATGGCCATGTTGCCGCACAGTTCTTTCACGTCCTGCACGATGTGCGTGCTGAGGATCACCCCCACGTTCTCTCCGATCTCGGTGAGCAGGTTGTAGAAGCGGTTGCGCTCTCCGGGGTCCAGGCCTGCGGTAGGTTCATCCACTATGATGAGCTTCGGTTCACCGATCAGACTTTGGGCTATGCCGAAGCGCTGCTTCATGCCACCACTGAAACCGCTTAGCCGTCGTTTGCGTTGGTCCCACAAATTCACACGCTGCAGCAGTGCCTCCACCAATCCTTTGCGCTCGCCCTTGGCCGTTACGCCTTTCAACAAAGCGATGTGGTCCAGCATTTCGTAAGCGCTCACTTTCGGGTACACCCCGAACTCTTGCGGCAGATAGCCCAGCGTGCGCCGGACTTCGTCCTTCTGCTTCAACACGTCGATGTCGCCGAGCATCACGCTGCCCGCGTCTGCTTCCTGCAAAGTGGCCAAAATGCGCATCAACGAACTTTTGCCCGCGCCGTTGGGGCCCAGCAGGCCGAACATGCCCTTTGGAATTGTGAGGCTTACGTTGTCCAGCGCCTTTACGCCGTTGCCGTAGGTCTTGCTGAGTCCTTCTATGACGAGGTCCATGGAATTGAGATTTTCGGTGGCAAGATGCAACAGATATGCTGCGCCATGTGCTGGATCACATAAGCGGTCGCACGGTGGTGTTGATGGTGGGACGGATGAAACTGAGTTTTGTTACTGGACCTTGATCATGCTTGAAATAACTTGCGCCATGGCCCTCGCCAATTCCTTTCCCATCAACTTCCGCTTCACCGGGCACAAAGGACCTGTGTATGCGCTATGCACAGCGCCACAGCCCGGCAGTTTCCTCAGCGCCAGTGGCGATGGTTCCGTGGTGCGTTGGAACCTGAACGATCCGGAGAACGGCATTACGGAAGCCCGTGTGGGCCGCGCCATCTTCGCAATGCACCGGGCGGGTAAAGAGCTACTTTACATCGGCGACGAGGACGGCGGACTGCATGTGGTGGATTTGGCCACGAGGAAAGAGATGCAACTCGAACGCGCCCATGTGAAGGGCATCTTCGCTATTCAGGAATTGCCCGATCCGAAAAACCTGTGCTCGTGAGTGGCGGAAAAGATGGGCACCTCCGCCTGTGGCGCACGGACGCGGGCTTCGAGCAATTGCATGCTTTCCCCGCGCACAAGGACACCATCTACTCCATCGCGTTCAGCCCTGATGGAACCCGCTGCGCCACCGCCAGCCGGGATAAATCCGCCAAAAGCTGGGATGGCAATAGCTTCAACCGTTTGAGCAAACTGGACCGCAGCGCAGGTGGCCATGGCTATTCAGTGAACGTGGTGCTTTGGCTAGATGGCGACTACCTGCTTACCGGAAGTGATGACAAGGCGATTGTGGCGTGGAAATCTCCATTAGCGTAGCGAATCCGCACCTTCCAGTGCATTTGCGGACTTGGTCAGTTCTACGGACTCCCCCGTTTTGGGGGGTTCCCTATGGACAGCGTACCGGATAGCTTGCGGCCGAATCAAGATCAACACCCACAAAACATGACGACCTTTTACGCTTTGTCCCTGTCCTTGCTTTTCGCGCTATCAACGCATGCCCAAGAATGTTCCCATGACCTTGGCCCTGGCTTGATTCCAATAACGCAAGATACCGTCCTACCTAACGGATCTTATTGGGTCTGCTCCGGTGTTACTGTGGAATTCTCTGATTTCACATTCGCATGGGTAGAATCCGATTGCAACGTAACGATCAGCGGTGGTCTTGGCAATTACAGCTTCAAGCCCAATTGCGATGTAACGTTGACATCTAATGCCTTCAACAACATTGTGGTTTACGATAACTCCACCACCGTTGTGGACAATGGATCAAACACCTATCCAACAGTCTGCACGGAAGTGACGTATGGCTATGCCAGTGCCCCTGTGGGAGGCTGTGACATTGCGGCGGGAATCGACCAGACCATTTCCGCGGACCGGCCCGCCTACTACCCCAATCCGGCAAATGGCACCCTGAACATCTCCGGGGCCGCCAATAAAACAGTTGTCATTCGGGACATGACCGGCCGCACAGTGTTGCACCGTTCCGCAGCTGAAGGTCCGGTCGATATTTCCACTGTGCCACCAGGAACCTATTTCGTAACGATGCCCGACGGCGGTAAAGAAGTGACCGGACGCGTTGTTGTGTTCTGACCTTGGAGCATTTCGTCATAAACCCTTGAATGGCCACGTGCAATACTGGCCCAGAATCCCCACTACATCATTTATGGTGAGGAGTTGCACCATAAATAATGGGCCATGTTCCGGACCGGGCGCTTCGTTCACGCCATCCCCTTCTTCAACCCTTCAATAGTCTCCGGCGGCACTTTGCTCAGGTCCAGCACCACAAATCCGTCCAAAGAATCATTGAAGGACGGGTCCCGGTTGAAGCCGATGATCTTGGCATTCAACGAGAGGTAGCGCTTGAGCAGGACAGGAACTGACCAGCCGTTTTCTTCGGCGTCTGCGATCACTTGGTCCAAGCGCTTAATGTCCTCGCCGGAAGCATCGAGCAAGGCACCGCCGTCGGCCTTGTCGATGCCGATGTGAAAACGGTTGCGCGGCTTTACGTGCTTGGCCATTTCTTCATCAAAATGGTACTTGTGGACGAATTCGGTGATGAGCCTGCGTGAGAATTTGCTGTATGTGCCGCTGATGCTCACCGGGCCGATGAGGTAGCGGTGGTCCGGGTGCGACATCACGTGCAGCATCAGGCCGCGCCATAGCATGAACAGCGGCAAGCGGTGCTTTTGGTACGCAGGGGAAATGAACGACCGGCCCAACTCAAAACTCTGCCCCAACACTTCAACCATCGGCCTGCCCATCCTGAACAGTGTGTTCGTGTAAAAGCCGCGCCGGCCATAGCGCTCCAGGATCTGCTTTCCGTCACCTACGCGATAAGCTCCGGCTACTTGTTTCTTTTCCCTGTCCCACAGGAAAAGGTGGTCGTAGTAGTGGTCAAATTCGTCCAGGTCGATCGCTTTGTTGGTGCCTTCCCCCACAGCACGGAATGTTTCTTCGCGCAGGCGGCCTATCTCCTTCAGCACCGCCGGGATCCTGCCGCTGGGCGCGAGGTATAAGTCGAATTCGCCCTGCGTGTTGAGTTGAAGGTCAGCGATGCCTGCAATGTCCCGTTCCAGTGAATGCGACGAAATCGGGGCTACAAGTTCTTTCTGCTTCCGCGGAAACAGCAGTGGCTTGAACTGCTCGCGCCGTACCAATACACCACTGCCTAAAGCATACGTTTTCGCACGCAGGTATCGCGCCAACGCCTCCGTGGACGTGAAGCGGGCCAATTCCTTTTCCGGAATGGGCTTGCCGATACGCAACCGCACCGTGCGGCCGTGCATCCGCAGCATTTCGCGCGGCAGCTGCAACGTGCGCAAGCCCGGATGTACCATGCCCAAGATCTGGAACACCATGCTGTTCGCACCATCGAACCAAAGTGGAATTACCGGAACCTTAGCATGCTGAATCAGCTTGATCGCCGGCACTTTCCAACGTGGGTCAGCCACTGTATCCAGATCATTCCGGTAGCTGCTCACTTCCCCTGCCGGGAATACGCCAAGTGCATGGCCCTCTCCCAATTGTTGAAGTGCTTGCCGCATGCCCTGAAAGCTGCTGCGCGAAGTGAGTTCTTCAAACGGGTTTACGCCGATGAAGCGGTCGCGTAACGGCTCCAATTGTTGCAGCATGAAATTCGCCATCACCTTCAGATCGGGCCGCCGCTCACGAAGCACGTGCAGCATGGCCAATCCGTCAATGGCACCGTACGGATGGTTCGCAACTATGGCCAATCCGCCTTCCGTGGGAATGCGTTCCAATTCATCCCCGTCCACTTCCAACCGCAAGTCCAGATGCGCGAAAAGCGCCGCGATGAAATCCTCGCCGGGCGCTACCTGGATCTCGTTGTAGAATTTTTCCAGCCGCTTCAATCCGCTCACCTCGGCCAAAACGGCTACGCGCGGATCGCCCGGCTTCATGTGGCTGGCTTTCGCCAGCTCCGCCGGATTCATCAGTTTGCGCTCCTCTTCCATCTCCGCCAAATGTAGGGCAGACGGAACCGGTCAAACGTGCAGGATACCCACGATCTTTTCGTCCATAACCTCCCCGCCCGGATAGTGCCGCGTATAGTCCAAGTTGATCCAATGGTTGCCGTCCGCATCCGTATGGTAGTAAAGCGCCGCGTGGCGTGCCTGTTCCGGAAAAAGGACGCGACGGATCAGAAATGCAGCGTGCTTCATGCCTTCGGCGTCGCCCACGTTAAGCTCCGGATAGATGTGTTCAGTTGTGCGCACCAGCCGCACGGTGCCGCCAATGGCCTTGATGCTCGCCGCCATCAGAATGGCATGATCGTCGCAATCTCCCGCTAACAAGCCCACGCTTTCGCTCGCCTTAGCGAAATACTCATCGTCCATGGGGTCGCTCACATAAACCCAACCGTTGTTGATCACTTTAAAGATCGAAAATGACTGAACCAAAGTGAAATCAGGGTCTTGCTCGGCCTCTTCGGTGAACCAAGTGGTGGCCGCACGTACCGCGAAGGACCGAAGTACGGGATCGGTGTAGTTTATAGCTGCGCGTACTTCCTCGGCGCGCTTGAAGGGATGCAGTTCTTTCACCTTGGGCAGGGCTTCCGTGCTTTCGCGCAGGTTGCCCAACATTTTGCCATAGTCCGTAAAAATATCATTGAGCCCGTAACGCCCCATGAAGGCGAAAACAGTTACCACGGCGAGCGCCAATACCACCGCGCCATAGAATGGTACCGGCCATTTGCGCATCAGTAAGAGGATGGCTACCAGCACAACGACGAACACCAGCAAGCGTTCCGGCCCGATGCCGCCTACCGAAGGTAAGCCGAGTACGGGCATGTATGGCCAGAGCGCCAGCGATATCGGCAGCGCTAACACCAGCGCCACGAGCACGTTCACCGCACGTTGTAGTGTGCCCGTTGGGGTTTCCTTCCGGTCTTCCACTGCGTTGGGTCCTTCCATGGCCGGCATCGGCTTCAGTGCGCTTCCGACAACACCTCCATGCCTTGACGGAACACGACATCCACCGGGATGCGCGCTTTTTTCAGGCGGTCGAGGTCCTGCTGGAGGTCCGGGCCTATTACGCCTTGTGCCTGCATGAGGTTGCGCAGCTTTTCCAGATCACCGTCGCCTTGCAATTGCAGGATCAATGCGCTGAGGTCTGCTATGGCTTTGTGCATTTTTTCCGGCTCCACACTATAAGTTCCGGAAACACTGTCGCGTTGGAATGCCCCAGCCTGCATGAAATAGTTGAAGCGCAACATGTTCGCCCGGCCATGTGCGCTGCTTGCGCCGAACCGAACCGAACGGAATACCCCGGCCATGAAGGTGACGTAATTGTCCATCACCTCCCCTTCGGTGATCTCGCCCTTTTCCCGGAGCTGCTCCACCATGTAAAGGCCCAGTATATCGGCCTTCCCTTCTTCCAGCGCGCCCGCTTCTTCACGCAATGCGTCACGCACTTTCCCCTTTCCGTTGATGGTATTCTTGATGCCCAAGCCGTGCGCTACTTCGTGGAACATCACGTTCTGGAAGAAAGCGTCGAATGTGATGTGCTTGCGCTGGTCTGCCGTCACGAGCTTGTCAGCGATGGGAACCAAGATGGCATCGAACTTGGCGCGCATGGCGTTTTTCAGTTGTAAGCGCCGCGTGCCTTTCCGAAGCTGGATACCCTCGTCGTTGGGCAGGTTTACCGCGATGGTCTTGCTACCGGCATTGCAGTCACCGGCGTAGTACACCACGTCGTATGCCCCGAGCTGTGCATCGCTGCCGGGCTTCTCGCGCTTGTAGGCCGCCGGTACAGGAAGACCGCGTTGTAGGCTTGGCAGCAATTTCGCGAAGCGGTCCAACTTCCGGCTCCAAGCGGTGTCTTTCACCACCACGTATGCTTCGTGAGCGGCTTTGTAACCGTACAATTTGTCCTCATACGTTTCGGTGGGGCCGATGATGATGTCCACGCGGTCGCCCTTCATGTCCAACCACGCCACATCGCTGGCCCCATAGTTGTCCGTGCGCAAGGCCGTGGCCCTGGCCAGCAAGTATTTGCGTTGACCCGCATCGGTGGCGATGGCCGCTGCTTGCTCCAGCAACTGCGCCGCACGTTCCGTGGGCGCTGCGAAATAGGTGTGGTAGGGAACTGCAATAAGCTTCCCAGCTCCGTCCCGGCGCACCATGGTGTAGTGGCTGCTTTTCGCGCTGTCGCCCCAAGCTTCAAACTCTTCCGCAGTAAGGTCCTTCGGATAAAAACGTGCGCCTTTGGGCTTGGGCCCGATGCCGTCCATGAACGGTTTATCTCCCGCCAACCGGTCCCAAGGGCCATAGTTGATGGCGAAGAATTTGCGCACGTCCGGGTCCGGATGCCGCACGGTAAGGCTGTCCTGAGCTCCCCAAGCCTGTTGCCAAAAGATGCTGTCCATTATCTGGGCCGCCTGAATGAACAAAGGCAGCATCCGCTGGTCCGATTCGGGCAAAGCCTTGAGATCCGTACTAAGCGTTACCGTTTTGTAGGCCCACGGGCGGACCCGCGGATCCATCTGCGCGCTGTCCACTCCGAGGACATCATCGGCAGGAAGAATTTCTGGCGGGGTGCAGGCTACCAAAACGAACAACGAGGAAAGGAAGGCAAGGAAAAACTTTGACATCGTGCTGGGGAATGCCGACAAAGATGGTGGCTACGGCCCGGCCCGGACCATTTTTGGAACGATTATGAGTTTTCTCCGTTGAAGCCCTCCCATGCAGGTATGGATAAGGACGCTAACAACTCTTATGATTGCCTCAGGCAACCGTAAGCCTGGGCGAATAGTTTTGCCGCCCATGTTCGGCAAGGCTATTTTTCGTGCAGGCTCCTTGACTTGGCTATTGGCCATCGGTGCAGGGGCCTTTGCCCAAGCGGACACCACTTCCATTGGTGGTGCAGACAACAACGAGGCCTATTTAGGTGAAGGTGAAGGTGCTTTAGCGGACGACCCCGCGCTGGCCGATGTTTGGACCGAAGAAGACAGCATTGCGCGCATTCCGGCCTACCTAGCGTATCGCGATTGGGATACGGACGACATTTTCAAACGTACCGCAATAGAGGATACCGTGGACTTGCAGATCAGCCGCAGCGATCACGACCACTACATGCCTGTCTGCGGTCGGATCACTTCCCCTTTTGGCCCACGCCACGGACATAACCACTATGGCACTGACCTGAAAGTCGAAGTAGGCGACCCCATTTACTGCGCCTTTCCCGGCATGGTGCGGATTTCCCGTTACCACAAGGATTTCGGCAACGTGGTGGTGGTACGCCACACCAACGGCCTCGAAACACTTTACGGCCACATGAGCAAACGCTTGGTGGAAGTGGGCGACGTAGTGCAGGCCGGCACCGAGCTTGGCTTAGGAGGCTCAACCGGCCGTTCAACCGGCAGCCATCTGCATTTCGAAACGCGCTACCGTGGTGTCCCCATTGACCCCTTGACAGTTTTCGATCATGAAACAGGCACGTTGCAAGCCAGCAATCTGGTGCTAACGCCGGAAAATAATAAGCGGCCCGTTGCCAGTGCCAGTGCGAGTACCAGCAAAGCTGGCCGCAAGGTTTGGAAGGTACGTAGCGGCGATACGCTCTATGGCATTTCCAAACGCACCGGAGTTTCCGTCTCCAGCCTCAGGAAATTGAACGGCATGGGCAGTCGCAGCGCATTGAGCGTGGGCCAGCGCGTCCGGTACAAGTAGGATTTTTCCCTTTATTTATTGTACGCCCTTTTCGACCGCACCGGTATTGCCCGGTTGCGTGATGGTGATCGCGTGAACTCTGGTTCACGGCTCTAGCGGGATCTTTACTTGATCTGTTGGAAGGCCATTGTTGAATTGCCTACTTCGCTGGACCTGCTGACTGGAAATACCGTGATCCTTCAGATGGAACTTGGCCAACATCCCAAAAAAACAAAAGCGGCTTTCGCCGCTCTTGTTTGTACCGAAGAAGGGACTCGAACCCTTACAACCTTACGGTTACACGCCCCTGAAACGTGCGCGTCTACCAATTCCGCCACTCCGGTAGGAGTTCTGATTTTCCTAAGGGGCCGCAAATATAAGCGCGATCACGTCCGCGGCAATGCCCTTCTGATCAATTCGCAACGGGCAGGAAGCTGTACTTCTCTCCGTATTCCAACATTTGATCAATGAAATTGTCCGGGTATTCCACTTTCACGTCGGTGATCTTGCCGTTGGCATCTTCAACAGGGACTAACCGCGGCTGGATAAAGCCGGAATACGGTGCGGTCTTGATGTTCTCCGCGCGCTTCAACACTTCGGCGTGCAGTGCCGCGTCCACTTTAACGCCGTAGTTTTCAACCAGGTCGCTACCGGCGTTGTAATCGCCTTTGCTTTTGATGCGCTGCACTTCGCGCAGCAGGTCACCGAAAATGGTGCGGAGCTTTTCGTAATCGCGGATGTGAAAATACGTTTTCCCGTCGCGTACCACTTTCACGATTACACTGTCAGGCTGACCTTTTTCATATGCCCAAGCACTTACCCATTGGCGGTTGCGCATGTGGGCCTCCTCCACTTGGTTGCCCAATTTCAGTCGGCGCAATTGCGCCATTAGGCCGTTGCGGATGTAGCCGTCGTATTCCGCCTTGCCCGCGTCCAGCGATGGCATTACTTTCCACTTCACCAGTTGTGGATCCATCATGTAGTACAAGGCTACCAAGTCTGCGCGGCCTTCTTCAAGCGTACTCGCGTAGGTCTTCAGCGTAACATCCGGGCCGGAGATGCCCGGCTCGATCTGGCCGCTGGCGTGGCCGATCACTTCATGCAACGCGGTATGCACCTTGCCTGCGACTGAACCGTATTTCTCAGCGCGATCGATCTCGGCGTTGTCATAGCAGAACTCTTTCAAGGAACTGGGACCGGAGCTGAGGTCGTATGCATCGATGATGTTTCCAAGGCTTACGCTTTTGCTGCCCACGTCTTTACGGATCCAGTCCGCGTTAGGCAGGTTCACTCCAATCGGCGTGCTGGGCGCGGCATCCCCGGCCTCGCCGCAGGTATTGATGAAGCGGTAGGTAATGCCCACCACGTTCTTCTTCTTATGCTCGGGAAGCAGCGGCGAGTTGTCCTCAAACCATTGCGCATGCTGCTGGATCACCACCATATTCTTCGTGGCGATGGGGTCAGTAACCTCCACGATGCTCTCGAAGGATCCGCGCTTGCCCAACGGGTCGTTATATACTTCCACAAATCCGTTGATGAAGTCCACCGTGCCGGTGGTGTCTCTCGCCCAAGCCACGTTGAAATCATCCCAGGTCTTGAGGTCGCCGGTGGTGTAGTAGTCCATCAAAAGGCCGATGGCTTTGGCCTGCTGCGGATTCTCCGCCACTTCTTTAGCCTTGCCCAGCCACTTGTTCATTTCAGTGAGTGCAGCGCTGTACATACCGCCCACTTTCCAGGTCTTTTCCATCAGCTTGCCATCGGCACCGCGTACCAATTTGCTGTTGATGCCCCAGCTCACCGGCGTGCTGTCGCCTTCCACCTCCTTGGCAGCGTAGAAAGCTTCCACTTCCTTGGCGTTGATGTCGTCCCCGTAAAAATTCACCGCACTGGCCAACACCACGTCCTTGTCTTTGTCCAAACTCACTTTTTTCACGTCGATGGAAGGATCGAACAGGATGTCCGCCGTTTCCTTTGAAAGCGTAGCGCCGCTTGCTGCCACAAGGCTGTCCAAATAAGTGCGCGGGAATTCGGGCATGAACTTTTCCATGCCGTAGTGATGGTGGATGCCATTGCTGAAGAACACCTGCTTGGCGTACAGCATGAAGTTGTCCCATTCCGTGCCGGAGCGCTCACCTTTGTAGTTCTTCAGGACGGATTCCAACGCTTTGCGCACTTCCAAGTTGCGGCTGTAGTTCTGGTCCCACATGATGTCGCGCCCGCTGAGGCCGGCCATGGTGAGGTAGTAAGCCAAGGTCTTCTGCTGAAGGCTCAACTGTACCCAGCCCGGCACCTGGTAACGCAATACGCGGGTGTCGCCGAACTGGTCCGCTTCCCATTTGAAGCTGTCCGTGGCGAGGGAGTCTGCCTTTTTCGTTGCAGAGCCATTGTCCGCCGGAGTGCTGCAGCCCATGGAAAATATGATGAGAAGTGCTGCTGCGGGCCAGAGGAATTTCATGGGCTTTCGTTTTGGGGTCCGATTTTTATCGGACGCGAATATAATGCCTGTACGCAGCGGAAGACCGCCGACTTCATCGCTCTCGGGTCCAAATCCCTATTGGCTGCGCCGACAAGGAGATCATTAACTGCTGATAAACACATACGACAGCTGAAGAATGCAAGCTTCAGATCGTCGCGCACGCCAGTGACCACGGCTGAGCCGATGGCCTAGGCCGGCGATTCAAACGGTGCCCTTTCCCTTGCCGTTGCGTGGTTGTTCCGCACGGGCTTGTTCCGCGAGCAGGCGCAGCTTGTGGTAGGCGGCCAATTGACGGTTGTACCGTTTCAAGTCGGTCTGTGTCAGCTCATTGAGCAATCTGATGTCCATTTTGTCGCTGAGGTCGTGCAGCTTAACCCGCATAGCCAGCCCATCTTCCGCCACGCGTTCGATGTAAGTAACGTAGTCCTCGCCTTCGACCCGTGAAATATGTTCCAAGGATGTAAGCACCCGTGGTGGAAAACCCTTGTCCGCCAATTCGCGCGTAGTGAGATTGGATCGCTCCAACACGTCGTGCAAGGCACCGAGCAGCTGTTCTTCCAAGTCCTGCCCGCGCATCATTACGCGCATTACATGCAGGATGTACGGCTTTTGCGCCCGGTCCGTTTGACCTTTGTGGACTTTGGCCGCCAAGCGGATCGCGTTTTCCAGCAGATGTTCTTCCATCTTACTTGTCCAATGTGATCCGCAGGTCGAGTGCTTTGGGGTCCTTGCTGATCACGGACCAATCCGTGGCCAATTCCAGCTTTTTCTTGGACGGCCTTTCCTGCGTCATTCCTTCAACGACTTGCGCGTCCCCGACGGTATTCGCGAACTTGAAACTGTACTTGTACTTCATGCTCTGTAGCATGCTTTCCATGTTGAGCGAATCACTCTCACCGCCCATCCCGTCGCTTAGTTTATCAGCATACTCATTACTGCGCCGAACAAGGGTATTGCCGTCCCAACTAAAGAACTCCTGCTGTACGCCGGTGCTGTCCGGCATCAGGACGTTCAATGCCCGGTTCAGGGCCGCCAGATCTTGGAACGCGAACGAAACGCGTTGTACGTAGCCGCCTTTTTCCTCCTTCATCTTCACCCGCTTCACCCCTTCCAAGTCCTTCAGCAGTTCCGCGTGGTTGGCCAAGCCCATGGCGGTGGGGTCCTCTAACATCGCCCACTTTTGGAGCGGGCGCAGGGAATGGAAAATTGCTTGCATGCAGAAGGTGCTGGTATTCGCCAAAGGTATCTGATGGAGGGGTAAATTAAAGGCCACATGCCTCAAGCTATAAGCTGCAAGCTTGGGGCTTGAGGCTTACAGGTTGTGGCGAATTGAGTAATTCAGAAGGTATCGACGCGTCAGAGCGCCAATCTCCCTTGCTTCTCCATCGACATGCGCAGTTGGCCCACTTCCTTGCGCAGGTCCATTACGCTGCTGGCGAGTTCGTCCCGGCTCAGGTTCGGCTCAGGCAGCTCGTGGCTGATGAAGTGGACGAATTTCCATACTTCGAAGACCTCGGAGATGGGTACTTCGTAGGGTTGGTAGATGGGATTGGTGCTACAGAGCAACAGGCCGCCAGTGGTCTTCAATTGGTTGTACACCACCTTGAAAACGATGCCGTCTTCCTTGGTAATGATGATGTAGGGCTGGCCGTCGCGGATGGTCTGCCAGTTCTGCACGTATTCGCCCGTTACCCATGAGCCTTCACTTACGGGCGGCATGCTGTCGCCGCTGATCTGGAACGTGCGGTACTTACGGTCGCGGCTGAGGAAGGGCATCTGGAAAGCGGGCAACACGCTGATGTACTCGGGATCGGCGAAGCCAAGGGCATAGCCCGCCTTGGCCTTTTCGTGCACCAATTCAATGTTTTCGCGGTCCTTAGCATCCACTGTGGTGGCCAGTACGCGCAACCGGCGGCCGCTGAGGTCCACGTCGCCACCACGCTCCAAGATGCCGAGCTGGCTTTCGGTGAGCAGCGTCAGGTCGTCCTTCAGCAGCTTGTCCAAGCTTACCCGGAAATAGCCGCTGATGCGCACCAGCAGGTCCAAAGGTGGCTCGGCGCTTCCGTTTTCGTAACCGCTCCAGCTGGATCGCTTTACGTCGAGGCCGATTGCGACCTCTTCCTGTGAGCGGCCGCGGCGGGCACGCAGGAGCTTCAAGTTGCTTCCGAAGTGGGGATGGGGAGTCATGGCGCTGAAGGATTGGTGCGCCAAATGTATTGACGATTTTATCGTTTTCCAAATGACGACATTCCCGTCATATTGACATCCTGCCCCGCCTCGCTAAACTCTGATCGGAAGTGATCAAGGGAACACGGTTCCCGCCTCCGCCACACTACGCTCCAGTAGCTCCAGGTCAATCCCTGTGCGCACACCACGCTTTTCCAAGTCCCCGACAAATTGCTCCATCGCCAAATTGCCCACCAGGTCATCTTCCGCCATCGGGCAACCGCCATAGCCTTTTATCGCTCCGTCGAAACGGCGGCAACCGGCGTTCCACGCGGCATCGGTCTTCGGCTTCCAATTGTCCAAACGGGCATGCAGGTGGGCGCCGAATTCCACTTCCGGCATGGCGGGCACCAAGGCGTTGAACATGCTTGAAATGTCTTCGGGCTTGGCCACGCCCACAGTATCACTAAGCGCGATGATGCGCACGCCCAGCTCGTTCACCAGACGGTCCGTCCATCGATGTGCGATCTCCGCGTTCCAAGGGTCGCCGTATGGATTCCCGAAGGCCATGCTGATGTAGACCACAAGCTCCTTTCCCGCTTTCCGCGCCAGCTCGGCGATGTGCGCCGTACGCGCCCAACTGCCTTCGATGCTGGTGTTGGTGTTGCGCTGCTGGAAAGTCTCGCTGATGCTGAACGGGTAGCCGAGGTAGCTAACACTTTCCTGCTTCACCGCGTCATCCGCACCGCGCTCATTGGCTACGATCACCAGCAGTTTACTCTTCGTTGTACTGAGGTCTATGCGCTCAAGTACTTCAGCCGTATCGGCCAACTGCGGAATGGCTTTGTGGCTAACGAAACTGCCGATGTCGATGGTGTCGTAGCCCACGCGCAACAGTCCGTTGAGGTACTTCACCTTCACTTCCGTGGGGATGAATTCGTGGATGCCCTGCATGGCATCGCGCGGACATTCGATGAGTTTTACTTCCGGTTTTTCCATGTCACATAGGCGTTGTTGATGCGCTTCAGGAGCGCAGGCCCTTCGTAGATCAAGCCGGTGTAAACCTGCACAAGGTCGGCACCGGCATCCAGTTTTTCCATCGCGGCCTCGGCGCTGTCGATGCCGCCCACGCCAATGATGACGTATGGTTTCGGTAAGCGCTGCCGCAAGTATTTTACAACCTCCGTACTTCGTTGCCGCACGGGGCAGCCACTTACGCCACCCGCGCCCATGGCGTCCACTTCGGCTTTCGGCATTTTCAATCCTTCCCGCGAAATGGTGGTGTTGGTGGCGATCACGCCCGCGATGCCGCTCTCCTTCACAACGGAAACAATGTCGTCCAACTGTTCGTCCGTGAGGTCCGGCGCGATCTTCAGCAGGATGGGGCGATGCACGGTCTTTCCGGCATCACGGTTTTTTAATTCGTTCAAAATGGCCAACAGCGGACCTTTCTCCTGTAGCGCACGCAAGCCAGGCGTGTTCGGGCTGCTTACGTTCACCGTAAAATAGTCCACTACCGCATGCAGCGCCTCGAAACACTTCACATAATCGTCAATGGCCTGCTCGTTCGGCGTTGCCTTGTTCTTGCCGATGTTGCCGCCTACGATGAAGCCGGGCGTGCGCTTTTTCAATCGCTCCACGGCCGCTTGCACGCCTCCGTTGTTGAAGCCCATCCGGTTGATCAATGCGCGATCGGCCTTTAATCGGAAGAGGCGCGGTTGCTCGTTGCCGGGCTGCGCCACCGGCGTCAACGTGCCGATCTCCACGGAACCAAAGCCGATCCGCGACAGTGCGTCAACGTGCTTAGCATCTTTGTCCATGCCCGCTGCAAGGCCAACTGGGCCGGGAAATTTCAGGCCCATCACGTCCAAGGCTGCTTCCGCCGAGGGGCGCGTTCCACCCACCAATGCCAGCGCTCCGGGAATGTGCTTTGCCGTTTCAAGCACCGAGAACGTCAGGTGATGCGCGCGCTCCGGGGATAGACTGAAGAGCAACGGGCGGAGCAGTTTGTACATCGGCCCGCAAAAGTAGCCGGTGCAGAACATCAGGGTCCACTCCGTGAGACCCTGAAGGAGCTTATAAAAACGCCTCGCCTCTACTCCACCACCAACTTCAGGCTTCGCACCTCAGTGGTCGTCCGGAATTCCAACACGTAGGTTCCAGCGGCCAAGGCCGAAACATCGAGCGATCTTGTCCCCGTACCCTCGATACGGCGCTCCAACACAACGCGACCTACAGCGTCATGCACCAGCAGTCGCGCGCCGTCACCGCCTTCCGGTATGTTGACCGATGTTTCACCATGACACGGATTGGGTGCGAGGAAGAACGCATCGCCCTCCCTTCCGGAAACGGTGGATGCCTGTTCCAACTTGACGATGCAGGCTGGACCGTAAGGCAGTGCATCATCATCAACGATGGCGCGCACACGTACATCCAAATCCAGGTTTGCCGGTATTCCGGCAGGCAGGTCCCATACCAGAAATTGGTCCTGCGCAGTGTTTACCACGGTGGAAAAGGTGCCGTGCGGATCAAAGAACCAGAGGTCGTAAGAAGAGGCAGTTGCCACCGGTACCAGTGTTATGGTGGACGACGGCAGCAACAAATATTCACCACAGGTAGAAGCAGCCAATCCCCCTTCGCCAAGCGGTAGGCAAAAGCCTTGATCATCCGTGATCGCACTTGTACTCGTGAACTGTCCGTTCGCCACGATGATGGGCGCCGTGGCGCTGCGCAGCTCATATCCTGTGGAGGATAAGCCATTGTTTCCCGCATCTTGGACCGTGAGCCTGTAACATCCTTCGGGCACCTCCCAACTACTCAAAACAGGTTGAGCGGATTGGTCCACTTTACCGGTGCCGGTAAATAATGTGGCCCCGCCGTTGAGATCGGCCAATTCCCAAGACACGTCCGTCGGTTGGGCATCCATGGCCACTTCCAAGGTCAAAGGCTGTAGTGGCGCATCACTGTATTTGGCGATGAAGGCGTCCGCATACCCCGCGTGCAAGATCAACGTGTCCGGCCCGGGGTCGAAATCCGGGCTTTCGGTAAACCAGCCGGTGAGAAATACGCTGCCAGCATTGTCTGTTGCCACATTCAGCCCACGTTCATGGTAAGTGTCACCTACAAGGAAGCCCCACACGTAATTGCCGTCCGTGTCGTACTTTCCAAGGAACAAATCGAATTCGCCAACGGCAGTAAATAGCGCATCACCCGGTCCAGGATCCATATCGATGGTGGCGCGTGTGCGACCCGTTACAAATATGTTGCCTTGTAGATCCGTGGCGATCCCGCGTGGCATGTTCTCTTCAGGGCCGCCGATGCCTTCACCCCAAATCAGTTCGCCATCGGGCTGGTACTTGGCGAGGAAGAAGTCGGCGTCATCCCCGGAAGGGATCGTGCAGATCAACGTGTCCGCATTCACGCCACTGCCTAGCACCATCACCTTGGCGAAACGTCCCGTAACCACAACGTTACCGTCCGGGCCGACGGCCACGCCGCGCCCACTGTCCGTGCCGTCCCCACCCATGTTCGCAGCCCATTGAAAGGTACCATCCTGCTGCAGGCAGAGCAAGAAGCCATTGCTCCATGTATTGGGTGCGAAGTAGCTGTAGTCCCCAGTCCCCGGATCGAAGTCCACCGAATCGGCAAAATAGCCGGTGACGTAGACATTGCTGCCGCCACGCACTGCCAGATCATATCCACGGTCATCGCCAGCGCCACCGATAGCCTGAGCCCACACCAATGCACCGGTGGTATTGTACTTGGCCACCATGCCATCGAACGACCCATGTGAATCCACCAAGGTCTCCCCCGGGCCGGGATCTGCATCGAATGTACCGCTGATCTCACCAGCGATGTAAGCATTGCCTTCATTGTCCGTGGCCACGCTTCGAGTTTCCTCATTGTTCGGCCCGCCAATGGTTTTACCCCATTGCAAATGGCCTTCCAGATCGAAGGAGCACAGATAAATATCATAATACCCGCCGCTCAATTTGTTCAATGTGCCCGGTCCGGGGTCCAGATCGATCAGGCCATTGAAGATCCCCGTGGTCAACACCCTGCCGTCAGGGGTGATGGCAATACCGTATCCCTGACTGGCCTGCGGCCCTCCCAAAGGTGCAGCCCATTTAAAATCGCCATTGTTGGCGTAGCACGCAACGAAGGCATCGGTAAAGCCTTGACTGATCATCGCGTAAGTGCCCGGACCGGGGTCGAAATCGACCGTATCGGAAAATTCACCCGTAATGTAAATGTCGCCGTTCGGGCCTGCGACAATGCCACGGGCCTCTTCATAGGCAATACTACCGATCCCATGGACCCAGGACAGGATCTGCGCGGAACCAACAAGGGATCCCGTGAGGGACATGAACACTAAAACCACCTTCCTCCAATTCGTCGACTTCATCTCGATCATGGTGCGAAAATACTGCGATCCAATAGGCCGGTCCACCTTCCCTCAGTTTTGGCAAGCACCATCAAACTAACGAACCGTGCTCTTCAACTCCGCGGCTTTCCTGTTGTTCCTGCCCATCGTGCTGATGCTTTATGTGGCGGCACCGACACGCTTCCGTCATTGGCTTTTGCTCGCTGCCAGCTACTTCTTCTACATGTGCTGGCGGCCGGAGTACATCCTCATCATCATCTTGATGACGTTAGTGGACTTCTGGAGCGGCATCCTGATGGAAGATGCTTCCTCGAAGCGGCGGAAGTTGCTTTTCCTGTGCCTCAGCCTTGGCATCGACTTGGGCATGCTTTTCTACTTCAAGTATGCGATGTTCGCGGGGGAGACGCTGAACCAACTTTTCCTTTTTACCGATGCACCGTGGCGATTGAACATCTGGTACATCCTGCTGCCGGTAGGCATCTCCTTCCACACGTTCCAAAGCCTGAGCTATGTGATCGACGTGTACCAAGGCCGCGTGAAGGCTGAACGCGACCTGGGCTTCTTCGCGCTGTACATCGCCTATTTCCCCCAGTTGATGGCCGGACCGATAGAGCGTAAGGCCGACCTTATGCCGCAGCTGCGCCAACAAAGTGTCGCCACTGCGGAGGACATTCGCTACGGCATCAACAAGATCCTGCTGGGTTTTCTGAAAAAAGTGGTGGTGGCGGATTCGCTCGCGCCTTACGTCGATAAATTCTACGAAACACCGCAAGCCTGGAACGGCACGGCGCACTACTTCGCCCTGGTCCTATTCGGCATGCAGATCTTTTGCGATTTCAGTGGCTACAGCGACATCGCCATTGGAGCGGGCCGCATGATGGGGGTGCGCCTCACGGAGAACTTCAACCGGCCTTTCATTTCCAAAAGCGTGAACGAATATTGGCAGCGCTGGCACATCACCTTGGGCACATGGGTGCGCGACTACCTCTTCATTCCGCTGATGTATGCCAGTCCCGGACGCTTTGCGGTGAACGTGTTGATCACCTTCATCGCCATCGGGTTTTGGCACGGGGCCAGTTGGAACTTCCTGCTTTTCGGCCTGATCCACGGAGTGGTCACCATACTGCAGTACCAGTATGTACGAATTGCCTGGCTTCCACAGTTGACGAGCGTCCCCGGCCGTTTTGTTCGCTGGTTCTTTACCCTGCAGGTGCTGCTCATTTCCGGTGTGTTCTTTCGCGCCGCTTCGATCCATGATGCCTTCGCCATCATGGGCAAATTGGCAGCTATCCGCTCATTCGACCCCAGCTCCATCCTCGCAGTTATGTCCATGCCACAGTTGCTTCAGGTGGGAGCCGCGCTTGTGCTGCTGGCAGCAACGGTGGCCCTCAACAAGAATTTGCGGTTCCGCCACAACTGGATGTATGTGGTGGGCATGCTCACGGTGATCATGGCCCTCGGACAAAGTGGCGGCAACCACTTCATCTACTTCCAGTTTTAACGAACTGATCACACGTACGCGCTACCGATGCTTACCGCGCAGTTGCCCGGCGGGTGCGTGTTGTCCGCCATGCGTTGCACGGCCAACGGCACTTCTTCGAATGCATAGGTGTGCGCCAACACAGGTGACAATGTGCCGTTCGCGATGAGGTCGTTGTACTCGCGGCAATGGTCCAATTCGCCGAAATGCGAGCCTTGGAGCCGCTTCCTGCGCAACCATAAAAAGCGCAGGTCCAACGTGGCCAGGTATCCGCTTGTTCCCGCGCAGATCACGACCATGCCATCGCCATTGCACACCCGTATGGAAGTGGGCATCGTATCCTCACCCGGGTGCTCCAGCACGATCGCGGGCATCTTGCCGCCCGTCAGTTCCTTCAATGCCTTTTCGAACGGCCTTACCGCCTTGACCCACCGGTCCTGCGTTTCCGGCATGACATCAGCCTTGGTCAATGCGCCCCAATGCTTGAATTCACTTCTGTTCAACGTAAGCGCACCCAGGCTTTGGCAGAAGGCCGCCCTTTCCGCATTGCTCACTACGGCCACCGGGATGCCCCCGCCCATCAGCACCAGTTGAATGGCGGTGACGCCCAAACCACCGCTGCCGCCCCATATCAGCACCACGTCGCCCTTTTTCACCGTGTTCGGCGGGTACTTGTACAGCATGCAATAGCTGGTGACGCCGCTCAGCATGTAAACCGCAGCCTCTTCCCAGGAGAGGCGCTTCGGCTTGGGAAGGCACTGCCTTGATTTCACTTTGCAGAACTGCGCATACGACCCGTGGTTGGTCTCAAAGCCCCAAGCCCTTGCACTGGGTGCGATTGCCGTGTCCGGTTTGCCGCGCATCACCCAAGGGTCTTCATCTTCCACCCAGCCGGGTTGAACCACCACTTCATCGCCTACTTTCACATTGGTAACGCCGCTGCCGACGGCATACACGATCCCGGAACAATCCGACCCGATGATATGCCAATCCAGGTCCGAACCGTTGCGGAGTTTCATGTACTCGATGAGGTCCAGGGGAAATCCACGCGCCGCCCATACCGAATTATGGTTGAGCCCTGCGGCCATCACGCCAACCAGCACTTCGTTCTTCTCCAAGGTCGGCACCGGCACCTCCTCCATCGCGAAGGCACCGATGGGTTCCCCGTAGCGTTCCTTGCGGACCACTTGTGCCCACATGCGTTCAGGCACGGTGCCCAATGGTGGCAGTTTACCGAAGTTTATTCTTTCGCTCATCCTTTTACGCCTTTGGATTCGTTTTTCCAGAACGGTGCCCGCACCGCGCGGCGCAGCACTTTGCCCGTCAACGTGCGCGGCAGGGCATCCATGTATTCGAGGCGCGACGGCAATTTACTGTCCGCCACTTTCCCTTCGCACCATTTGCGCACTTCCTGCAATTCCATTTTCCGGCCGGTGCCCACTAACACGGCGCAGACCTCTTCACCGTAATCCTCGTGCGGTGCGCTCACCACGGCGCACTCTTTTACATCGGGGTGTTTCTCCAGCACTAATTCGATTTCCGCCGGAAAGATGTTCACGCCCTTGGAAACGATCATGTCGTTGCGGCGATCCACCAAGGTCAAATAGCCAGCTTCATCCAGCACGCCCATGTCGCCGGTGATGAACCAGCCGTCGGACCGGAACCGCTCATTCTCTTCGCGATCGCCCCAGTAGCCCATGGAAATCACGTCCCCTTTCATCCTTACTTCACCCACTTCCCCGTGGGGCAAAGGCGCGCCGAGATCATCGCAGACCTGCAACTGGAGGCCCAAGCCGATCTTGCCCGCAGAGCCGATGGGCGGAACCACTCCGCCCGGTTGTGCCGCAAGGATGGCGCGGTGGTCGTCGTAACGCAGCGCACAGCCCACGCCGGTGGTTTCCGTAAGGCCGTAGACCTGCGTGAAGTCACATTGGAAGAGCGATGTCGCGGCACGCAGCAAGTTTTCCGGCATGGGCGAGCCGCCGTACTGGATGTGTTGCAGGCTGCCCATGTCGTAAGTGTCCGCATCGGAAACGGCTGCCATGGCGCGCATCATGATGGGCGCAAAAAGCGCGTGCGTTACTTGTTCATCCTGTATCGCCGCCAATGTGGAAGCCGGATCGAACATCGGCAGCAACACGGCGGTGCAACCGGTATAAAGCGAGCTGAAGAACGCGCCGAAACCGAAAATGGAATACAGCGGGCCGCAAACGAGCAACCTTGTAGTGGGCCCGAAGCCCGGCGTTTCCATGTGGCAGAGCGCCGCGCACGCGTACAAATTCGCATGGCTCAGCATTACGCCTTTGGGCGTGCCGGTGGTGCCCGAAGTGTAGATAATGGCGGCCAGGTCCTCCGCCTTCCGCACTACAGGCTTCAGCTTTCCGGATGTTGAGAGGAACTTTTTCAGGTCCTCATCAAGCGGATGGACCTTCACCGTTGCCGACAAAGCGGCCAAGGCCGGCATGAACATCGGGGCCGCGAACACGTGCTTCACGCCGGCATCCGCGATGATGCCCGCGTATTCCTGCGGCACCGCTTTCCAGGGAAGTGAAACCGGCACGATCCCCGCCAGGATCGCTCCGAAAATGAGGTCTATTGCTTCTACATTGTTCAAACAAAGAATGCCAACACGGTCGCCTGGCACGAGGCCGATGCCTTGCAACATGCTGCCCGCGCGCATCGCACGCTGATGCAATTCAGCATAGCTCACCGATCGCCCGTCGAACACATACGCTTCGCGTGAGGGATGAATGCTTGCACGCTGCCGGATTACTTCTGAAAGTACTTTTTCCATCGTCAGTTTTCATTTGAATGCCCATGCCAAGGATGCCCCGCCATCAACGGAAAGTACTTCACCGGTGATGAACCCAGAAGCGGGAGAAGCAAGGAAAAGCACTGCCGCAGCTACTTCTTCCGGTGTGCCCGCGCGGCCTGTTGCGTTGCTGCGCGAAACACGCTGCCGCACTTCGGCGGGTAGGCGCTCGGCCACGGAGGGCGTGTCAATAAAGCCGGGTGCCACGCAATTGGCCGTGATGCCTTTGCCGCCTTCTTCCACGGCCAATGTTCGGAACAGCGCTTCCAAGGCGGCTTTTTGCGCATTGTAACGGCCTTGGCCGGGCATGCCTGTCTGCGCCGCTTTTGAAGTGATGCCGATCCAGCGACCGAAGCCGTTGGCCTGTTGCGCTGCCAATACCGGATCCATAATGGTGAGCAGGTGATCGATGTTGGCCGTGAAACCGTTGCTGAACGCTTCGGCTCCCACGTTCCGCAAACGGCCTTTTGGCGAGGGGATGTGCAAATTGTTCACGACGATCACTGGTAGTTCGCCTTCGTGCAAGTGCTTCAGCAAATCCGCGCGTCCAACTTCCGTTGCCAGATCGATGGACCAAAAACGATGGCGCACATCATTCAACGAAGAAGCTAATCTCTCTAAGTTTGATCGGTTCCGCGCTACGGCGATCACGGATGCGCCCGCTTGCGCCAATGCCGTGCAAATGGCATGGCCGATGCCCAAGCCGGCACCAGTGACCAGCGCGGTCTTTCCTTCCAATGGTTCAGCCATTCTTCGGGACTTTGTACAACACCGCGCCACCGGTATATCCGGCCCCGGCCGCTACCATCAGTACCAAGGCACCGGGCTTCATGCGGCCTTCAGCGTGGGCTTGCTCCAACGCAATAGGGATGGTGCCAGCGATGCAGTTGCCCACCCGGTCGATCACCACTTCCATCTTTTCCTCCGGAATGCCCATGCCTTCCGCGATCCGTTTCATGATGTAGTAATTCGCCTGGTGCGGAATGAACACGTCCACATCCTTTGCGGTAAAGCTGTTTCGTGCCAGCGCCTCGTTGCCGAGTTCTGCCATTTTTCCGGCGGCAGCGATCGCCAGTTCCTTGCCGGGCATGGTGGCCGTTGTGCCATGCATGTTATTGGCCACGGTCTCCTCGCTTGCGGGCAACATGCTGCCGCCTGCCGGGACGTAGAGCGTTTCGAAACCTGAACCGTCCGCCCAAAGCAGCACATCCAGAATGCCTTCGCCAGCACGTTCCGCTGGAGCAAGCAGGACCGCTCCGCCGCCATCGCTGAAGATAGGGCCGAACACCGGGTCGTTGGCACGAATGAACCGCGACTTGGTGTCCGCGCCGATCACGAGCACGTGCTTTGCGCCCGACCGCACAAGGCCAACGCCTTGCTCGATCGCGTAAATGAAGCCCGCGCAGGCCGCCGTGATGTCGCTTGCCGGACAAGTGGCACCGAGCAGATGCTGCACGCGGCATGCGGCTGCGATGTTGGTGTGATCGCCGCTGGAGGTGCCCAGGATAATGCGGTCCAGGTCTTCCGCTTTCACACCCGCCCGTTCCAGTGCCTGCCGCGCAGCGCCTGCGGCGATATGGCTTGTCGCTTGCCCTTTTGGTGCCCAATGCCGCGTACGGATCCCCGTGGTGGCTTCATGCTTTTCCAGGTTGAACGCTTGGCCATGGTGATCCTGCAATTCCTTGTTGCTGATCGGCTCACCCGGCAAATAAGCCCCGATGCCTTTTATCACTACGCCTATGTTGCCCATGGTTCAATGTTCAAGGATCACGCCGCCCCAAGACAATCCGCCGCCAGCGGCGCCCATCATATAGCGATCGCCGATGTTGATCTTCCTTTTTTCCATGGCGCGTTGCAGCGCCAGAAAAATGGTGGCCGGCCCGCAATTGCCGTATTCGCCGAGCACGTTTACGGTGCGCGCTTCCGGTATCCCGGCTTCCCGCGCAGCGAGTTCCAATTGACGTTTGGCGGCTTGGTGCGGCACGTAACACGTGATGTCCTTCGCTGTAAGTCCTGACCGTTCGTAAAGTTCATCCGGTATGCGCTTCCACGCTCGGTCCAACATCGCCTCTTTGCCTTCGTCCTTGTATTCCAAATAGTAACGCTTCGCCGCCAGGTCCGCGCTGGTAGGCGGCATTAGGCCGGGCACGCCGGTCTGTGCGGAGAACGTGCCGTCGGTGTCGATATAGTGCGCGATCATACCCGCGCTACCCGTGGAACGCGACACCACAACGGCCGAGCCTGCATCGCCCCCGGCATACACGGTGTTGTTCGTGGGATCGAGGATCTTGCTCGTTGTATCGCCTGCGGCGATCAGCACATGGCGCGCTCCGCCTTCGATCAGCTGCGCGGCGATCACCAACGCGAAAATGCCCGTGGCACAACCCGTCCGCAAGTCGAACGCCGGGGCTTGCACCCCCAATACATGCGCGAGGCGGGCCGCAACTGCCGTGGTATAAAAAGGTGAGGTGATCGTTACCGCGATCAACGCATCCACATCGGATGCTTTGATCCCTGCATTTGCCATGGCATCTGTGGAAGCCGCAGCGACCAAGTCCATCGTAGTAAGGCTTTCGGGCGAGTTCTCCATCCCCGGAGTGCTTACCCAATAACGGCGACGTACACCCAACTTCGCCTCGTAGTAGCCGGGATCCGCACCTTGTTTGGCCATCACCGCGCGCCAGTCCGGTCCGAACCGCAGCGCATGCACATCATCGTTTTCAACCCAACGGCCGCCTTTAGGGAAACCGATGCCACAGCCTGTAATGCGCACCGGAAGGACCCGGCCCTGCATGCCGGAACCCACCCGTGCGCTGCGATCATCCATGGTTCAGTTTCTCTTCCAGCGCAGTAACTAAGTCGCCCACGCTCTTTATGCTCACTGCCCGCTCTACGCCGATCCGCACGTTGAAGTGCTTCTCCAATTTGCGCAAGATCACCATGGAACGAAGTGAATCCCATTTCGGGATGTCAGCGGGGGTATGCGCCGGTGAGAGTTCCAATGCTGGTAGTTTCAGTTCGCTCCGGAATACGGTCTGTACTTCATTGAACACGGACGATTTTTCACTTGTACCATTCATTGACATGTGCCAAATTTAACGAACGATGCCAGCTTTGGCAAAGGGTCCTGTTGGTGATCGCTGAGAGATGATTGGTGACTGGACCTGCCGACCGTCCTTCTACCTTCGCCGCCCGTTTTGACTTTGTGCGTGTCCACGGCTCAGCACCTTCGTCCATGCCATCGCTTCGAACCCCATCTCAGCCACCTGTGGCGCGCGCCAAGGACGGCCTCTTGATCGCCGGGATCCTGCTGATCGCGCTCAACCTGCGCCCCGCACTAGCGGCCGTGGGTCCGCTGGTGGGCTTGATCCGTGACAGCACAGGGCTTTCCAACACCATGCTGGGCCTGCTGACCACTTTGCCGTTGCTGGCTTTCGCAGGCATCTCCTTGGTGACGCCCTTGGCCACGCGACGCTTCGGCATTCCCGGTATGCTGGCCGCCGCCATGGGTTTGCTCACCATCGGCATCTTCGTGCGATCCATCCCTTCGGTGTTCACGCTGTATGTCGGCACGCTGCTGCTCGGTGTCGCGATCGCCTTCGGGAACGTATTGCTGCCCGGCCTGGTCAAGCAGAGCTTCTCCAAGAAATTCGGATTGATGACGAGCATGTACTCCGGCGCCATGGGCGTGGGTGCTGCTGTTGCTGCCGGGATAACGGTGCCCCTGGCGGAAGGCTTGCAATGCGGCTGGCGCGGCGCGTTGGCCGTGTGGGCGGCGTTGGCGGTGATCGCGCTCCTGCTGTGGCTTCCGCAGCTTTCGCGATCAGTGCACGTACGACCGCCGGGCAGCTACAAACAAGCCATGAAGCAACTGCTCGCATCCCGGCTCGCGTGGAACGTGGCGCTTTTCATGGGCTTGCAATCCCTTGCGTTTTATGTGATCCTGGCGTGGCTCCCGGACATGATCCAAGGACGTGGGGAGGACGCTGTCTTCGCCGGATGGATGCTCTCGCTCTCGCAGGCGACGGGCGTGCTCGGTTCATTGCTCACGCCCCTGTGGGCGGGAAAGCGCCCGGACCAGCGCTCGATCATCCTCGTGCTCATCGCCTTGGAAGTGGTGGCCTTATTCTGCCTGATATTCCCCGCCATCGGACCGGTACAGCTCTGGGTGGCCATGATCGGCTTCGCGCTTGGCGGATCTTTCGGGCTTTCGCTTTACCTCATCGTAGTCCGCTCGAACAGCACGGAAACCGCCACCAAGCTCTCCGGCATGGCACAGGCCGTCGGCTATTCACTGGCGGCTACCGGGCCTTTTATCGCGGGAAGCTTGTTCGACTTCACTGCCAACTGGAATTACGTGTTCGTGCTGATGCTGGCTTTGGCGGGCATCAAGCTTTACACGGGATTAGGCGCGGCGCGTCCGGAAGAAGTTTCGTTGGAGTGATCAGTGATCTGAGTTTCTGCGACAATGTATCGGGGACCTGGTACTGTGGACTGCCGATGCATGCTGCGTGCAGCCACTGCCGACTGCGATTGATCACTGCGTCGAAACCTTCTTCCGCCAGCATTGCACACGGAACGAAAAGCCCGCGCTGAAGAACCACTCTTGGCCCGTGAAACAGTTGCCCAAGCTCGCGTCGGCCAACATGTTCGGGCCTAATGCCCAAGTGCCGCCACAATCCCAGCGGTGGTCCCCTGTGCCATCTTCGGGCAACGCGCCATAGAGCTCTGCAAAGGCGGCAAACCTGCTGGAGACTTCCATGCCGCCGGAGAGCGTATAGAGCGATGTGGGAGACGTGCTTACGCCTTCCCACTCCATCGCCACGTTCGCACCCAGGCCAAAGCGTTCGCCGAAGTTGCGATCTGCGGCCATGCGGAGGCCTGCGTAAGGATCGCCGTCATTCGCGGTGCTCCAATGCGGTATGCCGAGCTTCACAAGCATGGCCGTCCGGATGCCGGTTTTCCCTCCGTCACCCATCCCGACTTTCGCACCCAGCTCCGGAACCTCCCACGCCGTGTACTTCCCGCCTTCAGCCGTCGCGATCACCGTCCGTTCACCTTCCGCGCGGAACTCCACGCGCTCGCCCAATCCCAGCCGGACAAGCACTTGCGGCGCACTATGATCGGGCCTTCCGTCCGTATGCGGAAAAAGCACAACACCAGTCTCCACCTGCAGGGATCCCATCGGGACCGTCATCGTGGCCTCGGTCTGGTCCGGGCGGTCAGTGCCCAAACGTTCCCCTTGCGCAAATGTGCCGAGCGGCACGAACACCAAGAAGAGCACGAGGCATTTCATGCCACAAACGTAGATCCTATTATTAGCCTTGTCTAATTATTTTATTTAACCATACATTTGCCCGGATGCTCACCCGTAGCGAGGAAGACCACATCAAGGCCGTGCATGCGCTGTTGCAAGACGGTGCCACAGCAGGCACCAAGGACCTCGCGGAACGCCTGAACATCAAGGCCAGCAGCGTTACCGTGATGCTGAAGAAGCTCGCGGAGAAAGGGCTGTTGAAGCACGAGCCGTACTACGGCGTGAAGCTCACCGCCAAGGGCAAAGCCGCCGCGTTAAAACTGGTGCGCAAGCACCGCCTGTGGGAGACATTCTTGGTGGAACGGCTCAGTTTTAAGTGGAACGAAGTACACGAAGTGGCCGAACAATTGGAGCACATCCACAGCGAGAAACTCACCGATAAACTGGCCGAATACCTTGGCCACCCTGCCTTCGATCCGCACGGCGACCCCATACCGGACCGCAATGGGCGCATGCAGACGCGCGACACCACTTCGCTCACGGAGTGCGCTTCAGGTACACACGTACGCATCGCCGCCGTGAAGGACGGCAGCGACACCCTGCTGCACCTGCTGGACCGCAAAGGCGTGGGGATTGGCATGCGCTTCGAGGTGATCGCACGCCATGCTTTCGATGATAGCGTGGAACTGGAAGGCAGAAAAGCGTTGCATCTCACACTCTCCGCGCTGGTGGCTGCTCACCTGTTGGTGGAAATTCTTCCCACGAAAAAAAGCCGGAAGCCATGACGCACGACCGGCGCTCTCTTGGCGACGCGCATTCCAGTGTGGCCATACCCGCAGCGAAAGGCTGGCGCCGCATCCTCGCATTCCTCGGCCCCGCCTATTTGGTGAGCGTGGGCTACATGGACCCCGGCAACTGGGCCACGGACATCGCCGGTGGTTCGGCTTTTGGCTACCAGCTGATCTGGGTGCTGTTGATGAGCAACCTCATGGCGCTGCTGCTGCAAAGCCTCAGCGCCCGGCTCGGCATCGTGCGTGGCCTCGACCTCGCGCAGGCCAGCAGGCACACCTATCCCCCGCTGGTGAACATCCCGCTTTACGTGCTCGCGGAGATCGCCATCGCCGCATGCGACCTCGCGGAAGTGATCGGCATGGCCATTGGCCTCAACCTGCTCTTCGGCCTGCCCGTGCTCTGGGGCGTGCTGATCTCCGGCTTCGACACGCTGCTGATCTTGCTGCTGCTGAACAAAGGCATGCGCATCATGGAGGTCTTCATCGTTTCACTTGTTACGTTGATCGGCCTTTCCTTCCTCGCTGAAATGTTCATCGTGGAACCCGTCGTGGGCGATGTGCTCCAAGGTCTTATTCCCTCCGGGCTCTCCGACCAGGCACTCTACATCGCCATCGGCATCATCGGTGCCACGGTAATGCCGCACAACCTTTACTTGCACAGTTCGCTGGTGCAAACGCGCCGCTTCGAGCGCACCGACAAGGGCAAGCGCGAGGCCATCCGCTTCAACTTCTTCGACACCACCATCGCGCTCAACCTCGCCTTTTTCGTCAACGCCGCCATCCT
Organism: Flavobacteriales bacterium; assembly: GCA_016710685.1. GTDB lineage: Bacteria > Bacteroidota > Bacteroidia > Flavobacteriales_F > PHOS-HE28 > PHOS-HE28. Next base: position 458,694 of record JADJVC010000002.1, on the reverse strand, counting down.
CATTCTCACGGCAGCGGCCTTCCACACCGCAGGCCATTACGACGTGGCGGAGATCGACCAGGCCCACGAGCTACTTGGCGAGCTCTTTGGCACCATGGCCCCTGCCCTCTTCGCCATCGCCCTTATCGGCGCGGGGCAGAGCAGCACCATCACCGGCACGCTCGCCGGGCAGATCGTAATGGAAGGTTACCTCGATCTGCGCATCCGCCCATGGCTGCGACGGCTCATCACGCGCTTGCTCGCCATCATTCCCGCCATCATCAGCATCATCTATTTCGGGCCGGATTCGTTGGGGCAATTGCTTGTCTTCAGCCAGGTGGTGCTCAGCTTGCAATTAGGTTTCGCAGTGATCCCGTTGATCCATTTCACCAGCGATAAAAAGCGCATGGGCACCTTCGCCATCAAGCCGTGGGTTCAGCTGCTGGCGTGGACTACAGCGCTCATCATCGTAGTGCTGAACGCGCAGTTGGTGGTGCAGGAAGTGCAAGGCTGGCTGGCAGAAGAAGGGGCGCACGTGGTCTGGGTAGAATTCGCCGTGATCCCCATCATCGTGCTGTCCGCGCTCTTGCTGCTTTACATCACTGTGAAGCCGTTCTTTGCGAAACTGAGGCCCGCCAAACTACATATCGACGGCACCTTGCCGGAGCTGAAGGTGCAAGAGCAGCGCCCGCCGCAGCGCATCGCCATTACCGTGGAGTTCAAGGCATTGGACGAGCGCGTGCTGAACGCCGCCATCGCCCAAGGCGGAAAGTTGGCGGAATACGTCTTGATCCACATTACCGAAAGTGCCGCGGCGCGCTACCTCGGCGAGCTAACAAGCGATCGCGAAGCCGTGGACGATGCCACCAACTTGGAACACTACGCCGAGAAGCTCCGCGCTGCGGGCTACTCCGCACAAGCCGTGGTTGGCCAAGGCAGCCCGGTGGCGGCGATCGCCAAATTGGTGAACAAAAGCGAAGCCGACCTGCTGGTAATGGGCTCGCACGGCCACCGTGGGCTGAAGGACCTGCTATTTGGTGCTACCGTGGATGCGGTACGGCACAGGGTGAAGGTGCCGGTGCTGGTGGTGAAATAGCTTGACAGCTCGGCATGGTCGAAGTTGGCGGTGAATTAAGTTGGATCATTCATTCATCGTTTGTTCATATTGTGCACTTTCTTCTAGGAAAAATGACTCGGCACATGTTATCTTCGATGTTGCGGACTTTTGCTTCTCCCTAAGAAAACCGAACAACTTAATCGGGAACTACGGCTGAATCAAGGGAATTCACAACAGAGTAAAAATCAAGGTGAACCATACAACCTCAACAAGATGAAACGAGCTACACTCCTTCTACTCGTCATGGGCTTATTTTGCTTTATTCAACTCCAAGCCCAACAATGGACAGTTTACAACACCATCAATTCAGATATTCCAGCTAACCAGATCGGCACCCTTGTAATTGATGCTTCCGGGAATAAATGGATCGGAACATCCAGCGGTATCTCGAAATTCGACAATACAAATTGGTCCACCTATTCATCCTATTCGCACGTCTATTGGGGTCAAGGAATCGCACTTGACACAAATGACTCGCTTTGGCTTGCACCGAATAGCGGTGAAATTACCATGTGTCAATTAAATGATAGTTGTTATAGCTATGTGGACTCAACTGGATACTTTCCCTCATCTTATAGTCAATTTGTCATAGCTATAGATTCATCAAACAATGTTTGGACCGCAGGAGGTGCAGCTCTAAAATTTGACGGCACTAATTGGTCCGCTTGGACCAATCTCCCAGCAGGTTATTGCATTGCGATAGATGCCAACCAAAATCCATGGTTTGGCGGTGGCGTAACCTTAAATAATTTTGATGGCATTAACTGGATACAACATTCAATAATTGGCTCAAGCTTTATCAATATATTACGATAGATAATAATGATGTTAAATGGCTCGGATCTTTATCTGGATTGATCCGTTACGATGGAACAACAACCATATACACTACTTCAAATTCAGATATTCCAAGCAATCAGGTAAGATGTGTTGGGTAGATGGTCTCGGAAATAAATGGGTCGGCACGAACTACGGTCTAGCCAAATTTGATGGCACGAATTGGATCGTATATACCACATCGAATTCAGATCTTCCAAGCAACAACATTCTGTCATTGGCAATTGATGTCAATAACAAAATCTGGATTGGCACGGTCGATGAGGGCTTAGTCGTATTCGACCCTTCGGCTATTGGCATAGAGGAAGTCGTGAATAGAGGGAATAATTTAATCGTTTCTCCGAATCCCTTTAGCTCTTCAACCACGGTAAAAATAAATTCCTCAAATCGGTCAATTCAATATTGCGAAATGCGGCTATGCGATGCTTATGGCAGAACTGTGGAGCAAATGAATGTCACTTTGCCGGAATTCACCCTTGATCGAAAGGGCCTGCCGAGCGGTGTGTATTTCTTAAAGCTAATGCAGGAGAATAAAAACATAGGGATCAAAAATAGTGGTCTGATCGCCAAGACCTCGCCTCGGCAATGGCTTTCTCCTCAAGCTGCCGCCACCTTTACCGGGCCAACGATAAGGCGAATTCCTAAGCGAACAGGCCAGAGCAATTTGTGGCTTTGCCAATTCGTTAGGTGATCACACTTGATCATGCCTTCTAAAGTAGCGCCCCAGGAAAAGGGTAGACTCCATGCTCGGAACAGGAACCGGGAGCTATATGACCTGAACGCATTGACAGCTTCTGTTCCTGCATTGAAAGGCCATATACGGGTCAACGAATTCGGCTCAGCATCAATCGATTTTTCTGACCCAAGATCGGTCAAGGCCCTGAACAAGGCACTGCTCCATCATCACTACGGCATACGTAACTGGGAATTCCCGAATGAAAACCTATGTCCACCTGTACCGGGACGAGCCGATCACATCCACCACATTGCTGACCTTCTAGGTGGAAGCAACGGGGGCACGATCCCCCTTGGCGACAAGATCACCTGTCTTGATGTTGGCGTAGGCGCGAGTTGCATTTACCCCATCATCGGTGTCACTGAATATGGCTGGCGGTTCATTGGATCCGACGTTGACTCCCGGTCGATCACATCGGCGGAGCGTATCATCGCATCCAACCCGTCGCTCCAGGGAAAGGTTGAATGCCGGTTACAGAAGGACCCGAAGTCAATTTTCCTTGGCATACTGGGCAAAGAGGAGAAGATCGATATCACGATCTGCAATCCTCCTTTTCATGCTTCGCTTGAAGAAGCTCAAAAAGGAACACGAAGGAAAATTGAGAATCTGTCGGGCAGGAAAATGAAAGTCCCTGAACTCAACTTTTCAGGGATCAACAAGGAGCTTATCTGCGACGGCGGGGAATATGGATTTATCCAGAACATGATCCGCGAAAGCAAGGCGTTCGCTAAATGCTGCTTCTGGTTTTCAACCTTGGTATCCAAGCATTCCAACCTAAAAGGGATCCATAGGCTATTGGATGAAAGTGAAGCCAGTCAGGTCAAAACGATTTCCATGGGAACAGGGAATAAGATCAGTCGAATTGTGGCCTGGACATTCATTTCGAAGGAAGAACGGAAAGCGTGGAACGCGGCGAGATGGAAAAAATAGTGTGTGGCGACCGAAAGGGGTTGCCCGTCGCTGGCGCAAACGATGGCACCATGACAATGCGACAAAGTGAGTTCCTATAAAGAGTAGATCGGCAGGTCTTGTAGATTTCCTCCACTTTCTATCAGGGCGCTAAAATCCCAGTGACCTTGAAAGCAAATAGCGCACATACCTTGCATCACCATGGAAACATTCATCGCCTCACGGGTTGCGGAAGGGAACCGGATATTTCCCTCCAAGATCATCATTGACCCACAAGGTGTTACGCTGAAAATACCCGGACTCTTCAGTGGCAAGGAGAAGACCATTCCATTTACGCGCATTTCATCGGTGGACATGGAAAGCCCGTTGGTGGGCTACTCCACCATCATTATAGACACCACCGGGGAAGGGAACATCCGCGCGCACGGTTTCACCAAAGCCGAAGTGATACGGATGAAGGCCATGATCCTGGAAAAGATGTGAGCGACCATTTGGCACCTTCGCTGATGAGTCCTGAGCATGCAAAATCCGGCAATGGTTCACTGTTGTTCTTTCGTGTGGATGAACTCGACGGATTTTGGAACGTGCCCGCACGATCGTCACTGCGGTGGACGAGGAAGTGCATGTGAACCCGAACCAGAAGTCCAGGGAGATCGCTCTGCGTGATCCCATGGGTATTGCGAGATGGTGAGCGCGACCCGCTCATCCGATGGTCCGACCGAATAGCACAAGGCCCTAGCGGCATTTCCGGTCAGCAGTATATTCGACCACCGTTTACCAGAAAAAAACCCACCACATGACAATATTGATAGTGATCGTAGTCCTCATCGCGCTTGTGGCTTTCTATGCCATTGGGATCTACAACCAGTTGGTAAAACTGAAGAACCTCGTGGCAGAAGCATGGAGCGGGATCGATGTGCAACTAAAGAAGCGCTATGACCTTATCCCCAATTTGGTGGAAACGGTGAAGGGCTACGCCACCCACGAAAAAGAAACCTTCGAGAACGTGACGCGAGCCCGCCGCGGCGCAGCAAGCCACCACGGTGGAAGGTCAACAGGTGGCGGAGAACGCATTGAAAGGATCGCTGGTGAACCTCATGGCCGTGGCGGAACGCTATCCCGACCTGAAGGCGAACGTGAATTTCCTTGACCTGCAGAATAAGCTTTCCGAAGTGGAAGGCGATATCGAAAAGGCGCGGCGGTATTACAACGGAAACGTGCGAGAGCAGAACACGTTGATCGAGAAATTCCCGAGCAACGTTATCGCCAATTCGTTCGGCTTCGCCAAGTCCGCGTTCTTCGAATTGGACGACCAAGCTGAGAAAAAGGCACCTTCCGTAAAATTCTCGTGATGAGGAGCTGGCTGCTGCTGGCATCGGTGTTCGGCGTGCTGTCCGTTTTCGGCCAAACGGAAAAGATCAATTCGTTCCATACCGACCTTACGGTGGCCCCCGATGGCCGGTTGACGGTCGTTGAGACCATCAACGCACATGTTGAAGGCATCGATTTCAAACGCGGGATCGTCCGGCAATTGCCGCTTTCGTTCGAAGACCATAACGGTAAGCAGATCAAGGTCCGGTTTGATGTCGGTGATGTAAAAGTGGACGGCACGACCGCTCCTTACCACACCGAAACGAATGGAGGGGATTTCTTCATTTATGTGGGTGAGAAGAACACGTTGTTGAGCCGCGGCGACTACCAATACCAGATCACCTACACGACAAAAGGCCAGGTCGGTTTCTTCCCCGGCTACGATGAGATCTATTGGAACGTGAACGGCAATGGTTGGGACTTCCGGATCGATAGCATTTCGGCGAGCATTCATTTGCCCGCAACGGCCCAGGTGAAGCAGACCGCATGCTATACGGGGAGCTACGGCTCCACGGCAAGCGATTGCGCCGTTTCGGTCATCGATGGCCATACGGTCAACTTCCATGGGCGTAGCCTGCTGAACTACGAAGGCTTGACCGTAGCCGTTGGATTCCAGAAAGGTGTAGTGGCCGAACCGCCACCACCGACATTTTTCCAGCAACATGCAGTGCCCATCCTTGGAGGTGCCATCTCCCTTCTGCTCTTGCTCTACTACATAATCACGTGGTTCCGGTTCGGCCAAGATCCGGACATGCCAACGGTAATCCCGCTCTTCGAGCCGCCAAATGAAATGTCACCTGCGTCGGTCGGCATGGTAGTGGAAGAAAAATTCCAGAACAATCTGATCACTCCCACGATCATAGACTTGGCCGTGAAAGGGCTGATCCGGATCGACGAGCACAAGGAGAAACAGTTGTTGGGCTTGATCATCAAGGAGACCTATTCCATCGTGAAAGTGAAGGACGGCAAGGTGGACCTGCCCAAGGAGGAGCAAGTGGTGTTCGACCGCATGTTCGGTTCCGGCCAAAAAAGCTTTGCGTTCGACGGTACGTACGACGCACGCGTACAGAGCATGTCCACGGCGTTCAAGACCTCGCTCGTGTCCCAGTGGAACACGTTTTTGAACAAGGGCAACAACGTGAAATTCTGGCTGATCCCGATACTCACGCTCATAAGTGCTGGCGTGGCCTACGTCCTCATGCACAATGCGCTTTTTGGAGAGAACCATGTTTTGTACCTCATCGCTTTTCTGGTGGTCAATTTCATCCTGTTCCTCGTTTACACCTACCTCATTAAAAAGCCCAGCGTGGAGAAACAAGCCCTGCTGTCGCAACTGAAGGGATTCAAAATGTACCTAAGCGCGGCAGAGGAAAAGCAGATCCAACACTTCAATCCGCCGACGCTAACACCCGAAGTTTTTGAAAAGTTTCTCCCCTATGCCATCGCGTTCAAGGTGGAAAAAATCTGGGGAGACCGGTTTCAGGACATGCTCAGCAAAGCGCTGATCGATAAGAGCTACCAGCCCGGCTGGTACAATGGTTCCGTCATGAACTATGGGGTGTTCTCATCGCATATGAACTCATCGCTTTCGAGCAGTGTCAGCTCATCGAGTACGCCACCTTCCAGTAGCGGCGGTTCCGGCGGCGGCGGCTTTTCCGGTGGTGGTGGTGGCGGCGGCGGCGGCGGCGGTTGGTAAATTTGCCACAGCCTTCAAACAGACCAAATGGACAGGAACCTTCCAGCGGATCAACGCGATGCGTTGCTTTTGATCTTGAAAGCCCGCTTCGAAAAAAACACAGGTCGTCACAAGGGCTTGAAATGGGCCGATGTGGAAGCTCGGCTGAAAGCACATCCGGAAAAGCTGGATGCGCTGGACAGTATGGAAGAGACCGGCGGTGAACCAGATGTGCTAGGTCAGGACAAAAAGACAGGCGCATTCATTTTCATGGATTGTTCCGAAGAAAGCCCAAAGGGCCGCCGTAGGGTTTGCTATGATCGCGAAGCCTGGGAATCGCGGAAGGAACACCGCCCGGCAAATACCGCGCAGGACATGGCCGCTGATATGGGCATCGAGATTTTGACGGAAGAACAATACAGGGACCTTCAAAAACTCGGCGAGTTCGACCTCAAGACTTCAAGCTGGGTATTATCGCCGCCCGCGATCCGTAAGCTGGGTGGTGCTTTGTTCTGTGATCGCCGGTATGGTCATGTTTTCACCTACCACAATGGGGCGCAGTCGTACTACGGTGTGCGAGGCTTTCGGGGGGTGTTACGGGTTTGAGGTCATCATGAAAACGGCGCGCATCCAACAGGTCTTGCTCGTGCTGTTCATTTTGACCATGGCGGTCATCTCAGTTTTCAGGTCCTACCACTATGGACCTACCATTGCCGAGGCCGTGGACGGGATCGATGATTGGAACAGGTACGCCCGACAGGCCTTGGACATAAAGCACAATGGCATCCTTATCGGATCGGTCAAAGGCCCGTATTTCGGACCAGGTGGTTTTCTCTACAACTATTTTATCGCTTTGTTCTTCATCGTTTTCGGAGACACGCTTGCACCTGTTTTCCTTGCTCAAACCATTCTGCTCTGTCTCTCCGTTGTGGCAATTTTCCGGACCTTCAAAGACTTCCTATCGAAGCCGACCCAATTTCTATTTCTGTGTACGCTGTTCGTTTTTGCCACAGCGGATGTATTTGTTAACTACTCGCATAAGCTCTTGGCCGAGAGCCTTGGGTTGTTCCTGTTCTCGATGTACGTTTACACTTATGTAATGTCGATCCGGCTCCACCAGGACCGAACGCTCCTACTAAGCACCGGCTTCATTTGCTTGACGACCTTAGTGCGGCCAAGCATGATCCCATTCCTGCCTTTGCACATCGGCCTCATCGTTCTATACCAAGTCAGGCGTAAAGAACTTTCGTGGCAACGGATCACGCAGCATTCAGCGCTGATCGCGGCCAGCCTTATGATCATCCCCATGCGCAATTTCATTGTTGCAGGCGAATGGACTTTCCTGCCTACGGAGGGGTCTTTCAATTCTGTTCAACAGCTTGTGCATTCCAGTTTCAGCGATCTCGTTCTCAAACTGGCTTTCTGCCTTGGCTATCTGCCACCCTTAAACCCCGTGTTCAAGATCCGGTTCCACTGGCTGATCATGTGGGCGGGCTATTTCTACTTTTGCTATTATCAGGTCCGTAACCTCAAAACAGTAAGGTTCCGGGAATTCAGTCTGCATGCTTTCATTTTGATCTACTTGATCGTTTCCGTGGTGTTCGTGACCGTTCAATCATACGGCTACCGGTCCATGCTCTTGATTAACTTTGTGGTGCTGGGGTTTTCCTTTATGGGTTTAGATGTTCTCGGACGGAGGGTCCGTTCAATCTCGAAACCCCAATAGAAAAACCCTCAAGGGACGACGTGCTACGAGTATTCATGAAGCTTCAGGGTTCCAAACCATGACGCTACGGAACAATGAATCCCCCATGGGAGCCCCCTCCATCCAAACGTCAAAACCTCATCCATAGAGCTGCCGAAAGATGACTAAGATCCATTTGCTCTCAATTTCCCTGTTGTTCAGCATGACAAGCATTGGCCAAACCGTCGGCCTGCTTCAACATGACCAAGAAAGCTTGGATGATGGCTATGTACTGTTCGCTCCCATGGGAAGTAACAACACATACCTGATCGATAAGTGCGGGAAATTGGCGAAAACGTGGGGCAGCGCCTACCGCCCTGGGATATCCGTATATCTTATGCCTGATGGCCGGTTGCTTCGGCCCGGCATCATAGACAATGCCACCTTCAACGCTGGTGGAAGGGGCGGGATCATTGAAATAATCGATTGGGACGGTACCGTTTCCTGGAGTTACACCTTAAGTTCCAACATGATCTGCCAGCATCATGATGTGCGGGCATTGCCCAATGGAAACATCCTTGCAATCGTTTGGGAAAGCAAAACCCAGGACGAGGCCGTTGCGCAAGGCCGCGACCCCGCACTGGTATCCGATCTGCTATGGAGCGAGGCTATTCTGGAGATCCAACCCACCGGTGCAACTACGGGTGAAGTGGTTTGGGAATGGCACCTTTGGGACCATTTGGTTCAGACGTTCGACGCTACGAAGCCCAACTTCGGCGAGGTAGCGGACCATGCGGAACTAGTAGATCTCAACTTTAACGCAAGCGCCGTGCAAAGCGATTGGATCCACTTGAATTCGGTGGATTACAACCCGGACCTGGACCAGGTGCTGGTCAGCGCGCATGCCTTCGATGAAATATGGATCATTGACCATAGCACCAACACGGCCGAGGCTGCGGAACATACCGGGGGAAACGCCGGCCATGGCGGCGACTTGTTGTACCGCTGGGGCAACCCGGCCACGTACGGCCATGGCAGCGCCAGTGATCAGGTTCTTTACGGCCAACACAATGCGCGGTGGATCGAAAATGGCCTGCCATACGCCGGGGATATTATGTTGTTCAATAACGGCTCTGGACGCCCCGACGGTAATTACAGTACTGTGGAGGTGATTAAACCACCCATGGATGAAATGGGCTATTCCAGTTTGTTGCCTTATGGTCCCACCGCCCCTGTTTGGCTATGGAACGATGGAAACCCCCATTCTCTTTTTGCCCAGAACATATCGGGAGCTCAACAATTGAGCAACGGCAACGTGTTGGTGACCAACGGACCTATCGGCAATTTCATTGAGGTGGACGCCTTGGGCCCCCGCGTTTGGTCTTATGTGAACCCGGTGGCGGGAAACGCAGTGCTCGCCCAGAACGCCGAACCGGTGATGAATGCGGTGTTCCGCAGTTCGTTTTATCCCAGCAGTTACACGGGCTTTACCAACCATGTGCTTGTTGCAGAACATACGATCGAGGATATTAACCCGGTTTCCGACGCATGTGCGCTTACTACCGCTATCGGGGAAGCCCAAAGGGATGGCGACCCCTCGATTTTCCCGAATCCGGCAAGCGACCGGATCACCATCAACTTCGACCCTGCGCTAATGGGCCTCGCGCGCATCCAAGTGTTCAACAGCCTTGGCCAGTGCGTTATAACGACTACCGTTCCCGCATTAGGAACGCAGCTTTCGTTGCCGGTTGGGCAGCTTGAAAACGGTCTTTATGTGGTAAAGATCGAAGGCCAAGGAACGCATGCGGAACGCACCTTGTGCGTTTTACACTGAAAGTTCGAACAACTCCGTTTTTTGGACTGCCCGTTCTTTGTGATCCTGTTGCACAGCACGCAGCATTTAGTGCAATGAACCCTGACAACGCCAGAAACCATAGCACAACTGTATGCGGACCATGGCAAAATGGTCTTCAACATCGCGCTGAACCACCTGCAACAGCGGGAGGAAGCAGAGGAGGTGACCCAGGACGTTTTCGTTAAAGTGCATGGGAAGCTGGCGGGTTTCTCCGGGCGATCGAACATACGGACATGGATCTACCGGATCACTGTGAACCAATGCCTGGATCGACTCAAGGCCCGTAAGCGGAAAAAGCGCTCAGGTTTCCATCTGCGGTTTTTCGGAGATGATGAACGCGATCCCACCGCAACGCTTTCCGACTATGATCACCCCGGTGTAATGCTGGAGGACCGCGAAGCCGTACATGCCTTGTTCACCTTGATCGACACACTGCCGACGCGCCAACGGAGCATCCTGATCCTGAAGGCCGTGGACGGGTTGGAGCAACAGGAGATCGCGGCCATACTGGAACTTTCCGTGAAGTCCGTGGAATCGTTGCTCTCTCGCGCCAAGGCCAATTTGAAACAGAAAATGATGGACAACGAAGGAACAGCCCCCGGAACGTCGTCCAAGCAAAGAAGTAGCTAATGGAAACGAACGAATTTGAATCCTTGGGACGCATCGGGATGGTGGATCCGCCGCCGTTCCTGCTAACACGCATTGAGGCACGCATCGCCTCGGTCCGTGCGGAGAAAATGCCCGTTACGTGGGCCGTTGGCATGGTGTTGACGCTGCTTTTGCTCGTGACAGTGAACACAGTAGCGTACCAGAAACAGGCCAGTGCTGGTGGTCATTCCACAAGTGATGCCCAACAGCTGGCCACGGACCTCTCTCTTTCACCTTCCGAACAGCTCGACCGATGAGCAAGATCCGCGCATTGACCATCGCCGTGGTGGTGCTGATCCTGCTGAATGTCGCCCTTGTCGCTTTCTTCGCGAGCCACGGTGGACCGCCGCCACGGCCTGTTGGCCCGAAGCGCATCATCATTGAGCGGCTCCATTTCGATACTTCGCAGATCAATGCATTCGAGCTGGCGATAACAGCGCATCAAAACCAGGTCCAAGTTCAAGAAACTGAACAAAAGAGACTGCGGAATGTGCTGTATGCCTTGTTACAGGAGACTGACCGCAACGGTGCGGATTCCATTGCATCCGCCATCGGCGCAGTGCAAGCGCGGATCGAGTTGATCCATCTCAAGCACTTCGAGGCGATTGAAGCCATCTGCAGACCGGAGCAAAAAGCGGACTTCACCGCACTGAGCCATGAGTTGTCGCAGTTGTTCCGTGGCCCTCCGCCCATGAAACAAGGAAGGCCATGATAAGGCCGCTCTTGCTAGTCCCCGCACTATCCGCCGGCCTCGCCTTGGCTGCGCAAAAAACGGAGCCGGTGCTTCTGCACTTTACGCCCTTGTTCCAAGGCAAAGCACTGGTCTTGCATGCGGACGATGCTACTCCTGCCGCCTCGGACGTGGAGACGTTCAAGTGCTACCTCAGCGCTTTCAAGTTGATTTCGAAAGGCAAAGTGATGTGGGCTGAAAAAGACAGCTACCACCTCTTGGATGCAAGCGACTCCGCCACTTTGGATGTGGCCCTCGCTGTGCCACAGAACCTGATCTGGGACCATGTGGAATTTCAGTTAGGCATTGACAGCACCACCTCGGTATCGGGTGTATTTGGCGGCGATCTGGATCCCACGAAAGGCATGTACTGGACGTGGAACAGCGGATACATCCACTTCAAACTGGAAGGACACGATCCGCGGTCTGCCGGACGTGGCGGAGAATTCTCCTTTCACCTCGGCGGCTACCTCTCCCCTTTCGCCACAGTGCGAACGATCACCTTGGAACGTTGTGGCGCGATTAAGCAACACATCACCATTGACTTGGACCACTTCCTCGACGAGATTAACATGCTGGCCCAATACGACGTGATGTCGCCCGGCGAAACGGCCTATAAGCTGAGCCTTTCCGTCACCAACATTTTCCATTGCGGTGATGTGGAATAAAGTGGTTGCCCTTCTTCTGATCGCCGCGACATATATCGGGATCACAGCCTCAGGCACGGGTCCGCACTTCGTGAAACTTAATGTCCCCGCGAACTGGCCGAAGCCCGAATACGACTTTACGCGAAACCCGCTTTCCGAGGAAGGGATCGCACTGGGCCGTCAGCTTTTCTACGACCCGATACTTTCCGCCGACAGCACCATTTCCTGCGCGAACTGCCACCTCTCCTACACCGCCTTCACACACGTGGACCATGCGCTCAGCCACGGCATCCATGACAGCACGGGCACCCGCAACTCCATGACCTTGGTGAACCTCGCCTGGTCCACCTCCTTCATGTGGGACGGCGCCGTGAACCACCTCGACATGCAGGCGCTGGCACCGATCTCGCACCCGGCGGAAATGGGCGAGAGCGCGGCCGGTGTGGTTGCGAAACTCCAACGCTCGGCCAGCTACAGGGAGCGTTTCCTAGCTGCCTTCGGGAAACCGGTGAGCGGCGAAACTTTACTGAAAGCACTCGCTCAGTTCGAGCTCACGCTGATCTCCGACAGTTCCAAATACGACCGTGTGATGCGCCATGAGGATGGCGAAGCATTCACGGATCAGGAGCAGAATGGATACGCGCTTTTCCAAGCCCATTGCAACAGCTGCCATCGCGAGCCGCTATTCACCACCGGAGCATTCGCTAACAACGGATTGCCCATCGACACCTTTCTGGTGGACAAGGGCCGGATGCGCGTTACCAGCGACCCAAGCGATTCTTTGAAGTTCAAGATCCCTTCACTGCGCAACGTGGAATTTTCCGGACCGTACATGCACGACGGGCGGTTCAAAAAACTGGCGCAAGTGGCGGCTCATTACAGCGACGGCATCCGGCACGGTCCTACTCTCGCCCCGGAATTGGAAGCGAAGATCGACCTCAGCCCCGAGGACAAAGTGGACCTCGTTGCCTTCTTGCTAACGCTTACCGACAAGAAATTTCTTTTCAACCCGGACCTTGCTTTTCCCAGAAATGAAACGGCAGACCGAAGGAACGACACCATCGTGTCGTCCAACAACACAAACCCCAACATTACCAGATGAAATTTGAGCGAATATCTTTGATAGCCCTGTTCACCTGCGTTGCATTTTCAATCCAAGCGCAGACCGGTCCGGAGATCACTTCATGGTTGCAGAACACCAGCCAGACCGGCACCTATTACATGTCCGGCAATTCCACGGCGATTTCCAACGGTACGCTGGTAAATTGCCAGCAGGTTGAGTATTCGAACGACTTCGTTTACGTCACAGCCACTGGTGTTCCTGCCTACCCTACCGGCCCGTTCCTCGATGGAAACCCGTCCATCGCAACGAACCAGAGCAAGATCCTGAAAATGCCGAGGCATCCGGTGGAAAACACAGGCACGGCGAACAGCACCGTGGGCGGTGACATCGGTGTTTTCGTCAACGGCGTGGCGTTGTTTGACTACCGTGATGGCACCGGTTGGAACTCGAACACCAACGCGCTGTGCGGTGGTCCGGGCAACCCGCCCTGCCCTGGCGGAATGGGAGCCAGTACTTCCTGGAACCGCGATGCCGTGCTCGCCGAAATGGGCGGCTTTGATTGTTCCAAGGCACATCCCGCGAATGGCAACTACCACCACCACCAGAACCCTTCAGCGTTCAAGTTGGACCTGAATGTGATATCCACCATCTGCAACCTGTATGATGCCGATGGCCTCTATGCGATCGATAGCACGCAACATTCACCTTTAATCGGCTTTGCCTTCGACGGATTCCCGATATACGGCGCATACGGCTTCAAAAACGCGGACGGCACAGGCGGAATAACGCGGATCAAGTCCGGGTACCAATTGCGCAACATCACTACCCGGACTGTTTGGGCCAATGGCACCGATGTTCCTGACGGACCTGCAGTGAGCACCACTTATCCGCTGGGTTACTTCCGCGAGGACTATGAATTCCTTACACACCCCGGCGAGGCCGACTATTTGGATGTCCACAATGGGCGTTTCTGCGTAACCCCGGAATATCCCGAAGGCACTTACGCATACTTCGCCACGGTAAAGTCGAATTGGAATTCGGCTTATCCATACGTTGTCGGCCCCACGTTTTACGGCACGTTTGCGAACCGCGCCGTTACCTCCATCAATGAGGCGACCACCTTGTACGATGCCTCGACCATCATCTCGGAGAATGACCTTAACGCTCTGCGCCTTTCGATATTCCCCAACCCTGCCACGGATTTCATCGCGGTGCAGGTCGGTGGCCTATTGAAAGATGATCTCATTGTGCAGGTCTACAGTGCCGACGGTAAACTGGTGGACACGTCCAAGATGATCAAGGGCAGCACGATCTGGCACCTGGACACGCAGCGCATGTATGGTGGCACTTACTTCATCCACTTCAGTAACGGCGGAAACAGTATTGTAAAGCAGGTGGTGTTATCGCGGGAATAGGCTGCTGCTCCGATCCTCGAACCAGTTCTTCTGGTGTTGCACAGTTTTAACGCGGAAAGCGTTCCATGCCCCGTTCCCTCTTGGTGGGTAGCGCTAATTTCGTCGCCGCAACATGGCGAACAATACATCGCAACACATACTCGGCACATCCGCGAACCTGCTAGGATTTTGCCTCTTCGTCATTACCTCATTGCACGTCTCAGACTCCGCCGAATCAACGCTCATTGATGAGTTCACCTCAGTGATTGCCTTGCTGCTTACGATCTCCACCTTCTTCTCTTATGCGTCTATCCGGACTGACCATCCTTCGCGGGAACAGCGCATGGAAAAAGTGGCCGACTACTTTTTCATTGCGTCGTTGCTCGGCATTGCGGCGATAATCTTGCTGCTGGTGTTCCACTTCGTGCATTAGCCGCAGCTCCGAGGCCTACCTTTCGCCTGATGATACACACCGGCCAGACCCAAGACCTGACCATACTGCGCAACACCAGCGTAGGTATTTTCCTTGGCGATAACGAAGGAAACGATGTGCTGCTTCCCAATAAGTACGTCCCGCCCCAACACGACCAAGGCTCGCTGCTCCGTGTGTTCGTATACCGCGATTTTGAGGACCGCCAAGTGGCCACTACACTGGTGCCGAAGATCCGTCTGAACGGCTTCGCAAGCCTGCGCGTATTCGCCGTGGACCACCTTGGTGCCTTCATGGACTGGGGCTTGGAAAAGCATCTGATGGTCCCCTTCAAGGAACAGCAGAAGAAACTGGAGGAAGGGCGCTGGTATGTTACCTACATGATGCTGGATGAACAAACCGACCGGCTGGTAGGAAGCACCCGGATCGACAAGCATTTAGACAATTCGGAGCTTTCCGTAGCAGAAGGCGATGAAGTGGAACTCTTGGTCTTCGGCCGAAGCGAAATGGGCTGGTCCGTGATCGTGAACGACAAACACCAAGGCCTGGTCCACACCAACGATGTCTTTATGCCCTTTTCCACCGGCGACCGCGTTACCGGCTATGTAAAAACCGTGCGCCCCGACAATAAACTGGACATTACGCTTCAGCCCATCGGCTACGACCAATACAACGATGCCAACACGGCGCTGCTGGCCAAACGGCTGCAGCAGTACCAAGGCTTTCTTCCGTTGACGGACAAAAGTTCACCGGAAGACATCTACCGTGTTTTCGGCATCAGCAAGAAGGCCTTTAAGAAAGCGCTGGGTGCGTTGTACAAGGAACGCAAAGTGCGGATCGAGGAGGAAGGGATCGCATGGATTGATGATGCTCAAGACGCGGAATCGCGATAACCCGAAGGCCCTCTCGGCTTTTTGCCGCTTCCAATCCCCATCTTCGCGCCATGGCCGCCCCAGTGATGCCCGAGATCAAGAACCGCCGTGCGGCGTTCGAGTACTTCTTCCTCGAAACGCACGAATGCGGCATCATGCTGGTGGGCAGCGAGGTGAAGAGCTTGCGCTTGGGCGAGGCAAGTATCACGGAGGCCTTCTGCACGTTCATCGGCAATGATCTTTACCTGCGGAACATGCGGATCCAACCCTTCGAGAAAGCGAAGAACTTCGCCCACGAGCCGATCCGGGACCGTAAGTTGTTGCTTCACCGCAAGGAATTGAACAAGCTACAGCGCAAACTGAAAGACCAAGGAGTAACCATCGTACCGATCCGCTCTTACTTCGCCAAGAACGGCATGGTGAAGGTGGAGATCGCGCTGGCCAAGGGCAAGAAGACTTACGATAAGCGCGAGAGCTTAAAGGAGAAGGACCTTAAACGCGATATGGAACGTGGCAACTGAACAACCGCATTGGCGCAAGAATTTGGAAGATGCGGCCACCCACCGCATTCCCGGCGACTCTGTACTTCGTTGGGCTTTACTGGCCCTGCTGTTACTGGCCGCTGTACTGCGCCTTTGGGACCTGCCGCACATCCCCTACACGCATGACGAGATCAGCACATTGGTGCGCGTCTATCCCACTTTGGGCGAAACGGTGACCAAGGGTGTGATCGAACGGGATACGCATCCGCCCGGCGTGCAAGTGTTCGAGTGGGCATGGACCAAGGTGTTCGGCACAAGTGAAGCGGCGGTGAAGTTGCCCTTCATTCTGATGTCTCTACTCGCTTTGTTCTTTCTCTACCGCTTCACGTTCGCATGGTGCGGCGGGAACGTGGCGCTGATCTCCACCGCGCTCTTGGCAACGCTGCAGTACACGGTGATGTACGGGCAGATCGCGCGGCCTTATGCGGCGGGCTTTTTTACCACCGCCTTGCTCGCGGACCAATTGACGCGCTACCTCGGCAGTGGTTCCCGGCGCAGCCTGGTCGGTATCGGTGTGGCCGCGTTGCTCAGCGCCTATACACACCACTTCGCCCTGATGATGGCGGTGTTCATGGTGATCACAGGCTTCTTCCTCATCCCCTCAACGAAGCGGAAGGAATATGTGATCGCATGTGGAATTGCCGCCTTGCTCTACCTGCCCAACGTGCCGATCTTCCTGAAACAGCTCGGCGAAAAAGGACTGGCCGAATGGCTCGCGCCACCCACGGCTGCCTGGGTCCCTGATTATCTCTGGTGGATCGCCCATTGTTCGCTCTACTTCGCAGCGGCGTGGGGTCTCCTGATCCTCGGCTCCGCTTTACTGCGGATCCGGCGCCGCGACAACATCGGCCCACTTTGGGCGGTCACGATCGTCTGGGGCCTGCTGCCGTTGGCAATTGGCTACGCCTACTCCGTTTGGCGCGCACCCGTGCTCCAGTATTCCGTGGTACTCTTTTCGTTCCCCTATTTGCTGATCGGCGTGCTGGCAGGACTGCGGCACATGCGGCCATCGTGGACCATTCCCGTCGCCTACATGGTCGCTGCGATCTCGGTGTTTACGTTGATCAATGTGCGCAAACATTACGAGGTTTTCTATCGTTCGAAATATGAAGCCGGAGTAAAGGGCATTCTGGAAGCTTCCAAAAACCCGGACCGGCTGGCCATTGTGGAAATGCCAGAGGAAATCCCCGCATTCTACTTCAAGCAATGGGGGATCGACAGTGCCTCCGTTCCCTTTGTCAACCTGCGCACAAGGTCCGCACATTTCGTGGACAGCGTATTGAGCGCCACTACCGCCGCAGAAGTGTTCTATTGCGCAACCGCCGGAGCTGTTCCTGAAAATCTGGTCCGCATTCAGCAAGCATTCCCGTTCATGATGGAACGGCATGAAATGGTGGAGGGCCAGACTTTCAAATTCTCCGGCATGCCGAATAGCGCTAAACTGAACGACCTCTCACATGCCAGTGTAGTTACTCCTGAAGCTTTGAAAGGCGAAGGCTGGAACGTGGATGCAGATCTGCCTTCATCACGCGACACAACAGGAAAGTCCGGCCTTGCACCGAAAACTTGGGACCTCGCGGGCCATGAATTCGGTGCCGTTTTCGAGCATTCAGTATTCGACCTCACTTCAGGTGAAAACGATATTCTGGAAGCTCGCATGGACGTTATGAGCGCTGCGCCCGGGAGCGAGCTGAAGCTGGTGATGGAACTGATGGAAGGCGAACGTTCCACTTTCTATCGCACCAGCGGTGACGGCCCTGCGCTTGGCCGATCCACGCTTTTCACCGCAATCCCATTGTCGGACCTACCAGAGCACGGCCTTGGCGCACGGCTGAAAGTCTACCTCTGGAATCCCGGCGGGAAGGCCGCACGCGTGACCTCCATCGGGGTGCATGTGCGGGAAGGAAACCCGTGGCTGTATGGGCTGTTTCAGCCGTTAAAGGAGCCGTTGCTTTTCCCTTGAACTTAATTTCTGCCTCTTCCGCCAACGTGGTTTGCCTGGTCAAGAGGTCTGCCGAATATTTACGCCGGGACGATGGCAATGTGACGTACTATCCCGGCTAATGGATGTTTGCATGGCCTTGCAAACGTCCTTAATCAAACCTGCGTCTATTTGCCGTTTCCGCAACTGCCCCAAAAACAAAAACCCCGCTCCGACAAATGCGGAGCGGGGTTCTTAATGGTGTTGCACTGATCAAAGCTTCAGCATGATGCCCAAGCCGATCGCCTCCTTGAACTGCGTGCCTTTGCCCACGTACTGCTGCTCGGTTCCTTCCCATGGCTTCAGGATCTGTGTATTATCGTCATAGATCAAAAGCGTGCTAAAGGTGGCAGCGAACCAATCGTTCACTTTGAACGTGAAGAGCGTTTCCCAGTTCACGTCCACGTTCTGGGGGTCCTTCAGGTAGTTGCTGAAGAAATCGGCGCGGGTCAGGAAGTTGATGTTCTTCGCAAGGTCCGTCGTGTACATCAGCTTCACGTAACCACCGAATTCGAACAGGCTGCTTGCACCGTTGGTAAGCCTCAGGCCGGTTGAATCATACGTAGCTGGATCCACGCCGAATGCTCCCGCATCAGCCAGATCTTGATCGCCCACGAAGATGAACTTCGCCGTGGCCGGGGAGATGAATGCGGAAAACTTATCATTCGGCTTGTAGTCCAGACCAAGGCCCAAGATCAAGGTGCCGGGCGCCATGAAGTCAGAGATCTTGGTGCCGGTGGCGGCATCCTTACCCTCGGTGAACTGGGTTTTGAACTGGCCCAAAGCTGCGAGGTACCAGGACTTCTTCAGCTCATAACCATACTTGGTGTTCAATTCGATGCGATCATCGGTCTTCACGGCATCTTGGCCGTCCTGTGCAAGCAGGCCGTAGGCCAGTGCCACGGAGTTGTCCCAAGCAAAGCGACCTTTCTTGCGGTTCGCAAAAGCGTTGAACTGGGCGATCCCGCTAACTGAACTGAAACCACCGGCCGACCAGTTGGTCAGGCTCACTTGGCTCATGTTCAGCTGGATCGTTCCGCCTGTCACCCAAATTTTACCGGTGGTATCAGCAGGGGTCTTTGCCGCGAGTGCTGCCGCGGCGATGTCGCGCTCCTCTTTATTCTCTTGCGCGGTCACCGTGGTGGTAATAACAGCCAAAAGGCTCAGGGCAACAATCTTCGTGTTCATGCTTATTGAGTGAGGGTTTGGGTTCAATGAGTTGCGGCGATTAGCAGTTTTCGTGCCAAATTGAGTGGGCGTTGCCGGATTCGAACCAGCGACCCCTACCTTGTCGAGGTAGTGCTCTAAACCAGCTGAGCTAAACGCCCGGAGCTCTCGTTCCGGAAAGGGGCGGCAAATGTAGCCCAAGGAGCAATTCCCCTGAAGAAAAAAGGGATTTGCCCAAAGACCAGTTCGAACGACGCTATGGAGCTCCGTACCGAAACCCTAAATAGCGAAGGCATTTCATGGCCGTCGTTAACAGTTGCCTCGGCATTAAGGGGAAACTGCAAGGTTCCATGCGTAAATTTGCAACCTCGATCATGGCAACAAGACATCAACCCGGAGCCGGACGGGTCTTCAAAAACCCCGTGCTGGAGGCGCTTACAAAAACCCATATCGCCATTCCCCTTACGCTATTTTGGACGGCGGGCATACTCACCTTGGGATATTCCATAAGTGCCCTCGGCATCTCATGGGGCACAGCGGCGATCTTTTTTTTGGGTGGCATCGTGTTGTTCACGCTGGTTGAATATGTGATGCACCGGTACCTCTATCACATTCCCGCACAGACCGAAAAACGCAAACGTTTCCAATATGTCATCCACGGGGTTCACCACGACCATCCCCGGGACAAGAGCCGCTTGGCCATGCCGCCATTGCTCAGCATTTTGCTGGCCGTGATGTTCATCAGCCTATTTCGGTTGGTGATCGGGCCCAATGGCTATGCCTTCGGTGGCGGGTTCCTCTTCGGCTATAGCAGCTACCTGCTTGCGCACTACGCCATCCACATGTACAAGACGCCCCGCAACTTCCTCGGCATCATTTGGAAGCACCACAACCTGCACCATTTCGTGGGTGACGATGGCGCATTCGGTGTAAGTTCCCCATTCTGGGACCACATCTTCGGCACTATGCCCAAGGAACCGCGGCGGAGGGAAGCGCAGGAAGTGAATTTGCTCTAATATTTTTTCGAAGTACAAGAGCAGCCAAAGAAGCTGGCATTTCCGAATTCACTGCGAATCTGCAAATTACTGATTCGCTGATCCGTAATTCACTGGCGTCCGGGGAAAATTAAGCTCACGTTCTTTTGCGATTCCGGGTCGGGGCCGTCCCTACGGGAGGCAGGCCCGGAATGACGATCAGTTAAGGAAGGGCTGCTAAAAAGCCGCGCTGGGCGCGGTTTTTTTTTAGCAGCCCTTCCTCCTGCGCTTGTCACCCCGGCCTTTTGAGCCCGGGTCGCACTCGCCAGTTATTTTGCACTTGCGGAAAACAAGAGTCCCGAAGCGGTTATCCGCTGTTTGTACAGTAAACACGGTGCTTTCCGAGTATTATGCGGCTTAAACCCGAGTCCCAGTAGATCAGGAATCACTTCGGAGCAACCGAAAACGTTCTACTTGTTCTCGCCGTCAACAAGCGTCCACTCCATAGGGGCAAGCAGTTCTTCCGCCAACTCGGCAAAATTCTTGAAGGTCTGCGGAGTTCCTTGGCGGGCGAGTACGCGCTTGTCTTTCCCTTTCGCATGAACGCGGATGATCGTGCTGGGCAGGTCCGTAACGTTGCTGTCGTATTTGTCCTGCATGGAAAAGAAGTCCGCGGTCTCAGCCAATTCCCAGAGCTTCTCCATGGTTTCCGCGCTCACTTTTCCTGTGTAGGAACCTTCACGGGGAGCGAAACGCCCACCTTCATAGTAGGCCGTTCCATCTTCCAGAATGGTAAGCGTGTACGATGGGCAAGTGCCGAAGCACGGCGTGCGCTGCATGGAGAAATAAACGCTGTCTCCCATGGATTTTTCAATTTGATTCGCAACTGGTTCTTCAACCGCCACCGTGGTTGAAGGAGCTACGGGAGGCACTGGGACCACAACGGCGACGGTAGCCTCGTTTGCAGGCGGAGCTGGTGTACCGGCAGTACTGCTTGCATCTTTCGAGCAATGGCAAGCAGTGCCGAAAACAACGAGCAAAAGGGCGAGGGAAGGCATGGTGTAGCGCATGGGGCTAATGTAGGAAGACTCCGCCACGCCAATACCATGCCGGATCTTGTTCACCTGTGGTCCAGCAAGCGCGGTATGGCTATTCTTTCCCCCGAAACCACGGCCATGCCACCTACTTTTGCGGCCATGGAGCTGCATCCACTGAACGCTATTTCACCTATCGACGGCCGGTACCAAACGCAAACAGAGCCTCTTGCAGCTTGGTTTTCCGAACGGGCCTTGATACGGTCCAGGTTGCTGGTGGAACTGCACTGGTTCCGTTTCCTCTGTGAACTGCCATTGCCACAGTTGGAAGGCGCGGACCTGATCGGCGTTGGGCCTTTGGAGAAACGCGTTCAAAGTCTCTCTTTGGCAGATGCACTTGAAGTGAAACGGATCGAGGGCACCACCAACCACGACGTAAAGGCGGTGGAGTACTGGCTGAAGGATCGCCTGGCGGAATGCGGCCTCGATGCGCAAAAGGAGTTCGTCCATTTCGGGCTTACTTCCCAGGACATCAACAATACCGCGATCCCGTTGCTGCTTCGCGATTTTACTGAACGCCATTACCTGCCCGCCATTACCCGCCTTCGGGACGAATTACACACTCTCGCGCTCCAATGGGCGCATGTGCCCATGCTGGCTCGCACCCACGGCCAGCCCGCCTCACCTACGCGCTTGGGAAAGGAACTCGAAGTATTCTGCGAACGGCTCACGGGGCAGCTGGACCTGCTCAACCAAGTGCCGTTCACCTGCAAGTTCGGTGGCGCAACGGGCAATTTCAATGCACACCTGGTGGCTTATCCCGAACTGGATTGGCCAGCATTGGCGGACCGCTTCACAAGCGAAAAGCTCGGCCTGAAAAGGCAACGCTTCACCACCCAGATCGAGCATTACGACAACATGGCCGCGTTGTTCGACGGCATGCGGCGCATCAATACCATCCTCATCGACCTGTGCCGCGACCTGTGGGCCTATGTCTCCATGGATTATTTCCGGCAGCGCGTGAAAGCCGGCGAAGTGGGCTCTTCCGCAATGCCACACAAGGTGAACCCCATCGACTTCGAAAACGCTGAAGGCAACCTCGGCATCGCTAATGCGCTAATGGTCCACCTCGCGGAAAAGCTGCCTATCAGCCGCCTGCAGCGCGACCTTACTGACAGTACCGTTACGCGGAATATCGGCGTACCCATGGCGCATGCGCACATTGCGGTTGCATCCATCACAAAGGGATTGGGCAAATTGCTGTTGAACGAAGAAGCGATCACCCGCGACTTGGATGCTCAATGGCCCGTGGTGGCCGAAGGGATCCAGACCATTTTACGCCGGGCCGGATACCCTGAACCGTATGAGAAACTGAAGCAATTGACGCGCGGCAAGGACCGGATAGGTCAGGGCGAGATCGTGGCCTTCATAGAAACGCTGGAGGTGGACGAGGCGGTGAAGGACCAGCTCCGTTCACTTTCCCCTTCCACCTACACGGGCGTGGACTTGCTTTAGGGAACGCGGTGCTAGGTACAGCCAAAGGACCGGACGTGGATAACCGTGTTGATAAGGAAAGGTGTAAATTACTGCCGTTCCAGCGGCATTCCGTAAGTTCGCATCCAGAAAAATGACGGCATGATCGGCGCATTATTCGGCAAAAAGAGGATCTCGGAGGACAAGCTCGCGAACGTGTTCGTTAATGCTGTGTTGCGCCTCACCGAGCAAGGTTACCCGCTGGTGGTGGAAGAACTTCGTGAATCACCGGAGTTTGTCAGCAAGCCTGTCTTTGGCCCCGGCGATGACGAACTCTTCGCCCAGATCGTTTTCGCCGGAAATTTACTGGAGGCCCCCAAGCACCTGCCCCCCGGCACCGACCACCGCTTGGCTCAGCACGCTTTCTCCAAATTCGCTCCGCTGATGGACTCCAGCGCAGCAGAACTGGAATCGGAAACTTCCTCGATGCAGAGCTTCATGTCCCGCATCAACCACCCCAGCAAGAACACGGTCTATGCCATGAGCAAGGCCATCTTCCACAAGTACGACCTGATCTCGCTGCAAGACCCGTACTTCCGCCAGCAGAAAGCCCCCAATCCGATCGTATTGGCCCGGGTGAATAAGCTGATGACATTCTGCCTGTGGGATTGGGCGGAGATCTTGGAAGAGTGGAAGGTTACTTCTTGAGTTTTTAGTTGTCAGTTGTCAGTTGTCCCTACTTGCGCCGTGAGGTTCTGAACCTGTGCGATACTGCGGCTCTGCTATACTGTGCATATCATGCCGCCAAATGCGGGCTGCCCTCAACTTGCCGACTGCAACTGCCGACTGCCTCTGCAGACTGCCACTGCCTCTGCAAAAGTACAAGCCTAAAAAGCCTGCAAGCCCAAGCCAAGCGCTTCCTGACAACGGACAACGGACAACTCCCCTACTCTAAAACCCCTTCAGCCAAAGCCATCTCCACGATGTGGTCACCAATGGCCAAGCAGGCCGTGGCCGCGGGTGAGGGCGCGTTGAGCACGTGGATGTGACGGCCCTTGCGCTCGATGCGGAAGTCGTCCACCATTTCGCCATCGGTGCCAAGCAGCATGGCGCGTACTCCCGCGCGGCCTGGTTCGATGTCGTCCATTTCCAACGTTGGGATGAGCCTGCGGAGCGTTTTCAGAAAAAGCTTTTTGCTGAACGCGCGCCGGTACTCATCTATCCCGTAGGACATGTTCTTGAAGAAGAGCTTCCAGGTGCCGCCATACGTGAGCGCATCCCAGGTGTCGCGCAAACTGAAATCCGTCTTTCCGTAGCCTTCTCGCTTGAAAGTAAAAACGGCGTTCGGGCCGCACTCCGTGCTGCCGTCGGTCATGCGCGTAAAATGCACGCCCAGGAATGGGAAGCGCGGGTCCGGCACGGGGTAGATGAGGTTCTTCACCTTGGGCTTCCCCTTCGCCGTAAGCTCGTAATAGTCGCCACGGAAGCCCACGATCTGCTCCTTTACCGGCACACCGTCCGTGCGGGCCATGCGGTCGCTTTGCAGGCCCGCGCAGAAGATCACGCACTTGGCTGCGTACGTGCCACGCGTTGTGCGCACGGTGCTGGTGTCTCCGCCGCTTTCACTGCCCAGTACTTCCTCGCCTTTGTGTACTTCCGAAGCCGGGTTGATGCCCAAGGCCAGCTCTGCCATTTTGTTGGTGGCGCCGCGGAAATCGATGATGCCGGTACAGCCCACCCACAAGCCGGCGATGCCTGTGCAAAAAGGTTCAATCGTTTTGATCTCTTCCGCTGTGATCTTCCGCAGGTCTTCGATGCCATTGGCCACACCGCGTTGGTAGATCTTCTCCAACCGCGGCAACTCCTCCTCTTCCATGGCCACAACGATCTTGCCGCATACGTCGTGCTTGATGCCATGCTGTTGCGCGAAGGACACCAGTTCCTTGCGACCTGTGGCACAGGTAATGGCCTTCTTGCTGCCGGGCACATAGTAGATGCCGCTGGATCACGCCGCTGTTGTGGCCCGTTTGGTGGTCGCTCAACACAGCTTCCTTTTCGATCAGCAGGATCCGCTTCACCGGGAAGCGCGATTGCAGTTTGTACAAGGTGGCCGCACCAACGATGCCACCGCCAACGATCACCACGTCCCAAATTACACCTGTCCCGTTCGTTTCCATTTGCGGCGGCGAATTTATTGCGCTTGCCCCGCCTGTGGCGCGATCACGCGCTCCCGTGGCACCCGGAGCAACAACAAGGACCCCACCACGAAAAAGATGCCGATGGCGATGATGGTGTTGCGGATGTCACCGGTCATCTGGTTCACCAGTCCAAAGGCCAAAGTACCCAGAACGGTGGCGAGGTAGAGTGTCACATCATAGAAGGAAAAGTACGATGCGTGGTCCTCAGTCTCCGGCAACAACTTGGCATACGTGCTTCGCGACAGCGCTTGGGTACCGCCCATCACCAACCCGACGAAAGCAGCCAGCACATAAAACTCGTTGGTCCACTGGATGCGCCATGCTGCCAAGCAAATGCACATCCAGATCACCAAGCCGATGATCAACGCCGGAATGTTACCGAAGCGTTTGCTCAACCTTACAAAAAGCAACGCCCCCACTGCCGCCACTAGCTGTATCACCAAAATACTGATGATCAATCCGCTGTCGGCGATGGGCGATCCGTCCGGTTCCTTGACCTCCTGTTTGGCATAGGTGACGGCGAGGTACATCACCGTTTGCACGCCCATGTTGAATACGAAGAACGCCGTAAGGAACCGGCGGAGGCGCTTGAGGCCGAGCATCTGCTTCCACACCTTGCGTAATTCCTTGTAACCGGTGGTGAACACGTTCACCTTGTCCTCCTTTGGGGCGCGCGCATCGGGCAGGTTCCGGAACGTGATCTGCGCCCAACCCGCCCACCAAATGCCCACCGTCAAGAAGGAAAGCCGCGCGGGGAGGCCGTCCTTGTCGGGGATGCCGAACAGGTCCGGCTTCATCACCATCAACAGGTTGATCACCAACAGGATCACACTGCCGATGTAACCCATCGCATAGCCACGTGCGCTTACGCGATCGTGGTCCTTCGGCTCGGCGATCTCTGGCAAATACGCATCGTAGAAAACCAAGCTTCCCGAAAAGCCGATGCATGCCAGCATGAACAGGAGCAGCCCCGGCCAGAGGTTGTCATAGGTGAGGAAAAAGAGGCCCGCACAGCTTATGGACCCGAGGTAGCAAAAGAACTTGAGGTAGTTCTTCTTGTTACCCCTGTGGTCGGCAATGCCGGAGAGAATGGGCACTACAGCAGCCACGATCAGGAAACCCAACGAAAGCACATAGGATTGCAGCGATGCCGCCGGGAGCCCGTAAGTGGCCAGCACTTGGTCCTTCCCGCCAAAGGTGGTGATAGCAGCGAAATAGATCGGGAATATCGCCGAGGTGATCGTGAGCGAATAGGCCGAGTTGGCCCAGTCGTACATCGTCCATGCCCGGATCAGTCGGGGATCCCCTTTTTGCATCGGGGGAAAGGTAGGTTCGGGCGGGTTACGGAGCGTGAGATTTTTGGGACGCAGAGGCGCGAAGGCGCGGAGAAGAAAAGGCAGGCGGCAGAGGTAGCTGGCAGTTGGCAGTCGCCAGCACCAACCACCATTTGCATTTCTCCGTGTCTCTGTACTTCTGTGGTGAAAACGGCATAAGCCGTTCGGCAGTACCCGATACCCTGTACCCAATACCCTGTACCAGAGAATTCAATCTAAACTCAGAACGGCAACTACTTCACTACATCCACTTCCACACGCCGGTTTTGGGCCATGGCTGCTTCGCTGTCGCGGTCTGCGGCGGGCTCTTCACCTTTCTTGCCTGCTGTGGTAATGCGACCTGCATCGATGCCTGCTTCCACCAGATAGGCCTTTACGGCATCGGCACGGCGCGTGTCAAGATCGTTGAGGTCCGGGCGCATTTTGGAGCGGTCCACTTCGGTGGCATCAATGTGGCCGGTGAGCTTCACTTTCAGGTCTTTGTTGTTGTTCAGCAAGGCCACCATGGTATCAAGCGTGGGGCGCATGCTGGGCGCGAGGTCCTTGCTGTACCGCTTGTAGTAGATGGCACTGCGGTCCACGCGGGCGGCAGCGCTCAAGCCGGGTTCATTGGTGGCGCTGCGGCTGTAGATGAATTCGCTTTCACTCTTGTCCACTTGCTCGCAGGAACAATCGCTGAGGTTCTTCACTGGAACCACGCTTACGTCATCGATGAAATAGTATGCCTCTGGAAGCTGTGGCCGCGTTTCGCCGCGTGGCCGCATCATCTTGCCTGCGGTGATCTTTTCGGTGGGCGCGAAGCTGCCGATTATAAGATACTGCTCGTCGCCATTGGCGGTGAAGGTGCCGCATACGCCGGTCCAGCCATTCACGTCGCCGTACACGGTGGTCATGAGGTTTGGCACTTGCGGCTCGTAGGTCAAAGGCAACTCGTCCTTCTTATGCACGGCAATGCGGCTTAGGTAAGCGCCCAAGTGGTCACTGGAATACTTGCTTAAATCGCCGAGGCTAACGTAGTAGGCCACGCAGTATTTCTGGCCCTTCTTCAGCATCTTCTTCAACTTGACCTGCATGTAGCTGCGCGGCTCCTTGTCGCCGTAACTGTACCAACGCAAACCAGCGTAGTTCAACCCGCTCAAGGCGCTTTGGACTCCCTTGGCACCCCTGGGCGCAAAAGACGGAGACTCGCTGTCAACCGTTTCGCTGAACAGGTCGGCCTTGGAGTCGGTGGGGCTTTCCCAGCCCTTGGCAGCATCAATTCCACCCAAGCGCCGCAGTTTGCCCGCCAATTCTTCAAAACTGCCGTTCTCGATCATGTTCACGCTGTCCGGAACCTGTTGGGCGTTGGCAGTGATCGTTCCTAGGAACAATGAAAAGGCGAAAAAGGCTTGGAGATGCTTGTTCATGAGTAGTTCTGAAGGTGGTTCGGAGGGGCCGCAAACTTAGGGAATCCGGTTCGTTGAAGTTTGGATGGCAAGTTCCGTGCCGGGCGGGGGATATGCAAAAAAGAAGGGCGGCCTTGCGACCGCCCTTCTGCTTAAATTGTTTTCGGATCAACGCTCGCCGAACATGTAGGCGATGCGCAGGCCGAGATAGCTGTTTGTAACCGTCTTGCTCTCGGTAACAACTGCGAACGTGGTCGGATTGAAGGAAACCGTCTCTTGCTTGGCGAAGATCATCTGATAACGCACAGCAATATCGATGTTCTCTCCGATGATGAAACCGACCAATGGTGCAAGGCTAAAATTGGAATTGGTCTCGTTCTTGGTGCCTGATTGCATGCCTGCAGCATCGTACTCCGGAACCTTTACGGAGGTCATGTGCACGCCAGTGAGCAGTCCAGCATAGAACCCTTCCTGGTTGTCCGTGAAGTAATACTTGGCTCCTACTTGGATCGGGATGATTCCGGTCGCATCAGTTTTGGTCGTGGCGGAAAAACCACCCACGGAAACGGTGAACTCCTTACCAGCAAAGCTCATATAGCCAGCTTGGGCGATGAGACCGAGGTTGTCGCTAACGGGTAACTCGAAGCCGAGCGTACCACCGAGACCGATTCCCGCAGCATCGCCAAAATCACCCATGGGGAAGGCCACCTCAGCACCAAGGCTGAAACGATTTTCTTGTGCCATCAAACTTCCAGCAACCGCGAAAGCGGCTAATGCGAGTGTAAATTTTTTCATGTGTGTGCTTGTTTGTGCAGGGCAAACATAAGAGTCTCAACGTAGTATCCAAATGACGTACACCATCTGATGCCCTATGCCAATGCCCTGTGGCGCCCTATTGGACTAGTTCCCAGAACAATACATCGGGACTTGGTCTACGTTTATTGTTCAACTCCCGAAGGTATACCCGAGGCTCAGCTCGATCATGTTTGTGAAGGCCTTATATCGGAAGCTGGGCTGGCTGATGTCCTGCGTGGGCACGATGGCACGATAGAAACGGAGGTCGAAGTCCAAGCCCATCTCCAGTTCATAACCCACGCCTGCAACTACGGCAACTTCGGCCTTTTTATAGTCCTTGGTCGCGGCGGAACCTTTCTTTACCGTAGCGGTAAAGGTGGGATCCTGCGTAAACGGTTGTCCATTGAACGTCCCATTGGTTACCGTCTGGGTCACATCTTCGTTCAGCTTTCCGCCCATGAGAAAACCGATCGCAGGTCCCACCATTACGCGGAAGTTCGAGGACGGGTTCAACGTGAGCGGTGCTGCGATCTGGAAGTATTGCAATCGCTGGTCGATCTTGGTATCCACGGTAAGGTCCGCACGACCGCCTTCTTGGCCATTTTGGTCCGTCACGGGTACATTGTTCGTTATTGTTTGATCCGATTTGGCCCTCCGGAAGGAAAAACCGATCTCGGGTCGTAGCCCGACCATTTCACTGAACTGTACTTTGGCATATCCACCAAATTGCAAACCCAAGCCCTTTGGCGTTGGCGGGGCATCCTTGGGAGTGGGCGAAATGCTCTGCGAGGCTATCAGGTAGTTCCCCCCCACCTTTATGCCGAATTGCACTTGGGCTTGCGCCAACGTGCCGAAAGCCAATGAACCTGCTAGTAGGGCGATTGTGTTTGTGATCCGCATCGTGTTGCTGTTTCGCACAAATATATCCCGTGTCGACAACGCTGCAATCCCCCGGATTGGGGATTGCACAATCCGCCCATAAAGACGAAAGACCCGTATTTCGGGCCTTTCGTTATGCATCAAATGCAGTGCGTTATTTCTGGCTGGCCCGTATCTCATTCAGCGCGCTACCCGCCCTGAACCAGCCGATCTGCGCTTCGTTGTACGTGTGGTTGCACTTGATGGTGTCCTTCGACCCGTCCTTGTGGTTCAGCACCACTGTCAATTGCTTGATCGGCGCGAACCCCGTGAGATCGGTAAAATCGATGCGGTCATCTTCCTGCACTTTATCGTAGTCGCTTTCCTTGTCGAAGGTGACGCCCAACAGCCCTTGCTTCTTCAAGTTGGTCTCGTGGATGCGTGCGAAGCTTTTTACGATAACAGCGCTAACGCCCAAGTGGCGCGGCTGCATGGCGGCGTGTTCGCGGCTGCTTCCCTCACCGTAGTTGTGGTCCGCAACCACTGCGCTGGGCTGCTTGGCCGCTTTGTATGCGCGCTGCGTTGCAGGCACTTCGCCATATTCCCCGGTAAGCTCGTTCTTCACCTTGTTGGCCTCGCCGTTGAATGCGTTGATGGCGCCGATGAGCGTGTTGTTGCTGATGTTGTCCAAATGCCCGCGGTAGCGCAACCAAGGACCGGCCATGCTGATGTGGTCCGTAGTACACTTGCCTTTGGCTTTGATCAACAGCACAGCGCCGGTGATGTTCTTGCCGTCCCACGCGGGGAATGGCTCCAACAATTGGATACGGTCGCTGTCCGGCTTCACCACTACTTCCACACTGCTGCCGTCCTTGGCCGGAGCTTTGAAGCCGGGGTCTTCCACGTCGAATCCTTTTGGCGGCATCTCCAGGCCTTTCGGCTCATCCAACTTCACCTTCTTTCCTTCCTCGTTCACCAGTTCATCGGTGAGCGGATTGAAAAGCAGACTGCCGGAAATGGCCATGGCCGTTACCAGTTCCGGGCTTGCCACGAAGGCGTGCGTGTTCGCGTTGCCGTCGTTGCGCTTCGCGAAGTTGCGGTTGTAGCTGGTAAGGATGGAGTTCTTCTTCTCGGGGTTCTTGTTGTGGCGCGCCCATTGGCCGATGCAGGGGCCGCATGCGTTAGCGAGAACGAGCCCGCCCATTTTCTCGAAGGTGTCCAACAGCCCATCGCGTTGCGCGGTAAAGCGTACTTGTTCACTTCCTGGCGTTACGGTGAATTCGCTCTTCGTCTTCAATTTCTTGTCCACGGCCTGCTGCGCGATGGACGCGCTGCGGGTCAGGTCCTCATAACTGCTGTTCGTGCAGGACCCGATCAAGCCGACCTCCAGTTCTTCCGGCCACTTGTTCTCCTTCACCGCTGCGGCGAATTTGCTGATCGGCCACGCCAGATCCGGCGTGAAAGGACCGTTGACGTGCGGCTCCAGCGTGCTTAGGTCGATCTCGATCACGCGGTCGAAGTATTTTTCGGGTTCCGCATACACCTCCGGGTCTCCGGTGAGGTGCTCGGCCACTTTGTCCGCCATGGCCACCAATTCCGCACGCCCGGTGCCGTTGAGGTAGCGGCGCATGCTGTCGTCGTAGCCGAAGGTGCTTGTAGTAGCGCCGATCTCCGCGCCCATGTTGCAAATGGTTCCTTTGCCCGTGCAGCTCAGACTTTCCGCGCCGGGGCCGAAATATTCCACGATCGCGCCAGTGCCGCCCTTTACGGTAAGGATGCCGGCCACCACGAGGATCACGTCCTTGGCCGATGCCCAGCCGCTGAGCTTGCCGGTGAGTTTCACGCCGATCACCTTGGGCTGTTTCAGCTCCCACGGCAGGCCGCTCATAACGTCGCACGCGTCAGCGCCGCCCACGCCAATGGCCAGCATGCCAAGGCCGCCGCCATTAGGGGTGTGGCTGTCGGTACCGATCATCAAGCCGCCGGGAAAGGCGTAGTTCTCAAGCACAACTTGGTGGATGATGCCCGCGCCCGGACGCCAGAAACCGATGCCGTATTTGTTGCTGATGCTCTCCAGAAAGTTGAAGACCTCGTTGCTCTTCAGCAAAGCTTCTTGCAAGTCTTTCGCGGCGCCGACACGCGCTTGGATCAAGTGGTCGCAATGAACGGTGCTGGGCACAGCTACATGGGGCCTGCCCGTGGTTTTGAACTGCAACAGCGCCATTTGGGCGGTTGCATCCTGCATGGCAACGCGGTCCGGTGCGAAATCGACGTAGTCCTCCCCGCGCTTCAGCTCCTTGGTTGCCGCTCCCTCGCTGAGGTGGGCATAGAGGATCTTTTCCGTAAGGGTGAGCGGCTTGCCCAATACCTTCCGTGCTGCGGCGATGCGGGCGGGATAGCGGTCATAAACCGCTTTGATCATGTCGATGTCGAAAATGTTGGCCATGGCTGTTCTATGCGATAGTTAAGGGGCTGCAAAGGTACATAGTGGGAAAGGCATCACGGAAAGACTACGTGAAAGCGGCCTTCTCATTCGTTCTCCTCTTCATCATTCCGACCCAAAGAACCAATGGGCAGCGGTGGTTCGTTCCGCCAAAGGCGCGCTTTGCGCACGTGCAGCACTCCGCTGTAAAAAAATGCCCCGATGAGAGAGCCGGAAGCGATAGCGGTGAGGATGAAAAGCAAGCGTAGGATGTTGCCCGCTGAACCCATGCCGTCCGCGGCCATGGTGGTAACGCTCACCAAGCCGAAGGAGCCCGGCGCCAGCAGCCAGAATGCAGGCAGTATGGTCACCAATGCAGGCGGCCCCTTGTAGCGGTATTCGATCACTAGCGCGGTAATGGTCATGATCACCGCCCCGAAGAACGCCGTGGAGGGCCCGTCGACGAAGCGGCCGGAGACATACTGCCCGAGGTAGGCCATGATCATGGTGAGGATCATCCACGGCAGGGAGCGCCTGCGACTGCTTTTGAACAGGTGCAGCCCAATGGCGAAGATCACCACGCCAGCCCATGCCAGCCACGGTGCCAAGCGTTCCGTATGGTCCACGAGCTCCGGAGTGCTTTCCCCTAACAGCCGGAAACCGCCCAGCAGGCCGAATGCCAAGAGGATCAATTGGCCAAAGCCCGCCACCAACCGGGACGCTCCGGACACGGTGTTGGCGAAGGCCAGTTCCACCACAGCCACAGTGAGCATACTGCCCGGCAGGAAGATGATCAAGGGGGGAATCAGCAATTGGAACGGGGCTTCCTTCACGCCATAGCGATAGAACAAGGCCACCACAGAGGCCAGAATGAACGAAGCCACTACAGGCATAACGGCGTTCCACGCGGGCTGGCGGCGAACCACCACCAAAAGCAACGCGCAGATGAGGCCGAGGATCGCAACATAGCCCAAGCCGTTCCAAGTGGGCCGCAACATCAAGGCGGTGCCGATGGTCGTGATGAGGTAACCCACCACGAAACCGAAGTCGCCGTAGCGGTGCTTCATGCGCCACACTGCGTCGAGCTTCCGCAAACCATCCTTCGGGGAAAGACGACCTGCTCGGGCCTCTCGGGCTATCTCCAGCACGCCTTCAACCTGGTCGAACCGCAGATCGCCTACGCGGTACGGCCCGGGGGTGATCTGGACGCGCTGACTTTCCGCTTCCCCGGTCTGTACCATCAATACGGTCGGAAGGGCGAAGATCACGGCGTTCTCCTGCCCATTCCGCTTGGCCACTTCCCCGAGATCGCGCTCGATCAATGCCACGGCGTTGCCTGCCGCCAATTCGGCTTGGCCTAACCGGGCAAGGAATTGGAGCAACTGTCGCTGGTCGGAGCTGACTTCGGGCATGGTGGCGAAAGCTACTAGGGGACCGGCGAACGGACGAACGCTATTTGTGTTTTGGCGGTGCCTAGTGTCACGAGGTCGATCACTTGTTCATTGGAACAAGAAGGTAAAACACGAAAAAGGGCCGCCTCAAAGAGACAGCCCTTTTCCTATTCGTATCTGCGGGATCACTCCTCCACAACCTCGAAGGAAATGGTCTTCACCACGTCGCGGTGGAAAGTCACTTCGGCTTCGTAGGTGCCGATGGACTTGATGGCCTCGCCTTTCAGCTTGATGTACTTGCGGTCCAACTCCACGCCCAACTGCTTGAAAGCATCGCTGAGCATGATGGTGTTGACACTGCCGAAGATGCGGCCTTTCTCGCCCACTTTCGCACCTATCTTGATGGGTTGGGCAATGAGTTTTTCCGCGTTCTTATCGGCCTCGGTACGCAGCTTAGCCTCTTTGTGGGCGCGCTGCTTGAGGGTTTCTGTGAGCTGCTTACGCTCGCCGCTGGTGGCGTTGACGGCCAGGCCGCGGGGAAGCAGAAAATTGCGTGCATAGCCGTCGCGGACCTTTACCAGGTCGTTGGCGAAGCCCAAATGCTCCACGTCTTGCTTGAGGATCACTTCCATGTGTGGTGCGTTGTTACTTGAGCATGTCCGCCACGTAAGGCATCAGCGCCAAATGGCGGCTGCGCTTCACGGCTTGGGCCACGCGCTTTTGGTACTTCTGGCTGGTGCCGGTGAGGCGGCGGGGAAGGATCTTTCCCTGTTCGTTCACAAGGCGCAACAAATAGTCGGCGTCTTTGTAATCGATGTACTTGATACCGTATTTCTTGAAACGGTCGTACTTGTCCTTCTTCGTCTCGATGGAGATCGGCGTTAAATACCGGATCTCATTGCCGGAGCCTCCTCCGGACTTAGGGGCGGTGGATGTTTCCGCCGCAGGGGTGGTTGCTGTTTCGCTCATTGCTGTGGCTTAGGCGTTTTCCTTTTTACGACGGGGCGTGCGGGCTGGCTTGTCGCTGCCTTCAGCGTTGCCACTGCGGCCACGGCGGCTTTCTGCGAAAGCAACGTGGTGCTTGTCCATGGCTACCGTGAGGAAACGGATAACCCGTTCGTCGCGGCGGTATTCGGTCTCGAGCTTCGCAATGAACGACGGGTCGCTCTCGAACTCGATCAGGTGGTAGAAGCCCGAGGACTTCTTCTGGATGGGATAGGCAAGTTTGCGCATCCCCCAGTTCTCTTCATGGCGGACCTTGCCATTGCCCTCATTCAGAAGGTCTTTGAATTTGGTTACCGCCTCCTTTGCCTGGTCCTCAGACAAAACGGGAGTTAAAATGAAGACGGTTTCGTACCTGTTGGTCATGTGCCTCTTGGTAAATTTGGGGTGCAAAAGTAAGGTTTTCCGTGAAACGCAACACAAGTGACATGGAAAAGGTGGATTGGCGAAGTTTTGAGGGATAGGCTGCAAGCCATAAGTCTCAAGCTCAAGGCTGACTGCTTGACGCTTATGGCTTGTCTCCCCGGAGGCCATTATCTTAGCGCCGCCCATGGAACGATACGTAGTAAGCGCCCGCAAGTACCGCCCTGTCCTGTTTGATACAGTCGTAGGCCAAGAGCACGTAACCGGCACGCTGAAGAACGCCATCCGGAACCAACACGTCGCTTCCGCCTTCCTCTTTACGGGGCCGCGCGGCGTAGGGAAGACCACCTGTGCGCGCATCCTCGCGCGCACCCTTAACTGCGAGAACCTCAACGATGACCTGAGCACCTGCGGCGAATGTCCTTCCTGCAAAAGCTTCGACGATGGCCATTCGCTGAACATCTTCGAACTGGATGCCGCCAGCAACAACAGCGTGGAGGACATCCGCAACCTGATCCAGCAGGTGCAGATCGCGCCGCAGATCGGGAACAAGAAGGTGTACATCATCGACGAGGTACACATGCTGAGCTCGGCGGCCTTCAACGCCTTCCTGAAAACACTGGAGGAGCCTCCCTCCTACGCCATCTTCATCCTCGCCACCACGGAGAAACACAAGATCCTCCCCACGATCCTCTCCCGCTGCCAGGTGTTCGATTTCCGCCGCATTACGGTAACGGACATTGCCAAGCATCTTGCAGAAATTGCGCTGAAGGAAGGCGTGGACGCGGAGCCGCAAGCCCTGCACACCATCGCCCAAAAGGCGGACGGTGGACTGCGTGATGCCCTGAGCATCTTCGACCAGCTCGCCAGCTTCGGCGGTGACAAGCTCACGTATGCCGACGTGTTGAAGAACCTCAACGTGCTGGACCACGAGCACTATTTCGCCATTACCGACCACTTACTGAACGGCGATGCCCCAGGCGCGCTTTTAGCGTTCAACGACGTGCTCTTCCAAGGTTTCGACGGGCACCTCTTTGTGGCCGGGCTGGCGCGGCATTTCCGCGACTTGCTGGTGTGTCAAGATGCGCGCACCATTGCTTTGATGGAAGTGGGCCAGGACTTGGCAGCACGCTACGCCGATCAGGCAGCCCGCACCAACATGGCACAACTTGTTGCAGGGCTGGACCGCACCAGCACTGTGGACACGTTGTACAAAAGCAGCAAGGAACCACGCCTTCTGGTTGAAACAGCGTTGATCCAATTGGCCCGTGATTGGGCAGGCAAGCCTGCTGCACAAGTGAATGTTCCGCAGCCAGCCCTTTCGGCTGAAAAAAAAAAGCCTGACGCAGGTTTAACCGGGAAGCAGCCCGAAATTCCTTCACCTGAAGAAAGGGCCGTTCCACCTCCGCCCGCGCCCGCATCAGTGGCTCCTCCCACTCTTTCGTCTGGAGCAGAGACTGTATCCGCTCCGACCCCGGTGCCGGAGCGTACCGGCAAGCGATTGGCTTCTTCCATTTCGATACGCGAACACCTCGCCCCCGCTGTCAAAGCTGAGGAGAACACACGCTTGGCTGACATTCCCGGAAACGAGCCCGAACGCGACGATACCAAACGCGAGATCAATCCGGCGCTGTTGCAAAAGACCTGGAACGACTATGCCATGGAGCGTAAGCACGAAGGCAAAAACAGCCTGCATGCCACCCTCTCCGCGAACCAGCCGGTGATCACCGGACAGCGCACCATTTCGCACACCATCGTGAACAACGTGCAGGAGAATTACATGCGCGAGGAAAAGCCCACACTGCTGGGCTACTTGCGCCGTGAAATGGACATGCCACAGCTGGAACTTACTGTTGTTAAGGCCGAGGCAGAAAACCTCCGCCCACGCTATACGCCCCGCGACAAGTTCAACATCATGGCGGAGAAGAACCCGGCGTTGTTGGTATTGCGTGATGCGTTGGACCTGGAGATCTGAATTTTGGGTTGACGGGTCGGTGAGTTACTGGTTGCGAGTTAATCCGTTACGAGTTGAACTGTTACGAGTTGTTCGGTTACGGGTTGTTCGGTTACGGGTTGTTCGGTTACGGGTTGTTCGGTTACTGCCTGCCTACCGCAGGAATGTTCTGGCCTAATGCGATTGCCCGCTACCATCGCGCCGATTTGCTACCACAGTCCATTCCATCTTCTCTCTTGTACCTTCGCGGCCAAGTTGAACAGTCAACCTTAGCCGTATGCAAAAGATCAAAGTAGCGAACCCCGTAGTGGAAATTGATGGTGACGAGATGACCCGCATCATCTGGCAATGGATCAAGGAACAGTTGATCCTGCCTTACGTGGACGTGCCGATCGAGTACTACGACCTGGGGATCGAAAGCCGCGATGCCACCGATGACAAGATCACTGTGGACGCGGCCAAGGCCATTCAAAAACACCACGTGGGCATCAAGTGCGCCACCATCACGCCGGATGAAAACCGCGTGGAGGAGTTCGGCCTGAAGCAGATGTGGAAAAGCCCCAACGGCACCATCCGCAACATCCTTGGCGGCACCGTGTTCCGCGAGCCGATCGTGATCAACAACATTCCCCGCTTGGTGCCCGGCTGGACCAAGCCCATCGTGATCGGCCGCCACGCTTTCGGCGATCAATACAAGGCCACCGATGCCGTTATCAAGGGCAAGGGCAAGCTCACCATGACCTTCACCCCGGAGAATGGCGAGCCCACCACTTGGGACGTGTATGATTTCAAAGGTGATGGCGTGGCGTTGAGCATGTACAACACGGACGAGAGCATCGACGGCTTTGCGCACAGCTGCTTCAACCTCGCACTGGAAAAGAAGTGGCCGCTCTACCTCAGTACCAAGAACACCATCCTGAAGAAGTACGACGGACGGTTCAAGGACATTTTCGAGGACATCTACCAGAAACACTACAAGGCCGATTTCGCCAAGGCTGGCATTACCTACGAGCATCGCTTGATCGATGACATGGTGGCAGCCGCGATGAAGTGGAGCGGAGGCTTTATCTGGGCCTGCAAGAACTACGACGGCGATGTGCAAAGCGACATCGTAGCGCAGGGCTTTGGTTCCCTTGGCTTGATGACCAGCGTGCTGATGACGCCCGACGGCAAGACGATGGAAGCCGAAGCCGCGCATGGAACCGTTACCCGCCATTACCGCCAGCACCAGCAAGGAAAAGCCACCAGCACCAACCCCATCGCGAGCATCTTCGCCTGGACCCGTGGCCTCGCGTTCCGCGGAAAACTGGACGGCAACCAAGCCTTGGTCGACTTCTGCCATACCCTGGAAGATGTGTGCATCAAAACCGTGGAAGCCGGCAAGATGACCAAGGACCTCGCCGTGTGCATCCATGGCAGCAAGGCCAGCCCGGACACCTACCTCAGTAGCGACTTGTTCATGGCTGCGCTGAATGAAGGGTTGAGCCGCCGGATGAAGTGATCTAGCTGTAAACGGAATTCAAACCGCGGAGACCTGCGGAATTCGATAACTCGTGCTTTCCGGCTGGGAGGGTGTAGTACATTTGATTCCATCAAAACCACCCGGCATGAAAACGGCAGCCCTTTTCTGTTTGATCGGCGTGATCTCATTCTCAGAGGCCCAAGCCAAAGAATGCACTGGGAGTGCCTCAGTGACGGTACACCGTGATAATGGTGAAACGGAATATTGGGACACCTACACCAACCCCAATATTGTTCTCTTGCCGGGAGATTCAGCTACGGTCGTTTTCAACTATCAACAAGGAGTGTATTGCACAGACCCTCAGTTCATGTTGTGGAAAGATGGGGAATTGATCCACAGTGGGCCCGCTGGCCCCGCCTCGTGGGATGTAACAGCACCCGGCTTTTATCAGACTGGCGGTTCCGGCTTACCGTACTATGGTCCCGGTGCGTTTTTCATTTCCCAGACTGCGTCCGCCCCGCTATTGCTCAACGCAAAGGCTTGGTTGGAAGGACCATTCGACCCAGACACGGGCCTAATGCGCGATGACCTGCGCGTTGCCGGATACATTCCACATAGTTACCTATCCGCCTTGGCTGATGATGCGCTTTTCGATGTGACCGGCCCTACGGCCATTGTGGATGGTCTACGTGGAGCTTCGGCTCCCGAAATGCCGACAACTATTTGCCAGATAAAACAAGGTTTATTGCTTAGGAACGGAAAAATCATAGACCCCTCCAACGGCGGGCAATTAAGCTTCAACGCCCCGCCCGGGAATTACTATGTCGCGGTGGGTCATCGCAACCATTTGAGTGCTATGACACAGTTGCCAGTAGCACTTTCCGCGCAGGCCACTACCGTGGATTTCCGGGATGTCGGCTTGGCCACGTATGGCACCGAAGCACGCAAAATAGTCGGGAACTCCGCCTTCCTTTGGCCTGGAAATGCCGGATGCACCTATGTCCCTAGAAGTCCCGAACAAAACTATGAGACTATCACTTACACTTCCGAGAAACTTAGCTATACCGGCGCGGACAATGACCGCGACCGGATACTGTTGACGCTGTTCTCATACACCACCGGCACGTTATTCGGCTATACCAGAGCCGACGTCAACATGGACGGAGTTGCGAAATACACCGGCGCGCACAACGACCGCGACCTGATCCTGCAGAACGTTGGCGGCTTGGTGCCAACAGCCG
Organism: Flavobacteriales bacterium; assembly: GCA_016710685.1. Classification (GTDB taxonomy): domain Bacteria; phylum Bacteroidota; class Bacteroidia; order Flavobacteriales_F; family PHOS-HE28; genus PHOS-HE28. The sequence goes on along the minus strand of JADJVC010000002.1, from coordinate 419,171 downwards.
TGCGCTTGGAGCAATTGCCCTGAACATGACTGCGCCTTTGTCTCTGACCGTCGGTTTACTGCCGAAACAGCGAACATGACCTACGTCAGTTCCGCGGACTGAACGCCTTGGCATTTTTGCGGTCGCCTTTTGGCCGACCTGAATGCCCACCACAACGCTAACCGCCTGCTACCACTGCGGCGAACCCTGTGTAGAAGACCATGTGGCAATGGACGGCAAGGACTTTTGCTGTCAAGGCTGCAAAGCAGTGTATGGTCTGCTCCGCGATAGTGGGCTGAAGAACTATTACGAGCTGGAACAACGCCCCGGCACCCGCACCGTGGCGAACGCCGACGAGGCGCGCACGGAGCTTTTCGACCTGCCGGAAGTGCGGGACAAACTGGTTGAATTTTCCGAGGACGGCATTACACGCGTGAAACTGCAAGTGCCGCAGATGCACTGTAGCAGTTGCATTTGGCTGCTAGAGAACTTGGAACGCTTGGAACCCGCCGTGGTGCGTTCGCGCGTGCGTTTCAGTGAGAAGGAACTTACGGTGAACTTCCGCGAAGGAGACCTGAGTTTGGGGAGGTTGATCGGCCTGCTGCGCAACATCGGCTACGGGCCACAACTAACGGGATCCGCGAAAAAGAAGAGCGGAAAAAAAGTGGACCGCATGCTCTACGTGCGGTTAGGCGTGGCCGGATTCTGTTTCGGGAACACCATGTTCCTGAGCTTTCCGGAATACTTCGGTGCTACGCTGGAAAATGATACGCTCGTAAAAGGCTTTGTCCTACTTAAAATCTTGCTCGCATTGCCCGTGGTGTTCTTCGCAGGCCGTGTGTTCTTCACTTCCGCATGGGCCGGTGTGCGGTCGCGCAGCATCAACATCGACCAGCCTATTGCGGTGGGCATTATGGCCCTTTTCTTCCAAAGTTTGTACGAGGTGCTGGCGCAGACCGGTCCGGGCTATTTCGATTCATTGGCGGGTCTGGTCTTCTTCCTGCTGATCGGCCGTTGGTTTCAGGACTACACCTACCAAGCACTCAGCTTCGACAGGGACTTGGACGACTTTTTGCCATTGGTGGTGCTTCGCCGGAACGGGGACACCGAGGAATACGTGGGCGTGGCCGACCTGAACGTGGGCGACACGATCATTGTGCGCGATCAGGAACTGGTGCCGGTGGACGGCATTTTGCGACACGGCACCGGGCGCATCGACAACAGCTTCATCACCGGCGAGCCGCTGCCCGTGCGGCGTGCCATCGGCGAGACCATCAAGGCTGGTGGTCGGCAGCGCGGTGCCGCAATTGAAGTTGAAGTGCTGTTGCCTTTCGCCAAAAGCCATTTGAAGCGCTTGTGGGAAGAGCAACGCGAAACCGGTGACGAACGCCCGATGATGCCGCGTACCATGGACTTGGTGGCGCGTCGCTTCATCGTGGCCGTGTTCACCATCGCGGCCTTATCCGCTGTGTATTGGTGGCTGCACGAACCTGCCCGCGCATGGCCCGTGGTTACCGCCGTATTGATCGTGGCCTGCCCCTGCGCGCTGGCGTTAAGCATGCCTTTCGCGTATGGACACACGATACGCTTGCTGGGTAAGAACGGCCTGTTCCTGCGCGATGCCGATGTAGTGGAACGCATGGCCAATGTGGATGCCGTGGTGTTCGACAAGACCGGTACACTTACAGCCCGGGAAGCTTGGGGCGTTCGCTTCGAAGGTGCCCCTTTGAGCGCGCATGAAAAGTCACTGGTACGCTCATTGGCGCGCCACAGCACGCATCCGTTGAGCGCGGTGCTCTATGCGGATCTGAAAGCGCCATTGGCCGATGCAGTTGACGTGGGCGAAACACCGGGGCAAGGCATCCGTGGAACACTGCGTGGCGTGGAAACGTCGTTGGGCAACGCGGCATTCTCGCATGCACCATCGCTAACAACTATTCCAGGGGAAGCCTACGTGTTCATCGCGTTGGACGGGGTTTACCGCGGCCGCTTCGCCATTCGCAAAAAAGCCCGCGACGGCATGGCCGAAAGCGTGATGAACACCAGCAAATACGCGGCTACTTATCTACTAACGGGAGACACTTCAGTGGATGCTGACACTGCTCGCATGTTCACCCCCGGGAATATGGTGACGGGTTGCACACCACCGGAAAAAGCCAAGTTCGTTAGCGGGTTACGCAATGCTGGAAGCACCGTGATGATGGTTGGCGACGGCTTGAACGATGCTGGTGCGCTGAAGCAGAGCGACGTGGGTGTTACCGTGAGCGAAAGCAGCGCCGCCCTTACGCCCGCAAGCGATGCGATCATTGAGGCAGGTGCCCTGCACAAACTTCCGCATATGCTGCGCTTGGGCCGAAAAGCGCACCGTATCGTCTTCGCAAGCTTGGTGCTTTCACTGGCCTACAACGTGGTGGGACTGGCCTTCGCCGTTAGCGGAAACTTGACACCGATCATCGCCGCGATATTGATGCCGCTCAGTTCCGTCACAGTGGTGACATTCGTTTCCATTGCCGTGTGGGGCGCGGCACGGCAGGAAAATTTGGCCAAGTGAACATTGAGACCTGCTGCATCGGCATCGGTAAAACTGATGAAGGTCATCCCAATTCCCTGACTTATGTCATATTACGGAAGATGCATCAGCGGCAGTTTTGCCCCGCGTAAAAACATGTCCGTCATCATCCTGCTCATCAGTGCCAGCACCCTCGTCGCGGGGGTGTTCCTGTTCGCCTTTATCTGGGCGGCGCGCACCGGGCAATTCGATGACGACCGCTCCCCCGCCGTGCGCATCCTGAACGACGATAGCCCCGCAACACCATCGCCTTCCAAGAAACAATGATCGAACGCTTCGAATACGACAACCGGCCCGTGCGCGCCTATCTCTGGGCCACCATTACGTGGGGTGCCATCGGCATGCTGGTGGGCCTTTGGGCCGCTTTGCAATTGGTGCTGCCCCAGTTGAATCTCTGGGAGTGGTTCTCCTTCGGAAGGCTGCGCCCCCTGCACACCAATTCGGTGATCTTCGCCTTTGTGGGCAACGGCATTTTTGCAGGCGTTTACTACAGTCTGCCGCGCCTGCTGAAAACGCCCATGTGGAGCCGCGTACTGTCCTGGACGCAATTCTGGAGCTGGCAGGCCATCATCGTAAGCGCGGCCATCACACTGCCGTTGGGCATCACCGCCAGCAAAGAATATGCAGAGCTGGAATGGCCCATCGATATCGCCATCACGATCTCGTGGGTGCTCTTCGGCATCAACATGTTCGGCACCATTTTAAAGCGCCGCGAAAAGCACCTTTACGTGGCCATCTGGTTCTACATCGCAACATGGGTAACGGTGGCGATGCTGCACATTGTGAACAGCTACGAAATTCCCGTTACGTTGTGGAAGAGCTACAGCGGCTATGCCGGTGTGCAAGATGCGCTGGTGCAGTGGTGGTACGGCCACAACGCGGTGGCCTTCTTCCTTACTACGCCCTACCTCGGCCTGATGTACTACTTCGTGCCAAAGGCCGCTAACAGGCCGGTCTACAGCTACAAGCTCTCCATCATCCACTTCTGGGCGCTCATCTTTATCTACATCTGGGCCGGGCCGCACCACCTGCTCTATAGCTCGCTGCCTGAGTGGGCGCAAACGCTTGGCACCGTCTTCAGCCTCATGCTTATCGCACCGAGCTGGGGCGGCATGTTGAACGGACTGCTCACCCTGCGCGGTGCGTGGGACCGTGTGCGTGAGGACGTGGTGCTGAAGTTCATGGTGGTGGCCCTTACCTGTTATGGTATGGCAACGCTGGAAGGCCCGCTGCTCAGCATCAAGGTCTTTAACGCCATGAGCCACTTTACCGACTGGACGATTGCGCACGTACACGTTGGCGCGCTCGGCTGGAACGGCTTCCTCACGTTCGGCATGATCTACTATCTGGTGCCGAAAATGTTCCGTACTTCGATCTGGAGCAAGAAACTCGCCAACGCCCACTTCTGGATCGGCACGCTCGGCATCGTTTTCTATACCATCCCGCTCTACTTCGCCGGCTTTACCCAAAGCCTGATGTGGAAGCAATTCACCCCGGACGGTTACTTGGTGTACAAGAATTTCCTGGACACGGTGCTGCAGATCCAATACGCATACTGGCTGCGCGCATTGGGCGGAACGCTTTACATCACCGGCCTGTTCTTCATGGTGTACAACGTGCATCGGACCGTGCGCCAAGGCAACTTCCTCGCGCTGGAACCTGCTGAAGCACCTGCTGCGGAAAAGAGCACCGGCAAGGAAAGCACAGGTGGATACTGGCATCGCTGGATCGAGCGCCGCCCTATCCAAATGCTCGTGTTCTCCTTGATCGCTGTGGCCATCGGCGGTCTGGTGGAAATGATACCGACCTTCCTGATCCAAAGCAACGTGCCCACCATAAGCAGCGTAAAGCCTTACACGCCACTCGAACTACAGGGCCGCGACATCTACGTGTCCGAAGGCTGCTACAATTGCCACTCGCAAATGATCCGCCCGTTCCGCAGCGAGACCGAACGCTACGGCGAATACTCGAAGGCTGGCGAGTTCGTGTACGACCACCCGTTCCAATGGGGAAGCAAACGCACCGGCCCCGACTTGGCCCGTGTGGGCGGGAAGTATCAGGACAGTTGGCATTTCTACCACATGCTGGATCCCGGCAAATTCGTGAAAGGTTCCATCATGCCGCCGTATCCGCACATGTTCGAGAAGGACATCGACTTGGAAAGCACGCCGCGTAAGATCGAAGTGATGCGCCAGCTCGGCGTGCCTTACGATGAAAGTTTCATCGCCACGGCCAACGACTCGCTGCTGGCACAGGCCGGCCGCATCGCGGACAACCTCGCCAAAGGCGGCATTGAGGTGGACAAGCAGAAAGAGATCATTGCCGTGATCGCCTACCTGCAACGCCTCGGCACGGACATCAAGGTGAAGCCCGCAGCCACCACCACTACTACCACCGGAAACTAAGCAACAACGCCATGCTCAGCTCCATCACCAAATACCTCAACGCCATCAACGGCATCGCGCTCTGGCCCACCATCGCCTTCGTCTTCTTCTTCCTCTTTTTCCTGCTGATGCTGTGGTGGGTGATCACCACACCAAAAGCAGAGCTGGAGCACATCGCCAACGTGCCGCTCGCGGATAACGAAGGATCCACCAACATGAACGATCGCCGATGAGCCGCGCCACTGTTTCACTTCGCTCTCTTGCACTCGCAGCACCGGTGCTTGCCGCCGTAGCCGCAGTTGCACAGGATGCCGCCGCTGTTGCCGCCACACCTGCCACGTCCGCCGTTAACCCGCTCCATTGGCTTGTCGGTGCCGCCGTGTTGCAGGCATTGGTGATCGCGGCATTGGGCAACATCCTTTCCACCATGGGCGGAAATAGTTCCGCTTGGGTCAAGGCTTTGTCCAAAACCGGTTCGCGTGGCATTGTGCTGCCGTTGTTTCTTTCCGTTGCCGTGGCCGCGAATGCACAGGAATTCCGCGGCACGGACGATACGATCGCCACTGATCACCTCGTGTGGATCTTGGTCTTGTTGAACGCTTTCCTCTTCGCCGTTATAGCGGTGCAATTGCTTTTGTTGCGCCAAATGACCCGTGCCGTTGTTGGCGAAGAAGAAGTCGCCGCAGTCCACGCCATTGCCGAACCCGGTCCCAACTGGGTCCAAAGGCTTATGACGAAAATGACGCGCCAAGTTCCCCTGGCGAATGAGCAGGACATTGTGATGCACCACGAATACGATGGCATCCGGGAGCTGGACAACGCACTTCCGCCGTGGTGGGTGTGGCTCTTCTATGGCACCATTATCTGGGGCGTGGTGTACGTCGTGAACGTACACGTGATCCACTTTTGGCCGGACCAAGCCACCGAGTACCGCAACGAAATGGCACAGGCCAAGGCCGATGTTGATGCCTACCTCGCAACCACGGCCGCACAGGTGGACGAAAACACCGTGACCCAAAGCACCGATGCCGGAATGATCGCGCAAGGCGCAACCATTTTCGCGGCCAACTGCACACCATGCCATGGCGCGCAGCTCGAAGGCAAGGAAGGCCTCGGCCCCAACCTTACCGACGATTACTGGAAGCACGGCGGAGGGGTGAAGGAAATCTTCCGCGTCATCAAATACGGCGTGCCGGAGAAAGGCAATGATCAGTTGGAAAGCACAATTGAAGCCCATCGAAATTGCTTCCTTGGCCGACTTGATCCTGAGCAAACACGGCTCCAATCCGCCTAATGCCAAAGCCCCTGAAGGTGAACTCTGGCAACCCGCGAAAACAGACAGCACTTCCAATGCCGCCCCCGCCGATACGGTGCGTACGGCCGCTTTACCATGAACGAAGAGCCCGTGCCGCACCACGCCCGCAGGGAGCCTTCCGTCCCGGAAGGCAAAGAGGATTTCCGCGACCACATCGCCACGGTGGACCAGCAGGGGAAACGGCTGTGGATCTTCCCCAAAAAACCTTCGGGAAAATACTTCCGGTACCGCCAATGGTTCGGCTATTCGCTGTTGGCCTTGCTCATTATAATTCCGTGGCTGCGCATCAACGGTGAGCCGTTCTTTCTGATCAACCTCGTGGAGCGGCGCTTCGTGATCCTTGGCCGCACCTTCTGGCCGCAAGACATTCAGCTCTTCGTTCTCGCCTTCATTATCGGCCTCCTCTTCATCGCGCTGTTCACCGTGGCGTTCGGCAGGCTTTTCTGCGGCTGGGCTTGCCCGCAAACGGTGTTCATGGAACTGGTTTTCCGCCGGATCGAATACTGGATCGAGGGCGATTGGAAACAACAAAATCGTTGAACAAAGCGCCCTGGTCGGCGGAAAAGGCATTCAAGAAAACGGCCAAACACCTGCTCTTCTTCGCCGTGTCCTTTTTGATCGGCAACATCTTCTTCTCCTACTTGATCGGCACGGACCAGTTGTTGAAGATCATTACCGAACCGCCTTCACAGCACCTCGCTGGCCTTGGTGCCATGCTCGGTTTCAGCGCCGTGTTTTACGGCGTGTTCGCCTTTATGCGCGAACAGGTCTGTACCACCATTTGCCCGTACGGGCGCTTGCAGGGCGTGCTGCTGGACCGCGAAAGCATCGTAGTGGCTTATGACCATCAACGCGGCGAGGCGCGCGGACTTTTCCGTAAAGGTGAAAGCCGTGAAGAAGCCAACAAAGGCGACTGCATCGACTGCCATGCCTGCGTTAATGTGTGTCCCACAGGTATCGACATCCGCAACGGCACACAGCTGGAATGCGTGAATTGCACCGCCTGCATCGACGCGTGCGACCACATGATGGTGGCCACCGGGCAGCCCACCGGCTTGATCCGTTTCGCGAGCGAAGCCGAGATCGCCGACAAGCGCACCTTCCGCTGGACCACGCGCATGAAGGCTTACACCGCCGTGCTGGTCGTGCTTATCGGCGCGCTGCTTGCCGTAGTGCTTACCCGCAGCGATGTGGAAACTACCGTGCTCCGCACTCCCGGCCTGCTCTTTCAACGCCAACCGGATGGCCGCATCAGCAACCTGTACACCTACAAGCTGGTGAACAAAACAAACAAGGGCATGCCGATCCACTTTGAGCTGATGGACCACAGCGGAGAACTGAACCTCGTGGGCGGACCACCTGTGCTGGAGCGTGCGTCCATGGCCGAAGGCGAGCTCTTCATCATCCTCGACAAAGGCCAGATGGACGGCTACAACACCTTGCTGAAAGTGGGTGTTTTCACCGGCAGTAAACAGATCGCCACCATCAGCACTTCTTTTGTGGGGCCGATGAAAAAATCCACGCCATGAAATTTCATTTCGGGCACGGTGTTGCCGTGGTACTTACTGCATTCGCGCTGCTGATGGCCTGGTTCATGTATCGCGCCATCAGCACTTCTGAAGCATTGGTTACGGAAGACTATTACGGGAAGGAACTGAAATTCCAGGACGATATCGACATGCTGAAACGCGCCGCTGCGCACGGCGAAACGGTGAGCATGGAAGTAAGCGGCCAACAGTTGCACATCACCTTTCCCGCCACGTTGAAGGGCGAAGCAATAACCGGCACATTGGAATTGATGCGGCCCAACGATGCCCGCGCGGACCAGCTGCTGAACATTGAAGCGGACACCTCCGGAACCTGCATACTTGCAGCCGCTGATTGGCCCCGCGGCCTTTACCGCGCCCGCCTCGATTGGCACGCAAAAGGCGAAGACCACCTCACCGAACAACGGCTCATAGTACCATGACCGCGCTGCTCATTCCCGCCTTTTTGCTGGGGCTGATGAGCAGTTTCCATTGCGTGGCCATGTGCGGCCCCATCGCGTTGGCCGTGCCCTCGCGCAGGCACTCTCCTGCGGGAAAAATGCTGGACACGCTGTTGCTGAATTCCGGAAGGCTGCTCACGTACGCCGCGCTGGGCGGCCTTTTCGGCCTGTTTGGCAGAGGGCTTCACTTGGCGGGCCTGCAACAAAGCGTGAGTCTTTTGATGGGTTTGTTGGTGCTTGCTGCGCTGGTATGGCCAACGGTCATGGGCGGGCACAAGCTCACTGGCCAGATCGCAGTGTGGACTTCCGGCGCGCAACGCATCATGGCCAAAGGATTGGCGCGCACCTCTCCTGCCGGCCTGTTCACCACCGGCATGTTGAACGGATTACTGCCTTGCGGTCTCGTATACATCGCGCTGGCCGCGGCATTGCTGCATGACGGTCCTTTGCAAAGCGCAGCTTTCATGGTGGCGTTCGGCTTGGGCACTTGGCCTTCATTGGTGGCTTTGCGCTTGGGCGTACACAGCGTAAGTGCTGGCAAGCGCGCTCTGTTCCGCAGGTTACAACCTTGGCTGGTGGCGGGCGTGGGCATCCTCTTCGTGGTGCGCGGCTTAGGCTTGGGAATCCCATACATCAGCCCGGTGCTTGGTGAAGTTGCAGTAGGCGTGCAGACCTGCCATGGCGCTGGTGGTTCTTGAACGTCGGCGACGAGCGGATGACTGTAAAAAAGTGATCGGTCAAGCGGGATCGCTGCATCTTCGCGGGGCATGCGCCTTTCACGCACACGTTGGATCTTTCTTGCGGCGGTCACCGTCCATCTGGTAACGGCGTGGTTCAGCACCGGTTTCCACGCTGCGGATGAGCATTACCAGGTGATCGAATTCGCGGAAGCCAAACTCGGCCATGTGCCGATCAATGCGCTGCCGTGGGAATATGCCGTGCAGATCCGCTCGGCGTTGTTGCCCACGGTCTGCTTAGCAGTATTCCGGGCGGCCCATGCCGTCGGCATCAACGATCCGTTCATGCTTGCCTTCCTGCTCCGCCTACTTACTGCTGCCCTTGCGCTGACCGCCGTGACCTGCTTCGTCAGGGCTGTTCGGGGCCACGTGCCCGAACAGCTGTGGACGCCTTTTCTGCTCCTCTCGTATTTCCTCTGGTTCCTGCCTTTCATGCATGTGCGGTTCACCGGCGAGACCTGGTCCGGGCTGTTGTTCCTATTGGGTTTGGCTTCGCTGCTGATGCCCGGGGACAGTCGCTCTCGCCACTTTCGCACCGGTTTGTTCTTCGGCCTGGCCATTATCTGCCGTCCGCCCGTTCTGGCCATGTGCGCAGGTGTAGTCCTTTGGCTCTTGTTCGTTCAACGGGAGAAACGTGAAAAAGCAGTCCTCCTTTGCGTGGGGATCTTCACCATGGCGCTATTGGGGTTGGTGGTGGACCATTGGTTCTATGGAGACTTCACGCTAACGACTTGGAACTACCTGCGGTTGGGAATTTCCGGCCATGGCGACCATCCGTTCGTTGCATTCGCTTGGTGGTATTACCCCGCATGGGTGTTGAAATACGCTACGCTTCCCATAGGTGCCGCGCTTCTTGCGGCCGCCGCGATGCTGTTCATCACAAGGCCGAAACACATCCTGACGTGGTCCATCGTCCCATTTCTGATCTTGCACATCATCATACCACATAAGGAGTTGCGCTTTTTGTATCCACTGGCGGACCTATTGCCTTGGATGTTGACCTTGGCCTTGGTGACTTGGATGGATGCCAGGATCTTCCGGCAGTTGCCCCGCTGGGCGATCACGGCTGCCACCGCTTTAATTGTCGTCGTGAACCTGCTCGCGCTTTCCGTGGTTGTATCTTCACCTGCAGGGAATGGTAGCACCCGCTTGGCCCGAGCGGTCCATGACCGCGCCGGGAATTCGCCGGTAATGCTGACCTACGTGGTGGATGAAGCCAAGGTGTGGGACATCCTTATCCCCCGGTTTTACCTGCCTCCCGAATCAAGGGACACACTTACGAATGATGTTTGCGCTGAAACATCAGGTCTACTTGGCCGAACGTTTCTGATCACCTCCGCGCCTTTACCGGACCAATGCGAAATGAAGTGGACCAAGGTGGAGCAAGCCTTACCCGCATGGAAAGTCATGGCTTTGAAAGGATATGACCTGGAGGACGCAAAGCCGGTATGGACCTTGTATGAAGAAGTGGAATGAACTCCCACGCGAATACCTTTGGCTCCATGCGCATAGCTCTTTCATTCCTCCTCGCGGCCTTCACATTTCAAGCGGCGCTTGCCCAGGACAGCACGGCATATGTCCAAGAAAACCCGAAGGACAAGCCCATGCCTTTCAAGGAACGCATCTGGTTCGGCGGCGGGATCGGGTTGAGCTTCGGCACCTTCACCGCTGTGCAGCTTGATCCGTTGATGGGCATTCATCTGGACCGGAACAAGAAGCTCTCTACGGGCCTAGGCCTGAGCTACTGGTATTTCCAAGACAACAGTTATATCCCGGCATTGAAGCAGAACGTATACGGCTACCGTGTTTTTACACGCTATCGCGTGATCGAGCAGGCCTTCCTGCATGCCGAATTCCTGCACTTGAATGCGGAGCGCTACTTCAATGTGGACAACTCCATTCGCCGCACATGGATACCGCATTTACTGGTGGGCGCTGGTTATGTGCAACCCTTGGCAGGCCGCACTTCCTTCTACTTCCAAGTGCTCTTCGAGGTATTACAGGACCCCAACAGCTTGTACTTCGGCCAAGGGCCGATCATTAGTGGCGGTGTGGGCGTGGGGTTTTGAGGATCTACAACACTTGCGAGCTTAAATCAAGTGCCTGCCCATAAAGGCGCGGCCTGAACCGGTCTTCAGGTATTTCTCAAATGCGAATGCCTTTGATTTGTCCTGAAAGCCAATTGTGCAAACACAAGACACGGGTAGTCTTTCCATTGTGGAGGAGACCAATCCTTTACTGTGTTTTTCCAAGCGTTTTCCTTTATCACTCGTGCAACCAACGTAATAGCGTTTGTCCGCGCACAGTAAGATGTACACATAGAATGGAAGTTCCATCGTTGGTTGGTTTGAAAAATATAAGTAGAACGCTCAAGCACCGAGCGAGTGCAGGGAAATCGAACGCGAGTAAGCAAAGCATTCCATCTGTTAGTCCGCAGGAACTTGCCACTGCCCGCTAAAGCATTTCATCGATAGTATGCAGAACATTGCCACTGCCCGCCTTCGCAACCCCATACCGCTATCTCGGTTGGGGGTTGCTTCGGCGAGGCGAGTGGAGCCGGAGGGATTCGAACCCTCGTCCAAACGACTGCAACACGAGCTTTCCACATGCTTCTTCCTCCGTTGGTTTTCGACTGCAGGCCGGAGAAGGACACCCTACCGACAGCTTAGGTCCTGTTGTCTCGCCGACGCTACGGACCACCGCGCCGACCAGCTTCCCATGTTGATATCCTTTAGCCGGGAAGGAGGGTTGCGGGCCTCCCCGAAGGATACTTGTCCCCGCTACTGTTGTTCACGGGGTAAAGCTTCATAGCCTGAGGCTATTAGGCAGCAAGTGCGTACTCAGTGTTGCCTGTTAGGGCTTGGAGACCGAGATTTAAGAGCCGTTTCCCCAATGCTCTGCATGCTTACACGCACTACTCGCCGCTGTCGAAACCATGTCGGCCCCAGTGATGCTTTGTGCTTTCAAAGAACGGTGCAAAGATACTTAAGTTACGCGTTGACCGGTTACGCGTTGACCAGTTACGCGTTACAGGTTGTCCTGTTACGCGTTACGGGTTGTCCTGTTACGCGTTAACGGGTTTGATACGCGCCTCTGCGGCTTTCTCTACTTTCGCGGCCCTTACAAACTGCCATGTACAAGAAGATCGGGATCATTCGCGAAGGCAAACAGCCTGCCGACCGCCGCACTCCGCTTACGCCCAAGCAGTGCCATGAAGCCATGTTGGCCGGAACGGACATCGCCGTGCAACGCAGTGATGTGCGAGCATACACCGACGCGGAATACGTGGCTCAGGACGTGCGCGTCACCAACGACCTTACCGACCGTGACCTGATCTTGGGCGTGAAGGAAGTACCGTTGGACATGTTGATGGCGGAGAAGGCTTACATGTTCTTCTCCCACACCATCAAAGAGCAGCCGCACAATGCGAAGCTGCTGCGCACGGTGCTGGACCGCCGCATCACCTTGATCGATTACGAAAAGCTCACCGACAACCACGGCACGCGCGTGCTGGCTTTTGGAAAATGGGCCGGCGTGGTGGGCGCTTACAACGCCATGCGCGCTTGGCAAGCCACCATGGGCGGCCCCGTGCTCATGCCCGCGAACGCTTGCCACGACCGCACTGAAATGGACCGCGAACTCGCTGATTTCCCCCTGCCGGATGACCTGCGCATCGTGCTTACAGGCACTGGGCGTGTCGGCCATGGCGCAATGGAAACCTTGGACCGCGCCGGATTCACCAAGGTGGAACCGGATGCATTCCTGAACGGGAAACATGAGGGGCCCGTTTACACCGCGTTGGACAGTGAGGATATCTATCGCCGAGACGACGGTAAACCCTTCGACCGGGATGCTTTCCACAAGGATCCCACGGGACATCATTCCGTTTTCCTGCCCTACGCCCGCAAAGCACACATCTACATCGCGTGCCACTTCTGGGATGCGCGAGCGCCCAAGATCCTTACCGCCGAAAACCTGCGGGACAAGGAATTGGCACTACGCGCCGTGGCCGACATCAGTTGCGACATCGGCGGGCCGATCGACAGCACGCTCCGCGCCAGCACCATCGATGAACCGCTGTTCGGTTACGACATCGTCACCGGCACCGAATGTGCCGTTGGTAGATCAGGTAGCATTACGGTTATGGCAGTGGACAACCTGCCGTGTGAACTACCACGGGACTCTTCGAAATCCTTTGGCCGTGATTTGCTTGAGCGCGTGCTGCCAAACTTGACCGGGACCGATGCGGAAGGAATGATCCAGCGGGCCACCATAGCTACTGGGGGGAAGCTAACGGAAGGCTACGCCTACTTAGCTGAATATGCTGCGCACGGTTGAAGAAAAGCGATGTGGAGCAAGACGACACGCTCTAATGTTCCTGTTGTCGGCGACAGACCGGGTATCCCACACTTAATCCACTAGATCCACGCGGAACCCAAAGGTGAGATAGGCCGTGTAAGGCCCAAGGGCATCGGAGCGCACTTCGATGGGCAGGTTACACTTACGCGCCAGGGTCAACAACCCCAGACCGGCTCCACCATGGGCGGACCGCGAACCGTTGGAAAGTAACTTCAAATAATGCTCGCGCAGGTCTTCGCGGTGCATGTCGTTCAGCAGTCCGATCCGATGCTCCAGCAACGTGGCGGTAGCGATCGGGACGGCATTGCCCGTAGCCAACAAATAACCCCTTGCATCACGCACCAGCAGAATGAAGGATGCATTGCAAAGGATGCCCAGCGCGTGTTTACCCACGTTGTCCACGGCCTCCATCATCACATTTACCAGGCGTTTCCGCACTGTTGTTCCGTCGTCCATACCGCGGCTGAACGCTTCCGCCTGCTGCACCAGAACAGGGATCAGGTCCTTTTCCGCACAGCCAGCATATTCCAATACCTTGAACCGGCCAGGCTCAGCCAACAGCCTTTCCTTGGCTTGGTCCAGCCACCTGTGGCCCATGTCTGAAAGCGGGATAGCTTGTTGCATATAATCCTTGGACCACGGCTGTTTTGAATTCCGGTCCGAGCCGACTATTACGAGAACCGCGCCAGAATTGTTCCCCTTCCCCTTCCTTGCTTGCGCCCGCCGTGATCCGTTCACCGGTTGTGCTTTCCTTTGCGGTAGCGATAAACTGAATTTCATCCCGACACCACTTCACTTCAGCCCTCATGAAAAAATCATTTCTGTTCCTATTCGCCGCCACCGCTTTCGCAGGATGCACATCGGATTGCGTGGTAGGCACGGGCCAACCCGAGCTACGCAATGTCGCAGTTGCACCTTTCACCTCTATTGAAGTTGAAGGTGCTATTGACGTGGTCATTGAAAAAGGGGACAGCCAACTAGTGGTCGTGGAAGCCCCGCTAGCGCTGATCCCATTGTTGAAAACGGAAGTTCAGAACGGGATTTGGACGATCGCAACCTCTACCTGCTGGACTTCCATGAACGGATTCACCATCCACATCACCACCCCCTTGATCAACAAGATCCAATTGGAGGGCAGCGGCAGCGCAACGGCCGCTGATGTTTTCGGCGCGGGCGACATCCAGCTCTCCACAACCGGCAGCGGAGCGATCACGCTGAAAAGTGTTGTGGCCAAGAAGATCGCCGTTGAATCAGAAGGGAGCGGAAGCATCACCATTTCAGGCACCTGCGCCGATCTCTCGGCTTCCCTGAGCGGAAGCGGTGACTTCAACGGAAAGGACCTGACCGCGAATACGGCGGACATCACCACGGAGGGCAGCGGGAATGCCTCGATTACTGCCATCACCACGTTAAATGCGAACGTAGAGGGCAGCGGCACCATACACTACGCAGGCAAGCCCGATGTTTCCTCTTCCGTGGACGGCAGTGGCGCTGTGATCCCTATGGAATGAAGACAAACGCAGCCATTCTAATACTGGCACTTGCGGCGTGCAACAGCGGCGACGCGCCCGATAAAAAAGTGGCCGACGTTCCGTTGGAAAATGCAGCGGATACAACTTGGGGAACTTCCGCAAAGAACTACGCTTTGCTCGACCTTCCGAACTTGGACGACAATGTGAAGGGTGATACGCTGTTGGTATACACCACGCATCAGGTGGGCAACGACCTGTTCGTTATGGCCGCCAAGAACAAGGAAGACAAACGCGAAGGCTTGCGCCTGTATCTCTACACCCCGCGCCCGGACAGCACTGCGGACGTATTGGCCGTGAGCGCACCCGCCTACGACAGTTCCACCATGTTGCCCACCTACTTCACCACCGGCGACACGGCAGATGGCGTGGTGATCTTGGCCAACTTCGGAGAAAAAGAGAGCTGGGGACAAAAGGTGTTCTGGCTGAAAGGCCATGAATTCCGGGACCTCGGATGGCTCGATGTAGCCCACCGCGAATGGAAAACACGCGATGATTCCACGGTGCAATGGCGCACGAACATCGCGCCGTTCGCCCGCGTACAAGGCCACAACGACCAGTTCAAGATCACCTTTACAGGGGACAGCCTTCAACTCTTCGACGACCTTGCCGGCAACCAAGAACGGATGTTCGCAACCGGGCGCATCGCCTACCGTTACGACGGCAGGCAAATGGTGCTCTACGAGGATGGCCAGGAGCGCTTGCCGAAGCATCCATTGTAGTCCCCGTTTGGCGCTCTGTCCGTGGTGAACGCGGCATAAGGAGTCCTGTGATTTGTTATGCACGCATAACTTATTCGTCTTACCTTCGTTGCATGGCATCCATGCGCCCGGAGGACACCATCGATTTCCCGATCCGCAAAGTGTGGAACCGGATTTCCCGGCTCTACAACAACGAAGCCGGTAAGTACGGTGGCACCATGGCCATTGGGCAAGTGCTGCTCAGCATTGATCCCGAAGGCACGCCCAGCACCAAGCTCGGACCGAAAATGGGCATGGAAAGCCGCAGTTTGGTGCGTACGCTTCAAAGCATGGAAAACGCCGGCCTCATCCGCCGTTGCGCCGAAAAGACCGACAAGCGCGTGGTGCGCATCACCCTCACCACGAAAGGCAAACAGATGCGCGACGTGAGCCGCGACACCGTGGTCCAGTTGAACACCGCCCTGCAAAGCCGCTTCACCAAAAAACAATTGGGAACCTTCCAACAGGTGATGAACGAGTTGGACCGGATCCTCGAAAACGAACAACTTTTCCGTTAATGGCAAACAGACAGATCAAGAAAGTAGCCGTCCTCGGCAGCGGCGTCATGGGGTCACGCATTGCATGCCTGTTCGCGAACGTGGGAGCCGAAGTGCTGCTGCTGGATATCGTGCCCAAAGAGGCCGTGGACAGCAAAGACAAAACGGCGCGCAACAAGATCGTCAACGACGCACTGGCCTTCGCGCTCAAGAGCAACCCTTCACCCATCTACGACAAGCGCTTGCCAAGCGCATCAGCACCGGCAATTTCACCGACAACCTCCCGAAGATCAAGGACTGTGATTGGATCATTGAAGTGGTGATCGAACGCCTTGACATCAAGCAGCAGGTGTACACCAACGTGGAGAACTACCGCACGCCCGGCACGTTGATCACAACCAACACCAGCGGCATTCCGATCCATGCTTTGCTCGAAGGCCGCAGCGACGATTTCGCGAAGCACTTCCTCGGCACGCACTTCTTCAACCCGCCGCGCTACCTGCCCTTGCTGGAGCTGATCCCCAGCCCGAAGACCGATCCCGCGGTGATCGCCTTCCTGGAAGAATACGGCCGCCGCGTGCTGGGCAAAGTCACCGTGCGCGCCAAGGACACGCCCGCCTTCGTGGCCAACCGCATCGGCGTGTTCGGCATTATGGACATCTTCCACCTGATCAACGACATGGGCCTTTCCGTGGAAGAGGTGGACCGCCTCACCGGGCCCGTGATCGGCCACCCGAAGAGCGCCACCTTCCGCACCGCCGATGTTGTCGGATTGGACACGCTGGTGAACGTCGCGAAAGGCGTACACGAGAACTGCCCGAAGGACGAACGCAACGACCTCTTCGCCATTCCGGACTACCTCCAGAAAATGGTGGAGAAGCAGATGCTCGGCAGCAAGACCGGCAAAGGCTTTTACTTCAAAGACCGCAGTAGTAAGAAGGGCGAGATCCTTTCCCTCGACCTGAAAACCCTCGCGTACAAACCGCAGGTAAAACCCAAATTCGCCACACTGGACGCGGCCAAGAAGGTGGATGACCTACGCGAACGCACGAAGCTCGTCTACCACGGTACTGACAAGGCCGGTGAATTCTACCGCCGTTCCTTCCAAGCGATGTTCGCCTACGTGAGCAACCGCATCCCCGAGATCAGCGACGAACTCTATCGCATCGACGACGGCATGCGCGCCGGCTTCGGCTGGGAGCTGGGGCCTTTTGAAACATGGGAGGCCATTGGCGTGAAAGAAGTTCTTGGGGATATGGAAAAGGCCGGTGTCCAAAGCGCTCCTTGGGTGAAGGATTTCGTAGCCGCTGGGAATACGCAGTTCTACAAACGCGAAGGCGGCAAGCGATTGTTCTACGACATCCCCAGCAGAAGCTACAAGCCGGTGCCCGGCCAAGAAGGTCTGATCGTGCTGGCCGACCTGCCCGAAAGCAGCATCGTCTGGAAGAACAAGGACGCCACCGTGCGCGACCTCGGCGACGGCATCCTCGCCGTGAGCTGGAGCAGTAAGATGAACACCTTCGGCGCGGAGGTGATCCAAGGCCTCAACAAAGCGATCGACCTCGCCGAACAGAGCTACAAAGGCCTCGTGGTCTACAACGACGGCGCGCTCTTCAGCGCCGGCGCCAACGTGGGCATGATCTTCATGATGGCCGTGGAGCAAGAATACGAGGACCTCGACATGGCCATCCGCACGTTCCAGAACACCATGATGCGCATGCGCCACAGCAGCATCCCCGTGGTGGCCGCACCGCACCAGCTCTGCCTCGGCGGCGGCACCGAACTCTGCCTGCACGCGGACAAAGTGGTGGCGCACTCCGAGACCTACATGGGCCTCGTGGAATTCGGCGTCGGCGTGATCCCCGGCGGAGGCGGCACCAAGGAATTCGCGCTGCGCCTCAGCGATGAACTGAAGGAAGGCGACATCCGCATCAACCGCATGCGCGAGCGCTTCCTCACCATCGGCCAGGCCAAAGTGAGCACCAGCGGCGAGGAAGCCTTCGACCTCGGCTACCTCCGCCCCGGCCAGGACGATGTGATCGTGAGCCGCGCACACCAGCTCGCCTACGCCAAGGCCTGCGCGCTCGACCTCTGGAACAAGGGCTACACCAAGCCGCCCATGCGCCGCGACATCAAAGTGCTCGGCAAAGAAGGCCTCGGCATCGTCTACGTCGGCGCCAACAGCATGCAAAGCGGCAACTACATCAGCGAGCACGACGCGCACATCAGCGAAAAGCTCGGCTACGTGCTATGCGGCGGCGACCTCTCGGAGATCACCGAGGTTTCCGAGCAGTACCTGCTGGATCTGGAGCGGAAGGCGTTCCTGGAGTTGTGCATGCAGCGGAAGACGCTGGAGCGGTTGCAGAGCATCATTACTACCGGGAAGGTTTTGAGGAATTGATGCATGCGCTGAAGCATATCGGTTCTTCCCGCCCTGAGCGTAGTCGAAGGGTGGGCGTGCCCCTCCCAAAACCTCGGGTCGCGCTTGGAGTTCAGCCTGAGCGAAGTCGAAGGGCTGCAAGTCCTCGCACGGATTACCGTGCTGTGGGCTTTCCGCTTCAATCGCTCACGCGAAATGAACTAGCACAAATCAACCGCGACTGTGATGCCTGAAGTAATCATCATTAAGTCCTTCGAGGAATATTTGGACCACGTGCAATAACAACAACCGTGGCCACCACATCTATCGCGGGGTTACCGACCGAGTGAAGCATACGCTCATACCAACAGTTGGAAGGCGAGTAACCTACAATTTGGACAACGAGAACGAATTCTTTGAGCAATTCAAACGTCGCTCACATACAACGTTGAACAAGCTACAGACCAATGCGAGGGACTGGCTCGCAATTGCACAGCACCACGATCTGGAAACGCAGCATCTCGATTGGACGAGTAGTCCACTTGTTGCGCTCTCATTTCGCCACTCGCCCTCGAATCGCTAATGGCAAGCTTCAGAAGCCGCATAAGAACGGTGGAGCAGTATATGTTTTACACTTCTGCAACTATATCAACACCAAGGTTGACCTTGACCCCTTCAGCTATGGCAAGGTCGGTGTTCTGTACCCGCCCCACGTTGCACCAAGAATCACGGGCCAGTCAGGCCTATTTACAATTCAGCCTGAACCGTATAGCGAGTTGACAATTGTAAAAGATGAAAGACTCCCTGACGATATCATGAAAATCGAATTCAGTGCTTCAGTAGCTCGGGAGATACAAGAGAAGCTCTTCCGCATTGGAGTGAGAGAAGAGATGTTGTTTCCAGATCTTGACGGTCACTCACGCGGAATCAAGATTCATACTGAACTGGCGGAACTCCATTACCAAGAATGCTAAATTTCAATGGGATAGCACCATGCGAACTCCGCGTGAGGGATAGCAGCGGAAAGCCCGGAGCGCCGTCTTCGGCGCGAGGACTTGCAGCGGATAGCCCGACGGCGTTGCTCCCGAGCGTAGCCCTGCGGAGCGAAGGGATGAACGCCGGCACGCCCAAAAAGCCAAATGGTGATGAAGAAGCGCGCGATAAACGTCAAAGGCACCTCGGTGGCCGTGGTGGAGCGGCACGAGCAGGATTACATCTCGCTCACCGATATGGTGCAAGGCTTCGATGGCGGGAGTGCGCTCATTGAGCAATGGCTGCGCAACAAGGACACGGTGCTTTTCCTTGGCGTTTGGGAACAGTTGAACAATGCCGCGTTCAATTCCCTCGAATTCGAGGGAATTGGAAACGCCTCCGGTCGCAACAGCTTCTATCTCTCGGTGAAGAAGTGGATCGATGCCACCGGTGCGATCGGACTGCACGCGCGTGCTGGCAGGCATGGCGGCACCTACGCGCACAAGGACATCGCCTTCGAATTCGGTTCGTGGCTGAGCCCGGAATTCAAGCTATACCTGATCAAGGAATTCCAACGGCTGAAAGAAGCCGAGGCCAGCAGCCAGTCGCTTGAATGGAACCTGCAACGCACCTTGGCCAAGGTGAATTACCGGATCCACACCGATGCCATAAAGGAGCACCTCATTCCGCCGGTGCTGACGAAAGCACGGATCATCGGGGTATACGCCACCGAGGCCGACCTGTTGAACATGGCACTGTTCGGACTTACGGCAACGGAATGGAAACGCGCGAACCCTTCACTGGTAACAACATGCGTGACCATGCGACCTTGGAACAACTCGTGGTCCTTTCCAACATGGAGAGCATCAATGCATTGATGATCCAGCAGGGCCACGCATCATCACTACGCCTTCAACAACTGAACGGCATCGCCATTACACAGTTGCACTCACTTACCGCAGGCCGCGCCGCAGATCGTTTGCGAGTCGTAGGCAGAAAGAAACCCAAGACATAAAACTACAATAACATGGACGCTTACATCATAGCCGGATTTAGATCCGCAGTAGGAAAAGCCCCCCGCGGCAAATTCCGTTTCACCCGCCCCGATGATCTCGCGGCAAATGTGATCAAACACCTGATGGCCTCCGTGCCGAACCTCACCACCGACCAGGTGGACGATGTGATCGTGGGCAACGCGACGCCCGAGGCCGAGCAGGGCCTGAACATCGGCCGCATGATCGCCTTGATGGGCCTGAACAACGAGAAGGTGCCGGGCATGACGGTGAACCGCTATTGCAGCAGCGGCAGCGAGACCATTGCTATTGCCAGTGCCAAGATCCATAGCGGCATGGCCGATTGCATCATCGCCGGGGGCGTGGAGTGCATGAGCCCGATCCCCTTCGGCGGCTGGCGCATTGTGCCGAACGATAAAGTAGGAAAGAAAAACCCCACGTGGTACTGGGGCATGGGCCTTACTGCTGAGGCCGTGGCGAACGACTTTAAGGTGAGCCGCGAGGACCAGGATGCTTTCGCGTTGAAGAGCCATGAGAAGGCGCTGGCCGCCATCGCTACGGGTCGCTTCAAGGACGAGATCGTGCCGTTCGAAGTGGAGCGTGTGTTCTTGGACGAAAAGGAAAAACGCCAAGTGGAAAAGTACGTCGTGGATACCGATGAAGGTCCGCGCGCAAGCAACTTGGAAGCATTGGCAAAGCTGAAACCCGTGTTCGATGCAAAGGGAAGCGTAACGGCCGGCAACTCCTCACAGACCAGCGATGGCGCGGCCTTCGTGCTGGTGGTGAGCGAGCGCCTGTTGAAGCAATTGAACGTGAAGCCGATCGCGCGCCTCCTCTCCTACCACGTGGCCGGCGTAGCGCCACGCATCATGGGCGTTGGCCCGATCGCAGCGGTGCCAAAGGCGATCGAAATGGCCGGCCTGAAGCTGAAGGACATCGAGCTGATCGAGTTGAACGAAGCCTTCGCTTCGCAGAGCTTGGCGGTGATCCGCGAGCTGGGGCTGGACCCGAGCATCGTGAACGTGAACGGCGGCGCGATCGCCATGGGGCATCCGCTGGGCTGTACCGGGGCGAAGTTGAGCGTGCAGCTCTTCAACGAGATGCGGCGCAGGAAACAGAAGTACGGCGTGGTGACGATGTGCGTGGGGACCGGGCAGGGCGCGGCGAGTGTGTTTGAGTTGTTGAATTGAGCGACTGAAAAAACGTGGAAGTGCAGTATGTTGTAACACCCCGATCGACGCGAAACCCGACGGCCAACATCTGAACCCATGAGCGCCCTACTACCTTCCTCTTCCCTCTTCGAGCAAAACAAGATCCGTCGCCTCTACGACGAGGCCACGGAGACGTGGTGGTTCTCGGTGATCGACATCATTCAGGCATTGACCCAACAGCCCGACTATCAGCTGGGACGGAACTACTGGAAGGTGTTGAAGCATAGGCTTGAGAAAGAGGGTAGCCAACTGGTGACGGATTGTCACCAGTTGAAAATGCCCGCCGACGATGGCAAGATGCGCCTCACCGATGTAGCCACTGCTGAGACCTTGCTGCGACTGGTGCAGTCCGTTCCCAGCCCCAAAGCAGAACCCATAAAACTCTGGCTGGCAAAGGTTGGTTACGAGCGCATGCAAGAGCTTGCCGACCCCAGCCTCGGCGTGGACCGCGCCCGTGAACTCTGGCTTAAGCACGGCCGCAGCGAGAAGTGGATCCAGCAGCGGATGATGGGCCAAGAGACGCGGAACAAGCTCACGGACTACTGGAGCGAGGAAGATTTCCCGCCCCAACCCCCCCCCCGGGGGGGCGCCGCCTAAGGACCAAGTTGCCTCCGGGACCACATGACCGAGGCTGAATTGATCTTCACGGCACTGGCGGAGTTAAGCACACGCCAGATCGCCGAAAGCGATCAGGCGAAGGGGATGCCTAAGAACAAGGTCGCGGCAAGGAAGGGCGGCGGCATTGCGAAGAAGGCGCGGCTGGAACTGGAAGAGCGTACAGGGCGTTCTGTAGTTTCGGGCAGCAACTTTCTGCCACCGGGAAAAACGAAGTTGCCGGGCAAAGCGGGTGAAGAAGCCTAAGGCCAATTGGCGGATCCAGATCTGACGCCGAAAATGTTTGCTGAGTGTTCTAGGTCATTGAAAGCTTCCATTTCTTATGTCCTTGGATAATTTGTTATGCGTGCATAACTTTATCCCGAACAAACCCGTACCACATATTCTGCGTTTAACACCAGTACAGGCATTCAATTACCTGATCATCTGACCCTCTCCCATGAGCACCGTGACCCAAAAGGCCCTCCAAGGCGGCGAATTCCTGATCCGCGAAAGCGACCCGCAAGACGTATTCATCCCCGAGGAATTTAACGAGGAACAGCAAATGATCGCGCAGACCTGCGTGGAATTCCTCCAACAGGAGGTGTGGCCCAACGTGGAGCGCATCGACCACATGGAGGAAGGCCTGATGCAGAGCCTGCTGGTAAAAGCCGGGGAACTGGGGCTGCTCGGCATCAGCGTGCCAGAAGACCTGGGCGGTTTCGGCAAGGACTTCGTTACGACCATGCTGGTGACGGAGAAGACCGGTGCCGGTTACAGTTTCAGCGTGGCTTTTGCGGCGCACACGGGCATCGGCACCTTGCCCACACTGTACTACGGCACCGAAGCGCAGCGCGCCAAGTATATCCCCAAGCTGGCCAGTGGCGAATGGAAGGCGAGTTACTGCCTTACGGAGCCCGGCGCCGGCAGCGATGCGAACAGCGGTAAAACGAAGGCCGTGCTTTCCGAAGATGGAAAACACTACATCCTGAACGGGCAGAAAATGTGGATCACCAACGCCGGCTTCGCCGACGTGTTCACGGTGTTCGCCAAGATCACTGACCCGAAAACCGGTGAGGCCGACAAGAACCTCAGCGCCTTTATCGTGGAAAAGGGCTTCGGCGGCATCACGCTGAACCCGGAGGAACGGAAGATGGGCATCAAGGGCAGCAGCACGCGCCAAGTGTTCTTCAACGACTGCAAGGTGCCCGTAGAAAATCTGTTGAGCGAGCGCGGCAACGGCTTCAAGATCGCAGTGAACATCCTGAACATTGGCCGCATCAAATTGGCGGGTGCCGCATTGGGCGGCGCAAAGCAAACGCTCAACCTCGCCATCAACTACGCCAATGAGCGCGTGCAGTTCGGACAGCCCATCAGCTCATTTGGCGCGATCCGCCAGAAGCTGGCCGACATGGCCATTTACACCTACGTAACGGAAAGTGCCACGTACCGAGCCTCCTACGATCTGGAGCTGGCCATCCAAGCTGCCAAGGCCGACGGTGCCGACCCTGCCAAAGCCAACTTAAAAGGCGCGGAGGAATTTGCCGTGGAAGCTGCGATCCTGAAAGTGGTGGCCAGCGAGTGCCTGGATTACGTGGCCGATGAGGCTGTCCAGATCTACGGCGGCATGGGCTTTAGTTCGGAAAGCCCCGTGGAGCGCGCTTATCGCGATAGCCGCATCAACCGGATCTACGAGGGTACCAACGAGATCAACCGCCTGTTGGCCGTGGACATGCTCCTGAAACGCGCTATGAAAGGCCAATTGGACCTGATGGGCCCCGCGATGAAAGTAGCCGAGGAACTAATGGGCATCCCCGACTTTCCCGAAGCCGACGACAGCCTGCTTGGGGAGGAGAAACGCATGGTGGCCAATTTCAAAAAAGCCGTGCTGATGGCCGCTGGCGGCGCTGCACAAAAGCTTGGCCTCGGTTTAGGCGATGAACAGGAGATCGTCATGCGCATCAGTGACATGGTGATCGACACCTACCTCGCTGAAAGCGTGCTGCTGCGCACGTTGAAGTTGGCCGGGCTGAAGGGCGCCGACAACGTCCAAGAGCAGGTCACCATGTGCCAGATCTTCATCCGTGATGCTGCAGATCGCATCCATAAAAACGCGAAGGAAGCGGTAAGCGCTTTCGCGGAAGGCGACGAACGCCAAGGCATGCTAATGGGCGCGAAGCGCTTCACCAAATACCAGCCGTTCAATAGCGTGAAAGCGCGCAGGCTGGTGGCGAAGAAGTTGATCGCGGAGGGGAAGAACCCGTTCTGATCCGCGGTCGCTCGTAAGGGCAATTCGAGAAACCACAACCTGCTCACCTGAACGGGATGTTCGGTACCTCCTATTCTGAAAGTCCGGCACCCCGCCCAATTTCGCCTCCACTCTGTAGCGAATTCCGCCCGATCCGGGGAAACCGCGCCCCAAATTTGACGAGCGAGCAGAACGGACAAATTCCCGTTGGTTCTGCCTAATGGCCCCGCCGATATTGGCGAAGGCCGTATGCTTGCCAGCTGCAAATTTGAACTGGCACTCCCTTAGCCACTGCGGGGCAGATGAAAGCGACGAACCCGAATTCCAGCAAAAATCCAACTCCCGGACCTGTGAAAGATCCGGGAAAGCCAACCGTACCTGAGAAAAATCCGGATACACCACCTACTCGGCAGCCCGAACCGATGTCACCGCCGACCATCCCCACGGAACGCCCGGGAACTCCGGACACACCTGCCAAGCCCACGCAGCATCCAGCTGACCCTAAGCCAAGCAAGCCCCAAAGCTTTAATTGACCCAACTTCCGCGGACCACCAACAACCGAAACGATGAAAACGGACACCTCACATCAACGCGACACGAACACCGGTTTTCATCCGCCGAGGAAGAATGATGCACCGGCCACCAAAGCCATGTTCGCCATCATTCTGGTGTTGTTGGTGGTGGGAGCCATCATCGCCATGTACACCTATAACCGTTTCAATAGCGAACCGAAATACCCGGTACCCACCGAGCAAGTTACACCGCCGCTCACGCCCTAAAACTTCAACCGCATCTCCACCTTGAAGTCGCTGCGGCGATCGCCGGAGATCTCCTGAAGACCGGAACTCACGACATCTTGGTGGAGGTATGCCCATGAACCGTAACGTGCCCACAGGTCAATGCCGCGTGCCACCGACCAGCGCACCATGCCGTACCAGCGCAGGCCTTGCCCGTAGATCGGGGGAAGGCTGAATACACCGGGAATGTCCGATTCGAAAGCGTAAACACGCGAATCATAGCTGTCGGTGGCGAACAACGCAACGCGGCCAGTGAACTCCAAGCGGCCTTTCGACGGGCGATGGATCAAGTCTTGATAAATGAGGAAGCCATGTTCGACGGGGCTTTCGCCACGCTGAAAATCCACCGTTTCGATCCGCGTGCGCAGGGTGAGGCCTTTGCTCACCTTGTAGCTCGCATTGAAGCGGTAATTCACTTGGCTTGTAGGCACAATTGGCGCAATGCCCTCCGTCACGGATTCCGCGTTCTTCGGCTTGTCCTGCTTGCGCCCCCTCACGTATAACTGTACCTTTTTGCTCGGCGTCCACGTGAGTTGGCCCAGCACTTCATAGCCGTTGCTCAGCCCGTCCGTCTGGTAACGCAACCAAGGGAAAGTGAACTGGTCGAAGTAAGCGTTAAACGTCCATTTGCGCGAGGGCCGCAGCTCCAACCCGGTGTAAAGCCCACGCTCGTTCCACGGGTTTGAACTTTCGGCGAATGCCGCGCTGTACAACCCTTGGAAATCGCGCTGTAGGTCGCGGTACTGCAACGCCAGTGAAAGCCGCTTATCCAGCGCGACCAGCAGACCGGTCACGCCGGCCATGCCGCCGTTGGCACTGCGTGCACCTTCGCCGAACCAGGTGAGGTTGCGGTACAGCACGTTCCAATCCACGCCGTACGTGGAATTTCCACTGCCTTGGAATTCGAACTGGTTGTAAGGCGACACACTGCTTTTCTGCAATGTTCCGCCGAATTCCTCATGCGCGGCCGTAGCTCCGATGCTCCAATTGCGACGCAAATACCGCACGTTGCCACCGTAGATGAACTCATCCACCGCATGCTTCTTCCGCAACTCGTTCGTGGTGCGGTGGTAGCCATCTTCCAAGAAGGAACTGAACACCGCCTCCGAAGCGTCCGCCCCCGAAACAGTATCCGTTTCGGCCACGTTCCCGTCCAATTTTTTACTGCTTATGAAGGCGGTACCCTCCCAGTATTTCCCAAAGCCCAACGTGGCCCCTGCGCCACGCAGGAACTGGTTCTCGTTCACGCTGGCATAAGGCGTCAACCCTTCCGCGTTGCGCTTGATGTTCATGGTGTAAGCCGATTTCCGAGCGAACGAAAGGCCACTGGAAAAGACGAGACCCTGCCCGAATTGCGCTTGGTAATCACCCAGCGCCAAGGCCTTCACCGGCCCAACATCGCGGAGGAACAAGTGGGCCGAGTAAAAGTCGAAGCCGTTCGGTTGTGTGCCTTTGAAGAACTCTTCGCCTTCATCCTTTTCCGCAGTGATGCCGAAGCTGAGGTTGCGCCGGTAGCGGAAACGGTACCGTGTGTACAATTTCCACGGACTGCCGAGGTACACCTTGCTGTTTTGGCGCAGCGAGTCCATCACCTGCGGGTCGTCCACGTCCGGCAAAGGGTCGCCGCCCGGGTCGGTGTATGGGGAGCCAAAGGGATCGCCACCGCCGATGAACCCCTTGCGCTGTTGGATGCTCACTTGGCTGCGGAACAGGATCTCGTGGCTACCGTTGGCCAACATTTCCTTCAGTGAGGTGCGCGAGGAGCCTTCGGCACGGACCGTTACGAACGGCCGGATTTGTTCCAAGGTAGCGAGGTCCAAAGCATCAATGGTCTGCAGTTCGTAGATGCTGATGAATTTACCGAAGCGCTGGATGTGGTCGATGATCGCGTTCACCTGGATGTCCGACAGCATGTAGAGGTCGGCCAAGTCCTGTGCCGTGGCGTGGTTGAGGTCGAGCGGATCGTTCAGCCGGTCCATAAGCTGCTCCCCGATGGCGCTGAGGTCCACGTCGCTGTCTTCCCCCAACTGGCCCGCGATGGCTTCCACGCGCTGCTCTATAAGGTCCCGTATCTCCGGTGAAATCTCCTGCGCATGCACCAGGCCGATGCAAGCCCAAACGGCAAGAAGCGATACCAAGTACCGCCTCATTCGAAACGATAATTCAGGTTCAACATCGGCGTTAAGCCAAGTTGCGACCGCAACACCGCGGCAATGTCCAGCTCCAGTTGCTTAATGCGCAAGCCCGCGCCGAAGTGCGCCTTTGTGGGACCGGTGCTGATGCCCGTGCGTAAGTACAGTGCTTTAACGGGCTGGTATTCGATGCCCGCATGGTACTGTTCCGGTCTGTCAATGTCCTTGCTCACTTCACCCGTCATTACCACTTTGTCGTTGAAGACATAGCCCAGCCCCGCTTTAAAAACTGTTGGCACTTCCTCATCGTACGGCCCGCCCAACTTGGCGCGGTTGGGGTTGTACAAATGCGCGCCCACCCACAGGTGCTCGGTGATCTTCGCCTGTACACCCACCTCCGCAGTAACCGCGCCGGTGCTGCCATAGTCCTCGCCTAGGCGCAGGTTGAGGTAGTCCAGTTGCACGCCTACGCGCCAATCGTCGCTGAGTTTCATGGCATACGCCAGGCCGAAAGTGCGCTGCGCATACAGGTCGTTACCGAAGGAATTCGCGCTGGCCGCGAAACAACCTTTGCCCACCGGCACCGCCACCGCAAGGCCTTGCATGGCCAGATCCGGAGACAGCCAGTGCTGCTGGTAGTACGCGCCCGCCACGGGATGCTCCAACCCCGCCAGCCCGGCCTGGTTGCCGCTCACGTTCCACAGGTCGCTCATGGTTACGCCCGCATAACCCATGCCGGCAAAGCGCGCCCCGGTAGTAACAGGTTCGCCTTGGGCCATGGCGAACACCGGCAGAAACGCCGCAAATAAGAAGGTGGAAGTCTTGCGCATCGGGTCCAAAGTAGTGTTCTGTCGGCTTCGCCGCCCAATTCCGTTTGTTTTTTCACTTTTTCCCTTTGTCTACCTTCGCGCCTTCCCATGGCGAACGTTACCCTGCACGACAAACACTTTGAACCTTACGTGGACGAAGCCGACGTGGCCAAGGCTATTGATACACTTGCCGCCAAGGTGGCCAAAGACTACTCCGATAAAACCCCGCTTTTCATCGGTGTGCTCAACGGCAGCTACTTCTTCGCGTCGGAATTACTGAAGCGCTTGGTTATCCAATGCGAGATCTCTTTCGTGAAGGTGGCCAGTTACCACGGCACGGTAAGTTCCGGAACGGTGAGCCAGTTGATCGGCCTGAACGAACGCATCGCGGGCCGGCACGTAGTGGTGCTGGAGGACATCGTGGACACCGGCAACACCATTGTCCACATCATGGCAGCTCTGAACGAGAAACAACCTGCCACGGTGGCCATCGCTGCACTGCTGCTGAAACCCGAAGCTTACAAGAAGGACATCCCCATCAATTATGTGGCATTGGAGATCCCCAACGTTTTCGTGGTGGGCTCCGGACTGGACCACGACGGCTTAGGCCGCAATTTGCCTGGCATTTTCCGCCTTGCGCAATCCTGAACCATGAAGAAAACGAACATCGTGCTCTTCGGCCCTCCGGGTGCCGGCAAAGGCACGCAAAGCAAATTCCTCAACGAGCGTTATGGTCTTCACCACGTTAGCACAGGTGATCTCCTGCGGGGCGAGATCCAAGCGGAAACACCGCTCGGCCTGCAAGCACAGGAGTTGATGAGCGCCGGTGAATTGGTTCCGGATGACCTGGTGGTAGGCATGATCCGAAACCTGTTGGAAGACAATCCCGATGCCCAAGGGTTCATTTTCGACGGTTTTCCGCGCACCCGCGCACAAGCCGAAGCGCTGGATGAAACCCTGATCCGCATTGGCGACCCTATCTCTTTGATGCTCGCTTTGGAAGTGCCGGAGGAGGACCTCGTTAAGCGTCTCTTAGGCCGCGGCGCAACCAGTGGCCGGCCGGATGATAAGAGCGAGGAGGTAGTGCGCAAACGCATCCGTGAATACGAGAAAAAGACCGCGCCGCTGAAGGAATTCTATCATGCACAGGGCAAATTGCGGCGGATTAACGGCATCGGCAGCATTGCGGAGATAACAGCTCGTTTGACGGACGCGATTGACGGGTAGTTTAGATTTTGGTTGTCAGTTGTCCCGATATGCAATTTGCGCCGGGAGGATTCAGAATTATAGACGCGGTGGTTTCCAATAGGAAGCGGACAGTCCAACCCTACTGTATCACGACCTGGGCTTTGATGATGAACCCCGCGCCATAACTCGGGATAAGCTAAAAGGCGCAGAGCGCTACGCGGCATATTAGTTCCCTTGGAAAACCATTCCCCGCTTCCATTCACCACCTTTGCGGCATGTCCTCTGCCAACTTCATTGACCACATCCGTATTGAATGCCGCAGCGGCAAGGGCGGCGCGGGCAGCCGCCACATGCGGCGCGAGAAGTACATCCCCAAGGGTGGTCCCGATGGCGGCGATGGCGGGCGCGGCGGGCACATCATTCTGCGTGGCAACCCGCAGTTATGGACATTGCTGCACTTGCGCTACACGAAGCACGTTATCGCCAAGGATGGCGAGGTGGGCAGTTCCAACCAGAGCAGTGGACGCATGGGCGAGGACAGGTACATCGAAGTTCCGTTGGGCACCATTGCGAAGGATTCCGAAACCGGCGAACAGATCTGCGAGATCACGGAGGCGGGCCAAGAAATAATTCTCTTGCAAGGCGGCCGTGGCGGCCTCGGCAACCAGCATTTCCACAGCGCCACATTCCAAACGCCACGCTTTGCACAACCCGGCGAACCCGGCTTGGAGCAATGGATGATCTTGGAGCTGAAAGTACTGGCAGATGTCGGCTTGGTGGGCTTTCCCAACGCAGGAAAGAGCACTTTGCTTTCCGTGGTGAGCGCCGCCAAACCGAAGATCGCCGACTATCCGTTCACCACGCTGGTGCCCAACCTCGGCATTGTGGAGTACCGCGGCGGAATGAGCTTCGTGATGGCTGATATCCCCGGAATTATTGAAGGGGCCAGCGAAGGGAAGGGCATCGGCCTGCGCTTCCTCCGCCACATTGAACGCAACAGCCTGTTGCTCTTCATGGTGGCTGCTGACAGCGCTGACATCAAAGCCGAATACGAAGTGCTGCTGAACGAACTGCGCAAGTATTCCCCGGAACTGTTGCACAAGGAACGCATCCTCGCCATCAGCAAATCGGACTTGCTGGACGACGAACTTACCAAGGCCATCCGCAAGGAATTGCCCAAAGACCTTCCGCACATCTTCATCAGTTCCGTGGCCCAGACCGGATTGGACAAGCTAAAGGACATGATCTGGTCGAAACTGCAAGAACCCGCTGCCACTTCGGCAAAAGGCGTGTGATCTGCGCATGACTTGGACGGACGCCATACTCGCCGCGGACCGCACCGCCTTCCTCGCGGTGAACGGCGCGCACAATGCCACCGCCGATGGCTGGATGACGTGGCTGAGCGATCTGCGGCTTTGGTTTCCCGTCTACGTGCTCTTTCTGGTGTTGATCAAAATGCGCTGGGGCTGGCGCGGCCTTTGGCTTTCCTTGCCGGTAGCTGCGCTCATGATCCTCTGCAGCGACACCGGTTCCGTTGTGCTTTTCAAGGATGTGTTCCTCCGTTTGCGCCCTTGCCATGCCCCCGACTTGGTGGGCTTGGTACACCTTGTGGACAACCATTGCGGTGGCCAATACGGCTTCATCTCTTCGCATGCTTCCAACCATTTTGCGCTGGCAGCATTTATGGCCGGCATGCTGCAGCGCCGCCCGTGGTGGGTGTTGCCGCTATTGCTCTTGTGGGCCGGGTTGATCGCGTACAGCCGCGTTTATTTAGGCGTGCATTACCCCGGAGATGTCATCGTGGGCGCGCTTTACGGCTCGTTGATCGGCGGTTTGGCATACTGGCTTTTCCGGTGGGTCCACCAACGCACCATTGAAAAATGAACACTTGGGCTGCGGTTTTTATCGGTGGTGGCATAGGCAGTTTGCTTCGCTACGGCATTACCCGATTACTGCTGGCACTTGATCTGCGTGGCGCATTCCCATGGGCCACATTCGCCTCCAATCTTTTGGCCACGGCTATTCTGGCTTGGGTGGTCCTGCGGATGCAACCGCACTTCCAGCAACGGCCTGCACTCTCCGCGCTCATCACTGTGGGCATATGCGGCGGCTTCAGCACCTTCAGCACGTTCAGCTACGAAAACTTTCTGCTCTTCCGCGAAGGATTTCCAGGTTTAGCGGTAGCCAATGTTTTGGTAAACGTAGTGGCCTGTTTGGCCATCTTCTTCGTGATCGCACGCACGGCATGAAATTATTCCTCTCGCTTTCCGCTCTGCTTTTTACAACGCTGCTGAACGCACAACCCACGTGGCAAAACCCGCCCCGCTTGGTGGTGGGCATCGTGGTGGACCAGATGCGCTTGGACATGCTCTATCGCGAATGGGACAATTTCGGCGACGACGGCTTTAAACGTCTGGTGCGCGAAGGCTCTTTCCAACGCGATGCGCATTACAACTACGTGCCCACTTTCACTGCACCGGGCCACGCCAGCATCTACACCGGCACCACGCCTTCGCGCCACGGCATCACGGCCAACAACATTTACGATCCCGCATTGCGCCGCACGGTCTATTCTTCCAAAGACACTACAGTTCACGGCATCGGCAGCGATGCGCCGTACTCGCGCTGCTCTCCAGCAAAGTTGCTTGCTTCCACCTTGGCCGATGAAATGGAGCTACGCTGGAGCGGCGCTTCACGCACCATCGGCGTATCGCTGAAGGACCGCTCCGCCATCATGCCCATCGGCCGCACGGGCGATGCTTCCTACTGGTTCATGGGCGGCAAGGAAGGCAACTTCATCACCAGTTCTTGGTACATGAACGAATTACCCGATTGGGTGAAAAGGTTCAACGCTGAAAAACGCCCCGACAAATACCTCGCAGGCAAGTGGGACCTAGCGTTGCCCCGTGCGCGATACCATTCACCGCTGCCTGACGACAACATCTATGAATACCCAACAACTGGGGCCAAAACCCCAACCCTGCCGCTTGACATGGGTGCGATGCGAAAAGCAGGTGCCGCCTACGACTTGATCAAGTTTACACCTTGGGGAAATACCATTACCACGGACATGGCCTTGGCCGCGCTGGAGAATGAGCAGATGGGCCAAGACAGCATTCCTGACCTGCTGGCATTGAGCTACAGCGCGCCCGATGAAAGCGCCCACGACGGTGGCCAGCGCAGTTTGGAACTGGAGGACATCTACATCCGCCTCGATGCTGAATTGGCGCGCGTGTTCAACTACCTGGACCAGCATGTCGGCAACGGGAACTACACCGTGTTCCTCACCGCGGACCATGGCGGTTCCGATGTACCGGCCTATTTGCGGGACCTAGGCGTGAGTGCCGGATATGCAAGTCCCGCCGAGCTGATGGGCTTTTTGGCGCAGCAAGGATTTGGCGCGGACGTGGATACCATCGTGAAGGAGCAGCTCTACTTACGCCCCGGCACTAACATTGAAACTGCCAATGCAGTGGCCCGCGAGCTGATCAAGCACCCAAAGATTGCCGCCGCAGCAAGTGCTACAAGCTTGCGCGAAATTGGAACCGCTGACCCCGTGATGCAAGCCGCCCTGCGCGGGTGGATGGAGGGCCGTAGCGGGGATATCCTCTTCGCGTTGAAACCGGGCTACATGATATGGCGCAATGAAGAGCCCGAAAAAGGCACGGAACACGGGACTGCCTGGAACTACGATACACACGTGCCAGTGATCTTCATGGGCCAAGGCATCCGCCACAACGAGGTGCTACGCTCCACCACCATCACGGACATTGTGCCCACGATTTGTGCTTTGCTCGGCATGGCATTGCCGAATGCCGCCAACGGCTCAATCGTGCCCGAAGTCCTGAAAACCGGGGACTGACGGTATTTCAGACCCCTATTCTTTCTGGAATTCCCCTTTCGCAAACCCTTGCCACCAAAGGCCTTCCGTGTTTGCGGCTTGGTTTTTGCCGCTTGCCACTGGCGCGGCTTTGTTCTATCCCCTAAGTTGGCTGCTCCAATGCCACCGCACTTTTCGGCCAAAGGGGCCTTTTTCCTGCTTGCGTTCTGCCTTTCAAGGGTTGTTGTTGCTCAGGAAACGGCAGCACTTTCCTCCACCGGTTCCTTGGACAGCGTGCTGGTCTCCGCACGCACAAGTGACGATACGGACGCAACTTCTTTGGCCTTCGCCACTTGGTCCGGTCTTACAGGGAATGCGGTGTACTTCACATTCACCCCGGAAAAAAACACGACCGGATATGCATTGCCGCTGGACCAATTGGTGATCGCCGGGATCGAGCAATACTTGGACGATCGCGTGCATTTTACCCGGGATGGTGTGCACACGGACTTGGACGCGGCCAAATTGGGCATGGGCATCGACCGCATGATCGGTGCCGCCTCCGCGCATTTCAATTTTCCGCAAGCCCGCCTTTCGCAACCCACCATGGAGCAACTTGGCCGCGTGTGCCGCATTGATTGGAGCCAGGCGAACTTCGGCATTGACGGTGGCGAGGACCAGGAGAAATACCTGGCGATCTACTATTATGTAAGGGCCCAACGGCAAGAACTGGAACGGCAGGTCCGGAACGACCTGTTGGACCTGGCCGGCACGGACATCCTAGCAGGCCAAAGAGGGTCAGTGGCCGCCGGAATGAACGATGCGGTGCCCACCTTGTGCAACACCGTGTTTGATGACCAGAACTACATGTGTGCTTTGGACCTGAAAGCGGACACCGTGCACGGTGCCGATGTGCGCCTTACCGATGCCATGCTCAGTGGAATCGCGGCGCGCGCAGAGGCGGATGCGGCAAAGCAGCAAGGACCGCCAGTAAAAATCCGAAAGCGCGACCGCTGGCTGAAAGCCGAACTGGATGCCATAAACGAACGGATCGACCGCATTGACCAACGCAAGGAACTGTGGAATATGCGCGATCGGATCGACGACTTGGAGGGGCGCATGGACGACATCGGCATGCAAGTGCAGGAGATACGCGATGGGCAAAAGGCGCCGGAAGTGCCAGACCTTCCGGTTTCCGATCCCAACGTTTTGAGCGGGCGCGACATCACATTCAATTTCGTAAAGAATTCATCGACCTTGAGCAGCGAACAACGCGCTTTGCTGGCTGAAGTGGGGCGCTCCATGGCCAAAGGTCAACGCAGCCGGGTGCTCATTACGGGCTACGCCGATTCCACAGGAGATCCCAAGGTGAACATGGTGATCAGCGAGGCGCGAGCGAAGGCCGTCCGTGACTTTTTGCTCGGCATGGGCATTGGTGGGGAACGGCTGCTGCTGAACTATTTCGGCGACAGCCGAAGCGGTGGCACCGGGCCGGGCGAACGCCGTGTGGAACTCCAATGGTTGAAATGATCCGGAGGCAATGCGGCTTTAGTGGCCGATCGAGCGGAAGGTGACCTCCACCGTGGTGCCCTCTCCTTCCACCATCCGCATTTTTCCGTCCAACTGTTCGGCCAGCGCTTCCACAACTTCCAAGCCCAAAGCCGCACGGTTAGTGGCGGCAGGAGTGGTACCCTTACCGTTGTCCTTCACCGTCATGGTGAACATTCCTTCGCCAGTGTCGCGCACGATAAGATCGATGTGCCCACCGGTGGAATACGGGAAGGCGTGCTGATGACAATTCGCCAATAGTTCGCAGGTGATCATACCCAACTGGATGCTGGTATCCGCATCCATTTTAACCCCGCCGCTGTCCACCGAATGACTTACGCCCCGGCTGTCCGGATCGAACATCGCCGCCAAGGCTGTGGCCAGATCGTTGAGGAACACACCAAGGTCAACGTGCGCCAAGTCCTTCTGCCGATAAAGCTTGTGGTGCACCAGGGCCATGGAATCAATGCGCCGTTTTCCCCGCAGGAATTCTTTCTGCGCTTCCGCCAACGGTACCCGTTGGGCCTGTAGGTTCAGCAGGCTGCTTACCACCTGCAGGTTGTTCTTTACCCGGTGATGCACTTCGCGGTCCAGCGTTTCGCGCTCGTCGATGGCCTGGGCCAAGTTCCGCGCCTGAATAGTGGACCGGCGCGTTTGCCGCTGTACCCGCTTTTCCGCATTACGGCTTTGGAGGTAGACAGTGGCCAACAACAAGCCAAGCAAAACCAACAACCCCAAGACCCACCACAAGGCCGTACGACCTTCTTCGTTCCATTGCTCAATGGGACCGAAGCCCACCATCACGCCGGTGAAAAGCCGTACGCCATTGAGGTCGTACGGCGACAGCCGGGCCACAAAAGCATGATCGCCCACGGTGACTTTGATATCTCCCGAGCTTTCAAGCGGCTTCCAGCCTGCCAGCGCCTTGGTCCATGCGCGCCCGATCTCGCTCGTGTCCAGGACGGTCAAGGGCGCGCCTTTCGAAGTGAGCAAGACACTGGAGACTTCGGCCGCCCATTGGGATGAACCGGCAAACATTGCATCCGCATCCATGTCGAAATGGATCACGCGGTAACCCGGGGCACCCTGGCCTCCACGCAGTAACAAGGACAGGTGAAGAATGCGCTTTGAGGTGTCCGTCCCAACGGTCCACACCGGTCCGTCGCGTCGGTCCTCCAAGGCCTGGCTGTACCACGGTGCTTGGCGTGGATCGGCCCCGGAATCGGGATGCAAGGTGTCGCCCGTTTCTGGAGTCGCGCGCATGGACCAACGTAAAACTGAGCAGTGAAAAGGAACGGTGTCCCTGATCGTCACTGTGTACCGCCACAGGCTATCCGCATGCTCCAGCAGGTGATCGTTGCCACGGTCGTCCGCCAAGCCGATGCTGTTGATGGCGAACCGACTTCGAAGCACGGGCAACCAACGGCTTAGTAATTCTTCCTTCCCGGTGCTGTCATCGTTGGCGATGTAAGCAGCTTCCTCCTGAATGTCCCATGTATAGGTCTTCACCAACATGTCCAACAAAACATTCTGGCTGTCCATGGCTCTGGAAACGGCCAATTCACCGAGCTGTCCGGCGCGGTCCTTGTTCTTCACCAGGCCGCGCGCCAGCAATGCCAGGGCAAGCACCATCAGCAGTGAAACACCGATGATGGCCCAAGCTTCGGGGATGCGTCTCTTGCTCATTGTTGACGTTCAGCGCGTGTCGTCATGGGCATTCCGCCACGGGGATTGCATTGATGCCGGTCATTTCCACCCGCACATCGGGACCCTCAGCCTGCTCCGGCGTCACTGCCTGTGGCACAAAATAGAAACCGTTCAATTTTCCGTTCATGGTGCGCCCGGCACGGATACAGGTGTCCGCGCTGAACTGTTCCACGGTGAGGCCCTGGTAGTACAGGTCCAAGCCCACATGAACGGTACGGGCCGAATCTGCGGTATTAACCAACTTCAGCAACAGTTCGGAAGGTTTCCCAGGCGCGTGTTTCCAACGATAGGAAACGTCGACTCCACGATCCGAACCTGCAGGTGTGAACTGCTGTGCCTTGCAACTTGAAAAGACAAGCAATACGAACGCAACGAGAGGAAGAACCTGTTTCATTAAACATCGATTTTTTTCAAGATCGCAATTGCATCTTTCATGCCTGCAACATCTACATCCATGTGCGTAACCATGCGCACGGTGGAAGGGCCAAACTCGGACCCAAGCACACCTTCCGCACGCAGTTTATTCAGGAATTTCGCAGCTTTCAGCTTGTTCGCCAAATTGAAGACCACGATGTTCGTCTGCACCGGCAACACGCTTTCCACTGCAGGTACTTCATGCAAGGCGGCCGCGAGCATTTTTGCTTTTGCATGATCGTCGCGCAGCCGCACCACGTGATGGTCCAGCGCGTACATGCATCCTGCCGCGAGAATACCCGCCTGTCGCATGCCACCGCCAAGGCGCTTGCGCACACGGCGTGCTTGTTGAATGAATTCCGAGCTTCCCACCAAAACGCTTCCAACCGGGGCGCCCAAGCCTTTGCTCAAGCAGATTGAAATGGAATCGAAAGGCGCACCCCACTCCTGAGGTGATCTTCCATCTTCAGCCATGGCGTTGAAGATGCGGGCACCGTCCAAGTGCAATGCCAGGCCATGGTGATCGCAAACCTGCTTGATGCGGCTTACTTCCGCGAGGTCCCAAATGCTTCCGCCCCCTCGGTTGCTGCTGTTCTCCACTACCACCAATCGCGTGCGGGCCAAATAGGCGGCATCGGGCGCATTCACAGCGGCGGCCACATCTTCAGCCTTGAAACGGCCACGGTCTGCTGGCACGAACTTCACACTGCACCCGCTGGTGGCCATGGTGCCACCTCCCTCATACCGGTATATGTGCGCGCCTTCTTCGCAGATCACTTCGTCGCCGGGCCGTGTATGCACGTTGATCGCTATCTGGTTGGTCTGCGTGCCGCTGGGGCAGAACAAGCCCGCTTCGTGGCCGAAGAGCTTGGCCAGCCGCGCCTCCAAGGCGTTCACCGTAGGGTCTTCGCCGAACACGTCGTCACCCACTTCAGCCTGCGCCATGGCTTCGCGCATGGCGGGCGTGGGTTTGGTCACGGTGTCGGAACGCAGATCGATCATGGCATAGAGGCCAATGGCGGCCCGCCAAGATAAAAACGCATTTCTGCATGGTTGATGAACTTGTAAATTTTCAGTGGAACCAGTGTTGTTGTTGGGCTGGCTTTGATTCACGCGGATGACCTGCGGTCGATATTGCAGCTTCCGACAAGAGGGTAGCCACAGATTACACAGACCGTGCTCCGCCGAAGCGGCTACGCCCAGGCGAGTAAATGCCGGCCTCCGACAAGAAATAGTCGCAAATTAGAAAGATGCGACCTTCGGTCGGAATACACGCCTCCGACGGAGAGAGACTCCGATTTCACAGGTTCACACTTTCCCGCGACGCGGAAAAAATCTGCGTAATCGGCGCAATCTTCTGCTAAACCAAACGGAGCACGGTCGCCGTAATGGCATCCTTTTCGATTTGACCCAATTGAGGAATGACGGCCTCCCACAAGAGGGGAGCCACAGATTACACAGATTGCGCAGATGAATGCCGGCCTCCGACAAGGGAAAACCAAAGTATACACCGGTTCACAGCGTTCCCCGCAACGGGGCAAAATCTGCGTAATCGGCGCAATCTGCGGCTAAACCGAACGGAGAACGGACTCTTCAGACTTACAAAAGGACCACAACTAAGCGACTTTGCGCGCTACTAACAGGCCGTCGCGCAAGGGCACGAGCACTGCTTTCAGGCGGGGATCTTCGTTCACTGCTTTTGCGTAGGCCCGCAGTGCTTTGGTTTGATCGCTTTGCTCGGCTTCCGGCTTTAGCACTTTGCCGCTCCAGAGCACGTTGTCCGCGATGATGAGGCCGCCGGGGCGCACTTTGTCCACTACGGCGTTGAGGTAGTTGACGTAGTTCTGTTTGTCCGCGTCGATGAACACCAGGTCGAACGGGGCGGGGAGCTTCGGCAACACCTCCAACGCGGCTGCATGGTGCATGGTGATGCGATCTTTCATACCGGCCTTTTCAACGTAACGGTTCACCATTTCCGGCAGCCACGGGTCGATGTCGATGGTGTGCAGCATGCCGCCCTTGGCCAGCCCTTCCGCCAGGCAAAGCGCGCTATAACCGGTAAAGGTGCCGATCTCCACGATGATATTAGGTTGCACCAGATGGCTGAGCAATGAAAGAAACCTTCCTTGCAAATGGCCGCTTATCATCTGCGGCATCTGCACATTGCGGTGCGTTTCTTCAGTGAGTTCACGCAGGTATTCGGCTTCGATGCCACTGTGAGTTTCGGAATAAGCGTCTAATGCTGGATCGAGGAATTGCATGAACGTCGTAGTTTCTTTTCGGTTCTTACTGGCCAGAAAAATGTTGTGCGAATGTGCCGGTTTCACGGCAGCTTGATGAAGGTGCCACGCACCAGCGACGTGCCGGAAATGCCACGGACTACATACTGGCCGGGAGCGAAGCTCGAAACATCCAACGCGTTGTTCTGCACGGCCCCGTCAAAAACCGATCGACCGAGCGCATCCGATACGTGGACCTTTGCGCCGGTGAAACCCGCAGGGAATTTCAACTTCACCCAATTTTTTGCAGGGTTCGGGAAGATCCCAATAAATGATGCTGCATGTTCGTCTATCGCGAGCGCAACGTCCAACTTCCACCAGTCCTTCTTGCGCACATTGGCACTGTCGATCCCAAGGCCCGCATAGCAATTGTAGTTCCATGGGCTTTCTTGTTGACCTAATACTACCAAGCCTTTGCGCGGGCCACCCCCGAAGTCCGGGAGTGCTTCCCAGCCGGTGTTCCCTTGTTTCCAGCAATCCGCGTGCAATACGCCCGGTTCCGACTGACCGCCGAGCAACAACACCAGATCGTTG
The DNA here is from genome assembly GCA_016710685.1 of Flavobacteriales bacterium. Classification (GTDB taxonomy): domain Bacteria; phylum Bacteroidota; class Bacteroidia; order Flavobacteriales_F; family PHOS-HE28; genus PHOS-HE28. Next base: position 379,450 of record JADJVC010000002.1, on the reverse strand, counting down.
CTGGCACCGTGCAACCAAGCGCGCGCTTCAGGCAGTGCCGGTGCGGGATACCATTCACCGGTTTCGAACCATGTGGCGAAGCTCCATGCATCGGCCAATGGCGCGAACGCACTGTCCGCGCCGCCAGCCACCACTACGCCGTTGAAGCCGGGCATGCCCGCTGCGCGATGCCGCGCGGGACCGGGCACAGGGTTCAACGCTTCCCATTCATCCTGAACGGGCCAGTAGCGCCATGCTTCGTTGGTCGGTTCGCCGCTGGCCAACATGCCGGTGGCCACGATACCGTAACCCCACCCTTCCGATGCCGCACATGCCGACCTTGCCTCCGCGGGCAACGATGCCTTTTGCAGCCATTGATCCTGTAGCGGATAGTAAGCCCATAACTCCGCGAGCGCGCCGTTGTCATCCTGCCCACCGAAGACGTAGGCGGTGTCATACACTGTAAACGCTGCGCAGTATTGGCGCGGACTGGCAGGCAACGAGGCAATTTGCGACCACGTTTCCGTGGCCGTATTGAAACGCCACCAATCGTTGGTAAGGCCGAAGCCTACCTCGCGACCGGTGCCCACGTAAAGGTTGCCTTGGATGTTGAACGCCGCAGCGTCATCACGCGCTGTGCCCGGGAAATCCGGGAGCTGGGTCCACGTTTGGGCAAGAAGCGGTATAGCGAAAAACAATGGGGCCAACACGACGAAACGCATGGCCGAAGTTACGGGGCCAAGATCCGGCAATTGGAAAAGTGCTTTGACCCACTTACGCCAATGGCACCTCCATGCTCTGGATGGAGTGATATGAAGACATCACTGCTTCCCGCTGTTGTTGCAGGGATTCACGAAGCTCTACCGAGGACTGTAAGTGCCCCAAAGCATCATCGTAACGGCCTATCAAATGGGAGTCGCCGCGACCGCACTCGGCCAACATGCCGGCATCGTCCATGCCAAAGAGTTGATCCCGAAAGGCCATCCACGTGCGGTGTGCCGCACCCAAGACCGTTCCACCTACTGGTACCGGAACAGCGTTGCGGCGCAGTTCCCCGACCAATTGAAGCGCCTCGCCAGCACGGGCTACGCTGGCTTCCATCAGGTACTCCTTCAATTCCGGGTCCATGGCACGACGGCTTGCCGCTGCATATCCCAATGCACTATCATGCATGGTCACGGTAAGTTCACGGATGGTTTTGAGGTCGTTCTGGTCCATTGGATAAAGTGATGGCACGCCCGCATATCAAGCTTCATGCCAAGTTTTTTCGGGCTACCCAAATGCTCCCCGAAATGCCCCCTTGATCACACCTCATCCGTCCCGCTGTTTGGGGAAATAACGCACGGCGCACGGGTGAGGGATACTTCCGCATTTCGGCGCATCGGCAACACGGACGGGTGCAAGCGCCGCTCCATCGTGATCGGCACCGTGATTGGGTACCCATGTGCGATGGTGACTAAGCATGTGAACGGGAGATGAGCGAGCGGACAATGAATCCATCCATGAACACGGGTGATCAACAGCTCGACCTGCTCGTACGGGAAGCCTTTCTAAAAAGCCGCGCCACGTGCCGCCCAGACCGGAGGCTTCCCGCACGTCAACGCTGGTGGTGAGGAAAGAGGTGGTACCCTATTACTACGCGATTTACGACCATGACTTGGAGCGGTTTACGGAATTGCAGTACCGCCTTACCCCGGATGGGGTGTTGCGCACAGTGCCCTTATCCGCTACTATGCAACCGGCGTGGTGATTTTGGATTCTTATGCCATTTGGAAGTAGAAACACGTTGATTCAGCCGATCCCCTTCCCGTAGAACGCCCGCATCTTCGGCGGGACCACGCGGCGCATGCGTTCGATCATGCGCGCACTTTCCGCAGGAGCGGCTCCTGCTTCGGCAGCGTTTTTCAGCCAGCGAAGTTCATCGCCGTCGTAAACCGCCACGGGCGCACCGTTGCGGTAGAGGATGCGCTCGCTGTTGCGCGATGCAATACGTTCGCCCGGGGTGATCACACCGGTAAGGTTGAGCGGATCCGCTGCGCTGATGGTGACCAGACCCGCATCGCCGTCGGGCATTGTGTCCGGGGTTTGGGCCTGTTTCTGTTGTGCGCGCAACAAGGGAATGGCGTTGGGCAAGGCGAACTGTTCGCCCCAAACACCGCTTACAAACCTGCCGCCGCGCAGCTCACCGCGATCTTCCATGCGGCGCAACACGCGCAGCATTTCGCGCCATGGTGGTGCAGTGCGTTCGCGCTGTACGAGCTTGCGGAAGATCACGCCGTAGCGCAACAACAAAGTCCGCGTGAGTTCTTCAATGCGCTCGCGTTCAGCTTCCTTGTTTGCTTCCGGCGGTGCATCGAAAAGCCACCAGCGCCCAGCTTGCTCCAGGGTGAAAGGCATCGCAGAGCTGCGCCGGGCGCGCCTTTCCTTCAAGGCCGATCGCTTTCCCGCAGGCACAAGCAACGCCCGAAGCCCGGTGAAACCGTCGGCGCTGATGCGGCCTTTCGCCACCAATTCACTCAGCCCCTGCTCCACTTGGATCGGCATCAGGTTGCATTGCTTCAGCAGGTCGGTGTGGAAGAGCGCACCTCTTTCGCGCAAAGCTGACAACACTTGCCGGGCGGGTTCGCCCAGCTCTTCTTCTTCCACCGGCGCGCCAACAAACAAAGGCAGTTGCCCGCGCAGGCAGATGCTCAACGGCGCATTCCGCAGCGATGATGGCGCGCCCGCTTCGCCCGTGTACGGCGTGAAACGTCCCCAAGCCACTTGGCCGCTGAAGCAGAGCTGGTCCATCCATTCCGGTGCATAGCCGGGAAGACGTGTCGGGAAGATGTCGCTTTCCCAAGCCACGGCGGGGGCTTCCGCGCCTTGCAGCTTTTCAATGACGGCTTGCAAGGCTTGCGGGCCTTCCTTCAATTCGCTTTGGCCGATGCCGTGCCAGCCGAAAAGGAAACGCATGAACGCCGCGGGCGACACCGGTTCCACTTCGCGCCGCAGTTTCTGCAACGTGTAGCGGTGGATCCGCGCCAGCAGCCGCCGTTCGCACCATTGCTGGTCGTCCACATCGGGATCGAAGTAGCCGCGGAACACCATGCCGTCGGCTTCCAAGTGCAGCATCGCACCTTCGACCTGCGATCCTTCCATGCCGAGGCGGTCGGCGAGATCCGCACTGGTTGCAGGGCCTTCCACTTCCATACGGCCGCGCATCAGGTCAATGAGCGGGCGCTCCAGATCGTGCGCTTGAGCAACCGCCTCGGTCATGGCCACCAAAGGCTGGTATTCCGCAGCGCCGATCACAGCCAGCACTTGCGGCAAGCGTTCCAGCGCGCACCACAACGCGGGTTTTCCTTCCCGCGAGATCGCCACGGCCCTGCCCTGCCGCTGTAGATCACCAAAGAAATGGTCCCAGCCGTGGGCTTTGCCTTCTTCTTCCGCAAGCACGCCGCATTGCACGAGCGTGTCGTAGAGTTCATCATCATCGGAAGCACCCGGCCATGCTTCCTCACGGACCATGCGCACGGCGTTGCCATCAAGCTTACCGAGATCCTTCGCGGTGGCGGGATCAAGTGCATGGCGTGTGCGGATGGCGCGCGTGCGACGTTCTTCCAGCGGCGCGGGGTCTAGGAAAGCGTAAGGCCGCGCGTTGATGATCTCGTGAGCGAAGGGCGACGGTTCCCGCAGGTCGCGTGCGATCAACTCGAGCTCGTTGTTCTGGATCCGCGACAGCACTTCAACCAAACCTTCAATGTCCATGGCCTCGGTGAGGCAATCATGGATGGTCTGATGCACCAGCGGATGGTCCGGCACTTCGCGCTCCCCGACAATGTTCTCCAAGCAGGCCAATTGGTCCGGAAAAACGAGCGCAACGAGGTCTTCGCTCTGCATGCGCTGCAACTGCGGTGGTACGCGCTTGTCGAACCAACGACGCTGTACGGCGAGTGCGCGCGTGGCGTTCCAGCGGAAGCGGGTGCCGAACATCGGTGCATCCAGCAAGGCTTGCACCAGCACGTCGGTCACGGTTTTCGGATTGAGGTATTTCCACACGTCCTCCAGCGCGAAACTGTGCGTGCTTCCGAGGGAAAGAATGATGGCATCCTCAGTGGCGGCGGCCTGCAGCTCGAAGTTGAAGTTGCGGCAGAAGCGCTTTCGCAGCGCCAAGCCCCAGCCGCGGTTCATGCGCGCACCGAACGGCGCGTGGATCACCAAGTGCATGTCGCCGGCCTCGTCGAAGAAACGCTCCATCACCAAACGTTCGCGCGTGGGCATGGCGCCGAGAGCGATCTGGGAGAGGATCAAATGCTCGGCCACTTGATCCGCCGTGCGTTCGTCCACATGCACTTCGTTCATCAGCCAATCGATGGCGGGCTGCTTCCAACTTTCGTCGGTGTCGTCTTCGGAAGGTGTGCCTGCACGTTGAGCAATTTCTTCGCGCAAGCGCGATACCGCGATGCTCATTTCCTTGGTGCGACCGGGCGCTTCGCCGAGCCAGAACGGCATGGACGGTGGCGCGCCTTCGGCATCCACCACGCGCACTTTGCTTTCGCTTACGCCGAGGATGCGCCACGTGCTGTTGCCCAATTGGAACACGTCGCCGGGCAGACTTTCAATGGCGAAATCCTCGTTCAGCGTACCTATGAAAACATTCTCCGGCTCCGCGACCACGTCGTAGTCGAACATGTCCGGGATGGAGCCGCCGCTCATGATGGCGTGCTGTCTCGCGCCTTTCCGCGCGCGTAGCCGACCGGTGATGATGTCGCGATGGATATTCGCGCCGCGCTTGCCACGCCGTGTGGTGAAGCCGTCCGACAGCATCTTCACCGTGGCATCGAACTCCTCTCTTTTCAGCTCGCGGAACGGGTATGCGCCGAGCATCACACCGTAGAGTTCGCTCTCCGGAATTTCATCGCTGGCCACCTCCGCAACGATCTGCTGCGCGAGGATGTCGAGCGGTTTTTCGGGCATGATGATGGCGTCGAGCTCATTCCTGCGCACGGCATCGAACAGCGCAACGCTTTCCACCAGTTCATCACGCGAAAGCGGGAACAAACGGCCTTTCGGCAAGCCGCCCACGTTGTGGCCACTACGGCCTACGCGCTGCAAAAAGGCCGCGATGCTGAAGGGATTCGCGATCTGGCACACCAGGTCGATGTCGCCGATGTCGATGCCCAATTCCAAGCTGGCCGTGGCCACGAGCGCTTTGTATTTGCCGCTCTTCAAATTGTCTTCCGCGTGCAAGCGTTGCTCGCGCGAAAGGCTGCCGTGGTGCGCGCCCACCACCTCTTCGCCCAAGCGTTCCCGCAGGTTGAACGCTAATCGTTCGCACATGCGCCGTTGGTTCACGAAAATTAATGTGGTCTTGTGCTCTTCGATCAGCTTCACGAGCTTTTCGTAGACCTCTCCCCACACTTCGTTGGCCATCACCGCGCCCAACGGCGCGCCAGGCAGCTCAATGGCGAGGTCCATGCGCCGCTTGTGGCCGGCATCGATGATGGTGCATTGCGGCGTGCCGTCGCTGTTGAGGTGCTTGTTGCCGACGAGGAAACGCGCTGTCAATTCGATGGGCCGCTGGGTGGCGCTGAGGCCGATGCGCACCGCAGGTTTGCGCAACAAGTGATCCAACCGTTCCAACGAGAGGGTGAGGTGCGAGCCGCGCTTGTCGCCGATCATGGCATGTACTTCGTCGATGATCACCGTGCGCACGTTGCCCAGCATGCGCCGCCCGCCTACGCTGGTGAGCAGCACGTAAAGCGATTCCGGCGTGGTGACCAAAATGTGCGGCGGCTTGTCCTTCATTGCCGCGCGCTCTTTCGCCGTGGTGTCGCCGGTGCGTACCTGTGCGTTGATCTCCACTTCTGGTAGGCCCTGTTCCTTCAGAATGGCGCGGATGCCGCGCAAAGGATTGCGCAGGTTCTTTTCAATGTCGTTGCTCAGCGCTTTTAGCGGCGAGATGTAGAGCACGTGCAAGCTGTCGTCCAAGTACCCGCCGATGCCTTCGCGAACAAGTTCATCAATGGCCCAGAGGAAGGCGGTGAGCGTTTTACCACTACCGGTCGGCGCGGCCACCAACACGTTTTTCCCGCTGGCGATGGCGGGCCATGCTTGGGCCTGCACTTCCGTTGGCGCGGGGAAGTTCTGCTCGAACCAGGTGCGGACGGCGGGGTGGAATTGGTGGAGGGGCATGGGGGCAATCAGACGATCAGTATCTCGGCTTCGCTCGATAGCCGATCAGAGGTTCAGACAATTCGTGATCGACGGGGATTTCGGCGATCGGGCGTTCCCAAGGTAAGGCGGGCGGACAAGAGTTTTTTGACAGGATTACAGGATTTACAAGATTGGACAAAGGCACGAGCGTTGACGCTCTCAACAAGTTCGAGGCAAAACTGTCTTGCACACTCCCCTACTTCTTGTCTTTTTCCTTTTGCTTATCCTTCTTCGTGTTATCCGGGTCAAACAGCTTCTTGATGAAACCCCGGTCGTCCTTCTTCTCCACTTCGCCCACATCGTTGATGGAGATGTCTTGATCGATCGCGGGGACCAAGGCTTGGATGAACGCGTTGCGCAAGAGTTGGATGATGGCGTTGAACGAACTGGTCTTCACGTCGGTCAACTTGCCTTTCAGCACTACGCGCGTGGCGACCTGGTCCCGTTTGGGGTTGTTGAGGATATCGCCGGCCGTGCCCACGATGCCTTCGTAGAACTTATGGAAGAAGGAGTCGCCCTTGTCTTCGGGCCCGAGCACGTCGAGGTCTTTGATCACGGGTTTAACATAACCGGTAAACTCGCCGTTGCGCGTGGCTATTTCGGTGTAGAGGCTCATGGTGCCTTTGTTCACATCGAAATTGCCGTAGGCTTGCAGCATCTCGTTCAGCTGTTTCAGGTCGGTTTCCGTCAATTTGAGGTTCATGTCGAATGCGGGCTGTGCGGCCAATAGGTCGATGCCCATGTTGAACGTGAGTTGGCCACCATAAAGCCCGGCACTGGCCACCACTTTGCTTGGCAGCACCACGGCACTGTCAGTGGCATTGGTGAGGTTGGTCGCCAATACGTCCACCTCGCTCAACTGCACGTCCACTTTGGGCTTCGACGTGGGATCGACATAGCGGATCGCGCTGTTGTGGATCTCCAGCCGGTTGATCTGCAACGGCATGAAATCGTGCAACAGATCCGCGAAGCTGGCCGTGTCCTTCTGCAGTTCAGCGGGCTCAGCGGCCTCTTTGGTGAAACGCACCTCGGCCGTGTCGATCACCAGTTCGCCTACGATGCGGCCATGGAACAACGCGTTCCATTGCACAGACAGATCGACCACCCCAGCGCTCAGGAACTTCGTGCGCTTTTCCGTGACAGTGTCCTGCTTATCCAAGTAGAAACCTTCCAGCGTGTATGCGCCTCGGATAAGTGCAAGGTCAAGATCCGCGATGTGGCCGTAGTAGCCCTTGGTCTTCTGCAGCCGGTCGTTGGCCACATGGAGCAGCACGTAGGGAAGGATGATGCGGATGAGCGCCATCACGCCCACCACGATGAGCAGGATACGCAACCGTTTTTTGCGCTTGTTCGTGACGGGTTTCGGTCTCATAGGAACGGTCTTGTCCCCCATTGTTTCATTGAACATGGTCATGGTCGTTCCAGCAAAGGCCCATGGCCTTCTTTTCAGCGTTGCTTTGAAATTATTTCAGTATTCGGAGCAACCCGGACAGATGCCAAAATGGGGCCATTCCATTTTGTCCGGGGCAATTACTGATGAACATGCTTGGACGTGCGATCTCTTCCCCGTTGCGTCCTTTCCACTCCCCAATTTGGGGGAACAATTCCACGCTTTTTATGCCAATTCCCCTTCAGTGGCTTGCGGTACGATAGATGCCCGTAATGATCTAAACCTTAAAACCACAACACAATGCTTAGATGGGTAGTCACATTCTTGGTCATCGCGATCATAGCCGGCATCCTGGGCTTCGGTGGATTGGCGGCAGGCGCTGCTGAGATCGCCAAGATCATTTTCTACATCTTCCTGGTCCTTTTAGTGATCTCCTTGATCTTCGGATCACGGATCTGGAAGAACGTTCCTTAGGTGAACGCTGGAACTGCGGAGCGGCCTGATGGTAAAGCAATTTGCCATTGGGCCGCTTCCGGTCCAGCGCTTATCAGGTATGTCCATTGAACGACCTCATGAATTATTCAGTTCAATGTAAATCATTTCGATATGCTTCGGCCTCTGTCCCGTTTTAGCGGGCTGAATTGAAAGCCCCTCATCACTACGACCTTTTGAAGAACACTTGATGGAAAAGACCACCACGTTGGTAACGCCGCCGCTTTACCAACGGCTCAGCCTTATTCTTTTAGGCCTTTGCGCACTTTTTTTCATCCTTTGGGCCGGGCAGTCCATCGTAGTGCCTTTGCTGTTTTCCATGTTGCTCGCCATGCTCCTGGACCCGGTGGTGAAAAGGCTTATGCGCTGGCGATTCCCGAAACCGGTGGCCATTGCCCTGTCCGTGCTCTTGGCGATGGCGGCATTGATCGGACTGGGCTATTTCATTGTAACGCAAGCCGCACACTTCAGTGAACTTGTGCCCGAGCTGAAGCAGAAGTCCGCCGCGTTGATGGAAGATGCGAAGCACTGGGTAATGAACACTACCAAAGCGCAGCCACGCGACGTGGATAATGCAGTGGACAAGGTGAAGGAGCAGAGCCTGGAACAAGGCGGTTCGATAGTTGGGCAAACCCTTACTACAGTGGGCACGTTGTTCGGCTTTTTGTTCCTGCTACCCGTCTTCACATTCCTCTTGATCTTTTACAAAGCCTGTTCCATGGATTCCTTACCAAACTCTTCCGCAAGAGCGAGCATGAAACAGTGGACGAGGTGCTTGGGCAGACCAAGGGCGTCGTACAGAGCTACCTGGTCGGTTTGATCTTCGAGGCCGCCATCGTAACGGCGCTGAATTGGATCGGACTCTACTTCATCGGTGTGAAATTCGCTTTGCTGATGGCCGTTATGGCCGCTTTGCTCAACCTGATCCCGTACATCGGGATCATCATAGGCACCATCATCCCCATGGTGGTAGCTGCAACTACACAGGACTTTACTGCAGCATTATGGGTGTTGGCCTTGTTTTCAGCGGTACAATTCATCGACAACAACATCATTGTTCCGATGGTCGTGGCTTCCCGCGTGCAAGTGAACGCGCTGATGAGCATTTTGGTGGTCCTGATCGGTGGCGCGCTCTGGGGCATTCCGGGCATGTTCCTCTCCATCCCGCTTACCGCGATCCTGAAGGTGATCTTTGACCGGGTGCCGGGGTTGGAACCATTCGGCTACTTGCTTGGCGCAGGAGATGAGAGCAAAGAAAAACCTGCACCGACGCATTGATCCCGTCCGCGTTTGCATTCCACTGGATCCTTGGCGGAAACCAGTTCCGCTTAATGATGCACTCAACGAAAGGGGAAAACAGTACCCCGTGCTCAGACCGAGAACGGTGATATTGGACAACAATCGATTCCTCTCCGCCATGGCAACCACTTGGCCCGGTCCTTGAAACTTGAACGCTCTAAAACCAGCAAATAATGTCCGATACCAACCCCCTTTATGAAGACGATGCCATCAACAAGCTCAAAGAACTTGTGAAGCATTCCCCCATCTGCCATTTCCTCACCTCCTTGGACCAACGCCCCATACCAAGCCGCCCCATGAGCACACAACAGGTGGACGACGAAGGCAACTTCTGGTTCCTCAGCTCCCACAACAGCTTGAAGGATGAGCAGGTCGCTGAGGACCCTTACGTGCAGTTGCTCTTCGCGAACAGCGGAGATGCCGAGTTCCTCTCGGTTTTCGGCACTGCCACCATTGTGATGGACACCGCCAAGAAGCGCGAACTTTGGAGCGACATTGCGAAAGCGTGGTTCCCCAAAGGTGTGGAAGACCCTGATCTCACAGTGCTTCGGGTGAAACCACTGCAGAGCTACTATTGGGACACCAAGAACGGCAAGATGATCACCTTGCTGAAGTTGGCTGCCTCCGCCATTATCGGAAAAAAGAGCGATAGCGGCGTGCAAGGAAAAATCTCCGTTTGACTGCTACCATGAGCGTAAGCCCAACCACTGCACCGGTCGCATCCATTGCTCCTTTTGTGCCCCCGACAGACCTGCGCATCGCGTTGGTCCAATTCCAGATCACCGTAGGGAAACCGAAGGAGAATTTGCGCCGCATGGAGGAATTCATCGCCAAAGCCGTGGCCCAAGGCGCGCAGCTCGTGGTGTTTCCGGAAGATGCCGTTACCGGCCCGCTTGCCGCACAAACAGGGTTCCTCGGTAGCGCGCCGGCCTTCTTGGCCCACTTTCAAACCCTGGCTTTGCGGCATGCCATCGACATCGTGCCCGGCACGTGGGCGGTTGAAGAAGGCGGCCTCATTTACAACACTGCGCACTACATCAACAAGGACGGGACCGTTGCAGGTTCCTACCGGAAGATCAACCTGTGGGAAACTGAGAAATTGACCATCACGCCCGGGACGCACGCATCTGTTTTCCCTACCGCGTTTGGCCGGGTGGGTCTTACCATTTGCTGGGACCTTTCCTTCCCGCCATTGTTCACAGCCATGAACGCGCAAGGTGCGGAGCTGGTGATCTCACCCACGTACTGGTCCTTCACCACACCGCCGGAAGGTGTTGCCGATGTGATGGAGGATGAAGTCTTGCTGATCGATTCGCTCTGCACCGCGCGTGCCTTCGAGAACAACATCGTGTTCGCATACTGCAACGCGGCCGGCAGCTTGGAAACGGACGGCGTAAAGGCTGTGCTGAGCGGCCATTCCCAAGTGACGCACCCAGCGTTGAAAGTCGTTGCGAAAGTGGAAAGCAACAACGAGGAAATGCTGGTGGCCGACGTTCCCCTGATCTCCAAAGTGGGCGCGTTGGGCGCATAGGTCGATCTATTTCCGAAGACCAGTGCCAGCTCCGGCCCTGCCGGTGATCAATCCTCGGCTAACGACATCGTGAACGAAAAGAGAGGCCCATTGCGCTCCTGGCTCTCCACCACCACGATGCGAACGCGCAACATGATGATGGCGGCAGCGATGAACAGTCCGATGCTGAAACCAAAAGGTGACCGCGGAATGACAGCGCACCAGGAACTTACGGTTCCGGCACGGTCCTCGTTGATGTGATGGAAACCCAAAACCCATGTCAACCAAGAACACCCTCTTCGCCCTTATTGCTGCCGCTTCCGCCGGTGCCGCCCTTGCATTGTTGTTTGCGCCGGATTCCGGCCAAAAGACACGCAAAAAGTTGATGAAAGAAGCCGAAAGCGTAAAGGACACTTTGGCCTATCGCTTGATGCAAGCCGAGGAAGAATTACTGCACCTGCGGGAAAGAATGGGCAAAAAAGCCCCGAAGTCGGCCTTGGACACAACGGCCTGAGCCGTCCGAAACGTGATCAAACTAAAATCCCGACCAATGGACACCAAGCATCCCATCGAGAAAGAACCCAAACCGGTTCCGCACGATCCACGCAACGAACCCCTGCCCGTAGAGCAGGATAAGCGGCCCACGGAAAAAGCTGAAGAAGAAGCGAGAAAGGAAGAAGGTGTGGCCATGAAAAGTAAAAAGTGATCATGCCCGAGAGTCTTCGCGCGCAGGACGTCTTCTACGTCTTGAACGCCCGTTTCCTCGGCATCACCTTTATTGCTTCGGGCAATGCGGAAATCGCAAAAGTGAGCTTCTAGATCCTTCTCAATCTGCTCGCTCGTTAGTTGATCTTCGGATCTTGTATCTGAAGGAAAGTCTGGTGATCTATCTGCACCGATAAAAGAAATTCCCATGATGGACCTGCGTTCCGGAATGCCCTACCACTGGATCTTCAACGGGCTTCCTGTGGAGTATCCGCAATTGGATCATGATGTAAAATGCTCCGCATTGGTCGTGGGCGGCGGAATTACAGGTGCGTTGTGCGCGCGTGCACTTGCCACCGCAGGCGTGGATGTACTGGTGGTGGAGGCCGGTTCCATCGGCACCGGTAGCACCAGCGCCAGCACTGCGTTGCTGCAATATGAGCTGGACACGCCGCTGCATTTGCTTGCGGAAGAAGTGGGCGAGGAAACCGCTGTGCGCAGCTATCAGCTTTGCGCATATGCGATCGACCGCATATTGGCCTTGGCAACGGAACTCGGCCCTTGCGGAGCGGAGCCGCGCGTTAGCCTCCAGTACGCCAGCCGGCGCGGTGATGTGGACCTGTTGCGCAAGGAAAACGAAATGCGGATGAAGCACGGTTTCGAGACTGAGCTGTTGGATGCGCCCGCCGTTCAGCGGACTTTCGGTTTCAAAAAACCAGCGGGATTATTAAGCCACAAGGCAGCTGTGATCGATCCGTACCGCTTCACGCATCTGCTCTTTCACGACGTGGTCAAAAATGGTGGGCGGGTGATGGACCGTACCAAAGTGGAGAGCTTCAAGCAACATGGGAGCGGCTTCCAGGCCGAAACGTCGGAAGGCCATCGCATCCATGCGGAACATCTTGTAATGGCCACCGGCTATGAAAGCCAGCGCTACGTGGACGAGCCGGGCATTGAACTGCATTCCACGTATGCCTTGGCCAGCCAGCGCATGCCAATGTCGGAGCCTTGGTTCCGCAATGCGTTGATCTGGGAAACCGCAACGCCCTACCTCTACCTGCGCACCACGCCCGACAACCGCGTGCTGATCGGCGGATTGGACGAACCTTTCCGCAATCCCAAGTTGCGCGACAAGCTGCTCGACCGCAAGGCCAAGAAGCTCGAAAGAGCGTTCCACAAACTCTTCCCGGATCTCCCTTTCGCCCCGGAATACCAGTGGTGCGGCACCTTTGGCGGCACCAAGGACGGACTGCCCTACATCGGCCGCGACCCAAAGACAGGCGCGTGGTTCGTGCTGGGCATGGGCGGCAACGGAATTACCTTCAGCCAAGTCGGTGCGGATATCGTGCGCGACCATGTCCTAGGCCGGAAAAACCCGGATGCCGAGCTGTTCCGCTTTGGCCGTAGTTGACCCATTCTGCTATTCACCTTGCTCCGGCTCGCCGCGCTTCTTCCGCGCAAGTTTCTCATACTCTTCGCGGAGCTTCTTCATTTCCTCCTCTTCGAGCTCTTCCATGTCCAACAATGCATTATCAGCTTCTTCGTGCGACTTGATCAACTCGTCGAGTTTTACCTGTAGCGCCTGCGTATCGCGGTTTTGCGTGTTCTGAATGAGGAAGACCATGAGGAAGGTGATGATGGTGGTGCCCGTGTTGATGACAAGTTGCCACGTGTCACTGTACTGGAAGACCGGACCGGTGAACGCCCAGATGATCACGATGGCGACCGCACTACCGAATACCGCTGGCGTACCCGCATAGTGGGACGTGGCTTTCGCGAAGCGCGTAAAAAGCGAGGACTTCTTTGGCATGTTGGCTTGTTTAAGTTGCCTCGCAGCCATCCACGCGCCATGTTCATTTTCCGCACAACGCACCGTACCAACCGCACACCACCTAGGATAAATTTCCGCGATCGGGGAAATTGCTTCCCGCCTTCCTGCATATTAAACCCATGCACATCGCCCATAGCGAATTGGTCCGCGAACTTTTATTCAAAATGCCGAACACATTCCGCTCAGCCATGCCGCAAGGAGATAAAAGCAAGTACACCGACAAGTAGAAAGGCCACGCTGCCCGCATTGAGGAAAGTGAAAAGACATCGCATGGGAATGGGTGGGGCGGCCTTGACCATCAAGGCCATGCGCGGTACGAAAAGCATTTGTCTTCCACCTGCGTAGATCGTGGCACGGATCCGGTGTAGCACTATTCCGATCAACAAAACCAGAACGACCATACATCATCCATGACACACCCTATGGCACCCTCAAACCAACCGCGTTACTCCGCCAAAGAACTGCAGGAATTTCAGTCATTGATCAATGCTAAGCTCGCCAAAGCCGAAGAAACGCTGAGCACTGAAAAGGATTCCCTCATGCGGCTCTCCTCACACAGCACGGACGACACCTACATGGTCCGCGCCGGGCTGGAAGAGGGCAATATGGTCATGGAACGCGAGGACCTTGCCCGCTCCGTAGTGCGATTGGAGAAATACATTCTGGACCTGAAGCTGGCACTGGGCCGCATCCGCACCGGCGATTACGGGGTGTGCAGGTCCACCGGTGAGCTGATCCCCAAGGAACGGCTCCGGGTGGTGCCGCATGCTACGTTGACCGTGGAAGCGAAGAACCAACGACCGGAAGCCCGGTCGGAGCCGGAGCTTGCTCCAAAGTCAACGGACGAGGAAGGCTGACACGGGTGAATACATTGGCTTATCCGCTACCGTCACATCAACCGATCAACCTTGTCAATTGGAATGCGGCCCTTCTCATCGAAAGCCTCCAATTCCTCTATGCTCCGCCGCACTTCCTGCCATACGCCTTCGTCCATTTCCGAAAGCCCGCTCACGGCGATCCGTAAGTCAAGGATGTGCAACGTCTCTCCTTTATTTTCCAAAGTTCCACCCATCTCCAAAAGCGTTTTCATCCGTTCGGCCTTCCGTTCCATACGCTCCATCGGGGCTGTGAAGGCCGGTTCAATTTCGTTGAGATCTGTAGTGGTAATTGACTGTTGCATGCGATGGGGAATTTGAAACTTGTCTCCCAAGTTCCATGCCCCGTAGTACACGCTTGCGATCTCAAGACGCACTAACCTCGAACGCCGCCAATAGCGTGGCCCGCTCCACCGGCTTCACCAAGTGGGCATCGAAACCGGCAGCCTTGGATTTGCGTTTGTCCTCTTCTTGGCCCCAGCCGCTCAATGCGATGATGCGGGCATTTTTGCCCCAATCCGTCGTCCGCATGCGGCGGCATGTCTCATAACCGTCCATGCCTGGCATGCCGATGTCCATGAAGACCGTGTCCGGTAAAAAACCTTCGCCGAGCTTTAGTCCCTGTTCCCCGGAAAACGCCACTTCCACCGCTGAACCCTTTGCCCGCAGCAGCATGGACAACATCATTGCGGAGTCCTTGTTGTCATCCACCAGCAGCACGCGCGAATCCTTTATCGACTTCGCTTTACCCTCTGGCCTTGGGACTTTCGTGCTCTTGTTCGATCGCACCAACGCGAGCGATATGGTGAACGTGGTACCCTTACCGTCCACGCCACCGACCACGGAAATCGTCCCGCCGTGCATTTCGACAAGCCTTTTCACCAAGTGCAGGCCGATGCCCAAGCCGCCGCCGGTCTTTGCGCGTTCCTCCGGATCCACCTGCGTGAACATTTCAAACACACGTTCATGTTGTTCGGCAGGAATGCCGATGCCGCTGTCCGAAACATGCACCTCGAGTATCCCATCTCCCACCGAACAGCCTACCTCGATATGCCCTCCTTCTGGTGTGAACTTGCTGGCATTGTGCAGCAGATTGGAGAAGATCTGGGTAATGCGCACCGGGTCCGCGTTGATGAAGCACGGCTCATCATGTGCTATCAGGTTCAACCTTTGACCTTTAGCGCGTACCATCGGCTCAATGGCTTCGACGGCATCCTCCATGGCCCGCTTGGGATCCATGGTCTCACGGCGCAATTTCAGGCTGCCGGTATTGATGCGGCCCAAGTCTAGCAGGTCTTCCACCAAACGGGCTAGATGGTCCACCTGCCGTTTCATCACCTTGCGTGTCTGTCTAAACGTTTCGTCGCCATCGATGGTCTGCAGCACTTCCAAGCCGGAGCGCAAGGGGGCCATGGGGTTGCGCAGCTCGTGCGCCAACGTGGCGAGGAAAACATCCTTGCGGTGATCGGCTTCCTGCAACGCCGCCTCCGCCTTCATCATGTCGCTGATGTCCGTGCAAGTGCCGAACCAGTGTATCACATTATTGTCTTTGTCCAATTGCGGAACGGCACGCGCCAACATCCAGCGGTACTCGCCATCGCGGCGTTTCAGCGGGAAGGTGCATTCCCAAGGTTCTGCTTGTTGCCTGAAGCCGACCATGACTTTCTGGACACGTTCGAAATGCTCCGGGTGATGCAATTCCTTGAAACGGGACGGCAGCTCCGAGGTCGGAATGCCGGAAAAATCATCCCAACGGCCATTGAACCAGTATTCACTTCGGTCCGCATTGGTGATCCAGGCAAGCTGGTCCATGTTGTCCGCAAGCAGGTGGAACCTGCGCTCGCTTTCCGTGAGCGATGCCGCCACTTTTTTCGACTCAGATATGTCCCGCTCGATCTTGGAAATGCCGATGACATCTCCGTTCGCCGCGCGAACCGGAGAAACTGTGAGCGATACTTGAACGGTGTGGCCGTCCTTATGCTTTCGTTCGGTCTCGAAGAAGTGGATGCGCTCACCCCCCTTGACGCGCTCGATCAATCGTTGCACCTCGCCGGTGCGGTCCGCAGGTAGTAACCGGTCCAAGGGTTGGCCCGTCATTTCCTTGGTGGTCCACCCGAAAAGGTGCTCCGCACCCGGGTTCCAGGAAGTCACCCGGCCTTGCAAGTCCAAACTGAGCACAGCGTCGCTGCTGTTGGTAACGATGGCTGCCAAGCGGTTGAGCCCTTCAGTGGTGCTGCGTTGCTCGGTCACATCCTCCAAGGTGACGAGCAGCCGCTGCTTTGGACCCAAATGCACGATCCGGCGCGCGCTTAGCTGGAAGGTCCGTTCTTCTGCCCCGGCAGGCTCGTGTTTCACCTCGAAATCCCGCATTTCCATTCCATGGTGCAGAACGTCCATCAATTGTTTCCGCAATGCTGATGCATCCCATTGGTGGTTACCGAGCTCTTGCAGCAGCATGCCCTCCGTCTCTTCGTGCGTGGTCCGGAAAGCCTTGTAGAATGCAGCATTCGCCCGGCGTATGCGGAGGCTCGAATTCAAAACCACCAGCGGAGTGCTGATGGTACCGATGATGCCTTCCGCATAATCACGGGATTCCTTCAGCTCGTCCTGCCGTTGGATCAGCTCATCATTGATGGTGGTCAGCTCTTCGTTGGTGCTTTGCAGTTCCTCCTTGCTGGTCTCCAGCTCTTCGTTCATGCTCTGCAACTCTTCATTGCCGGAAAGCATTTCCTCATGGGCGCTCTGCAATTGGTCGCTCTTGCCCTCTGCCTCTTCCAACAGCAAGCGCATCTGGTCGCGCACGTCACGCACTTCCCGCTCCAGCATCGCAATGCGCCGGTCCTTGGCTTCCTGTTCGCCGTCAGATTCCAAAGGCAACAAGGGTGTCGTGCGCTTTCCGAATGCTTTATCATCCAGGAATACGACCAGGAAATGGTCCTCAACTCCCTCTGTGCGCATCGGGGCCACCTCGATGCTCACGTTCCGGACCACCCCGTCCACTTCGATCTGCAAGCCGCTGCGCGAAATGGGGGCATGGTCTTCTTTCACCTTGCGGAACAAGCCACGCAGCTCGAATACGAGGTCCTCCCGCACGAGCTTCAAAAGATTCAAGCTGGCCTTGCCCGCATGGGGAGCCAGATAAGGAGCCGTTTCACCGCGGAAACGCAACACCTCCAAGTCTTGGTTCACTACCATGCTGGCGGGCACATGCCGGTGCAGCAGCAGCCGTTCGGCCTCTTGGTCCAGCTCGGAACCCTTGGCCGTTCTTGCGTCCCCGATGCGGTCCTGCCGCTCGCGTCCGAGCTGGTCCTTGGGCTCTTTTCGCCGGCCCAAACTACTGAAATGCACAGCGGCGGCCGTCTTGCGTTTGGTGTAAAGTTTGTCCTCTTTGCCCCCGGGAGTGAAGAGGTCACCGGCGGAGTTCACGGACTCGGAACGGCCCAATGCCAGGAAGCCTTTCGGCAACAGTGCGTAGTGGAAATTATGCAACACCTTGTGCTGCGCTGCATTGTTCAAATAGATCATTACGTTCTGGCAACTGATCAAGTCGATGCGCGAGAACGGGGGATCCTTCAACAGGTCGTGCTGCGCGAAGACGCACAGGTCCCTGATGGATTTTACCACTTGGTAGCCGGTCTCCAACTTGGTGAAATAGCGTGCCATGATCGCAGGCGCGACACTTTCCATGGCCGCCTTTCCGTAGATGCCGATGCGGGCCTTTTCCACCATTTTGGGATCGAGGTCGGTGGCGAAGATCTGAACAGGTGGCATCCGTCCGTCGGAACGGAAAAACTCCAGCACAGTGATCGCGATGGAGACCGCCTCCTCACCACTGGAGCAACCGGCCACCCAAATGCGCAACGCGTGCTCGCGGGCATCTCCGCCCAACAATTCCGGCAGGATCCGCTGTTTCAAGGTTTCATGGAAACGCCCCTCGCGGAAAAATGACGTGACGTTGATCAACAGGTCGTCGAAAAGCAGGTCCGCTTCGTGCGGATCATCTTTCAACAACTGGGCGTAGCTTTCATAATCCCGCAGCTTATGGAGCACCAGCCGGCGCAGTACCCTGCGCAGGACGGTGGCCCGTTTGTACTGGTTGAAATCCACTCCGGAACGCTGGCGTACCTGCGACAGGATGTCCTGAAGGCCCAGTGTGGGAAAGTCTTCCGTGGCTACCGTGCCCACTTCCATCACCGGATGCCTGCGGAGCACAGCGACTTGGGCTGCGATCGCAGCCGGCGAAAGCACGAAATCCACTGCTCCCGCCTCCTGCGCGTGGCGCGGCATGTCGTAATACGTTGCGCTTTCGTCCTGCGCAAACGTCCAGCCGCCACCGGCCTTGATCGCCTTTAGCCCCAGGGTGCCATCGGTGGCCGTGCCCGAAAGGACCACCCCGATGGCGTTCATCTGGTAGGCCTCAGCCAAAGCGACCATGAACTCGTTGATCGGGTGGAAGCCTTTCTTCGATGTGTTGCGCGGCTTGCGGAGCGTAAGTACGCCGTCCACAATGCCCATGTTGGCGTTTGGCGGGATCACATAGACGTGGTCCGGTTTTATGCGCATGCCGTCCACCACAGTATGTATGGGCATCGCCGTCCGCTTTTGTAAGCGCCCCGGCAATGGACTTTCGTGTTCCGGGTCCAAATGGGAGATTACCACGTAGGCCATCTCAAGGTCTGTCTCCAAACCCTCCAACAGTTCGGTCACCGCTTCCAATCCACCAGCGGAGGAACCGATGGCAACGACCGGGAACGGTTTGGGTTGCCCACTGCGCTCCACATCCAACTCACCCAGAAAGCGCAGCACTTCGCCACGCTCAAACAACACCGCATCACCGTTCATTTGAACGGACTTCAAGCGTTTCTCCTGGATCCAGGAAAGCACTTGCGGCGGCCCCACCTTCATCAGTTCGGCCGCCAATTCCAAAACTATTTGTTCCGGCAAGGCATCAGGGTAATACTCTGGCATAGTAACGTGCAGCGGACCGGGTTTGCGTGGGTGGAGCACCTCCGGAACACTGAGGGAGCTAAGGTATGCAGAGACTGCCCCTATGGACTACGCATGATCATGGAGATAATTTTCGCAAGTCCGCACTTCTGGTGATGCAGTTAACCAGCTTCCGTCCTCGCAGAATGGCGGGCGCCGCTTGGCTTGGACTGGTCTAAAAGACACGAGAAACCGTATGCACAGGGCGCAGTCCCTTTTCGGATCGATAAGCCGTCCGCATTTTATGGGTTTTGCCATCGTGCACCAAATCCGGAGCCCGCTCTTCGGCGTGGACAAAACGCCACGCAATGAAATCTTTCCAACGCAAAGCTTTCAATGATCACCGAACTTCGCACCCATGCGCACCCTGATATCCACCTTCATCCTTCTTCCCATCACCTCCTTCGCTTGGGGACCAACCGGCCATCGCGTCGTTGGCCAGATCGCTGAAGACCACCTTTCACCAAAAGCCCAAAAAGCCGTTCACCGCATCCTCGGCGATGAGTCCATGGCCATGGCCGCAACGTGGATGGACGACGTGCGGAGCGACCGTACCTATGACTACATGCGTGATTGGCATTGGGTCACCGTTCCCGACGGAAGCACCTACGCCGCTGCGGAAAAAAACCCGAATGGCGACGCCGTGGAAGCGATCAACCGTATGGTAATGGCGTTGAAAAGCGATACGCTTTCCCCCGCACGCCAACAGTTTTGTTTGAAAGTGTTGATCCACTTGGTCGGCGATCTGCACCAACCCCTGCACGTAGGGCGAGGCGACGACAAGGGCGGTAACTCTTTCCAAGTACAATGGTTCAAAAAGGGCAGCAACCTGCACCGCGTTTGGGACAGCGGCATGATAGACGAGGAAGCCCTGAGCTATTCAGAATTGGCCGCTGCATTGGACCACGTGGACAATGCGCAAATGCAGCAGATGGTACGCGGCAAAGCTGCTGATTGGGCACAGGAGAACACAGGCTTCCGACAGCAGATCTATCCGCCAGAACAGGGCGCGGACCTTGGCTACGATTACAAGTATGAAAACTGGCCGTTGGTGGAACAACAAATGCTGAAGGGCGGCATCCGCCTGGCGGGCCTGCTGAATGCAATTTTCGGATAGCCACCGATTAAGCTGCTCGATACATTTCGGCGTAACGTTGCGCCAGACCGATCAAAACTCCGGGCTCTACTGGTTTTTGCAGGTATCCGTCCGCACCGCATCTGGCAGCCTCTTCGCGCAACCGGTCGTTGGTGTGGCTGGAAACCAGAACTACGGGCGTTCGCGCGAGCTTCGCATCCCCTTTGATACTTAAGCAAGTGTCCACCCCGTTCTGCCTTCCTATCTCCACGTCCAAAAAGATGACCACGGGGGCAAAGTTCCCCACCTCTTTCACCGTGGGCGCATGGTCCAGCGTGTGTACCATAAAACCACCGCGTTTCAGGAAGTTCGCCATGAGCCACAACAGGTCCTTGTTGTCATCCACCAGCAGTACAGCGGGCATGTCGACGTGTGCAAAATCCAAGGTTTCCATCTGTTCCATCCACAGTGTGCCACCAAACGCCGGGCCGCGGAGGATTTTTTCGACGAACACCCATTTCTACACGCTGTACGGCGAAAAAACAGCAGTTGAAGGAGCCATAAAGCGCGGTGGGAATTCCCCAAATCCCCAACAAGCTCCCGGAAATAGTGGGAATTTTGGGAACCCTTGCACACCTTTGGCACGGTATTGGCGATTTATCTTTCGAACCCATTAAACCAAGGGAAAAAATGAACAAACTGATGATGACGTTGGCCTTCGCCACCCTGATGGGAAGCGCGACCATGGCCCAAGACAACATGAAAGGTGACGGTTCGGCCCGCGCGGAAAACCTCACCGAGCAAATGACCACCCGCCTGAAATTGAACGACGACCAGAAGACCAAGGTCGCCGACATCAACGACCGTTATGCTGCCGAGATGAAAGCATCAATGGAAGAGCGTAAGGCAAACAAGGCGGCTGGAGAAACGGTGGATCGCGAAGCCGATCGCGCCAAGTTGAAAGAAGTGACTGCCAAGAAGAACGCCGAATTGAAAGTTGTGCTCACCCCTGAGCAGATGACCGAGTGGCAGAAGATGCAAGGTGAAATGCGCGAGAAAGGCAAGGAGCGCATGCAGGAGCGTCACGATAAGAACAAGACCAAGTCGGCCGAGTAAGCCAACTGAATTCGAAATAAAAACGGCCCGGAGAAGATCTCCGGGCCGTTTTTGTTTTGGGCGAACGAAACAGCGATCGATATCACTGACCTTCGGGAGCTTCTTCAACCGGCTCTGCCATCTTGAACATGATCGGCAACACATACCGCACCCGCACCGGCCGATCTTGCAGCATACCCGGAGTCCAATTCGGCATGGCCCGCACAGCGCGAACCGCCTCTGCGTCCAAGCCATGGCTTACGCCGCGTTTCACTTCCACATCGGTCACCTTGCCGGTTTTGTCCACTACGAACTGCACGAATACCCGGCCTTCCACGCCGGCCGCTTCTTCCTCCGCAGGATACGATATGGTGCGTTGCATGTAACGCATCATCTCCCGCTGCCCGCCGGGGAATTCCGGCTGCACCCGCAATGCCGCCATCTCCCAAATGGAATCCGCAGGCTGCCGGAAACCGTTGTCGAAAACGCGTTGCGCCGCATCGCTAGGAGCTTCAATGATCTCTGCCGGGCTTTCTACTTCAGCCGGACTTTCAGTCACCACGACCGAATCAGGAACTTGGGCTTGCAAAAGTGCCGGCATCAAAAAGCCGGTCAACAAAGTGTATAGGGGCTTTCGCATTTTCATGACCGCAAGGTATTGAACTGATCAATATCAATCCGCTCAAGCATGGCCCCGCTACATTTGGCGCTTAACCGTTTTCCGAAATGAGCAACGTGTATTACCCGGACTACCTGCAACTCGACAAGATCCTCGGCGCACAAGCCCCCGAAAGCGACAAGGTGGGCGTGAAGGCGCACGATGAGATGCTCTTCATCATCATCCATCAGGCCTATGAATTGTGGTTCAAGCAGGTGCTGTATGAGGTAAGCAGCGTGATGGAGATCTTCAAGAACAAGGAAGTGGACGACAATGGCGGTGAGTTGAACATCGCCGTTCACCGCCTTCAACGCGTGAAGACGATCCTCGATGTGCTCGTTCACCAATGGGAGATCATTGAGACCATGACGCCCTTGGACTTCCTGGATTTCCGCGATCTGCTTCGCCCCGCCAGCGGTTTCCAAAGCATGCAGTTCAAAATTCTGGAAGCCCGTTTGGGCCTGCGCATGGAAGCCCGCTTCGGTAAGCAATACTATACCAGCCAGCTACGACCGGATCACAAAGCGCAGATCGAAGCATTGGAAAATGAACCCACGCTGCTTGACCTCGTGAACAAGTGGTTGGAGCGCATGCCATTTCTCGACGCGAAGTTTTGGCCCGGCGAAACGAATTTTTTCGAGCGCTTGGAAAAACTCTATGTGGACAGTTTGGTAAAAGGCGAAGAAGGCAACGCGGCAATGTGGAAGAAGATCTTCGTGGAAGGTTCGCCGGAACGGCACTTCTCCCCCGCAGCCGCACGCAGCGCACTTTTCATCATGCTCTACCGCGACGAACCGGTCTTTCAACAAGCGTTCCGCTTCTTGGATTCATTGCTCGACATCGACACCGTGATGGCCTCGTGGCGCGCGCGGCACATCAGCATGGTACACCGCATGATCGGCCTACGTGTCGGCACCGGCGGAAGCACCGGACAATCCTATCTGAAAGGCGCCATGGACAGCCACCACGTTTTCAGCGAGATCGCGGACCTCAGCAGCTTCCTCTTCGAGCGCCGCAAATTGCCGCCCTTGCCGGAAACGTTGAAGAAGGCCGTGAAATTCGCGAACTGAACCGTCAGATCTCAAACCGCTCTCCCTGCCTCGGAATGTCGATCTTCCGGAAGCCGTGTTCCATGTACAGTTCGCGCAAGCCATTGAGCGAATGGTCCACGCCGTGGACTAAAAACACGCGCTTTACCAGGGACGGATCCTGGCATCCGATCCAACGCAGCAGCTCGTTGCGGTCCGCGTGTGCACTGTAGCTTTCCATGCGCAAAATGGCCGCCCGCACTGGAACGGTCTCGCCGAACATGTGGACCTCGGAAGGCTTTTCAAGCAACTTCGCGCCAAAGGTCCCCGGTGCGCAAAAACCAACGATGAGCACCGCGTTGTTCGCATCCGGCAAGCCGTGCAGCAGATGGTGCCGGATCCGACCCGCGTCCATCATGCCACTGGCCGCTATGGTGATGCTAGGTCCCTTGCTCGAGTTCAACTGCTTGCTCCGTGATGCATCGCGCACAAACTCTACACCGGGAAAGCCGAACAGGTCCGAGTCGCTTTTAAGTTCCTCGCGGATGTCCGCCTGCAGCAAGTCCGAGTGCTTGCGGTAGATCGCCGTTGCATTGATCGAAAGCGGACTATCCACGAAAACCGGCACACGCGGCAGCTTCCCTTCGTTGAAAGCGTGATTGAGGACGTACAAGATTTCCTGCGTGCGCCCCACGCTAAACGCGGGTATGATGAGCCGCCCTTGCTGCTCCACGCATACGCGCTGTACATGCCCTAGCAATTCCTGAACGGAGCCGCTCATTTCGGCATGGTCGCGATCGCCGTAGGTGCTTTCGCAAATAATGACGTCCGCTTGTGGAAAGGCCTTCGGATCCGGCAGCAGACGGTCCACATAGCGCCCCACGTCGCCGCTGAACGTGATACGTCGCACACCTTCCTTGCTTTTCACCGTGAGATGCACGGATGCGCTGCCGAGAATGTGCCCCGCATCGATAAACGTGAGCATTACGCCAGGCAGCACTTCAGTGGCCGTGCCGTATGGCACCAACTGAAAGAGTTCCAACGCCGGCTCCACGTCAGCAGCAGTGTATAGTGGCCCGATCTCCGTCATGGCACGGTCCTGCTTTTTTGCGCGCTTGGCATCGAAGCGATAATCGTTCTCCTGGATGTATGCGCTATCCGCCAAAAGGATCTTGCACAGGTCCCGCGTGGCTTCCGTGGCGTAGATCGGTCCTGAAAAACCTTCCGCGACCAAGCGTGGGATGAGGCCGCTGTGGTCGATGTGCGCATGCGAGAGCACCAAGGCGTCAATGCTCTTCGGGTCGAAACCGAAACGCCTGTTCTTCGCGTCGCTGGAAGGTCCTTCGCCTTGGAACATGCCACAGTCCAACAACAGCCGTTGGCCGTTGGGAAGGTCCAACAAGTGCTTGGATCCGGTTACCATGCCGGCGGCGCCGTGGAAGGTGATGCTGAGGGACATGTGCGTTAGGGATTTGGGTCTCGCAAGATGGAAGATCTTTTGGATACAGGTCTTGTCTTTACCGCAACGGCGCTACGGATACGCCACGAATACAACGCAAATTGAATTTCCTATTTCGGAATGGACGAGGATTATTGACAGGATTTCAGGATTGACAGGATCGAGGCCGCGTGGCGGCGGGCCAAGCGCACCCATCAGCTAATCAGCTAATCGACCTCGTCAGCTGATCCGCTTTCCGTCTTTGGCCGCAAGAAATACACCACAGCGCCTAACGCCACGATGCCCAAGCCCAGCCCGGTGTAAAGCGGTTTGCTCCAAAGCAGGTTGAGGCAGAAAGCCGCCGCGCCAGCGATGTACAACGCAGGCAGAACGGGGTAGCCCAGCGCCCGGTATGGCCGCTCTGCATGGGGTTCCTTTTTCCGCAAGCGGAACAAGCCCGCAATGGTGACGATGTAGAACAGCAGCGATGCGAACATGGTGTACTCCAGCAAGTCTCCATAGCGGCCGCTGAGGCAGAGCAAGGATGCCCAAACGCACTGCACCCAAAGCGCAAAACCGGGAACCGATGCTTTGTTTAGCTGTGCGGCTTTCTTGAAGAACAAGCCGTCCTTCGCCATGGCATAGTAGAGCCTTGCGCCGGAAAGAATGATGCCGTTGTTGCACCCGAAAGTGCTCACCATGATCAAAGCCGCCATGATCGCCGTGCCCGCACCACCGAAGATGATGCCCGCCGCTGCAGCGCCTACGCGATCGCTCGCAGCATGCTGGATGTCCGCCACCGGCAGCAACGACAAGTACGCGATGTTCGCCAAGAGATAAAGCACCGTTACCAAGCCCGTGCCCAGCAACAAGCTCAACGGAATGTTGCGCTGCGGCCGGTCCACTTCACCCGCTATAAACGTGACGTTGTTCCACGCATCACTGCTAAAGAGCGAACCCACCAAGGCTACGCCGAACGCGGAAAGCAGTGCGGTGCCGAACAAGGGTGTGAACGTTTCGACGCCATCCGTGCCGACGGAAAGTTTAACCGCATCCCAGCCCACGCTGAAGTTCCTTGCCCATACGCCGCTTCCGCTGGCAACCCACAGGCCCAACACCACCAAGCCCAGCAACGCGATGATCTTCGCCAGTGTGAAGGTGGTCTGCAGCAGTTTGCCGTTCCGCACGCCGCGTGCGTTGAACGCCGTAAGCACCACAATGCTCGCGATGGCGAATATCTGCGCCGCGCTGATCTTCAAAAAACCAAGGTCCAGTAAAATGTTGTCCACGCTGAGCACCGGCACGAAGACCGCCGTGAACTTCGCGAAGGCCACCGCCACCGCCGCAATAAGCCCGGTCTGTATTACCGTGAAAAATGTCCAGCCGTACATAAACGCCGGTAGCCGACCGAAGGCGCGCTGGATGTAGACATATTGCCCGCCGGCCTTGGGCATCATCGCTGCCAGCTCGCCGTAGCTCAGCGCCGCCAAGATCGTCATAACGCCAGCCACCACCCATGCGGCGAGCATCCAAGAAGGCGAGCCGAGCTGCCGCATCATGTCGGCGCTTACGATGAAGATGCCGCTACCGATCATGGAGCCCGATACGAGCATCACGGCATCGAGCAGGGTGAGGGACCGTTTGAATTCTTGTGGCATGGATCAGAGATATTGGACGCTGAGGCGCGGAGGCGCAGAGTAGATTTCTCCACGCAAGCGCCGTGCTTTTGGTGGGCCGTGAAGGTATTGGGATTCTGGAACGCTGGTTTGAGCTGGTTGGAGATGAATTCCTGGTTTTGGGTATTGGGTACTGCCGATGCACTACTGCCCCTTTTTCGAGAGAGGGCTTTGCGACGAAGCGATCTTTGATCAAATCCCCAGGTAAATCCTGGATCAAAGATCGCTTCGTCGTTCCTCCTCGCGAAACGGACAACAATTACGACTATTCCCCACATCCCACTATATTGGCCCTGTCGATCCTTTCATCAAGCCCTACTTCCACCTGAAACAATTCGGACTCCTTCTCGCTTTTCTCTTTCCCTGTTGTGCCCTTAAGGCGCAGGATGTCCGCTTGCACGGAACGGTGGTGGACGCGGCTTCCGGCGAGTCCATCATTGGTGTAGTGGTTAAGGTGAAAGACGCGCCCGGCGGTGCCGTTACGGACCTCGATGGCAAGTTCAACCTGAACGTTACCGGTACGCCCCCGTTCACGTTGGTGGCAACCTACACCGGCTACACCACCAAGGAAACCACTGTACAAGATCTCGCAAAGGATGTACGCATCGCCATGGCCACCGATGCGGTGGTGCTGGGGGATGCGCAGATCGTGCGGCAACGCATCAGCGACAAACAGAAACAGGCCCCGCTCACCGTGGAGAGCATGGACCTGCTCGCCATCAAGGAAGTGGCCGGTGGCGATTTCTATGAAGGCCTCGGCAACCTAAAAGGCGTGGACATGACCGCCGCCAGCTTCGGTTTCAAAGTGATCAACACGCGCGGCTTCAACAGCACCAGCCCCGTTCGTTCACTGCAGCTCATCGATGGCGTGGACAACCAGAGCCCGGGCCTCAACTTCTCGCTCGGCAATTTCCTCGGCGCCAGCGATCTCGATGTGCTGAAAGTGGACGTGATCGCGGGAGCCAGCACCGCTTTCTACGGGCCGGGCGCGTTCAATGGCGTTATTGACATGACCACCAAGAGCCCGTGGAATTTCCCGGGGTTGAGCGTAAGCGTGAAAGGCGGCGAGCGCAACATGTTGGAAACGGCTGTGCGCTGGGCGGAGGTGATCGGTGATTCCACCACCAAGCAACGCTGGGCCTATAAAGTGAACGCCTATGCTTTGCGCGCTGATGATTGGCAAGCCGAGAACTACTCGCCTACCGGTGACAGCCCCACCGGGGAAAACAACCCTGGCGGTTATGATGCCGTGAATATCTATGGGGACGAAGATGTGAGCTTCAACAACAACTACGCTACCTTTTCCGGCAGGAGCACCTATCCCGGCTTGGGCAAATTCCTGCGCAACGGTTACACCGAAAGTGAACTGGTGGATTACAGCACGCAGAACCTGAAGCTTGGTGGCTCACTGCATTATCGCATCAATGACAGCCTGGAAGTGATCGCTGCCAGCAACTTCAGCACCGGCAGCACCGTGTACCAAGGTGACAACCGGTACCGCTTGAAGGACATCATGTTCTTCCAGCACCGCTTGGAGATCAAACAGGAGGGCAAGTGGTTCGCCCGCGCCTATGTAACGCACGAGGATGCGGGGAACACCTATGACATTTACACCACCGCCTTGCGCTTGCAGGATGCCGCCGGACAAACAGGGAGCATTACAGGATGGAACGTGCCGTACACCAACTTCTGGGGCGACAATATCACGCCGCAAGTGGAGGCCATGCCTGGCTACATCACGGCTTTCGAAGCTGCTGGCATGGGTTGGAACCAAGCACAGTGGATCGCTTGGCAGGACCAGTTCATCGGAGATAACCTCAGCCTTCTCCAGAGCTACCACCAGCAGGCACAGGACTACACGAACAGTCTTGATAACGCCTATCTCGATCCCTTTTATGTGCCGGGCACGGAACGGTTCGATGAGAAGTTCAATGAGATCACCAGCAAGCGGTTCGTTGATGGCGGCTCGCTCTTTTACGACAAGAGCATCCTGGCGCATGCGATGGGCGAGTACAAATTCAAACCCGCTTTCGGTGAAGTGACCGTCGGCGGAAACTTTCGGCAGTACCTCCCCAACAGCGGCGGAACCATCTTCCGTGATACCGGCGACGTGAAGATCCGCAACAGCGAGATCGGCTTGGTGGCCGGCCTGGAAAAAAAGTTCATGCAGGACAAGCTCACCGGCACCGTCACCGTCCGCATGGACAAAAACCAAAATTTCAAGGCGCTCTTCTCCCCGGCTCTCTCGCTGGTGTATGCGAACACGCCGGCCCACGTCTGGCGCGCCGGATTCAGCAGCGCCATCCGCAATCCCACCTTGGCTGACCAATACCTCTTCTACAACGTGGGCCGCGCATTGCTCTTGGGCAATGTGGATGGACAGTTCGAGGCCGGAAACGATTCCATTTTTACTACTGAAAGCTTCCAAAGCTTTCGCGAAAATGGTTTGCAACGCAGCTATTTGGACTACTTCAACGTGGACCGGGTGCGACCCGAACAGGTTAAGACCGTTGAGGCCGGCTACCGGGGCACCCACTGGGAAAACGTGTATCTCGACCTGGGTGCGTACAACAGTTGGTACACCGACTTCATTGGCTACATCATCGGGCTGCATGCCGATTTCCCGCAAGCCGGGAACATCCCTCCCGTGGGCCTGCAGGCCTATCGCGTGGCGGCCAATGCATCCTCCCAAGTGGTTACGCGCGGCGTCAACGCCGGATTGACGTGGTATCGCCCCAAGCTCACCTATACCTTCAACTACAGCTTCAACCAGCTCACCACCGGCGCTGACGACCCCATCATCCCGGCGTTCAACACGCCTCAGAACAAGTTCAATGCCGGATTGAACGCCAGGGACCGCAAGATCCCTTTCACCAACCTGAAACGCTTCGGCTATGGCATGAACTGGAAGTACGTGGAAGGATTCGTCTTTGAAGGTTCACCGCAATTCACCGGGCCGATCGCCAGCTACGACATGGTGGATGCACAGGTAAGCGTGAAATTTCCCAAGGAAAATATCACGGTGAAACTCGGCGCCAGCAACCTCTTCGGCCTGCTCCCGCTATGGGACAAGCAAGTGCCCGATGGTGAGCGGCTCGACCGTGCACTGAACAACGACGTGTATCTGGTTTACGGCGGGCCTCGCATCGGCCGCTTGGCGTACGTGCAAATTTCCTACGAGCTCATAAAGCGCTAGATGCACTATCTTTCGCAAACATCTGAAAACCCTACCCACATGAATCAAAACTTTTTTACGCGCACTCCCGCTGGCGGTTTTAGCCGCAGCGCTGCAAGTGAATGCCCAGGAACGATACCTCTCCGAGGTGTTCACCAACGCACAAGTCATTACCCAGCCGAACGTTTCCTACGGGGTGAACATCGACTTTTTGACCTCCGATTTTTCCAACCCGGCGAACTATGGGCCGGAAGTCACGGAACTGCAGACCGCCGTCTCCACCAGCCAGCCCATTCCAGCGGTGTACTTTAACATTGCTGACCCCAGCACAGTAGTGAAAGTGGCTGACCTGAAAATGGACATCTACCAGCCCGACCAAAGCGTGGACAGCGAGACTGCGCGCCCGATCTTCATCTTCGTTCACACGGGCAACGCCCTTCCCCCACCTTTGAACGGCAGCCCCAACGGCACCAAGACCGACAGCAGCGCCGTGGAAGTTTGCAAGCGCATGGCGCGCCGTGGCTATGTAGCCGTGAGCATGGATTACCGCAATGGCTGGAACCCGCTTGGCACCAGCGTGGAGGAACGTCGCGGCACCCTGCTCAACGCCATCTATCGCGCTGTTCATGACGTGAAACAATGCGTGCGTTCACTGAAAGCCAACGCAGCTACCTACGCGTTGGATCCCAACAAGGTGATCCTTTATGGCGAAGGCACAGGTGGATACATCACCTTGGCCGTAGCAACCTTGGACGAGCCTTCGGAGCTGTTCATTCCCAAGTTCGTACCGGATCCATTCCAGCCCAATGTGAGCTACATTGACACAAATACAGTGGGCAACATCGATGGCTTCAATGGCGCACTCAACTTGTACCGGACCAACGGCCAGAACAGTGACGTCAATTTCTGCGTGAACGCGGGTGGCGCATTGGCCGACACCAGCTGGCTCGCTCCCGGCGATGTGCCGATGGTCGCTTTCCATACTGTTTTTGATCCGTTCGCACCCTTCAGCCAAGGCATCGTAATTGTGCCCACGACCGGCGAACAGGTAGTGGAAGTGCAGGGCAGCAACGTATTCATGAAACTGGCGAACGACTATGGCAACAACAACAGCTTTTCCACCCTGCCCGGCGGCGATGCGTGGACGGACCGCGCACGTTCATTGTACGGTAGTACGCAAACCCACGTTGGCGGCAGCGTTACCATCAACACCGGTACCGAAGGGCTCTTCCCAATGGTAACGCCTGATTGGCCCGGATTGGCCGTTGCTCCATTTGAAGAAGCTTCGCCCTGGCAGTGGTGGGATCCGAACGGCGCACTTGCTCAAGTAGTGGTCGCCCCCGGCCCGCCTCCTGTAACCGCCGGACAGGCCAGCCAGGCCAGCAACCCGAACTTTAGCGGTACCAAGGGCCGCGCCTACATCGATACCATCATGGGCTACATGAACCCGCGCATCGTTTGCGCGCTGGAACTCGGCCCTTGCGCAGTAGGCATTGATGAGAACGACCCCATCGCCATCGGTGTGGAAATGGCACCGAACCCGGCCCATGACATCGTGCGCATCAACAGCGCCAATGCTGTGATCCGCATGGTTGAAGTGTATGACGTGAACGGCCGCCGTGTTAGCGCCGAGAACGTGGAGAACATAGCATTCACCCTGCAGCGCAACGGCTTAAAGGCCGGCGCCTACTTCGTGGTGCTCACCTTCGACCAAGGAACGGTGACGCGCAAGCTGATGCTGGATTAAGCACTGAAATTTTCTTCCTACTGAAAGGGCCGCGTTTTCGCGGCCCTTTCTTTTTCCCCTACCGCCCGACCGCAGAGGCGAAGGGCAATGTCCGACATCCAACACTCGCCCCGACCGCTCATCATTAAATAGTACTTTGTTTTGCATGGTACCATCCCACGCCTATATATTTGCACCGTCAGCTACCGGGCGTTACCCGTTGGAAGGCATAGAGAACAAAGAGATGAAAGTGGAGAACACCAAGGCACAGATGCGCAAAGGCGTGCTGGAGTACTGTATTCTTTCGCTGCTAAGCGCGGAAGAGATGTACCCCGGCGACCTGATCGCCAAGCTGAAGGAAGCCAAATTGATCGTGGTGGAGGGCACCCTCTATCCCCTGCTCACCCGGCTGAAGGATTCCGGCTATTTAAACTACCGTTGGGAAGAGAGCCGAAGCGGCCCGCCCCGCAAATACTACAAGCTCACACCCGTGGGCGGAAAATTCCTGAAGGAACTCGATGAAACCTGGGCCGAACTGGTCCTCGCCGTTAAAAAAGCCACCCGTAACAACCCCTCGAAATGAAAAAGACATTCACCGCTAACCTGAATGGTACGGTCTTCCACATTGAGGAGGACGCTTACGACCAGCTGCAGCGCTACCTCGCGAACATCCGCGCCAAATTCAGCGGCAGCGGAGAAGCCGAGGAGATCATGGCCGACATAGAGGCCCGCGTAGCCGAACTCTTCCATGAGCGCCTCCAAGGTCGCCAAGCCGTAAGCATGGCCGACGTGGACCATGTAAAGCAGGTGATGGGCCAACCCGAGGATTACGTGGACAGTGATCCAGGAGAAGCCGAGAGCCATAGCTCCCAATCCTACGCCAGGACAGACGGGCCCCGCAAAGGCAAACGCCTTTTCCGCGACATGGACGATCGTTGGGTAGGTGGCGTGATCAGCGGTTTGGCCAACTATTTCGGAACCGATCCGCTGTGGTTCCGGATCGCTTTCATCGTGGTGTTGATCGCCGGCTGGGGCTCGCCCGTGGTGCTCTATTTCATCCTGTGGGCCATAGTGCCACAGGCCGCAACCGCAGCCGAAAGGTTGGAAATGCGGGGGGAGCCTGTGACCGTCGACAACATTAAACGCGTGTTCGAGGAAGGCACCGAGCGCGTGAAAGCCGGCGGTGAACGCGTTGCACAGGAAGCCAAGGAGTTCGGAAAAAACTGGGGAGCGCGGTCCCGTGCCTCTGGCCACCGCGCCGGTGAGATCATCATGAAGTTGATCGGCGTCGGCCTCGTCCTGTTCGGCTTCAGTCTGTTGTTGGGGCTGGTTACGGGGCTTATCGGTGGTTCTGTAAGCCTGTGGCACGCCACCTGGGGAACGGACAACCTTGGCATCATCGACCTCGGCGGATACCTCTTCAACAGCCAAACGCAAGCCGTTTGGTTCGGGATCTGCCTCTTCCTCCTGCTCGCGTTGCCCATCATCGGCATCTTCCTGGCCGGCTTCCGGCTGCTATTGGGCACGACCGCACCGAAATGGATCGGCTGGACGATCACCTTTACTTGGGTGGCGGCATTGATCTGGATGGTGGTGATCTGCTCCTATCTAGCCAACGACTTCCACCGCAAAACCGTGGTGAAGAAAGAAGTGACCTTGGAGCAACCGATCGGCAACACCCTTTACCTGGACATGTTGCAACCTCAGGACAGCCTGTTATCAAGCAGGGGCTGGGGCGTGAAATACAAGCACGGCTGGTTGCGCACCGATTTCAATGGCATCCAAGTCGAGAACGGTACCATTAGTGGAGGTTGGGGGAAATTGGACGTGCAGCGCAGTCCCGACACGCTCTTTCACCTGGTAGTGCTGCGCGAGGCACGCGCCAGTTCCATAAAGGAGGCCGGTGCTAGGGCCGAAAGGACCGGCTTTGATTATCGCCAACAGGACGAAGTGCTGCAACTTTCACCCGTGGTGCGCTTCGACGCAAAGGACAAAGTACGTGCCCAGGATGTCCGCTTCCTGATCCAAGTTCCGCTTGGTAAGAGCGTGTTTTTCCGTGATGGCTCGAAGGCCATGTTGGACGACATCGACAACACCACCAACACGTACGATGGTGACATGGTGGGCCGCACTTGGACCATGACCAACAGGGGCTTAGAGGACCCTGAAAACCCAGCGCCCAATGCGCCGCACCCGGCACCAGCGACGGAACCCGCACCACCTGAGCCACCAGCTCCCAAGCCTGCAGCAAGCGGTGCCGATATTGTCGTGCCCGCTTCACAGCCTGCGCTTCCTAACCTGTTCAACCTGCTTACATCGGCGATCAGGGCTTGATGGAAACTTCCACCTCAGACTTCCTCCTCAGTGTCTCCGCCATTGGCGGAAGACAATGAGCGGAAGGCCGGCAGCGCGACGAGGGGTTTCGTTCGATCGGCCAGCAGCGGCCCCGGTGAATTCCGGGGCCGTTCGCGTTTCAATCCACGGATAACCACAGATCTGATTTGTCCACAGATGACACAGATGAACACAGATGAACGCAGACGGCACGATATGCAGCGGACGCTGAGGAAAGCGAACAGCAACCGGCTAATTTTCTCTGTGTCCTCCGTGCCTCTGTGGTGAAAACAAACCGACCTTTGCAACCCCAACAACACCGAAATGACCAAAGCTGCCAAGATCAAAACCTTTGACCCGAACAGCCCGGGTACCGCCAGTGCCGGCATTTACGGTCTGCCTTTCTCGGCGGAGGAAAGTGACATCGTTCTGGTGCCCGTTCCCTGGGAAGTGACCACCAGTTACGGCGGCGGAACTGCGCAAGGCCCCGAAGCCATTCGCGATGCCAGCTTTCAAGTGGATCTCTTTCATCCGGAATTCACCGACCTGTGGAAACGGGGCATTGCCATGGACGAGATACCGGAGGCGTTGACGGAACAAAGTGCAGCGTTGAAAAAAGATGCCGCACACGTGATCGACCTGCTCGTAAATGGCGGAGGCAAAACCAAAAAAGACCGCGCCGCGAAAGCCTTGAAATTGGTGAACGAAGAGAGCGCCGTAATGAACGATTGGGTGGAACAGCGCACGGGCTTTTGGCTGGACCAGGAAAAGCTTGTCGGCCTTGTGGGCGGCGACCACAGCACGCCGCTCGGCTTTTACCGCGCCTTGGCGAAGCGGCACAAAAGCTTCGGCATTCTCCACTTCGACGCGCACCTCGATCTCCGCAAAGCGTACGAAGGTTTCGAAGGCAGCCACGCGAGCATCATGTTCAATGCGCTGGCCATAAAGCAGGTGGAGAACATCGTGGCTGTTGGCATCCGCGATTTCTGTGAAGCGGAAGCCAACTTGTTCGCCAAGGAAAAACGGCGGGTGCGCGTGCATCGGAGCGCCGATCTGCGCCGCGAACAATACGAGGGCACGACATGGAAAAAGCAATGCGACCGCATCATTGCGCAACTTCCGAAGAAGGTCCACATCAGCTTCGATATCGACGCACTGGACCCGGGCCTTTGCCCTAACACCGGCACACCCGTTCCTGGCGGATTCGCATTCGAAGAAGCCACCTACCTGCTTTCACGGTTGGCCGCCAGCGGCAAAACCATCATCGGGTTCGACCTTGTTGAAGTGACACCCGGACCACATGGCGATTGGGACGCCAACGTGGGCGCGCGACTGCTGTGGCATCTGTGTGGGGTCATGGCGAAGGCGCAGTAACTTTTAATCCCGGAAAACGCGGAGTGATCTACGTTCACACTGGCTCACCGAAAAGGTACAAAGAGCGAGAAATAATGCCCTCATCGAACACCGAAACGGTGTTAGAACTCCCCGAGCACCTCCTGCTCTTCGATGGTGTGTAACCTCTGCAACGGCTTGGTTCAATTCGTGATCCGGCATGATAAAAACAAGCGTTTCCGGTTTGCGCCGATGCAATCCCCATCCGGGAAACGCATCTTGGCTCAAATTGGAGAGACCGAGCCCGATAATACATCGGTATATGTTCGCAAGAACAGAATCCTAACCCGCTCTTCCGCAGCACTTTACATCGCCAGAGACCTTGGCGGTCCGTGGACGCTCGCCTACCCCTTCATACTGGTACCGGGCTTCATACGTAATGCCGTGTACGACTTTGTAGCCCGCAACCGGTTCAAATGGTTCGGGCGCCGCGAACAGTGCATGGTACCGTCTCAGGAGGTGGACGACCGATTCCTCCATTGAGCACGGACCGTGGTAAAACGCTCTTGGCACGACCTTCGCTACGGTCACGGTTCTCTACCTTTGTACGGTGGAAGCCTCGACTTGGCCTTTACATGCCCATTAACAGACCATTCCAATTCACCATTGCAGTTGCCGCAATGGTCTTTGCATGTTCCGTTTCGGCCCAAGGTCCGGTAGCAACCCAAGCAAGCCGATCCAAGGGCGCTACCGTCCATCAGGACCGTGTGGGTGCCGACTACCGGCCTTTGACCGACCTCAAGAGCAAAACCGTATTTACGAGAACCGTGAAGCTCGGCAAACACGAACACTACGATGTGGTGGTCACGGATCCGTACGGTATTATCCGCATGACCGGATCCTATAGGGATTGGTCCCTCGAAGTTCCCGACGGTTTATTCACGTATTTTTTTGCGAACGGCAAACCGGAATCAAAGGGCAACTTCTCGTATGGTGCCAAACTGGGCACTTGGCAATGTTGGGAAAGCGACGGCACTCCCCGCCTTGACCGTGTTTACCACGGTAAAGACTGGGAACAGATCCAAATTTCCCTTGGTCTTTCTGAAAAAGCTCCAACTGTAGGCCGCCCAAACGTCGCCGAGGTGACGCCCGAGCTCACTCCGGAAGGGGTGCAACAATCCTTCCCGTAAAAAAGTCCGGTCCGGCCGCTGGATCAATGCTCCAGTGCTTGAAGTACCAATAGCGGCATGTGCCCGTGCAAGGCCAGCTTCTTGGCAGTGCTTACATGGAACAATGAATCGATAAAGCCGACGTGGCGGTGCATCACGGCCATCATGTCAGCTTGTTCCTTTTCCGCCAGTAGGTCCAATGCGGCCGCCACGTCTTCACCGGTGGTGGACACGAAGCGGTGCGGGATGTCCGCAAATAGTTCCCCATACATGGCCACGATCTTTTCCCTTGGGGTTTCACCCGGGTCTTCCAGTACGTGGGCCAGTATCACCTCGGCCCGCGTGCGCGACGCAATGTCCACTAGCATGCGCATGGCCTCCAAGTCCACACCTTGGCCATCATCCGCGAAAAGGATCCGCTTTACTGACCGGTCCATTGAGCCTTTAGGCACCACGAGCACCGGAACGTGGGAATGCTTTACCATGGCCGCGGCGTTGCTTCCCAGGATCCCCGATCCGGAAGCCCCCTGCGTGCCCATCACGATAAGGTCGGCGGCATGTTCCTTGGCCACTTCGTTCAACATGGCCGGCAGTGGACCGTACACCACGTCCTTCACCAATTTAGCGCCAATGGCTTCAGGCAACTCCTCCAGGCGCTTGCTCCATTCGGCCATGCCAATGGTGGCCAGCGAGTAAAGCTCGGTACCTACGGTCGGCCAATCACTGAACCCCTCGTCCGTTGAGATGTACGCATGGGTCAACCGGTATTCATGTCCGGCGGGGCCGAACATCTTCAGCGCGTAAGCGCACGCACGCAACGCGTTATCGCTGTAATCCGTGGAAAGAATGATCTTGGCCATGGGAATTTTTTTATGATCGTGGAAAGTTAAGAAGAAACCAAATGCAGCAGGGTTGCCCGGTTGATGGGCTTCACCACGTGGTGATCAAAACCGGCTTCCGCAGAGATCCTGCGGTCTTCTTCTTGGCCCCATCCACTAAGCGCCACAATATTGGCTTGCTTCCCCCAGTCTGCTTGCCGCATTTGTGCGCAGGCTTCCAAGCCGTTCAATTTGGGCATACCGAGGTCCATGAGCACCAGGTGCGGTTTGAATGCGGCACCTTTTTGAACAGCCTCTTCACCATCGTGCGCGGTGACCACCTCATGACCTAGTTTTTCCAGCATGACCCCCATGGAGAAAACGGCGTCCTTGTTGTCGTCCACCACCAAAATGCGCTTGCGCACCTCGGCAGTGGCATCAGAATTGGCCACGACAACGGGCTGGTTCGCGCGTTTTCGCTTCAGTAACGGTATGCGTACCTTGAACTCGCTGCCCATGCCCGTGCCCTCGCTGCTTCCATCAATGGTACCACCATGTAGCCCGATGATCTGCTTCGCCAGGTTGAGGCCGATGCCAAGCCCCTTGCCCCCGTGCTTTTTGTCGTGTGCGGCCACTTGGGCGAACATTTCAAATACTTCCGGTAACGCAGCCGGATCTATGCCGATGCCCGTATCCGTGATGGCCAACAGCGCATGATCACCTTCCGACCGGAGCGTTAATGTGACCTCCCCTCCGGAATCCGTGAATTTGGCCGCGTTCGCCAGCAAATGCGAGACCACCTGCACCAAGCGGTGCCTGTCGCCTTGTACGTGGATGCTTTCCCCGGTCCCTTCGGTCCGTATGTGATGGCCTGCCTCTGACATTACTGATGCGCTCGCCTCCAAAGCCGTGGCGACCACCTCTTGCAGGTCCAACTCCTCCAGCTCCAGCTTCATTTGGCCCCTGCTGATCCGACTGAGGTCCATCAGGTCATCCACCAAACGGACCAGATGGTCCAATTGGCGTTTCATCATGGCGCGGGTTTCTTGTTGAAACACCGCATCTTCTGGGGCCATTTCCAGCAAATGCAGACCGTTCCGAAGTGGTGCCAGCGGATTTCTCAGTTCGTGCGCCAAGGTGGCCAAGAACCTGTCCGTGTTCTTCGCGGTCAAAGCCAATTCCTTTTCCGCCAGCTTCCGCCTCGTGATGTCCGTGTTGGTGCCGAACCATTGGAGCACACGGCCGCTTTCATCCTTGATCGGTTCGGAGATCGAAAGGAACCAATGGTACTCACCGGACTTGTCCCGCAGCCTGAACTCTTTCTCCCACCGCTCGCCTTTAAACACCGCTTCTTTGAAGCTATCGCCGATCGTGGGCAGGTCTTCCGGATGGACGATGCGGCCCCAACCACTGGAATTCATCTCCTCAACGGACATGCCGGTGTAATCGAGCCAACGTTTATTCACCCATTCCACGTGCATATCGCTGGTGGCCACGTATGCCATCTGGCTCATGTTGTCGGCCAACATGCTCAGGCGCTTTTCGCCTTCCGTCGCGCGTGCTTGTCCGCCACCAGTACCCGATTCATTACCGAATTGATTCATCCGTTTTATTGATCGGGGAAAATTTTCCACATTGGGAGCCCCACTGCTAGTGTTCCACATTGCACAACGTCCATCACTACAAGGCACCCCCCAACACAATGCTGGCAATTGAACGCTCGGGTGGAACATCTGTATTTGAAGTATGAGGAGTGACGCAAGAACATGTGTTTGGGGAAGACCAGAATTGCCTATGCAGCGAACAACGTGCCAATTGGAGGTATTGGTCGCTGCATAGGAGAGATTGGTCGAAAATCGAACATCCTGAAAATTGTCCGGGATGAAGTGTGCATCATTTCCTACAACTCACCTCTCGCCCTTCCGAAGTAAATTGCGCAACCCAAGAACCAAGCTATGCCACTTCCAAAATCCGATACCATCGAAGAGAAAATGACCATTGACGAGGTCCGCGAGGAAATCCTCCGCGATTTCAAACTTGTGACCCTAAGTAGGGAAGCCAGCTTGCTCGGTCGAAAGGAAGTGCTGACCGGAAAGGCCAAGTTCGGCATATTCGGCGATGGAAAGGAACTGCCACAGGTGGCCATGGCCAAGCAATTCCGTCCCGGCGATTGGCGCAGCGGCTACTACCGCGACATGACCTTCATGTTCGCCATTGGCGAGCTTACCGTGCAACAATGGTTCGCGCAGCTCTATGCCCACGCCGACGTAAATGCCGAACCCGCCAGCGGCGGACGCCAAATGAACGGCCACTTCGCCACGCGCAGTCTTGACGAGAACGGTGAATGGAAAAACCTTGCTGAGCAGTACAACTCAAGCGCGGACATGAGCCCCACCGCTGGCCAAATGCCGCGCCTGCTGGGCCTTGCGCAGGCCAGCAAAATGTTCCGCCAGAACGAAGCACTGCACAGCTACACGCAGTTCAGCGACAAAGGCAACGAGGTTGCCTTCGGCACCATCGGCGACGCCAGCACCAGCGAAGGCCCGTTCTGG
This sequence comes from Flavobacteriales bacterium, assembly GCA_016710685.1. Taxonomy (GTDB): domain Bacteria; phylum Bacteroidota; class Bacteroidia; order Flavobacteriales_F; family PHOS-HE28; genus PHOS-HE28. The sequence continues at coordinate 340,109 of JADJVC010000002.1, read as the reverse complement.
GAAGCCATGAACGCCGCCGGCGTGCTGCAAGTGCCCATGGCCATGAGCGTGTGGGACGACGGGTGGGGCATCAGCGTGGGCAAGGAATACCAGACCACAAAGGGCAGCATCAGCAAGCTGTTGCAAGGATTTGAAAAACAGAAAGACACCAACGGCATCCGCATCCACAAGGTGAAAGCTTGGGACTATGCCGCGCTGAACAAGACCTACGAACAAGCAATCGCGCTTTGCCGCGAGGAGCACGTGCCCTGCCTGATCCACGTAGAGGAAGTGACGCAGCCGCAAGGCCACAGCACAAGTGGAAGCCACGAGCGCTACAAGAGCAAGGAACTGCTGGAGTGGTACCACACGGCCGACTGCAACGTGCGCTTCCGCGAATGGGTCCTCGCCTTTAAACCAGGAGGTGTGCCAATTGCCACGGTTGAAGAACTTGATACAATTCAAGCCGAAGCAAAAGCCGAGGCCAAGGCCGCGCAAAAAGCTGCTTGGGCTGCATTCCTCGCTCCGCTGCAGGCCGAGCGCAAAGAGGTTGTGGAACTGGTCGCCGCAATGCGCATGGATGGTGCCGAGGCATTCGCGGAAGAGCTCCGCAAAGCCATGGACCCGGAACGCAAGGACATCATGAGCATCGCGCGTCGTGCCTTATTGGCCGCCGATACCGCCGGTGCGGATGCCGAAGACCTGCGCGCGTGGATTGCGAGCGCCAACGTCGCAAACGCCGACCGTTACGACAGCCATTTGTACAGCCAAAGTGCAAAGAGCTTTTTGAACGTCCCTGAAGTGCCGGTAGAATACGGCGACGACGAAGAAGTGGACGGGCGCATCATCATCCGCGACAACTTCGCTGCGCTCTTCGAGAAAGAGCCATTGCTGCTCACCTTCGGGGAAGACACTGGCAAGATCGGCGACGTGAACCAGGGCATGGAAGGCATGCAGGCGCGCTTCGGCGAACTGCGCGTGAGCGACGTGGGCATCCGCGAGAACAGCATTCTTGGCCAAGGCCTCGGCATGGCTTTGCGCGGATTGCGGCCCGTGGCGGAGATCCAATACTTGGACTACCTGCTCTACTGCCTGCAACCCATGAGCGACGACCTCGCCACCACGCAATGGCGCACCAAAGGCGGCCAAAAAGCACCGTTGATCGTGCGCACCCGCGGGCACCGCCTGGAAGGTGTATGGCACAGCGGCAGCCCCATGGGCATGATCATCAATGCACTGCGCGGCATCGTAGTCTGCGTGCCGCGCAACATGCAGCAGGCCGCCGGCATGTACAACACGCTGATCCAAAGCGATGACCCCGCATTGGTGATCGAATGCCTCAACGGCTACCGCAGCAAGGAGCGCCTACCGAGCAACCTCGGCGACTTCACCGTGCCCATCGGCATTCCCGAAGTGGTGCGCGAAGGCGATGACGTAACCTTGGTGAGCTACGGCAGCACCTTCAACATCTGCCTGCATGCTGCGGACCGCTTGGCGGAACTCGGCATCAGCGTGGAGATGATCGACGCACGCACGCTCCTCCCCTTCGACCGCGAGCACCGCATTGTGGAAAGCCTGAAGAAGACCAGTCGGCTGTTAATCGTGGACGAAGATGTGCCCGGCGGCGCCAGCGCATACATCCTGCAACAAGTGCTGCAAGTGCAAAGCGGCTTCCGTTGGTTGGACAGCGCGCCTGTTACACTCACTGCGAAAGCGCATCGCGCGGCCTACGGCACCGATGGCGATTACTTCAGCAAGCCGAGCATGGAGGATGTGGTGGAGGCGGTTGTTGGGATGGTGCGGGTGTGACCTACTAAGAACCTATAATTCCTCAACAAAAAATTGTCTAATTCCATTTATTTCCTGACGAAATATCATGGAGTGGTATGACATATCTAACCTTATAATTGGAGCACTTGCACTTGCCGGTGGACTTGGAGCCGCTTACGTTAATTACACAAAAACAATACAAAAAAAATGGCAACGGAGGCTTTCGTTAAGTTTTGAATTCCTCATTGCGTTAGCCGGATTGACAACAATAATCACCACTTTTCAAGGCATAAATGAACGAAATGCGACTGTCAAATTCGAATCAGAGCAGGAAGATGCCAAGATAAAGGAGGCGAACAAAAGAGATACGGAGTTTGCGGCATCTATTACTCGTTTAAATCTTATCTCAGACTCACTCTCTGCTGTAAAAACTGACTTAACTAAGGCTATCGAAATTTCATCATTAGATTTATTGAATTCCATTTATATTAAGCGTGAAGTAGCAAATATTATACACAATATTGATACTCTATATTTACTAGCTCACATAAACCTTGACATTCGTAGAAGTTATTTTATGGCATCAAATCTAGATACCTTCAATGACTATCTGAAGGACGTTATGGCCAATGTCCAATTTCGTGATAATAATGGAAAAATAGTCTTTTCCTTCGCAAATACGCCTACAAAACAACCTCGATTCATAATTTTACATAAAACTGTTCTAGACTCATGCATTAAATTGGAAATAGAATTCCCGCTTACTCGAGAATCTATCAACTTTCCGGAACCGCCATATTTGGAAATGTCAGGAAAACGCGTTGATGTAAACATCGTACATGTAGGCGGTATTGATCTTAAAATTCCGTGGACTACAGAAGATGCATCAATCATGTTTGACAATAAAAAGTACAAATTGGATATTCCGAAGGTAAATGGATACTATTCCGAAAAAATTGATACTGTCAATTTATTCCGACGTATTGGGAACATTGACCGAGAATGGAGACGAGTAAATCGGCAATAGTGGGTAACGGAAGAATGAAATCCTGCAAGCGTGGCACCACCACTTCAACCGTTAAGTTCGGGAAGGGCATGGACCCGATTGAGACACTGATCCTCCGCGAGGGGTTACGCATCGTTGATGTACATCCGTACAAGGAACTGGATCTGCTTGCGGTGGTGCTGAACAGTGGCGATATTTTGCAAGCCCGAATCTCGGATTTTGAACGTTTACAGAAAGCAACCGAATCGCAATTGAAGAAATGGCAATTGATCGGAGGCGGCATCGGAATCCATTGGGAAGCTGTTGATGAGGATCTCTCGCTACGTGGCTTTATACGGGATGCAGCGCAACAGGAAGCGTTGCGTCGATTGACGATGGCTTCCATAAAGCGGCGGAAGAAGACTTCAACTTCATGAACTCGGGCCATGCCCTATGCTCTCCCTCAACCTCACCACCCTCCCCACCCTATTCACGCCGCGCCTTGTCCTTCGCGAACTCCACATAGAAGATGCATTCGAGCTCTTCGCCATGCGCAGCGATCCCGAAGTGATGCGCTTCGTGCATCGGCCACGGGCCGAAAGCATTGATGATGCGGTCGCCTTCCTCACGCGCGCACAGGATGGCCAGAGCGACAACACCTGTGCGCAATGGGCGATCACGCTGAAAGGCGATGATACTTGCATCGGCGCGATCGCCCCCTGGCGTATCATTCCGGAACATCATCGCGGCGAATTGGGCTATACGTTGGCCCGTGCACACTGGGGCAAAGGCCTGATGAGCGAGGCGATCGCCACGGTAGTGGATCATGCTTTCAGTGCATTCGGCCTGCACAGCATGGAGGCGTGGACCGATGCGCGTAACGCAGCCTCGATGCGCGTTCTGGAGAAGAACGGCTTTAAGCGGGAAGCTCATTTCAAGGAGAACATCCTGTGGGACGGCAACTTCATTGACACTATGGTATTCGGCCGGGTGGCGCCGAAGTGAAGCAGCATCTTTGCCCAATGCTCAAACTCCCTATCCCTTCAATGGCAGGCCTCACCACCGAGCGGCTCGTCTTCCGTCATCCTGTAATTGAAGACCGCTCATGGTGGATGGAGTATTTGAACAGCGCCGAGGCCATTCGTTTCATGCCCTTTACTGTGGGCAATGAAGAGAATTGCGTTTTCTTCATCCAACGTTCGATAGATCGCATTGCCCGCGACGGTTCTTGCTTGAACGTGGTAAGCGAGCGCGCCAGCAATAAGCCCGTGGGTATGATCGGCCTGTTGACGCAGGAAGTTGACGGCGTTACCGAACTGGAAATCGGCTACCATTTGCTGCCTTCTGCTTGGGGAAAAGGCTTCGCTACGGAAGCTGCGATGGCCTGCAAGGCATTTGTCCAAAGAACATGGCTGTGCTTCCTCCATCATCTCATTGATCGACCCAGAGAACCACAAGAGCCAGGCGGTGGCAAAACGCAATGGCATGCGACTTGAAAAAGAGACTTTGCATCGCGATGAGCCCGTCATGGTATTTCGAGTGGAACTTTAAACGCGACTGGTACTCGCGTGCCTGCCTGCCGACGGCATGGTCGCGAGTGCCTGCTTCCAGCGGAATTAACTGCCCCGCTTCAAGCCGATCGCCCCGATGATGATGAACGCGAACCACAGCAGCTGTATTCCGTTCGCTGGCTGTTTGAACCAAAGCGTGTCGATCATCTTGGAGCTGATGAGCGCCACCGCCATCCACACCGCGAATGCGGTGCTGGCCGGGATGGTGCGCATACTCATGGACAGGAAAATCACGTTGCCCGCACCGAAGACGGCATAACCCAAGAACGGCAGCAGCGACTTAGCATGCAGCGGGTCGCTGAACAGCCCGGCCCAACCCATCTCCTTCACCGCTTTCACGTCCATGGCCTTTACGGCATAAAGCCAAACGGATTCACTAAGTGAAGCAATGAGGAGATAGATCCAACTAATGGCCATGTTTTCCGTTTTCGGGGCGCAAAGAACGAACGATCCTGCAATGGTCCGGTGGCCAATTTTCATTAGCCTGTTGAACAAAGTACGCCGGTCCATTGAAAAACAACCGACCTTTGCCCCATGTCCATTACACCAGCGGAGATTCAACAAGCCTTACGGATCAGCAAAGCCATTGAAGAATACTTGGAGCACGTCCGTACCGTGAACGTGAACAGCACCGAGATCTATTCCATGCTGGCGGAGCATAAGTTGGTGGAACGCGATACCACGCGTGGTAATGTGTTCCGGACTTATCTTACCAAACTGGCCAAGGAGCACATGCTGAACCTGATACCCCAGTGTAAGGCAATGCCCCGCAGTGGCGGCAAGTTTGATTTTACCTTTAACCGGGCCGCCAGCCGCATGCCAGCGCGCAAAGCCGTGGACGGACAGCCCGAAGTGAAGAAGGAGGCGTAGATCAGTCCGGCGCTTGCAGCTTAGGCGGGGGGTCGTAGCTTGCTCCTGCAAACCTGCACCACCATGCGGCCTTGGGTTTTCCTGTTTATCATTTTTACGGCTTCGGCTTTCTCGGCCTTCGCACAGGAAGACCTGCCACAACCTGGTGCCGGCGCACTCATACCCGGACCCGATTGGCTCCCTTGGGCACCCGTGGAGGAAGGAGATATTGGCCCGTTTACCGCGCCTGACACCGTTGATCTTTCCCCCTATTTCCCACCTCCCGGAAACCAGCACCGGCAATATTCCTGTGTCGCATGGGCATGGGCTTATGGCGTTCAATCCGCGCTGGACAATGCGGCGGACGGGCGCACGTATGCCCGCACGGACACTGCCGACCGCGCATATACCTACAGCCCGGCCTACATCTTCAACGAACTCAAACAGCTTACGGACAGCCCCGTGGTTTGTACCTCCGGTATCGATATCAACCAGCAAATGGCATTGGCCGTCAGCATAGGCAATTGCACGCTTTTGGAAATGCCCTACGACACCGACGCTGACGGCTGCCTCAACACCGTGCCAGGACCGGTGCTTTCATCCGTGTTGGGGCGCGTCATAGCGAAACCCATCGCCACTCCTGTGATGCTCGGCAAAACGAACAGCAGGCAATGGATCGCTCATTTGGCCGCTGGCGAACCGCTCATGGTGCTCTTCAATGTGGACAGAACCTCCTTCATAGCGGCAGGCTTTGCGGCCTTCCGGGAGCACCGCCCATTCCGTTGGACCGGAATAGGCCATGATGACAGTACCATGGTTGGACATGCCGTAGCCTGCACCGGCTATCGTATCGCACATACACCGGACCGGCCAGATACGGTGTTCACGTTCCTTAATTCCTTTGGAACGCAATGGGGTGATACGGGCTATTTTACCACAGGCACGGACATGCTGGACCAATACTGCATGGCCGCGCTCGCATTCGCGCCAAGGAGCGCGGCCTTGGACGCCACGGATGAAATGGACATGGCGGACAACACACAGCAGGCCAAACCAAGGAACCGGACGAAGCTGAAACCGGGTAGGGCGGCAACCGTTGCAGGACTTTCATTGCATTTTCCAGAACAGGGGATCTCCGACTTCGGAGGCGCCATAGTGTTACCAGCGCAGGACACTGCCAAAGCACCTGTTTTTGTGCCACTGCCATTCGACCGAACGATTACAATATACCGAAGAACCCAACGGATCGCTGTAACCATACGTAACGGCCATGGACCTTTCCGGTGGTTTAAAGGACCGCGTATGTTGGTGAAAACCGTGCCCAAAGGCGCGGACGACGCTTTCCTGGAGGAGCAGTTGAAGACCTTTGCGCGGTTCCGGGATCAAGCATCGCGTTAGGCACTTCTGCCTATGCTGTTGCATTAGACCTCATGAAGTCTCGGTTCCTTCATTGCCTCCGATTGTTCCACGAAGTACATCGCCATGGGGCCTTTGCCTTTTGCCTCTACTGCTCCGCGTGCAATAAAACGCAGGTCTGGCGCATCCTTCACCATTTCATAGGTGCATGCACTGATGTTCACCATGCCAACAGCGCCGGAGCTTTCCATGCGGCTGGCCACATTCACCGTATCACTCCAAATATCATAGGCATATTTTTTTACCCCCACGATGCCCGCGATCACAGGTCCGGTGTGCAAACCCGCGCGCATTTCGAAGTACAACCGGCCCTCGGCCTTCCGCTTCTCTTTGTATCCCTTCATAAATGCTTGCATTTCCAAGGCGGCAAGTACGGTGGCGCGGGGATCCCCGCGTAGTGCATCCGGTAAGCCGCCAACGGCCATGTACGAATCACCAATGGTCTTGATCTTCTCGATGCCGTATTTGCCCACGATGCCATCGAAGGCCTTGAAGCACGTGTCGATTTCCGAAACGAGCTCCTTAGCCGACAGCTTTTCGCTCATGGCGGTAAATCCCTTGAAATCCGTGAAGAGCACGGTGGCCACCTCAAATTCCTTTACGTCCGCATAGCCTTTGGCCTTGATCTCGTTGGCCACTTCAACCGGCAGGATGTTGTGCAACAAGCCTTCGCTGATGTTCTTTTCTTTCCTGATGGCACGCCGTGAACGGTCCACGAAGCGCAGGCGGCTCCAAAGCCCGATCGCAAGCCCCACGATCCCCAGACCAGTGAAGAGGTATATGTTCCGCGTGCGCTTCACTTGTTCCTTTTCCAACTCACTCGCCAGGTTCTCGGCTTTTAATTCCAGTATTTGTTTAGCCTTTTGCGAGGCCTCGTATTTCGCCTGCATCTCAGTGAGCACCTTCACCTTTTCTGAGTTGAGCAAACTGTCGTTCAGGTAATACCATTCCACGGCATGATCGTAGGCCTGGTCCATCTCCCCGAGGTCCTTGAATTTCCCGGTCAACACGCCCTCTAACGTGACTTGCAAGGACAAGTCATTGGCCAAGCGAGCCTCCGCCATGGCTGAATCGTAAAGCGCGATGGTCGATCTCTTAGTCCCTCTATTACCCGCAATATCGCCCAGGTTGGAATAGGCCTTAGCGATGCGGGAATGATCGCCGTGCGCCTTCGCATTCTTCAACACCTCGCGTTGGAAGTACTCGGCACTGTCCAAATCGCCTTCCATATTCTTGATGACGCCTAAGTTCGCGTTCGCATCCTGTTCAGCTTGCTCGTTCCCCTGAAGCCGGGCGTAATGGCGGATGAGGCGGAAACTTGCTGGCGCTCCGGGCATGTCCCCATGTGGGCCGCTGCAATGGCTTTGTTCGTCAGCAACGAATTGCGCAGGTTGGTGGCTGCCCAACCGTTCCGCCAGAGCGCTAAGCCTGTGTTGCAAATGGAGTCCACCGCATGGTTGTCGCCCAACCCGATGTACAGCCTGCTGAGGGCCACGTAGCCCCTGAGCAGTATTGCACTGTCACAGCCCGGTGTCCACACACGGAACACCCGGTGTGCGCAAGCCATGGCCGAATCATACACGCCCAGATCGCTGTAGCTCGTGCTGCGTATGCCATTGGTCTCGGCCAAGTCGCAAAGTGCGTTGGCCGCCTTGAAAACCCCCAAAAGCGTGTCGGTTTCCGCGATCGTTTCCTTCGCATCCCGACGCGGGTCGGCAACCAAGGAATCCAATTTCGCTTTCGCCTTGGCTTGGGCAATTGGGCTGGATGGACGTGTTTGAGCCGCACCGGAAACACCGAATGCAATTGCCGCGAGCGCTACGATCAACCGCATGGATCTATGTGGTCGTGCTTTACGCCCCACCACCGGTTCCTGCGGTGAACACATTGGTATTGGACGGTGGGTCTCTCTTAGTCCGTACTTGCACCGTCCAGTTCTGGATGTCCGTTTGGTCCAAGGCTACGTAAAAGAAGTCGTTGTGCGAATTGCCGATGGTCATTTCCACGCCCGAGCTGCCTATCAGTACATTTCCTTTTGTAAGCATGCAATTGGTTACTTTGAACACCACCACCACTTGATTGCCCGTTGCCGTGGAGGGCGCTAACAAGCCGACGAAGACGGGCTTGCACGTGGTGGAACCGGATGAAAGCACGGTGGGTGGAGACGACACCAAACCGCCAGGTGCGGCGGTGTAGAGTTTAACATCAGTTATTCTGGACATGATGGTGGTTTTTATTGGGTTCATCGGTGAAATTAGGGGGTCTGGGCGCCGTTCTGCAAGTCTTCATCGAAATTTCCCTAATAGTGGGTATGTCGAACATCAGCGGAAGCAACTGCTGGAAAAATGGCTCGAATTTTGTATACGAAAACGCATGAAAGCCTCTGCAATAATTCCCGCTTTGGTTTACAATGATACCCCTGCCGCCATCGCTTGGCTCTGTCAGGCGTTCGGCTTCAAAAAGCACTTGGTGGTTCCCGGCGAAAATGGAACCGTAAGCCATGCCGAGCTGACCATGGGAGAAGCCATGGTGATGTTGGGCAGCGCCAGCAGCGGCAGCGATTACGCGAAAATGACCCGATCTCCCATAGACCTCGGCTGCCAAACGCAAAGCCCGTATTTGGTGGTGGAAGATCCGGATGCGGTCTACGCCAGCGCCAAGAAAAACGGTGCACGGATGGTGATCGACATTAAGGACGAAGACTACGGCGGGCGCGGTTTTACCTGTGCGGACCCGGAAGGATACCTGTGGAGCTTCGGCTCATACGATCCTTGGAAAAAACCACCAGAGCATGCCTGAGCGAAAAGTGCGTTCGCAAGCGATCCGCATTGCGGGTAAATGGTTTGAGGCGTTCAACGCGCACGATCTGGAGGCGTTGCTTGCGCTCTACGATGACAAGGCGCGCCACTTCAGCCCAAAGTTGAAAGTGCTCCGTCCGGAAACCGGCGGACTGGTGAAAGGCAAGGCCGCACTGCGGAATTGGTGGCAAGATGCCTTCAACCGGTTGCCTACGTTGCGTTACGAAGTGAAAGGGTTGATCGTGGACAATGAAAACGTGTTCATGGAATATGTGCGCCATGTGGAAGGTGAAGCGGACCTGCGCGTGGGCGAGGTACTGGAATTAAGCGGCGGCGTTATAGTAGCATCGCGTGTGTACCATGGCTGAAGTCCGCGTGAAGTCCGGCATACATGGCATGGATTTGGTAAAGTGCGCAACAGTCCGGACAGGCGCGTTACTTTGCGGCTTGTGATCATATCCGGCACACGACCCTCCCATGAAACGAATTTCTTTCCAACCTCTCGCGATCCTGCTTAGCGCTGCACTGCTTTTTGGCGGCACCGGCTGTAAACAACTGAACCGTGTGGCCAACGGAGGTCAACACGGTGGCAAAGGTCAAGGCGGCGGTGGCCACGCAGGTGGAAATACAGGCGGCAACACGGCAAGCGGAGGCAGCACCGGCACTACCGCCCCGGGAACGGATTACTACACCGACCTCAATATGACGCTCGGCTCAGCGCCGATCGCGACCAGCAACCGCTTCGCCGCAAACATTCCATACGGCAGCAACAACAACTCCACGTTTGACATCATCATGCCCAAAGGACCGGGCGCTGCGCCATTGGTCATTTTCATTCACGGAGGTGGCTTCACCAGCGGGGACAAAGGCGCGTACTATAAAAAATTCGCCACCGACACCGAGGCCATGCTCGCCGCAGGATTCGGCGTGGCTACCATCAACTACCGCTTTATTCCACAAGGATCGAAAGGTGTGATGAACTCATTGGCAGATTCGCGCCGCTGCCTGCAGTTTATCCGCTACCATGCTGCCGAATTCGGTGTGGATAAAAACCGCATTGGCCTGCTGGGCGTAAGCGCCGGTGCCGGAACTTCCATTTGGCTGGGCGTACACGATGAAATGGCGGACCCCAACTCCAGTGACCCTGTGGCAAAAGAAAGCACCCGCGTGCAGGCCGTGGCCGCCATCAACCCGCAAAGCACTTACGATATGCTGGCCTGGGACGACATCTTCGGACCCGTTTACAACAAGCGGCCCAGCGAGGATACGCGCATGCAACAGGAAATAGCCCGGTTCTACGGCCTAAGCAGTTTCAACCAGGTACAAACACCGGACATGGTGGCCGAGCGCGCAAACTTGGACATGCCGCGCTTAATGGACAAAAGCGATCCTCCCATGTGGTTGAACACGGACAAGGCCAATGTCCCACCCGACAAAATGGGAATTCTACTGCACCATCCATTGCACGTGAAAACATTGGCAGAAGCCGCCTCGGCTGCAGGCATATCCGTGGAAGCTTCTGCTGCGGGCATGTCGCAAATGGGCACCAAGGAACCATTCACCACATTCTTCATTCGCGAGCTGAAGTGACCCGGGCCGTTGCTCCGGCCAAAAGGAAACGCCGCAATTCCCGTTTGGGAATTGCGGCGTTTCCTTCTATAACGGACCGGCCTTACTGCATGCTGGTAGACTCACCTTTATAGCCATCGAGCCACGTGCGCACTTGAGCCACTTCCTTTAGTTGTTGTTCGCGAATGGTGGCCCAAGTCTCGTCCGTGGCACCGTCCATTGCGGCCAAGGCACGGTCCACGCGCTCCAAACCTTGGGCCAAGTCTGCGGCCTTGGTTTGATCTGCCTTGCGCTGGTCGGCAGGCTGGGTACCCACTTTCAACCGTGCACGCACAGCTTCCAGATCAGCCGTCAATGTGGCGCGCAGGCCCTTCATTTCGGTAGAAGTAGCGGTGCGTTCTTCCGCAGGCGACATGGTTGTCGTGGTGCCACCGGCGATATCGCTTCCGTCCATATTGGCGGCGGAGCCGTTGCCACCATTGGAATGATCCACCGTACCCGTTGCGGTGTTTGTTCCGTTGTGACCTTCGTGGCCGGTGTCCATCGCGCCGTTCGCCTCGTTTGCGGCATCGTGACCGGCATTTGTTTCCGGCGCGGAGCAGGAAACGGTGAGCCCTGCACTTATCGCCAAGGCGCCCGCCCAGAGGAGGGGATTGAATTGCTTCGTTCTCATGGTGCTTTGTTTTTTTTCCTGAACCTGCGCAAGTGATGGGCCAAAGCACAAGTCCACTTATTGTTTCACGCGTTTCCGGGATGCAGGTCCACAGGTCGAGGCGACCACGCCCCCTTTTGGGGAAGGATGCCACGGAAAAGGCCTACATTGACTTCTGTTGCAAACGCACGTAGTTCAGCAAGAGGACCGTGTTTCCCGGCAACGGGTCCACAAGCCGGAGGAAACCGGAGCGGTTCTCTTTTACTTCCTTGCCTAAGGCCATACCACTGCTCGCCCGGTCGATGTTGATCCGCGGAGCGCTGATACGGCTTCCGATGTGAAACGCCGTGTTCCACCAGCCGATGTCGGACAGGTTCAGCTGGCCCATGGTGTAGAGCACTACCGGTTGTGGCTGCGCACCGTTCCAGTAAACGTTCTCCAAGGAAACCGTGGATTGCGAAGGCATGTTGACATAGATGCTCGCCTTAAGCGCCTGGTGCTCCACGTGGAAGTTCGAAAGCATGAACGACTTCACCACCGGGTTGGAAGCGGGCCTGCTTTCGTCACCGTCCAACGTGGCACTTAAAAAAATGTCGTAATCCACGGGGGCACCTTCGGACACGCAATCCGTCATGCGCACCCCGCCGCTGTTGAGGATGGTGAATGCGGCCGTGGTCCCTTTCATGCAATAAACGCGGCATTGGTCCAGCACGGTGCTGTTGCTTTGGCTGTTGGTTCCCGTGGCACCTGGCCAGTCGCCTTGGCGCAGCACGATCCCCTTGCCGCGCGGGTTGGTCACCAGTATGTTCTGCAACCGCGCCATTAAACAGAAACGCAGGTCAATGGCCACTTCCGTTTGCGCGGTCCAGTTCGCAATTTTCACCACGCTACCCAATGTCGCGCTAAGGTCAATCGCCTTTTTGCCACCGGTGATCCGCCCGAAATCCTTGATGTGGTAACGACTGGAAGTACGCACCATGGCATCCTTCTTATCCGCGATGGTGTAGGTGAATCCGTTCGACCCTTTACCCAATTTCAACTCGCAACCGCGCCCGTCGATCACCAGCAGATGCCTGCGGGGCAATACAATGTCGCCATCACTTGAATAAACGGACTGTGCAGAGAACACTACGCTGGTCGCATCTTCCGGCAACGTGGCAAAAAAAACGCCTACATCCCCTTTCGGCACCACGTATTCCGTGGCGAAAACGCCGGGTAAGGCGAACAATAAAAACGCGCTCGATTTGAATGCGCGAAGAAAGGTTGGCACGGGGTTGGTCATAGTGCCAAACTTAGCACCCGCAGAAAGTTGCGCCAACCACCGCACGGCCCGATCCAGGAAAAAAACCACAATTGTTGCCGCATCAGTGGCGGCATTCATCGTGCTGGCCGCGCTGGTCGGCCCGAAAATGCTGGCTTCTTTGGTGCGGGACAGAACGCTGCAGATCATGCAGCAAGCCACCGGACCACGCAGCCATGTGGCCGTGGAAAGCGTGCAATTGGACCTCATCGAAGGCGACATCTCATGGACCGGCCTGCACATCACCCAGGCCATTGACAGCGCCGACACTTCATGGAGCTTCCACCGCTCCGTACTTATAGCCGGTGATGTGGGCCGATTGGATGTGAAAGGTCTTTCCATCAGAAAGTTATTACTGGGAAAAACGCTGGACATGCGTTCCGTGCATTTGATCCGCCCCAGCTTGGAACTCATTGCCAGTGACCGTAAACCGCTCACGGACGGCGTGGCTCCCGGTGCCAATGACATGGCGCACGCAATCCGGTTGGACAGCCTGCAAGTGGAAAGTGGCTCCTTGAATTGGCGCAACACCCGCGCGGACAAGCCGGCTGCCAGCGTGAAAACGTTCACGCTGGTAGCCACCGGCATCGCGTTGGACCTGCCACATGGACGCACTGCTTACTCCCTGAAGTTCATCACCGCAAGTGCCGTGCTGGACAGCTTGCACACGGGCTTGCCACCACTGTACGACCTCACTGCGGCACATATCCGGATCGCTCATCCGGACAGCCTACTTTTCATTCGCAGCATCGCCCTTACTTCCAGAAAAGGGCCACAGGAATATGGAAAAGTACTGCGCTACGAAACCGACCTTATCACGTTCCATACCGATTCGATCCGTATGCGCGGGCTCGACATTGCAGCGGGGCTGAATGCGCGCACATTAGCCGCGAAAACGCTGCGCATTACCGGCACGGAATTGCAGGACTTCCGCGACAAGACCATGCCCGATGGGCCTTACAAGAACAAACCCATGCCCGCCAAACTCCTGCGCGACTTGCCGTTCCGCATCCGAGTGGACTCGTTGGTAGTTGACGGGTTGAATGTGGAATACAATGAAAAAGACGTGGTGACCAATGCATTCGGCCAACTGCGTTTCGACGACATCAACGCCGCCATTACAGGTTTGGACAACTTCCGGGCCGCAAATAAAACGGTGCTTCAGGTGGTCGCCAAAGCGCGCGTCTACGGCAGCGCCCCTATCAACTTCAAACTGCGGACCGCTGTTTTCGACAGCAGCGACCATTTCAGCGTAAACGCACACATCGGCGCACTGCCGTTCACCGCCTTTAACGCGATGACGAACCACCTGTTGCTGGTGCGTTCGACCGCAGGGCGCATCGGCGGCATCGACTTTGCTTTCGACGCAAACAAGAACGGCGGGCATGGCCGTGTGGACATGGAATATGCCGACCTGAAAGTGCGCATTGCCAAACGCGATGGCACCCGTGATAAGGACGGGGTGAAATCATTTCTGGCCAACCAACTGGTGCGCAGTAAAAACCTGCGAGGCCCCAACTTTAGGCATGGCGATTTCACTGTGGACCGCAAGAAAGACCGCCAGATCTTCAATTACATATGGAGCGGCCTGCGCGAAGGAATGATCGAGACCGTGCTGCCCCAAACGGTGAAGGACGTGAAAGCAATTGCAACCTCCGCTTCCGGAAAAACCAAATGAGCAAGCGCCACGGTGCTACTTTCGCAAACCACATGCTCCGCCACCTGCTGATCGCCGCCTTCTGCTTGCCACTGCTTGTAACGGCGCAAGAACCCGTTCGCCCCACCTGGGAATTCGCCCTCAGCCTTTCCACTTCCACAGACGGCCAACCCTTCTGCCTATTTTTGGTGCGGGTGAAAGACGGGCAGGTCACCGAAAGCAGGCCGCTTACCCGTGATGGCTTCATCCGCCAAGTACAAGGCCGTACGTTTTCCGCCGCAAACCCGGACGCGGACGACCTCTTCCGCACACACGACGTGGCCCAATGCACCCTGCCACCGGACAGCGCCTCAATGGGTTTCCTTACCGATTGCTCCACACTGGACGACTTGTGGAAATTGCGCTACTGGGAATACCCGATGAAAATGGAGGACGGTCGCCAAATGGCCAAAGGCTGGAGCGAAAAACCCCTGATCCCCAGCCCTCGCCAAATGGCCATTTTGAACGGCTATGGCATGCGCTTCGTGAACGACGTGGTTGTAGGCGACCAAATGTTCCGCCTGCTCCGCGACATGGGCGACCGCAAATGGGTGGTAGCCTACAGAAACGGTGCGTGAGAATGGCCGAAAAACATGATCACGCCGACCTGCTGAAGCGCTTGCGCGATGGAGACCGCGGAGCTTTGGCCCGCGCGATAACGTTGGTGGAAAGCCGCCGCAATGCCGGTGATGATTCCGTACGTGTACTGGTCGACCAAGCAGCGCGAAATCCCAAAGCGGAATCCTTGCGCATCGGTATAACTGGCAGCCCCGGCGTTGGCAAAAGCACGTTGATCGATGACCTCGGCATGCGGCTCATCGCAGCAGGAAAGCGAGTGGCCGTGCTCGCCATCGATCCCAGCAGCACGCACAGCGGCGGCAGCATACTCGGCGATAAGACCCGCATGACCCAGCTGTCCGCGGAAGCTGATGCCTTCATCCGCCCTTCGCCCACCGGCGGCAATCTTGGCGGCGTGGCCCGCCGCACGCGCGAGGCCATCATCCTCTGCGAGGCCGCCGGCTTCGACCGCATCCTGGTGGAAACCGTGGGTGTTGGCCAGAGCGAAGCCGAGGTGGACCAGCTCACCGACATCATCTTACTGCTCATGATCGGCGGCGCCGGCGACAGCCTACAAGGCATCAAACGCGGCATCATGGAAAGCGCCGATATCATCGCCATCACCAAGACGGAAGGCGATGATGTGCGACGCAATGAAGTGGCCGCAAGGGACCTCCGCAACGCCATCGCGCTGCTGCCACAACGATCCAACGGCCAGCGGCCTCCGGTGCTGCTCTGCTCCGCCATTACCGGGCACGGCATGCCTGAACTGCTGACCACATTGGAGGCCGCAGCAGACCGCGACCGCACATCAGGCCATTTGGAAAATCGTCGCCGCGACCAGCGGATGCACTGGCTGGATGCCGCGATCACCAACGCATTGCTGGACGGGTTCCAAGCCCAGCCGGAGGTACAGCGCGAACTGGAAATGCTGCGACCGGATGTAGCCACCGGCGCGATGAGCCCTGGCGAAGCCGCAGAAAAGCTTGTCCGCCTGTTCAGAACAGCTTCCTGATCTCCTCCTTCAAGGACATCATGGCCGCTTGCGTGGGCAAGTGCGAAAGCTTGGAGGCCGTTTCGAAGATGCGCTGGCTCAAGGCAGTTCCACTACGCTCCTCCCCTGTTGCCTCGTAGGCTATGTTGATGATCCGAAGTGTTTCTTCTTTGGCCATCTTTACCTGCTGCCAGGCCTTGTCGCTAACATAGACCTGCTGCGTCACGTTGTGCTCGAACTCCTCCCGCACCGTGGCCAGCAGCTCCCCGTGCAGCATCGCGGAGGTCATGTTGTTTTTGGTCCGGTAATTTTGCGCCGCGAAGTTCGGGTGAAGACCCGGAATTTGGCTACGGAACCCTTTCAACGCGCATTGGCCTGTTGAAAGTGCGTGGTGCCGCGGAAATGTCATTTCCCGGCATGGGCTAAATTCGCGGCTTCGCAATACCCCGCTCTACCTGCGGGAAAAACAACACCATGCACCTATCTCCGGCCGTTATGGCCATGCAAGAAAGCGCCACCCTGCAAATGGCGCAACGCACCCGCGAACTCCGCGCAGCAGGCAAGGACATCATCGACCTCAGTCTCGGCGAACCCGATCAAAACCCGCCTGCCTTCGCCATTGAAGCCGCCAAAGAGGCCATCGCGCAAGGCAAATGGAATAAGTATCCGCCCGTTGCCGGCTTTGCCGATGTACGCGCCGCGATCGCCCAAAAATTCAAGCGGGACAATAACCTTGACTACACGCCTGAACAAGTGTTGGTGAGCACCGGCGCGAAGCAGGCCATCATGAACACCATAATTGCGCTGGTGGGCCCCGGTGACGAGGTGGTGATCCCAGCGCCCTACTGGGTAAGCTATTCCGAGCAGGTCCGCTACACCGGTGCCGTGCCCGTTATCGTCCACAGCACGTTGGCCGAAGACTGGAAGCCGCCCGTGGAACGCATCGCCGCCGCCATTACGCCGCGCACGCGTGTTCTCCTCTTCAGCTCGCCCTGCAATCCCAGTGGTGCCGTGCTTTCCGCACAGGAGTTGGAAGAACTGGCCGCCGTGGTGCTGAAGCATCCCAACCTGATGGTGATCAGTGACGAGATCTATGAGCACATCGTCTTCAGCGGAAAACACCGTTCCATCGGCGCGTTGCCCGGCATGGCCGACCGCGTCATCACCATCAACGGCATCTCCAAAGCCTTCGCCCTCACCGGCTGGCGCATCGGCTACATGGCCGGCCCGCAATGGGTGATCAAGGCCGCGAACAAGGTGCAGGGGCAGTTCACGAGCGGCGCTAACGGCATCGCACAGCGCGTTGCCAAGGCGTGTGTAGAAGCAGACCCCGCACTGATCATCGGCCTGCGCGCCGATTTCCTGCGCCGCCGCGACTTGGTGCTTGAAGGCCTGAAAGCCGTACCCGGATGGAAGTGCAATGTGCCCGATGGCGCGTTCTACCTGCTCCCCGAAGTCGGCGCGTGCTTCAACGACAAGGTCCGAAACGGCGACGACCTCGCCATGTACCTGCTGAACGAAGCCGGTGTGAGCGTGGTGGATGGCGAACCTTTCGGCGCGCCCGGCACCGTGCGCATCAGCTACGCCACCAGTGATGCTTTGCTGAAAGAAGCCATGGCCCGCATAGCCAGCGCAGTAGCCAAGTTGAAAACCGAAAAATCCCCCGCGTAGCCAATTGACGCACCGATTTTCTGATTGTCTGATCTGGAATGTCCCCGCAGGAAACACTCGCCCGCTTCGCCGCCTCCACCGCCATGGTGGTGGGCGACGTTATGCTGGATGCCTACCTCTGGGGCGAAGTCTCGCGCATCAGCCCGGAAGCGCCCGTGCCCGTGGTGCGCGTAACGGGAAGAAGTGCCAGGCTCGGCGGTGCCGCCAACGTGGCACTCAACCTGCGGGCTTTAGGTGCGAATACGATACTGGCTGGTGTAGTGGGGAACGATGCGTCCGCCACGCAAGTGGAGCAACTGCTCACGGAACAAGGCATAGACAGCGCGGGCATCATGCGCTCACATGAACGGCCAACCACGGTAAAAACGCGCGTTATCAGCAGCCATCAACACGTTGTGCGCGTGGACGAGGAAGAGGAGGAGGATCTTTCCTCCAAAGAGGAAAAACTTTTCCTGGAAACAGCGCTGCACATCCTGCACGAACGCAAACCGGACGTGCTGGTGCTGGAGGATTACGACAAAGGTGTACTTACGCCCACCGTGATCGCGGCGTTGGTGAAAGAAGCGCAGACCCTTGGAATTCCCGTCGCCGTGGACCCCAAAAAGCGGCACTTTTTCGATTTTCTTGGCGTGGACCTGTTCAAGCCCAACCTCAAGGAACTGCGCGAAGGTTTGAAGACCGAAGTGGACGGCAGCAACTTGGAAAGCGTGCGCGCGGCGACCCGTTCGTTAGAGGAAAAGCTCGGTAACAAAGCTTCGTTGATCACGCTGAGCGAACATGGCGCTTACGTTCATGGCCACAGCACCGACCGGTTGTTGCCTGCGCACCATCGCAGCATCGCCGATGTGAGCGGCGCGGGCGACACCGTGATCGCCGTGGCCGCCCTTTGCCTCGCGGCCGGTTTGCCGCTGCCGTTGCTTGCCGCTTGGGCCAACCTCGCCGGCGGCATGGTTTGTGAACATGTGGGCGTGGTGCCCATAGATCCAGTCGCGCTGCAAAAGGAAGCCGAACGGCTCAACATCGCCGTCGACACCGCCCGAGCATGACCGTGAAGCCCTACGCCGACGATGCCTCCAAACGCGAGCAGGTGGAGCGCATGTTCGACTCGATCTCTCCGCGCTATGACCTGCTGAACAGGCTGTGCTCCTTGGGCATTGACCAGGGTTGGCGGCGGAAAACCATGCGTGAATTGGCCAAGGAACCCGTTGGCAAGTTGCTTGATGTGGCCACCGGAACCGCCGACCTCGCCATCATGGGCGCGGCAATCGCGCAACACGTGACCGGCGTGGACATTTCGCAAGGCATGCTGGACCAAGGCCGGGTTAAAGTTGAAAAAGCAGCACTCAATAATCACATCGACTTAGTGCGCGCCGATGCCGCCGAACTCCCTTTCCCCGATGCCGCATTCGATGCAGTCACCGTTGCCTTCGGCGCGCGGAACTTCGAAGTGCTGGAGAACGGTATCCGCGGCATGGCGCGTGTGCTGAAGCCCGGCGGCAGATTGCTTGTCCTGGAATTCAGCAACCCGCAAAAGGCACCCTTCAAACAGCTCTTCCGCTTCTATTTTCACAACGTGATGCCCTTGATCGGAAAGCTCGTGAGCCGCGACAATGCCGCATACTCCTACCTGCCGGAAAGTGTGGACGCTTTCCCACAAGGCAAAGCATTCCTTGATGTGCTGGAGCGCTGCGGATTGAAGGATGGCAAGGCCCGCACGCTCACTTTTGGCGTGGCATCACTCTACGTCGCACGGAAATAGATGGACGCCATTACCATTTCACAATACAAGGGCAACCGAAGATGCGAAGCTATTTTTGATTTGGGCGATACAAAATTGTTGTTGCATAGCCGTTGCTACGGAACAACAATTTTGGAGAAGTCCAGATGAAAAAGAGCGAGCAGATTGGGTGTTTTGTATTGCGAAATGGTATAGGGCACCAATTACTCGATACTTTCGTTCCTTCTGCCGGATGACCCGCCCCAAAGCCCGACTCCTCACCATCCTGTGTGTCACAGCACTGGTGGCCGCGCCTGTTTCGGCGCAGCGCGGCATCAAGGTGGAGAATCTCCAGAACTTCGACCTGCACCGCTTCCACTTCGGGTTTCTGCTGAGCTACAACACCTCGGATTTTTACATGGACCTGAAGCCCACCGCACCCTTCGGGGATTCGCTGCTGGTGCTGGACCACGTGAAGCAGCCCGGCTTCAACCTCGGCATCATTGCTTCGTTGAACATGACGCCCAACTTCAGCCTGCGTTTTCTGCCCAGCCTGGCCTTCGAGGACCGCATTCTCAAATACACCTTCCGCACAGCGGACGGAAAAACGGCCAGCTTCCAAAAACCCGTGGAAAGCACCTATCTCGAATTTCCCCTTCTGCTGAAATTCCGCAGCGACCGCATCAACAACTTCGCAGTTTACCTTATCGGCGGCGGTAAGTTCGGTATTGACATGGCCAGCAAAAAGGACGTGAACAACAACATCGATAACGACATCGTGGTGAAGCTCGCCAAGTACGATTACAGCGCCGAAGTGGGTGGTGGCATTGACATGTTCCTCCCCTACTTCAAGTTCGGCGTCGAGCTAAAAACCGGCATAGGCATTCCCAACGTGCTGGTCAACGACGATACGCGCTTCAGCAGGCCCATCCAAAGTTTGCGCACTAAGACATATGTGCTCACTTTCACTTTTGAGGGGTAGGCGCAGTGGTGTGGAGCGAGCAGTTGGCAGTAGGCAGTGGCAGTGGCAGTCGGCAGCCGTCTAATCACCAAACACGATTCACCAATCACGGCGATTCCCAACTTGTATTTCTCCGCGTCTCAGCGTCTCTGCGTCCCAAAACTTCTCCTCTGTGCCCTCCGTGCCCTCGCCTGGGCGTAGCCGCTTCGGCGAAGCACGGTCTGTGGTGAACCTTTCGCAACTCAATTCCTCCCATGAACCGCACCGTTGACATCGCCCTGCCGCCGCGTGAAGCAGCCGATCCTTCGCTGGTTCGCGATGCCGCTGCCGAGGCCTGCTCATTGAAGGCGAAAGACGTGCGCGGTGCAAAAGTGCTCAAACGCTCCATAGACGCGCGCAGCAAACTTCCGCTGGTGCGCTTGCGTGTAGAGGTTTCAACGGAGGAAGAATTTCCGGATACACCGCCCGCACCACCGGTCCTTGCGGATGTTTCCAAAGCAACGCCGGTCATCATCGTGGGCTGCGGCCCCGCGGGGTTGTTCGCCGCGTTGGGTTGCATTGAACGCGGGCTGAAACCCATCATTCTGGAGCGCGGCAAGGAAGTTCGAGCACGCCGCCGTGATCTGGCGTTGATCAACCGGGAACATGTCGTGGATCCCGATAGCAATTATTGTTTCGGCGAAGGTGGCGCGGGTACCTACAGCGATGGCAAGCTCTACACCCGCAGCGTGAAGCGCGGGGACGTGGCCGGCGTGCTGAAAACGCTCACCGCATTCGGAGCACCGGAAGACATTCTCGTGGATGCCCATCCGCACATCGGCACCAACAAATTGCCAGGCATCGTAACGGCCATGCGTGAGGCGATCATCGCCGCGGGCGGCGAAGTGCGCTTCGAAACGCGGGTCACAGACTTTATTCTGCATAACGGAAAAATACACGGTGTGCGATCCGCCAACGGCGATGCAATTCTTGGCCACGCCGTGGTGCTGGCCACCGGGCACTCCGCGCGGGACATCTTCACGTTGCTGCATGCAAATGGTATCCGTATCGAAGCCAAGCCCTTCGCCATGGGCGTGCGGATCGAGCACCCGCAGGCCGTGATCGATCGCATGCAGTACCACTGCGATGTGCGCGACCCCTACTTGCCACCCGCGAGCTACAGCGCGGTGCAGCAGGTGGGCGGGCGCGGTGTGTACAGCTTCTGCATGTGCCCCGGCGGCATCATCGCGCCGTGCGCAACCGCCCCCGGCGAGGTGGTGGTGAACGGCTGGAGCCCCAGCAAACGCAACAATCCATTCGCCAACAGTGGCATCGTGGTGGCCGTTGACCCCGCAACTGACATCCCCGGAAAAACAAACGCTTCCGATCCGCTCGCGGGTATGGAATGGCAGCGGGAAGTGGAGCAAAACACGTGGCGCGCCGGTGGCGAAAGGCAAAGTGCGCCCGCCCAACGCTTGGTGGATTTTCTCGAAAAACGGAACAGCATCGACCTTCCAACGTGCAGCTATCCGCCCGGCATCGTGTCCGCTTCTTTGGACGATGTGCTTCCCGCGATCGTCGCCAAAAGCTTGCGTGACGGACTGAAAGCATTCGGCGAAAAAATGCGCGGCTACCGTACCAACGAAGCAGTGCTCGTAGCCGTTGAGTCGCGCACCAGTTCACCGGTCCGCATTCCCCGGGACCGGGATACGTTGGAGCACCCCGAAGTGAATGGGCTCTACCCATGTGGCGAAGGCGCAGGATATGCGGGGGGTATTGTGAGCGCTGCGTTGGACGGGTTGCGCGTGGCGGAAGCGGTTGCGCTATTAGCGCGGAACAAGGATTGATCACCTCACTAGATAACCGGAATGTCGGATGGATCCCTTCTCACACGCGGCCAGCGCCAAATAAAGGCGCGCTGGCTGGCCTTCCGGTTGGCCCGCTTGCAGGAGCAGATGGACCTGGATCCATCGAAGGCGATCCTGTTGTTCGCCTCACCGCGCGGCGGCTCCACATGGCTGGAAGAAATGCTGGGCACAATAGCCGGCACGGCAACCATTTGGGAGCCATTGGACCTTGAAAGAGGATCGGGGATCCGCGAACTCGGTTTTGCGTGGCGCCAGCATATTCCCGAGGGAACCGAATGGCCCGAGGCCGAAGATTTTTTTATGCGGCTCTTCTCCGGCAAGGTGCTCACACCTTACTTGGCACAAGCCACCACCCCTGCGGAATTGCGTGCCGCAGATCAACTTATCGTGAAGTTCGTCCGGGGACACCTGTTGTTACCATGGCTCGCGAAACGCTTCTCCTTGCCGAGGCCTGTTCTTTTGGTCCGGCACCCCTGTGCGGTTGTGGCATCCATGATGCAGCATGGTGCTTGGGACACACACCCGATACCGCCCCCCCGGCCAACGGCGCAACGGCACGGTGAATTGATGATGCGTTTCCACGACATCGCAGGGCCGATCAATTCCAAGGAGGAATACCTCGCCTACATCTGGTGCAGCACTCACGCCTTCTTGTTGAAGCATCCCTTGAACGACAAAGCTTGGACCACCATCACCTACGAAGAACTGCTTCTGCATACCGAGGCAACGTTGAGGAAGGTATTCACGCCATGGGGGATCCCGGTACCGCAGGAGGCATTGGAGATCTCCAAGCGGCCCAGCCGCACCACACGCTCCGGCTCCCCTACCGCCAAGCCGCTCGACCAGCTCTCCCATTGGCAATCACAACTCGACCCCGCCCAACAAGACCGGATCCTCCGCATGTTGCAGCGGTTTGATGTGGACCTGTACGGAAGTGACCCGCTGCCACGCGTGCGCTTCACACCCGGCCCTCAGTGAGGCTCAGCGATCGCCGACCTCCCTTTCCGCGAGAAAGCGCGCCAATTTCCACACCGCTTGCCCGCGATGGCTGATCGCGTTCTTCATCCTCGCGTCGAGTTCCGCGAAGGTGAGGTCGCTCATCTCCGGCAGGAAAACGGGGTCGTAGCCAAAGCCGTTCGTGCCACGTGGTTCCGTGGTGATCGTACCGCGCACTTCACCCTCGAAAAGATGTTCCCCGCTCCCATCGATAAAGGCCAGCACCGTGCGGAAACATGCCCGGCGGTCCTCCACACCGTTCATCTCTTGCAAGAGCTTGGCCATGTTGGCCGCATCTTCCTTGGCCTCGCCCGCATATCGTGCGGAATACACGCCTGGAGCACCACCCAAAGCTTCAACCTCCAGACCGGAATCATCGGCGATGCACGGTAAGCCCGTGCGATCCCGCGCAAAACGTGCCTTTTGCAGGGCGTTCGCAGCGAAGGTGTCGCCGGTTTCGGGCAGGTCAGTCGGAAGATCGACTTCCTGCAAGGTGAGCAATTGGATCTGGGCGGGCAGGATTTCGCGCAATTCCTTGGCCTTGCCAGGATTGCCCGTACAGAGCAGATAGCGGTCCATGAGCAGGTTAAGGCGTTGTTGCCGCTGGCAATGATACCGCACTTGTGCTGGACAAATGTGGCCAAGTTGGTGAAATGGATAAAGGCTTACGTTCTTTGGGACATGAGCCGGATAAAGGGGTCGTTGAAGAAAGTCTATGAGGCCATGCCCTTCAAGCAGCCGATGTTCACCTTGCTCCGGAAGATTGTTCATGTGCCGCCGGGCATTCACCAACACTTGCACTTCAAGGGCGTGATCCATGTACCCATCAGCCCCACGGAGGGATTCCGGATCATGCACCATGGCCATGTGATCGAGAATGAACTGTTCTGGAAAGGGATCAAGGGCTGGGAGGCGGTTTCGTTGGAACTTTGGATAAGGCTTTGTCGGCTTTCGTCCGTGATCTGTGACATCGGTGCCAACACGGGCGTGTATGCCTTGGCGGCAAAAGCCGCGAACCCATCGGCGAAGGTGGTGGCCGTGGAACCTGTGGAACGGGTCTTCCGGAAACTGGAGGGTAACGTAACCCTGAACAATTGGGACATCCAAACCGTCAATGCAGCCGTGAGCGACCATACCGGAACGGCCGTTCTCTACGACCTGCCACAACTTGAACACGTGCTTTCCGTTTCCTTGGAAGCCGATTGGAACAGCAAAAGCACAGCCTTGAGGCCTGTGGAAATACCATGCATTACAGTGACCGATCTTTTGAAACAAATAGGAGCAACCAAGGTGGACCTCTTAAAGATCGATGTGGAGACACATGAACCCGCCGTGCTGCGGGGTTTCCACGAATTGATCAAGCGCGACCGGCCATCCATGTTGATCGAGATCCTGAACGATGAGGTGGCGCAGCAGGTCTCTGCTTTGTTGGAAGGCCTGGAATATCAGTACTACAACATTGATGATGTCACCTGGCCGCCACCCCGTGTGCAGGAGCTTACTAAAAGCGAACACTTCAATTTCCTGCTGTGCCAACCGGCCGCTGCGAAGGCCATCGGCATTTGAAACGAACGATGATGCACGCCTCCCATAAGCCCACGGATAGATCCGACGCCACTAAGGCCGAGGCCGGTATGGACTACTGGCAGGGAAGGCGCGTTTTGATCGTTTCCCCCGAAGCATGGGGCCCCGTGCGCTTGTCCAAGCATCACTATGCCTCAACTTTGATGGAGCAGGGCGCGCAAGTCTTTTTCCTGGACCCGGATTCACCGAAGGAGAACAGGATACGGATAACAGCAGCGGCACCGGACCAGCCTGCTGTGCTGTTCCGCCCTCCACCGCTGCGGGGTATGCGCTTTCTGTCCCGTGTCGTTCGCGCCAAGCTCGAAGCATACCAGATGAAGCAGCTCGCCGCGGCAGCGGGCGGCCCCTTTGACCTACTGTGGAACTTCGACCTTCATCGGTTCAGGTCGATCGAGAACAGAGCACATGCACTTGAACGGATCGTGCATGTCATGGACCTGCGTGAACCCAAAGAACTGAACGGACCTGCCGGCCTCGCTGACTTGGTGATCGTGGTTTCTCCCGCCATGGCTGATGGGCTGGAAAAACCGCAGGACCGGGTGCTGCATTTGGCACATGGCTGGATGCCACGCAAGCGGGAAGCTTCCGCCCTGCCTGCTTTATCCACCGGCATCAAACTGGGCTACCTCGGCAATTTGGCTATGCGGGCCATTGACTGGAGTTCCATCATCGGTATCGCCACTTCATTCCCCGAGGTCCAACTACACTTGATCGGCCCGTTGCACGGTGCTTTTGGCAACGACACCGGCGTCGACCCCGCGACAGAGAAACTGTTGAACGCCCTGCCCAACATCAAGCTCATTGGCCCGGTGCCGTATGACCAAGTGCCGGATTGGCTCGAAGCCATGGACATCCTGCTGATCGCATACGATCTGGAAGGTGTGGGCCTGAAAGCAACCAGTAGCCATAAGTTGTTGGAATACCTTGCGAGTGGCAAGGTGGTATTGAGCAGCTACTTGGAAGATCACCGCAACCTGGAAGGGCTGGTGATCATGGCCCGGCCAGGCGGATCCGTTACAAACTATATGAAAGACCTGCTTCGTGACCTCCCCGCCCTCAACGCCCCCGAACTACAGGCCAAACGGAAGGCCTACGCCGCGGCCAATAACTACGCCGAGAAAGTCGAGCAGGTCGCGAGGAAGCTTAGATCAATGGCGCGGGTATCCAGCCAGCTCAAAGACCAAGCGTAACGAAAAACCCGCGCGATCGGCTCACCAAGCCACTTTCAGCAGCGCTTGGCTTTGCACGGTCCGCTTATTAGATTATCCCGTTGTTCAGTCCAACACCCCATTTTGGAGTGTTTGGCGTGATCTTCAAAGCGCACACGAGGACTCTCCATGCGGCTCATTGTCGTGAACTCCTATAAGAAAGCATCCTGCGTGAGCGGAGGATTGAAAGTTACCTTGCCCCACGAATGAACTTGAATACCGGGGATCAACAAATTGATCTCCTCAGAAAGCTTTTAGATCATGCTTAGAGTATTCTTTGGCCAGCATAAATGTGCCTCGCAGTGGGCAACCCTGGTGATTGAACGGATCTGTAATGAAATCGGATGGAGATCATTGACGGCTTACGGCGTGCTCATTCGGGAACATGGCGGTCTCCGCGCCTTGCTCCAACATGAAAAACCCGACTTTCTGATCATCCCGGAATCGAACGCAGAATTGATCAAAGAGATCGACCAGCCATTCCGTGGGCTCCATATAATCCGGGATCCCAGGGACATTATCGTATCAGGCTACTTCTCCCACAAAAAGCCTCATCCATTGAGCCCCAAAGGTGTGACAGTGGAGCATCGGGAGAAACTTCAGACCTTGCCGGAAGAGGGCGGTATCGACCTCGAGATCGCTACACTCGGACGAATCCCGCTCAGCAACTTGTACCATTGGGATTACGAAAATCCATGGATCCTCGAAACCGAGTTCAAGCGAATAACGAATGCTCCTTTTGAAGAATTCAGCCGCATTCTGGAATTCATGGAAATGATCGGGGAAAAGAACGACAGTCTCTTCGCAGCACAGTGCTTTTATAACAGGGCCGTAAAAAAGGCCGGGGTGAAAGCGATGCAGATCAGATCTGAAAAATACGCGCGCCACCAGTTAAGAAAGTCCCTCGATGAGCTGTCGTTCGCCAACCTGAAAAAGGGCGGCTTGAAACGCCTGGGGCAAAAGACCGACCATTACCGCAAAGGAAAATCCGGCGATTGGCAAGATCATTTGTCCTTGCGGCAGGAAGAAGAGATCACCAGGATCTTTCCGGGTATCTTCGAAAAGTTGGGTTACGGATCATCTTCCTCAAAAAAGTGACCGGGGATCATTGATCCCCGGGCGAGGAGCAAGTTCAAAACCCTACTCGTCCCCCGCTCCGGTTGAAATGCAGACCAAACGTAGAACGATCCTCGTTTTCTCATTCGAACCTTGGGGCGCCATGTGGTACTCCAAACATCACTATGCTGCGGAATTGGCCAAGGGCCACACCGTTTATTTCGTCAGCCCACCGGACAAATGGAGGCTCCGCGATCTGCTTTCTTTCAAACTAGAGTTGAAGCCAACACCGGAAGGAGTGATCGTGGTGGATTACCGGAACCACCTGCCCTTGCGGATGATCCCATCGTTCATGGCCCGATGGATGCACTACCGCACTGCCCGGAAATTGAGCCGGCTATTGGAACCGGATGGCAATATTCTGTGGAGCTTCCACCCTACTCCATTAGTACTTCAGCGCCCATTACGCACCCAAGGCAATCGATTTATCTACCACGTCGTGGATCCTTATCAAAGCTTTGCAATGGACCTCCCTTGCGCAATGGCTGCAGATCTCATCGTAGCCGTGAATCCCTGGTTCCAGGACAAGTACCGAAAGTTGAATCCCAATGTGCTCTTGATACCCCACGGGGTGAGAAGCAATGACCGGGAACAGCCACAACGGTTTACTGGGAACTACTACGAAAGATGGAGCCCTTATGTAGTGTTGGCAGGTGGGATTAACATGCGCCTCGACTATGGGTTGTTGATAGAAACGATGCAGCGCTTACCGGAGTTGAATTTGGTCATGGCCGGAGTAATGTCCCCCATGGTCCCTGATTTGGAAAAGCTGCGAATCCAACTTCTTACCCTGCCCAACGTGGCGCACGTCGGTGTGCTGCCCCCGGATAAACTCAGCATCTTGATCGATGGTTCGATTGCAGGGCTGGTGGCGTATCCGTTCGAACCAAAGCAGGAAAAACCGTCTCAGCCCTATGGTTCGCTGAAACCCCTCACGTATTTGACCCATTCGAAACCGGTCATCACCACCATCAATTGTTATATCCCGGAACTAACGGGGAAAGGGGTGTACAAGGTGGAGAACAGGGATGAATTCATCACTGCGGTCCAACAAGCCGCAGAAGGAGGGATCGGTGTGGATAAGAGCACTACTGAACGGTACTTGGATGAAGTCTCTTATGGAAAGCTGATCGTAAAAATCCTTCAAGCCATCCCTCCTATCGGTGTATGACCCCCAAAGCTGACCGAGTTCCGAACCTGTAGTACCTTTGAAGTCCCGGATCGTGATCACTTTGGCACTATACCTGGACCAGTTTGACATGTAACAATGCGGCAACTCATAGTTTGCCGGCGAGATGGAAAAAAAGGAGACTGCGGATATCCGGAATTACTATGATCGGTACGTGGGTCGGCAAGTCAATGCCGGCATCAATGAACGTCATCACTTGATCCGTGACTTTGCTGTGCTGCACGGCCTGAAGGACGGCATGAATGTGCTGGAGATCGGATGTGGGATCGGAACCCTTACCGGACTCCTCCTTAAAGAAGTTCCACAAGGCCGGCTGACAGCTACCGACCTCAGTCCAGCCAGTGTGGAGCAAGCACGCAAACTTCTGAGAGAGCGACCCAATTTGGTGTTGGTTGCCGGAGATAGCACTGAAAAAACACCGGACGGTCCTTTCGACATGATCATCCTTCCGGACGTGCTCGAACACATTCCTTTCGAACGCCAACCATTTTTGTTCAAGCAGATCAAACGCGAATTAGCGACCAATGGCCGCGTGGTGATCCACTCACCAGATCCGTTCTATTGCGAGTGGCTTCACCAAAACCGGCCTGAATTACTGCAGGTAATTGACCTTCCCTTGCATCTGCCCGCTCTTGCCTCGGAGATAGACCGTGCGGGATTGGCGATCCTCCACTTCCAACGTCATTCCATTTGGAATGATCAGCCGGATTATATGGCACTTACGTTAACACACAAGCCATCCGGTGCCTACAAATCGGTGCCTCAACGCGCGCAAACATTAGTGGAACGCGCACAATACAAGCTAAAGGCGCTCCTTTCCCGATGACCTCGATTCCCGATCCGGGTAAACGGGATGAGGCGATTCTATGCGTGGTCGGTTGGTGGCCGGAAGGAACGCATGTAGGCGGGATATTCATTCGCGAACACGTGGAGGCGGTGGCTGAGCATTACAAGATGATCGTAGTGCATGGCATTGTAAGCAAGGGTAGCTCACTTTGGCCTTCCATTCAGGTCCTTAGCACGGAAGAGAACGGGGTCATCGTTCATCGAATCAAGATCCACACTTGGCTAAGAAGGTTCGGCTTGTCCAATTACCTGATCCGAAGGACGTATGGAAAGGTCGTTCATAAAATGGAACGTGCTCATAACCTCCGGTTGATGCATATCCATGTTCGCACTGATGAAAGCGAACAGGCCTTGTTCCTCACCAAGAAATCAGGGCTTGATGTCGTGATCTCTGAACACAACAGCTTCTACAACTTGGGCATGAACAAATTTTCTGCCCGGAAATGGGATCTGGAACGCAAACGGATCCGCGCCTGGTTCGGCCACTCCTCGATCCATAAGGTAATGCCGGTATCGCAACACTTAGGCAATACCCTGTATAAAAACTTCGGGGTCCCGCGGGAAAAGATCAAGGTGATCCCGAACATCGCGGCTGCCGATTTTGTCCCTGGCCCTCCACCTGCGTCGGACAGGTTCCAGATCATGTTGGCCGCTTACTGGCGACCTCCGAAAGACCATGATGTTTTCATCGAGGCAATGAAGCTAATTCCCCCAGAGCTGGCGAAGCGGTGCTCAGTGGTCTGGGGTGGATCCGGGCCGCACATGGAACAGATCCGTGAACGATGTGCCAATGAATTAAAGGATTTTGATATCCGGTTCCCAGGATACTTGGACAAGGCGGCCATGGCTGAATGGATGCAAAGTTCCCATGTATTCGTACTTCCCACAAAAAGCGAAAACCTACCCTGTGTGATCCTCGAAAGCCTGTCCTGCGGCACCCCCGTGATCTCAATGGACCTGAACGGAATACCGGAAATGGTGAATGAACACAATGGGATACTTGTTCCCGCAAGTGATCCCCACCGGCTGGCTGATGCCATTATGACCATGTTTTCCGCCCATAAACGTTATGACCGGAATGCTATCGCTGCTGACGCTTTCTCACGGTATTCAGTCGAAGTGATCGCGAGCCAGATCCTTGAAGTGTACGATGAAGTGATCCGCAAGCCACACGGAGAATAGAGCGAGCCTGAATGCACGTACTTCACACCTTTGCCAACAACTCCAGTGTTCCCTACTTGAGCTGGTTCGCGGAACGCGCGCATAGCGAAGGCAATATCAGGTACACATTCATCATCCTCTACCCGGAACGCCCGGCCATGATCGATGAGATGAAAGCCTTGGGATTTCCATGTCATTGGATCAAGTATGATGATAATAACCGCAAGCGCGGCATGCTCAATGCGCTTCCTCAGATGTGGAATCTCCTCAGGAAGATTCGACCGGACGTATTGCATTGCAACCTGTTCGATGATTCCTTGCCCGGCATGGTGGCAGGCTGGCTGGCTGGCATCAAGGTGCGGGTTGTGACCAAGCAGGATACCGGTTATCATTGGCTGCACACTCCAAAATGGATGAGGTTCGACCGGCTGATCACGCGTTTATCCACGGATGTGATCACGATCTCCAATGAATCCAAGATGTTCCTTTTGGCAAAAGAAGGGGCACCCGAGCAGAAGCTCCGTTTAGTGCATAATGGTATACCACCAGAGCGGTTCACCCAGCAATCGCCTACTGTCATGGAAGACCTGCGAAAACGGTTCAGGATCAACGAGCATCGGCCGGTGATCGGTACCGTAGCGCGTTTCATCCCTTGGAAAGGCTATGGTCACATTGTCGAAGCCGTTCGCTTACTGACCCGAAAGCACCCTGATGCTATCTTTCTGTTTTGTGGAACGGGCAAAGAAGAGGCACAGATCAAAAAGCAGGTGCAAGCGGCCAACTTGCAGGAACAAGTCGTGTTCACCGGTTGGGTGGACCGGGCGGAGATGGCTTCCTTTTATGGCTTAATGGACGTCTATCTGCACGCAGCCGTGTTGGAGCCTTTTGGCCTTGTGTATGCCGAGGCCATGATGAACGGAGTGCCCGTTGTAAGCACCCGGACAGGTGCGGCCTTGGACGCGATAGAGGATGGCCAAAACGGCATCCTTGTGGAAGAACGCAGTGGCGAAGCCCTGGCTGATGGAATTGAACGCTTGTTGCAACTGGACACACGGACCGTAGGCCAAGCGGGTAAGAGAACGGCCCTGCGTATGTTCCCCTTTGAGGTGATGTGGAAAGGCACTACGGAGGTATACCGACAAGCACTCGCCCGCGAAAAATGACGAAACCGGAAGTTTCCATCATTATACCGGCTTACAATGCCCAATCATTTCTGAGTGAAACGGTAAACTCAGTATTGGCCCAAACCCATGCCGATTGGGAATTGATCATCGTAAATGACGGATCAACGGACGGCACACTGCGCATAGCGCATGGCTTTGAGGACGACAGGATCAAAGTGGTAGACCAAACGAATGCCGGAGTGAGTGCGGCGAGGAACGCCGGATTGGCCGCTTCGAAAGGAACTTTCATTAGTTTTCTGGACGCCGATGACGCCATGATACCAAGCAATATCGCCATGAAACTGGCTTGCTTAAAGGAGAATAGCGTGGACTGGGTCTTCAGCGACATCGCCCTTTGTGATGAATTTTTGAACCCGACCGGAAAGGTGCTTGAGGGTAATGATAACGACACGTTAACAACGATCCTGACCAACGTTGACCCGGCCGTGCCCGGCGCCTGCAGCAACGTGATGGTGCATCGACGCTGCTATGAAAACGGAGTGTTTTTCGATGAACACCTCTCGAATGCGGCGGATCAGGATTTTTCCATGCAATTGGCGGCTGGCTTTAGCCATCGCCGCCTCGTCGGAGCCTACAGCCTATACCGTGTGTTGCCAGGCAGCATGAGCAAGAACATCACCCTCTATCAAAAGGACCATCTTCGGTTGTTCAATAAGGCTCGTCAGCGGGGGCATTTGAATGACCCACGTTTCCGAAGAATGTGCATGGCCAATGTATACTGGGCTATTGGGGGGAGTTGGTGGCTCTTGGCAGAACGACCTTTGCGGGCGCTTCCATTCTTTTTTAAGGCTTTTCTCAGTTCCCCCAAGATCATCATCCGACCCATTCGTAATAGGATCTGGATGCAGCACTACTTGGCTCCCTCCAGATAACGCCTCTGCACGATCGAGTTGACAATCCGCCAATAAACGCACCCGACCCGTGAGCCTAAACCGCGGCATATTCTATACATTCCTGACCCAGGCGCCCAACCTGCTCCTGTTTTTTGTGGCCAGTACGCTGATGACCCGCGTGTTGGGTGATGAGGGCCGGGGAGCGTATGCATTGCTGCAGAACCAAACAGTTTTGTTCTCCATGCTTTTGGGGTTCAATCTCGGCTTTGGGATCACCTACTTTACTTCCAGGACCAAGGCGATCCCGCCCGGATGGTCCGGATAACCGCCAGCGCGATCAGCCTGAACCTGATCGTGACTCCTGTTCTTTTGGCTGTGATCTATTGGAATCCGGGGTTGCGCCAGATCTTCTTACCCAAAGAGGCTACGCATTGGGCATTCTTGGTTTATGTGTTGTTCACCGTGCTCTTGAGCCAACTCACATCGTTCATCGGAAGCATCATGCTGGGCATGAAAAAATTCCGCCTGCTCAACCGCATGAGCGTGTTCAATGCTGCACTTAGCGCTACGGGCTTCACCATCCTCTACCTGTTCCGGAATCGGGTTGACCCGGAGCAAGTGCTCCCCTTGGTTTTGGTGGTTGCCTTGAGTTGCATTCTGGTACAGAGCATGATCTGGTGTGCCATTTACATCCGCGTGGTCGGCATACTGCCCATACCGATATGGAGTTGGCCCGTGCTGCGCCCGTTCTTGGCATTTGTCCTGGTGGGATACCTCAGCAACCTCATCAACTTGATCAACTACCGTTTCGACATTTGGGTGGTGGGCAATTATGCCGGCACAGCTCAATTGGGCCTTTATGCCGTAGCCGTTGGCCTAGGGCAACTCTTCTTCTACATACCGGAACCATTCGCGCGCGTGGTGCAACCCTATCTGTACGGCAATATGGACCAGGCCCTTTTGGAGAAATTCAAGTTTATT
Organism: Flavobacteriales bacterium; assembly: GCA_016710685.1. GTDB lineage: Bacteria > Bacteroidota > Bacteroidia > Flavobacteriales_F > PHOS-HE28 > PHOS-HE28. The sequence continues at coordinate 306,678 of JADJVC010000002.1, read as the reverse complement.
GTGCGGCTGAACATGACTTCCGTAGCAGTACTGTCTCTCATGTTGGGGTTGGTGGCTCCTTGGGTCATTCCATTGCTCTTCGGAAATACGTTCAGTGGAGCAGCGATCGCGCTGCAATGCTTGCTGCCGGGCATCGTCTTTATAAGCGGGTCTAAGCTCATCGCTTTATTGGTGGTGCAAGGCGGCTATATCCGCTTCAACCTTTACGCCACTGCCATTGCGGCCGTGCTTACCATCGGGTTGGACCTCCTGCTCATCCCCCGCTGGGGAATAGTAGGCGCGGCTTTTGCCAGTTCGATCTCCTATTTTGCATTGTTGGTGGTGCCTTGCTTGGTGGTACGGTACAAAATGAAGATCTCTGTTGGGGATATGCTTTTCCTGCGCCCCTCGGATATCACCCGGATCCGGGCCATGGTGAGCGATCGACTTCCTTTCCTCACTTCCAAATGAACGCCGTTCACAATTCATACCCCCCGCCGCTTTCCATTGGACGTCCCTTGGTCACCATAATCGTCCCTTTACTGAATGCCGCGCCTTACATAGCCGGTTGCATCCGATCCGTACTGGACCAATCCTGGGACAATTGGGAACTACTTCTTGTGGACAATGGCTCATCTGACGGTAGCCGCGCTATCGCCGCCAGTTTCACCGATCCACGCATAATTCTTATGGACGAGCCGCGTAAAGGTGTCTCTTTCGCCAGAAACATGGGCCTGGCACACATGAAAGGCACGTACTTCTGTTTCTTGGATGCGGATGACCTACTGCCAAAGAATTCCATACGCCTGCGACTTGACCTTTTCCGAAGATATCCTGAAGCACGCTTTGCGGACGGTGCAATGGAAGCCTTCGATGCAAACACCGGCAAGGTCAAATGGGTCCGCTCACCATGGAACCACGGTAACCCGTTCGATGCCATGATGCTGATGGACGGCTCCTCCTTTGCGGGAAACACATGGATGGTGAAAAGGGTGACAGGACATGAGTACCGCATGCCCGAACACATGGACCATTCGGAGGACCATGCATTCTACCTCGGTATCAGCAGGCAGGGCCTATACGTTAGTACGGCACGTGTGGTACTTCATTATCGCACCGGGCATGTCTCGGCCAATAGTGATCCATTGAACGGGCACACCGGATACTTGGAACTCTATAAATGGATGGGACAATTGAAGCCGCCGCCGTCGGAAACTCAATTGCAACACGCTTGGAACAGGTTGCGCCGTTTCATGGTGCGCGACCTGTTGAAGCGGGGACACTTCATCGATGCTCTCCGGGTGCGGCAACGGGCAAGACCAAGGTAGCATCTCCGAACTAACCTCCATACAAGGTTCGATACACGCTTTCTGCGATCTCGAAATTTCGATAGCGCTCCGCCACTGCCCGTACGCGGCCATACAACTGTGCCCGATCCCCGCTCTGCAGTATGACGTCCATCTCCTTGACCGCTAGCTCATAACCGGCTTGGTCCAGCGAACTGATGACGCTCCCAATTCCATACCGTTCAATGAGCGCTGAATCATCTGGAGATCTCCCTTCGTGATCATCACCGGTAAGCCCAAGGCCCAATACTCCCCGTCTTTGATCGGCGTGCAATAGCGCTTGGTCGGCACCGGCTTTACCGGCGTCAGGGCCCAATCGGCCAAGCCCATCAAGTCCGGCACATCATGAGGCGGCACGAAGCGGATGGTGAACATGTCCGGCTTCAAACCGGCCTTCTCCATGAATGGGAGAAGTTCCTCCCTGCTGTGCGAGGTAAGCAACAGCACGTGCAAGCGACCGCCCCAATGGTCGTGTGCTACCCGTAGCAGGTCAAAGACCTCCTGCTCCAAGTAGATCCCGCCGAATTTCCCGGCATAAACAGCCACCACTTTCCCTTCCAGCCCCAAGGACCGCAGGAGATCCGCACGCTTCACGTTCGAACTTGAAAAGCGCTTGAGGTCAACACAGGCCGGTTTAACCAGAAATATGTCGGGCACATGCCCGTACTTCTCCTTGGCATAGGCGCGCATGCCCTCCGAAGCCGCTACCACAGCTTGGGCTTTGCCGGTCTGCCAGCGCTCGAAACGGAACAACGTGCGGAATGCCAAGCCACTGCGTTTCCAAGTCCCATTTTCGACCATGGCCTCCGCATGGGGTTCATAGCTATCGATGATCAGTGGCTTGCGAGTAAATATGGCCAACAGGTAACCGATCATGCCTGCCGGAGTACACCAAGCATGTATGGTGTCGATATGTTCACGCCTAACGATCCCCCTCAATGACCATACCAAGGATAACATCATACGCATCCCAGCACCACCGAATGGCACGTACGGAAAAGGATGATGGACGATCCCGTCTTGCTCAGGTGAGCGCAATCCTTGCCGTACAGCCTTATCCAGCGTTACCAAGTGGATCTGACTGCCTGCTGGCAAAATCCGTTGTATTATCCGCAGATAGGGCAGGGTATAATTGACGATCAACGGGTCATCCCGGTCCCAATAGGTGATTACAAGAATATGCCGCGCCCCCTCTTGCTTCATACCCGCGCCACTTGTCCATGACCAGGCTTCCCCCGGGCCGGTGATCGTCGACCTGAAGATTTGATCGCTCTCGTATTGGCATGAACCGGAACAGGTCCCATCCGATACTTCGTTAAATCGAATCGCACCCCCTTGTTCCGGGCAAGCCTGCGTTCCTTATGGAGGAAAAGAATGATGAACAGGCTGCTCATATAAAATGGCACCATGGGGATCTTGAATCGGACCAGCGCACCGAAGTTCGGCGTGCTTACACCTACAGTGAAAGCGAATAATATCGCAAATGTCATGGACATAAGAAGCAACGGGTTACTTACGATGCAGCGCAGTGAGAAACGCGGGCCGACTTTAAGCAACACGTATATCGTTAGGATCAGCACGAAAAGATTCTCCAAACCACTGAGCACGATTACCACCGACTTCGATTCCCATAAATACGGACGGAACAGTGCCGCATTCGTCGCGATCGGAAATTTACTTATGACACCCTGCCATGTTCCGTCAAATTCGCCCACGTTGAATTTATTATCGCCGTAGGCTTCATTATTCACCATATCACCCTGTATGTTTTCAATGCTATGCACGGCTTCGTCCAACGCGAACTTATCCAGCATGTCCCCCATTCTGTTCAATACAAAAATGGACAACGAGATCAGGGCGAAGGACATCATTGGAATAAGAACAAACCGTATCAGAACGTTTCTAATGCGAACCACACGCATGTAAAGCAACCAAAGCAAAGTCGCCGGCAACATGACCATGAAAATATAAGGTTTGACCTGGATCATGACTAAGGCACAGAACAACATTAAAATAACTCTGCTCACCACATTTCTGCGCTTGAAGAAAACCTCATCCACGGCATATACCCACGCACAACACGCACTGAAAGTAAAAGTATCCTTCATGATGCCGGAACCCCAAAAAATCGCAGAGGGCATGAACAGGAAAGCAATGGCCAATTGGCCCGATATTTCGGGAAAATAACTTACGAAAGTCCTGTACCCGGCCCAAATACCGAAAAATGACAAGCTCGCAATAATAAAAGTGCTAATTAAATAGCTATTGAACGTAAATATCGCTAATATACTGGATATTCTCAATGCTTGAAATGTTCTATTGTCAACAAAAACATATTTATACGGAATTAAAGGCTCAGACGCATAAGTCGACAAGGCTCTCAAGGAATTATCTCCCAAAACAACTTGTCGAAGGTATTCGACCGGGTCCATGAAGAGCATCTGCTTCATGGCTACACCGGAATAAAAATAGGCTGTTGTATCCCCACCCGGATAATAGTAAAAATAGATCAATGTAAAAAACAAAGCACCGAATAATTTCACCCAAAGGCCAGACAAATAATATTTATACTCACTATGAAGTGCCAATTTTTGGCGCTTTTTTCTTCCGAAATACATGTACAACACAATAACATAAACCAAGCCTAGGAGATACTCCCATAGCTCTATGACCACCTCCCCATGGTATGGCAGAAAAATCAAAAGCATCCGGGTCTTATGGGGACGTCATTCAGGGAGATGGGGACGGTATCGGATCCAATTCCGAAAACGACTTGGCCTGTTGCGCGCCTTCAAAGTTAACGGTATAAGTCCAAGGCTATATTTGCTCCTGTATGCAACCTCATTCGATCGGCCCCCATCGTTACCGGTCGGTGGCTCACGCTGCTTAGGCTTGGATAGCTGAACAACAAGGATTAAGCTGCGTCGCTTTCAAATGGAACAAGGAACCTTTGTGATTTCCCTGGATTTCGAACTTCTCTGGGGCATGCAAGACAAGAGGACCATCGATGGGTACGGCAAGAACCTCCTCGGGGTTCGAGAGGCCATCCCGCTCATGCTGGATGCATTCGATCACCACCGCGTTAAAGCCACTTTCGCGACGGTCGGACTGCTGTTTTTTGACACCAAGGAGAGCATGTCGGCGGCCCTGCCGGTTATACGACCGCAATACAGCAATTCCAGTCTATCGCCTTATTCAGGGCATCTGGACCAAGTGGGCAGTTCAGAGGACGCTGACCCTTACCACTTTGCCGGTTCATTGATCAGGTTGATCCAAAAATATCCGGCCCACGAGATCGCGTGCCACACCTTCTCGCATTATTACTGCTTGGAGCGCGGCCAGACCGAAGCCGAGTTTTCCGCCGATCTGGACGCCGCAATAAAAGCCGCAAACCAGTTCGGGATCGAACTACGCAGTTTCGTTTTTCCCAGGAACCAGTACAGGGAGAATTATTTGAAGATCTGTTGGGACAAAGGCATCACCAGTTTCCGGGGCAATGAACGAAACTGGCTCTATGACGCACGGAACGGAGAGGACGAGAGCACTTTCCGAAGAGGATTCCGTTTGCTCGACACGTGGTTCAACCTATCAGGCCATAATTGCCATGATATGACCACGGAAAGGCCGCTCAACATTCCGTCCAGCAGATTCCTGAGGCCGTGGAGCAAGCGGCTTCAAACTTTGGATGGATTAAGGCTCCGACGGATCACCAGAGCGATGGACCATGCCGCACATACCGGAAAAGTCTTCCACCTGTGGTGGCATCCGCACAATTTCGGATCGGACCTGGAAAAGAACATGGCCTTTTTGAACAAGGTACTCGTGCACTATGGTAAATTGAAGGCGAGCCACAACATGCGCAGCATGACCATGAGTGAAGTGGCCGATGAACATTTCCGCATCCATGCGGGATAGGAAGTTAGTCCTGATAGCACGGGCTGGGGACAGCACCTCGATCCTGTACAATGCGCTGAGCAAGTTCTATGACACGCATGTGTTTTTGGAGGAACCACCCTCTGCCACGGCGTTGATGCGTTCCCGTGTGCGTCGACTTGGTGCCTTTCGAGTGGTCGGCCAAGTACTTTTCCAAGTGTTGGTGGCACTACCCTTGTCACGCGCATCCCGCGGAAGGCGCAGAGCTATCATTCAGGAGTTCAACGTTTCCGTTGAACCGCCACCACAGGAAAAGGTGGATACGGTCTTATCCGTTAACTACAAAGCAAGCTGAGATAGGATAGGATCTTTGACCCCGGATGTGATCGTTATCAATGGCACCCGTATCCTCACCAAGGCCACGCTTCTGGCTTTGGGTGTACCTGTGATCAACACACATGTGGGCATTACTCCCCGATACAGAGGTGTGCATGGCGCATATTGGGCACTGGTGAACAAAGACCTTCAGCACTGCGGTATAACGGTACATCTGGTTGATCCGGGAATTGATACGGGCGGCATTTTGCACCAAGCCTTGATCCATCCGACGAACAAGGATAATTTCACCACGTACCCAACGCTACAGATGGCCGTAGGCACCAAGGTCCTGTGCCAAGCAGTTGGGGAAGTGATCGACGGCTCGGCTCGTGTGGTAGCTGGGCCAGCGGGTAGCAAGCGCTGGTATCATCCCACGTTGTGGGAGTATATCCGGAACTACGTGAGGCTTGGAGTCCGATAGGGCCAATATTTTCCCTCAGCCCTGATCGTCCTTCACGACAGGTTCTTTGCTTTTCCCTTACCCAGCACCAGTCCGGTGATCGCCATGGCCAGTAACGCCAACATCAGGAACCGCACCGGAACCGTATATCGGGATTGGATGGTGAAGGGCAGGTGGATCAACGTAAAATACACGATGTAGGTCACGAAGACCCAGGTCTGATGTACTGAAAGTCTCCTTTTCACGTAGGCTAATGGCACCAAGATCAGGAACAACAATAAGATCACGGCCATGCTGATCGTGATGAAGAGCATTTTCACCTTTCCCATCACCGATGCTTCGGCGTATTCATTCACCTGGATACCGACCACCCAAAGCCTGACTGCGGAATACGTTTTGAAAGCGATCGTGTAGATCGGATCGTTCAAGTAGTCGTTTACCGCTTTGTCGCGTAACAACTCATCCCGCCGAAGCGTGTATGCCGTATTGTATGTCGGCTCCGCATGCAGGCGTTTGGTCGGAGCAACTTCCCACATGATGGTGTCGTGTTTATTCAGGAGTGGTCTTATTTGAGCGTTGATCTCCTCCCATTCCATGCGGTAAGCTTGAATGTTGGCCGGTATCGAATCCTTGGGAGTAAACGGGATCATCTCATCACCATTGAAATTGCGCAGGTAGAATTCATCAGTGTAGCCCGGTGTCTTTCCGCTCCAATAGCCGATGTGCATGAAACTACCCGCGCCCTGTAAAGGCGTCACCTTGAATATGCCATGATGCACCTTGTTCCAAACCCCGAACGGGATCAATGTCAGCACGAACATGCCGAGCATCGCCAAATGCTTGGGTAAGTTGGCTTTGTTCCGCTCCACTACCCAAGCGGACGCTACGTAAATGAAAGGGAACAGTAAAAATATCGGCCTGAACTGAAATACAAAGCCCATGAGCAACCCAATGACCAAGGCGTTCACCCAAGACCAACTCTTATTCCGCACCGCTATGTAAACGGCCAAGCCGATCGCTGCCAGTACAGGGATCTCCGTGTAGAGCTGCGGGATGTAGAAGGGCACATTGATGATGGGTAACAAAAGCAACAGGAACAGGCTGCGTGTGGCTCGCCTCCCATCGATCAGCTCAATGGTCTTCAAGATCAAGTACAGCGAGCAGCAGTAAAGCAGGAACTGCGCCACCAACACTGATCGCCAAGTCCCGAAAACGCTTATGAACAAGGCGATCAAAAGCGGATAGCCCGGCGTGCGGAACGTGTCCGGGTAGTCATTCCCTAACCACCACCACATGCTGTATTGCCCATGGCGGATACCTTCAGCCAAGCCCAAGTAGGACCATGTATCTGAAAGAATGGTGTCCTTGGACATCCAAATAACGGCCACGGTGACCAAGGCATTCACCAATAACAACCAGCGGAAGGCACTCTTGGTTTCCAAGAGAACGAACATCCGGGCTAACCATGACCCACTCGCCGCATTGTTCCTCATGATCGATCCTTTGAATTCGGAAAGGCCGCGAAAATGAGGATAATTTACTGAACAGGAGCTGTTCACCTTCGGCTACGGCATGCATACCAGTTGCTACCTTGCCGACCTTTCAATACATGACTGAAGTATTCCCCACTAAGAAAAGCCTTCGGGTCTGTATCGTGGTTCCCTGCTACAATGAGGAGGGTGTGATCGGTCATTCTGTTGCTGTGCTGCTTGCCGAGCTTTCATCCATGGCGGCCAAGGGTTTGGTAACGGCGGACAGTTATATCTGTTGCGTGGATGACGGCAGCCGGGATGGTACCTGGAATGAGATCCTTCAAATCGCCGAAGGGAGCGATCAGGTTAAAGGCATTAAGCTCAGCGCGAATTTTGGCCATCCCAATGCGCTTGTGGCCGGGCTGTTTTCAAACCACCATCGCGCGGATGTGCTCATCACTATTGATGCGGACCTTCAGGACGATGTTTCGGTGTTGACCCGCATGTTGGAACAACACCACCAAGGTAAACGCGTGGTCTACGGTGTGCGCTTGAACAGGAAGGTTGATGTGCTGCCAAAACGGATCGCGGCCGGCCTGTACTACAAATTGATAAGGATGATGAATGATCGCACGGTGCGTGGACATGCGGATTTCCGCAGCGCCGATGCGACGGTGATCGCGGAGCTTGAGAAGTTCGGCGAGGTGAACCTTTATCTCCGTGGGCTATTCCCCTTGATCGGATATCCTTCAGCCGAAGTCCATTACGAACGGCTTGAACGTCACGCCGGAACCTCGAAGTACCCGTACGGGAAACTCATGAGCTTGGCTTGGCAAGGGATAACCTCTTTCACGACCGCCCCTTTGCGCATGGTGTTTTACATCGGGTTGACCATGTTCTTCGTAGCTGCAGGCGTGGCGCTTTGGATCATTTGGGCAGCCTTCAATGGCAACCCGATCCAAGGTTGGGCCAGTCTTGCGTTGCTGCTTACCACGTTCTCAGCCATCAACATGGTGAGCCTGGGCATTATTGGCGAGTACGTCGGCAAGATCTACAAGGAGGTAAAACACCGGCCACGCTATATCATTGAGACCAACATCTGATATGGGTGAGCCCTCACGCACCGCCTTCAACATCGATCAATTCGATGCGATTTATCCAACAGGCGTTGAACGGCACTACTGGAACCAATGCCGGAATGCCGTGATCTTGGCTTCCATCCGCTCCATCGGCGACCATGGCGCAGTATTGGAAGTAGGCTGCGGCAAAGGTTTGGTTGTTTCCTACCTAAGAGCGCAAGGACTGGAGGTGACCGGTGTGGAATTAGCGCAGGTGAAGCCCTTGCCTGAGGTGGAAGCCCATGTGCGCACGGGCACGGATGCCATGAAGCTTGACGTCAGCGAGCGCGCTCTGGTAAAGACGGTCCTGCTACTTGACGTCATTGAGCACCTGGAGGACGCCGGTGCGTTCATGCAACAGCTTCGAGCAGGCTTTCCCGCATTGCGCTACTTTGTGATCACCGTGCCCGCCAGGCAGGAATTGTTCAGCAACTACGACACCTTCAACGGGCACTTCAGGCGTTATGACCTGAAACTCCTGAATGAACATGTGGTCGATGGAAATGCAACAGTCTTACGCGCAAGCTATTTCTTCCACGCATTGTATCCTGCAGCGTGGATCCAGTTGCGACTTTCGGGCAAGCGGAGTTTAGCCTTCTCCGTACCGCCACCCGGACCGGTCAGTTGGGTCCATGCCGTGATCGGCCGATTGTTCTTCCTTGAACAGCGTGCCATTCCCCGATCATGCCGGGGAACTTCGCTTATTGCTGCAGCAAAGCTGAACGGGAGATAGAACTTCCTGATGGTGTCAAAAGGGCCGGTATATTTCAAGGACCTGGATGCCTTGCGGGCTATTGCATTCCTCGCCATTTTCCTTCATCATGGCATTTTCACCGCTGATCCCACCGTCGAGGCTTCCGTTGCTTTCCTGGCCGCCGACGTCATCACCAAACCAGCTTGGCTCGGCGTTCCGTTCTTCTTCGCGCTCAGCGGCTTTTTGATCACCTATTTGCTTCTTTCCGAAGAACAGCGACGTGGAAAAATAAGCGTCGGCAAATTCTATGTCCGCCGGATCCTTCGGATCTGGCCTCTGTACTATGCAGTGGTGATCTTCGGTTTTTTCATTTTCCCCCTATTGCACGGTTTGATGGTCCACGAACCGTACACGGAAAATGCAACCCTTTGGAAATACTTGGCATTCCTCGGGAACTTCGACATTATAAAGAACGGGCTTCCCTACGGCGCCGGCTTGGGAGTGACATGGTCCCTTTCCGTGGAAGAGCAGTTCTACCTTGTTTGGCCGATCTTTTTCATCGTTGTTCCGCGTAAATTCCGCGTGTGGTCAGTTCTTTTCCTCTTCATGCTGTCGCAGTATTTGATACAGGCCCGCGACCTGCCCTACCCCCATACGCTGGCAAGCATGTCCGACCTGTCCATGGGTGCGTTGCTGGCGATCGCGATCTTCAACAATAAACCCTTGTTCAATAAACTGACTGAGCTTCCTAAGTGGGCGATCTTCCTGATCTACGTGATCGGGATCGCACACTTGTATTCATGGACACTTTACGATCTCGGCAATCGGGTGTTCGTGTCCCTCTTCATGGTATTCGTGCTCTTTGATCAATCTTTTTGCAAATTCTCCCCATTAAAACTCCGCAAATTCCGGATCCTGGGGTATTGGGGGCGCTTGACCTATGGCCTATACCTGCTGCACACCATCGGGAATTTCATCATGTACAATGCGATCAAGCCTTACCGCGCGCACCTCGGCGAACCGGCATTCATCGATATGGCGCTGCAACCCATCGCTTCACTGCTCCTCACCATGGCCATGGCCTACGTATCCTACAAATTCTTCGAAAAGCCCTTCCTGGACCTAAAGACCAAGTTCACCACCTCGGGCACAGTTGCTGCATAAGACGTAACAGGGCGAAGCCGGAACCCGGAACCTTCACCCATGGTGATAACCCGTTCCTTTTAAAATGCTCAGCCCCCGGTACAACTGCTCGCTGAACAGCACGCGCACCAATTGGTGCGGAAATACCATAGGCGACAGCGATAACACCAGATCAGCGCGTTCCCGCACCGCATCCGTGAGGCCGTAAGCGCCGCCGACAACGAACGCGACATCCCGACCGCCTTGGTCAGCCCATTTGCCTAATTGCTGCGCGAATTGCGGGCTGGTGAGCAGTTTACCACGCTCGTCCAGCACCACTAGGCGTTCTTGCGGGCGCAAAACCTCCAATATCCGGGTGTTTTCCTGCTGTTGCTGCCAAACCGGGTCGCCCCTGCCCGCTTCAGCTACCACCACCTCTTCCAGCTTTGCCATACGCCTTACGCGGCCGAGGTAATGCGTTACGCCATCCGAAACGTGCCCACGCTCGGTGCGGCCTACCCAGATCAAGCGGATTTTCATTAGTATTGCAGTGTTCACAAGTGCAAACGACAGTTGCCCCAAATGTGGCCCGTTCTTTGCAAACTTGTGCCTAATGAAGCGATCAAATCTAAAAAGAGGCCCGCTCCTGGCCCTTTTTCTTTGCCTGTTTCTCGGTGCTTTTGCGCAAGGTGGCGTGAAGGACAGCGTTGTGGGTGCCATTGGCCGGGGTGATGCTTCCGCTTTGGCAGCCAACCTTATGCCCAATGTGGACCTCGCTCTCCCGGATGCCAGCTCCTTTTACAGCAAAGCACAGGCCCAACAGGTACTGCGTAAATTCTTTGATGGCCATGCACCGCGGGCATGACCATAGCCCACCAGGGCAACAACCAAATGGGCGAGAGCTACTACATCGGCAATTTGTCCACTGCCAACGGCAATTTCCGTGTCACCTTCTTCTTGAAGCGCAGTGGTGATGTTTTTCTGGTGAAGCAGTTGCGCATTGAAAACGCCAAGCCGTGACCTCCATGTTGCCACCCGGGACGGATGAATTGATCGAGCGGGCACTGGAAGAAGACCTGGGTGATGGTGATCATACCTCATTAAGCACCATCCCGGCGGAAGCCGTGGGTGCTGCGCATCTTTTAGTCAAGGCCACGGGCGTGTTGGCAGGCATGGAAATAGCCCGGGCTGTTTTCCTCCGGGTGGACAAGGGCCTGACCATGCGCCCCTTGTTGAACGACGGCGCCCGCATCGCACCGAAGGACGTGGCATTCACGGTTCATGGCAATTCCCGGAGCATCCTGCTGGCCGAACGCGTGGTGCTCAATTTCATGCAACGCATGAGCGGCATTGCCACGTTGACACGTGCCTTTACCGATGCCGTTGAAGGCACCGGATGCCAAGTGCTGGACACGCGCAAAACCACTCCCGGTCTGCGCCAGATCGAGAAATGGGCCGTGCGCATCGGCGGTGGGGTGAACCATCGCATCGGGCTCCATGACATGATGATGATCAAGGACAACCATGCGGATTTTGCCGGTGGAATCCCAAAAGCCATCGCCCGTGCCTTAGAATACCAGAAGGAACGCAGCCAAGTGCTGCCGATCGAAGTGGAAACCCGAAACCTTGAGGAGGTGAAGCAAGTCATGGCCACAGGCGGTGTTCAGCGCATCATGCTGGACAACTTCACACCTGAGAACTTACGCCAAGCGGTGAAGCTGATCGACCACAAAATGGAGACCGAGGCCAGCGGCGGCATCACTTTGGAAACCGCGCGCTCCTTTGCTGAATGTGGCGTTGATTTCATTTCGGTCGGCGCTCTCACTCACTCCGCAGGTTGTTTGGACCTGAGCCTGAAAGCCATGGGTTGACCGCTTCACCGATGTCGGTCCCCATTGTCCGCCGCCTGCTTTTCTCCCGTGCCAACAGGCGCGCTATACATTGGTTGCAGCAGGTGGTGTTGCCCGGCTTCGGTGATTTCAGCGTGTATCACGTCTCACGCTTTTTTTTCCATGCGCTCTTCAAAGGCAATCTGGTGAATCGCGCCGCCGCGATCGCATTCCGCCTTTTCCTTTCCTTCTTCCCAGCGATCATCGTATTGCTCACCTTGATCCCCTTCATTCCCATTCCCGACTTCCAAGCCAAGCTCTTGGGCGCTTTCCGGACCATGCTGCCGGGGGAAGTCTACGGCTTCATTGAAGGGCTTCTGCACGACTTGGTACTTCGGAAACACAGCGCGTTGCTCAGTGTCAGCTTCGTGCTCGGCCTTTTCTTCGCCAGCAACAGCATAAATGCCATTCTGCAAGGCTTCCGCCACAGCACGTTCGTAACCGATTGGTACCGCCCTTGGAAACAACGGCTCATCAGCCTTTTCCTGATGTTCCTCCTCACCGTGCTGTGTGTGGCCGCGACCGCGGTGCTCACCATAAGCTCTTGGGGCCGCTCCTTGTTGCATGACAACGGGGACGCGTTCCATTTTCTGGAAAGTGTGGGCTTCGGCATCGTGCGCTGGGCCACCTCCGTGATGCTGGTTTTGATGGCGGTCGCGCTGCTCTATCATGCAGGTGCACCGGGCAAAAAGCGCTTTCAGCTGGTGACGCCCGGTGCCGTGCTCGCCATCGTGCTGATATTCCTCCTGTCCCGCGCCCTGGCGTTCGTTTTTGATAACGTGACCAACTACAATGCGCTTTACGGTTCCATCGGTGTGATCATCGCCGTTCAGCTCTGGCTTTACTTCAACATGATCGTATTGCTGATCGGCTATGAGCTCAACTCCAGCATCGCTAAAGCGCGCAGCGAGCACCGTAGCTCATTGAGACCCGTGGACGATGAAGAACGTCGAAAGCCCTGAGGGTGTGGTACGCGGCACAAGAGATAAATTCGCCCGGCAACCGCGCCTATGCAACCAAGCGGAGCGAACACGAACATGAGAGCCATCGCTTTACTTATTGCTTCGGCATCCCTAATGCCCGCGTTCGCCCAACAGTTCGATGCGATGCACCCGCCGAACTCCTTCCGCCAGGCGGACAACCCCTACTACTGGAAGAACCAGCCGCCATACCCGGGATATTGGCAACAGGACGTGCAGTACGAAATCCACGCGCGCCTCGATGAAGTGAAAGACCAGGTGGATGCGACAGCCACCCTTTCTTATTGGAACAATTCCCCGGATACGCTGCACTTTGTCTTCTTCCACCTCTACGCCAACGCCGCCAAGCGAGACAGTTACATGAAAGAACTCGGTGGCCGCAATCGCGCCAAGGGCAATCCCAACAAGGTAAACCCGGAGCGTGGCACGGACATCGCGAGCATGACCGTGGACGGCCAGGAAGTGCAAAGCGAGCTGGACAATACCATTCTGAAAGTGATGCTGCCCAAGCCTTTGCTTCCCGGTGAAAGCACAGCGTTCAAGTACACATTCACTACGCATTGGGGAGGCATGGGGCGCATGAAACTCTTCAACGCTTGGGGCTTCAAACATTTCGACGGCACTCAATGGTACCCGCGCATCAGTGCGTACGACCGTAAGTTCGGATGGGACACCCAACAACATCTCGGCAGCGAGTTCTATGGCGACTTCGGCACCTTCGATGTTTCATTGGACATGCCCAACGATATGGTGGTGGAAGCCACCGGCTGGTTGCAAAACCCCGATGAGGTGCTGCCTGCTGAACTCCGCGAAAAATTGGACATCAAGAATTTCCGGGACAAGCCGTGGAACGAAAAGCCCTCCGTGATCACGCCGTACGACGCTGCCGTGCGCAAAACGTGGAAATACCATGCGGAAAACGTGCATGACTTCGCCTTCACCGCAGATCCCACGTACCGCATCGGCGAAGCGGAATGGAACGGAATAAAATGCATCGCCGTGGCCCAGGAGCCGCATGCCTCCAAATGGCAGAACGCTGCGGATTATGCCGCCAAATGCATCAAGGTACACAGTGAACAGATCGGCATGTACGGTTACCCGAAAATGGTGGTGGCCGATGCGAATGACGGCATGGAATACCCCATGTTGACATTGGACAGCGGCGAGGAACCCGACTACCGCGGTCTCTTTATGCACGAGATAGGCCACAACTGGTTCTTCGGCATGGTGGGCAGCAATGAGACCTACCGCGCCATGCTTGACGAAGGATTCACGCAGTTCATCACCGCTTGGGGATTAGAACATGTGGACGGCGACACGCTGGTGGAGGACGCACCGAAGTCGAACTACGTGTTCAACTACACGGAACCCGTGCTTGCACGTGAGAACAAGGCATACAACAGCTACATGCGGGCCGCCGTGCGCGACGAACTGCCGCCCATCGACACGCACAGCGACGAATTTTCCCGTGAATTCACCGGTTACCGCATGGCGTACTACAAGACCGCCACCATGCTCTACAACCTGCAATACGTGCTGGGCGATGAGCTTTTCATTGGCGCCATGCAGCATTATTTCAACCAGTGGAAATTCAAGCACCCGTACGTGGAGGATTTCCGGCAGAGCATCACCGACTACACCAAGGTGGACCTCAACTGGTTCTTCGACCAGTGGATCGATACGGACAAACGCATCGACTACGCCGTGAAGGGCGTGAAGAACCGGGGCGCCGATGCCGGCCAACAGATCACATTCAAGCGCATCGGTGACCTGCAAATGCCTATCGACTTCACTGTTACCGCCAACGATGGACACGAATTCAAATTCCTTATTCCGAACAACTGGTTCGTGAAGAAGACCAGCGCTACCGTGCTGCCCCGATGGATCGGATTCGATGAACTGCGACGCGAATACACCGCTACCGTGGACATTCCCACAGGCATTGCGAACGTGCAGATCGACCCCACCTACCGGCTCGCCGATTCCTACCAACTGAACAACAGCCTGAAACTGCCCATCGAAACCACTTTCGACAGCCACATCCGCAATTGGCCGGACCGCAGGACCTACGAAGGTTTCGTTCGGCCGGACGTGTGGTACAACGGCTATGACGGTGCCAAGGTCGGCGTGCATTTCCATGGCAGCTACCTCAAGTACAAGCACGAAGTCTGGTTTACCGCTTGGCTGAATTCGGGACTTGGACAACATCTGCCCAGCGGGAAAGTGAACACAGCATACGATCCGGTGAGCTTCAACTTCCGCTACACGAATGGTACTGAGAAATTATTGAAAGGCTCTTCCATGGAACTCGCCGCACGCCTGCTCGACGGATTACAACAATATCAGGGCGGTTTCAAATGGAACGTTCCATTCACAACAACCTCGTTCCATACGGACATGAAATTCATGCTCCGGCGCGACAGTACGGACCTCACCTACTTGATCTACCCGGACCGCTGGAACCTGAACGCGTTGAACAGCACATGGAACACCGGCGTAACCCACAGCTACGACCGGCGCAAGTTGGACGGCGCGGTATCGTTGGAGATCCGCACGGCCGGCATTGGGGCCGCACTTCCCTTCGCGCAAGCCACCGCAACCAACATCAGCACCGCTAAAATCGGCAAGCTGCGCCTGCACACACGCCTGCTGGCACAATACGGCACCGGCAACACACCGCTGGAAAGCCAACTCTACCTCGCGGGTGCATCGCCCGAGGACATGATGGACGATAAGTATGTGCGCAGCATCGGCTTCGTGCCCTACGATTGGATGGGTTACGGCACCGGAGTGAACCACTTCCAACAAGGCGGTGGCCTCGGCCTGCGCGGCTATGCCGGTTACATAGCCCCGGAATACGATGCGGACAACAACATCTTCCGCTCAATAGCAGGCAACACCGGCGCTGCCGCAAATGCGGAATTGGACCTGGACGGACTCGTGCGCTTCCGCCCCGGAAAGTTGGCCGAATACCTGCACCTCGATGTCTACCTCTTCGGCGACGTCGGCTCAATGGGCTACCGCCAAATCGGCGAAAAAGGCAAGAGCAAATTGCAATTGGCCATGCCCCGTGCCGATGCCGGTGCCGGTGCCGCGCTCACCATTAAAAAGTTCGGCCCGTTGCAAGACATTAAGCCGTTGACCATCCGCTTTGACATGCCGTTGGTGTTGTCCAATCTCCCCGCCGGGGAAACGGATTATTTCGCGTTCCGGTTTGTGGTGGGCGTTGGGCGGAGTTTTTGAAAGATTGAAAGCCCGGTCCTATCCGGTTCGTCGCTTTTTTGCGACCATTTTTTCCACGAGGTCGAGCAACTTCCGCCTTTCCGATGGTGGAAAACTGTCCATGATATGCTGTCTTGCCCGTCGCCCAAGAGCAACTTGGTCCGAAGCCAGCGCGGTGTCCAGAAGCTCTTTCAACCGGTCTGCGGATTTCGTCTGCAGGATAAAACCGGTATCACCGACGATCTCCGGTAGAGCGGCTACTGAACTGGCAATGGGCACGCATTCGCAGAGCATGGCCTCGCACGGCGCGCTGGGGAAGCCCTCCCAAATGGAAAGCTGGAGGTAAAAACGGTGTCGCGCATAGAATCCCGGAAGCTCCTCATAGGGAATGAAGCCGTACAGTTTTACGTTCGAAGGGACCCGCTCATATTTCATGGCAGACGTGTTGCCCAGGATGGTGAACCTGCACTGCGGGAAGCGGTCGGCCATTTGGAAGATCAAGTCGATCCCTTTGCGGTGGAAGTTCGGCACGTTCATCTGTGCCGCAGTTATGAAGGAACCCTCCGTCTTATCCACCTCGCATTTGAAACGCTGCGGATCATAGCCGTAGGCGATCACCGTATACGGGGTGCGGATCTCAGGGAAAAGTCCGCGATAACCCTGCACCACCGGGTCGCGCGGGTCAGAAGTGTACTTGTGCTCACTTTCCACAAGGCTCTCGTCCACCGGTGCCAGATGATCCGCAAGTTGCAAGGACCATCGTGTGACGGTTCCAAGGGGCCAACGGGTGAAATTGCCGTACCCGATCGACGGGAACTTCACGCAGTCCGTGCCCCCGAGCACCAGCAGCACGGGCTTGCGGAAGACCCGCCCGAAAATGCAGGGCAGCAATGAATGGTAACCCGCGAACTGGCACACGATAACGGAACTTCCCGGCACGGTACGCAACAGAAAGAAAAGTTGGTTCAGCAAGCTGAACGGGGTGATCCATTTGCGCTTCGGCTTGAAGTGGAACACGGACACCTCGAATGCCTCGCTCAGCAGCGCGATGTCATTCCGCGCGAAGGAAATAAGCACAGGAGTGCTGTAGACAAGCCTGCGCTTTGGTCCAACATTTGCGTCCATGCGGCGAAGCTAATCGGGTCAGATCGTCCCGACCCCCTTTCTTTGCGCCATAAATGATCATCGGTTCCGGCTTACTCGCACGTGCATTCGATTCCTTCAAGGACGATGACCGGGTCCTTGTGTTTGCTTCAGGGTGTCAAACTCTTCTACGGCTACCGAAGCTGACTATGCCCGTGAAGGTAACCTGCTATTGGCCCAGATAGGCACACAGGCACGGTTGACCTACTTCAGCACATGTAGCCTATTTGACCCTGAACTCAAGGATTCAGGATACATCCGCCACAAGAGGCGGATGGAAGAACTGATCCGGACCCAATTCAAGAACCACACGATACTCCGCCTGCCGAACGTGGTGGGGCATGCACCCAACCCACACACATTGTGCAATTATATCAGGGACCGGATACTTGCCGGCGAGACGATCAATGTCCACGTAAAAGCATGCAGGTATTTAATGGGCGTAGATAGGGTCAGCGCTAGCTGCATACCCCTGCTAACGGACGCCTTCTCGCGTGGCAAGACCTTGAATGTCTGTTATGACCAGCCTGTATCCGTACCGGACCTGGTAGCAGTAATGGAACACATCCTGAACAAAAAGGCCGTGATCCGTGAAGTGAACTCCGGTTCCTGCTACGAAGTGGACAACCGGGAATTCAAACAGCACTGGCTTGTCAATCGGCATACACCATGGCCCGGTGCTGATGAATGGCCCCGGATGCTCGCCAAGTATTACGGAGATCCCATGGTTTCCACAGGGTAGCCTTGCTTGCCACCCGTGCGATCTGTCTCAGGTAAGGGGGAATTGCCGTGAATGGCGTAAGCGTGCCTTGCTCGGCCTTATTTACCGCATTGGCCCATCCACCTTGATGCCGATCCGTCCGGTATAGTCGATCCTGTTCAGGAGCATGTTCACCGCATGCTCTTTAAAATATTCCAGTACCGCCTTCTGCGCTCCTTCCCAATGGCCGAAGTCATCGATGATCAGAACGCCACGCTTTACCAGCAGCGGATACAAATGCAAGAGTTCCTGTTGGGTGGATGAATACCAATCCGTGTCCAACCGAAGCAACGCGATCGGCCCTGTAGGTGCTTGTGCAGGTAACGACTCTTCAACCTTGCCCTTGATCATGTGGATGCGTTCCTCCGGATAGCCGACGCTGATCATGTTCCGCTTTACCTCATCAATGGAAGAATAGCACCATGTGGAAGAATCCTCATCGATGGCGCTTGATTCGAATTGGCCCTGAGCATTCTCTCCGGTGAAGCTGCGGTCCATCTCCTCCGGCTTGGGCATCCCCTCAAAGGTGTCGTAGAGATAGATGTCTCGATCCGTTTTGCCTTTGCTCTTGAGGCATGCGGCCATCATCATGGCGCTGCCTCCTTTCCATACGCCACATTCAACGAAGGCACCGTCAAGTCCGGTGTCCACCACATGCATGCATGCAGCATACAACGCATACATGCGCTCCTTGAGGTCATGGTATAGGGTGAACAAGCGGCGTAAAGTTTCACGAAAAGAGGGTCCCCCACCAGGGCAGGGTCCTTCACTTGGGTCCCGCTGTTCGCGATCAACCATTGGCCCACGTTCCGCGCCACCTTCCCTACCACCGTTGCTGCCATTGTTCAAAGGATCGACTTTCAATGCGTGGTGACGGTACCAACTTGAAGTGCGATCGCTGCAAGATTACACAAGCCTATCAAAAGTATCTTGCGCCACTTCTTACCGAACCCATGTCGTTGATCAACGTTTTACCTAATTGGGCCGCCAAGCCCGCGTATCGCTGGTTGAACAAATTGCTTGGACAGGCGCGCAAACGGCAGAGTGATGCCATTCCCATGGTGGAATTGCGAATGGAACACCTTTCCAATTTGTGCATTGTCACCGACCGACAGGCCTTCCTGGAACGTTTCCCAAAAGGAGGCATAGTGGCGGAAATGGGCGTGGCTTCGGGCGACTTCTCAGCGATGATCCTCGCCACTTGCGCTCCGCAAGTCCTGCACTTGGTGGATTTTTGGGGGAGCGACCGCTATGCTTCCGGGCGATCACGCGTGGAGGACAGATTCAAAAAGGAGATCGCCGAAGGCAAGGTAGTGATCAACCTAGGACTGTCAACGGATGTGCTCACCCGTTTCCCGGACGGTTCTTTTGATTGGGTCTACATCGACACCGACCATGGCTACCCGGTGACCGCTGCCGAGCTGGAACTAGCGCGCACCAAGGTTAAGAAAGGCGGCACAATCGCTGGCCACGATTATGTCATCGGCAATTGGAACGGCGGTGTTCGTTACGGCGTGGTGGAGGCGGTGCACGAGTTCTGCGTGAAATACCATTGGGAACTCATCTTGCTCACCCACGAGACGGACCGCCACCTGAGCTTCGCGATCCGGGAGATCGCTGGGTAAGCCAGCTCGATCTAGTCACCCGGCCCGCTAACTGCGTTGAAGCGCACCGGCAAAGCCACGTAGCACTTTCCTGACTTGGGCACCGAGTTCCGGAGCAAGGCCCAGCAAATGCACCATGGACCAGTAGATCGCCGTGAGGAGCAAGGAGCGCCACCCAATGTCCACTATCGGACTGCTGTAGTGAGGCAGGAACCAGAATGCACCCGCCACGGCCGCGATCACGGCCAATGCGCGGAGGGTTGTCCCGTCAAAAGGCCAGAGCCCGAACTTGAAGTGTAGGAAGATCACGCGCCAACCGACGATGATCACCACAGCTACAAATGAACTCCAGGCAGCGCCCACCATGCCCCACCAAAGAAGGAAAAGGTAGTCCAACGCTATGTTCAACACCAAGTACACGGCACCTGTCATCGCATCGACCGAATAACTGCGCGAGGTGCTGATGATGCCGGCGCTCAATCCGGTGGAGAGATTGATCACATTGGTTATTCCAAGGATGAGCATCACCGGTTTGCCGATTGCATAATCCGGTTTAAGGAAGGAAAAGAGAGCATCGGCATTGGTCCAAAGACATAGTAAAATGAATGCTGAGACGACGAGCTGGATGCTGGCAGAACGGTGGTAGAGCGTTTGGATCTTCGCTTTGTCGCGCTTCTTCCAGGCCTCGGCCAACAAGGGGATGGTCGGCTGCAACAACGCACGGGCGGGAATCGTGATCACGCTAGCGAGGAACATGGCCACCGCGTAGAAAGCAACATAGGAAAGTCCATCGTGCAGCATGGCCCCCACCATCACTTGGTCGATGTTACCTACGGCGATCCCGGCGATCCCGCTCGCGAACGTGAACAAGCTGTAGCGTACCATGCTTTTACGCATGCGTTTGCCCACGCGTATGTTGGTAAGGCCCAACCGGAATTCTCCCGCACGCCAGAGGTCGAACAGCAGCATGGCAGTGGTAAGGACGAAGGTGCTGACGTATAACAGCAGGAATATCGTGAAGCCCATGTCCCATAAGGCATAGGCGGCGATCAATACGGTCTGTAGTACCCGTAATAGGAACTCCCGGGCAAAAACCGGCGCGATGCTACGGTTCACCGAACGGCTAAAGCCCCGCAGGACCAAGAGGTATACTTCCGCCAATACCAGCGGCAGCACCAATAGCCCGAAGCGCTGGTAAAGCCCACTGCTGTCGCTGAACCAGCGCACGAACTGATCGAGGAAAAGCCCTAGGACCAACATGGCTAGGAAGCCGCCCAATGTGGCCACCCCCAGCACAACTCCAAATAGCCCGCGATGGCCGTTCACCTTGTCGCGGAAATAGGGAAAATATCGGATCACCGTGTTCTCCCCCCCCAAATGCGCGATCTGCGCAGCCACCACGGCGATGCTCACCATTAAGCGTGTGAGACCGAACTCGTCCGGGGAGAGCAACCGCGGAAACAGCAGCGCCATGTTCACAAAACCCAAACCCATGCCCACTGTGGTGAGAAGGGTGTTCCAGGTGGCTTGTCTAGCTACGGTGCCCATGCGAGGTGCGAAGATGAGGACGGGGTGGTATACCACAGAGACGCAGAGGCACGGAGGAACACGGAGAACGGTTTGTCCACGAAAGAACATGAAGGAACCCTGATGGACAACCGCAAAGGACACGAAGCGCCCAAAGTGCGGGGTGGCGCGACGCTACCGTCATAGCGCATCCAATGCCTGCACCACCTGCGCACATGTAGCCGCCCGCGACCAACGCGGATCCGGTAGCGAAGCCGGTGCAGCGAACATGGCCTTGATCAGCTCGCGCTGGTCCATTAAGCTTGGACGGTCCAGCACGGCATGCGGCGCAATGCCCAACACGCGCGACACGTCGCCCGCAACGGGCCCTACGCCCAATACCGGCCTGCCCGTGCTGACGTATTCAAAGAGCTTACCCGGCAAAATGCCCAGGAAGTTCGAAGTGTCGTTCACCAGCAGGAGCAGCACGCGTGCGCGCTGCATTTGGCGCATGGCCTCCTCGTGTGTTACGCGCCCGGTGCGCTCCAAGTGCGCGCCTAGCCCGGCTTCGGTCACGCTCTCCGCAATGGTGTGGTCCACCGGCCCGACGAAACGCAGCTTGAATTTTGCAGCAAACGCAGGGTCTTCATCACAGATCTTTTTCAGTGCCCGCCAAAGCTCCGGTGCATTGCGCGTGGGCGACAGCGAACCGATGTGGACGAGGCTGTAAGCTTCATCAACAGGTTCCGGCGGTGAAGGCAGGTCGTCCGGGTCGTAGCCGTTGGTGATGACCTCCACGGCCGGTGCGCCCAACTTTTGAAGGTCTTCGGCCCAGTGCCATGAAACGGTGAGCACGTTGTCGGCTTCGCGCAGCACCTCCCCTTCCAAACGCTTGTGCTTTGCATCGGCCCGGCCGGTCAACTTCAGTTGCGCATAGAAATCAATATCGGTCCAAGGGTCGCGGAAGTCGGCGATCCACTTTACGCCCAAGGCGCGCTTCAGCTCCAGGCCGATCAAATGCATGCTGTGCGGCGGACCGGTGGTGATGATGGCGTCCACCGGTTTGGCGCGGAGGTATTCCTTCAGGAATTTCACCGAGGGGCGCACCCACCACACACGCGCATCGGGGATGAAAAAATTGCTGCGAACCCACAGCGCGAAATCCTCTTTCCAGCCGCCCTGTTTCTTTTCGTTGAGAAAGCCCACTTGCACTTTTTCCTTGGTGCTGCGCCCGGTAAACCGCTTGTACAAGTTGAACGGCTCGGTGATGGGCCGCTTGATCACTTCAAGATCCTCGCGTACGTCGCGCAGCAAACCTGGATCGTCGGCGACCATCTCAGGGTTCTCCGGCGTGTAGACCACCGGCTGCCAGCCATGCTCCGGCAGCAGCTTGCTCAGTTTCAACCAGCGGTAAACGCCAGCACCACCGTTCGGAGGCCAGTAGTAGGTGATGATGAGGACGCGCTTCATGGAAGGAGCCGCAAAGGAGCGGAGGCGCGGAAAATGCATGGGGGTATTGGACGCGGAGGCGCGGAGACGCGGAGAAATCCTTGAAAGCCGATATACAAGAGTCCGGTCCGCACCAACATTTTCTCTTCTCTGCGCCTCTGCGCCTCTGCGTCCATTATTCTACCTCTTCTCCTCTTTTCCTCCAATCCCAACCCAGTGCCAACAACACCAACAGCAACAGCAAAAACGAACTAATGGAGGCGATCCGCCCGCCCACTTCATAAGGTTTGCTCACGATGTGGAAACGCACGGTGTGTTCGCCAGCGGGCACTTGCATGGCGCGCAAAACGTAGTCCGCACGCACGTATGGCGCGGGTTTGCCGTCGATCTCGGCGACCCAATCGGGGCCGTACCAGATCTCGCTGAACACCACTACGCCGCCGTTCGCGCTGCGCACCGTGTAGCTGAGGTCGTTGGAGCGATAGCCGTTCAACTTAACGCTCGCGGTGGGGTCCGGCTTGGCGGCATTGGCCACTTCCTTGTAGTACCGCGCATCCACGACGGCTGTTTTCGCGGGATCGATAGTGCCAAGCATCGTGATCTCTTCATTGGCATCTTTCGCTTCTTTCACTTCGTCCACGAACCAAGCGGAACCCAGTGCGTTGGTGTTGAGGATCGGCGCCTTGTCGTCCGCGTAGATGATGTACTTGGTGTTGAGCATGTTCAGCACCGGTTGATGGGCCAATACACTGTCGAACGTTTGCATGGTAGCTCCGGGCCCGAAAGCGCCGATGACCGCTTGCAACTCGGGCGCGATGTAAAAATCAATGAGCTCCTGGTAGCGCTCCAACTTGGCGCCGTGGTAGCCACCGATGCTCTTGTGGAAGTAGCTCACACGCGTGCCCTGGAAGGGGTTCTGCAGCCCCAGCACCCGGAAATCCGTGGTGCGGCGAAGGCTGCCAAAGCGTGTTATGGCTTCTTCTTCCTTGTTCACCATACGCTGCGTGCCGCTTAGCTTCGCCTTGCTTGCCTTCAATTTGGCCAAGGCTTGCTCGTAGTCGGCATCCGTGGCGGCATTGCCTTCCGCTTGCATGATCGCCATGTCCGCCGGTTGGGGCTTGAACGGGTAAGCGTTGTCCGCGGCATTTTCCCAGGCGATGTACTGTCCTTTATCGTCCTTGTCGTTGTTGACGTAGCGCTGGTCCACGCCCCACAGGTCCACCAGTACAAGCACGCCAATGCCGAGCAGCAACACCGTGCGTCCTACAAGCCTGCGCCCGAAGGCGAACAACAGTCCGCCGCCAAGAATGATAAAGACGAAACTGCGCCAAGCATCCGCGCTCAGCACTCCGGTGCGCAACTGCTTTAAGCCATCGATGTAGGCTTGCACGGAACCAGCATCCTTGGCACTTGCCATTTGGGCGTTCAATTGCGCTTTCTCCGTTTCGCCGAAGAAATCGAACAAGCTGCCAGGCACCAAGTTTGTTGTAGCCGGGCACATGGTCCAGGAAGAAATCCGTGAGCGGCATGAAGTTGTGACCCCAGCTGAGCAACAGCGTGAGCACGAACGCTGAAAAGAGCGCGTAAGCCAGGTATCCTTCCAGAAGTAAAGGCCCGAAAGCAGATAAGCGATCAATAACAGGCCCACGACCACCGGGCTGCCGATCTGCGTTAAGATGATCACCAATGGCACCACGGCCAGCATCCACCAGCGCGCGCGCGCTTCAGCCTGCACCAACAGCAACAACATCAGCAGAATAATGATTGCCCCTATGTAAACCGGCCCGCTGGTGAAATCCTGATCGCCCCAGTAATTGTTGAGGTAGCCACCTGCTTGGTATTTTTCAAGCACCACTTTTTTAAATGCGGGGTCGGTGAGCTTGTCCAGGTCCTCGCGGCTCTGGAGGAATGAACCGCTCGCGCCGCCTTTGATGTCGGGCACCAGCAAGCTGAGGCTTTCCTGCTTGCCGTAACTCCAATGGGTCACATAATCCCGGTTCAGGCCATCAGTTTTGATGGCCGCATTGAATCGCCGGCGGCGTTGATGGTGAGCTCGCTTTTTCCCCCGAGTGGTATAGGCGCCGTATTCCAACGTGCTCCACAACAGGCCGATGTTACAGAGCACCGCGAACGCCACGCCCAACAACCCCCAACGCGCCGCGGCCCAGGAAGTCACCGATCCTTTTTCACGCAAGGCGCTCACCGCTTCAGCCAGCCCGAACAGGACCAACAAAATGCCGAGGTAATAAGCCACCTGTACGTGATTGGCATGGATCTCCAAGGCCAGGAAAGCGCAAAAAGCGCAGCTCCGACGAGTTTTCGGCCGCGCAGCAACATGTACAGCCCGCCGAGCACCATGGGCATGTAGCCGATGGCCACCGCCTTGCTGTTGTGGCCTGCTTGGATGATCACCAAAAAATACGATGAGAAAGCATACGCCACCGCACCCAACAACGCCAGCCACGGGTCCACCCGCATACAAAGCAGCAGCATGAACATGCCAACCAAATAGAGGAAGACGAAAGACGCCGGGCGCGGCAGGAACCCACTGAAAACCGAATCCAGCCACGTGAGCGCATTGGTGGGCCAGACCACGCCGATCTGATAGCCCGGCATACCACTGAACATGCTGCCGGTCCACAACGGCTCTTCGCCATCATGGGCGGCCCGGTGTTCCTGCATTTCCTGGGCCATCCCCGTGTAATGCACAATGTCGCCTTGTTTCAGGCGCTTGCCCTCCAGCACAGGGCTGAAATACCCCAACGCCAGAACAAAGAAGGCGGCCACGGCTACCAGGACAGGCAGCATTTTTTTCCAGTTGACGGCTTTCATGGGGTGTCGTTAGGGCTTTTGATCTCTTCAAAGTCGGCGTCTTCCACATCCAACGGTTCCATGGAATGACGCGGTGGTTGAACTTGTTCGATTCGAATGTCACCTTTGGGCCTGCGGGGTGCGGTGCCGGCTGCACCGCCGTTCTTAGGCCGCCAACACTTTGGTGACGATCCGGAGCAGTTGCCAGAGCACCAGAAGCACCAAAATGGTGCGCAACGTGCCGTTCGCGGAAAGCAGGGGCATGGCCGCGAATGTAGCCGCGCGGGTTCAACATGCGGCGCTTTATCCACAGTTCGCGTAGAACCCGCGAACCACAAATGGCGTTTGTCCGTTAGAATCAAGGGTATACCTTAGCTCTCCTGCTGCGGCATGATTTTTGAGTCCGAATTCGACGGGAAAGCAAGACCTTCGTCTCTCAATCGGAACTTGCTCGGGATTGAACGAATATCGACCAACTTGACAAAATAATCGACGAATCGTAGTTTCGCATCGACCAGCGTTGTTACAAGTTGTATAAGTCCCACATGGAAGAATTCGACCCGCGCCGAGCATCCTTTCCAAAGTTCCAAGATCGGGAAGAAAATTCCGGGGGTGGCCGTACGGAAGAACTCTCCGAAGCCTTGCGCAATGTCGGGAACCAGCGCTCTGGTGTCCGGTCGGGGTTGAACAAGGTGCTCAGCTTTGAGCCACTTACCCCGGTCCGTGATCTCATCATCGTGGGTGAAGGACCCGCGGCAGAGGAGATTTTCCATTACTGCCATGAACATACGGTGCGTGGCTACCGCTTCCGTGGCGTATTCCACGACAAGGCCATTACCGGCGTGCTTTCATCCCGACAGCTCGGCAGCATAGATGCCGCGAAGGCCTTCGCCACGCAGAACCGCATCGACATACTTTACTGCGCGCTGCCCTCCAGCTATCGCGAGGAGATCGATGGTTTTGATGGAATTCTGCGAACGGAATACCATCCGCTTCCGCGTGATCACAGCACCGACAGTTTCATTCCTGTTGCAGGTGCCGCCGACCTTACCTACCACGGTGCCGTACCCGTAAGCCGCCTGCGTAACGAGCCGCTCGACCGCTGGAGCGCGCGCTTCGTTAAACGTGCCTTCGATATCGTCTTCTCCTTTCTGGGTGATGCGTTGATCTTCTCGTGGCTCTTCCCCATCCTCGCCATTTTGGTGAAGCTCTCTTCAAAAGGCCCAGTCTTCTTTAAGCAGGACCGCTTGGGCGGCGCCGGAAGAAATTCTCCTGCTACAAATTCCGCGCATGCGCACGAACGTCGACAGCGACATGAAGCAGGCCACTAAAGACGACCGCGCATTACGCGCATCGGCGCCGTTCCTCCGAAAGACAAGCTTGGACGAATTTCCACAGTTCTTCAATGTCATATGGGTAGCATGGGCGTGGTGGGGCCACGGCCGCACCCGCTGCCAAGCTCAACGACCAATTCCGCGATATCATTGACAAATACATGGTGCGCCATTTTGTGCGACCCGGCATCACCGGTTGGGCCCAAGTGAACGGCTTCCGCGGCGAGACACGCACCCCGGAATTGATGGAAAAGCGCGTGGACCTGGACGTGTGGTACTTGGAGAACTGGTCCTTTATGCTGGACCTGAAGATCGTATTGAAGACCGTTACCAACGCGGCAGGCGGCGAGGAAATGGCCTATTGACGGGCTAAACGAAGCAGCTTCCCAGGAATTTTCGCAAGGGTTGCACGAACCCGGATCTCCTTACCTTTGCCGTCCCTTTTCGGGACCCCGTGGCCAACCACAAGTCTTCCGTAAAGCGCATTCGCCAGAGCGAAAGCCGCAGCGGACGCAACCGTTACCAGCACAAGACCACCCGTAATGCCGTGCGCGACTTCGCGCCAGCACCGAGAAGAAGGAGGCCGTTGAGCTGCTGCCCAAAGTGAACAGCATGCTGGACAAATTGGCGAAGCGCAACATCATCCACAAGAACAAGGCCGCCAACCTGAAGAGCAGCCTGCAACTGCATGTGGCCGGGCTGAAATAAGCTCCGTCCATTCCCGTTTTAAACAGGCCCCTTTCCGGGGCCTGTTCACCTTGTGCCGGTCGGTCCCGCGCCAACTCGCATCTTTGGCCACGGATGGGCAGCGAAACGAATTCGAGACAAACGCCTCAGCATTCCCAACTGGGACAAAGGCGACCGCCCGCGCGAACGCATGATGGCGATGGGCGCCAAAGCCCTTTCGGATGCCGAGCTGGTAGCCATCCTGATCCGCGCCGGAACGCCTAGCCTGGCGCTTTGGAAGTGGCACGCGAAATACGCGCCGCAGCAGGCAATGACCTCAATGCTGGCTACCTCCACTCCCCACCGAGCTGATGAAGCGCCCCGTGTTGGCGAAGCGGCGCTCAGCATACTTGCCGCATTGGAATTGGGCCAGCGTCGCAGGGCACCCGCACCGCGTGGCGCCCGCGCATTGCCACCAGCGCGCACGTGTTCGAAGAACTGCGCCACAAGATCGCCGACCTGCACCTGGAAGAATTCTGGATGTTGATGCTGGATCGTGGCCCTCCGCCTGATCGACTCCAAACGCATCAGCATCGGCGGCGGCTACATGGCACGGTGGCCGATCCCCAGGTGATCTTCCCGCAAAGGCACTCGAAGCCGGCGCTTCCTGCATCGCCGTGGCACACAACCACCCAGTGGCCGGTTGCGGCCCAGCGAGGGAGGACATCCGCCTCACCAAAAAACTCATGGAGGGCGGCCGCTTGGACATCATTGTTCAAGACCACATCATCATCGCTGGCGAAAACTATTACAGCTTCGCCGATAACGGACAAATGAGCTGACATGGCCACACCACTGCGCATCCTCACCCATTATCGGCGCCGCCCCAGATCGTCAAGGCTGCCGCCATCAGCCATGCTGTAAGCAGCAAATTCCAAGGACGCATCCAGGAAACGCTGTTACACACCGGCCAGCACTACGACAACAACATGTCGCAAGTGTTCTTCGATGAGCTCGGCATACCCGGCGCGGACATCGCCCTCAACGTGGGCAGCGGCAGCCACGGCGCGCAGACCGCCCGCATGATCGAGGCATCGAAACGGACTGAAGACCGGAAAACACGACGTGGTACTGTTGTATGGCGACACGAACAGCACGCTGGCCGGTGCGCTCGCTGCTGCGAAGACCACATTCCGGTAGCTCACGTGGAGGGCGGGCCTGCGCTCCTTCAGCAAGGCCATGCCGGAGGAAGTGAACCGCGTGGTGTGCGACCATTGCTCCACCTGGCTCTTCTGCCCACAGAAACCGCCGTGACGAACCTTGCCAACGAAGGCTTCGACCTGAAGAACGCAGGCACTGCCACAGCGGACAAGCCCCACGTGCTGAACTGCGGCGACGTGATGTTCGACAACAGCATGCGCTTCGCGGAACTTGCGAAAGAGCGGTCCACCATCATCGCCGACCTGGGGCTGGGCATGAACGGCTTCATACTGGCAACCGTTCATCGCGACAACAACACGGATGAGCGGAACGGTTGAACGCCATTTTCAGCACCCTGCTGAAAATGCATCATTCACAGCCTTCCCATTGTGCTGCCTTTGCACCCGCGGTTCAAAAAGCCATGGAAGAGCGCATGGACCGGCTTTGGCCGCGAGCTGGCGGCCGCCAGGGGGTTCATTCTTGCCCGCCCGCCGGTTTTTGGACATGATGCATTGAAAGCCATGCCAAACTGGTCGTAACGGACAACGGCGGTGTGCAGAAGGAAGCGTTTTTCTTCGCGAAGCCCTGCGTCATGCGCCCCACAGACCGAATGGGTGGAGCTGGTGGAACGCGGACAGGCCGTGCCTGGCGGATGTCGACCCTGCACGCATCGCAAATGCGGCAGCGGATTTTCTGGCGAACGGCGCACCGGCATGCCCGCCGCTCTTCGGCGATGGCCATGCTGCTGAGGCTATTTGTGCGGCGCTTTTGGGTTGAACAGGCCTTCGCATATTACCCCGAGCAGAGGTCGTACCTTTGCGGCCCTTTCGGAAAGCCGTTTTTCCGGCTTCCACCTTGACCCCCTCGCCCATGTCCTCATTTCAATCGCTCGGAATACGCGCGGAAATCCTGCGTGCCCTTACTGATCTGGGCTTCGAAAAACCCACGCCCGTGCAAGCCGCGACCATCCCGTTGCTGCTCGCGGACGAAGGCGACATGGTGGCGCTGGCGCGCACCGGTACCGGCAAAACTGCCGCGTTCAGCATTCCCTGTTGGAGCGCATCGACACCGCCGAAAAAGCCGTGCAAGGCCTGGTGCTCCGCACCCACGCGAACTCTGCGTTGCAGATCGCCAGGACTTCGCCGCTACGCCGCGCATCTGCCCGCGCGTTCGCGGCCGCTGGCATGGCGGTGCAAACATCCGCGAACAGATGCGCGACATCAGCGCGGTGCCAACGTGGGTGGTAGCCACGCCCGGTCGATTGGTCGACCTGCTTGAGCGCAAAGCGGTGGATCTTGGCCATGTACGCACGGCTGTGCTGGACGGGGCAGACGAAATGCTCAACATGGGCTTTCAGGAAGACCTCACCGCCATCCCTGGACAACACGCCGAAAGAAAAGCGCACTTGGCTCTTCAGCGCCACGATGAGCAGCGAAGTTCGCCGCATTGCGCGCAATTACATGCGCGAGGCGAAGGAGGTGAGTTTGGCCAGCGACGCCAAGGCTCCGGCACCATCAACCACCAGTACCGTGGTGATGGCCCGCGACCATCGCCCTCAAGCGCTTTGGACGCCGACCCCGGACCGTGTTCGCCATCGTGTTCTGCCGTACCAAACAGGACACGCAGGACCTGCCGAAAACCTCACACGCGACGGCTACAACGCGGATGCGATGCCAGCGACCTGATGGCCAGCAACAACGCGACCGCGTGATGGAGCGCTACCGTTCCAAGAGCCCTGCAAATGCTCATCGCAACAGACGTGGCCGCGCGCGGAGTTGACGTGACAACGTTTCCCGCGCGTTATCCACTTCGACCTGCCCGGCGGACCGGAAAGCTATACCCACGCAGCGGCCGCACGGGCCCGCGCCGGCGAAATCCGGGGTTTCGCTCAGCATCATCGGTAGCCGCGACATCAACAAAGTCCGCAGGCTGGAACGTACGCTAAGGTCCACTTCACCTATGTTGCGCGTGCCCGATGGTGCGGAGATGCGCGAGCGCCAACTGCTCACCCTCATTGGCAAGATCGAGAGCGTGAAGGTGGACGAGACTACCATCGCCCCTTTTCGAACGCAGTGGAACTGGACTTAGCCGACTTGACGCGCAGACGTCATCGAGCGTGTGATCTCCGCTGGAATTCAACCGCTTCCTCAAGCGGTACAGGGACGCTCGTGACCTCAACGTGGACCTGGCGCGCAAGGACCACAGCCCGAAGGAGCGCAAGGAAATCCATTTCGGCCGCTCCAGCGACGCCCCCCTATGCGTTCCATGTTCATCAACATCGGCACAAGGACGGCTTCGACAAAGGCAAAAATGCTCGCTACCTCTGCGGCATTACGGGTCTTACCGGCCCAGCACATCGGCCGCATCCTGTTAAAGGACATGTTCAGCTTCATGGACATTGATGCCGCCCATTTCGATGAGGCCATGGGCCGCTTCAAGCGGCCAACTACAAGGGCCGCAAAGTGCGCGTGGACGAAGGCGACGGAAATGGTGCCACCGGTGCGCGCGACTTCAAAGCGGACAAAAAGGACGTTCAATAAGTCGCGGCGTTCTGTAGGGTGGAGTTGCATAATGGAGCATTCCTGGGTTCACTCTGGAAAGGACAAAGGCAACCATCGATCGTCGATCTCGTCTTCTCGTTGTACTCATCCATCATTCATGGTGAAAACGATACGCCGCCCTTATCTGCACTGTTGTTTTGACCAACGCCGCCGCTGGCGCAATGCAGCCCCTTCAGGCACCATCCGCTTTGGCCGGATACCGTTAGCTACGCCAACGTCGATGCGAATGAGTGCAACGCCACCTCCTGCCTTAGGGGACAATGGATCCACGGATATACAAACGGATCTTGGGGTCGGCCCCCACTCGGTCATTTTTTATGGAATGTCGAATGACACGATCAGTTCAGGATCGTACAGGACTACTGGGAGTTCGGTCAAACGGTGCAGACGACATTCGCGGGATTGGAGTTGCATATTTGGCCGCGAATTGAGCCATTCGGCTTGCCCCGTGTTTAACAACCCCTGCGTGCACACCGGACCCAAGTTCGGTAACGGTTTATTTATTGCAGGACGGCACAGCCATGGACAGTATACATCCCGTGGACACCGGAGCTGGCGAGAATCATTGGTGGTTTGACTTACCCTTCGGGCATACCTACCAGGTTCAGCTGGTGGATAATTCGTCCTGTGGCTCTTCGGTCATGGGAGATATTGTTACTGCCTACACATCGGGCGAAGTCAATTTTTCGGCCCGTATCGCAGGACGCCATCGGCGGCGCAAATGGCAGCATCCAAATTTTTGGGTGACACCGGATCCCGGTTCCCTCCCTCCCCTGTTCCATTCACCGGACATTTTAATCTAAGCATCCTTCCGGACCACGCCTGTGGGTGACGAACAAACGGGATCGGGCGCATTGTGGGAAAACTTGCAGGAAGGGGTCTACAACGTGCACTTCTCCCCGGACAATATCTGCAATCCTTCGGATACCGTGATCACCATTTTGGGGGCAACTGGAATTTCCGGCATCGCGGCGGATCGCTCCAGATCTCTGCATGTTTGGCCCCAACCCGCGCACGATGTGCTTCAATGGTCAACAACCGGGCGAGGCATTGCAGGTACGCGACAGCCGTGGCAGCTTTGTGCTTTCCGGTAAGAATACCGGCAACTTGGATATATCCGACCTTCCGAGCGGCATCTACCACATGCAGATCAGCCATGGTACCACCGTGGAACGGGCAACTTTTCTGAAGCGGTAGGTGGCGTTCGAATCTCCTTTTCGGAAGGTCCATTTTCCCGGCTCCTCCATGGAATATTGTGCCGCCTTACTTGCTGACCGCAGCAAGGTCAATATCCAACGGATCGCGGACCATATCGGTGGCGATGCTAAACGATTCGCCCAGTTGATGGAGCTGGTCCTGCATGGCGCACCCCGCGTTTCGCAGCTGGCTTCTTGGCCCATGTCCATTGCTTGCGAAGGTCATCCGGCGCTGGGCGCTCGTTGGGCGAAACGCATGCTGGAAATGCTGGAGCAACCGTTGCACCAGACCACGCACCGAAACGTGATCCGGGCCATGCAATTCTGCCAACTACCAAAAGCATTGCACGGCACCATTACGCAACGCATGTTCGCCATTGTGCAGGACCCGCGACAGCCAATCGCTTACGGGCCTCAGCATTACCGTTGCCATGCGCATGGCAACGCATTACCCGGACCTTGCCCCTGAGTTAAGCCTGATTTTGGAAGATGCCTTGCGCACTGGCCCCGGACCCGCGGTGACCTCGCGTGCCCGAAATGCGTTGCACACGTTGGCCCGGACCCGTTGATAGGCGCGGTTGTGCAATAACCGGCACTGTTTTTGCGTAGGGTCTTGCCCGGCCGTTGCACGCCTACTCCAATGAAGACAATGACAACCCTCCTACTCTCCATCGCCTTGTTCACTTCCTGCGGGAATGGCAATACGGATAGCGGCACTGCATTTTTACCGCAAGTAATGCCCCAAGAAGACCAAGACCTTTCCAAGCTCAACAAAGCCCACTTCGCCGAGGGCTGCTTCTGGTGCGCCGAAGTGTTTGAAAGCGTGCGTGGAGTACCGAAGGATCTCAGGATATTCCGGAGGCACCGAAAAAAAACCCACCTACGAAGATGTGGGGAGCGGAAAAACAGGACATGCGGAAGCCATTGAAGTTTACTACGACCCCGAAGTGGTGAGCTTTGAAACGCTGGTGAACGTGTTTTTCGCCAGCCAGGACCCCACCACGTTGAACCGCCAAGGGCCCGATGCCGGCACACAATACCGATCCATCGCCTTCTATGATAACGCCGATGAAAAAGAGCAGATTGAAAACACGATCAAAACACTCAATGCTTCCGGCCAATACGACGCACCGATAGTTACGCAGGTGGTACCCTTTGAGAAATTCTGGCCAGCCGAAAAATACCATCAGGACTACGTCAAGCAGAATCCGAAAAATCCTTACGTACAAAGCGTTTCCCAGCCCCGTTTCGAACGGTTCAAAGCGAAAATGCCGGAAGTGCTGAAGTAATTTCGACCTGATCCGGCCTTGCATTAGCACTTCCGCAAGGCCATTGCCTACCTCGTGTTGAAACACGACATTTGCGCCCCGTAATGCGCTTGGTCCTCACCGTCGTTTCGTTCTGTTTCGCCCTACTCTCACAGGGTCAAGAACCTTGTGATATTTCCATCGCCATCACCCCGCCCACCTGCCCGGATGATTCCGACGGCTCAATTTCCTTGGTCGCCAACACGCCCGGGCTTTATACCTACTTCTGGTCGCAAGATGCCACCCTGCAAGGACCAACAGCCACCGGCCTGCCCGTAGGACCTTATACCGTAGCCGTCTTTGATACCACGGGCTGTGCCAGCTTGTTCGACACGGTTATCGCGCCGCCCATCGTTCCCCCGTTAGGAACATTGGACGTTACTGACATCACCTGCGCCGGGCTGAATGATGGCAGCATCACCCTTACGCTGAACCCCGGGCCCTACACCTTCCAATGGTTGGACGACCCCGCGATAACCGCCCTCACGCGTAACGACCTGCCGCCGGGACAATATGTGGTGCTTGTCAGCGGGGGGACATGCCCTTCCTACCTCTTCAGCGAACTGGGGGACCCTTCCATCGGCATCGGTGGCAGTGCAGACGGCAGCTATTGCCCTTCGGACCCGCCACGCTTACCGCGGACGCGTATTTCGGCTTCCAACCGGACACCTGCATCTGGAGCACCGGGGATACTACGGCTTCCTTCACCGTGGATGTGGGCACCGTAGGAATCGTGAGCGTTACTGCGGTGGACACCTCCGGGCTGCACCAATACGAGCGATATCTTTCTCACGCTGTTGCCCAGCCCCAGCGTGACTTTCGCGACCCCGGACAGCCTTTGCCTGCGAGTACCCGGATTGGCGGGCGTGCTACTGTCCAATGCAGACTCCTTGGTGTGGCGCTGGGGGGCCGATGGCTTCAGCAATGAGAACTTCCCCGCCGTCTCCTTTGATGAACCTGAATGGCAGCCCATTTCGTTGCAAGGATTCGACTCGCTCGGTTGTGGCAACCTGCCGGTATTGGACAGCATCTACGTGCGTCCCCGCTTCCCCGCCATTTTCACCGCAGTGCAATTGCCCTGCACTCCTTCCATCGATGTGAAATTTTCCAGCCTGGCGGATTCCTGTGCTTTTTTCGTGGGGGATAGCCTCGTGCTTGGCTCCTGCAACGGTTTTTTCCATGTGGACTTGGAACGCTACGGTGAATACGACTTCACCTTCTATTCCACACGGCCCGACCAATGCGACGACACCTCCACCTTCCCCATTGATGTGCGCACCGCCCCCACAGCATTTATCCCCAACAGCGTTACCCCGAACGGCGACACCTTCAACGACACATGGCCGGGGCCGCTCGATATTCCGGACTTGAACTACGAAGTGCAGATCTTCGACCGTTGGGGTGCATACATCTGGGGCACCACGGACACGGAAGAGAAATGGGACGGGGCCAACATGCCTTTGGGCGTTTACGTGTACACCATGCACATGCGCGACCCGTGCAACCCCACGGACGAGGTGAGCAAGAACGGAACGGTGACACTGTTCCGGTAGAACGCGTTCCTCTTTGCAGGATTGAAAGGCCAAGGTTTGGCACGCTTCCAAACGCACGCACACCGCGCGTTCCAGCTCATCCCCAAATCGGGGAGAAGCATGAATATGTGCCATTTGCGCCACTACCTTGTGTCGAAATACGGTCATTCACCCTTGATCACACAAGCCATGGAACGCCTCTCCTTCCCCCTGCTATCGTTCTTCCTGCTTTTGGTAACGAGTTGCGTTGGCAGCCCACAACAGGACCAGAACGTCAACGGGCAATACGGAAACCAGGAACAGAACGAAGGGAACCTTGGTTTACAGGCTCCAAACAACAATTCCCCGGCCACCAACGGAAACGTTGAGAAGGTGATTCATGCACCCCATTACGGACTCAAAGACGGGCTTGGTGAGCCAACAGATACCGCTCCCGGCTTCTTGGAAGATCGAAACTACGATGCAAGCCAATGGACCGGCGATCACCGGCCCTGGTGGCGTGAAGGTGTACTACAGGCCCGGTGGTTCCTACATGTACTCCAACGACCCCTACATGCAACAGAGTTACCAAATGGCGGGCATGGGCATGCGCCAACCCGTTGATATCGGCACCTACGTCCAGCAGGATCTGGCGCCTGCCATGGAAAAGATCGGCATGCGCTTCGTAAAACAAACCCCGCTCCCGCAGATTGCGGCGAAGAATCAAGCCTATTCCGCCCAATTATTCAAAGCCGCACCCTCGCAGGAACAGCACGCCAGCTTGGGAACCGATTGGGTGAATGCGAAAGGAGAACCTCTCTTCGTGATCGTGAACCTGATGGTGAGCCAAGGCCAGAACGATGTGTTCTGGAATGCCAACCTCCAAATGATCGAGGCTGAACAAGCGGGCATGGAACAAGCCAAAGCCGCCTCGATCAACAGCATTGTGAACACACAGTATAATCCGCAACAGATCGCCGCTTACAATGCCGCCGAGCAGCAGAAGACCAACCAAAGCTGGTCGCAGCACAACGCCAAAATGCAGCAGAACGATCAAAATTTTCAGCAGCAACAAGCCCTACATCGCAGTACAACGGATGCCGTGAACAAGAGCATGATGGATTCCTACAATTCCCGCATGCAGACCAACGACCAGATCCAGCACGGTTTCCTCAACTACATCAACGACGAGAACACCGTGCGCGACAACAGCACCGGCGAGCGGTACCAGGTGCAATCCGGCGCGGACCAGTACTGGATGAACAACAACCAGGAATACATCCCCAGCAATGACGTGCTCTACGACCCGAACGCTGACCCCAACGTGAACAACCAGCAATGGCAGCAAACGGAGATCGAGCCTTGAACGGACTGCCAACCATCAAAGCCGCATAACCGGGTTGAAGGAAGGGACTCCTTGAAAATTTTTTATTCGTGCAACAAGCTGTTGCACATTTGCTGCAACGGCTTTTGGCCGGGTCTATCTTGCCCGCCATGCGCAACATCGGCCCATTGTTAAAGCACAGCTCCCTGTTGCGGTTGTCCACGGAAAGGAATGCCTGCCACGACCAATGCTGAACGGGCAAACCCATACCACGCTGATCACCGTCGTGAAGATCACGGCATACGCGCTGATCATGTTCGCGCAATACCGGATGATCCGCCGCGTGATCCAGGGCCGTTTGAAAGCCGTGGTGCTCTCGTGGTTCGGCTGGTCCATGCTGATGGGCATCAGCGTGGTGGCCCAACTGCAGGCCGGGGAATGGGCATGGGACTGGAACGTGTTCGGCGTGGCGCTTTCCGCGACGGGTTGTGTTCTCATCGGGATCGCGGGCGTCTGGAGCGGGAACTATTCGAGGGGAAAAGGCGATGTGCTTTGCCTACTGGCGGGCTTGGCCTGCATGGGTGTCTTCCTCTTGACGTCCGATCCGTGGATCACCACGGTGCTCGCGATCATCGCTGACCTGCTCGTGGCCATCCCCATGCTGGAACGGGCTTTTAAGGATCCCGCCGGGCACCGGACCGATGCGTGGCCCATCGTGCTCTTTGCTTGGAGCCTCACCGCAGGTAGCATCCTGTTCCACTTCTCATGGCTGCACTTGCTTTGGCCGCTCTACCTCATCGGCTTCAGCGGACTGATGTCGTATCTGACATTTTTCCGCACCGGACCGGGCTTGAAGCCAGCATGAACGTGGCCGCAGTTCCGTCTTGCCCACGGAATTCCATCCCGTTTTCTTTACCAAGGCGGATAGCTTGGGAATATCGCAGTCCAATCCTTGCGTACCGATCACCGACCATGATGAAGATCAGCCTTAGGAAGGGGGCCCGAATTACTTTTCGCTGAGCCGGTCGAACATCGGCATGCTCAGTGGACGCAATCCCACAACGATCCATCTACCGCACACAGCCTGAATTAAGACAGCGTTTCACCATGGCACATGTTACTTACGACCCGTGGGACCTTCGCCCCGGCATTTGGGGGATCCGGAACTACTACACCACCTTGGAGGAACGCGCCATTGCCGGGGCGGTCATCTCTCCCGGATACATCGCCATGACCGTGGCTGCTGCCGGTCTGGCCACCGCCGGCCTGCTGCTCAACAGCCCGGCCGCGATCATCGGTTCCATGTGCGTTGCCCCGTTCATGGCCCCTTCACGCGCTGTATGCATCGGCTCCATCTTTCGGATGCCGGGGGTCGCCGCTCGTGGACTGTTCAAACAGGTGGGAGGCCTGCTGATCATCGGCACCGGCATCGCCTACCTGCTCACCATCGCGCTTCAACACTTTTTGGGCGGCTACACGCTAACACCGGAGATCGCGCTGCGTGCGATCCCCACTTCGCAGGAATTTGCGTTGAACCTCATCATCGCCATTTCCGCCGGTGCCGCTGCGGCACTGGCGCTCACTGCCGAGCCCCGTCGCATCGAATCACCGTGGGGCCAGGTCTTGGATGCGGTCATCGGGGTGGAGATCGCAGTCTCCCTGTTACCCCCGGCAGCGGTCGTCGGTATCGGGCTCGCATTCGGTGACACGGACGTCGCCACGCACGCCCTGTTGCTCATGCTCCTGAACATCGTTGGCTTGGACATCATCGGCAGCGGGCTCATCCTTGTGATACGAGGGATCCGTCGCCGATCCCTCGAACAGGAGAAAGCCATCCGTACCACCACCGCCCGGACGGTGGAGCGCGTGCCGGGCTTCATGGATGAAGGCAGCACCATCAATGTCACTTTGCTGAGTGCCTCAGAGGCCTTGATCAATGTGATAGTCCGGCGCCATTTCGGCGGTGAGGTCCCGCAAACGTTGGCCACTACCATTGGTGACGATGTACACGCACAGACCGGTTTCCGGAGCGACATCACCGTGGAGGTGATCCCGCTGCTCACACACAACGGATTAAAATAATTCTGGCGCGCTCCAGCGGCGGGCCGAGCAGGGTGATGAGCTACCTGTCCTGTTTCGGGATCAACCAGAAGATCAAGCACGCGTGAACCGGTGGCTCTGAGCACCAATTCCTTGAACGAGTACTCCGTCGTTCGCTCCAAGTGGTCGCACAAACCGGAATCAAATTCGGCCACAAGCGGATAGTCTTCTTCAATCTCGTCAGCGGCCAAAAAAGCCCCACATTGGATACTACGTATCAAGACATGGGCAGGTCATTCCTCCGGAATAACAGCAGTATCACTTTGCGGAGGATCAGTGCCGCGGCGGCGGCCACGGAAGCGGCCAACATGCTCGCAGTGTACAACCCCATAACGGTTCCATTATGATGCACCATGGAGATGCCGATCACGACAAATAAGGCAATGGTGCTGAAGACCATGCTCACCACCAGCCGTTTTACCCACGTATGTCGGGGGATGAAGACCGTGAGCACGGCATAGATCGGCACCAGGCTGACGCCCCATACGAACATGGCCCCGAGCATGAGCACCGCTATCCCTCCTGCCATGTTCCCTTTGATCTCACGAATTCCATGTGGCTATCGAGTGCTTTATACGGTTCCAATGCGCATGTTCAATTGCCAATGGACATCACGAACGGAATCCGGCGGCCCCCACGCCTCCAGCAGTTCTTCATGGACCAGATCCACGGGATCCACACCACGACCCGACCGGTATTTCGTACTTGCGCTCCAAGTGCGCATGTATCCTTCAAGTGCCGCAAGGTCCATTTGGCTGATCATCACGAAGGGCGGCGGCTGGATCGGCACAAACGGAAAATACAGGTGCTTGTAACCTTGCTCCACAATGCGGTTGGGGCCGATCCAATACGGATCCACGATCTCATCATGCAACTTCCGCACTAACCGGTCCACCTCCGGGGTGATGGCCGAATGGGCATAACTCCATGCCGCGATAACACCACCGGGCTTCAGCACCCGCCGAACCTCACGTTCAAAGGCTTCACCATGGAACCAGTGCATTGCATTCGCAACGGTGACCAGGTCCACGCATCCATTCGCCAATCCACTGGCAAGCGCGTTGGCATTGCGGTATTCGATGCGGTCGTGCCGTGGCGCCTCGGCAAGCAACTCGTCGCCGATGTCCGTAGCCACCACTTGTTCGAAGCGACCAACAAGACCGGTCGCTGCTTGCCCGCTCCCGGTGGCACAATCCCAGGCCAATTGTTTGGCCGGGGAAATGGAAGCGAGATAGATGAAAAGCGCATCCGGATACTCCGGCCTGAACCGGGCATATTCCTTGGCGATCGGCGAGAAAAAATTCTCTTCCATCGCTCCAAGTTAATGCTGCGGACAAATGCGCTTCAAAAAACCACGTAAAACTCCAGGACAACGCCGGAAAGGGTCGTTCGCATCTGAGCCATCGGCCTCACTCGCCCGCTCGAGTTGCTCGGCCCGTCAGGAATGCAAAGCCTTGAAATGTTGGAACACTACAGTAGCAAAGTGCGTCCTTACTGACCGACAACCGAAATATTCCGCGATCCGATCACGGCACCATTGGCGGTCAGGTTGATCGTATACAGGCCCGCAGCGAACCGCGATAAGTCGAAAGTCGTTCTTGTTGTGCCACCATTTTTCGACGCGACCTGCTTTGTTCGCACAACCGCTCCCAATCCATTGACAATGGTGATATCCACGCGCTCGCTGCGGAGGGTCGTGAACTCAACGGTCAAGGAATTTGAAACAGGGTTCGGATAAGTCCTGAACGCCATATCGGCCACCTCGAGATCCGCCACATCAACGCTCATTGGCGCTCTTTTGAGAATGGTCCCGCCCGTGGAACCCGACCCGCTCACGAACCCTGTTCCATCCGGGGTGAAGGTGATGGAATAGTATGATGGATCGAAGTCCATACCGCTATCGTCCATCCAGTTGGTGCCCCCATCCATCGTCCGGAACACTTGCCCTGGCGTGGCACAGACGAAAATGTTGTCGAGGTCGAGCATCACCACTCCGCGCATCAGTCCGAATTGGTCCGGGATCGTGCCCGGTGTCCAAGTAGCACCTCCGTCCACGGTCTTGAAGTATTGGCCTTCCTCGCTGGTCACCATACCATTATCGGCATCCAGGAAATTGATCCCGAGATTCACAGTTTGGGGAGCACCTTGATATGAACTGGTCCACGTGGCCCCACCATCCGTCGACTTGAAAATGGATTGGTCGTTACCGCATGCGAACAGCGTTGTCGCATCCGCATAGCACAATGCGTACTGCCCCACGCTTGGGTTGGTGGTCGCCGGAACCCAGGTAGCTCCACCGTCGGCGGTGAAATAGATCCCATTGTAGTTCGTCGCCAACACACCATGGTCGGCATCGTGAAATCTCAGGTCGTTGATGTCTCCCTGATCATGGAGCAGGTCAAAGTCCGATGAGGTCCAATTTGTACCACCATCCACCGTCTTCATGATATTTCCACCTTGGGTCCCCGCAAATCCCGTATCCACATTAAGGAAATAGAGCGCAGTGATCCCGGTACCGCTCACCGCACTGCTCCAAACCTCGGTCCAGGAATCTCCCTGGTCCACCGTTTTAAGGACCGTCCCGTGGCCGTTATAGGTTACGTTCGATCCACCAGTATAGCCGATGTCATTCTGACCTTGCGGAAAATCGATGCCGTAGAGTATCAGGTTGGTGGTGACGGGCGTGGGAATGCTCGTCCAATTCTGAGCGTTGGCGAATTGCGCGCCCAGGAAGGAGAAGGCCAACAGTGGAAGGGTAAAGAGCTTGTTCATTGTGCTGGATTTTTTGTGTTCGATGTGAACGTGAACGGAGACAGGACACTGCAGCGACAAGTCAAATGTATAAACCTCGCGTAGGGTCTTCCAATGCACGCGCTCAGTTTCGTGGGCTCTGTCCACATTGAGGAACTTGCCCATGTTCATTCGCTTAGTTCCTTCTCGATGTCCTTTACACTCGGCAAGGCTCCTTGCAATTTCTTCGGCAACCTGGCTACTAAGCGCGTTTTCCATTCCGCCACGCCAATGGGTTTGGCCACGTCGCGCATGGCATACTCCACCACCAGCTTATCGTTGTCCTTGCACAAGAGCAGGCCGATGGAGGGCTTGTCATCGGGGTGCCTCAGCTTCTCGTCCACAGCGGTAAGGTAGAAGTTCATCTTGCCCGCATGCTCCGGTTCGAAGGCTTCCATCTTCAATTCCACCACTACATAACAGCGCAGCTTCAAGTGATAGAACAACAGGTCAAGGAAGTAATCCTTGCGGCCCACCTTCAAAGGCACTTGTCGGCCCACAAAGGCAAAGCCAGAACCCAACTCCAAGAGCACCTTCTGGATGTGATCGACCAAGGCTTTTTCAAGGTCGCGCTCGCGGATGTCTGCGGCCAGGTTCAGGAACTCGAAAGTATAGGGATCCTTCAGTGTCTGTTGTGCAAGGTCCGAACGCTCAGCGGGCAACGTGCGCTTGAAATTGGTGACGGCCTTGCCCTGCCTGCGATGCGCGTGCGTGGAGACCTGGGCCTGAAGCACTGCGCGGCTCCATCCGTTCGTGATGGTGGCCTGTGCATACCACTGCCGATGCTCGGACTTCTTCACCTTGGTCAGCAACAGTATGTTGTGGCCCCATGGCAATTGTGCAACAAGCTGTTGCACAATTGATCCATCGGTGTACGCCTCGGCCATGGCCCGCATGTATTTCAGGTTGCGATCCGATAGCCCGCCCATGCCTGGAAATTCCTTGTGCAGGTCTTTTGCCAAGTGTTCAACCACCTTGCTCCCCCACCCTTCCTTGCCCTGCCGTTCAAGGATCTCCTTGCCGATGTGCCAATACAGCGTGACCAGCTCATGGTTCACTGCTATCGCGGCGCGCAACTGCGCGGCACGTATACGTTCTTTCAACGACGCGAGCAGCGATGCATAGTTCTTGGGAAGAACAGCAACAGTCGCCGCTCTCCGTTTCGTCCTTGGCTTGGATCTGGGCTTGGGTTTGGGTTTGGGCTTCCGCTGTGGCATGTTCCGAAAGTACACGCCAGAACGACATCATCACTTCAGGCGACTACACGATCGCCTGAAGCCCTTTGCTGACAAGCCTTCCAGAAGAGTACATGCCTAATTGTGCAACAGCTGTTGCACAATTGGAACAACCGTCGGACCAGCAATTGTCCAACAGCTGTTGGACAATTGGAACTACTTGCTCAAGTGCATGCTCCGCTCCCCATACACCTGCCGGAAGAACCCCGCATCAACCTGCGGGACAGGCTCCTCCTTCAGGTCCTTGATGAAGTAGATCGCATCGCCACTGTGCGGACAGCCGCTGTTCGGACCATAGCTGTAAAGCCCGAAGACTTCACGGATGATCCCCGAACAGACCTGTTGAACTCGCTGCCACAAGTGGCCCAGCCCGGCAGGAACGCAAAGGGTTGGAAGGCTGGAACACTTGCGGCAGCGAGGGGTCTAAGTACCTTCGTGGCCATGCCGAAAACCTCCACTCCTGCCCCGTTAGCCGGTGCACTCTTCAATGGTGCAAAGCAGTATCACATTGCCGCGAACACTCTATACTCCTCTGGAGACTCAAAGGCAGTCGAAG
The DNA here is from genome assembly GCA_016710685.1 of Flavobacteriales bacterium. GTDB lineage: Bacteria > Bacteroidota > Bacteroidia > Flavobacteriales_F > PHOS-HE28 > PHOS-HE28. The sequence continues at coordinate 263,152 of JADJVC010000002.1, read as the reverse complement.
ACCCCTTGTATTTCCTCTTCGCCCATTCCATCGAACTGACGTTGAAAGCATTCTTGCGTTTCAACGTAGTTCCATTCAAACCCATCCATGATCTCGACAAACTGCTTGATGATGCACAGAAGGTTGGCCTGAAACTAAAGAAGTCCACATCGGACGCGATCAAGAATCTCAAGTCGGAAAATCATGCTCATGGCTTTCGCTATTTCGTGTTCGCCTCGGCCTCGCGGACGGAGATCGATTGGTTGCGAGAAGCCACAGAGGAACTCATGACTGAGGTACAAACAGCCTTGGACAAGCATCCTGATGACAAGGATTTGGGACTTGTGTTCAAAGTCACAATTGGGAAACCTAGACCAAAGGCAAAAGAGTAATGCGAAATCTTTGGTCTGAGAAAGCCCCGGACAAAACCCGGCGGAAGATTGGGACCATAGATATGAAGCCCGAAGACTTCACAGGTGAACCCCGAACAGACCTGTTGGACGCGCTGCCACAAGTGGCCCAGCCCGGCAGGAACCCAAAGCTTTGGAAGGCTGGAACACTTGCGGCAACGAAGGCAATCTACTTTTGCCAAACATGGCGCCTCACCAAATACTCCCTGAGCACAAGAGAACCAAGAAAAAGCTTGTGGCTCCGATGAACCACCTGCTTCAAGACCATGGATTTGAGGTGCAATCGCAATGGGTCAGCCACGAACGCATCATAGTTCCCGAAGTCCTTTGGCTAGCATATCTCGATGAGCACTTTGGCCACAATAATGCATCCGAACTGATTACCACGGTGCTGAAATCTGCGACTGAAGCCGAACCCCGTGTACAGGTCAATGGTTATGTCAGTAGCTTCTCTCGCCTAGATGATGCGGCAACAGATCGTTTAAGATTTAAACTGTTTGAAACCGGCGCTTTGGCTGATCTGCGTTTGGCACTCAGTGGTTTGTGCCACCTCTTTCCGAGCTTCCCTCTACTTCGACTTCTGGGCAACGATGGGCCATACATCGTTGGAGATGTTTCCAAGTTGAAAAAGACAATTGAAACTTTGAATGACCGAATTGGTGTAACTACGACATACACCCTTGCGCATTTATTCTACGGAAGCGTCATGGCTGGTCACGTAAAAATTAACGCGGGGCTTTCGCTTGCCAAGCCCAATAGCATTCTAGGTTACCCTAACACAGAAGAATCCCAAAAGCTTGCTGCAAGCCTCCGCGGAAGCAGCAAGATGCTCGACTCCGAAATAACCACGACCGACAGATTCGGTTGGCAGCGTGACTTTTGGAAGACTTGCATGGAATTCGAACCTCCGAGGATATGAGCAATACGGAGCGTGATACTGCCTTAAGCGCACTACAAGGCCTAGTGCAGAAATTCATTGAGGAAGCTCAGGATGAACTTCGTGAGCTTTGGAATGCTCTACCTGTTGAGACTTCAGAGAAAGAACTGTACGAAGTAGTGGGCGCACTGATGTCCCGACAATCACTGCTGTTAAGGCAACTGTCTCTCTCTAGTGAGTTCTGGAACTTTGATGGGGGCTCACTTGTGCTTCGGAGCATGGTCGACACGCATATTACACTGGCGTATATCTGCCATGAAGATTCCCTCAAAAGAGCTTTAGCTTTTATAGACTACGGTCTAGGTCAGGAGAGACTGTACACAGCCAAGGTCAAGGCAAAAGCTGAGGCCGACGGAAATACAGATGTCGTTGCTGAGCTAACGGCCTATGAGAGTGATTTGGATTCCGAGAAGTACATCCATCACACTGATGTCAAGTATGGGGCGTGGTCTGACAAGAACATCAAATCACTGGCAAATGAAGTTGGGCTCCGGGATTACTACGAAGCGACATTTCCTCCGTTCAGTTCCGGAACACACGGTATATGGAATCATCTCCTCAAATTCAATTGCTCCGTATCCGACAATCCACTTCATGCAGGCTTGAAGATTCCGAAAACAAAGCACCCCAGCCCCGACGTGGAGATACTCATGCTCGCCGCCGGTCAGGCTGAAATGAGCTTTAGACTTGTTCGCAAGCGTTTCAACATAGCCGAACCACAAACAAGTCCTGCACAAAGTCTCGATACGGGGATGAATGAGATTACCGCAAAGTTCAACCGGAGTGCAAATCAGGAATGAACCCGCGTGAGGGATTGAAGCGGAAAGCCCACAGCGAGGAACGAGCGAGGACTTGCAGCGGAAAGCCCGACGGCGAGTCTTCGAGCCGACAAGCCCACAAATCATGACAGTTCCCCAACTACCGCTACGTCAAATGGCTTACTTGCAACAATGGTCAAAAGGACCCAAAGGGTTGATGCGTTCGCAACCGACGAAGTTGAAATCTGTGCGCTATAGCCTTGTGCGTCTAGCTCACTCAAGTAGCTGACAACCTCATCGGACCAGTCTTGTCCAATAGTTTGGTCTAACTGCTGATATGACCGCATAAGGCGAAACGTCTTGATTTTGTATTCCATCCTACGTTGATCCATTGTCTCCAATCAAACTATTTACTCAAGTACATACTCCGCTCCCCATACACCTGCCCACCTCGACTTCGCTCGGCGTGCGAGTTATGCGGCGAACGGAACCGAGTGTCGATCATCACTTGCTAAGATACATCGAACGTTCACCATAAACCTGTCTAAAAAATGGGTCTTTGAGATCCTTGATGAAGTAGATCGCCTCCCCCGTGCTCTTCATTTCAGGCCCGAGGCTCTTGTCCACATTGGGGAACTTATCGAAGCTGAAGACGGGCACTTTGATCGCGTAGCCGTCGAGCTGCGGCTTGAACTGGAAGTCCTTCAGCTTGGCGCCGAGCATCACCTTGGTGGCCCAGTTCACGTAGGGTTCGCCGTAGGCCTTGGCGATGAAGGGCACGGTGCGGCTGGCGCGCGGGTTGGCCTCGATCACGTACACCACTTCGTCCTTGATGGCGAACTGGATGTTCACCAGGCCGACGGTCTTCAGCGCGAGGGCGATCTTGTGCGTGTGGTCGCGCATCTGCTGGATCACCTTGTCGGGCAGGTCGAAGGGCGGGAGCACGGCGTTGCTGTCGCCGCTGTGGATGCCGGCGGGCTCGATGTGCTCCATCATGCCGATGATGCGCACCATTTCGCCGTCGCAGATGGAATCCGATTCCGCTTCGATGGCGCCGTCGAGGAAGTGGTCGATGAGGATGCGGTTGTCGGGCATCAGGCGGAGGATGTCCAGCACCTGTTCCTCCAGCTCCTGCTCGTTGATCACGATCTTCATCTTCTGGCCGCCGAGCACGTAGCTGGGCCGCACCAGCAGCGGGAAGCCGAGGGTGCGGCTGAGCGCGATGGCCTCTTCCGCGTTGTTCACCGCGCCGAACGCGGGGTACGGAATGCCGAGGTCGCGCAGGAGGCTGCTGAAGCGCTCGCGGTCCTCGGCCATGTCCAGCGCGGCGAAGCTGGTGCCGATGATCTTGATGCCGTATTTCTCCAGCTTCTCGGCGAGCTTCAGCGCGGTCTGTCCGCCGAGCTGCACGATGACGCCCTCGGGCTTTTCGTGCAGGATGATGTCGTAGATGTGCTCCCAGAACACCGGCTCGAAGTAGAGCTTGTCGGCGGTGTCGAAGTCCGTGCTCACGGTCTCCGGGTTGCAGTTGATCATGATGGTCTCGTAGCCCATCTCCTTCGCCGCCAGCACGCCGTGCACGCAGCAGTAATCGAACTCGATGCCCTGCCCGATGCGGTTGGGGCCGCTGCCTAAAACCACGATCTTCTTCTTGTCGCTGCGCACGCTTTCGTTCTCTTCCTCGAAGGTGCTGTAGTAGTACGGCGTCTTCGCGGGGAATTCACCGGCGCAGGTGTCCACCAATTTGTACACGCGTTTGATGCCGAGCTCGTTCCGCTTTTTGTAGACCTGACTTTCGAGGCAACCGAGCAGGTGCGCGACTTGGCGATCCGCGTAGCCTTTCTGTTTCGCTTCGAAGAGCAGGTCGCGCGGGATGGTCTCCAGCGTGTATTTCTCCACTTCCTTCTCGGTGAGGATCATGTCCTCGATCTGCTTCAGGAACCAGATGTCGATGCGCGTGCGCTCGTGTATGGTCTTGAACGGGATGCCCGCCTTGATGCTGTCGTAGACGTGGAAGAGGCGGCTCCAGCTGGGGTTGCTCAGGCTGTCCAACAGCACGGCGACATCGGTGGTCTCCTTGCCGTCGGCGCCGAGGCCGTTGCGTTTGATCTCCAGGCTCTGACAGGCTTTCTGCAAGGCCTCCTGAAAGCTGCGGCCGATGCCCATCGTTTCGCCGACGCTCTTCATCTGCACACCCAGCCTGCGGTCGCTGCCCTCGAACTTGTCGAAGTTCCAGCGCGGCACTTTCACGATGACGTAGTCGAGCGTGGGCTCGAAGAAGGCGCTGGTGCCGGTGATCGGGTTCTCCAGTTCATCCAGGCGGTAACCGATGGCGAGCTTGCTGGCGATCTTCGCGATGGGATAGCCCGTGGCCTTGCTGGCGAGCGCGCTGCTGCGGCTCACGCGCGGATTGATCTCGATGGCGTAGATCTCCTCCTTCTCGTCGGGGCTCACCGCGAACTGCACGTTGCAGCCGCCGGCGAAGTCGCCGATGGAGCGCATCATCTTGATGGCCGTGGTGCGCATCTTCTGGTAGGTGCGGTCGCTCAACGTCATCGCGGGCGCCACGGTGATGCTGTCGCCGGTGTGGATGCCCATCGGATCGAAGTTCTCGATGCTGCAGATGATCACCACGTTGTCGTCCTTGTCGCGCAGCAGCTCGAGCTCGTACTCCTTCCAGCCGAGCAGCGCCTTGTCGATCATCACCTCGTGGATCGGGCTGATCTGCAGGCCGTTCTTCAGCAGCTTGTCGAACTCGGCGGGGTCCTTCACGAAGGCCGCACCGGCGCCACCGAGCGTGTAGCTGGCGCGGATCACCAGCGGGAAGCCGAACTCCTGCGCAACCTTTTTCCCTTCGAGGAAACTCGCCACCGTTTTGCTCGGCGCCATGGGCACGCCGATCTTCTCCATCAGCACGCGGAAGCGTTCGCGGTCCTCGGTGACGTCGATGGCCTCGGTGTCCACGCCGATCATGCGCACGCCGTGTTCCTTCCAGATGCCGAGCTTTTCGCACTCGATCGCGAGGTTCAGCGCGGTCTGGCCGCCCATGGTGGGCAGTACCGCGTCGATCTTGTGCAGTTGCAGGATCTCCTCGATGCTCGCGGTGGTGAACGGCAACAGGTACACATTGTCCGCCGTGACCGGATCGGTCATGATGGTGGCGGGGTTGCTGTTGATCAGCGTGACCTCGATGCCTTCGTTGCGCAGCGAGCGGGCGGCTTGGCTGCCGGAGTAATCGAACTCACAAGCTTGGCCGATAACGATCGGACCGCTGCCGATGAGCAGGACCGACTTGATGGAATTGTCTTTTGGCATGTCCGGAGGGTATCCGGGCCGCGAAGGTATCCCAAGGCTTCCGTGCCGTAACCGGATCGTGGAAAAGGTGGCGGGATCGTTGAGAAGTGAGTTGAGCCACAAGCTTCAAGCCGCAGCTGTGCATCGCAGGCTTCAAGCTTGTGGCTTGCGGCTTGCAGCTTGGACCTTCCCCGACCAACCTCCGGCCCGGTTCTTGCGTCATCATAACCAAAACCTACCTTGCGCCTCGCAACAACCAACCATGAAAGCCATCCTCCTCTCGCTCGCCTTCGCCATCGGCCTTGGCGCAAACGCACAATCCACCGACGGAAGCAAAGCCCAAACCGCCGAACACGCCAAGAAAACGGCCATCGAAAAAGCCGAGCGCCGCACCGAGCGCTTGGCCACCGACCTGGGCCTGAATGCCGACCAAAAGGTTAAGATCGGCGAGATCAACCTGAACTATGCCAAGGCCATGGAACAAGTGAAGACGATCCCGGACGCCAAGTCGCGCAAGGGACGTGAAGACACGCTAAAGGGCAACCGCGAACGCGGATACCATACCGTGATGACACCGGAGCAGTTTACCAAGTGGAACAGCATGCGCGCCGAGAAAAAGGCCAAGCATGATGCCGAAAAGAAAGACGGCAAGAAGAAAGACAACGACGGAGACGACGACTAAGCGCGTCCGCATTGCTTTTGAAAACGCCCGCCAGTCGGGCGTTTTCCTTTTTATGCCCGCCATTCAACATTCCGGATTAGAACTTTTGGATCGGAATTCTTTTCTTCAATAGAATCCTTTACTTCCGTGGGGGCTCCTTTCAAATAACAGCCCTCTTCTCCGCGCCTCTGCGCCTCTGCGGCCTGTTTTTCCCGACATTTGCCGCACCTATTCCAGCACATGCCATCCATTTCGCACAAAGGGCAACAGATGCCCTCTTCCCCCATCCGCAAACTCGTGCCTTTTGCCGAAGCCGCCAAGAAACGCGGGGTGGAAGTCCTTCACCTCAACATCGGCCAGCCCGATATCCACAGCCCCGAAGTGGCCATGGATGCCATCCACAAGCTGGACATGCCCGTGCTGGAATACAGCCACAGCGCGGGTTTCGAGAGCTACCGGGCCGGCCTCGCGGAATACTACGCGGCGCACAACATCCCCGTCACCAAGGACCAGATCATCGTGACCACTGGCGGTTCCGAAGCGCTGCTCTTCGCCATGATGGCCTGCTTCGACCCCGGCGACGAGTTGATCATTCCCGAGCCGTTCTACGCCAACTACAATGCTTTCGCCATTACCGCCGGCATCAAGGTGGTGCCCTTGCAAAGCTCCATCGAAGACGGCTTTGAACTCCCGCCGGAAGGTGCCTTCGAAGCGCACATCACCCCGCGCACCAAGGGCATCCTCATCTGCAATCCCGGCAACCCCACCGGCCGGGTCTATACCGAAGCTGAACTGGAGCGCCTGCGCCAAGTGGTGAAGAAACACGACCTGTTCCTCTTCGCCGACGAGGTGTACCGCGAGTTCTGCTACGACGGTACCAAGCACATCAGCGCGATGAACCTCGAGGGGATCAGCAACAACGTGGTGATGATCGACAGCGTGAGCAAGCGCTACAGCATGTGCGGCGCCCGGGTGGGTGCGCTGGTTACCCGCAACAAGGAGCTTTACGACACTGCGATGAAATTCGCTCAAGCCCGCCTGAGCCCGCCAACACTGGGCCAAGTGGCTTCCGAGGCCGCGCTGAAAACACCACAGAGCTACTTCACCGAGGTGAACACCGAATACCGCGAACGCCGCAACATCCTCGTGGAAGGGCTCAATACCATACCCGGCGTGTTCTGCCCCATGCCCAGCGGAGCCTTCTACTGCGTGGCCGACCTGCCCATCGACGATTCCGACGTGTTCTGCCAATGGCTGTTGGAGGAATTCGAACACAAAGGCCATACGGTAATGATGGCACCCGCTTCCGGGTTCTATGCCGAACCCGAATTGGGGAAAAAGCAGGTCCGGCTGGCCTACGTGCTGGAGAAGGATAAACTGGCGCTGGCCGTGGAGTCCCTGCGTGTGGCTTTGGGGAAATACCCCGGGGCCGCCAAGTGAGCGCGGTCGTGGATCGAGGGTGATCAGGCTTTTGCTTCAAGTCGCGTCACTTGCATGGCCATGCAAGTGACGACTTGACTCATTATCAACACATTACTGCCAATCTGATGTGCGGGCCTATGCCCCTGCGGCTTGGCCGTAGCTCCATGCCCGCAGATCCCACGCGGACGTTTGCATGGCCATGCAACTACCCAACCAACGGTAAACCCTATGGGAATTTCGCTTGTGCCAAGGCAAAAAGACCATCCAAACTTTTTCAGGCTTTCCCCGTATAACCGCAATTGGCACGCTCTCTGCGGTGGCCCCCAAAATCCCCCACCGCGTCCTTTAAAACCATGAAGATCTCCCAGTCGGCTTTGCGCAATTTGATACGGGTCTCCCAACTTTCCGGCGCACTTTGCCTGGCTCACCTGCCCGCACTGGCCCAATACGTGGCCAGCGATGCCTGCAGCTATGCCCTTGCCCACAAATACACGGTGGATGCCGGCTGCACGCCGCGCGCCTTCCACAAACCCGCCAGCTTTACGGCAACCTATGATCCCGGTTCCTGCGGTTCAGGGGCTTACGCGGATGCTTACGGTTGGTTCACCGCTACCAGCGCCAGCACTTCCATGACCTTCGCGCCCAACACCGCGCAAGATCCCGTGCTCCATATCCTCACCGGCGCCTGCGGTGCCCTCACCACCGTTGTGTGCGCGGACGACCTCGGGCCGGGCGGAAGCGAAAGCATCAGCTTCCCCACCGTGATCGGACAGAATTACATCATCCGCGTGCAGACATCCGGAAGTAACAATGCCATGGCTGACGGTCAGGTGTGCATTTACCCCACGCCGCCACCGCCGCCCAACGACGAGCCTTGCCACGCCGTTTTCTTGGATGCAACCACCAATTGCAACACCGTGGTTTCCTCCACCAACACCAGTGCCACGCCCACTCCGGGGATCCCCGACCCCGGCTGCTACTACGGCGGCCAGCCCGATGTGTGGTACTCCACCATCGCACCGCCCAGCGGCCATATCTACGTGGACAGCTATGCCGTAAACGGTGACGGGCCCGGCGACAGCGGCATGGCGCTGTACACCGCTGCCTCATGCAACCAGCCCATGACGCTGCTGGTATGCAACGACGACCAGGATTATCCCACGGACCACATGCCCGCCATCGGCCGCAGCGGCCTGGTGCCCGGCGATACGGTCTACATCCGCTTCTGGGCCTACTATGCGAACGAGGGTTCCTTCCTGATCTGTGCCTCACCGGACGGTTCCGCCTTGCCGGTGGAACTCACCTCCTTCACCGCAACGGTGGAAAACGGCGCGGTCGCCGTAAAATGGTCCACCGCATCGGAAAAGGACAGCGACCATTTCACCGTGGAACGCAGCACCGACAACAAGACCTTCGAGCCCATCGGGCGGCTCCCGGCTGCGGGCAATTCGCAGATGCCGTTGCACTACGCCTTGGTGGACCGCTCACCGGCACCGGGCATCAACTACTACCGCTTGGCCCAAGTGGATATCGATGGCACTACGGAACGCTCGGACGTGGTGGCCTGTATGGCCGATGGGCTGCACCAAGCTTTGCTCTACCCGAACCCCGCACAGGTAAAGCTCAACGTGCGGCTTGCCCAGCCCATGCCAGAGGGTGCCACGCTCTGGATCAACGGAACGGTGGACCGCTCCATGGCCCAAGTATCCGTGCTGCACTTGGGCCGTAACTCCCGTAACGTGGAGGTGGACGTCCGAAAACTCGTGCCAGGCATGTATTTCCTGAGCATTTTGACGCGATCCGGTGAACGGATCAGCGTGGGGGGATTCCAGAAGTTGTAGTTGAAACCGCTCTGCGTGGCCATGGACGTGAAAGAACGTCGCCAGTTTATGCGCGGAATCCTCCGTACCGCTTAGCGTAACTCCTTGCATACCATTCCGACATTTCGAATGGGCCAATGGTCGGTCGCCCATCTGTTCCGAATTCGTGTTTAGGGTATTCGGAGTATTCGCGACGAATCATTCGTCGATGATATCTTGACATTCGTGGGCCACTTTGGTAAATTGGTCGAAGTATTGACCTCCAGCCCATGGCTTCAACCTTACACCTTACGCGATCGACCGGCTTACACCCTTTCGTTTGCGCGATGTTCACTTTTGCTGTTGGCACCGTTGCCATGGGCCAAACCAGTAGCAATACCTGCACGACCACCAACCTGTCTTACAAATATCCGGTCACAGCAGCCTGCTCCCCTTTGGCCTTCAACAAGCCGACCAGCTACACGGCCACCTACAACCCGTTGACCTGCAACGCCAACTTGCGTGATGATGCCTACGGCTGGTTCCAGGCCACCTCCACCCAGACCACCGTGCAGTACACCCCCACGGGCGGCGCGGATGCCATCCTCCATGTGCTCGGTGGATGCGGAGGGCCCGTGCTGGCCTGCTCGGACGGCGGACTTGGCAACGAACCCGAAACCGTGACCCTTACCACCGTGATCGGCACTAAATATGTCGTGCGCGTGCAGCGGTACAACTCCAACACCGCCATGAACGGCACGTTGTGCATCTACAATACGTCTTGCCGGTACACGCTCACATTGTTGGACAGCTACGGGGATGGCTGGAGCGACTTTTCCGGTGTGGCTACCGCGCAGATCCTGGTCAACAACGCCAGTTTGGGCTATTATACCCTGCCTTCCGGATATTCCGGTTCGGTTACCTTCGGCGTGAACGACGGGGATGACGTGCAGGTGATCTACGATGATGGCTGGGCCTTGTTCTACGATGAGAATTCCATGGAACTCTCCGTGGGCGGCGATTGCCTGTTCCATACCTACGAGCCACCGAACATCGGCCTAGCCTATTCACTAACGGCGGATTGCTCGCCTTCGCCCGCCGCAAAACCACAGGACTGCGCTGGCGGCATGACGCTGTGTACCACGGAGAACCTCACCAACACCAGCACGCATACCGGCTGCAACGTGGACCTCAACGCCGCCAACAGCGGCTGCCTGCTGGCCGGTGAGCGCCAAGGCACCTGGTATTATTTCTCCGCCAGCCATGCCGGCTCGCTTGGCTTTACCATCACCCCAAGCGGCTCCATCGATTACGATTTCGCCCTATGGGGTCCCTTTGCCAGTGCCCAGTGCCCAAGCGCCGCCCCCTTGCGGTGCAGCTTTGCCGATGGGCTGTACACGCCTACCTACCTCACCGGCATGGGCAATGGCGCTGCGGACAATTCAGAAGGAGCGTCCGGCAACGGTTGGGTCGCCCCCATCAACGTGACCGCAGGCCAGGTCTACGTCCTCTTTGTGGACAATTTCTCCAGCACCGGACAGAACTTCACCTTGGCATGGACCCTGAGCGGCGGGGCCTCACTGAATTGCACCGTGCTCCCCGTGGAACTGTTGGAATTTTCCGCCACCGCGAACAAGCCGGTGATCGATGTGGAATGGGCCACCGCCACCGAGCACAACAGCGACTATTTCACCGTGGAACGCAGCTTGGACAACACGACCTTTGAACCCATCGGCCAAGTGGCCGCCGCAGGCGATGCCACACAACGAAACGCGTACCGCTTTGCCGATACCCGGCCCGCGCCCGGCCTCAACTACTACCGGCTGCTGCAGGTGGACCGCAACGGCGCTACCGCACTGAGCCATGTGGTGGTGGCGAACATGGAGGATGCGGAAGGCAAGCCCCTGCTCTACCCCAATCCCGTGGTGGACCTGCTGAACGTGCAATGGCCTGAGGCCGCGGAGGCCGTTGCCCTGATCGTGCGCGATGCCTTGGGCCGCGCCGTGCTGGTAACAACACCCGATGCGAACACCAAAGGCAATTGGCAAGTGCCCGTGGAACACTTATCAACCGGTTGCTACACCCTGGGCTTGGCCCTGCCCAACGGCGATGAGCAACAAGCCGGTGTGTTCCTGAAGCGCTAGGGCTTACCGTGGTGCAGCATGGCAATTTCTTTTGCTTTGGCCGAAACGCAGTGATCGGTGGTGCAGGCGCCACGCATGGAAGCTTGGGAAGCTATTCCGCCGCTCTGTTTGCTTTTTTCAGAAAAACCATATAACTTTCCCAACAGGAAAAAGGCAACCCTTTCCTAAATCGTACGTCTACACGTAGCTACCAGTTGGATCTTACCCAATCCGTCCGTCTACACATGCCCATTCTACCCGCTCCTGAACAGCCTTTTGTACGATCAATAAAGCGATGGCACGCCCTTCGCGCAGCGCAGGCACTGCTGGTGGCTTTGGCCATTGGTAGTACCGGGCAAGTACAAGCCACGACCTGCGCCGGGGCAGGTGTTCTTACGCAGGCCATGTTGCCGATCAATAATCAAGCCTTGGTGTGCAGTGGTACCAATGACATGAGTTCCACTTCGGTGCCCGGCACCCTTTGCGGCTCCGGTGCTACGGGCTCCTACAAAGACGGTAACGAAGCACTCTACCGGTTCACGCCAACTGTTACTGGCCAGTACCTCGTCACCATTTCCAGCTTTTCGAGCTGGACAGCCATTATGGTCTACGACGGTTGCCCCACCAACAACCTTTGTATCGGCACCATTTCCAGTTCGGCGAACGGGATCAAAAATTTGGCCGTGAACCTGACTGCAGGCACCACCTACTACATTTGGTTTGACCTGTGGCCCGTCCCCTCCACCTCGCCGTGCCCGGGAACGTTCTTTCTTAAATTGCAAGCGGCCGTTAATAACAACAATTCCTGCTCAGGTCCCCTCACCCCAAGCCCCGATGAGAATTGCACAGCACTCAGCACACGGGTCACTTCCTTGAATGGCGCAGACGCCTCTGTAGTAGCCGAAGGCCCGGCAATGCCCTGTGGTGGCAATCCGGACAACGATGTGTGGTTCCGTTTCGTACCTACTTCCACCAGCCACCTGTTCACGCTTTCGGATATTACGAGTAGTAATGCGGCGGCAGCTGATTTTGTAATCGCGCTCTATCGGTCAATCGGACCTTGCCTTTCCACAAGTACGGCTCCCACATGGAACTACGTAACGTGTGTACGTAGCTCAGTGGCTCAGTTTACCGGGTTGACGCTTGGGGTCCCTTATTTTATAAGGGTATTCACCTATGGCACCAAACTACCTACTGACTACACCTATTTTACGGCCTGCATTACCACCATTGTGCCCACCGTCTGTGATGGGAATTTCTACGACCTTGCGGGTCCCAACGCGAATTACACGGACGGCGCCAACTACAGCACCACCTACTGCCCCCCTGCCGGGCAAGTGGCCACATTGATCTTTTCGCAGTTCAATACGGAGTTCGCCGACCACGTGCGGATCTACAATGGCCCCACCACCGCATCACCGTTGATCGGTGATTACACCGGCACCACCCTCCCGCCGGTAGCTACGTCCACCGCAGCGGGCGGATGCCTTACCTTGAGCTTTGCAGCGGATGCTTCCGTAACCCGCCCCGGCTGGGCGGGAACGATGTTCTGTAACCCGGCACCCATCGTTGGGCCCGGTAAATGCACCTACGCCTTGCGCATGCACGATGGTGGCGGCGATGGCTGGGGAGCAGCCTACGTGGAAGTCAGGGTGAACGGGGCTTTGATCGGCACCCACACCGTTAACACCTATGACAACTACATCCTCTTCAATGTGAACATCGGCGACGTGGTCTCCTTGACCTACTACAAGGACCCGGCCCCAACGGCCAACGAGAGCCAGAACAGCTATACCGTAAGCAAGCTCGGCCAAGTACCGTATTGGAGCGCCTATGGCCCCCCCCTTGTTGGAGAGACTTTTGTGCAGACCGTGGGTTGCGGGCCACCCCCGAACGTACCCCAGGATTGCTACGGCGGCATTACGGTGTGCAGTGCTTCCGGCTTCACCACAAGCAGCCCCAACACGGGTAATTTCGCTGACCTTCCCGCAGGCCCGAACAGGGGATGCATGAGCTCCGGCGAACGGCAAGGCACGTGGTATTATTTCTCGCCACAGACCACCGGGACCATCGGGTTCACGATCACACCCGCTGGCAGTGAGGATTATGACTTCGGCCTTTGGGGTCCGTACCCGAGTGCGCACTGCCCCACCAGCCCTCCCATACGTTGCTCTTATGCGCTTCCTTCGGGCAGCTACACCACGGGCCTTGGCAATGGTGCCGTTGATCTTTCGGAAGGAGCAGGCGGTGATGGCTGGGTCGCGCCGATCGCGATAACGGCAGCCGAGATCGGCAAAGTGTATGCGCTTTACGTGGACAACTTCAGCAGCAATGGCCAATCCTTCTCGCTGTCTTGGCAATTCGGTGGCGGTGCCAGCTTGGATTGCGCCCCCCTGCCCGTTGAACTGGTGGAACTGGAGGCCCATCCCCAAGGCCAAGTGATCAATGTGGATTGGGCCACTGCCACGGAGCGCGACAACGACCATTTCACGGTGCAGCACAGTGTGGACAACGTGAACTTCGAGAACATCGGCCAGGTGGTGGGCGCAGGCAATACCGTGCAGCGCAGTGAGTACCGCTTTACCGATACGCGCCCCGCAGCCGGCTGGAACTATTACCGCCTGCAGCAAGTGGATTTCAACGGCAGTGCAACATTGAGCTACGTGGTGGCCGCCAACATGGATGTAAAAGATGGCGGTAAGCCCATCCTTTACCCCAACCCGGTGGAGGACGTGCTGAACGTGCAATGGGCGGGCGAAACAAAAGGTGTAACGCTGATCGTACGCGATGCACTGGGCCGCACCGTGGCATCCGGCGCACCGCTGAACACTTACGGCGCCGCCCTGCAATTACCGGTTGACCACCTCACCGGCGGTTGCTATACCGTGGGGATCGCACTGCCCAATGGCCAGGAGATCGGCGGCGGTGTGTTTATTAAACGGTAAGCTTGGGGCTTGGCGGCCCAACGTTTGGATTTACTCAATAGGACTTTAATGGACGGAAATGGACGGGCAGAAGGCCCGTCCATTTTTTTGTCCATTATGGTCCTTTCAAATACCACGAACTGCAGAGTCCCGAAAAGGAGACCCTGCGTCCGGGGGTAGAATTCCGAATTTCCGACGAGTCGTGTCGGCAGTCGGAATGAGGAATCTCTTAATCAGGAATTTGGATAGCTTCCTGTCTTGGTGGAGTTTCGGAAGCTTCTAAATAACCGCCCGATCACAACCCCACAAAAAAGCCCGCCAATGGCGGGCTTTCGTTTATTCAGAAAAACCTGATCACTTCTTGCCGATGGCCTCGTCGCTCACGGTGAGCTTGTGGCGGCCTTGGCGGCGACGGCTCGCCAGCACGGAGCGACCGGCTGCGGAACTCATGCGCTCACGGAAGCCGTGCGTGTTCTTGCGCTTGCGCTTGCTGGGCTGGTAGGTACGCTTCATCGCCTTGGTGTGTTTTGTTCAGGGGGGCGCAAAAGTAGCGTTTTCCGGCATTCGTGCAAATGTGGGGGTGAGATTGTGGAAATGGTTGGTTGATTTCACCACTGAGGCACCCTTCGACTGCGCTCAGGGGCCACGGAGGACACGGAGGTTTGGGACGAAAATTGGGAGGGCTGAAGGCCCGGCTAAATACCTACCCATGGCAAAGCCATGGGGTGGTGAGCGCGTCCCACGCGCTCATCAGCATCTCGCGCGAGCCGCTTCGCTCGCGCGCGAGGAGCGCCTCAGTGCCGAACGCCGAAGCGCAAGCGCTCCATCCCCAAGGCCTCCACCTCCCCTTCCCGGCCTTCCACCACCAAGCGCCCGTGCGCGTCCACGTCCAGCGCGCGCGCCTGCCAAGGTTCGCCGTCGCGGATGAATTCGGTGAAACGCCCCTTGGCCCACAACTGCGCGGAATAAGCGGATGCCAGCGCTGCCGGGTCGTGCAACATGCGCTGCCATTCAGTTTCCATGGCTGCGCATACGCGCTGCAACACTTCGGGCAGCCCATGCCGTGTGCCGGTCTCGTTGCGCAAACTGGTGGCTTGCAGCGCATCGGCGAATACCGCGCTGTTCACGTTCAGTCCGATGCCCACGATGGAAGTGGCAACCACCGCGCCCCGCAGCTCGTTCTCCACCAACATGCCAGCGATCTTGGCACGGTCCACCAAAATGTCGTTCGGCCATTTTATGCGAACGCGCTCCGGGGCCTTTCCCGCTGCCGTCAAATACCTGGCCACCACATCGTGCACCGCCAATGCCACCGCCTTGGCCAACAGGAACTGGTCGGCCGCTTGCAAATTTTCCGGCTTCAGTATTACGCTGCACGCCAAGTCCAGCCCCGGTTCCGTATGCCACGCCGTGCCCCGCCGCCCGCGCCCTGCAACTTGTTCCAAGGCCCACACCACGTCGCCATGCGCCAGCGACCCGTCTTCCAAGCCTTGGGCGGCCACGGCATTGGTGCTGTCCACGATGGCGTGTTCGAGTATGCGGGTACCGATCGGCTGCATGCGTGTTTCAGGGATTGCGCGGCTCGCACGGAACCGCGCACGGTATGCGTACCTTTGAACCGCCCAAATTAACCGGCATGAGGAAAACCAAACGTCCATCTCCCATAACACCCCTGGTGGACGTCGTGGTGAAAGGCATGCAGGAGATCAAGGCCAAGGACATCGTGCATTTGGACCTGCGCGAGGTGCCCGGTGCGGTCTGCGACCACTTCATTATCTGCCACGGCGATTCCGTGACACAGGTGGAGGCCATCGCCCGCAGCGTGGAACGCTTCACCATGGAACACGCGGACGAAAAGCCCTGGCACCAGGAAGGAAAAGAGAACGCGGGCTGGATACTGCTGGACTATGTGGACGTGGTGGCACACATTTTCCTCCGGGACGTGCGCACTTATTACGGTCTGGACCAGCTTTGGGCGGATGCGATCAGAAACACTTACGAGAACGTAGCTTGACAACATCGTGGAGAACAAGGAAACCAAACTCAAGAAGGACAAGATGCCGGCGCCCCCGAAGCGCCCCTTCAACTTTTACTGGATCTACGGCGTGATCGTGGTGATGATCCTCGCCATGGGGCTGTTCAATTTCAACAGCAACCTCGTGCGCATCGACATCTCGGACTACGACCGTTACCTCGCCCAAGGCGATGTGCAGGGCATCGTGGTGAACGGCGATGCCGTGCTGGTGACCATTAAAAAAGACAGCGTCAACAAGGAAGAGCACAAGAAACAGCTCGCCGCCAGCAAACCGGAAACCGGCGCTGCACAGTACACCTTCTACATCGGCAACACGCCACAGATGCAGCAGCAGGTGGTTGAGGAAGCGCGATCGAAGAAGGTGGACGTGCGCATTGAGCCGCAGAACGACATGGGCAAGGAGATCCTGCAATGGCTGCTGTTCATCGGCGCCATCGCATTGGTCTGGATGTTCATGATGCGCCGCATGGGCGGCCCCAGCGGGCCCGGCGGGCAGATCTTCAACATCGGCAAAAGCCGTGCACAAGTGTTCGAGGGCGGCAAAAGCACCGACATTACCTTCAACGACGTGGCCGGGCTGGAAGAAGCCAAAGAGGAACTGCAGGAGATCGTGGACTTCCTGAAGACACCGAAAAAATACACCGACCTCGGCGCGAAGATCCCCAAGGGCGCATTGCTCGTCGGCCCTCCGGGAACGGGTAAAACACTGCTCGCCAAGGCCATCGCAGGCGAGGCTCAGGTGCCGTTCTTCAGCCTGAGCGGTTCGGATTTCGTGGAGATGTTCGTGGGCGTTGGCGCCAGCCGCGTACGCGACCTTTTCAAGCAAGCGAAGGAAAAAGCACCCAGCATCATCTTCATCGACGAGATCGATGCGATCGGCCGTGCCCGTGGCCGCAACGTGAACATGGGCTCCAACGATGAGCGCGAAAACACGCTCAACCAGCTCCTCACGGAAATGGACGGCTTCGGCACCAACACCGGAGTGATCCTGATCGGTGCCACCAACCGCGCCGACGTGCTGGACCGCGCCTTGCTGCGCGCTGGCCGCTTCGACCGCCAGATCTTCGTGGACATGCCCGACCTCAACGAGCGCATGGCCATCTTCAAGGTCCACCTCAAGCCGTTGAAAATGGACATCGCGGTGGACGTGGAATTCCTCGCCCGCCAAACACCGGGGTTCAGCGGTGCGGACATCGCCAACATCTGCAACGAGGCCGCGTTGATCGCCGCACGTCGCAAAAAGACTTCCGTGGAAAAGCAGGACTTCCTGGATGCCGTGGACCGCGTGATCGGTGGCTTGGAGAAGAAGAACAAGATCATCACCACGGAGGAAAAGCGCGCGATCGCCTACCACGAGGCCGGGCACGCCACCGTAAGCTGGCTGGTGGAACATGCTTCCCCGCTGGTGAAAGTGACCATCGTGCCGCGCGGCCGTTCGCTGGGCGCCGCTTGGTACCTGCCCGACGAGCGACACCTCACCACCACGGAACAGATGCTCGACGAGCTGTGCGCCGCCATGGGCGGAAGGGCTGCCGAGTTCGTCATGTACGGCAAGGTGAGCACCGGCGCCTTGAGCGATCTGGAAAAAGTGACCAAGCAGGCCTACGCCATGGTTTCCGTTTACGGCCTGAACGAAAAACTGGGCAACGTGAGCTTTTACGACAGCAGCGGGCAGAATGAATACGGCTTCAGCAAGCCCTACAGCGACCAGACCGCACAGATGATCGATCAGGAAGTGCGCATCCTTGTTGAAGGGCAGTATGAGCGGGCTAAAAAGATCTTGACGGAGAACAAGGACAAGCTCACCGCCCTGGCCACGCAACTGCTGGAAAAGGAAGTGATCTTCAAGGAAGACCTGGAGAAAATTTTCGGGGACCGCCCTTTTGCCCGCCAAGAGCAAGTTACCTTGCTGAAACCCGTGAACGGCTCCGGCCGCGCCTTGCTTGAAAAAGCCAGTGAGGCCTTAACGGAAAACACGGTCAACCCGTCCGGTGCCGCGTCGCCTGAAAAGGATGCGGCTGGAAATAAAGGGGACACGGACAATACCTCTATCGCTTAGGCGACGACAGGCCCATGAACGAACTGGCCAAACGCAGCATCACTGGCGCGGGCTACGTTCTGCTTACCCTGGCCGCGGCGTGGGCAGGGCCGGTCACCACCACATTGCTTTTTTTACCGGTTTGCCTACAGGCTGCGCGGGAGTTGCACGGGCTTTCGCAAGACCCTGAGCACACGGACCGCCGATCTGCCGAGCTGCACATGGCCGTGGCCGCAGCGTGTTACCTTGCTTTGGCACTTTCCGGTTTCCTCTCCGCTTTTACCGTGCTGGGAGCGGGCTGCGTGCTTTTGGCCGTGCTGCTGCTCGCCATTTTGGACCTTTTGGTGCGGGGGGCTACGCATCCCGCACGGGAAATGGGCGCCATCCTCACCACCATCGTCTACATCGCGATCCCTTTCGGCATGGTCACCTACATGCTGCAAGGTTGGTCCTATCATCTCTTCGTGGGTTTCATGGTGCTGCTGTGGACCAACGATTCCGGAGCTTATCTGCTGGGGAAGGCCTTCGGTCGCCACAAATTGCTGCCTTCCGTGAGCCCGGGTAAAACAGTGGAAGGGTTCATCGGCGGATTGCTGGTGGCCGTGGGCGCCGCATTCGTGCTGGCCTGGGCCTGGCCCGAGCTTTCCTGGCCATTGTGGGCGGGCTGCGCCGTGGTAGTGGGCATTTCCGCTACGCTGGGCGACCTGCTGGAAAGTGCCTTGAAACGCGCCGCCGGCGTGAAGGATGCAGGCAACCTGCTGCCCGGCCATGGCGGCGTTTTGGACCGTTTCGACGGCTTTATCCTCGCCCTGCCCTCCATGCTCGTGTTCTTGCACGTGCTGAGTTGAACGGTACGCAAAAAGCGCCCCTTCGCCCTTGCCGTTATATTTGGCCGCCATGCGCTTACACCGGGAAGGAACACGCACCATTTTATTGGTGATCGCGGTCGGTGCGTTGGCACTGTTCGCCGCTTGGCGCTGGCTGCCGCCCTTTGCACTCTGGGCCTTGGCCATCCTGATGCTGGCAGTACTGGGCTTGGTACTGTGGTTTTTCCGCGTGCCGGTGCGCGGGTCTGAGCCGATGGATGCCTTGGTACTTTCCCCGTGCGACGGCAAAGTGGTGGTGGTTGAAGAAGTGATGGAGCCGGAATATTTCAAGGACCGCCGCATACAAGTCTCCATTTTCATGAGCCCGCTGAACGTCCACATCAACTTCAGCCCCATTAGCGGTACCACCACGTACAGGCAATACCACAAGGGCAAGTACCTGGCGTGGCACCCCAAAAGCAGCACTGAAAACGAGCGCTGTACCTTGGTGGTGAAGCATCCCGAACGCGGCGAAGTCCTTATGCGCCAGATCGCCGGAGCGCTCGCGCGGCGCATCGTTACCTACCCCAAGCCCGGCGATGCCGCCGTGCAGGGCGCCGAATACGGCTTCATCAAATTCGGCTCCCGCGTGGACCTTTTCCTGCCGCTCGGAACGGAGGTCACCGTGCAGATCGGACAAAAGGTAAAAGGTGCACTTACGGAAATAGCCCGCTTGAAACCATGAACCGGAAACTGATCTACTTCTTGGCCGCGGTGATGTTGATTTCCGCTTGCGGCTCCCCGCAACCCGGCCCTACGGCAATGCACGAAAACGATATGCCCAGTGCCGGGGAAACCTATGACACCGCCAGCGATACGAGTGAGGGGAACGGCAACGCTGCCGCCCTCGAATTGCGTTCATTGCAAGGCAGCCGGCTTCGCTTCGACGGCGTTTACGACCATGCCGCATCCAAGGACCTGCATTATTTCATGCGCTTTTTTGATCGTGGCAACGTGGCCTTGGTGGCAGGTGTGCAAAAGCCGGGAGATCCGCCGGCGCTCCAAGAACTGCTGACACCGAATGCGCAAAGCGGAACGAACAACGTGCACAACGTGCCGGTAAGGCTGGACAGGGACAGCATCTTCTTCTCCACCATGGCCGCAAAAGGTGCCATTACCTACGCGGGAACTTACGTGGGCAGCGACACGCTGCGCTTCCTCAAGGTCAGCGAGGTCAACGGAAAACAAGCGACCGTGGATTACTCCTTTCGCCCGGACCTACCGCTGAAGTAGCACGGTGCGCAGGCCATCCAATTTCGTGATGGCGTAGGTGGCTTCACGGTCGTGCAGGCCCGCGGGCGCCAAGTGCACGTGGTCCATGCCCGATGCACGTGCGCCCGCCATGTCCGCACGTGCACTGTCGCCGATCATGAGGCTCTCGCCCACTTTTGCGCCAGCGGATCGCAACGCATGCCGAAAGATCTTCGGGGATGGCTTGGAAACTCCGGCCTGCTCACTGGTGAGCACCACGGCGAAGTAGTGCCGGATGCCGCTTGCGTTCAATTTCAGCCCTTGCGTTTCCGTGAAGCCGTTGGTGATGATGTGCAGCGTGTATTTTTCGTGCAGCTCGTTCAGCAGGTCCAACGCACCATCCATCAAACCCGGACGTACGGGGCAGCGTTCCATATAGAGGTGCTCCATCCGCGCGGCCATCGTGTTATCGTGTATGCCCAAGCTGGCCAACGCTTGCCGGAAACGCAGCGCCCGCAAGGTCTCCCGGTCCATGGTGCCGGATTCATGCGCCACCCAAAAGCTGTTGTTCACCGCTTCGTATGCGGGAATGAAGACTTCACAAGAGACACCATGGTCCATCAAGGCAAATTCCGCGTGCAGCTCCGCCAGTACCGCGCGGGAATTGGTCTCGAAATCCCACAACGTGTGGTCCAGGTCGAAGAAGAGGTGCTTGTATTTCACCGGGTGAACTTCCATGCAAAACTGAGAACGAAGGACCACACCACCACCGAGGAAAGCAGCAGCGGCAGGGTGCGCCGGTCGTGCCGGAAATATTTCGCGGCCAGCAAAGACGTGATCGGAATGGAAAGGATGGGCGGCGAGATCAAGGTAAGACCCTTGACCCCGTAACCTTGTTTAATGCGTACGATCATTCGGTTGGTGCGGGTGAAGACGCGTTTCGGTTGTTTGCCGCGCGCGATTGCGATCGCGCGTTTGCGCACATGGCGCAGCCGGAACCACTCCAGCACGCGGGTTCCGCCCAAGTAAAGACCAAAGTCCCGATGCAGCCACCGGTGCCTGTGAGCAGCACCGTTTCCAAATAGGAATTGCCCAGCCGATAGGACAAGATGGCGGAAAAGAAAAACTTCAGCACGCCGGCGGTCATTACAGATACAGCGTGCAGCGCGTCCATGTGCTCAGCTCTTGGGGCCGTACGCCAAGTCGCCAGCATCGCCCAAGCCGGGCACGATATAAGCCTCGGCGGTCATTTCCTCGTCTATGGCACCCAACCAGTAGCGCGTGCTTGCGGGCAGGTGCTTTTGCGCGTACTCCACGCCTTCGTTGCTGGCGATCACCGAGACCACATGCACCGCCTTGGGCCGGCCCATGCGCAACATCGCTTTGTACACCAGCACCATGCTGCGCCCGCTGGCCAGCATCGGATCGATCAACACCAGCACGCGGCCTTCGATGCTCGGACTGCTGAGGTACTCCACCTCCACGTCGAAGCCGTCCTCGCCCTTGCGGTGCTTGCGGTACGCGCTCACAAAGGCGTTTTCCGCACGGTCGAAATAGTTCAGCATGCCTTGGTGCAGCGGAACGCCTGCACGCAGAATAGTGGCCAGCACCGGAATGTCCGTGGGCAGCATCATCTGCGCTTCGCCAAGCGGGGACACCACTTCCTCTTCCGCGTAATCAAAGGTTTTGCTCATTTCGTAGGCGAGCACCTCCCCCATCCGTTCCAAGTTGCGCCGGAAACGCATGGGGTCTTTTTGCACCGCGGTGTCGCGCATTTCCGCCAAAAAGCGGTTCGCTATGGAGTTCTGCTTGCTGATCTCTGTCACCATGCTCATTGCTTCAGTTTGCGTACGATCGGCGGCAGCCGGTTCATCAAAGCTCGCAAATAAACCACCGGCACGCCACCAAAGCCGGAATAAAATCGCGCAAGGTCGGTTTCGTTGCCGCCGGCGAGGTCCAGTTGCATGTGTTTTCCGGCGCATTCAACAATGGTGCCATCGATCAACCTGTGCAAAGCGCTTACCTCGCGCCCTTCCGCGCTGGCCATGCCTTTCAGGAAGACCAACGTGCCTTGGAACGTGGCAAACCAGGCCATCGCGACCGGCTTTCCAGCATGCTTCACAACACGGCCAAATCCACTTCCATCTTTTTCAGAAGAATGCAAAATGCGATGCATCGTGGCCACTTGTTCCGGAGTGGTGCCCCATTCGCGGAACTGCGCGGAGTGCTCCAGGAATGTGCCGACCTCTTTCGCAGAGGCAGGTGTTGGTCCTTCCACACCGCTCTTTTCCGCCTTGCGCAAGCTGCGCCGGTGATTGGTGGAATAGCCCGCCCGAACGACCGCCAGCCCGGATCGCAGGTCGAGGACATGGTTGCGGCGCTCTTCGAATTTTACGTGCGATACGGCCGCCGCATGTTCGTGTCCCAAGTAAATGTCCGCGTATCGGTAGCTGCGCGGAATGGCAGCAAGGAACCGCGCTACGTCGCAAACGCCCGGCGACCACGGCCCGCAATGCTGCACCATGAACGGCTGATATAGATATTTCACGCCCAATTTGCTGCGCCATGGCAACGGCATCTGCTCGCCAGTTTCTTCGTCGATGAGCGCATTCCAGCCGGGTGCGGCGGCGTCCAACGTTGCGCTTAGCCCGTACCAGTGCGCGTTGGCGGATGCCCGGCAACGCGCGTCCCACGCGGCTTTGTCGATCTGGGCGTGCGTAAGGTGCTTGATCATGGCCGTGCATAAGCAATGACCTCCGGTGCCACGATCTGCCACCCGCGCTCGTCGCCGTAACCGCTAAGGAAGCGTTCGTGCCACACCGAAATGAAATTTCCATTCACGCTGCGCACCGCGTCTACCATGCGTTTCGCTTCCGTTATCGCCTCTATAGGAGACAATTTCATTTTATACGCCATTGCGCTGTCCATCACCGCGAACGGATGGATCATCAACGCTGTTTCCTGCTTCGTTCCGCGATCGAAAAACGGATACGGCGTACACGTTCCCGCCCGGAAACCGATACGGTCCGCCAAGCCCATGCTGTGCTCTTCGTTGATTCCGCAAGCCAGCAGCTCGCGCTGGGTTTGCGGCGTGCAGAAACGCAAGTAATGCTGTCGCGAAATATGCACCGACTTGACCGCTGCTTTTTCCAACGCGGCTTTTTCCGCAGGAATGCTACCGGTTTTTATGGAGCTGCCGTAGCCGGGGTGAAGTCCAATTTCCGCTTCACGCATAACGCTGGTCAACACCTTGTGCATGGTGGCGCGACCGATCTCCACCGCGTGGTCGTGTTCGCCGCGCTGCGCAGCGATGAAGTTGACGATGGCGCGCGCTCCGTTGGTCTTGGCCAATTGCAGGAACGCTTCATGTACGGCATACGGATCGGCACGTGTACCCGTGAGCGTCGCCAATCGGTCCGCTATGCGCGCAGGCCGCGCGTGTACAAGGTCGCGGGCCATGCCGCCTACCGTGCGCCACAAAGGTCTGCCGAGGTACATGGCACCGTTGTCGGCATCCATTGTGGCGGTTTGCGAGTATGTCCGGTTCAACGGCGGAAGGTGTGCGTCCTTGGCCCGCCACACGGCGTGGATGGCGAGCAGCCATTCATCCACCACGGGGCGGTGCAGGTAGTTGTGGCGCGCGGCGTGCATGGCGGCGGTTTCCGGCCTGCCATGTGCGTCCGTTGGCAGTTGGTCTTCTTCCGTGCGGGCCAAGTGGAAAAACGAAGCGGCCAAGGGATCAAAAGGCAAATCGCCGCCGGAAACAGGAAAGAGCGCGGGGATGCCTTGCCATTCAGCCACTTCGGGATCGAAGGGAAGTGCTGTGAATCGTTCCGCGTTGCCCCACGGCTTCAGGTGGAAGGCACCTGCGATCTTTTCGTTCCCGTAGAAGATCTTCGGACTTTCAATGATCCTGAACTCTTCCAGCTGCGTGACCTCTTCTGCCGCATGCCCGGCCATGGTGCCGAACAAATGCCGCATGGCATACCGCGCTTCCGGGCACGGTAGTTCGAGGTGGAAAAAAACGCGGTCCATCAAGGCGACCGCAAGTTAGGGTGGTTAGGGAATGGTGGAAGGCAAACGCACTCGGGACACCCGAGCGCGGGCTTCAGACGCACTCGGAACATCCGAGCGCGGGATTCAGACGCACTCGGAACATCCGAGCGCGGGCTTCAGGGGGCTTCAGGTTCCACCGAACATCCGTCCCACCTTCGCCTTGGCGTAAAGCCACATGAAGGACGTGTTCGTTACCAAGTAGCGCTTCCACAGCCTGCCGGGTTCCAGCGCGAAGCGGTAGAGCCATTCCAGGGAAGCGTCGCGCATCCATTTGGGCGCGCGCGTGTCCATGCCGGCGTAGAGCAAAAAGGCGCCGCCTACGCCCACCATCACCGCAGGCACTTTTCCTTTTTGGGCGGCCATCCAGCGCTCTTGGCGGGGGCAGCCAAGGCTTACCAGTACGATGTGCGCGCCGCTTTCGGAGATGCGCGCGGCATCGGCGTCCATTTCTTCCGGCGTTAACGGACGGAAGGGCGGCGACCATGTGCCGGCCATGCGCAACTTCGGATACTGCGATCTAGCGCGCGATACGATGATGTCGAGCACGTCCTGTTTTCCACCGTACAAGTAGATTGAAAGGCCTTCGCGTTCGGCTTCCGCCATGAGGGCAGGCATCAAGTCGTTTCCTGCTACGCGCTCCTGTTGCAGGTTATGGAAACCGTTCATGGTGCGCAACATGGGCATGCCGTCCGCGGTGGCGAGGTCCGCGTTTTCCAGCACTTGCGCGAGGTCTGCGTGGTTATGCGCTTCCATGCACATGTGAACGTTCACGCAGCACACGTAGGCGCTCCGGTGCGCACGGCCCCATGCGCCCATGAGCTCCACATGCTCCTTGAAGCTGCCCACGGATAACGGGACGCCCAAGGTGCGGGCGCGCGGCAAACCTTCGTTCATTCGGCGGAAAGCGGCTTAGCGGTGCGCACGTCGATCCGTTCCGGATGTGGCACGCCTGCACTTTCGTTGTCGTACCAAGCCACAGTGGCTTTTACGCCTTCTTCCAGGCTGAACGGTGCTTCGCCCAGCGCCGCGATGGTCGCGTCCATGGGCGTAATGTAGTCGCTGGTCATGCTGCGGTAACGCCCGCTGGTGATGGGAAATGGCAAGCCCAAGGGCTTGATCACATCGCCCGCTAAAGCCATGGCCCGCACTGCCGGGCCGGGGATGTAACGAACGGCCTTATGCACCAATTGCTCGGACACTTCTTCCACCCAAATGCGCAAGTCCATGGGTTGATCGCCCACATAAAACACTTTGCCGTCAACTACTGTGCGATCACTTTCCAGGATGCGCCAGATCTGCCAAACCACGTTGCCCACGTAGCCGTAGGAACGGATCACTTGCTTTTTCCCGGGGTGGAAATACAGCCCTTTGCGCATCACCTTGAACAGCACATCGCGATAACGCAAGCTCCACGGGCCCCAAATGGTGGTGGGCCGGATAATGCTCCATACGCAGCCCAGACCGGCCATGCGTGTTTCCATTTCGCAGAGCCGTTTGGTTTCGCCGTACAATGTGAAAGGCTTGAAATCCATGTCGCCGGTAGGCTGGTGGCCGGCCTCGCAAACAAACTGTGTGCTGGTGATGACGAGCCGCTCGATGGACGGGCACTCACGGATGGCCTCCAGCAGGATCGCGGTGCCTTTGTGGTTCTGCTGGTAAGCATCCATGTCGTCCTGGATGTCGGTGTCCGTGCGGGCTGCGAGGTGTACGAGGTGGGTTGGCTTGAAAGCTGCCAGCTCTTTCGCGGTGGCCTCCACATCCATGAGGTTCCACGGGCGCCAATGGGGCCTGTGGGCGGCTTTCAACGGTGGGTTCCAATCGAGGTTGATCAGCTCCACGCCCTTGTCCAGCGCCAGTTGCACCAAGTTGGTGCCGATGAATCCGGACCCGCCGGTGATGAGCAAACGCATGTGTTCTTTCAATGCTTCGAAGAAGCTGCAATAAACGCATCTTCCATGGACCGCTGGAACCGTTCCAACGTAAATCGCTCCGCAAAGATGCGACGGCCTTCAATTCCCATGCGCACGCGCAGTTCCGGATCGTTGATCAGGCGCAAGAGCCGGTCGGCCACGGCCGCGGGATCTTCCACCGGTACGGTGAAACCGTTCACCCCGTCCTGCGCTACGGAAGGAATTCCGCGCCAATTGGTGGAAACCACCGGCTTGGCGAACTGCATGGCCTCGATCAGTACCAAGCCGAAACTCTCCGCCTCGAAGTGGCTGGGGAAGCAGAAGATGTCGCATGCGGCGAAGTATTCCAGTTTTTCCTCGTCGCGTTTCACGCCAAGAAATTCAACCTTTTCCTGCAAACCGTGCATGCGCAGAAAGCCTTCGCATTCCGCCTGAAAAACGGGATCGCCCCAACGGCCCATGAGCTGTAGTTGCACATCGCCGCCCGCAACGACAACTTGGCGGAAAGCCTCCAACAACACGCGTACGCCCTTGGAGGGGATGAGGACGCCAGTGAACAGGATCGTCAACGATTCTCCGGGCGCAGCCGTTTTTTCGACTACGGTGCCGCGCATGTCGGGGATCCCGTTGGGCACTACGATGTCCATTTTCGCGCCGAGCAATTTTCCGTCCTCCGGATTTTGCGGCGCCGTGCGTATCGCCATGGTGGCATTCCGGTAGGCCAAACGGAAGAACGGACGGAACAAAGCCGGAAGTTCTTTCGCGAAGCCCGAAACGCCGCCGGCATGGTAGTGGAAAACCGTCCACCGGAAGAAGGGCCGCACCGCGCAGAGGAAGATGATGTCGCGCAAAACCGGCACCATGTTCGGCCCGCTTGGCGGATAGTACAACATGGGCGTGGCAAGCCTGAAGCGCGCGATCCAAACCTCAACGATGGTGGTGAAAAGCACGAGAACTTTCTTCAGCGCGAATTTTCCCACGCTGTCCATGTCGTCGGAATACGTGAGCCGCACATGATGGTACACGGCTTCCGCCGGCGTTGAATCCAACAGGGCCTGCACCATGACGGCCTGCCCACCGAAGGGCGGTGGCGTTTGGCCTACCACGAGCACATGCAGCGCTTTGCCTTCAGCCATGGGCATGTGTTTCCAGCATTACGAAAGGGACAAGCAGGGCGATCACCAGTAGCATCCGCCTTCCACGGCACTGGCCATTACCGGCGTTTCGTCCGGTGAAGGACGCACCCAATGCTCGTTGATCAACGGATGGCCTTCCCATCGCTTGCCGGTGATGCCGAACATGAACTGCGTTGAGCCGCCGAGATGAACGGCCTTTTTCCCTTGGCGCTTGATGTGCGCGGCCAACGGCAGGCCATAAGCGCCGCAGCCCAGTATGGCGATGTCGTAGTCCGTTTTGTCGATCTGCTCTTTCATGTAATCCAGCGCGTGGAACCAGGATGGAAAGGGCGATGGATTGTTGGCGATGGTCTGCACGGCCTTCACGATCTTGAGGTCGAAATCCGGCAACAGCCTGCGGTCCTTGAACAGCAATGCGCGTTTTTCGTACTGGCTGCGGATGGTCTTTTCGTAGGGATGGACAATGAGGACCTTCTTCCCTTCCAGCACCGTGCTCCATGGGTCGGCGTGTACGTGCGGTTCCAGATCCGGCAAGGGCACTTTCACGGCGTTTTTCAACTGCGCTTTCACGAACCATTCCTGGCGGTGGCAGGTACCAAGGATGTCGATCTCGGGGATGTCCGCCATCATGCGGTCGCTGAAGCGGCCCAATGCCTCGGTGGTTCCCGGGAAAAAGCCCGCGTTCGTGGGCATGGAGGTAAGCGTGTCCGGCTCCCATGCGTAGGAATGGAAACGGCCGGTGATAAAGCCGACATGGTTGCCCAGCGAAGGCTTGATGTGCTGCTTGGCCCCGATGTGGTTCAATACGGCGTTGAGCTCCACAATGCCGATGCGCGACACCATGGTGGGCTTGGGCGAACGCAAATGGTCGCGGATAAGGTCCGAGGCGGCTTGGCCCAATACCGTGGCTTGGTCGTACGTATACCCGAAACGTGAGCTGCCGGGAAGCAATTTGGACCACACCTTGCGGCCGAAATGCAGCTTTTTCAATGTGTCCGGGCTTGGTAGCCAGGCTTGGGTCCCGTTGGTTTCGTCCATGGTCAGAATTTGCAAATTTAACGTTTTGGAGCCGTTCTTCCCGTTTGTTTACCAGCTTTTCGCTCCAAAGCCGTTCTACGCATGATGAGCCGGAAAAGATCGTTCATCCCTGAAGTGGGCACCATTGGTCGAGTAATTTGAACCCTGATGGCGTTTTCCGGTTCAACGAAGCCGACCAATCACCTTCCCATGAACGGAAACACTCCTCTCCCCTTCCGCGCGATCGGCCTTTCGGCCTTGCTTTCCCTCTCTTTGGGCCAAGCTGCCTTCGCCACGGACTATTACATATCGCCCACCGGCAATGATGCCAATAGCGGCATTAACCAGAACAACGCGTGGCAGACGATCGACCGTGCGAACCAGCTATCCTTCAGCCTGCAGCCCGGCGACCGCATCCTGTTCAAGCGCGGCGGCACGTACCGGGGCGAACTGATCTTGGGCAGCAACGGCAGCCCCGCATCGCCCGTTTCCGTGGGTGCATACGGAACCGGCGACATGCCGGTGATCAAGGGCAGTGTGGCCGTGACCGGCTGGACGAACTACCAAGGCTCCATTTGGCAAGCCGATGTGGCCGGACAGGTGGACCAGGTCTATCTGGGCGGCACGCGTATGACTTTGGCGCGTTACCCCAACGCGGGCTGGATGCGCAACAGCCAAGGTGGCGGCACGCAAATGCAGAGCAACGACCTTACGCAACCCAACAACTATTGGACCGGTGCAGTGGCCGTGGTGCGCAGCTCCAGCAGCTCGTTCGACACGCTCACCATCAGCAGCTATTCCAACGGAACACTTCACTTCACCACCCCAACGTTGAACATGGGCAACGACCCCTGGGGCTTTTACATCACCAAAAAGCTTTCCGAGCTGGACAGCCCCGGTGAATGGTTCTTTGATGCCGCACAGCAAAAGCTTTACCTGTGGGCGCCAAACGGAGGTAACCCGAACAGCCAGAACGTGGAGGCCGCCGTGTATCGCGCCGGCGTGAACTGCTACTGGCAGAAACACGACATGAGCATTACGGACATCGCATTCCGCCATCAGCGCTTGGCCGGAGTGTTCAACGACGGCGCCACCAAGGTGACCGTTTCCGGCTGTGATTTCCGGGAGCTTTTCCACGGCATCCGCAGCGCGGGCGGCAGTTGCAACTTCAACAACAACACCTTTCAGGGCACGTACGCCACCGGCGCGCTGGTCTTCGACGACAACACCACCATCGCGGACAACACGCTCACCGACATCGCATTGCTGGACGGCCAAGGTGAAAGCACATGGGGCTATTTCGGCATCCGCACAACCGGCAGCGGCATGATCGTACGGGGCAACCGCATGGACAACATCGGCTACATCGGCATCATCGCGGAAAGCAACGCCTTGATCGAGAAGAACGTGATCCACCATCCGCTGGCCACCATGAACGACGGCGGCGGCATCGCCATCGACCATGCGGACGGCCTCATCATCCAGGACAACATCGTGAGCGACCCCATCGGAAATTATTCCAACGGTGCCGCCACCAATGCACCGCACAACGAGCATATGGGCATCGGCATCTACTTCGGCAACACGTCCATCAAGAACACCATTGCACGCCGAAACACCGTGTACAACTGCAAGCAGGCCGGCATCCACGTGGACCACACCATGGTGGCCACGGGCATACAGGTGAAGGACAACATGCTCTTCAACAACGGCGTGCAACTGGTGATCTCGGACTATTCCAATGCAACGGGCGCAGGGGCTGTTCCACCATACTACTTGGCGAATTTCAACGACCAGTACACCGGCAACACCATGTACTGCCTCGCGAAGGACCAGTTGTGCATGCTGCAGTACAACACCCACGGTGCGCAGCCGGTTGATTTCGGCACCTTCAGCAACAACCGCTACTTCAACCCCTACAACGAGCTCAGCATTAAAATAATCAACTTCGTGGAAGGCGCGCCGCGTCTGTACACCTTGGAACGCTGGAAGGTGGTGCGCAACGAAGATGCGGGCAGCCAGCGGAGCCCCATGCGCCTCACGCCCTACAGCACCGTGCAGGAATTCGGCGGTAATCTGGTGGCCAACGGCAATTTCGCCAGCAACGTAACGGGCTGGACAGGCTGGCCCAACAATGCCCAAGTAACACGCGTGACGAACATGCTAGACAACGGCGCCTTGAAAGCCAACCTGCCCGACAACAGCCAATACCCCAGCTTCACGCTGCACAACCCGGATCTCTTCGCGATCCAGGCACAACAGTGGTACCGTGTGCGGTTCAGCATCCAGAGCAATGCGGAAGGCGATTTGATCTCCGGTGTGAAAGGCCAGTCGCAATTCACGGGTCCATACACCACTTGGCAGTGGCAAGTACCCTTCAGCGCGGAGCGCCGCGACCTGGAACTCTACTTCCAGAGCAACCTTACCGACCAGGCACAGGTGCAGTTCGAGAACCAATGGACCGAGCCGGTGTACTTCTTGGACAACGTGGAGATCAAGCGTGTGAGCGTAGCCCCGGTCGATCCTTCGGACGCTAACAAAGTGTTGGTGAACGAAGCCGCCAGCGCGCAAACGATGGCCTTGCCAGCGGGTTGCTGGAGCAATGTACAGGGCACCGTGTTGAGCGACAATGTTGTTGTCCCTGCCTACGGTTCCGTGGCCATCTACGAGCTCCCGGCCGATGCCTGCGACATTGCCACTGGCGTGGATGCAAGCACGATGTCAGCCAATACCGGCACGATCCACCCCAACCCCGCCGTGCATGGCGCGCCCATCCATTTCGCCCCCACCGTGAACGCTCGCATCACGTTGCTGAACATGAACGGTGAGGTGGTGATGGACAAGCGGATCCCCAACGGATCAACCGCCACTTTCCTGCCGGACGAACTGGCACCGGGCGTATACGTGGCAAGGATCACCGGGGAGGACCGTAACGAAACGCAGAAGCTGGTGGTGCAATGATCCGGATTAGCGAATGAAAGGCCGAGGAAGTGCGGTAAACAACTTCCGAACTGGTGAAATAAAAAGCGAATGGCCCGGTAGTTCCGGGCCATTCGCTTTTCCAGTTTCTTATGAACGTGCTAGGCCGAAGGCGCCCGTGGTATGAAGCGCGCTGGATTGCCCACGGCAATGTGGTTGTCCGGCACATCTTTTAGTACTACGGAAGCCGCTCCAATGGCGACATCATTGCCAATGGTGATGGGGCCGATGATCACGGCGTTGGCGCCGATGTCCACACGGTCACCGAAGATGGGCGCACGCGTGTAACCGCCATCCTTGTTGCGTTTGTTGCCGATGGTGGTACTGTTGCGCACGGTACATCCTGAACCGAAAACAGTGCCGTCGTTCACCACCAACGCTTGGCCGTGATCGATGCGGAAACCGGGGCCGATCCGCGTTTTCCAAGGTAGTTCGATGCACAACAGCCATTCCACGAAAAAGCGGTAGAGCAGGAAGTACGGGATGAACAGGATGAACAGCACCTTGCTTTGCCGCAACCCGTGCGCGATGCGGAACAGCATCATCACCAAACGGCCCTTGGGGTTGCCCTTGTTAGCACCCCAGTCCTGAAATATTCCGTTGTTCGCCATGCGCTATGCCTTGCGCAAAGGTGCCACCCAGGCGTTGAACTGCAATTTCGCCATGCCCGGCAGGTATAAAGCCGTGCGTACCGCCCGCGCCATGAAACGCTCCCAGCCGCTAAAGCCGAGTGAGCGCCCCATGCGGTCACCTTCTTCCAGTACACGACCCAGCGGATTGGTCATACTGGCGCCGCCCGCGGTGAAATGCGCCAGTACTTTCGGCACGTAAAGGAATTGTGACGGGTCTTCCCGCCAAGCCCGCAGGGTCCAATGGTGGTCGCCGCTAACGCGGAAAGCGGGATCGAACGGACGGCCCTTGTAGGAGGTGCGCCGCACGAAAAAGCTGGGATGGTTCAACACCATTTCCCAGTACTTCAGCAAGAAACCCGATTGCTTGGCATGCTTCACCTTCGTGCTTCCGTTGGGGTAATGAACCAGGATGTCGCCGTGTACGATGTTCGTTCCTGAATGCCCAGAAGCCGCGTCCATGGCGGTTTTTACCGCACCTTCAGCATAAGCATCGTCGGCATTGATGAGGCCGACCCATTCACCGGTGCAGAGTGCCACGCCTTTGTTCATGGCATCATAGATCCCCTTGTCCTTTTCACTCACCCAATAGGCGAGCTTGTCTTCGTACTTGCGGATGATGTCCAACGTTCCGTCGGTGCTTCCGCCGTCCACGATGATGTACTCGATGCCCGGAAAGTCCTGCGCCAGCACGCTTTGTATGGTGCGCTCCAAGGTGGCCGCTCCGTTGTATACCACGGTAACGATGCTCACCTGCGGCACGTTCGCCGTGCGATCCGTCCTTGTCCTTTGTCCTCCTTCCGTCATTTCACTGGGATTTCGCGCAGCAGTCCGGTGGCTTGTTCTTCCTTGGCTTTCATCACCACCGGGCCCATCATCAGCATCACCATGCAGAAGCCGCTGTAGAACGCATAGCCCACGATGTCGATCTGCCAAACGAACATCATGTACACGAACGCTGCATAGAGCGGTGCCATACGGGCATTCGCCAGGTATTCCTTCCGGTAGAAGCTGTAGCCGAACCAATACACGCCGTACATCAGGAAAATGCCCACGATGCCCTGGTCGACCAGCATCTCCAAAAATGCGCTGTGGCAGTGCAGGCGGTAGGACCCCGGTTCACCCCAAAGTTTGGCCACGCCTTCCAGTAGGCGCAAATGGTACTGGCCGTTGTAACCGTTGCCGAAGATCAACCCGCGCCGGTCGTCGCGCAGCCAATCCGCAATGGCGGTCCATATGTAGGTGCGCCCGTTGAAGGTAGTGACGTCCTCCTTGTCCACGCGCTCCATGATGGCCACGAATACCGGCAGCGACAAGATCTGGTAGATCAGCAGCGCGAAGCTCATCATCAGCGGCATGGTGAACAGCGAAACGGTGAACAACCCGCGCAATGCGCGCATCGCCTGGGTGATGAACAGGACGGTGAACACCAAAAAGATCATGAACGAAAGGCGGCTGTTGATGCTGAGGATGAGCCCCATGTCGACCAAGTACACCCCGGCAAGCATGAACCAGCGCATCGGGTTTGCCTTGAAGTCCCGCAAGTAGAACAGCAGCATCAGGTTCACCATGGACAATACGTGCGCCGTATCATAGATGCCCATGGCGAATGGTGGGCTGGCACGGCCGGGAAAGAAGTGCAGCAGGTTGCGCATGCCTACCGCCATGCCCAGCAGATTGACCACGAGGTAGGCGATAAAGCCCCTCATCATCAACCAGGACATGTCGAATTCGGGATCTTCGCGGTTGTAAACCTGCACGATCACGGAGCTGAGGAACGGCGCATAGAACAGCACGATCAACAGCATGCCGTTCGCCTGGTTGATCACCGGACTGTGGTAATGCAGGCCCAAAAACACGGATGCGCTGATGGAGGTGAGCGCGGCCAGCACCCAGTAAAACTTCGAATTCACCTTCGGTGTAACGGACTGCCGATACAATAGATCCAGCAGGTAGAAAGCAATGATGGCGAGGAACGGAACGGCGCACAGGAAAATGCCGATGGCGAAACCTTGCGACATCAAGCTGTATGCCCCGTACCCGTACCACGGGAAGGAGAAAATGAAGATGGCGTTGATAAGCTTCCGCTTGCTGATCACGGCTCTGGGGGACTTTGGGCAAGGGCCAAGATAGCCCGCCTAGTTGATGCCCAACTGCCGCTGTACCTTGGACAGGAAAGGCGTGATCTTCTGGTCCACCTTGTCAGGGAGCAAGCCTTTCACCGCATCCTTGAATTGGCGGAAGAGCGAAGGTTGGATGTATTTCTCGAAATAGGCCTTGTCCCGATGTACGTCCACCACCATGTGCGCGGGGTGTACCAAGGGAAAATCCATCTCCGACTGGTCCTTCTTGTTGCGCCGGTCCTTTTCACTCACCGTGTGCGTTCCGTCAGCACCAAACCCAATGTTGTGTACCAAGTTGACCGTGGAGATGCAGGTGACACCCCGGTTGAGGATGCGCGCCAGGTCCATCTGGTAATCCCACGAGCGGATCGCCCCGCTGTACTGCCCTTCAAAGAGCTTGTAAGCCTCGGCCATTTCAGACTTGCTGAGGAAGTGCCCGTCAAGCAGGTTCGAGTCGCGAACGGCAGGCCAGTCCTTCATCTCCACGTCGTACTTTTTCCACACGCGCCGCCAACCGGCCCATCCCCAATAGGCACCATAGCCGTGCCCCGAATAGTAGTAGGAGTCGTTGTTCCCCGCCTTCCAATCGGGCATGTGGTTGTTGCCCATGATGCACCATACGCGGTCATCATCCTTGAATTTCTCGAGCATTTCCTGGCAGTACCAGAAGAAGCTTTGCACCGGACAGGTGTCGTCTTCCAGCACAATGCCTTGTTCTTCATGTTCGAAGAACCAATCCATGGCACCGGCCTCGCCGTGCATCACGCCGTGGTTCTTTTCGCTGAAACGGGTGAAGACCTGGCAGTCCCAATCCACCATGGAGACCAGGGCGCGTACGTTGTCGCAGCGCTCCCGCTCGCCCTCGTTGCGCGGACCGTCACACGCAAAGTAGAGCCGCGGTGGCTTGGCTTCCCGGATCACCTCCATCACTTTGCGCGCAGGCCCTTCGCGGTTGAAGGCGATGAACAGCACGGGGGTGTGCAAAGGCACGGTGGGTTTGAAGGAGCTCATTGTGGTGGTCAAAAAATGTTCACGCTGTTGTCCAGGCGGTAGATATCAAAGTCCTTGTACATGGAGATCACGTGCCGGGAAACGGCCGCGGGGGTAGCGAATTCGTCGATGAAGCGGTAGAGGAACAGTTGCATGCGGTCGTCGTAACGCACGGAAATATCCTGCACGATGTTGCCGTAGCGATCGTAGGGAAGGATCTCCACGCAGCCTGCCGCGTGGGCCGTGGGAAGGATCATGTTGCTGCCATGCACGCCAACGGCGACTTGGCTTTTAGCATAGGCACGGCACCAGGCCAGTTCGGTTTCCAGCGACATGCGCATGGTCCGCAGGTCTTCCACACCTTCAGGCATCCAGCCGGGCTTGGCCAAGCCCACCACGGTGAACCTTGCCTGAGGCATTTGCCTGCGCACCTTGCGGATCGCGCTTGCCACCATGCGGTCCTGCCACCAAACGGCGATGTCCGCGAAGAAGCCCACTTTCTTCAGCGCGCGATGGAGGAACTTGGCGAAAGGCGAGGAATACCAAAGCCTGTCGCGCCGCGCCACGAATGTGATGTGCGGCGGGGTAGTGAGGTATTCCCCCAGCTCCATGGGCTTAATTCGACTGAAGCGCTCAATGTCGATCTTACTGAATTCGGGGTGGCTGTATCCAGGGGCGAGATAGATCTCGTCGTAGCGGTCCCATTGCTCATGTACGAACGCATCGATGCCGGCGTTCCAGCCCCAGGCCTCCTTCAGCTTGATGTCGAAAACCCAGCTTTCGGCAACGCCTTCGGGCACCAACCATTCGAACATTTTCGGAACGATCACCACCAGGCCGATCTCCGGATGTTTGTCCAAATAGTGCTGCGCGTTCAACAGCTTCAGCAACACATGGCCATAGAGATGGTCGATGGTGTTGAGCACCACGATGCGCTTGCATTGTTTGAAGACCTTGCGTTGAACATTGTAGCGTTCGGTGCGGGGAACTTGATAATCCGGGTAGGCAGCCCAATCCTCCGCAGTGCCGTTGGCGGGGTGGTAGGGCTTTTTATCACTGAGCCGCCATGCGATCGGCAGGTCCACGGTGAAGCCGGCTGGCAGGTCGCGCACAAAGCCCGTCCCGCAGGAGGCGCATTTATATTCCGCGGCGGTCTGTTTCCCCAGCACCATGGCCTTCACGGCGTCCGGCTTCGCAGTGCCGCATTCCGGGCAGGCGAAGTCGTTGTACAACGCCGGTTTCAGCGGGATCAAATGGCGGTCCTTCAACATCTTCAATTCACGTTCCGCACTTTCCAAAAGGTGAAGATCCCCTTCATCATCCAACCGAAGTTGGGGCGGGCCTCCTTGAAGAACAGGTCCACCACGAAAATGCTGATGAAGAATGACCCGATCATGGCCCAGATCGCACCGATGCTTTGGTACGTGGGGATGAGCAGATAGTTCATGGTGATGTTCAACGTGGCACCCACCACCGCCGTCACCAAGGAATACTTGAACATGCTCTCGTTGGTGATGAAACTGCTTTTTGCAACGCCCATGTTGGTGAAGAAAAGCCGGATCGCGAAGAGTGAAAGCAAATATCCTGCCGCACGGTATTCTTCACCGAACAGCAGCACCATGGCCGGTTCAGCCACGAAGAAGAGCGGCACGGAAACGGCCAGGAACAATACGAACATGAGCCTATACTGGTTGACCAGCCGGTCCTCGTATAATTTGCGGTCCGTAGCCCGCGCACGGGTAATGGCCGGCGCCAGCGATGCCACCACGATGCCCGGCACGAAGCCCAAGGCCTCGATCATCTTCAGCGCTGCGGAGTATTGACCAACCTCCTCCAAGGCAGCGTTCTCTCCCATGGTTTTGGTAAGGATGTCGCCGATCATCACCTGATCGATCTTGGCTTGAACGTAGAGCGCCAGACCATAGATCACCAGCGGCCACGATTGGCGCAAGAGATACAAGGCCGTTTCCTTGCTGTAGCGCCAGTGTTTCCAAGTGGATCCCTCTTTCCGGTAGGCGATCAAAAACCCGCTGGCACTTGCCGCCATCTCCACCATGTAGGCCCAGGCGAACCATACCAGCGGCGCATGCACCAGGATCAGGCCCAGGCGGAACAGCGATGCAATGATCACCGTTACCATGTTGACCTGCGCGGCGGTGCGCCCTTTTACCTGCGAATAGAAATACTGCTCCACCACCACCAATGGCTTTAGGAACTCCGCTGCCGCAATGAGGAACACCATGATGATGGTGGTGGTGTCCATGTGCTTGGCGAACGCCAAGGTCATTACAGTGATGAAGAGCACCACGGCACCGCCCAGTTTGATGCTGGCGGCCGTGCCCATGAGCTTGTCCCGCTTTTCGGGCGTGCGCACCAGGTCGCGGATCAGAATGTCGTCCAGCCCCATGGACGTTAGGGCGAAGAAAATGCCTACGAACGCGCTGGCATAGTTGAGCTGGCCGAAGAGCTCCGGTCCAAGATAGCGGGGCACGAAAATGCTGGTGATGAGCACGGCTCCCAGCCGCACTACCTTGTCCACGAACAACCAGGAGGTGTTCCGGAAATACTTGAGGAATCCGGCGGAACGGCCCGGCGGAGTGGGGCCGTTATTTTGGGTCATACACGTAACCGTATCCGTCGCCTGCCTTCACGTCGTTGAGCAACAAGTCGATCCTGCGAAGCTTTTCCGAACGGTAAAGCTCGTTTACAGGCCGCAACATGGCCCTGCGGGTGAGCCCCTGCCGCACCACGTACAAGGTGAGGTCCAAATGCTGCACCAGCACTTTGAATTCGCTGACCACGCCCATTGGCGATGCGTCGAATATGATCTGGTCGTAACGGCCGCGCATTTCTTTGATCAACTCCACCAACCGCGGGGACTCGAACAGTTCCAAGGGGTTTGGCGGCAGCGGTCCGGCGGTGATCACGTCCAAGCCGGGTATGTCGGAAGGCCGGACGACGTCCGTAAGAGACACCTCCCCGGTCAACAGCGTGCTGAAACCCTGACCGAGTTCCATGCCGAAACGATCATGCACTTGCGGTCTGCGCATGTCCGCGTCCACCAACAAGGTCCGCTTGTTTCCCAAGGCCATTACCGTGGCCAAGTTCGCAGAGCAGAAGGTCTTGCCTTCACCACTGGTGCTACTGGTAAGGCCGATCACTTGCCGGGGCATGTCCGCATTGAGGAACTGCATGTTAATACGCGCGGTGCGGAAGCCCTCAGCGAGTATGGAACGGTTGTCCTCCACGGAAATGCGCTTGATCTTGGACTTGGGAATGGTGCTCAAAACAGGGATCGGGCTGAGGCGCTTCAGTTCGTCCAAGTCGCTGATCCGGTCATCGAAGAAATCACGGACCAAAATGAACAGAAGCGGCAGTAAAAGGCCAACCGCCAGCGCCAGCCCTAAGGAGGTGCGCTTGCTGGGCGTTGCCGCGCCGCCGTCGCGCACTCGAGCAGGGTCTACCACATACTTGTCCACCTGGTCGGAGTTCACCGCGATCTCCGCCTCGTAACGCTTCTCCATCAAGTACGTGTTGATGCTGGCGTTGAGGTCGTATTTGCGCGTGGCAATGCTTACTTGGCGGCTGCTGCTGGGCAATTGGTTCAACTGGTATGATAACTGGGACACGCGCTGGGAAACTTCATCCAGCTCCAGCTGCGCACCACGCTTGGCGTCCTGTGAACTTTGGATGATCTGGTTCTTCTCCGTCTGCACCCGCCGCGCCAAAGCGATCGTCGGGGCCGATTGCTGCCGCTCGGACAAACGACGCGTGGCCAAGTCGTTCACGTCCCGATTGTATTGATCGATCAGGTTGTTCAACGCCGGTGAGGAGATGTTCGCCGCGGAAATGGTACTGGGCGTGCCGCCGTCGTCACCGCTCATGTGCGAGATCAGCTCACTGAGGTATTCCAGCTTGGACCGTGCACGGCCTTGCTCATCCTTAAGGCGTGAAAGGTCGTTGTACACCGCCGCGCCCCGGTCGCTTGCACTGCCAACCAAGCCGCCGGCGGTGGTCTGCACATTCTGCAGGTTACCTTCCGCTGTCTGTAGATTTTCGGAGGAACGATCCAATTGCTGGTCGATGAAATTGATGGTCTTCTTCCCCTTTTCGTTCTGCTTGTCCTGCTCGCTCTTGATGTAGGTCTGCATCAAGGTGTTCACGAAGTCCTTTTCCTTCTTGATGTCTTGCCCAGCGCTGGAAATAGTGATTATGCTGCTTACATCGCTCTGTGGGCTCGTGCTGGTCTTGGCCCGGTAGTATGCCGCCACATCACGGTCACTGGCCGGAATAAACATGTATTTGACGGAACTGCTATACTCCCGTTTGGGGTCGAACGTGATGCTGAAATTGAGATACGGACTGCGGAACGGCTGGCCGATGGGGGTTACCTGATCGATATCCAGCTTCTTCACGTAGTCGTCAACCGGCATCTGTAGTGCCGGGTTGAACATGGTGACATACTCTCCCTGTGCCACCACCCGGTAGTTGCCAGCCGCCACGTCCGGTATCACGTGTACGTGCACCCCCGTCACCTGCAGGCCGGTATCGAGCCGAACTATGAACGGTTTGTTCTCATACACCTCCTTCTGCAAAAAATTGCGCTCTTCGTAATAACTGATCCCGAAATCCAACTGTTGGATGGTGTTGAGGATGTTCGTGAAGGACATCAGCACCGTGACCTCATCCTCCAGTTCGGTGTTCTCCCTTAGATAGCTCGCCCCTTTTATGAACTCCTCGCTGCCGCCACCGAAGTTGTTGCGCTTCTGGTCGCTCATCAACATCACACCATATACCTCGTATTCTTTCGGCGTAGTCTTTAAATACCATACGGCTGCGGCCACGGCAATGGCCGTAACAATTCCGAACAGCCACCACATGGCCAACACCTTGCGGAAGATGGCCCGTAGATCAATACTGTCGTTGCCTTGTGCGTTCATGGGTTGTTGTTCTGCACCACAGTGATCACTACGGCCGCAGTGCTGATCGCAGAAAGCAGGATGGTCAAAATGTCCAAATTGAGCCTGGCCGGACGTGCGCTTAACGTGGGTACGTAAACCACATCGTTCGGTAACAGGTAAAAGTATTCACTGCTCAGCGCGGCAGTGCTGCTCAAGTCGACATACAGGGCTTGGGTTCCTTGGTCACTCTGCCTCATCAAGGTCAAATGGCGCTTGTCAGCCAACTCAGTGGGCCCGCCCGATTGCGCCAAAGCTTCCAGAATTGAGATCTGATTGTTGTAAACGAAATAACTGCCGGGCCGGTTCACCTCTCCCAGCACGCTGACTCGGAAGCTCACCATCTTCAAGATCACAGTGGCGTTGGCAAAATATTCGTTGATCTTGCTCTGGACCGCCGTTTGTGCCTCATCCACGGTCATGCCCTGCAGATGCATCTTACCCACGGAAGGTAGCTGCACATTGCCGCTCTTGTCAATGGAAAACCCGTTCACATAAAGTGAAGCATCCGTTAACGACACTCCGCCCGTGGTGGTCTCCACGTTGAACAGGCGCGCATTGGCATCGTCCAAACCCAGTACGCGGATGCTCAACACATCGTTCACCTGGATCCGGTACTCGAATTTCTTGTTCGGGAAAAGCTTTGATGTGTTGCTCAATGACCCGTCGTGCAGGTAATTGATGCTGCGTTTGCTCACGCAGGAGGACATCATGGCCAATACCATCAACACCAACGCGATCTTCGTCAACTTCATTCAAGGTGGTTTCGGGTAAAGGGCAGTCCGTTTTAGCGGTGATCGCTCCCAACGGAGCAAGAGGCAAATATACGCGGAAGTGCGCTCCAGGGTTGCATTTCAAGAGGAATGGAGCACGGCCGGAAGGGCATTGACGACGATCAGCCGAATAGGATCGACGAACCGGGAAATTTGACCGCTTGAACCAACTTTCATGCCAAAAACGAACGCAATTTGGCATTCAATAAGTTCCAGCCATCACTAAACTGGAAAACGGCCTTTAACGGTTCGCACTTTAAAGCTCCGAAGAAGAGGTGAACGGAAACACAAGCCGTACAAAAGATATCGAACGGTCAAAAGACCTGAAACGAAAACGCCGCAAACCTTTACTGCTGTATGGTATGCGGCGTTTTTCGTGTAGCCCGTAGGAAGCGGTAGCGTTGTTCGCCCAGTGGGCGTGCATTAGCGTGCCGCTAATTCCCCGAAGGGCGTAATGAAAAAAGCCGGACTGTGAAGTCCGGCGTTTTTCGTGTAGCCCGTAGGAAGCGGTAGCGTTGTTCGCCCAGTGGGCGTGCATTAGTGTGCCGCTAATTCCCGAAGGGCTGAAAAAGCCGGACTGTGAAGTCCGGCGTTTTTCGTGTAGCCCGTAGGGGAATCGAACCCCTGTTTCATCCGTGAAAGGGACGCGTCCTAACCCCTAGACGAACGGGCCATTATGTCAATCCCTAGGAACTTGTTCAATTCTTTGGGGGCGCAAAAATAGTCGGTTTGGGCATATCACCAAATCTTTGCTTCAGGTCACGTCGTCCACGTCCGCCTGAAAGCGGAAACCCAAGCGTTTGCCGGTGGTGAGCATGGAATGCGATTCCATCTGCTTCATTTCCTCCACCGTTACCTGACTTACCTGGTCATAAGGAGGTGCCAGCAGATCGAAGTCCAGCACGTACAAGATCACCGAGCAGAGCAGTGCTTTCATCTGTTCCGCGTCCAGGGTATTGTCCGCCAGATCATTGTAGAGAAAGCCGAGCTGCTTTTTGCCCTGCACGAAGAAGTGCCCGTCTTTGTTGAGGAAAATGCGGGCTACCAGGTAACCGAGGTCATTCTCTCGATCGAAGGCGAAGGAGTCGCTTAGGAAATTGTAAACGTTCACTACCCCGAAATAGCCACGGGTATTATCATCCGTGAGGTAGCTCGTTTTCCAGAGGCTGTTGCTTTGGTCCAGCAGGAATACGTTGGTGTGCATAGTGAATATGACCGTGTCTCCCGCCGCCTTCAACCGGCAGGAAAGCGCACCTTGGTCGGTGTATTCCACCACTAACCGCGGGTCTTTCTTGGTGATGACTTCCCCCAATTCGCCCGCCAATTCCTGCAACAGTTCCTTGAGTTGGACGAAGGCTTCTTTTTGTCTTTTGGAAGACATCCTGCTTCATGCCGGACTTTCCGGCCATCACATCGATGATCAGGGCCTTCGGGTCTTTTGCTTGCTTTTTTGCTGCCTCTGCCATCAATATGATTTTGCAAAAATGACACGCTGGGCACTTGGATTACCCGTTACCATGCACTTGCCCGGGGTTTTGTCGCCTGTGAACGGAATGCAGCGGATGGTCGCTTTGGTCTCGTTCTTCACTTTCTCTTCGGTCTCCGGTGTGCCGTCCCAATGTGCCAGGAAGAAGCCGCCTTGGTCGATCCGGTCCTTGAACTCCGCGTAGCTGTCAATAACGTGCGTGTTCTCCTCGCGCATTGTGAGCGCTTTTCGGTACAGGTTATCCTGGATGGCCTCCAGTAAGTGCTCCACTTTCTCCGCGATGTCAGCGGCTTGCATCACCTGCTTTTCCAAGGTGTCGCGGCGGGCCACTTCCACTGTGCCGTTCTCCATGTCGCGCGGACCTACGGCAATGCGCACGGGATAGCCTTTGAATTCATACTCGGCGAATTTCCAACCCGGCTTGCGCTTGTCGTCATTGTCGTATTTCACGGCGATACCCTTGGCCCGCAATGCGTCCACGATGGGCTTCACATAGCCGTCAATGGCCGTGAGCTGTTCGCCGTTTTTTGCGATTGGCACGATCGCCACTTGCACCGGTGCCAGTTTCGGGGGAAGGACAAGGCCATGGTCGTCGCTGTGCGTCATGATCAGCGCGCCCATGAGGCGGGTGCTCACGCCCCAGCTGCTGGCCCAAACATATTCCTGCTTGTTCTCCTTGTTGGTGAACAGCACGTCGAATGCTTTCGCGAAATTCTGCCCCAGAAAGTGCGAAGTGCCGGCTTGCAGGCTCTTTCCGTCCTGCATCATGGCCTCGATGCAATAGGTATCCACGGC
Organism: Flavobacteriales bacterium; assembly: GCA_016710685.1. Classification (GTDB taxonomy): domain Bacteria; phylum Bacteroidota; class Bacteroidia; order Flavobacteriales_F; family PHOS-HE28; genus PHOS-HE28. The sequence continues at coordinate 219,863 of JADJVC010000002.1, read as the reverse complement.
GCCGGCGAAGCGTTCGCTTGCCGTTTTCACACCTTTGATCACCGGCATGGCCATCCACTCTTCCGCGAAGGTGGCATAGACGTCCAACATGCGCCGCGCTTCTTCCTCGGCCTCCTGTTGGGTAGCATGCGCGGTGTGGCCTTCCTGCCAAAGGAACTCGGCCGTGCGCAGGAACAATCGCGTTCGCAATTCCCAACGCACCACGTTGGCCCATTGGTTGATCAGCAACGGCAGGTCGCGATAGCTCTTTATCCAGCCGCGGTAAGTGTTCCAAATGATGGTTTCGCTGGTCGGGCGGATGATGAGTTCTTCTTCCAGTTTGGCATCCGGGTCCACGATGATGCCCTTCTCCGGATCGCTCTTCAGCCTGTAATGTGTCACCACCGCACATTCCTTCGCGAAGCCCTCCACATGGCTTGCTTCCTTGGCTAAGTAACTCTTGGGGATGAACAGCGGAAAGTAGGCATTGACGTGGCCGGTGGCCTTGAACATGCCGTCCAGCGCCCCTTGCATTTTTTCCCAGATGGCATAGCCGTGGGGCTTGATCACCATGCAGCCGCGTACTTCGCTGTGCTCGGCCATATCGGCCTTCAGCACCAGGTCGTTGTACCATTGTGCATAGTCCGTGTCACGCTTAGTGAGTTGATCGCTCATGTTTTGGGCGTTCTTGGTATTATTTTTGTTCCAGAAGCAAGTGGGCCGCGAAAGTAAGTCCCGACCCGGCTGAACGAATGCCTGAAACGCCATGAAAACCTACATCCCGTTCCTTTCCTCACTCCTTCTCCTTTCCGCGTGCGGCACCTTGCGGGAAACAGCCAGCGTAACAGACGATGTGTACGACATCCCCGACCGGCAGGCCATGGCAGCCGCAGCCGCTGAAAAGCAGCAAGCCCAAGCCACGCAGGCCGTAGACATTCCGGATGACAACGAGGCCTACTACGACCCTGCCGAATCGCAGCGCGCCAACAGCGCCTACCGCGATTATTATGACATGGCCTACAATGACCCGTACTACTACAACTACGGGCGCTTCGGCTTCGGCAGCGGCATCAGCTCCTTCGGTCCGAGTTATGGCATGGGCCTCAGCTACGGCTGGCCCACCAGCTTCGGATCGATGAGCGTGGGCTACGGAATGGGCTATGGTGGCAGCTATGGCTATGACCCTTACTGGAACAACAGCTGGATGAGCGGCTACGGCTACAACGCGTACAGCCCCTACGGCTACAACCCTTACGGTTACTATGGCTACGGCAACTACGGCCCAGGCTATGGCGGCTACGGCCAAGGCTACGGACCATACCAAGGCCCGATGGGTGGCTGCTATGGCTGCTACGAACCAGTGGGCTACAGCAATGCGGTTTATGGTCACCGCTCGTCCTTGAGTTCCAGCAGTTCTTCTACTGATGGTTCGCCTGCTTATGCCACGCGCAACATGCGAAATCCGGCTTCGCTGATAACGCCATCAACGCCCTCCCGCGAATCGCTCCGCACACCCGACCGCACCGCCCGCCCGGACCGCATAACCGCGCCAACACGCGACCGCAACGCACGTCCTTCCACCCCGGCACGGAATTGGGATACCACGCCCACAGCACCTTCGCGCAGCGGGAACGACGCTGGCGGGGGCCGCACAAACAGCCCTAGGCCCCGATAATCCATGAATACCAAAACCGTTGCCACTTTCATTCTGCTCGCGATCACTTCAATACAGGTGTTCAGCCAGAATGAAGAGGATGCACTTCGACTTTCCAACACCTTGCCGGGCGGTACTGCGCGCAGCTGGGCCTTGGGCGGGGCCATGGGTGCAGTAGGCGCAGACCCCGGTAGTGCCACAACCAACCCCGCGGGCTTCGGATTGTACAACACCAGCGAAGTTTCCTTCACGCCGCAGTTCGAGGTGAACACGGCCAAGTCCCTGTACTACGGAACTTCCACTACAGCAACAGACAACCGCTTCAGCTTCAACAACCTGTCGCTGATGTTAAGTTACCCCAGCAGCAAGGAAAGTGATTGGCGCGGAGGTATTTTCGGGGTATCGTTCGACCGCCAAGCCAGCTACCACTTTGACGAACACGCGGTGGGAAAGAGCATATCTTCTTCGCTCTTGGACAAATTCGTGAACGAAGCCAACGGCACGCCGCCCGGAAGTCTTGCAGACCTCACCAGCTCCAACGCCTACTTGGCATACGAAGGCTACGGCATCAACCCGTTGGACACAAATTCCAACTCGTATTATTCCGCCATACCGCAAGGCGCCACCACGGACCAGGACCAACGCATTACCGGTGCCGGCCGGGTGAATACGACGAGCTTTTTCTACGCTGCCAATTACAAGGACCGGTTTTATATCGGCGGCAGTCTCGGAATCGCCGGGGTGCGCTATGAGCGCGAGACCACACATGGTGAAACCGTCAGTGACACTACCAGCGACATCAACCAACTCGCGTACACTGAACGGCTCCTCACCTCGGGCAGCGGGATCGACCTGAAGTTTGGCGTGATCGGCAGGGTGGCCGACAACCTGCGGCTGGGCCTCGCTTTCCACAGCCCTACGTGGCTGCAGCTTTCAGACAGTTACAACTACACCATGACCACCGGTTTCAACACGCCGGATGCCAACGGTAACAAGAGCTACAGCAACGATTCGCCTGACGGCTCCTTCAACTACCGCGTGCGCACGCCGTGGCACGTGCTGGCATCCGCCGCCTACGTGGCGGGCAAGCACGGCCTGGTGAGCGTGGACTATGAGTACACGGATTTCCGGCAGATGAAGCTGAACAAAAGCCTTGATGGGCTGGACGACTACAGCTTCGGCAAGGAGAACACCGCCGTACAGGACGACTTCCGCGGGGTACACAGCTTGAGTGTGGGCACCGAATGGCGCAGCGGCAATTGGTATTTCCGCGGCGGGGCGGGCATTTGGCCCAATGCTTACGCAGATATCGACCCGCGCCAAGGCACGGCCTACATGCGATATTCAGGCGGCATCGGCTACCGCACCCAGCACATCAGCCTGGACCTTACCGGTGTTTATGGAACGGGGGAAATGAACTATTACCAGTACGACCCCGCACTGGTGCAGGCCACCAACGTAACGCGCACGGACACGCGCGGCATGGTGACGTTCGCCTACAGGCCATAGCGACTTGTAACATTTGGCATTTCCGAGCATCGGAACAATTGGACATGAAAAAGCCCCCATCTCTGGGGGCTTTTCTGTTGTACTACTTGGAACGGGAATTACTTCCCTTCCTGTACGGTCTCCACTACGGTTTCATCCACGAGGATGCGGCCGCAATGCTCGCACACGATGATCTTTTTGTGGCTTGCAATGTCCAACTGACGCTGGGGCGGAATGGCATTGAAGCACCCGCCGCAGCTGCCGCGCTCTACGACTACAACGGCCAATCCGTTGCGGGCATTGCCTCGGATCCGCTTGTAAGCTTTCAGCAAACGCTCCTCGATCTGCTTGGCGGAAGTTTCGCTTTTCTTGGTCAGGTCCTTCTCCTCCTTCTCCGTCTCGGCGATGATGTCGTCCAGTTCCTTCTTCTTCAGGTCAAGGTCCTTCTTGCGCTCGCTGTAAAGCTTCTTGCTCTCTTCTACCGTGGCGGTCTTGGTCTCAATGGCGAACTTGCCTTCCTTGATCCGCTTTTCGGCCAATTGGATCTCCAAATTCTGGAATTCCACTTCCTTGCTCAGTGAATCAAATTCACGGTTGTTGCGCACCTTGCTTTGCTGCGCCTCGTACTTCTTGATGTTCGCCTTGGCGTCCTTGATGAAGTTGTTCTTGTCACTCACCGATGTTTCGGCCTCTTTGAGGTCTTCGGCAAGCTTGTTCATGCGCGTCTCCAAGCCGGCGACCTCGTCCTCCAGGTCTTGCACCTCCAAGGGCAGTTCGCCACGCTGGGTGCGGATCTTGTCCACCAACGAGTCGAAATGTTGCAAACGGTACAGGTCGATCAACTTGCCGGCCACCGTGCCTTCCGCGCGTACAGCGGCTTTTACGGTTTTTGGTTCCTTCTCTGCGGTCTTGGATGCGCTCTTCGCCATGGTCAATGAAAATGGATGGGATTGGTGCCCGTTTTCGATAAACGGGTGGCAAAGGTAGGCAGAATTCGGGCTAACCGGCTTTGGATCAAGTTAGGCGTGAATTGCTCGCTCTCGTAATGGCCGATATCCGCCAGTAACATCCGGCCTTCCGGCTGGAAAAACTCATGATATTTCACGTCCCCCGTCACATAAGCATCCGCCCCGGCGGCCATGGCTTTGCCCATCAAGAACGCCCCGGATCCGCCGCAGAGCGCTACCCGCTTCACGGGCTTCACGGTGAAGGAGGTATGCCGGATGACCAGTGAGCCGAATACCGCCTTCAACTTGTCCAAAAATGCCCTTTCGTCCAATGACTCGTCCCATTCCGCGACCAAACCGCTGCCGATACATGGATGGCCGTTCAGCACCGGATACAGGTCGTAGGCCACTTCCTCGTAGGGGTGCGCGCTGCGCATGGCGGCAAGTGCAGCGTGCTCCAATGTCGCCGGGCACAGCACTTCCACGCGGACTTCAGCTTCCGCATGCCGTTCACCCGGCTTCCCCACGAACGGTGATGTGCCCTCTCCCGCCCGGAATGTGCCGTTGCCTTCCAAATTGAAACTGCATTCATCATAACCGCCAACATGTCCAGCCCCTGCCGCGAACATCGCGTCCCGCACGGCATCGGCGTGTTCCAATGGAACGAAGACCACCAGCTTCCGAAGTTGCCCCGGCTTGGGGTCGAGCACATGCAGCGGCTTTAGGCCAAGGCGAGCCGCGATCTCGCCGTTCACACCGTCGATGACGTTGTCCAAATTCGTGTGGATGGCATAGATGGCCACGTTGGCGCGGATCGCGGCCAGCAGCGTGCGTTCCACATCGTTGCGACCGGTCAAAGATCTGATGCCCTTGAAGATCACCGGATGGTGCGCGATGATGAGCCCGCATTTGTTCTGGACGGCCTCGGCGACCACTTCTTCCGTGCAATCCAGTGTTAGGAGCGCCTCCGTCACTTCGGCCTCCGGATTGCCGGTTTGCAGGCCGCAATTGTCGTACTCTTCTTGCAGCACGGGTGGTACCCATGCTTCCAATGCTTTTACCACTTCCTTGATGCGCATGCTGTTTTGGAAAGCCGGAAAGGTACCGACTTGCGGTGAGAGGGGGATTGACCGAGGAAGTCATTCACACCACGGTTGGGGGCTGCGCCCGATCGACAACACCAGTAAGGATGATTCCGCAGCGCATACGTAATGGAGACTGAATACCATCAACTCCGAAGCAATGTGATGAATCAAAATCCGACCAGCCAAATCCCTTAAGCGGCCAGAAATGTCACATCTAAGCGCCCCGTAATCTCATGTCCGAAATTCGCTTTATTCAATGTTACCAATGTATTCAGGCCATATTGATGCACTTGATCTAGAACCGTAATGTTTGTAGAATTCGCCACGCCGTGGCGTATTTTACACCACTGCGTGGCGAATTCTACAAGTGAATGACCTACCTTTGGCCTTGGAAATGAAAGAGCGGAACATCACCTCGGCCGTTACGGCTGCCATCAAAGACACCCCCGTAATACTGGTGAACGGCGCACGGCAAACCGGCAAAACCACCATGGTGCGTGAGCTCGCACGTAAACGCAAGGCCACGTACATCACATTGGACGACCACGCCGCGCTCGATGCCGCATTGAACGACCCCGCCGGCTTCGTGGCCTCCTTGGGCGACTTCGCCGTTGTGGACGAAGTGCAGAACGCTCCCAACATCTTCCGCGCCATAAAAGCCTCGGTGGACCGCGACCGCAGGCCGGGGCGCTTCCTGCTTACCGGAAGCGCCAACGTGCTCGCACTGCCGCGCATGGGCGATTCCTTCGCCGGGCGCATGGAGATAATCACGCTGTACCCCTTCGCACAAGACGAACTCGCGGGCAGGCGCAGCACCTTTATCGACGCCTTGTTCAAAGCGCGCGTGCCATTGACTTACACCGGCACTGCGGACCGCGCTGCCATTGCCCGGCGCGTGTTCGCGGGTGGCTACCCCGAAGTGCGCACCCGGAAAGATCCCGCGCGGCGCGCCGCCTGGTACAAGGCGTACATCACCTCCATCCTGCAAAAGGACGTGCGCGACATCATCAACATCGCGGACCTTACCACATTGCCCAAGCTGCTGGCCCAATTGGCCATGCGGAGCAGCGGCCTGCTGAACATCGCACATGTGGCGCGGGACACGGAACTGCCGCACACCACTTTGCGCCGCTACATGGCCTTGCTGGAGACCACCTTTCTCTTTACACCCCTGCTTCCTTGGTCTAATAAGCGGGCCAAGCGGCTCGTGAAAGCACCTAAGGTACACTTGGCGGACTGTGGCTTCGCTACTTGGCTCTGCGGCATCTACTCGCCGGGGGAACTGGTGAAGAACCCCATGTGGGGGCACCTGATGGAAACGTTCGTTGTGAACGAGGTGCGAAAGCTCGCCACTTGGGCCAAGAACCCGGTGGACCTCTTCCACTTCCGTATGGACACCGGCAAGGAAGTAGACATTGTGCTGGAGGATGCGCGCGGTCGTATCATCGGCATTGAAGTGAAGTCTTCCGCGAGCATTGACCGGAGTGATTTATATGGATTGCTGGAACTGCGTGAGGCCGCTGGAAAGAACTGGGTGCGTGGCATCGTGCTGCACTCCGGACCTGCTGTAACGCCCTTCAGCAAAGACCTGCATGCCGTTCCGATGAGCGCATTGTGGGAATGGTAATTCTGTAATATTCGCCACGACGTGGCGTATTTTACACCACGTCGTGGCGAATTCTACAACATGTACAACCTTGTTGGCTCACCTCAGCGAGTGTGCGCATCTTTCTTGAGCAACCCACTTCCCGCGTCCATGCCCATCTTTGGCCGCAATGGCCGCCTTGCGGATCCTGCTCCTCCCCTTCTCTTGGCTCTACGCGTTGGCTTTGCGCTTGCGCCACGGCCTGTTCGATGCCGGGGTGCTGAAGTCCAGCGTGACGGAAGTGCCTACCATCGTAATTGGTAACATCGCCTTGGGCGGCACCGGCAAAACCCCGCACGTGGAATTGGTGCTGCGTTCGCTATTGGACCAACGAACGGACGTGCCACCGATGTCGTTGGCAACACTTAGTCGCGGATATGGCAGGGCGGGCACTGGCTTCGCCGAAGTGGAACGCATGGACGATGCCCGCGCCGTGGGCGATGAACCGTTGATGCTGAAACGCAAGTTAAGCGGCGTGCGCGTGTTCGTTGGCGCCGACCGCGTGGCCGGCTTGAAGGAGATCATGCAACGCATACCCGATGTGCAGGCCGTAGTGCTCGATGATGCCCTGCAACACCGGGCGCTCAAGGCCGGGCTGAATATCGTACTCACCACTTGGCAACGGCCATGGAACAAAGACCACCTGCTGCCCGCAGGAAATTTGCGCGATCTGCCGCGCCGCGCACGGCAGGCCAATGCAGTGATCGTTACGAAATGCCCGGCCTTGCCAACACCCGACGACCAGTTCCGCTGGCGGAAGGATTTGGGGTTGCGCGATGAACAACAACTCTTCTTCAGTGGGCTGGAATATGACAAACCGCGCTCCTTGATCGATAGCACGATGGAAATAGCTACAGGGCCCGGCACGGCTGCCCTGCTTTTTACCGGGATCGCGGATGGCAAACCCCTTGAAGCCCATTTGCGCGAACTCTTTGGAACAGTAGAGCACTTGGCATTTGGGGACCACCATCTCTTCTCTGCTGTGGACCAGGGTAAGATAGCCCGGCTTTTCAGTAGCTTCGCCCCACACGAAAAAACGCTGATCACCACGGAAAAGGACGCAGCCCGCTTGAGCAACGCGCTCATTTCCGGGCCGCTTGAGGACCTTCCCATCGCTGTGATCGGCATTCGCGCCGTAATACTCAACGAACCACACGCCTTTGAGGCATTGATCCGATCCCATGTTACAACGCATCCAACGCATCGCTGAACACTTGAAAAAGGCCACCGGCGGCTTTATCCCCGAAACGGGCATCATTCTCGGCACTGGCCTCAGCGGCTTGGGCAAGGAGATTGATGTGAAACACAGCATCGCCTACAAAGACATTCCGGAATTCCCAGTGAGCACTGTGCAAGGCCATCCTGGCAAACTGCTCTTCGGTCTACTTGGCGGAAAGCCCGTGGTGGCCATGCAAGGCCGCTTTCACTACTACGAAGGCTGGACCATGCCAGAGGTGATCCTGCCCGTGCGGATGATGAAACTGATCGGTATCAAACGCCTTTTCGTGAGCAACGCCTGCGGCGGTGTTAATCCGGGCTTCGAGACGGGCGACCTGATGATCTTGAACGACCACATCTGCCTTTTCCCGAACCCATTGATCGGTGCTAACATTGAAGAATTCGGGCCGCGTTTCCCGGACATGAGCGAGCCGTACGACCATGCCATGATCGCACGCGCGCAGGGCATCGCGAAATCGAACAACATCAACGTGCGCGTTGGCACCTATGTCGGTTTGACCGGCCCAACGCTGGAAACTCCGGCGGAATACAAGTATGTGCGTGTAATCGGTGGTGATGCCGTTGGCATGAGCACCGTTCCAGAAGTGATAGCCGCGCGCCAGATGGGCCTGCCCTGCTTCGCCGTAAGCGTGATCACCGACATGGGCGTTGAAGGCCGAATTGAAAAAACAACCCACGAAATGGTGCAGCGTGTTGCCGAAAAGGCCGAGCCGAGCCTGACGCTTATCATGCGGGAAATGGTGGCCGGGAGCTGAGAAGGAAAGTACGTGTTTTGGCCGCAGAGACGCGGAGACGCAGAGAAATGCGGAATCGTAATAGGAGTTTATGGTACTGGGTATCGGGTACAGCGTATCGCAACTGCCGAAAGCAGACTGCCACTGCCAACTGTCATGCTACTTGTAGGCTGTGATTCCATTGCATTGGGCCGAACCTGTCGCACCTTTGTGGACCTGATGCCGGATTGAAAAGGACCGGTGGACGATGAATTCAGACGAGAAGAAAAGCATGGCAAACGCACCGCATTGGAGCGAAAAGTGGGAACTGGTGGTGGGCCTTGAAGTCCATGCGCAGCTGCTCACAAATAGCAAAGCCTATTCAAGTGATCCGAATGCTTACGGTGATCGGCCCAACACACTTGCAGGACCTGTGACGCTCGGGCTGCCCGGCACACTTCCCGTGCCGAACAAGTTGGGGATCGACCATGCGATCAAGCTGGGCCTAGCCTGCGGAAGCACCATCGCGCCGCGCATGCACTACGCCCGCAAAAATTACTTCTATCCCGACCTGCCCAAGGGCTACCAGATCACGCAGGACAACACACCTATTTGCACTGGCGGCACCATCACCATCAACATGGCTGATGGTGGCGAGAAGGCCATTGAACTCACACGCATCCACATGGAGGAAGATGCCGGCAAGAGCATCCACGACGTGGATCCCTTCAACACCTTGATCGACCTGAACCGCGCCGGTGTGCCGCTCGTGGAGATCGTGAGCGAGCCAGTGATGCGCTCCTCCCAGGAAGCCTACGATTACTTGGTAGAAGTACGCCGCCTCGTGCGCTATCTCGACATCTGTGATGGCAACATGGAGGAAGGCAGCCTGCGTTGCGATGCCAACATCAGCATTCGGCCAAAGGGTGCCACGGAATTCGGAACGCGCACAGAGGTGAAGAACATGAACAGCTTCAAAAACGTGCAGCGCGCCATTGAATTTGAGGCACAGCGGCAGTCGGAAGTGTTGGATGCAGGCGGAACGATCAGCATGGAGACGCGCAACTTCGACGCCGCCAAAGGCATCACCACTTCTTTGCGAAGCAAGGAGATGGCCCACGACTACCGCTACTTTCCTGAGCCGGACATTCAGCCATTGACTGTGAGCGAGGCGAAGAAGGAAGCGGTACGGAAAACCATGCCGCCTTTGCCACGCGAACTGCGTGCGAAGTACACCAAGGAATTCGGGCTCAGCAGCTATGACGCCGAAATCCTAACTGACGACAAAGCCACGGCGCTCTACTACGAAGATGTAACCAGCCACTTGGCTGGACATGCTGCCGCAAAACCGTACAAGCAAGCCGCCAACTGGGTTATGGGCGACGTCCGTTCCTGGGTGAACGAAAAGGGACTTTCGATCGCGGAACTGCCGATCTCCGCGGAACGCATTGCCGGACTTGTCACGTTGATCGAAGGAGGCAAGATCAGCCATTCATTGGCCTCGCAGAAACTCTTTCCGATGATGCTGGAAAAGGCTGGAACCGCCGAAGAATTGGCACAGGCCAACGGCTTGCTTTCCGATGCCGGTGCCGATGTGATCGAAGAAGCCGTGCGCGCCGCTATGGCCCGCTTCCCGGATAAAGTAGAAGCCTACCGCGCGGGTAACAAAGCGCTCCTCGGCCTGTTCATGGGCGAGGTTATGAAGGCCACAAAGGGCAAAGCGGATCCGCGCAGCGCCAATGAAACCGTAAAACGAATGCTCGACGCTTGAACACCATGTGGACCAAAACCCTCTTCATCATTATAACCGCCGCGGCGCTTGGTTGCTCCGCCACTGGCAACGGACAACAACAGCGCAATATGGGTGGAGCGCTTTCGGCGACGATCGCTGACGGTGCCGGAAAAACGCTCTACTTCAACCGCTTCACCAACAACGCGCCTGCCGCCATTGATAGCGTGGTGCTGGATGCCAACGGAAAAGGCTCCATGCAACTGCCCGCCTTGCCGATGGATTTCTACGCCCTGACGATCAGTGGCGGAAAGGACTTGATGGTATTGCTGCTCGACAGCACGGAAAGTCTTTCCGTGGCCGCGAAGGCCGATTCGATTTCCATTCCAACCAGTTTGGAAGGCTCCGTGAACACCGCGCTGTTGCAGGGCTATTTTACCCATTCCCGCGCGTTTGACCGCCAACGCAATGCGTTTGTCGAACGCTTGAACGCCAATCCCCAGGATACCGCCGCCATGGCGCAACTCAATGCCATCTCCATGGGTTTCAATGATCACACCAAAGGTTTCGTGCAGGACCATATTGCATCGCCTGCCGTGCTGGCGGCGCTCAACCGGCTCGACATCCGCACTGAAATGCCGCTGTTCTCCCAAGCCCGCGAAGCCTTGCGCAACGTGATGCCGAACAGCGCCTACTACGCCAGCTTCAACGAGCAGGTGGGCCGCGCAGAACAACAAGCCCAAGGCGCCAAGCTGCAAGAGGAACAACAGGCCCAGCTGGACAACCTTCTCCCTATCGGAAGCGTGGCGCCGGACTTTTCCCAAAACTCCCCGGATGGCAAGCCGATCAAGCTGAGCAGCCTGAGGGGCAAGGTGGTGCTCATCGACTTTTGGGCCAGTTGGTGCCGCCCCTGCCGCATGGAGAATCCGAATGTAAAACGCGTGTATGACCGTTTCCATAACAAGGGATTCGAGATTATCGGCGTGAGCCTCGACCGTGACAAGGACGCATGGACGGGCGCGATCGCGCAGGACGGACTTCCGTGGAAACACGTGAGCGACCTCGCTTTTTGGAACAATGCCGCTGCGCAGCTCTACGGGGTTTCCAGCATTCCGTATACGGTACTATTGGATCGCGAAGGCAAAGTGATCGCGAAGAATTTACGCGGCCCGGCGCTGGAAGCCAGACTCGCCGAAGTGCTGAAATAGACGATGCACGCGGCGGCCCGTTGGTAGATTTGCGCCGTAGCCGCCACACCGCTGTCAGCGGTAGCGCAACCGTACTTCCAACAACAAGTGGACTACCGCATTTCGGTACGGCTGGATGATGCCTCGAACGAACTCTTCGCCCACGAGGAATTCGACTATACCAACAACGCGCCACAAACGCTGGACACGTTGCGCCTGCACCTGTGGCCCAACGCGTACCGCGACCGCAACACCGCGCTTTGCCACCAGAAACATGCCCAAGGCGATTTCGACCTGCACTTCGCCAAGGCGGATGAGAGGGGCTACATTGACAGCATCGACTTCCGCAGTAACGGCGTGAAACTCACTTGGGGGTTGGATAAGGACAACCCCGACATCGGCTGGGTGGCGTTACCCAAGCCATTGACGCATGGAGAAAAGATCACGATTTCAACGCCGTTCCATGTGAAAATTCCTGATGCGAAGTTTTCGCGTTTGGGCCACACGGGACAAGCTTATTACATCACACAGTGGTTCCCGAAACCGGCGGTTTTCGACAATACCGGTTGGCACGCAATTCCCTACTTAGACCAGGGCGAATTTTACTCCGAGTTCGGTTCCTTCGACGTTACGATCACGCTGCCTGCGAATTATGTTTTGGCCGCCACCGGTGAACGCGTGGGCAACCCGGCGGAAGATGCTTTCATGGACTCGCTTGCTGCGCTTCCGCCTTCCTTCGTGATCAGTGAAAGCCTGAGCGACCCGTTTCCGCCGTCGTCGAAACAGATGAAGACCATCCGCTTTACGCAAGACCAGGTGCATGACTTCGCGTGGTTCGCGGACAAGCGTTACCAAGTGCGAAAAGGGGAAGTGTCGTTGCCGCGCTCCGGCCGCAGCGTTACGACGTGGACGCTCTTCACCCCGCGCAACGCAGGGCTGTGGTCCGATGCCATCACCTACGTGAACGAAAGCGTGCGCCTGTACAGCCAATGGGTGGGCGACTACCCCTATGCGAGCTGCACCGCAGTGGACGGGACCATCGCAGCGGGCGGTGGCATGGAGTATCCCATGATCACCATTATCGGCAATGAAGGTTCGCGCGTTGACCTGGATGAAGTGATCGCGCATGAAGTCGGCCATAATTGGTTCTACGGTATGCTGGGCAGCAACGAGCGCGACCAACCTTGGATGGACGAAGGCATAAACAGTTTCTTTGAGCAACGCTACATCGAAGAGCGTTACCCCGGTAGGAAATCCCGCTACTACACCGGTCTTGAATTCAGCAGCGTGGTGCTGAACCGCAAGTCGGATTTTCGCACTCACAACGAGCAAGACTACCGCCTTAACGCACGCCGCAACTGGGACCAACCGCCGGAAACAACTTCCGCCGCGTTTACCGAAACGGACTATGGGACCACCGTGTATACCAAGACCGCGCTTGTGTTCGACCACTTGTACCACGCCTTAGGACCGGAGCGCTTTGACACCTGCACACACGCCTACTTTGATGCGTGGGCCTTAAAACATCCGCAGCCAGCGGACGTGCAAGCAATCTACGAAAAGGCCAGCGGTGAAAAACTCGATTGGTGCTTCAACCAATTGCTTCAAACTTCGGACAAAGTGGATGTGAAAGCGCTGCGATTGAAAGACGATTTGTTGACTTACCACTCCACCGCGACCAATGGTTTCCCTTTTCCGGTAACTGCTTGGAACGGCGCGGACAGCCTGGGTTCAACATGGGTGCTTGGTGCTGAAGGGAAAAACAAGATCGAGCTTCCATGGCCAGATGCGGACCGCGTGCGCATTGATGCAGAAGCACGCACCATGGACATTGACCGCCGCAACAACGAGGTGCGCTCCTTCGGACTGCTGAAACGTACACACTTGCCCGAGTTCAAGTTCCTTGGCGGCCTGGAACGCAATGACCGTCAGAGTATTTTTTGGACACCGGCTATAGGCTATAACACCCACGATGGTCTCATGGCCGGATTAGCGTTTTACAACACGGTTTATCCTTCGCAGCGATTTGAATGGGCACTGCTTCCCATGTATGGTTTCGCAAGTGGAAGACTGGCCGGCGGTGGCCGGTTGATGTGGAACGATGACAGGGTAAGAACTTCCTGGCTTCGCAACATCCACGCAGGAATTTCCGGGTTCGCCGCATCACTTTATGGAGTCAGCGATGTGGAGCAATGGTACCAACGCTTGGTGCCAAGTATCCAGTTCGACCCCAAGCTGAAGCCCACCGGACCGGAAGCCTACTTGCGCTACCGCAGCGTGATCTTATGGGACCATGCCGAAGGCACCCTGCGAACCCCGGATAACGAGCTGCCCATCAACAGTACAAGCCGCTCGATTTATCACGAAGTGAGCGCGAACCTCTCCCGCGCGAACGGTTTCAACCCGTACGATATCACGTTAACCTCACTCAACAGCGATGTCTTCAGCAGGATCTCGCTCACCGCGAACTGGAGCGCCATCTACGATGCCAACAAACACCGCGTCTCCTTCCGCTTGTTCACTGGAATGTTCCTGAGCAAGGACCGCGCACTGATGCGCCCCGAAATGGGCTGGCGCATGTATTGGGGCAGCAGCGACCTGCTCTACGACCACCTCTACACGGACCGACAATACGTTGGAGAGAACACGGCCATTCAGTTCAACAAAGATCAAGGTGGGTTCAAAACACCTACCGCCATCGGCACTTCTGATACGTATATCGCAGCGCTGAATATGGAAGTGGACTTTCCCTTCGCGCTGCCGCTCGCTGCTTTCGCCAGTTACGGCGCAGCACCCGTCACCACCATTACGCAAGAAGGAAAAACAACGAATTGGAGCGGCAATTGGGAGGCCGGTATCGGCATCCGCGTGTGGCGCGACATCGCGGAAGTGTGGGTCCCGTTGGCATTCTCCAAAGACATCCAGAAAGAACAAGATCTGCGCGGCTTCAACTTCACGGACCGGATCCGCATTGTGCTGGTACTGGAAAAGTTGGACCCCGCGCAAGTGTTGCGCAAGTTGCCGCATTGAATTTTGGCCGCAAGGGCTAAGAGAATGCCAAGTCCTGACCAATGCCCTTGGAAGCCCCGTGTTCCGGCAACTTCGCGGATCTCTTTCGCGACCAGCTTGGCACCGGGTCTTCAATCCACGATCGCAACCCGATGGACTTTGCGCACCGATCCGTCTTCCAGCACTAAAATATAGCTACCACGGGGCATTCCGTAGACACTCAAGGTGTGCACACCTTGTGTCCGCAATTGTTCAACAGTGCGACCCGCCGCATCCAAAAGACGAAGGTCGTAAGGTGTGCTTGATGTGGAATGAATGACCAACCCGCCACTGTTCCGGATCACTTTGAAATGCTCTGCACCCAGCGCATCGAGTCCCGTACTGGATTCCACTTGCACTTCACAAACATGTGTTGTGCTGTTTTCCCCAGCTGAATTGTACGCGGTGAGCGTTACATCGTAACAGCCCGGCTCCGCATAGGTTACCCCTTCCGGGTTCTGAACAGTGCTGCTGGCCGGAATGCCGCCATCGAATTGCCACCACCACGCATAGGGTGAGTTGGTGGAAAGGTCGGTGAACGACACCGTATCGCCTACATGTATGAGGGAAGAAGAAGCGGTCAGATCCGTCACTGGTGCGGCCAAACACTCCAATGCTGCCCCACCCTCAAACTGCCAACTCAATTGGAACGAGTCCATAAGAAAGGAATAATTCCTCATTAGCAAGACGTAGTATTCGCCGGGCAAAACGTCTAAATCTTGGACCCAACCATCTCCACCAGCCCCTTCCGACTCATCAGAGCTAGTCGAATTCAATCCTGTGATGTAGGCGCCTGGACCTGGTGCGGCATAACTGCAACGGACCGGCACCGTCTCCAAGAGTTGTGGAATTGTGTCAAAAGGACCCCAAACAGCGAAATCAATGTCGATGAAGGCCCCAGGAACCGGTGCTATTGTAAATCCAACTTGACCTTCGACCGCAATATGAAAAGTAGTCCAAGTGGGTTGGACCTCTCCCGACGACATACACCCACGGTTACCACTATTAAGGTCCTCCACTTGCCCGAAATCGGTTGAATCCAAACCAATGAAGCTTGTATCCGAACAAACTCGCACTGCGTACATCAGGTCTGAAGGATAAATCGGTCCGGGTTGCGCTTGAAGTGAGTTTCCGATCAACGAAGCAATCAATACGAGTGGGAAAAGCTGTTTCATGGTGGTGACTTTCTTCAAATGTAATCCGATCAATGAAATCACTCCGGGCCGTCCCAAAAACACCGAATCCGCACCGCGCAAGAAGCTTTTCCACAGTCCAAACGAATGAAACGCGGTATCCTGCATTTCTTTGCGCTCTCCGCGTGCTCCGCGGTTCCAACATGACGGCCTCCCAAAAAATCTACTTCCTCTCCGATTTCCACCTCGGGGTGCCGGACCATGCGCGCAGTCTGGAACGCGAGAAACGCATCGTGCATTTCCTGCGTCTTGCGGCCAAGGATGCGACGGAGATCCACATCCTCGGCGACATTTTCGACATGTGGTTTGAGTACAAGGAAGTAGTGCCGCGCGGCTTTGTGCGCTTGCTGGGCACTTTGGCGGAACTAACGGACAGCGGCATCCCCGTGCATGTTCATATCGGCAACCACGACATGTGGATGTTCGATTACCTGCCCAAGGAAACGGGCGTGGTGCTGCACCGCGAACCGATCACACGGGAGTGGAATGGCAAGCGTTTTTACATTGGCCACGGCGATGGGCTGGGGCCGGGTGATCGCGGTTACAAGATGATCAAGCGCGTGTTCCGCAACCCGCTCATGCAATGGTGCTTTGCGCGTTTGCATCCCAATTTGGGTTTGGGCATCGCGAATTTCTGGAGCGGGCGCAGCCGGAACAAGAACTACGAGAACGACAAGAAATACCTCGGTGCAGAAAAGGAATGGCTTGCGCAGCATTCCCGGGAAGTGCTTCTGCAAGAACAATTCGACTACTTCGTTTTTGGGCACCGGCATTTGCCGATGGAGTTGCAGCTGGGTGGGAGTGGTGCCGAAAGCGCTACAAATAACTTGAACTCAGGGTCCGCTTCGCGAGACACTGAGAGCACCTACATCAACCTCGGAGACTGGATCTCATGGTTCACCTACGCCGTGTTTGACGGGCAGAAGCTTATGCTCTTGCAACGCAAAAACGACGGGCCACTTGCGAACGATACGCGCCTGACGGGCGCACCGCCGTTCACTTCTTGACTTTCCCGACAAGCTCAACCAAATCCACCAAGCGGCTGCTGAACCCGAATTCGTTGTCGTACCAGCCCATCACCTTAACGCTACTGCCGATCACGCTGGTGAGCAAACCGTCCAGGATGCAACTTGCGGGGTCGCCCACGATGTCCACGCTCACGATCGGGTCCTCTGTGTATCGCAGGATACCCTTCAGTTTTCCTTCCGCGAGTTCCTTGAAGCGGGCATTGATCGCCTCGACGGTCACGGTCTTGTTAACATGGCAGGTGAGGTCCGTGATGGAACCGTCCGAAACCGGCACGCGGATCCCGGCGCCGCCGAGCTTGCCGTTCAATTCAGGAAAGATCTTGGTGATTGCTTTGGCCGCACCAGTGGTCGTAGGGATCATGGAGACGGCCGCAGCCCGCGAGCGGCGCAGGTCCCGGTGCGGGGCATCGTGCAGGCGCTGGTCACTGGTATAGGCATGCACGGTGGTGATGTAGCCGCTTTCAATGCCGCATAATTCATGGATCACTTGCACCATGGGCGCCGCGCAATTGGTGGTGCAAGAGGCGTTTGAAACGATGTCATCCTTTGCATCCAGCTTGTCCTCGTTCACGCCAAGGACCACCGTCTTGATGCCTTCCTCTTTTGCCGGTGCTGATAGCACTACTTTCTTTGCGCCGGCCTTGAGATGCCCGGAGGCTGTATCACGCGTAAGAAAACGCCCGGTGCTCTCGATCACCACATCGATGTTGAGCTTGGCCCATGGTAAAGCCGACGGATCCTTCTCCGAGAAGGCCAAGATCTTCTTTCCATTGATGTGCAATGCGTTTTCATCATGGCCTACATCCCCCTGAAAAACGCCGTGAACTGAATCATACTTGAAAAGATGAGCCAGGGTCTTGGTATCGGTGATGTCGTTCACGGCCATCAGTTCGATATCGTCGCGTTTCAGGAGGATACGGGAGGTAATGCGACCGATGCGGCCAAAGCCGTTAATGGCGATGCGAAGTTTTGTCATTGCTTAGGATACTTGTTTGTTTTGAGCGAACAGGTGGCGGCCGGAATGGTTCACCCGAATTCAGAGAACATGCTTCTCCGCATGATAACTGCTGCGCACCAACGGCCCGCTTTCAACAAAACGGAAACCGCGTTTGAGCCCTTCTTCCTTAAAGAAGGCGAAGCGGTCAGGATGCACGAACTCGGTGATGGGCAGGTGTTCTTTGCTTGGCTGTAGGTATTGGCCGATCGTGGCCACGTCGCAGTTCACACTGCGCAGATCATCCAGCGTTTCGAGTACTTCTTTTTCGGTTTCGCCCAGGCCCAGCATGATGCCGCTCTTGGTGCGCAAGCCTTCTTTCTTCGCGCGGAACAACACTTCCAAACTACGGTCATACTTGGCTTGAACGCGCACCTGCTTGCTTAGCCTACGCACCGTTTCCAGATTATGGCTCAACACTTCGGGGCGTTCGGCAGTAACGATAGCGAGGTTCTGCCATTCACCCTTGAAATCGGGGATCAGTGTTTCCAATTTCGTTTGCGGGCTTCTGCGGCGCACGGAGCGGATGGTCTTCGCCCAAATGTTAGCGCCACCGTCGGCCATGTCGTCGCGGTCCACGGAGGTGATCACGCAGTGTTTCACGCCCATGAGTTCCACGGAACGCGCCACGCGTGCGGGTTCGAACGGGTCGGCTTCTTCCGGCCTGCCCGTGGCTACGTTGCAGAAGCCACAGCTCCGCGTGCAGATGTTGCCGAGGATCATGAAAGTGGCCGTGCCCGCGCCCCAGCATTCGCCCATGTTGGGGCAGTTGCCGCTCTGGCAAATGGTGTGCAGCTTGTGCTCCGTCACCAATGCCCGTACTTTCTTATAGTTCTCACCGTTGGGCAGCTTCACTCGCAACCAGTCCGGCTTTCGGCGCGGTGCTTCAGCTTCCGCGACCGTCGTAACGTTTCCGCTCATCGTATTTTTTTGCTGCCGAAATGCAGCGCGATATAGAATTCAAGATAGAACTGCTTGTTGCTGCCGATGCCTGCCAGATCGGCCATGATCGGCAACGTTTCTCCGTAAGCATCCAGCGAAGTGCCCACTTCCAATGCCCGAATACCGGTGTTGTCACCGGCGTATTCGAAGTTGAAAGCGAAGCGCCCGAAGGCACCGGGATAGATCCGCGTTTCGCCGAGGCCCTTGAACCAGGATGCCCGGCTATAGATGTTGTTCGCGAAGTGCTTCTCCGGGTCGTACCGCTCGGTGGTGATGGTCTGTGAAGGGAATTCCGCGCCGAGGATCTGTAGGTAAACCGGCTTCAAAAATCCAAAAGATGGACCGATGCCCCACACGTAGTTCACCTCCACCCCGCTCTTGCGCAGCTTTTCGGTGATGCGGTGCTTTTTCCCGAAGGTGGGCCGCATAATGAACAAGGTGTTCAGCTTCCCATAAAAATAACCGCGCGCATCCTGGTAGCTGGGATTGAAGCTCTTGATCTCCTTGGGATGTTTCATCGTGACGATGTCCAGCCCGTATAGCGTGCGGTCCTTGGCAGTGGTGTATTTCCCGTACAGGAACGTGCCGCCCCAGCCATCGCCATGTACCAACGGACCGCCGTAGATCTCGCGGGAATACAGCGTGCGCCCCGCTTCGTCGTAAATACTTTGCTCCTGCGCGAGCGCTGGCAAGCCCAGCGCAAGCAGGAGGAGGGGGAGCAAGGGGCGTAACATGCCGTGGAAAGTTCAAAGTTACGGAGGATCAGGCAGGGTTGAAAATAAGCGGGGTGCCACTCCATGGATACCGAACTTTGCCCCGGAAGATCAATTCATTCACTTCACCATGGATACCGCAATTGTTACCTACCTCGGCAATCTCCGCACTTCAGCAACCCACGTTCGCAGCGGGGAAACCATCATTACCGACGCTCCCCTGGACAACCATGGCAAGGGCGAGGCCTTCAGCCCCACCGACCTGATGAGCACCTCGCTTGCCTGCTGTATGATGACCTTAATGGGCATTGCCGCTGAGGCGAAATCCATTCCGCTGAACGGCCTGAAGGCGCGGGTGGTGAAGCACATGGAGAGCGACCCGCGCCGTGTGGGACGCGTAGAGCTTCATTTTGAGCTGGAGGGAAAGGAGCTGGATAACCGCCAGCGGAAGATCTTGGAGCATGCTGCGCGTACTTGCCCCGTGGCGCAAAGCCTTAGCAAAGAGCTGGTGCAGGAGTTAAGTTTTGGGTATGTGTGAGGCGTGGGAGGGTGATTTACACCACGGAGGCACAGAGACACGGAGTTTTAACCGCAGTGGGCGCGGAGAACGCCTAGAATTGACGGTCTCCGACAGAAACCGAAGAGAACACGGAGGTCTGATAAGAATCGAACGCTGAAAACGCTCCGGAGGCGGTCATTAGGCGAACATACTCGCGAAAAACGCGAGCGCGGGCGATTGTGTGGACGCATGGACGACCCCAAAACAGGAAAGCCCGGAGTTTCCTCCGGGCTGGGGCTGTAAGGTGCGGTGCTTAGCTCGTGCGCTCAGTGGAGGCCGGGGCCTTTACCACTTTGCCGTAAGCCGGGCAGGCGTGGGTGGACTTGCATGCGCTGAAGAGCAGGCTGGCCACGGCCACTGCCGCGAATACCTTGAAGATCTTTTTCATCGTTCCTGTTGCTGGGGATTCCCCTTCAAAATTAACCCCTGATACCGGAATAGGACCGAAAAAGTTTCAACGATCCATAGTGCGACCTTTGTTGCCTTGATGAAAGCGCCCTCCGCAGCACCCGTTCCGGACATTGATCCCGGCTGGCAGGAACAGCTCCAAGCCGAGCTGGATGCGCCGTATTTCGCGGAGCTGAAGGGCTTTCTGCGCACGGAAATGGCCACGCAAACAGTGTACCCGCTGCCAGGCCGGATCTTACATGCTTTCAAGGCCACACCTTTCCAAGCCGTCCGGGTGGTCATAATCGGGCAGGACCCCTACCACGGTCCCGGGCAAGCGCACGGACTATGTTTTTCCGTGCCGGAGGGGGTGCCTCCGCCGCCTTCGCTCAAAAACATTTTTAAGGAGATCGCCCGCGATCTGGGTGGGGTTCCGCCACGTTCCGGAGACCTTTTGCACTGGGCTGAACAGGGCGTGCTCTTGCTGAATACGGTGCTCACGGTGCGGGCAGGCGAGGCTGCGAGTCATCAGGGCAAGGGTTGGGAACGCTTTACGGATGCCGCCATTACAGCGCTTTCCCGCGAGCGAAAAGGCGTTGTTTTCCTGCTTTGGGGTCGGCACGCCATAGCGAAGGAAGGGTTGATCGATGCCGAGAAGCATTACATCCTGAAGGCGCCACACCCTTCGCCCCTTTCGGCGCACCGTGGCTTTTTGGGTTGTGGCCATTTCGGCAAAGCCAATGAACTGATGCAAGCGCAAGGCGGCCAGCCGATCTTGTGGATCGCATGATGATCCTTGGCGGCACGGAACAGCAATACGGGCGGTGGTTCCGCAAACCCGGCATCGCCGTTGGTTTTCTGTTGATCTGCTGTTGCTTTTCAACCGGAATGGCTTACGCCCAACAACAGTTACTGGTGATCGAGGCCGATACCGTTCTTCCCCGGAAATGGGAACGACCGTTCAAGGTGGAACCTGGCATGCTGGACGCCCGCACGGCCGAATTGCGCAATGCCATGATCGCCGAAGGCCGGTTGGAAGCTTCCCGCGATACCTGCGTACGCACTGCCGACACTACGCGCTGCCGCTTCCATCTTGGCCCCATTTATCGCTGGGCCAAGCTTTCCGTGGGCAACACACCCAAGGAATTGGCAAGCACCACCGGCTTCCGAGAGCGATTCTATCAGGACCGCCCGGTTACACCGCGCCAAATGGCCAAGCTCTTCGAGGGCCTCCTCGATGCCTGCGAGAACAACGGATTTCCCTTTGCCACCGTGGGCTTGGACAGTTTGCGACAGACCGGCGACGGATTGCAAGCGGCCGTCCGGTTAGACCGGGGCCGCTTCGTGAAGTTCGACAGCGTTGTAGTGCGTGGCACAGCGCGCATGGGCCCGCGCTATTTGCAGGCGCACATCGGCATCCGCGCTGGCGATCCGTACAACGAAGCGCTTGTGCGCGCGCTCGATCCGCGCCTGCGGGAGCTGCCTTTCGTAGCCGTGAAGCAGCCGCCGTACGTGCTCTTCTCCCCCGCCGAAACCAAGCTTTACCTCTTTATCGACGATAAAAAAGCCAGCAGCTTCAACGGCATTCTCGGCGTGGCACCGGACGTCCTCTCCGGCAAGGTGAACGTGACCGGCGACATCGACCTGAAGCTCCGCAACGCGTTGCACCGCGGCGAAGCCATCGACTTGGCCTGGCGCAGTTTGCAAGATCGAACACAAGATCTCCGCATCGCGCTGGGCCTGCCCTACCTCTTCAACACGCCTTTCGGTACGGACCTTTCGCTGAAGCTTTTCAAACGCGACACCACTTTTATTGAGGTTTCCTCGCGCGCCGCACTGGCCTACTTGCTGCCAAAAGGCGACAAGGTGAGCGTGTTCGTGAACAACAAAAGCAGCCAGCGATTGGGCCAACAATTCACCTCTACGGCCGGACTTGCGGACGTGAAGCTCACCTCTTACGGCCTTGGCTTGAAGCACGAAAAGTTCGACTACCGTTACAATCCGCGCAAGGGCTTTTCCTTGGATGCCGAAGGTTCCGCAGGGCGCAAGCGCAGCAGTACGAACACACTTACCGACAGCTTGAACAATACCGTGAGCAGCGTGCAATACGAACTTTCCGGAAACACGGTGTTGCACCTACCGCTGGGAAGGCGCGGCACAATTCGACTGGCGGCGCAAGGCGGTTCCATGGTGAACGACAACCTCTACAGCAACGAGCTGTTCCGCATCGGCGGCATCAAGACCATGCGCGGGGTGGACGAGGCCAGCATCTATTGTTCCAGCTTCGCCATCGGCACGGTGGAATACCGCTTTCTGTTCGAGGAGAACAGCAACTTCTTCCTCTTTATGGACAACATGTGGTGGGAGGACCAAAGTCGCGAAACGCTGTTGACCGATACCCGCTCGGCTTCGGTGTGGGCACCAGCTTCGAGACCAAGGCCGGCATTTTCGCGCTGACCTATGCGCTGGGGCAGCAGTTCGATAATCCGATCGAGCTACGCGCCGGGAAAATACATTTTGGGTTTACGAGTTTGTTCTGAGAATTTTCCCGCAAAGGCCGCTAAGAACGCAAAGTCAATATCAGTTGTTCGGAGTTACTACCGCAACGATCGCCACGGTCGCTACGGAAAGTCGTCTGAATTCCAAACCCGCTGGCGCTGATGCTGGGCGATGCATGCATCGCGACGGCAATTCAACTGGGTTTGTGGAAAGTTAATGCGAAGGCCACTTGACCTGAGACCGCCCCACCGCTCAAATTCGCCGCTGAAACCGGTGCCGCCATGGTACCGTATACGTCCCGATGCACCCGTTCAAGGCTTTCGTGCTTTCGCTATACCTGCTTTCGGGAAGCGCGGCTTTTGCGCAGCGCGAAGACTTGGCCATGGCCGCCCCTTTGCATAAACAAGCGTTGGCCGATTTCCTCCTGGAATGGATGCAGTCCAAATACCCGGAAGCGAAAGTGGAAGGCAACGTGCTTTACGTTTCCGTGCGAAGTCAACGCATGTATTATGTGGTGGGCGGAAAAATGCAAGCCGAATACGTGATCTCGACTTCGAAAAATGGATTGGGTGCTAAGGAAAATAGCTTCCGCACGCCAGAAGGGCTGCACCGTGTTGTGCGAAAAATTGGCCGGCGTGCCCCCTTTCGGCGTGTTCGAGAGCCGCCAATTCACAGGCAAAACGGCCATCGACAGCACTGGGAAAGACGACCTCATTACCTCCCGCATCCTTTGGCTGGGCGGCATGGAACCCGGCGTGAATGAAGGCGGAACGGTGGACAGCATGCAGCGCGGCATCTACATCCACGGCACCGGCGACGAGGCTTCACTCGGCCGGCCCAGCTCGCACGGCTGCATCCGCATGCGCAACAGCGACGTGATCCAGCTTTTTGACGAGGTGCCCACGGGGGCTTTGGTGGTGATCTTGGATAATTGAGTGAGTGGAGTTTTTCACCAAAGAGACGCCCTGCGGCTCCGCTCAGGGTAAACGGAGTACACAGAGGGTTTTTGTTGTCATTTAAATTCTGGTACCGGGTATCGCGTATTGAGTACCGGGTACTGCCGACCGCTGCCTATTGCCACTGCCAACTACAACTCCGCTCCGGACCAATGCGTGGTACGGTATCTTGTGGCATGATTTCGACGGCCCGTAAGGCACTCACTCTCTTGGCCATTGGGGCTTTTGCGCCCGCAGCTCAAGCACAATTCACATGGACCCAGCTGGCGGACATACCTGTGCCCACCACCAACCATGCCTTTTGCACAGCACAGGTCGGCGGCGCTTGGTACGGCTATGTTTTTGGCGGCATCGGTACCGGATTTTCGGCCAACGAAATCACCTTGAACGCTTATCGGTATGACGTGGCCTTTGATACTTGGAGCACGCTGCCCGATGTGCCCGACAGCTTGGGCATGATCGCCTCGGCGGCCAGCGTGGTGGGCGACACGGCCTATGTGATCGGAGGTTACCATGTGTTGAACGGACCACCCTACGAGATCAGTTCCAACCGCGTGCATCGTTTGGACCTTTCCACCAATACATGGCTGTCCGGCGGTAGCTCCGTTCCTGTGCCGGTGGACGATCACGTGCAAGCCGTTTGGCGCGACAGCCTGATCTATGTGGTAACCGGCTGGAGCAACACGGCCAATGTGGCGAACGTGCAGGTGTACAACCCCGGCACCGATCAATGGGCCCAAGCCACACCCGTGCCGAACACCAATGACTTCAAAGCGTTCGGCGCAGGCGGCACCATCATTGGCGATACGATCTACTATTACGGAGGCGCCGTAAGCACGGGCAACTTCCCCGCACAAGACAAACTGCGCTTCGGGGTGATCGACCCGCTGGACCCGCTTTCCATCGTATGGCAACCCGTGGAAATTTGTCCATCGGGTGCGCGCTACCGGCCCGGCGCAATCAACATTGATTCCTCTGTTGCTTGGATCGGGGGCTCCGCAACGAGCTATAATTTCAATGCCGTCGCGTACAACGGTTCCGGCGTGGTGGCCCCTGCAACTTCGATCCCAATTTGGTCCTCAGGCTGGGAGAATGCGGGAACCGCCGATGTTCCGATCATGGACATCCGCGGCATCGGGGCTTTGGGAAACGGCCAGTACCTTATAGCTGGCGGCATCGGCACGCAGGGCGAAGTACAGAACGGAACTTGGTTGATCGAGCGATCTTCCTCCGGTATTCACTCGGCGGCAACGCTGATCTTGCAGGGTAGCCCTAACCCGGCAGACCTCATTTTCACGCTTCAACTTCCGGCCGGAACAGGTGCGGTCCGCTATTCGGTCCGTGACCTTTTGGGGCGTGAAGTGCAACATGGATCCAGCACTGGAGACCGGATCGAATACGATACCTCTGCCCTTCCCGACGCAACCTATTCGGTACACTTGGTAACTGCAACGGGTACAATGACCTCCGTGTTCATGGTGGTCCATTGAGGGCTTACTGGGGGATCGCGACAAGGTGCCTGTCCGCTCCCTGCCGCAACCCGCCTACCTTAGCGGCATCAAGCCGGATATCGTTCCGGCGCACACTGCATGGAGTGGACCACCTTGTTCTTAGGCCTTTTCGCCGGGTTGATCCTGGGCGCCGTGGCTGTACTGCTTTGGCAAAAGGGCAAGGGCGGTGAAGCGCTGCAGCTGCTGCAACAAGCACGCGAGCAGGAGCGCGCGGACATGGGGCAACGCATCGCGGAGCGTGAAAACCGACTTGCCGAAATGCAGGAAGACGTGGTGAAACTGAACCGCACACTTTCCGCCGAAGAGCAGCGCAACACCGGCCTTGCGGAAAAACTCGAAACGCAAAAAGCAGAGCTCGAAACGCTGAACGAGCGCATGACCAAGGAGTTCAAGCACATCGCCAGCACCTTGATGGAGGAAAAAGGCAAGCAGCTCACCGAACGCCAGGAAGGCACATTGAAACTGCTGCTGGACCCTTTCAAGGACCGCATCAAAGAGTTTCAGGAGCAAGTGCGTACCGCCTACGACAAGGAAGGAAAAGAACGCTTCCTGTTGAAAACCGAGGTGGCGAAACTGGTGGAACAGAACCAGCGACTGAGCCAGGACGCGGACAACTTGACCAAAGCGCTGAAAGGCGATCATCAGAGCCAAGGCGCCTGGGGGGAGATGATCCTGGATAAACTGCTGGAAAGCTCCGGCTTGGTGAAGGGCCAAGAGTACACCATGCAGGAAAGCACCACCCAGGCCGACGGCACGCGCTTGCGCCCGGATGCCGTGGTGATGCTGCCGGAAGAAAAGTACCTCATCATCGACTCCAAAGTGAGCTTGCTCCACTACGAGAAATTCTGCAACGCCACCGACGAAGGCGAGCGCACACGCCTGCTGCGCCTGCATGTGGAGAGCATGCGCACGCACGCCAAGGGCCTCGGCGAAAAGGATTACACCAAGCTCTACGGCGTTCAAAGCGTGGACTTCGTGCTGATGTTCGTGCCGATAGAACCCGCGTTCCTGCTGGCTTTGCGCGAGCGTCCCGAAATTTTTCAGGAAGCTTATGATCGTCAAGTCGTAATGGTGACGCACAGCACGTTGATGGCCACGTTGCGCACCATCCACGGGCTGTGGAAGAACGAGCGGATCGCGCGCAACCACTTGGAGATCGCCAATCGTGCCGGTGCGCTGTACGAGAAATTCGTGGGCTTCTCCGAAGATCTGGGCCGCATCGGCAAGCATGTGAAAGACGCACAGGAGAGCTATGAAAAAGCCGTGGGCAAACTTTCCGAAGGCCCCGGAAACCTGGTGCGCCAAGTGGAAATGCTGAAGGATCTGGGCGCGAAAACCAACAAGGCGATCCATCCCCGCTTGCTGGAACGTTCCTTGGAAGAAGGCCGCGACGCATGAAGAACCCGTTGCTCAATATCTTATCAGCTGTGGCTTTTATCGCGCTCGCAGGTTGCAGCACTTACGTGCCGGTGGCGGGCGGCGACAACCTCGCCTACCTCTACGGCAAAGGCGCCGCCGCTATCCGGTTGGATGCCCGCGTTTACGAACCCGCTGCTGACCGCACCACGCTCTACTTCAAACTTCGCACCGCCGATCTGTTGTATAAAGGCACCGGTGGTGGCGGCCCTTACCACGCCCGCGTGATGATGCGGTATGAAGCTTGGCCCGCAAATGGCCAAGGCGCCCTGTTGGACAGTGCGAGCACCTTGGTGAAGGACCAGCGCGCCGACCAGAACGAAGACCGCGAGCTGATCGGAAGCATGGCCGTGAACGTTGCGGGCGACCAACCCTATCTGCTGCGCATCACTGCGCACGATTTGAACCGCGATGCGGAAAGCACGGTGTTGGCTCGAGTGGAACGCGGCGCGGGTAAGCATCGCGATGAGTTCATGCCCATTGCCGCGAATGGTCTGCCCTATTTCGACGACCGTGTGCAGCCTGGTGCGGTCACCAACATCCGCACGGACTTGTTCACTGACCAAATCCTTTTCGCCGCGCACTATCCTGCTTCACAGAAACTGCCAGCACCGGTCTTCGCCGAAGTGGCCCCCGTGGAATTGGGCACCACGCCGGACAGCACCTTCATGGTGCATGTGGGCGGCGACGGCACGTTCCAATTGAAGACAGGAAGCTCAGGCTATTACCTGTTCCGCCCCGACACGGCGAGCATGGCGGGCTACGCGCTCTTCATCGCCGACGGCAGCTATCCGCTCATCAACACTGCGCCGGACATGGCCGGTCCGTTGCGCTACATCACCAGTCTAAAAGAATGGGATGCCATTTCCGCCGCCAAGGACCAGCGCAAAGAGGTGGAGAAATTCTGGATCAATGCCGCCGGAAGCCGCGACCGCGCCCGCGAGGCCATCTCCGGCTATTACGGCCGCGTGGAAACCGCCAATCGCCATTTTACCTCCTGTTTGGAAGGTTGGAAGACCGACCGCGGTCTGGTACATATCATTTTCGGCACACCTACGAGCATCCGCCGATCAGCAGACGGAAGCTCGGAGACATGGACCTACGGCGAAGAAACCAACCTGATGAGCCTCAACTTCGAATTCGTGCGCAAGGAAAGCCCGTTCTGTGGAAACGACATGGTACTCCAACGGAACCAAGGATTGAAGAGCGCGTGGTACCGCAACGTGGAAAGTTGGAGGAACGGTAGGATTTTGCAGAATTGAGGATGAGATTTTTTTTGCCACAGAGGCGCAGAGACACTGAGAAATGATAAGCGGATTTTTTGACGCGGAGGCGCAGAGGCGCGGAGAATGCGAGGCAGGTTTTTTTACCGCAGAGGCACAGAGCACACAGAGAACGTCGCACTGCTCGGCGTGCATCACATCCATACAGTCGACCTAATGGATCGTCTGAAAACAGCCATGAAAAAAGACGAACTGATCTGCGGCGTACACCCGGTGCTGGAAGCGCTGCGTAGCGACCTGCACGTGGAGAAACTGTTGATCCGCCGCGATGCAGGCGGCGACGGTATCCGCGACATTGAAAATCTTGCACGCGAATTGGGCGTGCCTTGGCAGCCCGTGCCCGCCGACAAACTGGACCGGCTTACCACAACGGAGCACCAAGGCGTCGCGGCCTTCATCAGCCAAGTGGAGATGCAGGACCTCGACGGTGTGCTGGCGCAAGCTTTCGACAAGGGAGAAGATCCGCTGATCGTGGCATTGGACGGCGTAACCGACGTTCGCAACGTGGGCGCGATCGCTCGCAGCGCGGAATGCTTCGGAGCGCATGCGATCTTGGTGCCCAAGACCAACACGGCCCGGCTCGGCAGCGATGCGGTGAAGACCAGCGCCGGTGCTCTTCTGCGCAAGCCCGTTTGCCGCGTGGACAATTTCCTCGAAGCGCTGAAACGCGCCCGTGACAGCGGTTTGCGCGTGGTGGCCGTTACGGAAAAAGCCGATGCCGAACTCGCCGCGACCGACCTGACCGGGCCGCTGGTGCTGGTGATGGGCGCTGAAGACACAGGCATCTCCGAACCCGTACTGCGCATCGCTGATGCGTTGGTCCGCATCCCCATGGCAGGTGCCATCGGGTCGCTTAATGTGAGCGTGGCCGCAGGGGTGGCGTTGCACGAAACCCTCCGGCAGCGCCGTTGAGGTTTCGACGCAACCCGCTCTCCGATAGACGAAGCAAGGACTGACTTCCGCGAACAACCGGACTTGCCTGCTTCGCCGGGAACGCCTAACTTGCTTTTTCTAAGGTCTATACCCCGGCCTGCCCATACCCGTTGCCCATGCGGAAAAACCCGACGCAACCGCTCTTGCTGGCCCTGTTTTTCGTAATGTTTACCGCCTGTGGTCCACAGCGGCTCGTGCAGCAAGCCGATAAAAAAATGACCGTATTGGCCTATGCGGATGCCCAAGAAATGTATGAACGTGCTTTGAAGCATGGCCCCGATCGCCATGCCTCGTTACAAGCTGCGGAAGCTGCCCGAAAGCAGAACGAACTCGACGATGCCGCTGTGCACTACAAAGAGGCCGAAGCCTTGGAGCCGTTGACCGGCGATGCCGCCTACCAATACGGTCGTTTGCTGATGGGCTTGGGCGAATTCCACAATGCCGAACAACTCCTGATACGCTCCGTGCCCGATCTGGCCGAAAAGCGCGTGGCCGTGGACCTGATCGGTTCCTGCCAAGGCTATCGTTCATTCTACACCGACAGCGCCCGCTACACGGTTACCCCCTTGGTCGTGCCCGGATTGGTGACGGCCTTTTCACCCGCACCCTACCGCAACGGCCTCCTGTTCACAGCGGCCACACCGGCAGAAGGCAACGACCGCGACCCTTGGACCGGCATGGCCTTTCTGGACCTCTATTTCGCTTCCTTGTTACCGGGTGGCGGCTTGGGCCAATGGGTTCCATTGCAAGGGGAAGTAAACGGACCGTATCACGAAGGACCTGCCGCACTTTCGCCCGACGGCCAAACACTCTGGTTCACGCGCAGCAATTCCAACGGTGCCAGATTGGTCAAGGATTCACTGCACATCAGCAACCTGAAATTGTACCGTGCGAATCTTCAGGCAACCGGCGATTGGGGCGACATACAGCCCTTCGACTACAACAATGATGCGTATTCCGTGGGGCAACCCGCAATTGCGCCAGACGGTAAAACACTGTACTACACCAGCGACATGCCCGGGGGCGTTGGCGGCAAGGACCTTTGGAAATCGCGCAACAACGGCGTGGGCTGGGAAGCACCCGTGAACATGGGGCCCACCATCAACACCGCCGGTGACGAGATGTTCCCGACCACAGTTGGCAACTCGCTCTACTTTTCAAGCACAGGGCATACCAACATGGGCGGCTTGGACATCTTTGAAACCCATTTGGAAGGACCGTGGTGGAGCGAACCGCAGAACATGGGTTACCCCGTGAACACGACCCGGGACGACTTTGGCCTGTGGTTGGACAGCACCGGCACCCAAGGCTATTTCAGCAGTTCGCGCAGCGTTACCGACCAGCTTTATGCACTGAAAGTGCAACCGCCGGTTTTCTTCGCCGAAGGGATCGTCACCAATGCACGGACGGGAGAGCCTTTGCCCGGAGCCTTGCTCACCTTGCGCAACCTGGACAAAGGCACCGACACCACGTTGGTAGCTGGTCCCGACGGAAGATTTGAGATCCCGCTGGAACCTAACACGGACTACCAGTTAATGGCCAACCACGAAGGCATGCTGAACCAGAGCCGGCCATTGAGCACGAAAGGACTGGGGCTAAGTACCGCCGTGCAGGCCAACATCCAGATGGAACCCGTGCCCGTGGTGCAGCCCATGATCGTAGCGGACATTTTCTACGACTACGATAAATGGGACATCAGGCCGGATGCCGCCGTGGAGTTGGACAAAGTGGCCGTGATCTTCAAGGACAACCCCAAGTTCTACTTTGAACTGGGATCACATACGGACAGCCGTGGTGGTGATACGTACAACTTGGTATTGAGCGACGCACGGGCAAAAAGCGCAGTGGACTACTTGGTGCGCCATGGCGTGGACCCGGACCACATCGCTGCCAAAGGCTATGGGGAGACCATGCCCGTGAACGGTTGCGTGAACGACGTGCCTTGCACGGAGGCCCAGCACCAAGCCAACCGCCGGACTGAGTTCAAGGTGGTGGAGAAGAACGAGATGCGTTCAGGCTTAGAGTAGTCCGAAAACAATTCGGCACGAGCGCAGGTGCTCATGCCGAGCTTAGAAAAACCTAATTCGTCTTCTTTAAGGCAGCGACTTCTTTGCGCACTGCTTCCGCCATAGTGATGCCCTGCACCTTTGACCGCACCCAGGCGCAGATGTTGAAATACTTCAGCACCGTGCTTTCGTCCGGGTCTTCCATCAACTCATTCAACTTCGCTTCCAATGAAACGAAGAGGCCGTGTTTAGCCTCCGCACCAGAGGTCTTGGCCAGTTTGCGCACATGCTCCACCAATGCCGCTTCCACACCATAAGCGCGGCTGCGCTTGGTCAAGAAGCGTTTGGTACTTCGGGAGATGTATTCCACAAGTTCGTTGTTGCCCATCTCGTAGTGCACCACCAGATTGAACAACTTTGCGTACGTGTAAAGGTCTTGCCGCAAGGTGGGCTCAGGGTCGTTCAGCAAGCGGTTCAGCCAATGCAGGGAACGGCTAAGATCACCGGCGCCGAAATGTGCCGTTGACAGCAGGAAGCGGAACTCCAGGTCATATTCGCGCTGCATCCGCCCCATATGTTGAACGATGGGTTTTTCCAAGGCGATCGCGGCCTTGTAATCGCCCATGCGATCCAATAGACGCAACTCGGCGGACCAACTGCTGTTGAACACCTGCTGCTTGATGTCGACGTCCGAGAAGCCGGGATCACCTGTAAGGGACCGCAGGTGCTTGATGTTCGCCCGGGCACTGTCGTACTTCCCAAGCTCGATCTCGCATTGTACGATGTAGTAGCAGGTGCGTACATAGCGCTTCGGCAGATCCTTGCGCAGCACTGGGCGGTTGTCCAAGATCTCCTTCGCCCGCTTGAACTTCGCATAGCTGGTATCCCAATCGCGCCGCGCCCAAAAGCAGAAGCCCTGAGTGTACAGGCAAATGCTCGCGGCCCGGTCGCTCAAGGCCGTGTTCTTCCCTTTGATCAACGGATGGTCGCTGATCTCCTCCACGATAGCATGCTCCTCCGGCGTGCGCACATAACCACCACTGCGGAACACGTAGTTGATCTTGGCGTACAACACATGGTAAGCCGCCAAGTTGCGCAACTTGCCCAGCACGATGTCTTCCTCAGCGATCAGTTCACCCACGTCATTGCTGAAATTGCCGCTTTGGTATGCCTCCTCCAGCAGCATCTTCTCCCAGGTCAAAAGCTCGAACCACAGGTAGTAGCGCTCGTTCTCTTTCGCCACCCTCTTCGCACGCACCAAGACCTTCGAGGCCTCCTCATAGAGCGATTTATTATAGAGGATCTCGATGTTGCTGACCTGCTGTTTCAACTGCCCGCTCACACTGGATTCGGCGTGATAGGAACGTAGCGCTTTTAAGATCAACTTGTACAAGTGGTTCTTTTCCGAGGGCAAGTGCTGTATGAAGGTCTCCTTGGCGAACTGCTTCTTCAACGCCGCTTCATCGTAACCGCCCGACTGCGCATGTATCGCATCGAACAACCGCAGGTAATTCTTCTCGCCGCTCTGTAACGCGGAGTGCAGCTTGAAAAACCGCTTCTCCGATTTCGTCAATGAATGAATGAGGTCGTATAGCTCCGGGCTTGGCTTCATGCGCTTGGGCGGGCCGTAGGGCCATCGCTTCGGCAAAGATAGCCGGTCGGGTTTCCATCCGGCGGATGTCCCGCACAACCTGCCCGTACTTGCCTGTGCTTGGTAACTTCGCCGCACCGTGGCCGGAAAATGCAACGAGACCATTCATGCACAGATCGATCCAACTCCTGATCGCCATTACGGCAATTCTCGCAGCCAGCACCAGCCATGCACAGAATTCCGTAGTGGGAAGCGCCACCCGAAGCGACAGCATCGATCTGCTGCACACCACCCTGCACCTCGACCTTTCCAACACCGGGTCCGGCATCATTGCCGGGCAGGCCGACATCCGTTTCCATCCATTGGTGAACGGGATATCGCAACTTCCTTTGGACTTGCTACTGCCTGCGGATTCCGTGGTGATCAACGGTGACCTGCGCACCTTCACCCAGCAAAATGAAGTGCTCCTCGTGGACCTCGGAGCTGCGTTCGGGCCTGCCGATACGTTGCAGGCTTCCGTGTTCTACCACGGCAATCCGCCTACCGACCCCAGCGGCTTCGGCGGTTTCTACACCTTGCCCAATTACCAGTACGACCTCGGCGTTGCCTTCGATGCCGTGCCGCATTCCTACGGGCGATCGTGGTTACCCTGTTTCGACAATTTCGTTGAGCGCTGTCCTTTTTGAATTCTTCGTTCGTACCACGAATGATCGCACGGTTGTTGCCAACGGCGCTTGATCGCAACGCAGGACCTCGGCGGCGGTGAAGCCATCAGCCATTGGCGATTAAACGAATCCATTCCCGCCTACCTCGCCTCCGTAGCCGCTGGCAATTACGCCATGCTCCACGATGCTTTTCCCCAGCGTAAGTGGCGATACCGTCCCCGTATTGCTGGCCGCACTGCCCAGCGATACTGCGGACATGCGCGCTTCATTCGCCAACCTGAAACCGGCCTTTGACACGTTCGAACGCTGGTTCGGGCCGTACCGTTGGAATCGTGTGGGCTACGTGCTCACTTCCGCAGGTGCCATGGAACATGCCACCAACATCTGCTATCCTGATTTCGCGGCGGACGGCACGCTTGCCGATGAGGACCTCATAGCGCACGAACTTTCGCACCACTGGTTCGGAAACCTTATTACCTGCGCCCGGCCGGAGGAGATGTACATCAACGAAGGCTTCGCCGATTTCTGTGCGAGCCTCTTCGTGGAAGACTTGCACGGCGAGGACACTTACAGAACGGAGACCCGCAAGAACCATCATGATGTAACGGCCACTACGCACATCCGCGATGGCGGTTGGTTTGCGCTCAACGCGATTCCGTCTGATATCACTTACGGCTCGCATTCGTATGCCAAAGGTTCGGAAGTTGCACGCACTTTGCGTGGCTACCTCGGAGACAGCCTGTTCAGCTCCGGGTTCAAGACCGTGCTTGCGGAACATGCTTTCAGTGCGATCAGCAGCGAGCAACTGCGCGATGCGCTCAATGCTGCTACCGGACAGGACATGTCGGACTTCTTCAACGATTGGATCTTCCAGCCGGGTGGTGCCGCTTTCATGGTGGACTCGTTCAGCGTGGTTCCAAGCGGTGGCGCGTTTGATGCCACCGTACACATCCGGCAAAAAACACGCGGCGGCGCGGCCTTGTTCAACAACGTGCCGGTTTCCGTGAGGTGCGTGGGGATTTCCGGCGATAGCGCGCGTTCCATACAAAACCTCGGCGGAGCGTCATCCGTGATAACTGTGAGTTGCCCGTTCGAGCCGGTGGCGATCCGCTTGAACGACGATGAACGCTTGGCATTGGCAACCACCGTTGACGACCGCGAGATCGGGTCCTACGCCCAGATCACGCTCGTCAATTCGGACATCACCGTTACTTCTTCGTTCACCTCCTCGGCTTTCCCACTTCGTGTTGAAGAATACTGGACCCCGGCGGACGGGCTGGCGGGTTACACGGTTTCGCCCGACCGGTGGTGGCGTATCGAAGGCCAACTCCCCGTGGATGAACCCCACGGGTTGAAATTCAACGTGGACGGAAGGGACGGGCTCATTACCGCTTTCGATACCGGGCTAATGCAACCTGCCGGTGGCACGGCGTTCAACGAGGACAGCCTTGTGGTGCTTTATCGTCCCAACCCCGCCACCGCTTGGGGTGTGGTGCCGGCTTCGATCAGCACGATCGGCAGCGCCACGGACAAGTACGCACGATTGGACATGCCGAATTTGAACTTAGGCGATTATGCCATCGCATGGCGCTCCCAACCCGTGGGCATCGGTGCCGTACCGGTAAAGACGGAGGGCTGGCGGTATTTCCCTGACCCGGCTAACGGTTCTGTCTCCGTTCTTGCTCCACCCGCCTTCCCGGCCGGTGCGTATAAGGTCGTGGTGCTTGATATCCAAGGCCGTGTACTGATCTCCCTCAATGCATCGGGAAAACAGACGAACGTGGATGTTTCCAAAATTTCCTCGCAAGTTGCCTTTCTGAACGTGATACCCGCTTCGGGCGACACGCTTACACTGGGTCGCCTGCATATCGTCCACTGAACCCAAGTCGAAAGTGAAGTCTTATATGCGTTATTTCGGGCTTGTGGCGTTGCTCTTCATGGCGCTGTTCACCGTGCAACGGCATTTGTTCCTTGCGTTCAGCCATCAGCATTTGGCCGGTATTGGCTGGCGCGAAATTGTGCAAAGTCACCTCCACGGCCTGCCCATGGACCTGGCGACAACGGGCTACATGCTGCTGTTGGCAAGCCTTTTCGCGGTGCCACTGCTCTTTACGGAGTCGAAAACGCTGCGTATAGCCTTGCGCGTTGTGTTGGTGGCGTGCATCGTGGTAAGCACCTTGGTGAACGTGGTGGACATCGGCTTGTTCGATGCTTGGGGCGTACGCATCGACCGCAAAGCGCTCAGCTATCTACGCTATCCGGCGGAGGTGGTGGCTCCATGGCCTTGGGCCGGATGGTCATGCTGCTCTTGGTAGCCGCTGTGCAATGTCTGTTCTTCCTTTTCCTGCTGAAAAAATTGACCACTTCCGTGATTTCCGAAAGGGAAAACGCGGCGCACGCATCGCGACTGCGGTCCTTGTGCCCGTGTTGTGCGTGCTGGCCGCACGTGGCGGCCCGCAGGATGACCCGATCAATAAAAGCTGGGCCTGGTTCTCCACTAAGCCAGTGCTCAACCTCGGCGCCATGAATGGCCTGTGGAACCTAATGGAAATTGCCGTGGAACCCGCCGAATTCCCAGCAAATCCATACGCTTACATGCCTACGGAAGAGGCCCGCCGCGCATTCGTTTCGGGCCATCCACACACCGACGGACCCACGACGCGGATCCTCCACGAACAACCGGCCAAACATCCTGCTGATCATGCTGGAAAGCTGGACTGCGGACGTGATCGAACCACTCCGGGAGGCGACAGCGGCGTGGCACCGCAATTCCACCCGCCCGTGCAAGGATGGCCTGCTGTTCACCAACTTCTACTCCACCGGTTTCCGCACGGAACAAGGCCTGTGCGCACTCATCAGCGGTTTCCCTTCGCAACCCACCACCACCATCATCCGCAAATTCGGCAAATTCGACCGCCTGCCCAGCGTGGTGCGCACCTTGGACAGCACCGGCTATTCCAGCCGCTACTACTACGCAGGCGATATCTCCTTCGCCAACACGCGCTCCTACTTGGACGCTATGGGCTTCGACAAGGTCTACGATGAAACCGCATTCCCCATCAAGCACCGCACCGTTGGGGGCATACGATGAAGATCTCTTCGACTTCCACCTGCGTGACGCGAACAACGCAACAAAACCGTTCTTCCGGATCGTCATGACCTCCACCAGCCACGACCCGTTCGATGCCAACGTGGATGAAGGTTTTACAGGAGACATTAGCCAGCTCTACCGCAACACCGTTCACTACACGGACCGCTGCTTGGGTGCTTTCCTCGATTCCGCGAAAACACAACCGTGGTATGCCAACTCATTGATCTTCGTGGTGGCCGACCATGGCCACAGCCTACCCCACAACCTGCCCCAGTACAGCGCTGCGCGGCACCGCATCCCCTTCTTGGTAACGGGTGGCGCATTGTCGCCTCAATTACGGGGAACCCAAAACAACACTTATGGCAGCCAAGCGGACTTTCCTGTTACCCTGCTCGCGCAACTCGGCCTGCCGCACAGCCAATACCCGTGGGGCCGCGACCTTTTCAGCAACGCTGCGCCGCACCAAGCCTTTTGGACCTTCAACAACGGCTTCGGCATTGCCGACAGCACGCAGGAAGTGGTGTTCGACGACAACGGCAAGCGCGTGATCGAACTGCGCGACAGCAGCCGCACGGCCGATGCGCAACGCTTATTGCATACCGGTAAGGCAGAGCTTCAATTGCTGCTGGACCGGTATATGGAGTTTGATCAGTAGGACGTGCAGCATTCGTACCAAAGGCACTTCTCTATTCAGCGGTTCAAGTGCTTGGCTGGACACGGAACTTGCCCTGATGGTTATGCACCTTTTTGCTTTGTGCCGCTCGCGGGAATAGGGCGTACTTTTATGCGCAGTGTATTGAGCAGCGGAGGTGAAAATCGCTTCGACCCGGCTGGTAGTGGTACCAATAATAAGTTAATGGAAACCGGAATAGACCAAAACTCACCAAGACCCCAGCCGTTGGTTGGAGCGCATAGTTGGAGCGCTGGAACACTTGCGAGAGAGCGGGGTCGCCAAGTTTTGAATCAAGCATGACCGGTCCTCGAATGAAGCTCGATGTTTCTTTACTCCACGGGCTATTTACCGTGCTCCTTGAGACTGACTCCGAACGATATACAGGGCTCGTACTAATCCAACAGTAATCCATAATGCGAGCTGTTCTACTTTCTGCATTAGTGCTTATGACATCACTTGTTTCAAATGCGCAGCTCTATCCGAGCGCGAACGCTGTCTGGTGCGGGGGGGATGACAATGGAGGTCCACTCGCGTTCAATGTTCCATTTCAAATGGGTATATTTCCGGATGCTCCGATAAATGCAACAGGCTACAAAAAATATCGGAGTACAATAGTGCCACTGGTCAATTCATATTAATTCCGGGACTATTATGTACGTTCCGATCCCAATGGAAGGGGCTATGTTTACCTGCCAGATTCGATGGCAGAATTTTTGACTGGCGATATATTTGCGGAATCAGGCGACACAGTGCGAAATGTTCTGTTTGCAGTGTCCGGGGAGAGTTATGTGAGCTACCTATTAGAAGATTTTATAGTGGATTCAGTCGTCCAGCTTTCGAATGCCGGAGTGACGGTCACAAGGCAATATTTAGACCCAACTGGATTCAATCCGCTGGGAGCAAGCCAAGTTTTCTGGCAAGCTGGAATGGGCACTAGCTTTGGTCCCGTTATGGAGGGGAGTGGCGGTTTTGTATTATGCGGGGTGGGAAATGCCATTCAATATGATCTTGGAAATAATGGGCTACCGGGTCCTGATAATGTTGGAGAGATTTGTTGGCCAATCTCCACTAATGTGAATGAAGGATGTGTCGATAAGAAACCAGTATTCATTCCCAACCCCTCCACCGGCATCTTCACGATTGGTATTCCAACACCAAGCACAACGGTTTACACCTCCACAGGCCAAGAAGTATGGCAAGGCACCGGCAATACCATAGACCTTACCGCGCAACCACCCGGCGTGTACATGGCGGTGGTGGCCACGGAGGGGTAGGCAGGCGGTGCGGTTGGTGGTGCGGTGATTAGCTGATGAGAAAGAATTTACCTCGACTTCGCTCGGCACAAAAGCTGATTAGCTGATGTGAATTAGATTTACCTCGACTTCGCTCGGCATGCAAGCGGATGGAACCCGGAAGTAACCAAAACTCACAAGTGACCCAGCCGTTGCTGGAGCGCACAGTTGCGGAGCGGCTGGAACACTTGCGAGAGAGCGGGACATATGGAGCCGACAGGTACTTGGAGGCTATGCAAAATATCACTTCGGAAGCGATAGTTCCTACGGGACTCGATCTGAAGTATCGTGCTGGAGAGGAAGTCCGCCTTACACCCGGTTTTCATGCAGAACCGGGTACACGCTTCCATGCCTTCATTCATCCTGCTGACGCACCCGGCAATAGCTTCCATCCGAAAGCGATGCAAGCTGGCGCACCGGAAGCTGAAATTGAAAACGAGTCTGTTGATGTGGGAATGGAACTTTACCCCAACCCCGCCAATGGGTCTTTTCACAGTACGGGCCAATTTCATCTCGGAGAATGGAATAGCGACCATTCGAGTATTTGGCCCTACAGGCAATTTGGCATTGTCATCGGTAATGCGTGGGCCGCAGCAGTTTATAGATTCCAGTGGCTTGCATGGCCTTTAGCTGGTTGTGGTTGAATGTGCCGGTGTCCAACAGACCAGAAAAATTATTTTGCAATGAGAAAGTGGCTGTCACTCATCACCTTCTTTAGTATCAGTAGCGGTATTTCTGCACAGTTCTACCCAGATTCCACAGGAACATGGTGCATCCGTGATTTGAATAATTCTACAGCATTAGATATAACCATGGAGATGAGAGTAGTTATGACACAATTATCAACGGGAATACTATCAACTAATAGATGAATTTCACGGAGATGATAATTGAGTGTACCTGAATATATTAAAACTTACTACGTTGGATCAGATACTGCGGGAAATGGTTTTATCTACATTCCTGCTTTATCGGAAGAATACCTAACTGGAAATATTAATGTTAATGTTGGGGATACGATTGAAAATTTATATATGGGGTTTGCCGGCAGCATTGCAATTGTTGATAGCGCAGTCATATTAACTAATGCGTCTGATACCGTGAGGCGCGTCTATGTTCGGCAACCATGGATAGGCAATTCGTTTTCTTCAATTAAGTCATTTTGGCAATCTGGAATGGGTTGTTCATTTGGACCATATATCAATTATGATGATTTTCAAGACTTGACGTGTGTAATAGCCGACGGTCGATATACATTTTCATTAAGTATTCCAGGAAACCATGCCGATCAATTGCCAATTGTACCCTGCGAGTGTGTTGCAATTGCGACCAATGTGGAGGAAGGTATTAGCCGTGTACTCCCAAGTATCTTCCCCAACCCTCAACCAGTACATTCACCATAAGGAATGCCTCGTGTTCAAACGAAATAGCCGTATACACCACCACCGGCCACCGAGTATGGCAAGGCACCGGCAATACCATAGACCTAATCGCGCAGCCACCCGGCGTGTACACGGCGGTGGTGGCCACGGAGCGGGGCAGGCAGGCGGTGCGGTTAGTGGTGGTGCGGTGATTAGCTGATGAGAAGAATTTACCTCGACTTCGCTCGGTCCACAAGCTGATTAGCTGATTAGCTGATGTGAATTAGATTTACCTCGACTTCGCTCGGCATGCAAGCGGATGGAACCGGAAGTAACCAAAACTCACAAGTGACCCAGCCGTTGCTGGAGCGCACAGTTGCGGAGCGGCTGGAGCACTTGCGAGAGTGAGACAAACCCGCATTTAGAGTTTGAGTTTGATGAAGCATAGAAATCAAAGGGACGAAAAGAGGCACGAGCGTGGACGCTCGCGCCAGTTTCGGCCGAGCTTCAATTGCTGCTGGACCGGTATATGGAGTTTGATCAATAGATCTACTTGACGTACTTCAAGCTACGTCCAGGGTATCGCGCGCTCCTTCCAAGCTGCTCTTCGATGCGCAGCAACTGGTTGTATTTCGCGATCCTGTCGCTGCGTGATGCACTTCCGGTCTTGATCAATCCCGCAGTTGGTGGCCACGGCCCGATCGGCGATGGTGCTGTCTTCTGTCGCCGCTGCGGTGGCTCATTACGGCGGTGTAACCCGCTTTGTGCGCCATTTCCACGGCTTCCAAGGTTTCAGTGAGCGTTCGATCTGGTTTCACCTTCACCAAAATGCTGTTTGCGATGCCTTCTTTGATCCCTCTGGCAAGGCGCGTGGTGTTGGTTACGAAGAGGTCGTCGCCTACGAGCTGCACCTTGTCGCCGATGGTGTTCGTGAGCTTCTTCCAGCCTGCCCAATCGTCCTCGTCCATGCCGTCTTCGATGCTGAGGATGGGATAGCGTTTGCTCCAATCTTTCCACATGGCGATCATGTCATCGCCGCTAAGGCTGTCGCCAGTGCTCTCCAGCACGTAGCGCTTTTTCTTGGCATCGTAGAATTCGGTGCTGGCGGCATCCAGCGCGATCATGATGTCCTCGCCCGGACGGTAACCAGCCTTCTCGATGGCTTGCATCACCAGCTTCAGCGCGTCCTCGTTGCTCTTGAGATCCGGCGCGAAGCCGCCCTCATCGCCCACGTTGGTGCTGAGCTTTTTCGCTTTCAGCACGCCCTTCAACGCGTGGAAGACTT
Source organism: Flavobacteriales bacterium (assembly GCA_016710685.1). Lineage (GTDB taxonomy): Bacteria > Bacteroidota > Bacteroidia > Flavobacteriales_F > PHOS-HE28 > PHOS-HE28. The sequence goes on along the minus strand of JADJVC010000002.1, from coordinate 178,771 downwards.
CGGTGCCCATGCGCAATCCTTCAGCGAAAGTGCTTGCGCCAATGGGCATCACCATGAATTCCTGAACGTCCACTTTATTGTCCGCATGCGCGCCGCCGTTTAGGATGTTCATCATCGGAACGGGAAGCGTGCACGCATTGGTGCCGCCTACGTAGCGGTACAATGGAAGGCCCGCCTCGCTGGCCGCTGCTTTCGCCACCGCGAGCGATACACCGAGGATGGCGTTGGCGCCGAGGTTGCTCTTGTTGGGCGTGCCGTCGAGGGCGATCATTACCCGGTCGATCATGGCCTGATCGCCCACATAAGCGCCGACGAGCTCGTCGTTCAACGCGCCGTTCACGTTCGCAACGGCTTTTAACACGCCCTTGCCGAGGTAGCGCTTTTTGTCTCCGTCGCGCAGTTCAGCAGCTTCGTGGGCGCCCGTGCTTGCTCCGCTTGGTACAGCTGCACGACCCATGTGACCGCTGTCGGTGTACACGTCCACCTCAAGGGTGGGATTGCCGCGGGAATCAAGGATTTCGCGGGCTTGGATCTTGGCGATTATGCTCATGTTGAAAGGTGTTCACCACAGAGACACAGAGAGCACAGAGGACGCTGCGAAATCTGGGTGAGTGGTTGATGGTGATTGGTAGCTGGAGATTGGTGTGTGGCCGCTTCAGTGCGCCTGCCTGTCCGAAATGAGGCACGGGTTTACAAAGACCGGTCCAAAAGCGCCTTGAACGCGATTCCGTTCAAGCATGTTGCACAGTGCCTTTGACTTTCTTTCGCGACGCGGCCATGTTAGCCGTGAAATCGTCGAAGAGGTACTGCGAATCCAGTGGGCCGGGGCCTGCTTCGGGATGGCTTTGTACGCTGAAAACGGGTCGGCCTTTGATGCTGATCCCGGCCACGCTCCCGTCGTTCAGATGGATGTGCGTGAGGACGATCTCCGGGTTTCCTTCAGCCTGCTTCTTCGATACCACGAAGCCATGGTTTTGGGAAGTGACCTCGTCCTTGCCTGTAATGAGGTTGCGCACCGGGTGGTTGATGCCACGGTGGCCGTGGTGCATCTTTTCCGTGCCGATGCCCATGGCCTGAGCCAATAGCTGGTGGCCTAAGCAAATGCCGAATACGGGCAATCCGCTCTTCAGCACTTCCTTCACAAAGGCTACTTCCGCAGGCATGGCACCGGGATCGCCCGGACCGTTGCCCAGCAAAACGCCATCCGGCTTCCAGGCCAAAATGTCCTTCAGAGGCGTTTTCATCGGAAAAACGCGGACGCGGCAATCGCGTTCCAACAGACAACGTATCGAATTGAGCTTGATCCCGAAGTCGATCAACGCCACGCGGTTCGTTGCGGTTTCGGGTCCCACCTCATAAGCTTTTGGCGCTGTAACCGTGCTGGCCAGTTCCAACGCGGACATGTCCGGCGCCGCAGCGAGCCGGTCGCGAAGGGCTGCGTCATCCAATCCGGTGCTGTCGATAATGGCGTTCTGTGCCCCATGGTCGCGGATGTGCCGCACGAGCATGCGCGTGTCCACATCGCTAATGCCGGTGATGCCCGCAGCAATGAGGTAATCTTCCAAAGACCCTGTGCCGGCGGGCCTGCTCCATACTTCGCTGAACTTCTTCACCACCAGGCCTGCAATGCTCACTTTCGGGCCTTCCGATTCGCCTTGCAAAGGGATCGCCGGGAATTTCCAGTACACCGTAATTACCGATGTGCGGTGAGGCCAACACCATCAATTGGCCGGTGTAGCTGGGATCGGTGAATATCTCTTGGTAGCCGGTCATCCCGGTGTTGAAGCAGATCTCACCCACGGTTGTGCCCATGGCACCGATGGCGCGGCCGTTAAAGCGGGTGCCGTCGGCAAGCAACAATACGGCGGCGGGTCTTCGGCTTACGAGCATAGCTGGATCGGCGCTTGTTGAATGATGATCGCGGCAAATTTACCGATACGGCAAAAAAGAAGGGCGCCTTTCAGCGCCCCTTTTTCCACGTCTATACACATGAGGTTCATTCCCCCTTCGGATCGTCGTTTTTTCTGGCGCAGCATCCTCCTTCGCCTTTGCAGTGGCGGGTTTGCGGCTGCGGCGCGTGCGCTTCACTTCAGCACCGGCTTTCTCGTTCGGTGAGTAGATCGTGTTGAAATCCACCATCTCGATCATCGCCAGTTCAGCGGCGTCGCCCATGCGGTTACCCAACTTGATGATGCGGGTATAACCACCGGCGCGCTCAGCCACCTTCGGTGCCACATCGCGGAACAGGACGGCCGTGGCCTCCTTGTTCTGGAGGTAGCTGAACACCGTTCGACGGCTGTGTGTGCTGTCCGATTTGCTCTTGGTGATCAGCGGCTCCACGAAGATCCGTAGGGCCTTGGCCTTGGCCAAGGTGGTCTCGATGCGCTTATGCTCGATCAGCGAACAAGCCATGTTGCTCAGCATGCTGTCGCGGTGCGCCTTCTTGCGCCCCAGCGCATTGTTTTTGTTTCCGTGTCTCATTTTAGTTGGGGTGCGAGATCTCGCGCCCTTGCTTTATCGGGGCGATGCATGCATCGCCTTGCCGTTTAGTCGCGGCCGAGTTTGTATTTGCCCACGTTCATTCCGAAAACGAGGCCCTTGTTCTCCACCAGGTCTTCCAGTTCGGTCAAGCTCTTCTTACCGAAGTTACGGAACTTCAAGAGGTCGTTCTTGTTGAAGCTCACCAGGTCGCCGAGTGTTTCGATATCGGCAGCCTTCAGGCAGTTCAGTGCGCGAACGCTGAGGTCCATATCCACCAGCTTGCCGCGAAGCAAATTGCGCATGTGCAGGCCGGTCTCGTCCAGATCGCTCGTTTCAGAAGCGTTGGAGCGCGTTTCGCTAATAGCGCCGGTACGGTCCTCGAACTCCATGGTGATCCGCTCATCGCTGAAGAGCATGAAGTGGTGGATGAGGATCTTGGCGGCTTCCTGAAGTGCGTTCTTCGGGTCGATGCTGCCGTCGGTGGTCACCTCGATAGTGAGTTTCTCGTAGTCCGTCTTCTGCTCCACGCGGGTGTTGTCCACGGTGTACTTCACGTTCTTGATCGGCGTGTACACGGAGTCGATGAAGATGGTCCCGATGGGCGACCCCTCCACTTTATTCTCGTCGGCCGGTACATAACCGCGGCCTTTGCCAATGGTGAGCTCCACGTGCAGCTTCACATTGCCTTCCATGCGGCGATCGCCTGGTCCGGGTTTAATACTTGGAAGCCGGTGGTGTGCTTGCCGATGTCGGCGGCGGTGAAGCCGTCCTTGCCGCCCACGGTGAGCGAGACTTTCTCATTGTCAACGTCCTCCAGCTGGCGGCGGAAGCGCACCTGCTTGAGGTTGAGGACGATCTCGGTGACGTCCTCAATGACGCCTTTGATCGTGCTGAACTCGTGTTCGACGCCATCGATGCGGAGACTGGTGATGGCGAAGCCCTCCAGGCTGCTCAACAGGATGCGGCGCAGGCTGTTGCCGATGGTAATGCCGTAACCGGGCTCCAAAGGGCGGAACTCGAAGGTGCCGCGGGTGTCGGTGGACTCGATCGCTGGCGACCTTGTCCGGTCGCTGGAAATCTAGGATTGGCATGTGCTTCTTGCGTTGGGTTCTTGGTTGAATGCGTTGCCGGTTTGAAATCGGCTTACGCGGAGTACAATTCCACGATAAACTGCTCGCGGATGTTCTCGGGATCTGTGCACGCTCGGGCATGGCGATCAACTTGCCGGACATGGTGGCCGGGTTGAATTCGATCCAATCGAAGCGCGTGTTGTTGGTGGAAAGGCTGTTGGTGATGGCCTCCAGGCTGCGGCTACGCTCACGCACGGCCACCTCGTCTCCGGGGCGGAGGATGTAGGCTCGCAATGTTCACCACTTCCTTGTTCACGGTGATGTGGCGGTGGCCTACCAATTGGCGGGCAGCGCGGCGCGTGGGGCGATGCCCATGCGGTACACCGTGTTGTCCAAGCGGGATTCGCAGAGGCCCAGCAGGATGGCACCGGTAACGCCTTTCTTGCTGGCGGCCATGTAGAACATCTTGCGGAACTGGCGCTCCAGAATGCCGTACGTGTACTTGGCGATCTGCTTTTCGCGCAGCTGCAGGCTGTACTCGCTGTCCTTCTTGCGACGACGGGCGGTAAGGCCGTGCTGGCCGGGTGCATGGGGCTTGCGCTCCATCCATTTGTCGGGTCCAAAGATCGGCTCCTTGAATTTGCGGGCGATCCTGGTCTTGGGTCCTGTGTATCGTGCCATTTTCTTTTCTTTTCGGGTGCGGGCTCCGCACCAACAACGGGGTGCGTTAGTCGCCCCTACGGGTTTTTAGTTTTTACACGCGGCGTTTTTCGGCGGACGGCAGCCGTTGTGCGGCATCGGTGTAAGATCGAGGATCTCGGTAACCTCCACGCCGCTGTTGTGCAAGGCGCGGATGGCGCTTTCGCGTCCGCCGCCGGGACCTTTCACGAACACCTTCACCTTCCGCAGGCCCAGGTCGAACGCTTCGCGGGCTGCCTCTTCGGCGCTCACTTGGCCGGCGTACGGCGTGTTCTTTTTGCTGCCGCGGAAGCCCATCTTGCCGGAGCTGCTCCAGCTAATTACTTCACCCTTGTTGTTGGTGAGGCTGATGATGAGGTTGTTGAAGGTGGCGCGGATGTGGGCCTGCCCGAAAGCTTCCACCACCACGTTCTTCTTCTTCTTCTTGCCTGCCGCGCCGCCTTTCTCTTGCTTTGCCATGTTGATCTCTTATGGACCTGTCGCAAGCGTTGCTTGCATCGCCTCAAGTCGGGGCGATGCTTGCAGCGCCACTACTTGGTCACCTTTTTCTTGTTTGCGACCGTCTTGCGCTTGCCCTTACGGGTGCGGGCGTTGGTGCTGGTGCGTTGTCCGCGTACGGGTAGTCCGTTGCGGTGGCGCGTGCCCCGTTAGCAGTTGATGTCCACTAGGCGCTTGATGCTGAGCTGCACTTCGCTGCGCAAGCACCTTCCACCTTTGATGTTCTCGTTGATGATCGTACGGATCTTCGACTGCTCGTCGTCGTCCCAGTCGTCCACCTTCTTGTCGGGGTCAATACCCGCCTGCTCCAATATGGACAGGGCGGAACTGCGGCCGATGCCGTAGATGTACGTGAGGCCAATGGCGCCACGCTTGGTTTTGGGGAGGTCTATGCCTGCTATACGTGCCATGTTCGTGCGTTTATCAGCCTTGGCGCTGCTTGAACTTCGGGTTCTTCTTGTTGATGATGTACAAACGGCCCTTGCGGCGAACCAGTTTGCAATCAACCGAGCGTTTCTTTATCGAGGCCCTGATCTTCATCTTTCCTTTGTGTTCTCTGTTGGTCCTTGTCCTCAGGTCTTATAACGGAAGGTGATGCGCCCTTTGCTGAGGTCATAAGGGCTCATTTCCACTTTCACCTTATCACCGGGAAGGATCCGGATGTAGTGCATCCGCATTTTTCCCGAGATGTGGGCGATGATCACGTGGCCGTTCTCGAGCTCTACACGGAACATGGCATTGCTCAGCGCTTCTTTGATCACGCCGTCCTGCTCTATGTTCCCTGCTCTGCTCATGCTTTTTTTCGTTGTCGGCCCTATGGGTCGACGGTACTGTTGTTTTTACTTTCTGTCGGCCCTACGCCCGACGTTAATGTTGTATTCCTCTTTCTTTCAGTACATCTTCGATGTAGCTGAACGTTGATAAGACCTCTGCCTGGCCGGCGCGTATGGCGATGGTGTGCTCGAAGTGCGCACTGGGTTTCCCGTCCTGGGTCACCACTGTCCAGCCGTCGTCCAGCTGGCTCACTTCTTTGCTCCCCATGTTCACCATGGGTTCTATGGCGATCACCATGCCTGCGTGAAGCTTGGCACCGTTGCCGCGCCTTCCGTAGTTGGGCACTTCCGGCGCTTCATGGAGTTTGCGGCCTACGCCGTGTCCCACCAGTTCGCGCACTATGCCGTATCCATGGGATTCTGCATGATGCTGAACAGCGTAACCGATATCGCCCGTGCGATGGCCGGCAACGGCCTGCTCAATACCGAGCTTCAAGCATTCCTGCGTTACCCGCAAAAGCTGCTGTGTTTCCGCAACAACCGTTCCAATTTGGAAGGTGTACGCGCTGTCGCCGTAGAAACCGTTCTTCAGCACGCCGCAATCCACACTGGCCACGTCGCCTTCTTTCAGCTCGCGTTCGCCCGGCAATCCATGCACCACTTCGGAGTTCACGCTGATCAACAGGGTGCTGGGGCAGCCGTAAAGGCCCTTGAATCCCGGCACCGCACCGTTGTCACGGATGAACTCCTCCGCCATCTGGTCGAGCTTCCCCGTGACCACCCCGGGGGCGATCATGCGGGCCACTTCGGCCAAGGTCTTACCAACAAGTAAAGAACTCTCCCTCACCAACTCGATCTCCTCCTCACTCAATCGTATTGCCATTCTATCCTGCCAGGCCGAATGCCGAGCTGGTCCTTCCTTTAATGCGGCCCGATTTCATCAAGCCGTCGTAGTGTCTCATTAACAAGTGGCTTTCGATCTGCTGGAGCGTGTCCAACAGAACGCCCACCATGATCAACAGCGATGTGCCGCCGAAGAACTGTGCAAAGCCTTGCTTCACCCCTGCCATCACCGCGAAGGCGGGAAGAATGGCTACCAAGCCCAAGAAGATGGAACCCGGTAATGTGATGCGGCTCAACAAGTCATCGATGTAACCAGCCGTCTGCTTGCCCGGCTTGATGCCTGGCACAAAACCACCGTTGCGGCGCAGGTCGTCGCTCAGTTGGTTCGGGTTCACCGTAATAGCCGTGTAGAAATACGTGAACGCTACCACCATGAGGAACAACGTCGCATTGTACGCGAAGCTCTCGAAGCGAGTGAAGTGCAACAGCCACTGAGGAGGATTGCCATTGAACACCGGCAGCTGCGCGATGTACATGGGAACCAGCACGATGGCCTGTGCGAAGATGATCGGCATTACACCGGCGGCGTTCACTTTCAGGGGAATGTAGTTGCGCACACCTCCGTACTGCTTGTTGCCCTGTACGCGTTTGGCGAACTGCACCGGTATTCGCCGCGTGCCTTGCACCAGCAGCACGTTGAATCCGATAATGATGAGCCAGATCACCACTTCCAACAGAATGACCACTAGGCCGCCACCACCGGTAACACGACCGATGAACTCTTGCAGGAAGGATTCCGGCAGGCGGGCCAAGATGCCGATCATAATGATGAGCGACACGCCGTTGCCGAGACCGCGCTCGGTGATGCGCTCGCCTAGCCACATCACAAAGAGGGTGCCTACGGTGAGAATGATAACGCTGGTGACAAGCCAGAACTGGCTGTCTGGCCGTGCGCCGGCGTCCACGTATGTGAACAGGTAACCCGGGGCCTGGAAAATACAGATGATGATGGTGATGTAGCGGGTCCACTGGTTGATCTTCCGACGGCCGCTTTCCTCCTTCTGCATCTTCTGCACCATGGGCACGGCGATCCCGGCCAACTGCATGATAATGCTCGCACTGATGTAAGGCATTACGCCCAAGGCGAAAATGCTGGCGCGGGTGAAGGCACCGCCGGTGAAAATACTTAATAGGTCCACCAGACCACTTCCGGCACCGGTACCACTGCCCAACTTGGAGCTGTCAACGCCCGGCAACGCAATGAAGCTGCCGATGCGGTACACCAGCAACAAGCCGAGCGTGATGAGGATGCGGTTACGCAGCTCCTCGATCCGCCAGATGTTCTTTACCGTATCGATCAGGTTCTTCATCCGCGGGTGTCCACTACCTCGGTTTTGCCTCCTTTGCCCTCAATAGCCGCCTTTGCGGTGGCACTGAACGCATGTGCTTTCACTTCTATACCTGCCTTCAGCTCTCCACGGCCCAAGATCTTCACCAGGTCGTTGCGGGCGATCAAGCCGTTCTTACGCATGGTGGCGATGTCGATAACCTTCACGCCGGTCTTGTCTGCCAAGGCCTGAATGGCGTCCAGGTTAATGCCCTTGTACTCCACGCGCGTGGGGTTGGTAAAGCCGAATTTGGGTAGACGGCGTACCAAAGGTGTTTGACCACCCTCGAAGCCGCGGCGGCGGTTGTAGCCCGTGTCGGCCTTTTGGCCTTTGTGGCCTTTGCCGGCCGTGCCGCCGTACCCGCTGCCTTGGCCGCGGCCAAGACGTTTATTGTCGCGCACCGCTCCTTTGGCGGGCTTCAGTTTGCTCAGGTCCTCCATTCTTCCTCTTGTTTTGGCTTACGCCTCTTTCACTTGAACCAAATGCTGCACTTTGGCCACCATGCCGCGCACTTGCGGGGTGCCTTCCACTTCGTTGTGCTTGCCAATGCGGCCCAAGCCCAAGGCCAACAAGGTGTCCTTTTGGCGCTTGGGGCACTTGATCTGGCTCTTCGTTTGGGTGATGATGATCTTGCTCATTGCTCGTGGTGCGTTGCCGTGGCACCGCTGTTATCCGTTGAATACCTTGTCCAGTTCAATGCCGCGCTGCTTGGCTACCGCCGCTGCGTCGCGCAGGCTGGCCAAGGCGATAATTGTGGCTTTCACCACGTTCTGGGGGTTACTGCTGCCTTTGCTCTTGGCCAACACGTCGGTGATGCCCGCGCTTTCAAGCACGGCCCGCATGGAACCTCCTGCGATCACGCCAGTACCTGCAGCCGCTGGCTTCAGCAATACGTGCGCTCCAGCAAAGCGGCCTTCCTGAACGTGCGGGATGGTGCCGTTGCGCAGGGGGATTTTCACGAGATTCTTCTTCGCGTCGTCCACGCCCTTGGCAATGGCTTCCTGCACTTCTTTGCTCTTGCCCAGGCCGTGGCCCACTACACCGTTCTCGTTCCCCACCACCACGATGGCGGCGAAGGTGAAGGTGCGGCCGCCCTTGGTCACCTTGGTCACCCGGTTGAGGGAGACCATGCGGTCCTTGAGTTCGAGGTCGCTGCTTTTGACCTTCGTGGAATTGTTGTCCATCATACTTAAGGGTTGCATCAAAATTTGAGACCTGCTTCGCGGGCGGCTTCGGCCAAGGCCTTCACACGTCCATGGTACAGGTATCCGTTACGGTCGAACACCACTTTTTCCACGCCGGCCGCACGCGCCTTTTCGGCGATGCCTTTGCCGACCACTTTGGCTTTTTCGGTACCGGCCTTTTTCGCGACGGCCTTTTCCTTCAGGCTGCCGAAGCTGGCCAGGGTGTGCCCGCGCTCGTCATCGATCACTTGCGCGTAGATCTCCGAATTGCTGCGGAAAACGGTGAGGCGGGGCCGTTCAGCGGTGCCGCGGATAACGGTGCGGATGCTGGTCTTGATCCGCTCCCTGCGTTTGAGTTTGTTGTTGCTCATCTTCTCGTTGTTGTGGGCCGTTGTTGCCAACGCCCCAGCGTCTTCTCTTACTTACCTGCTGCCTTACCTGCTTTGCGGCGGATGTTCTCGCCTACGAAGCGAACACCTTTGCCTTTGTATGGTTCTGGCTTGCGCAGGCTGCGGATCTTCGCGGCCACGGCACCAAGCACTTGCTTGTCTGCGCTTTCCAGTTTCACGATCGGGTTTTTGCCCTTTTCCTGCGTGGCGGTCACCTTCACCTCTTCGGGAAGTTCGAACACCACGTTGTGCGAGAAGCCCAGCGAGAGTTGAAGCTGCTGGCCTTTAGCCGTCGCACGGTAACCTACGCCTACCAATTCCTGTTCGGTGGTGAAGCCTTTGGTCACACCTTCAACCATGTTGGCCACCAACGCGCGGTACAGCCCGTGCATGGAGCGGTGGTGCTTGAGGTCGGTGGGACGGGTGAAGGTGAGGACGCCGTCCTCCTTCTTTACCGTGATCGACGGATCAAGCTTCTGTGTCAAGGTGCCCTTAGGACCTTTTACGGTCACCAAGTTCTTGTCGCTGATGCCCACTTCAACTCCTGCGGGTACCTGTATGGGTTCTTTTCCTATGCGGCTCATTCTGTTCGATATTCTTAGCTCACGTAGCAGATCACTTCACCGCCCACCCCTAAGGTGCGCGCTTCTTTGTCCGTGATCACACCGCGGCTGGTGCTGATGATGGCGACGCCCAATCCGTTCAATACGCGCGGCAACCGGCTGGCATCCGTGTACTGGCGAAGGCCGGGGGTGCTTACACGCTTGAGCTCCTGGATGGCACTGCGACGGTCTGGACCGTACTTCAGCGCGATCTTGATAAGGCCCTGCTTTCCGTCCTCTTCGGTCTTGTAGTTGAGGATGTAGCCCTTGTCATAAAGGATACGCGTGATGTCCTTTTTCAGGCCACTGGCGGGAACCTCTACCACCTTTTTGTGCGCCATGATGGCGTTCCGCAAGCGGGTGAGGTAGTCGGCGATCGGATCTGTTGTCATTTTCTTTTGTTGGGGCGCGAAATTTCGCGCCCTTGATCGGCGCGCGCTCTCGCGATGGGGTCTATCTTACCAGCTGCTCTTGGTTACGCCCGGGATCTTGCCGTCCAAGGCCATGTTGCGGAACACGATGCGGCTGATGCCGAATTGGCGGATGTAGCCTTTAGGTCGGCCGGTGAGCTGGCAGCGGTTGTGCATGCGCACCTTGCTGCTGTTGGCAGGGAGCTTCTGCAAGCCTTCCCAGTCGCCAGCGGCCTTAAGCGCAGCGCGTTTGGCGGCGTACTTCTCCACCATCTTGGCGCGCTTACGCTCGCGGGCCTTCATTGATTCTTTTGCCATGGTCTTTCTTGTTTGGGCGATGCAGGCATCACCCTTGCATTATTTGGTGAATGGGAAGCCGAACGCTGCGAGCAGTGCCTTGGCTTCTTCATCTGTTTTTGCGGTGGTCACTAAGGTGATGTCCATGCCCTGGATCTTGGGCGTTTTGTCGATGTCGATCTCCGGAAAGATGATCTGCTCTTTCACACCAAAGGTGAAGTTGCCACGGCCATCGAAGCCGGATGCCTTTACACCACGGAAGTCGCGGGTACGTGGCAGGGAAACGGCGATCAAGCGGTCCAGGAAGTCGTACATCTTCGCGCCGCGCAACGTTACACGGGCACCGATGGGCATGCCTTTGCGCAGCTTAAAGTTGCTGATGTCCTTCTTGCTCTTGGTGGCTTGTGCGCGTTGACCGGTGATCATGGTCATTTCCTCTACGGCGTTGTCCACGATCTTCTTGTCGCCCACGGCACTGCCCAAGCCTTGGTTCACCGCGATCTTAACGAGGCGGGGCACCTGCATGGAACTTTTGTACTTGAACTCCTTGAGGAGCTGCGGAACCACTTCGGCCGCATATTTCGCCTTCAGGCGGGGAGCGTATGTGCTCATTTCTTTTTGGTCGTTTTGGTGCGGTTGCCCGTTTTCACGTAACGCTCCAGCTTTCCGTCCTTACCGGCCTTGCGGCCCACGCGGCCCGGCTCGCCGGTCTTCGCGTCGATCAGCATCAGGTTGCTGATGTGGATTGGCCCCTCCTGCTCCAGGATGCCGCCTTGCGGGGCAGCCGTGGTGGGCTTGCTGTGCTTCTTGTTGATGCGCAGGCCTTCCACCAGCGCGGTGCCATGGCTGCGGTCCACTTCCAGCACGCGCCCCTGCTTGGAGCGGTCTTCGCCGGCGAGGACTTTCACCACGGCCCCCTTTCTAATGTGCGTCTTCTTCTGCATCTGTTGGAGCGATGCATGCATCGCCCTTGCTTTATCCTGCTACTAGAGTACTTCCGGTGCCAGTGAGATGATCTTCATGAACTTCTTGTCGCGCAGTTCGCGGGCTACCGGCCCGAAGATGCGCGTACCGCGCATTTCGCCGCCAGCGTCCAACAGCACCACCGCGTTGTCGTCGAAGCGGATGTAGCTGCCGTCCTTGCGGCGCGTCTCCTTGCGGGTGCGCACCACTACTGCCTTGCTTACGGTGCCCTTCTTGGCACCACCGTTGGGCAGCGCGTTCTTGATGGACACCACTACGGTGTCGCCGATGCGCGCATAGCGACGGGCGGTACCACCGAGCACGCGGATCACGAGCACTTCGCGAGCTCCGCTGTTGTCGGCTACGCCGAGCCTGGATTCCTGTTGGATCATGGGTGTTCCGCTTTTCTTGTTACTTGGCGCGCTCAAGCACCTCTACCAGGCGCCAGCGCTTCAATTTGCTAACCGGGCGTGTCTCGCTGATCTTCACCGTGTCGCCAATGTGCGCATCGCCTTTTTCGTCGTGCGCCATGTACTTGGTGCTCATCTTCACGAACTTGCCGTACTTGGGGTGCATTACGCGCCGCTCAACGGTCACGGTAATGCTTTTGGTCATTTTGTCGCTGGTCACGATGCCCACGCGTTCCTTGCGGAGGTTGCGGACAATGGCGGTGGCCTCGACGGTGCTTTCAGTGCTCATGCTTGGGCGGTATTGGCGATCTCGCGACGGCGCATTTCAGTGAGGATACGGGCCACGGTTTTGCGCTTGTCGCGCAATTGTGCCGGGCTTTCAACAGGGCTCACGGCGTGGTTGAAACGCAGTTTCACCAAGGCGCTCTGCTCGCTTTCGAGCTTGTCGTTCAGCTCCGGACCAGTGAGGTCCTTCAGTTCTTGTTTCTTCTTTTTCATGGCCGTTGTTATTGCACGTCCAGGTCTTCACGCGTTACGAACTTGGTACGGATCGGCAACTTTTGTGCTGCCAAACGAAGGGCTTCCTTCGCGGTCTCGATGGGAACTCCGTCGGCTTCGAAAATGATCCGGCCGGCGCGCACCACGGCTACCCAGTGGTCCAAGGCTCCTTTACCTTTACCCATACGCACCTCTGCAGGTTTGCTGGTTACCGGCTTATCGGGGAATACTTTGATCCACACCTGGCCTTCACGCTTCATGTGCCGGGTAAGGGCCACACGGGCTGATTCGATCTGGCGGCTGGTGAGCCACACGCTCTCCATGGCTTTGAGGCCGTATGAGCCGAGTGCTACACGGTGGCCGCGCTGGGACTCGCCCTTCATGCGGCCCTTGTGCATATTGCGGCGTCTGCTACGCTTAGGTTGCAACATTAGGCTTGGTTATTGGGTCGGTTCGTTCCACGTGCTCCTCCTCCTCCACGGCGTTCTCCACCGGCACCGGGGCCGCGACGTTCGCCACCACCTGGGCCACGACGTTCACCACCACCGCCACCGCGGCGTTCTCCTCCACCGCCTGGGCCACGACGATCACCGCCGCCACCCCTGCGCTCTCCGCCGCCTGCACCGCCTGGGCCTCCGCCCATACGCATGCCGCCGGCTCCTTTCACTTGTCCTTGGTTCGGGCTAAGGTCACGCTTGCCGTAAACCTCACCACGCATGATCCAGCACTTCACCCCGATTCGCCCCATTTTGGTGTGCGCCTCTGTAATGGCGAAGTCGATATCGGCACGAAGGGTATGCAAGGGCACGCGACCTTCGCGGTATTTCTCTGTGCGGGCGATCTCGGCGCCGTTCAAGCGACCGCTCACCTGCACCTTGATGCCTTCAGCACCCATGCGCATCGTGCTCGCTACGCTCATCTTCATGGCGCGGCGGAAGCTGATGCGGCCTTCCAATTGGCGGGCGATGCTGTCGGCCACCAAACGGGCGTCCAACTCAGGGCGCTTAATCTCGAAAATGTTGATCTGCACGTCCTTGCCCGTGAATTTCTTCAGCTCTTCGCGCAGCTTGTCCACTTCGGAACCGCCACGGCCGATGATGACACCGGGGCGTGCTGTGTTGATCGTCACGGTCACCAATTTCAAGGTGCGCTCAATGATGATGCGGGCCACGCTCGCCTTTTTCAGGCGGGCCATGAGGTACTGGCGGATTTTTTCGTCCTCCACCAATTTGTCGGCGTAGTTATCGCCGCCATACCAGTTGCTGTCCCAGCCCTTGATAAGGCCCAGGCGTTGACCGATCGGGTTTGCTTTCTGTCCCATTATGCGTTTTTCTCGGCGGTTTCAGGCGCGGTGTCAACCACCAGCGTTACGTGGTTGCTGCGCTTCTTCATGCGGTACGCGCGGCCTTGTGGTGCGGGCAGCATGCGCTTCAGGCCGGTGCTTTCGTCCACCATCACCGTTTTCACGACGAGCTTGGTGTCGCCTGCTTTCTTATCGTTCTTGGCTTCCCAGTTGGCAATGGCGCTCATCAACAACTTCTCCAACGGCTTGCTGGCCGTGCGGGTGCTGAACCGGAGAATGCCCAAGGCCTTCTCTACTTCCACGCCGCGGATATTGTCCGCCACCTGGCGCATTTTGCGCGGGCTGGTGGGCTCCTTCCGAAGGGTGGCTACGGCCACTTCCTTCTTGGCTTCTTTACGCTTTTCAGCGGCTATTCTCTTGCGCGATCCCATGTTACTTTCGGTTGTTGCCCGCGTGGCCGCGGAATGTGCGCGTCGGTGCGAATTCGCCGAACTTGTGGCCCACCATGTTCTCGGTGACGTACACGGGGATGAACTTGTTCCCGTTGTGGACCGCGAAGGTCATGCCAACAAATTCCGGGGTGATGGTGCTGGCACGCGACCAGGTCTTCAATACGGTCTTCTTCCCGGACTTCAACATGTCCGTGACGCGCTTCGCCAACTTGTAGTGGACGAACGGGGGTTTCTTTAGTGAACGGCTCATCGGCTATCGGATTCAGGCCTTTTTGTGGTTGGCCCGTTGAATAATGAACTTGTTGGAAAGACGCTTTGGTGCGCGGGTCTTTTTGCCTTTGGCCAAGAGACCCTTGCGGCTGCGTGGATGTCCACCGGATGCACGGCCCTCACCACCACCCATCGGGTGATCGACAGGGTTCATCACCACCGGACGAACGCGCGGACGGCGGCCCTGCCAGCGGGTGCGACCGGCCTTACCACTGCGCTGCAGCATGTGTTCTGCGTTACCTACAGTGCCTACGGTGGCCATGCAGCTCACCAACACCATGCGCACTTCACCGCTTGGCATCTTCAGCGTTGCATAACGGCCTTCACGGGCGTTGAGCTGTGCGAAGGTGCCTGCGCTGCGAGCGAAAGAACCGCCCTTGCCGGGCTGCAATTCAACGTTGTGTACCAAAGTACCCAACGGGATGTCGCTCAACGGAAGCGCGTTGCCCACTTCGGGGGGAGCGCCTTTGCCGCTCACTACCACCTGGCCCACTTTCAAGCCAGCAGGTGCGAGCATGTAGCGCTTCTCACCATCAGGGTATTGCACCAAAGCGATGCGTGCGCTGCGGTTCGGGTCGTACTCGATGGTCTTGATCAAGCCGGGGATGTTCGCCTTGTCGCGTTTGGTATCGACGGCGCGATACAGCTTTTTGTGACCACCGCCGATGTAGCGCATGGTCATTTTGCCGGAACCGTTACGGCCGCCGGACTTGTTCGCGCGACCACGCAACAGGCTCGCCTCTGGCTTGCTTGCGGTGATCTCGGAAAAATCGAGCGCCACCTTGTGCCGTGTGCCGGCGGTGACGGGGTTCAGTTTACGGATGCCCATTTTGCTTGGTGTTCCGGGATCAAAGGTTGCTGTAGAAGTCGATGCTCTCGCCCTTCTCCAGTGTTACGATTGCTTTCTTCCAGGTGCTGGTAGCACCGTTGAGGATGTTGCTCTTGGTGTAGCGCGTGCGCTTTTTTCCACGAACGATCATGGTGCGGATACCGGTCACCTTCACGTTGAATTCCTTTTCAACAGCGGCGCGGATCTCCACTTTGTTGCTTTTGCGGTCCACCACGAAGCCGTAGCGCCCTTCCTTTTCGCTTTGGGCGGTCATCTTCTCGGTGATGAGGGGACGGATGAGGATTGCCATGGGCTTACTTGGTCAAAGTGGTTTCCAACGGAGCGATAGCGTCTGCCGCGATCAGCACCCGGTTGGCGTTCATAATGTCGTAGGTGTTCACATCGGTGGCCAACACTACGCGGGCACCTTGCAGATTGCGGGTTCCCAACAACACGTTGTCGTTCTTGTTCGCCAGCACCAACAGCGCTTTGCGGCCTTCCAGCCCAAAGGCTTTGAACATGGCGGCATAAGCTTTGGTCTTGGTGGCGTCCATACCGGCACCATCCAGCACGGAGATGAGGTTGGCGCCTGCCTTGTGCGTCAATGCACTGCGGCGGGCCAAATCCTTCACCTTCTTGTTCAGTTTGAAGTGGTAGTCGCGTGGCTTGGGGCCGAATACGCGAGCACCACCCTTGAACAAGGGGCTTTTGATGGAACCCTTACGGGAGCCACCGGTACCCTTTTGGCGGTGAAGCTTCTTGGTGCTGCCGCTCACTTCGCTCTTCTCCAACGTTTTGCTGGTGCCTTGGCGACGATTGGCCAAGTGCTGCTTCACGTCCAGCCAAATGGCGTGGTCGTTCGGCTCTATCCCGAACACTGCCGGGTTGAGCTTGGCCTTTTTGCCGGTGGACTTGCCGTCCGCGCTGTGGATCTCTAATTCCATTTTTCTGTTGTTGGGGCGCAAGTGCTTGTGCCTCTACTTTCTGTGGGAGCGGCAAGCCGCCCCCTTTCGCTCTTACTTCCAGATGATTATGGTGGAGCCTTTGGGGCCTGGTACAGAACCGTGGAGAACCATCAGGTTTTTTTCTTTGTCGATCTTCACCACCCGGAGGTTTTCCGTGGTGATCTGGTTGCCGCCCGTGCGACCTGCCATGCGCAAGCCTTTGAACACACGCGCCGGATAGGAGGATCCACCCAGTGAACCTGGAGCGCGGCTACGATCGTGCTGACCGTGGGTCGCTTCGCCCACACCGCTGAAACCGTGGCGCTTCACAACGCCTTGAAAGCCCTTGCCCTTGCTGGCTGAAGTCACGGTAACAAAACCGCCTTCGAGGAAAATATCGCTGTTCACGATATCACCCAACTTCAATTCGTCGGTGAACTCTTTGAACTCGTGCGTCTTCACCTTCGGGGTGGTACCCGCTTTCTTGAAGTGACCGATCAATGCCGCAGGAGTGTTCTTCTCCTTGCGCTCACCGAAGGCCAACTGGATGGCGTTGTAGCCGTCCTTGTCCTTGGTCTTCACCTGGCTCACTACGCAAGGGCCCGCTTCAATTACGGTGCAGCCCAGCAGGTTGCCTGCCTCGTCAAAGAGGCTGGTCATCCCTATTTTCCTTCCGATCAATCCGCTCATTTTTCTTCTTTGTTGGGGCAATGTTCGCTTCGCCCTTGCACTCTTGTCTTTCCATCCTGGGACGATGCACGCATCATCCTTACTTTGTTGGCCGATGCATGCATCGTCCTATTGTCGTCAAACCTTGATCTCGACGTCCACCCCGCTGGGCAACTCCAGCTTCATCAACGCATCGATCGTTTTGCTGCTGCTGCTGTAGATGTCCATCAAGCGCTTGTAGCTGCACAGTTGGAACTGCTCACGCGCCTTCTTGTTCACGTGCGGCGAACGCAACACCGTGAAGATGCGCTTGTGCGTTGGCAAGGGAATAGGTCCGCTTACCACGGCACCCGTGCTCTTTACCGTCTTCACGATCTTCTCGGCACTCTTGTCCACGAGCATGTGGTCATAAGAGCGCAGTTTGATCCGGATTTTTTGGGTCATCGCCTGTTGGGGTCTGCTTATGCTGAAACTTTACCGCGCACCTTGGCCAAAACAGCTTCGGTTACGTTGTTAGGGGCCTGCTCATAGTGGCTGAATTCCATGGTGCTGCTTGCACGGCCGGAACTCAGGGTACGCAATGATGTGACGTAGCCGAACATCTCGCTCAATGGCACTGTGCCCTTGATGGCTTTTGCACCGCTGCGGTCCTCCATGCCTTGGATCTGGCCGCGACGACGGTTGAGGTCGCCTACGATGTCACCCATGTTCTCCTCGGGGGTGATCACCTCGATCTTCATGATCGGCTCCATTAAAATCGGCTTGGCCTTGGGCACAGCCGAACGGAAGGCGCTCTTGGCCGCGATTTCGAAGCTAAGTGCATCGGAGTCCACGTTGTGGAAGCTACCATCGTACAAGGTCACCTTCATGCTCTCGATGGGGAACCCTGCCAATACACCGTTGACCAAAGAAGCTGCAAAGCCTTTCTGCACGGATGGAATGAATTCCTTGGGGATGGAGCCGCCTTTGATCGCATCGATGAACTCCAAACCAATTTTGAGAGGGTCCGTCTGTGGCTCGATGCGCACGTGGATGTCGGCGAATTTGCCTCGGCCACCGGTCTGCTTCTTGTACAATTCGCGGTGCTCCACCGTTCCGGTGATGGCCTCCTTGTATTTTACTTGAGGGGCACCTTGGTTGAGTTCCACCTTGAATTCGCGCTTCATGCGGTCCACCAAGATCTCCAAGTGAAGCTCGCCCATTCCGTTGATCACGGTCTGGCCTGTCTCTTCGTCCGTGTTTACCTTGAATGTCGGATCTTCTTCAGCCAGTTTGGCCAATGCTTGTCCCATTTTGTCCAGGTCGGCCTGGGTCTTGGGTTCAATTGCGATTCCGATCACCGGCTCGGGGAAGCTCATGCTTTCGAGGATGATCTGGTTATCCTCGGCACAAAGTGTATCGCCGGTACGAATGTCTTTGAATCCAACGGCCGCGCCGATGTCACCAGCTTCGATGACGTCCACGGGGTTCTGCTTGTTGGAGTGCATCTGGAAGATGCGACTGATGCGCTCTTTTTTGCCCGTGCGCATGTTCTGCACGTAGCTGCCCGCGTCGATCTTGCCGCTGTAGCAACGGAAGAAGGCCAAGCGGCCCACGAAGGGATCGGTCGCGATCTTGAAAGCCAAAGAAGCCATCGGCTCAGTAACGCTGGGCTTGCGCAACAGCTCCTCGCCCGTGTCGGGGTCGGTGCCGGTAACAGCCTCAATGTCCATCGGGCTTGGCAAGTAGGCCATCACCGCGTCGAGCATGGTCTGCACGCCCTTGTTCTTGAACGCTGATCCACAAAGGATCGGCGTGATGCTCATGTTGATGGTGCTGATGCGGATGCCATTCATGATCTCCGCTTCCGTCAGGCTGTCTGGATCGGCGAAGTACTTCTCCATCAACTTGTCGTCGCTCTCGGCCACGGCCTCGATCAACTTGTCGCGCCACTCCTTCACTGTCTCTTTCAAGTCCTCTGGAATGGGAACCTCCGTCCAGGTCATGCCTTGATCGGCTTCGTTCCACACCATGCCATGGTTGTTCACAAGGTCAACTACGCCTTGGAAACCAACTTCGGCACCGATTGGCACTTGTAGGGGAACAGGGTTCGCGCCCAATCGGCTCTTAATCTGGGCTACCACGTTGAAGAAGTCGGCACCGCTGCGGTCCATCTTGTTCACGAAGCCGATGCGGGGAACCTTGTACTTGTTGGCCTGGCGCCAAACGGTCTCGCTCTGTGGCTCTACACCACCTACTGCGCAGAACAGGGCTACAGCACCGTCCAGCACGCGCAAGCTGCGCTCAACTTCCACTGTGAAATCCACGTGGCCGGGCGTGTCAATCAGGTTGATCTTGTACTCGTTGCCGCGGTATTTCCAAGCCGTGGTGGTGGCTGCGGAAGTAATCGTGATGCCACGCTCCTGCTCCTGCTCCATCCAGTCCATGGTGGCAGCGCCGTCGTGTACCTCCCCGATTTTGTGGGTAAGGCCAGTGTAATAAAGGATGCGCTCGGAAGTGGTCGTCTTCCCGGCATCAATGTGAGCCATGATGCCGATGTTGCGCGTGTATCTGAGATCGCGGGCCATGTTGCGTCCTGTTCTTTTTTAGAAACGGAAGTGACTGAAGGCCTTGTTGGCTTCGGCCATTTTGTGTACTTCCTCTTTCTTCTTAAAAGCCGCGCCTTCTTCTTTGGCAGCGGCCATGATCTCGTTTGCGAGCTTTTGCTCCATGCTGCGCTCGTTGCGCTTGCGGCTGTAGCTAATAAGCCACTTCATCGCCAAGCTCACTTTGCGGCTGTCACGCACGGGCTGTGGGATCTGGAAGTTGGCACCGCCGACACGTCGGCTGCGTACTTCCACCTGGGGCGTTACGTTCACGATGGCTTTGCGGAAAATCTCCAAGCCGTCCTCACCCGTCTTCTCGGCAACCATGTCGATGGCGCTGTAGAAGATGTCGAACGACTTGCTCTTCTTGCCGTCGTACATGAGGTTGTTCACGAACTTGGTCACATTTACATCGCCGAACCGTGGGTCGGGGAGCGTGGTGTGCTTGGCTGCTTTCTTACGCATCGTTCAATTTCGTCTGTCTGTTCCTGCGGACACTCTTACTTCTTCTTGGCGGGGGCTGCTGCACCGGCCTTCTTGCGCTTGGTGCCGTACTTGCTGCGACGCTGGTTGCGGCCTTCAACGCCACTGGTGTCCAACACGCCACGTACGATGTGGTACTTCACACCGGGCAGGTCCTTCACCCTGCCGCCACGCACCAACACGATGCTGTGCTCCTGCAGGTTGTGACCTTCGCCACCGATGTAGGCGATCACCTCCATCTTGTTGCTTAGGCGCACCTTGGCCACTTTGCGAAGCGCCGAGTTCGGCTTCTTCGGGGTGGTGGTGTATACCTTGGTGCATACGCCCCTACGCTGCGGGCATTCCGTCAAGGCCACTGACTTGCTTTTGTAAGTCGGCGTCTTGCGGCCTTTGCGGATCAACTGTTGGATCGTTGGCATGAAGTTCCTTTTCTTCCGTGGTCGTTCGCCTGTTTTACTCTTCTTCCCCCGGCGATTTTGGGGCTGCAAAAGTAGCTGAATACACTTACCAACCAACTGCTGTGTACATAAATCTTTTCCGCGCCCCGATCCTGTACCTCAAAATTCACCTTCCGAAGCACCGCGATCCAGCCCACAACCCTCTGTGGATCCGGCATTCAGATGTTTTCAACATACACTCACCCGGGTGTTGATCTCTTCTTTTTAAAGTTGCTTGTTCATCCATACAATCTATCTTTGATGGCCTCATTTGACATCATTAATGGTTCCAACGTACAGTCTTTCACCGCGTACGCTCTCCATACTGGCCTCCGTTTCGGAGCGTATCGGTGAGGTGCATGCGGCGCATCTGCACCATCCCTCTCCCCTGCTTCGCCGCGCCCACCGTGCCAGCACCATCCATGCCACGCTGGCCCTGGAAGACAATCCGCTGGACCGTGCCACCATCGCCGAATTGCTGCTGGGCAACACCACCGAAGGTTCCAATTCCGCCGAACTGGAAGTACTGAACACCATGCGCCTGTATGACCTGCTGGCAACACTGGACCCCTTCCTTGGTCAAGACCTGCGCCACGCGCATGGAGAACTGATGCACGGCCTGGCCTTGGAACCCGGCCGCTACCGCACCGGCGACCTGGAGATCATGTACGGGAACCGTCCCGGCAGCCGGAAAGCCACAGGTCGCAACATCTCCAGCCAAGTGGAACAACTGCTGCATTTCGCGGAAAACGACGAGGGGCCGTTGCTCATTTCCAGTTGCGTGCTCCACTATGGACTAATAAATATCCGCCCGTTCACTGCCGGCAATGGTCGCATTGCCCGCCTCTGGCAAAAGCTGGTGCTGATGCGCCAATGGCCCGTTTTCGCCTACCTGCCGCTGGAAGGCTTCATTCAACGCAGTCGCGCGGGCTACTACGCCGCCTTGGAACACGCCGACCGACAAGAGGATTGCGGGGGATTCATCACATACATGCTGGAGCGTATCGACGAGGCGTTGCACGAACTGCTTTCCCGCGAGCGGCCTGCACTGAATGGCCGTGACAGGCTAGCCACTTTTCTGTTGGGCAAGGACCGCGACCACTTTACACGCAAGGATTACCGCAGGGCTTTTCCAGAACTTTCACCCGCCACGGCCAGCCGTGACTTAGCGGATGCCGTGGAAAACGGGACGGTCGAACGCAACGGGACGGGGCGGGTAGCTTGGTATGAGATCCGCGAAGCGTAAGGAGTCGATTTTCGGAATCGCCTGTGGAAGCCTGGCA
Organism: Flavobacteriales bacterium; assembly: GCA_016710685.1. Classification (GTDB taxonomy): domain Bacteria; phylum Bacteroidota; class Bacteroidia; order Flavobacteriales_F; family PHOS-HE28; genus PHOS-HE28. The sequence goes on along the minus strand of JADJVC010000002.1, from coordinate 157,011 downwards.
TGTGAGAGGATTGCCACGGATATTGGGACCTAAAACGTACCACGGAAATTCTTCCCCTGACATCGGATGAACTAATTTTGCCGTGTTGGTGTTCCATGGGAAGCCGCTCCGGCGGTGCGAAGTTTGCAAGGGCAACACCGACAAATCCACCTCCGCACTTCTCAATTGTTCTTAGCCGCCCGCTCGGCACATAACCAAACTCAACGCGAAATGATCGGTAACCGAATGATGGGATGGGGTGCCATGCCCTTGTTGTTCATTTTCCTTTCCGGTTCCACCACGGAGGGTTGTAATGAGCCGCAGACCAGTAAACAAAGCCCGGCACAAACACCGCCGCCGACCGAACAGCGGACCCAAGCCGCGCCGGACGATCAGGATACCAGCGCTTGGCACCTGCCCTATTTCGGCTTCAACGCAAAGGGAGCCTTGGACCCCGAGAAGCAGACGCAATATGCCGATGCGTTCTTCGACCGGATCCCGGGCTTCATCAAGAAGAACATGGTGGTGCGCGTAAACGCAGGCACACAGAGCCAGCAGACGTTTGCGGATGACTGGACACCGGCCATGATGAAGTTGTGGGCGGACTTTCAGAAGAAGCAAGGCGTGCGCTTCATCTATGTGGTGAACGGCAACGACACGCCCGCCAACCAGGCCGCAATGATCCAGCGGTGGATGGATGCGGGAGCAAGCTTCGATTTCATTGAAATGATGAACGAGTACTACTTGCCCAAATATGCCAAGGGCGACAAGAGCAAGAAGGAGGTGACCGACGTGATCACTCCGGAGAAATACGTCAACACCATCTTGCCTGATTTCTGGAAGGAACTGGACAAGTTCCACTTGCCGTACTATGTGATTTTTGCGCCATCGAAGCCGGGCAAAGCAAACGCCGACAAGATCATGGACCACTGGAATGAGGTGATGACCGACGCGCTTAAAAACAAATACCCGGACCGCCAGCTCAATGCAACGATCCACCTGTACTTGAAAGGAGGGACGGACTTGGGCGGTTTTGATTATGACCAGATCGACCGCGTGCGGAAAGACATGCCATCAGGTCGGCACATCGCCGTAACTGAGGCGGGCGTTATCGACCCCGGCTTGTCCTATCAACAAGCGGGCGAAACGGCGGCGTCCCACTACCGGAACATCCTCAAGCATTTGCAGCCCGGCGATTACCTGCTGGACCAAGTGCTCTACAACGCCGGTAAAAACAACAACACCGCAGCATTGAATCCGCAGACCAACGGCGAAACGAACAAGGGTAAAGTAATTCTGCAGTTCATTAAGAACCGGTTGAAGTAACTCCTCGATCCGTTTACATTTTGTGCAGTATGCCGCGTATTTTTACGCAGCGTACTGCGCAATTTTTTTGGTAATAACCTGCGGCATCGTGCCACTTTTCCTCGTGCAGGGTCTCCGTTTCGGGACCCTACGGCATCGAGAGATAAAGCCGTAAATGTCCTGCGAGAAGCCAGTTCAACCGATGTGCTACAGGGTCCCGAAGCGGAGACCCTGCGACGGAGAGAATCCTTTCAAAACCTCGCCCGTCCGGAACGAGGACTCGTCCATTTATCTGTGAAATCTGTGTAATCTGTGGATGAAATCCATTCCCCGCAGGCGAATCCAATACTGTAAATCCTGAAATCCTGTCCAAAAAATCAGATGAAATCCCGTCCCCGTCAAACGTTCAAAAACAAACCCCGCCCTGCCCGCTAACTTTGGCGGCACATGGACCATTTGAAAGGGCTGAACCCCGCCCAGCTTGCCGCCGTGGAGGCCACTGAAGGCCCCACTATGGTGATCGCGGGTGCCGGCAGCGGCAAGACCCGCGTGCTCACTGTTCGCATCGCGCACCTGCTCACCAAGGACGTGGACGCCTTCCGCATCCTCGCGCTCACCTTCACAAACAAGGCCGCGAAAAGCATGAAGGAGCGCATCGCAACGCTGGTTCCCGGCGGCGAAGCGCAGAGCCTTTGGATGGGCACCTTTCACAGCGTGTTCGCCCGTATTCTCCGAGCCGAAGCCGACAAGTTGGGCTACCCCAAGGACTTCACCATCTACGACAGCGACGATAGCCGTTCGCTGATCCGCACCATCGTAAAAGAGTTCAACCTCGACGAGAAACTCTACAAGGCGAACTTGGTGCATGGGCGCATCAGCATCGCGAAAAACAACCTCATCGGCCCGAAGGCTTACTTGGAGAACGTGGAGCTGATGAGCAGCGACGACGCCAACATGCGCCCGCAGATCGGTTTGATCTACCAACAATACGCCGCCCGCTGCTTCCGCGCCGGTGCCATGGATTTCGACGACCTGCTCTTCCTCACCAACATCCTTTTCCGCGACCACCCGGACGTTATGCTGAAGTACCAGCAGCGCTTCCAGTACATCTTGGTGGACGAGTACCAAGACACCAACTTGGCGCAGTACAACATTGTGCGCACCCTTGCTGCGCGCCACGAAAACCTCACCGTTGTGGGCGACGACAGCCAGAGCATCTATGCATTCCGCGGTGCGAACATCCAGAATATACTCAACTTCAAAAAAGATTATCCGGAGCACCAAGTCTTCAAGCTCGAGCAGAATTACCGCAGCACGAAGAACATTGTGAATGCCGCGAACAGCTTGATCGAAAAGAACCGCGAGCGCTTGGACAAAACCGTGTGGACGGCCAACGACGAAGGCACGCCTTTGCCCGTGAACCGCAGCATAAGCGACAACGAAGAAGGCCGCTTTGTAGCGAACGACATCTTCAGCACCAAGATGCACGAGCAGGTGCCGAACCATGGCTTTGCGATACTCTACCGCACCAACGCGCAGAGCCGCAGCATGGAGGAAGCGCTGCGGAAAATGAACATCCCGTACCGCATCTACGGCGGCCTTAGCTTCTACCAACGCAAAGAGGTAAAGGACCTCATCGCCTACTTCCGCCTTACCTGCAACCCCAACGACGAGGAAGCGCTGAAACGCGTGATCAACTATCCCACGCGCGGCATTGGGCAAAGCACCATAGACAAGCTGATGGTTGCTGCGAACCAGCACGACAAGAGCATCTGGGACATCATTCACGACCACCTCAGCGAAGTGGGGTTGCATGACGGTTTGAAAAAGAAGATCGCGCAATTCGTAATGATGGTCCGCAGTTTCCAAACGATGCTGGAAACGCAAAGCGCATACGCCCTCGGCGAATACATCGCGCGAACTACCGGCTTGCTGCAAGATCTCTTCGCCGACAAGACCCCCGAAGGTGTGAGCCGTTACGAGAACATCCAAGGCTTGCTGAACGGCATGAAGGAGTTCAGCGACCCCACGGTTGATTCCCCAACTTCTGAACCCGGCACGGACCCGGAAGTACTGGCCGATGGCGAGCAGACCTTGCGCACATTGCCGGATTTCCTCATCGATGTGGCGTTGCTCACGGATGCCGACAACAACGACCCGAACGACCAGGACCGCGTGAGCCTGATGACCGTCCACAGTTCAAAAGGTTTGGAGTTTCCCTACGTGTATGTGGTGGGGCTGGAGGAAAACCTGTTTCCGAACATGATGGCGGTGCAGAGCCGCGCCGATCTGGAAGAAGAACGCCGCTTGTTCTACGTGGCGATCACCCGCGCTGAAAAACGCGCTACGCTGAGCTACGCCACAAGCCGCTACAAATGGGGCACGCTGCAAAGCGCTGAGCCGAGCCGTTTCTTGCAGGAGATCGATCAGAAATACCTGGACCTCCCAACCCGGCACGAAATGCCGAGCTTTAGCCGTGGGACTTCATTCGCCGAGCGGAACGGATTTTCGGAACGTCCTGCACGAACTGCACCTGCACAGCGGGCACCCTTGCAAGAGCGCACCCGGACAGCAACCGCCAGCACTGCACCACCGCCAGCCAAGCGCAATCTGAAGAAGATCGACGCGGCGGGCGCGCCATTGGAAGCCACCAGCACCTTGGGTTTCGCTACGCCGGAAGAATTGGTGGAAGGCGTAATGGTTGAGCACGACCGCTTCGGCAAGGGCAAGGTTGTGAAGTTGGAAGGCAACGCGCCGGACACCAAGGCCACGATCTTCTTCCCCAGTTCCGGGCAAAAGCAGTTGTTGCTGCGCTTCGCGAAGTTGAGGGTGGTGGGATAAGCACCTTCGATGTCCTGAAAAAGCAAAGGCCACCTGCGGACAGATGGCCTTTCAGAAGCAACCAGGCAACGGCTCAATTTTTCACCACCTTCTTCACAATGACCTCACCACCGTCATTGATCCGCACGAAATACACGCCCACTTGGAGCCGTGCGATGTTAAAGGAAACGGCATTGGAAGTGACAGTCGCGGGAACGTCCATCCGGGCACCGGCCACGTCGAACATTTCCACGGTGGCGTTGCCGCCTAAAGCGGAGGCGAGGTCAACGGTGACCATGTTGCGGGCAGGTGTTGGGTACACTCCGGTGGTATTGGAGAGCACATCGGATACGCCGAGGGTGGTTGCGGCCTCCAGCTTGATGTCATCAATTTGGAAGTGCTGTGCGGTATTGGAATGTGCTGCAGCGTAAAAATCCAAACGGTCCAACCGGTTAGGGCCTTGTGCGGAATTGGCTTCAGCGCTCCAAGGCCATTGATGGACCGATGCACCGTTCAAGAGGAATTCGGCCTGGTCGGCGTCCATGTCGATATCGAATTTTACTTCATTCCACTGGCCTTGCTCATAGGCAAATGGGGTTTCCTCGCTGTTCACCGTGAGGAAGCCCGTGCCGTCGTTGTTGAACGTGGTTTCCAGCGCGAAGCTCAGGTTGGCCAAGTCGCCGTTGTGCAGCAAATTGAAATAACCACCGGCTTTCTGCTCCATGCGGATCCAAAACGTAAGCTGGTAGTGTCCACCGGTAAGGCCGCCAAAATCGTGCACTAGATCCACAGGACCGTTCGTGGTGGAGCCCAATACCTCCGCGGATGTGGAACCGGAATGCGCGAACTTGCCCGTTGCAACAGCATCCTCGGGAGTCCCGGGGGCGGCGTTCCACGTGGTCCAATTGCCATTAGCGTGCTCCGCGATACGGTTTCCGGGTGCATAACCCTCGAAATCTTCCTGAAACACCACTTGGGCGTTGGCCATCAGGGGGCAAAGAGCAAGGAGGAGGACTTGTTTTCTCATGGTGGTTCGATCTTCGGTTCCGTGGTGGGCATATTGCGGAACCCCTACCTTTGGGGTCGCAAGCTATTCCGCTGCACGGCCCTTGGGACGGACAATTCGCCCCGGGTGTTGCATAAATTCGACGATCACCGTAATGATGCCGACCAACTTCGATTACAATACCCAGCGCAACCACTTGATCATCCCCGAATATGGGCGGTATGTGCAGCGCATGGTGGAACATTGCCTGGAAGAAGAGGACAAGGAAAAGCGGAACCGCATGGCCCGCGCCATCGTGCAGACCATTGGCAAGCTGAACCCGCAACTGCGGAGCAACGAGAACAGCGACCGCACATTCTGGGACCACGTGCATGTAATGGCCGGTTTCGCCCTTGATGTGGAAAGCCCTTATCCCGTGCCCACTGCGGAAGGTCTCAAGTCCAAGCCGGAGCCTGTCGCTTATCCAAAGACCGCGATCCGCTTTGGGCACTACGGCAAGCTGGTGGAGCGCATGATCGAGCAGTGCGCAGCCATGGAGGAAGGCCCGGAAAAAGCCACCTTCACCTTGATGATCGCCAACCAAATGAAGAAGCAGTTCCTCACGTGGAACCGCGACAGCGTAGGCGATGGCGCCATCTTGAAGGACCTGGCCGACCTCGGAAAGGGCCAATTGAAACTGGCACCGGAACAGCAATTAGCAGGCACTGACGCCTTGCTGCAAACCCAGCGCAATGGACCACGCAACGCCGTGGAACCTACCCGCAAACGCCACAACAACAGCAACAACGGTGGTGGCGGCGGGAAGAAGCGGCATCGTAACCGGAAGAAGAACCGGTACTAGGTCTTATCCGGGTCGATCACAAGATCAATGATCTGGCCGCGATGGACTGCATCGAATTCGCTGTTAGTCGGCCATGTCCTGTGCATTTCGTTTCGCGTATTTCGGGCGAATTGACTACAGGACGTATACGTCTTGTTCAGCCGTCACTTACATCCGCTTGTTGAAAGCATTCATGCATACATCACCGGAAGCAACACTTCCCTTCCTTGTTTCGCAACATGGGAAGTTTCAAGATCGAAGGAGGCCATCGCCTCAGTGGTGAGCTGATTCCGCAAGGCGCGAAAAATGAAGCGCTGCAAGTCTTGTGTGCCGTGCTGTTAACAAGCGAGCCGGTAAGGATCAGTAATGTGCCGGATATTGTGGACGTGAACAAGATGATCGACCTGCTGCGCGCCATGGGCGTGGAGGTGGAAAAGCTCGGCGAAGGCGATTGGCGCTTCCAAGCGAAGACCGTGGACCTTGAATTTTTCCTGCGGCCTGAATTCAAGCAGATGGGCGGCGGGCTGCGCGGCAGTGTAATGGTAGTGGGCCCTTCGCTCGCCCGCTTCGGCAGCGGGTACATCCCCACGCCGGGCGGCGACAAGATCGGCAGGCGCCGGTTGGACACGCACTTCATCGGCTTCGAAAAGCTGGGGGCAACCTTCAACTACGATGCTAAAGAAGGCTTCTTCAAAGCGGAGGCGAAACGACTGAAAGGCGCCTACATGTTGTTGGACGAGGCCAGCGTAACCGGCACCGCAAACATCGTGATGGCCGCTGTGCTTGCGGAAGGTCGCACCACCATTTTCAATGCAGCTTGCGAACCTTACTTGCAACAATTGTGCAGCATGCTCGTGCGCATGGGGGCCAAGATCCAAGGCATCGGCAGCAACTTGCTCCACATTGATGGCGTGAAGGCTCTTGGCGGAACTGAACATCGCTTGTTGCCCGATATGATCGAGATCGGCTCCTTCATCGGCATGGCCGCGCTTACCCGCAGCACCATCACCATCAAGGACACCGGCTACGAGCATCTCGGTGTCATTCCAGACACCTTCCGAAGGTTGGGCATTCAAGTGGAGCGCAAAGGCGATGACATCCACGTTCCCGCGCAGGATCATTACAGCATTCAGCGCTTCATCGACGGCAGCCTTATGAACATCAGCGATGCGCCGTGGCCGGGGTTCACGCCCGACCTCATCAGCATCATGATCGTCACCGCTACGCAGGCGAAGGGGAAGTGTACTGATCCACCAAAAAATGTTCGAGAGCCGCCTGTTCTTCGTGGACAAGCTGATTGACATGGGCGCCCAGATCACCTTATGTGACCCGCACCGTGTGCAAGTGAACGGCCACGACTTCTCCCAGCCTTTGCGGGGCATCACCATGACCAGCCCGGATATCCGCGCAGGGGTGTCCCTGCTGATCGCAGCACTTAGCGCCGAAGGAACAAGCACCATCCACAACATTGAGCAAGTGGACCGCGGGTACCAGCGCATCGCGCAACGCTTGAATGCCATCGGCGCGAAGATCGAACGGCTGCCTTGAGACCCGCGGACGCGGAACGGCGAACATCCCCAATTTTCGGCATGGTGTTCGCTTAGCACCGCACAACGCTTAAATTCGTGCCATGAACTTTCGTACCATGCTTTCCAAAACCCGCATCGTCCTAATTTCCGCCACCGTGCTGTTGGCCGCTTATGGCTTCACTTCCCGCGTGGAGAAAGGTGAAAAAACCGGCACCGCCATCGGTGAGAAAGCCCCGGAATTGGCCTTTTACAATTTGGACAGCACCAAGGTGATCAAGCTTTCGTCCTTGCAAGGCAAGTACGTGTTGATCGATTTCTGGGCCAGCTGGTGCGGCCCATGCCGCCGGGAAAATCCTTCAGTGGTACATGCCTTTGAGAAGTACAGTAAGGCCAAATTCAAGTCCGGTAAAGGCTTCACCATTTACAGCGTGAGCTTGGACAAGAGCCGCGATTCCTGGAAAAAGCCGTGGAACAGGACAAGTTGGCATGGCCAAACCACGTGAGCGACCTGGCCGCTTGGGGGCTGAAGGGGCGCGCATCTACGGTGTGACCTCGATCCCCATGAACTTCCTGATCGACCCGAATGGCGTGATCGTGGCGAAGAACCTGCGTGGCGAAGACCTCGATAAGGCGTTGGACGTCTACGTGAAGAGCTTTTGACGCCATAGGCCGTCCGGTGACCACTGTGCCGGTACTTCTTCGTTGACGTAAATCCGGATTGCTGGACCAGTGTGGTCTTGGTGCGCTCTTCCCTTCATGGAAGTGAGCGGGCGGTTCGTCGAAAAATGCGGTGGTTTCTTGGCGCGGAAAATCTAATTCCGTTAGCTTGCCTGCGGTAGACCGCCCAAATTCATGGAGGCGGCCCCGTAAAATCCACTCTCGCATGAAAGATAATTCCGCTAGCCGTTCGTTGATCCATACACTGCTGCTTTGTACCGCCATCGGTACGGCTGGAGTTGTGCAAGCGCAGCGATCGTGCGGCACCATGGAATACCTCCAACAAGAGATCGATGCCGACCCGGCTCGTGCAGCAGCCCTCCAACAAGCCGACGAACACGCGGCACAATACGCGATCGACCACGGCCACGGTGAAGAGCGCAGTTTGGTGATGGTACCGGTGGTGGTACACGTGGTTTGGAATACGAGCTCGGAGAATGTGAGCGACGCCCGCATCATGGCACAGATCGACCAGCTCAACCTGGATTTCTCCCGTGCCAACAGCGATGCCGGTAATACGCCGAGTGGTTTCGCCGGGCTGGCCGCCAATACCGACATCCAGTTCTGCTTGGCCCAACGGGACCCTTCCGGCAACGCCACCACGGGCATTGAACGGCGCCAAACCTCGATAAGCAGCTTCAGCACCAACAACAACGTTAAGCGCTACTCCAATGGCGGATTGGATGCTTGGCCCAGCAGCAGTTACTTGAATCTCTGGGTTTGTGACCTGAGCGGTGGTGTGGTGGGCTACGCACAGTTTCCCGGCGGATCGGCCAGTACTGACGGCGTTGTAGTGGAGTATGGCACCGTGGGCAGCATGGCCGTGCCGGGTACCCAAAACTCCTTCAAATACGGGCGCTCCGCCACGCACGAGGTAGGCCATTGGATGAATTTACGCCACATCTGGGGGGATGATGGAAACAGTTGCAACGGCAGCGACCAAGTTGCGGACACGCCCAACCAAGCCGATGAAAATTATGGTTGCCCCAATTTCCCCCGTATTTCATGTAGCAACGGTCCCAACGGCGACATGTTCATGAACTACATGGATTATTCAGACGACCTGTGCATGAACCTCTTCACAAACGGTCAAGCAGACCGGATGCAATCCGTTTTCAGTCCGGGCGGATCACGCACCGCCATTTTGAATTCCATGGGATGCATTGCACCGGGGGGTGGCAGCTCGTGCGCCGTACCTGCGGGCACTTCCACGTTCAACGTTACCGCGCATACGGCTTCCGTTACGTGGAACGCTGTTACCGGAGCGGACAATTACAGATTGCAGTACAAGAAATCGAGCAATGCCAACTGGCAAACCGTCACATTGGGAGGCACCGTTGCTTCCTCTTCATCGCTGGCGGCGAACACTTCCTACGATTGGAAGGTGCGCAGCAACTGCGCGGGCGGCTCTTCGGATTATTCAGCGACCATTACGTTCACGACGCCGGGCAATGGGATGTCGCAGACCAATGAGCCCATCTTCTCGGAAACCGATAACGCGAGCTTCCGCCTATCAGGGGAATACAACGCGACATTGGCCGTGTATCCCAACCCGACCGCCGGTGACGTGCTGATGGAATACAACGCTGCATCGGCCGGGCAAGCACATGTTGATGTGGTGGATGCCATGGGCCGCATCGTGTTCAGTGTTTCCACCGTAGTACAGGCCGGCCCCAATTCCGTGGAACTGGCCTTACCACAAATGCCTGACGGGATCTATCTCCTGCGGTTGTTGGCCGGGGAGCAGACCACTTTACAGCGGATCGTCGTTGCTCATTGATCGCGTATTTCGGAAAGGACAAGGGCCGGCGTCATGCCGGCCCTTGTTGCGTTCAACAGGTGCCTGGGTCCCGAAGCAGGTAGCGATCTGTCGAAGGAAAGAATCGGCCCAATAATGAAGATCGCCCTGTTCGTCGAAATTTCAATATTTATGAATCGGCCTATTGTTCCACCGACTAATCTTGTTATCGGTTGATCGGCCACCACCTGAGCCGACCCCGAAAAAAACGCTCCACATGAAGAAGAATTACGTCAGCCGCACGTTGGTCCATTCGCTTCTGCTCTGCTCCGCCATTGGTACGGCGGGCCTTGTTTCGGCGCAGCGAACGTGTGGATCCATGGAATACCTGCAACAGCAGATCGCGGCCGACCCCGCGCGCGGCGTGGCGCTCGAACAAGCCGATGAACAAGCGGCACAATATGCGATCGATCACAGCCATGGTGAAGAACGCAGCTTGGTGATGATCCCCGTTGTTGTACACGTGGTGTGGAATACCAGCACCCAGAACGTGAGCGATGCGCGGGTAATGGCTCAAATAAACCAGCTCAACTTGGACTATGCCCGCGCCAACAGCGATGCAGGCAATACACCGAGTGCATTTACCGGTCTGGCAGCCAATACCGACATCCAATTCTGCTTGGCGCAACGGGATCCTTCCGGCAACGCCACCACGGGCATTGAGCGCCGCCAAACCACGGTGTCCAGCTTCAGCAGTACCAGCGATAATGTGAAACACTACAGCACTGGTGGTCTGGACGCTTGGCCCAGCAGTAGTTACTTGAACCTTTGGGTGTGTAACTTGGGAAGCAGCTTGCTCGGATATGCGCAGTTCCCCGGTGGCGCCGCGAGCACCGATGGTGTTGCTGTCCTGTACAGCTCAGTCGGCAGCATGACCGTGCCCGGCACGATCTCTTCCTACAAGTACGGCCGCTCTGCTACGCATGAAGTTGGCCACTGGATGAACCTGCGCCACATTTGGGGTGACGATGGCAGCGCATGCACGGGGTCCGATCTCGTGAATGACACACCGAACCAAAGCTCGGAGAACTACGGCTGCCCCAGTTATCCGCACGTTTCCTGCAGCAACGGACCGAACGGTGACATGTTCATGAACTACATGGACTATTCCGACGACCTCTGCATGAACATGTTTTCCAGCGGCCAAGCGGACCGTATGCAATCCGTGTTCAGCGCCGGCGGCGCGCGGGCTTCGATGCTCAACTCGTTGGGCTGCGTCGCTCCGGGCGGTGGCACCACCTGTGCGACCCCATCGGGCTTGGGTTCCAGCGCCATCACGGCAAATTCCGCATCCGCTGCTTGGAACTCGGTGTCGGGTGCGACCAGCTACGACGTGCAGTTCCGCACCACGGGTTCGGGCAATTGGACCAGCGGCAATGTTACCGCCACCAATGCATCCTTCACCGGATTGACAGCCAGCACCGGTTACGAGTGGCAGGTGCGCACCAATTGCGCCAGCGGAACCTCGAGCTACTCCGGTTCCTCCACATTCACCACTTCAGGCAGTGGCGGCGGTGGTTGTTCCGACATTTACGAGCCCAACGCGAGCAAGTCTGCCGCTGCTTCGATCTCCGTGAACACGGACATCACCGGCATCATCAGTTCCACCACGGACAAGGACTGGTTCAAGTTCACCACCACCTCCGCGCAACCGAAGGTCCGTATTGACCTTACAAACCTGCCAGCGGATTACGACTTGAAACTGTACAAAGGCAGCACGCTGTTGGGCACCAGCCAGAACGGTGGTACCACGGCCGAACAGCTCGTCTATAACGGCACAAGCGCCGCTACGTACTCGGTTCAGGTATATGGGTACAGCAAGGCATACAACGCCACCAGCTGCTACACCTTGCGGGCATCCGTCAGTGCGAGCAGTTTCCGGGAAAGCGGAACAGGCAATGCACGCATCGTGGCCGAAAAAGAACAACGGACCTTCTCCCTCTATCCCAACCCCACTGCGGGCGACGTATTGTTGGAATACGCAGCGGAAACCGATGGCCAAGTGGATGTCTCCGTGATGGATGCGGTGGGAAAAACCGTCTTCAACAACACCGCATTGGTGTCTGAAGGGACCAATTCCATTGAACTCGCTCTGCCCGAATTGCCGGACGGCATCTACCTGTTACGCGTACTGGACGGCGATAAGGCCACCGTGCAACGTTTGGTCGTGGCGCATTGATCGCTTACTTCTTGGGTAACGAAGCCGGCAAATTGCCGGCTTCGTTGTTTTCCTGCCAAAAAGTCCCGCATCTTCGCCGCATTGTCCGGCCAATAGCTGCGGCACTGATCTTGCCCGATGCGGAACCCGTTCAGAAAACAACGCAAACCCATGCAGGACCGACCTGATCACAATCCGGAAGAAGATCTTTCCGGTAATATGCCCGGCGTAGAAGACATTGACAAGGAGCTGCATGCAGCGCCCTCGCAACCGGCGGCCAACATGGCCACTGAGGTGGAACGCCTGATGGTGGAAATTGATGCCAAAAAGACCGAGAACGATGCGTTACATGACAAATACGTGCGTCTAGTAGCCGAGTTCGACAACTTCCGCAAGCGCACTGCCAAAGAGCGGATGGACCTGTTGATGAGCGCGGGAAGCGACACCATCAAAAGCATCCTGCCCGTGTTGGACGACATGGAGCGTGCCATCGCGCACAATACGGAAGTGAATGACATCGATGTGGTGAAACAGGGGTTCGACCTGGTGAGCCAGAAATTCTCGAACATCCTTTTGGCCCACGGCCTTAAGCCGATGCAACCCAAAGGCCAGCCATTCGACCCGGAGCTGCAAGAAGCCATCACCCAAATTCCCGCGCCAACCAAAGACCTGAAAGGCAAAGTGGTGGACGTTGTGGAAACGGGCTACCTGTTGAACGACAAAGTACTGCGCCACGCCAAGGTGGTTGTAGGCGCGTAGAGGCACGTGTACGGGCGATGCATGCATCGCCCATACGCGCGCCCCGGCACGCACTACCTGCAAGACGCTGACCACCCATGAGCAAAAAAGACCCGTACGAAGTGCTGGGCGTAGGCCGCAATGCCAGTGCCGACGAGATCAAGAAGGCCTACCGCAAATTGGCCATCAAGCACCACCCGGACAAAAACCCAGGTGACCACACCGCCGAGGACCGCTTCAAAGAAGCAGCCGGTGCATATGAAATTCTGAGCGACGCGGATAAGAAAGCCCGCTTCGACCGTTTCGGACATACCGGTGCAGGCGGCGGTGGCGGCGGCTTCCAAGGCGGCGGGATGAACATGGACGACATCTTCTCCCAGTTCGGCGACATCTTCGGTGGTGGCTTTGCGGGCGGCGGTTTCGGTTTCGGCGGTGGCGGCCAGCAACGGCGCACCGTGAAAGGCAGCAACCTGCGCGTGCGCATGAAGCTCAATTTAGCGGAGATCCATGACGGCGTGGAGAAGCAGCTAAAACTGCAAAAGCTCGTTCGCGGCAAAGGCACCGAATATGCCAGTTGCAGCACGTGCAAAGGGCAAGGGCAAGTGCATCGCATGCAAAGTACATTCCTCGGTCAAATGCAAACCGTGGCTACTTGCCCCACCTGCGGCGGCATGGGCCAAACGGTAAGCAAGCGCGCCCCCGGCAGCGATGCCCACGGACTGGTCCGTGAAGAAAGCGTGGTGACCGTAAAAATTCCGGCAGGTGTGGAAGAGGGCATGCAGCTCAACCTCAGCGGCATGGGCAATGAAGCCCCAGCGGGTGGAGTTCCCGGCGATCTCTTGGTGGTGATCGAGGAAGAAGACCACGCGGAGCTAAAACGCGACGGAAATAACCTGCACTACGAAGCCTTCATCACCATGATCGATGCCTCCTTGGGCACCAGCATCGAAGTGCCATTGGTGAGCGGCAAGGCCAAAATGAAGATTGAGCCGGGCACGCAGTGCAACCACATCCTTCGGTTGAAACACAAAGGCCTGCCCAGCATCAACCGCCACGGCCAAGGCGACCTCTTCGTACACGTCATGGTATGGACGCCCACCGACCTTAGTAAGGACGAACGCAAAGCCTTGGAGAAATTGCGCGACAGCCCAGGCATGCAGCCCAAGCCCACCGGCAAGGACAAAGGATTCTTCGAGCGCGTGCGGGAGATGTTCGCGACATGAGTGTTGCGGAGGTTCACCACAGAGGCACGGAGGACACAGAGGGTGTTATCGGGGATGAAGTTTGGGTACAAAGTATCGAGTACTGAGTACCGGGTACTGCCGATTCGCACTGTCGATTCAAGCCACAAGCTCCAAGCCATAAGCCTGTGGCGCACAGCTTGCGGCTTGGAGCTTGCGGCTCACGACTCATGACTCAAGACTGATTACTAAAGGCCTGTGACCTCGTGACTCTAGGGTGAAGCTTTTCCACTCAAGACTCAAGTCAGATCGGCCTTGGCTGCGCACGGTACCTTTGTTTCCCCAAAATGATCATCGTCCTCTTCTTCATCGCGCACTGGTACCTCTCGCTTTTTGTGCAGACCTTTTATCTGCACCGGTACTCTGCACACCGCATGTTCACCATGAGCCCCTTTTGGGAGAAGGCGTTCCATGTGTTCACGTGGATCGCGCAGGGCAGCAGTTACCTCAACCCCGCCGTGTACGGCATGATGCACCGCGCGCACCACGTCTACGCGGACACCGAAAAGGACCCGCACTCGCCGAAGTTCGACGAGAACCCCTTCAAGATGATGTGGAAAACGGCCGGCCACTACAACGGCCTGCTCTACGGCACGGAGCAACCCGAAGAGCGGTTCACCCGCGACCTGCCGCATTGGAAAACCATGGAGCAGATCGGCGAAAGCTGGATCTCGCGCCTCGCATGGGGCGTGCTCTACTTCGCGTTCTACTTTGCCTTCGCAACGGCATGGTGGCAATGGTTGCTGCTGCCCCTGCAATTCGTGATGGGCCCGCTGCACGGCATGATCATTAACTGGTACGCGCACCGCTACGGCTACGTGAACTACCCCACCGACAACACCAGCAAGAACCTGATGCCGCTGGACGTGATCATGATGGGCGAAGGGTTGCACAACAACCACCACACCCACGCCGCCCGCGCCAACTTCGGCACGCACTGGTGGGAGTTCGATCCCACCTGGCCGGTGATCTGGGTGTTGAATAAGGTTGGGATTGTGCGGTTGCGGCAGGTGGAGGAGTAAGCAGCAAGGTGCGTGAAGTTCTATGGTCGTTTTGCATACGAACTAACGACCATGTAACCATTGTCACACAGGAATATCTGCGAACGGCGGACCTTAGCGCGAACAACTTGGTCCGCATGCGCTCATCCACTTTACTCATTTCATTGTTCATGGTCCTTGGCGCGAGTGCCCAAGACATTGGCGGGCGCCACGTCGTTCTTCAGGAGGTCACTATTCCCGCCATGCCCGGCCTGCATTCTTTCGCGTGGGGGCAAGACAATGGCGAATGGCTTTTGATCGGTGGTCGCACTGAGGGCTTGCATCGGCGCCAGCCTTTCGCTGCATTTCAGGCATCCTTCAACAACACCACGGTCTATGTAGTGAACCCAACAACATCGGAGATCTGGAGTGCGGCATTATCGACCTTACCCACCGCCATTTTCGAGCAGCTCCAGTGCACCAACATGGAGTATGAACAGCGCGGGAACACACTTTACATCATTGGCGGTTACGGATTTTCCGCGACGGCGAACGACCACATCACGCATGGCAAACTGACCGCAGTGGATGTTCCGGCAACGATCGCCGCAATTAAAAACAACTCGTCCATGGTTCCCCACTTCCGCCAGCTCTCTGACACGCGCCTAGCCGTAACCGGCGGCTACGTGGCCGTGTTGAACGACGTATTCCATCTGGTCGGTGGCCAACGGTTCATAGGCCGATATAATCCGATGGGCCCCGGTTCCGGCCCGGGCTTCATCCAGGAATACACCAACGCCATCCGCCGTTTCGGGATCGACGATGATGGCACCTCATTGAGCTTGGTGAACTTCACCGAAACGATCGATACCGCGAACCTGCATCGGCGTGATTACAACTTGACATCGCAGATCTTCCCCGATGGTACGCAAGGCTTAACCGTCTTCAGCGGGGTGTTCCAATATGCCAGTGATATCCCGTGGCTCAACACGGTGGACATTACGGCCACCAGCTATTCGGTGGTGCCGCTCTTCGAGCAATTGCTGAACCAGTACCACACCGCCCACATGGCCGCCCACTCCACTTCGCTGAATAGCATGATCACGGTGTTCTTCGGCGGTATCGGGCGTTACTTTTTCGATGAGAACAACCAGTTGATGGACGACATCAACGTCCCTTTCGTGAATACGATCAGCCGCGTGGAACGAAGTGGCGACGGGACCATGACCGAGACCGCGATCGGAAACATGCCCGCATTGCTGGGAGCCGGCGCCGAGTTCATCCTCGCCCCTTCCATACCAAGGCTGTTCAATGATGTGATCGACATGGATCAATTGCAAGGCGATACGGTAGTTGCCGGCCATATTGTTGGTGGCATTGAAAGCAGCGCATCGAACATCTTCTTCATCAACACGGGTACGCAGAGTAGCGCCGCCACACGTATTTTCCGAGTGTTGCTGGTCGAGGTTGACGCGACGGGCATCCCTGAGCAGCCCGAAGAACAGCAGTTGTTATCAGCAACCTTTCTTTCCGGTGGAACACACTTGCAGATCACGTTGAACAATCCGGCTGCGGGTTACGTGGAATTGAATATACTTGACACGAGTGGCCGCTTGGTCAAGAAACTGTTTGCGGCTCGCCAGCCAGTTGGTATGCTACAATTTACAAGCAACGTGCATGACCTCGCCACTGGGGGATACATATTGGAGCTAAGAACCCACGATCGTCACCAAGCGATCCGTATCGATCGGTGATCAAAGCATGCCTTGGATATTTCACAGGCAGGTCAACGCTCGTTAAAAGCATCTCCCGAAAGGACAGGCTTTAAACAAAGCCACCCGCAGTGCAGAGCTTCGCCCATAGCTTTGATCGGTCAGCCGCCATAGCTCGATATGAAAAACTTAAAGGGAAAGCTAGTCCTGATCACAGGCGGAGCCTCAGGCATCGGCAAGATCATGGCTCGCCTCATGCTGGAACGCAATGCCAAGGTGGTGATCTGGGATATTGACCAAGCCAGCATTGATGCAACGAAATCCGAATTTTCCAACCAGGGCGAGGTCTTCGGCTTCCCGGTGGATGTGTCCAACGTTGAGCAAGTCCAAGAAACCTCCGCAAGGGTAAAGCAGGAGGTCGGCGTGGTTGATGTGGTGATCAATAGTGCTGGGGTTGTTGTGGGCAAGCTCTTTCATGAGCACACGGCAGCGGAAATTGCGCATACCCTTAACATCAATGTAGCTGGATCCATGTATGTCACCAAGGCGTTCTTGGATGGTATGCTCGCTCAAAACTCGGGGCACATCTGCAATATCGCATCTTCCGGAGGCCTGATCTCAAATCCCAAGATGTCGGTATATGCCGCCAGCAAATGGGCCGTGATCGGCTGGTCGGACAGTTTGCGTTTGGAAATGAAGCAGATGAAGAAGGACGTCCATGTCACCACCATCATGCCGTACTACATCCATACGGGCATGTTCGAGGGCGTGCGGTCGCGGATCCCGATCCTTGAACCCGAGGCGGCGGCGCTTACGATCGTAAAAGCCATTGAGAGGAATAAGACGATGGTGACCATTCCGGGGTATATCTATCGAGTTACTCGATTAGCCCAAGCATTACTGCCCATCGCTGTTTTTGACTGGTTCGCGGGCAGCGTGCTGGGAATCTACAAGACCATGGAGCACTTTGTTGGGCGTAAGAAGTAGGCCCCGACCGCTTGCGCATCAATCGCAATTCCAACAGCAATCCCACCTCCGTACTTTTCCCCCGGAAAAATGAAGAGCATAGTCGTTTTCTGCGGTTCCAGTTCAGGCAATGATCCCGAATTCCTTCTGTCCGCAAAACAGTTGGGGACCACGATCGCGGCACGAAAAGCCCGGTTGATCTATGGCGGCGCCAAGGTGGGCCTTATGGGCTGCATCGCCGATGCCGTGCTGGCAAAAGGCGGTGAGGTCATTGGCATCCTCCCCCGCTTTCTCTCGATAAAGGAAGTAGCTCATGAAGGGTTGACCCAGTTACTTATTGTGGAGAACATGCACGAGCGGAAGACCAAGATGTTCGAACTGGGCGATGCCTTCATTGCCATGCCCGGAGGCTTCGGCACGCTGGAGGAACTCTTCGAGGTGGTGACCTGGGCGCAGCTCGGTCTGCACCAAAAGCCCATCGGGGTCTTGAACGTGAACGGCTTCTATGATCCGCTCATGGCCCAGCTCGACCAGATGGTGAGCAAGGGTTTGCTAAAGCAGAGCAACCGCAACTTGGTTATGATCGACGGCACCGTGGACGGCCTGTTGGCCAAGATGGAAGTGTACATTCCGCTTCCGGAGAAGAAGTGGATTTCGGACTTGGACCAAGTCTAAAAAGACTGATCCCGAAAGTCCCGCAGCGACGGCGCCCGGTCCGGAATGTTGGAACAAGACGACCCGAACGCAAAATGCCCGACAACATGCAGCCTGCCCGCATCAGAAAATGCCATTGCATTAAAGACCTTCTGCCGATCTTGGCAGTGAATGCAATTTGGTAGTCGATCATAAGCATTGCGCTGGATATGCGATAGTTTGGAACCATTACGACGCAGACAGCTGCACCTAGGGACATCGGTGCGGGTCCTGATCACGGACTATCCGGAATATCAAGGTGCAAACCAGATCAAGGTCACTTCTTTACAAAATGTGCTCGGCGCACATCATTCCCGTAATCCAGTTCAAGTATGTAAAGGCCTGGCGCAAGGTTTTCCACTGCGATGGTCCCGTTGTTCAAGCTACCCCAGTGTAATAATTCACCAGTGCTGGAAAGGAGGCGATACGTTCCCGTTGTGGTCGCCCCCATGTGGAGCACCGTTTCTACCGGATCAGGAAAAACGCTGAATGTGTTCGCCCTGATCGTTCCCAATCCGGTGGTGATCGTGTCCGGGGTGAACGACCAGACCTCATTAAGAATTGGTGATTGCCCATTCCCACCGACCAGGTATGCCATGCCGCCGATACTGAACGCAGCGCTGTTCTTGCGGACCGGTAGCGGGAATGGCGCAACCACAGTCCAATCATCCGCCACAGGGTCATACCGGTTGAAGTCGTTGAAATTGATGGTGAAGTCCACGCCACCGCCGACGTATGCCTGCCCGCCGATGGTGAAGGCCATGGCCTGCCGACGGGTGTCAGTGCCGAGATCGGCTGTTTGCGTCCAACTATTGGTCAACGGATCAAAGGCGTAGAAGTCTTTGTAGCGTACCCCGCTGCTTTCACCGGTGCCGATGTAGCCTTTGCCGTCCGCGGCGAATGCCACCGCCCACCTACGCTCGTGTCCAGTGAGATCTGCTCGCTGTGACCAGGTATCGCTAAGCGGGTCGTATGCATAAAGGTCCTTCTGCCATTGAGCGTTCGCAGCACCCGTGCCATAGTAACACGTGTCACCAATGCAGAAAGCCGCGCCCGCATACCGCGGAGGACCGGGCGATCGGCTTTTTGTGTCCATGCATCGCTAACGGGATCATAAGCCCACAGGTCGTGGTAATCGATATCGTTCACGTTGTCCCAGCCGCAGGTGATGTAGCCTTTGCCGCCGATGGCAAAACCTGTGGCATACTGGCGGGCGCCGCCAGGGAACATGGCTTTCATCAGCCAAGTGTCCGTAGCCGGGGTGTACTCCCAAAGCTGCGCATTGTTCTGGGAGCCATTGAAGCCCGTGCAGACATAGCCTTTGCCCTCGATGCTGAATGATGCTTGAGCGTACCAGGTCCCTCCGGGAAAATTGTTCAGCTGGGTCCAAGTGCCTTGGGCGAAAAGGCCGTGGAGGAGGACTGAAAACACTAAAATATGGGAGAGTCTCATGGTGCTAAGGAAACGCTTCTACCATCTAAGTTCTAATCAGGCAGGGTAATTACCGCCGATGCGGTAATCTTGTGGCACGGTATTAGCCTGCGGGCCGCCATCCCAACGAAAGAAACCATGAAGCATTTCGCTCTGTTGATCCTTGCCGTTTGCTCCGTTGTTCGTGTCCGCCCAAGACAAAACCGACAAAAAGGATAAAAAGGACAAGAACACCTTCGCCTACGTTCAGGATGGCAATGTGCTCTTTACGGTTAACCGGGAGGACTGCGGCTTCAATTCGGCAGATTGCCATTTCGATGTGATGGACAAGGACAACAATCGGGTTATCCGCATTACTCCGAGCGATTTTAAGGCCAAGAGCGAGGTTTCCGCTTCCAACCCGGACGGCACGGTGCGCTACTTTCAGTATGCCTTCTTGGGAACTGAACAGATTGCCGAGAGCAAGGCCACCTATATCAAACCGGAAAAACTGGCGGACTACATCTTCAAGCAGCATTTGTTCCCGGAAGGTGTTCTGGACACGAAGGCCGTGGACGAGTTCATTTTGATCAATGGCATGAAATTCTCCGAGCGCGCTAAGGCGGAGATGTGGAAGTGAGGGGCCGAAGGGAGCCTCTAAAAACCTCGCTCCCGTGTCATCGCCACTTCGTGGCGACCCTTCGGGCAAGCGTTATCATTCGGTCATCCGGCGTTGTTCCTCAGGCAGTTACCTACGGGTAGCTGCCTTTCGTCACGCCTTGGCTGACGCGAATGATAAGCGCGTGTGCCATCGGGTCGAGGTTCTTAGAGGTTCCCTGAAGTACTGACCGACACGTGTAATTGTGGCGCTAAAAGCGCCGACCTCGCATGGTGCGCGCTACAAGCGCGGACCGGATTGATTTTGGGGTGAAGTGACACTCTGGATGTGCCTGACTGTTCGCAACGACTAACTCCCCTACCCTTACTTTGCCCCCATGGCCAACACAACCATCAAGGGCAACCTCGTTGACATCCGCGGCCGCCGCATGTATGCTGCGGAGGTGGTGATCGCGGACGGGCGGATCGCGCGTATCACGGAATTGAACGAACTGGTGCAGGGCTTCATCCTGCCGGGATTCGTGGATGCGCACGTGCATGTGGAAAGCAGCATGCTGATCCCAAGCGAATTCGCGCGTTTGGCGGTAACGCACGGCACCGTGGCCACGGTGAGCGATCCGCACGAGATCGGCAATGTGCTGGGCGTGGAAGGCGTGGAGTTCATGATCGCCAACGGCAAGAAAACGCCGTTCCATTTCTACTTCGGTGCGCCGAGCTGCGTGCCCGCCACCGTGTTCGAGACCGCCGGTGATGCCATCGATGCGGAACAAGTAGGTGCGTTGCTGGAGAAGCCGGAAGTGCTTTACCTCAGCGAAATGATGAACTTCCCCGGCGTGCTGCAGGGCGATGCGGAGGTGCTGAAAAAGATCGCGCATGCGCACCGCCTCGGAAAGCCCGTGGACGGTCATGCGCCCGGACTTCGCGGCGAAGATGCCCGGCGCTATATCGCCGCCGGCATCAGCACGGACCATGAATGTTTCACGGCGGAAGAAGCCCAGGACAAACTGAAGCACGGCATGAAGATCCTGATCCGCGAGGGCAGCGCCGCGAAGAACTTCGAAGCCTTGATCGACCTGCTGCGCGACCATCCGGACGAGATGATGTTCTGCAGCGACGACAAGCACCCGGACAGTTTGGTGGAGAACCACATCAACGTGCTGTGCGCGCGGGCCGTGGCCAAGGGAATCGACGTGTACAACGTGCTGCAGGCTGCCTGCGTGAACCCGGTGGAGCACTACAAATTGCCCATCGGCAGGGTGCGGGAAGGCGACCCGGCGGACCTGATCGTGGTGGAGGACCTTGTGAATTTCCGCGTGCGATACACCTACCTCGATGGCGTGCTGGTGGCGGAGAACGGCAAGAGCATGATCCCGAGGGTGAAAGAAGAACAGCCAAACCGTTTCCAATGCACTCCGAAGAAGCCGCAGGATTTCGCCGTTCCCGCGACCAAGGACGAGCTGCTGGCGATCACTGCGCTGGACGGCCAGTTGATCACCGGAAAGGAAGAGATGCCCGGCAAGGTGGAGAACGGCCATTTCGTGGCGGACCCTGCACGCGATTTTCTGAAGATCGCCGTGGTGAACCGCTACAAGGATGCGAAGCCTGCCATCGGCTGGATCAAGAATTTCGGGCTGAAAACCGGAGCGATAGCTGGCAGCGTGGCGCACGACAGCCACAACATCGTGGCGGTGGGCACGAACGATGTAGACCTATGCGCGGCCATCAATTTGGTGATCGCGGCGCGCGGCGGTGTGAGCTTGGCGGAAGGTGTTAAAACGAACGTTTTGGCGTTGCCCGTGGCCGGGATCATGTCCGATGCCGATGCCTACGATGTGGCCAAAGCCTATTCGAAGATCGATGCGCAGGCAAAGGCACTGGGCTCAACGCTCGGTGCGCCTTACATGACGCTGAGCTTCATGGCGTTGCTGGTGATCCCGCACCTGAAAATGAGCGACTTAGGGCTTTTTGATGGAGATGCTTTCCGGTTGGTGTAGGCACGGACTGCTGCTTTTTTTACCGCAACGGCGCAACGACGCAAGGGATACGCCACGTTTTGTACCACGAGGCCGACGGACGCTAAGGGGCCACTGCGCGAAGCAAGCGAAGGACACCGCAAGACTGCAGCACGCAACGGAGACGCAACGAGGTACCACGAAGGAACGAAGGCGTTTTTGCGGCCTGACGCGAAGCAATGCGAAGAGGATTCACCGCAACGACCGCTACGCACGCAACGGATACGCAACGTGTTGTACCACGAAGGACACGACCGGACGCGAAGCAACGAGGGCCGCAACGCCGCCCGCGTACGCCACGCGCACTTGGACGCGAAGCAATGCGAAGAGGATTGACCGCAACGACCGCTACCTACGCAACGGATACGCAACGGGTTTTACCACGAAGAACACAAAGGGCGCCAAGGCGTGGTTGCGGTAACAAAGTACAGGCCCGGTCGCAAGAGAACTGCCCTTCCCATTCCACAAAGCTTTCCATGGTGGGCGGTTGATTTCCGGTTGAAGGGTGTTGTCCGAGGCTTGGTTGTGGCCGGTAGTTTTCGCCGTGCGCCGCTCTTTGCTCCTCCCCTTTTTTGCCTTCGTTGGGTTGGCTTTGGGGTGCTCGGCTCCCCGGGATTCGGCGCGTTATGGGTGGCTGAAGAAACAGGGCGAAGTTCAGGCTACGGGTAGTGTTAACGAATCCGCCAAAATGGCGCGATCGGCTCGAAAGGCAAATTCGCCAAAGCCGTTCGCTTTTGCTGTTGATAGCATCGTTTCTGATCCGGTTGCGGATGTGGCAGAGGCATCAACAGCGACCGTTCCATTTGCTTTTTTGTCGGGGCCAGCTGCCTCTCAAACAGCAAGGGGATCCAACGCCTTTAACTCTGAAGTTTTAACAAATCAGGAAGTTTACATCGCTGGGCCGGATACATCCTATTACACTGAACAGGACCATCGCTGGAACGCGAAAGCCATCGCTTCGCTGCCCTTGGCGATCGCCACCGTGGTGATCGGGGTCGCCAGCCAAAGCATCTATTTGCTGCTGATCGGCGGGGCCATTTCCTTCGCTTTGGGAATGATCGGCAGCCGCCAATGCCGGGATCGCGAGCACCGTGGAAAAGGGTTCGCCATCGCCGGCATGGCCTTGGGCGCCGCGGCGCTTTTCTTCAGCCTGATGGTGCTGATCTGGGCGGCCTGACTTCCGTTGCCGCAACGCTTATTTTTCATTTCAAACTACTGAAAGAACCATATTCGCGTCCTTTTCGTAGAACGGACATCGCACCGGACAACCAAATGGACATTCCATCGTGGATATTGTTTTGTCTGAACTCAATCTCAACGCATTAGCCTCAACGATCTTTGCGACATCAATGCGGTCCTACGAGCAGTCACATCCTTGGATTTCCTTCCGTTGGGAGCCCCAGCACCTGCCTCGCGCGGCGTGGCTGCTTTTAGGCGAGGCCGCGACGCTTTGTACCCGGCTCAATACAGTAGCCTTGGGGGCGAAGGAGGCCGAGATGATCGGCTATGTTTCACTGCTTCAAGGTGTGGTGGCGAACGCCGCGATGGAAGGCAACACGCTGAGCGAAGACCACCTGGACCGGCTCTTGGAGGGCACTTTCCAACTCCCCCCTTCACAGATCTACTTGGGCCGCGAACTGCTCAACTTGGTAAAGGCCGTGCAATGGACCGAGGCACGTGCCAAGGCCGGCGACCGGGACATGGGGCCGTGGACCGTTCAGGTGATGAACGCCCAGGTGCTGAAGGAACTGCCGTCCGGATCGGGAGTCGCTGCCGGAGAATATCGAAGTGTCCGCTTGGGTAAGTTGGATGCCGTTCCGCCGGAAGAAATAGGGCACTTGCTCGAACGGACTGCCGAATGGCTCAGTGGACCGGCATTCACTTCGAGTATGAAGAGGAGCGCATCCCATTCGCAATAATCCGCGCCATTTTGGCACAACTATATTTCCATTGGACTGTGCCTTTTGCGGAGGGAAATGGCCGCACCGCCCGCTTGCTCAGCCACCAGCTTCTGCTGGGAGCCGGGGTGCCTGCGGCAGCGGCGCACCGCCTGGTGATGCACGCCGCCGCCACCCGCAGTGAGCATGAGCGGCAATTGCGGCAAGCCGCCCGTCCGGGCGGGGATGTTGCGCCCTACATCGCGTACATGGCGAGGGGCTTCGCCGAAGGTCTACGTGCGCTGTGGGATGAGGTACAGCGCGCACAAGCCGAGGCCATCGCACATGCCGGCCTGGCCCCTTTGGTGGACCCGGACAACACCGAGGCCGGACGGCGCCAGATCACCCTCGCCAAGGCTTTAATGGCCCATGCCGAACCGCTCCGGACCGCGCAGGTTTTGCGCTTGGACCCGGAGCTGGCACTACTGTATGCCCGGCTTTCGCCTAAAACCTTGCAACGGGATCTGGAGCATTTGGCGCGGTTGAATTTGGTGATCCGCAAAGGCCGGCAGCTTACGCCGTTGCCCTATCCGGCTTATCCGTTCCGGGCGGGGAAGTAGAGCCCCACTCGGGAAAAACCCGAATGGATGCGTGAACGACAGGCCGGAGGCCTTATGCCGAGACCCACTCGGGAAAAACCCGAGCGGGTGCGCCTCCGACGGACGATGCTTGAACTACTTGTGTGACCCTGCCAAGAATCTCGCGAGGAATTGTTCCGCTAAGGCATGTACGGCTTCCGGGCTTTGGCCGCTTTTACGCTGGTGGCGCAGCGATGTGGCACCTGCGGACTTGGACAACTTTTTACCGTGATCGCCGACTTGCAATGGATGGTGCAGGAAAAGCACTTCACCAAAGGCTGATAGGCCCAGCAGTTGCGCGATGTGGAGCTGAATGGCCGTGGAGGCCAGCAGGTCGGTTCCGCGCACTATTGTGTCGATGTTGAAATGCAGATCGTCGGCTAGGGAAGCTATGTGGTAGGCTGGTCGGCCATTGCGTTGCAGCACCACGGGATCTGAAGGCGCGAGCGCGAGCTTCACTCTTTTTCCATCCGGCCAGGATTTCATGTTCACCTCCTTCCCTTCCGGAAGCCGCAGCCGCCATGCAACTTCAGGCGTGTCCAAGTCCACGTTACGCTTCCTGCAATGTCCATCGTATTCCGTGGCACCCGTGCGATCCGTAATCTCTTTACGGGAACACGTACACGCATAGAGGTCGCCAGTTTCGCGCAGGTTATCCAACAATTTCAGATACTCAACCAAACGGTACTGTTGGGACCATAAGCGCCTTAGCTCTTCGGCATCCTTCGGGCCTTCATTCCACGCGATGCCAAGCCATTCCAACGTTTGGAAGATGTCCTCCACGTATTCCGGCCGCACCCGTTCACTATCAAGATCATCGATCCGCAGGAGCAGTTTGCCACCGGCCTCGCGGGCCAGTTTGTGAGCCAGCACGAACGCCGCGCCATTTCCAGCATGCAGAAAGCCGCTGGGAGTCGGGGCGATCCGGGTGCGCATGGGGAATAAATCCGCAGGGGCCGCGGCGACTACATAACGTGGCTTTTCTGCGAAAACAGTGCCCGAGGCGGGACTTGAACCCGCACGGCCCTTACGGACCAAGGGATTTTAAGTCCCTCGTGTCTACCATTTCACCACCCGGGCGGGAGGGGCTGCAAAAGAACGCAATCCGTGCCGATGAGAAGATCAGATAACCACACAATCATACAATGGAATGCCGTTCGCCGACGGAATTCGGCCAATTATGACCACACTTGGAACCAAATTTTATGATTGGAACCCAGCGTGCTAAAACGAAAATGCCCTCCGTAAGAAGGGCATTTTGAGCGAGAAACGGGACTCGAACCCGCGACCCCGACCTTGGCAAGGTCGTGCTCTACCAACTGAGCTACTCTCGCTTGAGGGCTGCAAATATAACCGTCTCCATGATCCGTCCAACACCTGCTGGTTTTTCACTCACGCTTTGTGCAACCGCGCCTTCCCCGCCCCGGCCATACGCTTGATCTCATTGAGCTTCATGAGGGCCTCAACAGGCGTGAGCGTATTGATGTCGATGGCCTCCAACTCATCGCGGATGCCTTCCAGCGCGGGGTCGTCCAGTTGAAAAAAGCTGAGTTGCGGCTCGCGGCCGAGGCTTCCGGTGGCTGGCTTGGGTACTGCAGGACCAATTTCCTTCTTCTCACCGGGGAAGTCTTCTCCAAGGTCTCCTGAATGGGTCTGTTCCAAATGGTGCAGCACCTTTTCCGCGCGCTTCACCACTTGCTCCGGCATGCCGGCCATGCGGGCTACGTGGATACCGAAGCTGCGGTCGCTGCCGCCGGGGACGAGCTTCCGCAGGAAAAGCACTTTGCCATCGGCCTCGCGCACGGCCACGTTGGCATTGCGGATGCGGGGAAAGGTCTCCGCCATGTCGTTCATTTCGTGGTAGTGCGTGGCGAAAAGCGTCTTTGGGCGCACGGGATGCTCGTGCAGGAATTCGGCAATGGACCAAGCGATGGAAATGCCATCGTAGGTGCTGGTGCCGCGGCCGATCTCGTCCATCAGCAGCAGGCTGCGCGCGCTGAGGTTATTTAGGATGCTGGCGGTCTCGTTCATTTCCACCATGAAGGTGCTTTCCCCCGTGGTGAGGTTGTCGCTGGCTCCTACGCGTGTGAACACGCGGTCTACTAGGCCGATGTGCGCTGCTTGGGCGGGTACGAAGCTGCCGCACTGCGCCATTAGCACGATGAGCGCTGTTTGCCGCAACAGCGCGGATTTTCCGCTCATGTTGGGGCCGGTGATCACCAGTAATTGCGCATCCTCCGGATCAAGAATGAGGTCGTTCGCCACATACATTTCGCCCGGCGGAAGTTGTTGCTCGATCACGGGATGCCGGCCCGCCGTGATGGTGAGCGCGGCGCTTTCATCCATCACCGGCCGCGCGTAGTTCCATGCTACGGCTTGCATGGCAAAACCGCGCAGCACATCGAGCGCAGCCACGTTGGCGGCGAGCGATTGCAGGTCGGCAATATCCTCGCAAACCCGTGCCACCACGTCGCCGAAGAGCTTTGCTTCCAACGACAAAATGCGTTCCTCCGCGCTGAGGATGCGCTCTTCCAGCGCCTTCAGCTCGTCGGTGATGTAGCGTTCCGCACCGGTAAGCGTTTGCTTGCGCACCCATTCCGGCGGCACTTTTTCCCGATGGGTGTGACGCACTTCGAGGTAGTAACCGAACACGTTGTTGTAGCCCACTTTCAGCGAACTGATGCCGGTGCGCTCCACTTCGCGCCGCTGCACTTCCAGCAACAATTCCTTGGCGTGGGTGGTTATGTGCCGAAGCTCGTCAAGGTCGGCATCCACGCCGGTGCGCATTACGCCTCCTTTCTGAATGTTCACGGGTGTTTCGGCCTCGATGCTGGCGTTGATGTGGTCCGCCAGTTTTTGCGGCACCTTCCAACTTGCACTCACGTCCGCCAAAGTGCCTTTGCCTTCCTTAAGTGTGGTTTGAACGGTGCGGGCGGCTTCGATGGCGCGGGCCACTTGCAGCAATTCGCGCGGGTTTACTCGGCCCACGGCGCATTTCGCTACCAAGCGTTCCAAGTCGCCTAC
Organism: Flavobacteriales bacterium; assembly: GCA_016710685.1. Classification (GTDB taxonomy): domain Bacteria; phylum Bacteroidota; class Bacteroidia; order Flavobacteriales_F; family PHOS-HE28; genus PHOS-HE28. Next base: position 128,970 of record JADJVC010000002.1, on the reverse strand, counting down.
AGCGCGCAGGTGGGGTCCGACGGTTTCGCGCAGCGCTTTTTCCGCAACGAATGCTTCCACTTGATCGAGCCTGGCGTTGATCGCTTCTTTTTCTACCAACGGTGATAGCAACCAACGACGCAGAAGCCGCGCGCCCATGGGCGTTTCGCACTTGTCCAGGGCCGAAAGCAAGGTGCGGCCGCCCTCATTCACCGGGGCCACCAGTTCCAAATTGCGTACGGTGAACCGGTCCAGCCAAACGCGGCCTTCCTGCGCCAGCTTGGAAATGCTTCGCACGTGGCCCAGCCGGTGGTGGTGCGTTTCACTGAGGTAGTGCAACACCGCGCCAGCCGCGCGCTGTGCGAGGTGGAGGCCGTCGATGCCGAAGCCTTTCAGGCCGAGCGTGTTGAATTGACGCGTGAGCCGTTCCTGCGCAAAATCGTCGGTGAATGCCCAGGGTTCCAGCGGAAATCCGTGCCAGCGCTTCAATTCCTCCGTGATGAACGGCAGCTTGGACCCGCGCGGGTAGAGCAATTCACTGGGCGCATGGCTTTCCAGCGCCTTGGCCATGGCGGCGCGGGGGCCTTCCCCTGCTACGAATTCGCCGGTGGTGACATCCACGAAGGCCACACCGAAACGATCGCCCTCGCCGCACAGCGCGGCCAGCCAGTTGTTCGTGCGGCCGTCGACGACACCGTCCGAATAAGAAACGCCGGGCGTGGCCACTTCCGTGACGCCACGTTTCACGATGGTCTTGGTGAGCTTGGGGTCTTCGAGCTGGTCGCAAATGGCCACGCGGTGCCCGGCACGCACCAACTTGGGCAGGTAGGTATCCAGGGAATGATGCGGAAAGCCTGCCAGTTCGATCACGCCTTCGCCATTGTTGCGCTTGGTGAGGGTGATGCCCAGCACGCCCGCTGCCAGCACCGCATCCTGAAGGAAAGTCTCGTAGAAATCGCCCACGCGGAACAACAGGATCGCATCCGGGTATTGGGCCTTGATGCTGCCGTACTGCCGCATCAGCGGAGTTTCGGTGCGGGCGGCCTTGCTCATTGTTGGTTCATTCTTCCCGGATCCGGTCCGGGCAGCCCGAAATGTACCGCTACTTTTCCGTCCTTTACCCCCGAAAGTGCCATCCTTTTTCAACGATCGTGAATATGCCCAACATTGACCGCAAGTTGTTGCCTGATGAATTGGGCCGGTTGGCACCGGATGTATTCCGCGCTGCGGAAAAAAGAAAGGTACGTTTCGTGTTGGACGACCTGCGCAGTAGGCACAATGTGGGCTCGGTGTTCCGCACGGCGGATGCTTTCGCTTTGGACGGGCTGGACTTGTGCGGCTTCACGCCGTTGCCCCCGCACCGTGAGATCGAGAAGACCGCGCTGGGAACATGCCATATCCCTAACGAACTGGCAACCGGTAGCCAGCGCGGGCATTGCCTTAGTGCTGGGTAATGAGCTCAATGGCGTTTCCCCGGAGGTGATCACCGCTTGCGACGGTGTAGTGAGCATTCCGCAAGGCGGTACCAAACATTCGCTGAACGTCTCCGTTTGCGCAGGGATCGTGGCAGCATGGGCGGCTTTCCGGCCTTGGGAATGCGGCAAATAGGGTAGCTTTCAGGCAACCCTTTCAGCATGTGATCGTTAATCGGAAGCCGGGCCTTTTCACTGCGCATTGGCCGAACCGCCTATATTTGGCACGCACCCCCCATGGCAGCTCCCACCACGGCAACGCGCAAAGCGCTTTTCATCCTTGCATGCGCTGCGTCCACTTTCAGCCAGGCACAGTACTACCGGAACGCGAGTTACTGGAAGACGCATCGCCAGGAACTGAGCTTGGGACTGGGCGTAACGAATTTCCTGGGTGAACTCGGCGGGCGTAATGCCATTGGTTCCCCTTTCGTGTGGGATCTGGAATTCAGCCAGACCAAGCCCGCGCTGAGCTTTGCATACCGTTACTACGTGGCCAAAGCCATCGCTATACGGGCTGAAGGCACCTACGGTATTTTGGCCGGCAACGACAACCTCACCACGGATCCTTTCCGCCAGAACCGGAACCTGAGCTTCCGCTCTTCGATCATCGAAGCACAGGTCTGCTTGGAGGTGATGCCTTATCAGGAGCAGCCCGGCCACGTCTATGACCTCCGCGGTGTAAAGGGCATGCGGCCTACGCGCATGGGCCTATATGGCTTCGTCGGCATTGGCGGTTTCCATTTCAACCCGAAGACCAACTTTAACGGGGAACTGATCGAATTGCGGCCATTGGGAACGGAAGGCCAAGGGCTGCCGGACGGGCCGGAGGAATACTCCCTCACCCAGATCTGCATCCCCATGGGCGTGGGCGTGCGGAAAGCATTGAATAAAACCACCACCATCGGCCTGGAACTCCAGTATACCAAGACCTTTACTGACTATATTGATGATGTGAGCGGCGTATATTACGACAAACAAGCGCTTGAAGATGAGCACGGGCCAATAGCAGCATACTTAAGCGACCCCAGTTTAGGCGATGTAGCGGGCCAGACAAGTACCGGCCAGCAGCGGGGCTATTCCAACCACAACGACGGGTATATCTTTTTCAAGGCGCAGCTGCACTATAAGATCTTCAAGAACCGCAGCCGCAACAAAAAGTACCGCACGCGGATACGTCGGCAGAAGATCGTGTTCTGAGTTTTTAGTTGTCCGTGTCAGTTGCGAGGTGTTGCGCCGCCAAAGCCACTTCCCGGCGGCGAATTACCGAACGTGCGATGATTGGCTGCTCGTACTATGTTCTTTACCGGGAGGTTTTGGGGTTGCCGTTCGTGCTTCCACCGGAACACCTTGATGTTCCGCTGGGGGATGCATGCATTTGAAGGCGCGTACACGGTGAAATGGTGACAGGAGGTGCATTTATCGCGATTTCCCCTTTGGCAGTTCGACCTGGCTGATGCCCGTAGGTTGCCACCCCGATAAACGCAACAAGCCGGTCCGAAAAATTTCCGGACCGGCTTGCGCTTGCCTTTTCGCGCAGGCGCGTTTCTTAAGGCAACAACTTCATGGCCTCGATGGTCATGGGTGCTGTAGTGTTGCCGCCATTGGGTTTGCCAATGAGCGAACTGAGCGGGACGGACTGGCCAAAATCGAGCACAAGCTGGTTGTAGCGCACACCCGCCACCACGTTGCCCAATACTTCGCCAGTGACGGAATCTTTGATCTGGCCTGAAGCGCCATTGAAGAACACACGCCCATTGATCCAATATCCGGGGCTCACGTTACTGAAGGTGACACCCATGAGCACCACTTTGGAAACATTTACCGAAACGGGGAAAGCTGAATTGTTCAGGGTGGTCACCTTTCCACCGCTAACGTTCGCGCAACGCGAACTGTTGGATTGGGAAATATCGCTACCTACGGTGGCCTTTAACAAACAACCGTCGTTGCCGGAGAAGGTGGATTTCCAGACCAGCGAATTTGGCGGAGGCTGCGTGCCTGAACCCGGGGTCCAAGAAAGATGCGCTATTCCGTAAGGCGGCAGCATAACATCAGAGATCACGGCGGCAGTGCCGTTCTGCGGGAGCACATTGCCATTAGGCCGTGCACTGTTGGAACCTGAACCCTCGGCGATATCCGAGCTACCTAGCGTAGTGAATGCCACATTGGTGGCATTGCCTTGGAAGGCGGACAGATCCATTGCCGCTCCGGAACGGTTGATCATGTACAGATGCTGCTTTCCATTGGAAGCCACGAAAGCGAAGGCGCGAACACCGTCCAAACCGGAGACGGTCACCTCTTGTGGCTGGTTGCCGGAAACGTAGAAATCCGAGAAAAGCCGGCCGGTGTAGTAGTTGATCTGTGGATCATGCACTTCCCAGCCGCGCTTCACCACGTTATACCCATCATCATACGAAAGCAGGTTGTGGTAGGTGCTTACGGTCACTTTGGGCTCGTTGGCCATGGAAAAGCACATGTCCGCATAGAACATGGATTGGGCCACGGAGTTGCCGTAGTGGGAATAGTTACCGTCGATGTTCCACTCCGTGATCCAGATCTTCTTGTTGCCCAAGGAAGCCAGTTCCGTTAATGCGGGCGGTAGTTTGTCGTTTGCATAGGTCTGGCTGAACTCCGCTCCACAGTTGAAGTTGGCCGTTACACCACTTTGGTTGCACGCGGGCGGGCGGCTATAGCAATGAATGATCAAGGCATTGCCGAAGGATGCATTGCTGCATGCTACGTTCCAATCGTAGGCATTTTGCGTGCCACCGGGCCCCAAGTCTTTCAGGATACCCGGTGGATAAGCGTCGAGACCCATGCCCATGCTCGGGAAATTCGCTGTAATGGCAGCGGCATAAGGCTGAGCCACCTGCAAGTAATTCGCCACTGTACCGAAGCGCGATTGATAGGCCTTCAGATGCGCCTCGTTGCCCAATTCCACTCCGGTGACCTGCACGCCTGCATTGATGAAAGCTTGAATGCCGGAGACCATTTCATTGACCGTACCGGTGAACAAGTTGGCTACGTAAAGCACTGAACTGTTGTTCGCTTGCGCGAGCTGGATCATTTCATTGATGTAGTTGCCCGAAACCTTGCCCGCAGCAATGTCGGCCTGTTCGCCTAAATAACTGTCGTTGATATTCCCGAAAAGGGTAGTGCCGCTTACCTGGTTCACATCCTGCTGGCGGAGCCCATAGCCCAAACCGGTAGGATGGTAAAAATTGGCGAGCGTTCCACCCGGAAAACGCAGCGTCTTCGGGCCTAATTCGCCGATGCGGTTTTGAAGAGCCGTATCGTTACCGGCAGCCATGGAAAACAGTCCGCTGGTGTTGTAGCCCCATTGCAGGTTGGTGAGCGGTGAGCCGCTAACTGCGCCTATGACGATGGACGCACCACTGGATTTGAGTGTATTGCCGTAGAATGCGGTGTCAGCCGATTGTTCGCGGGCAACGACCGGAAAATCGCCGCACTGCTCCGGTAAAGCGCCTGGGGTTGCGCCGGGTGTCCAGCAAAAATTGAAGGGCGCGGCCGTTCTACCGGAGGTGTTGAAGGATGCCCTAAGATCGAGGTCATAGAGCAACTCCCGTCCGTTTTCACCCAGGAAGATGTCCTTACCGCTGATGCGCGACCCTTGATCGGCGTTGGATGCTTCGATCCATGCCATTGCATTACCTCCGGTCATGCGCACACCGTTGATCTCCACCTGAACGGCACCAATTGAGCTGAACAACCGGCCCTCAACTGAACGGGCATCCGTTGTTGCGTTCACCGATGTGATCTTCCACGTGTTTGATGGTGACACACTGCCCAATGGCCCGTTTTGGAACCAAGTACCGTTGGCGGAGCCGGTAATGTTCTCTGCGAAATGTTCATTGCCGGTGCAACCCAGCAAAGCGATACCGGAGCCGTTGCCGGTCAACTGCAAGTCCCGCAGATCCGTGGCTTTAGAGCCGTCCACTTCAATAGCAATGCCGGAGAAGCCGGTGAGTGACACGCGCTGCACCGAAACCTGCTCACCGGGCCAAGCCAAGCGGATGCCCGCTACGGGCGCACCTGCGAACATCGCGGGTGCTGAAAATGCCAATTCTGATAGCTTAATTGAACCGTTTGCAGCCGTGCCGGGCCAAATTTGCAACATGGCATCGCCATTACCCACCCATTGCATCCGGTCCATCACCAATTGCGTTCCTCCGTCCATCACGCCATGCGCACCTCCGTTCATCACATACAAGGTGTGGTCCACGCGGTATTGACCGGCTGGAACCTCGATGGTGAGCGTAGCACCGGCCAAGCGGGCATAACGCGCCACGGCATCGTTCCAAGCACAAGTGAACACGGACAGGGAAAGGAGGTCGTCGATATTTTTGCCATCCTCTTCCCAACGGGCCGTCCACGCGGGGAATGCGGCGCGTACGGCGGTGATATTATCATAGGCCGTTCGCACCTCCGCCGATCCGTTGCTGGCATCCACCCCGTATGTAAGACCTAAGTCCACTACGGCATTGAGGCCGGTCGGTACTTCGCTGAACGCAGGAATGGAGAGCAACAACGTCGCTGCCAAGGTAAAAACGGAAATGATGGGCTTGATGCGCATGGTGGACATTTTGGGAATCCGGTGGTCAAAACAGTGGTCAGATGCAACCAAAGCGGTGGCGAAGCTATCCGGGCCGCAACTCAGCCGGCGTAGAATTCGACAGGCAAGCAACTTTGCCCGATAAGCGCTTGGCACGACAGTTGAATGGTTTTTCATGTTGTCAGTTTTCCGGGGGACTTGGCGACCGATACGATAAGGCATTACCCGCTGTTCACTTAATTCGACCAATTCAACCATGAACCCTACGAAGATCGCTTCCGCTCTCACAGCCGCCATTGCTTTGGCATCCTTCTTCACTTTGGCTGCTTTTACTTCCCCGGAGTCGCACCCTGCGCCCACCCCTCCCGCAAACATGCACAGCAGTTGGAACGAACTGCTCCAAGGCCATATGCATGACGGATTGGTCGATTACAAGGGCCTGGTGAAGGAAAAGGACAAGCTGCACGCCTATTGCAAATCGCTAAGCAGCACCCCACCAGCGGATAATTGGAGCAAGAATGACCAACTCGCATTTTGGATCAACACCTATAACGCTTTCACGGTGCAGCTTATCGTGGACAACTACCCGGTGAAGAGCATCAAGGACCTCAACCCTTCCGTAAGCGTGCCTTTAGTGCATACCGTTTGGACGAGCACGAAATTCAATATCGGCGACAAGGAGTACAGCTTGGATGATGTGGAGAACAAGGTGCTGCGCGGGAAGTTGGATGAGCCGCGGATCCACTTCGCGATCAACTGTGCATCAATTAGCTGCCCGCCGTTGCGCAACGAGGCTTTTACCGGGGAGCGCGTGCAGGAGCAATTGGACGACCAAGCGCGAAAGTTCATCAATAACCCGAATTACAACAGGGTCTCGAAGGATAAATCCGAGCTCTCCAAGATCTTCTCCTGGTTCAGTGGTGATTTCAAAAAGCAAGGAACTGTGATTGATTTCATCAACCAATACAGCAAGGTGAAGATGGATGCCAACGCGGAGCTGAGCTACATGAACTACGATTGGAACTTGAATGAGCAGAAGTGAGTGTGGAGTCGGAGAAGGTTCACCACAGAGGCACAGCATCCACAAAGACGAGTCCTGAGTCAGGAGTCTTGAGTCGCGGTGGTTCATCATCTTTGGAGCATGGCCTTGCTGAATGAACGCGGATGTACGTGGCGCTGAGGGCGAGCGTAAGGGCGGCGCTGCACTTGTATTGCGGTCGTATCCGGGTGGATGTGCGTTCCGCGCCTGCGGCGAATGCTGTGCTCATTTTGGCCAGCAACCATCCCAACTCGTTCTTCGATGCCTTGGTGATCGCCACGCACCTGCCCCACCGCATGCGCTTTTTAGCGCGCGGCGATGCGTTCCGAAACCCGCGAGCGGCGAAAATTTTACGCGCATTGTTCATGATCCCGATCTACCGGATGAGCGAAGGACGCGGGGAATTGAAACGTACGGAGGACAGTTTTCTTCAGGCGCAAGAAGACCTTGAGCATGGTGGATCCGTGCTGTTGTTCGCTGAAGGGAACTCGGAGAATGAACCCGGCCTAAGGCCCTTGGGAAAGGGTACCGCCCGTATCGCTTATCGCGCTTGGCAGAGCGACCTGGATGTGCAGGTGCTACCGCTGTGGTTGCGGTACGACACGTTTCACCGACCGTTCATGGAGGTGGGCCTCAGCTCTGGGAACGTGATGGAAAAGAGCGATGTGGATGCTGCGCCTGAAGCCATGTTCCTGCGCCAATTCAATACCGAGCTGCGCGAACGCTTGCTGAGCACCTCGGCCAAAGCCAATGCGGATCGGACCTACGATCTGGCTCAGCGATCCAGACTTGCGCGTGCAATACGCCGCAGCCTGTTAGCACTGCCCGCACTTGCCGGACTGCTGCTCCATTCACCTTGGTACTTTTCGCTACGGGCATTCACGGCCGGAAAAACACGCGGCACGGTATTCTTTGATTCAGTGTTGTTCGGACTGTTGTTCCTTACTTACCCGCTTTGGCTTGCGTGCTTGGTGTGCCTTGCCGCATGGGCCGGCTTGGTTCCTGGTCGCTCGCGTTGATCGCGATGGCACCGTTGTGTTTGGCGGCACTGCGCGGATTCAGCATGCGGTGATCTATCCCTTCACTTTGTTCAACGTTGACCCGCTAATGGGCTTCAGAAGGCATTCCTGCGGTAATCCAACATTTCACCGTATGTCCGTAGCATGGCCTCCTGCGAAGCACCCCGGCGGTACATGCGCACTACTTTCAGGTTGGCCAATTGCACGCGCAGCCAGGAATTGTCAGCGTATTTTCTTGAGGAGATCATTGTGCTTTCCGAGGAAAGGTGGAAGTTCCCGATCTCCCGCATGCGGTCCAGCAGGTCGTATTCTTCCATGATCAGCATCTCTTCCTTGTAGCCGCCGCAACGCTCGAAAAGCTCGCGCGTTACCCAAATGCTTTGGTCGCCACCACGGAAAAACGGTTTGTCGAAGCGCGTACACCAAGCGTTCACCTTCAATATCAGGGAACCGCTTGCGAAGCGTGTGCGAAAGCTGCCATGGTCGTAGTCCGCTTTGATCGCCTCAGCGATGACCTTCGGAAAAGTGCGCGGCGGACGCGTGTCGGCGTGAACGAAGTAGAGCACGTCCCCGTTGCTGTGCTTCACGCCGTGGTTCATCTGACCGGCGCGGCCCTTCACCGGCGAGACATGCACTGTGGCACCTTCCGCAGCCGCAAGGGCACAAGTGCCGTCATTACTTCCACCGTCGACGACAAGCACCTCCGCATCCGGGTACGCGGCTTTTAGGTGTTTCACTGTTTCCGCAATGTGCTCGGCCTCATTGTAAACGGGAATGATGATGCTGATGTGCATGGGGGAAATGCAGGCGGAGCGATCTGGAACCGCGAAGCAGCTACGAAGCAACGGTTGCGCCACGAAATTTGAAAAGGCGAGCATAATGTCTCCTTCCGCAAAGCCCGCTATCCATCGGACGCAAAATTGGCAAAGTCCTGACGTGCGGCATCACTTACCGGGGCGAAGTTCGCTGATGCTTTTCATGGGCCAATAACGAATTCATCCCGTATGTACGGAACTTCACCGACCATGGACCGTGCTTCCGTTTTCCCCGCGTACAAAGCCGTTCTTCCGATATTGCTTGCTCGCGTCGCCCCGTTTGCCTTTCTTGAGAAAAAAGCAAGGGGCCCGAAGGCCCCCTGTTAGCGCACTTCGCGCCCATGGTGGTGGTTGGTTGCACTACTTCCGCATGCTCTTGAGCACCGTGTAGATCTCGTCACTGTGGTGGATGTCCGAGTAACTGCTGAACTTTTTGAGGAACGCCTTGCGCGCGGTCTCATCCGGCCATGCGGCTTTCTCGAGCGTCTCAAACTCGTCGTTGAACTTGCTGAGGTCCTCCCACTTGTCGAACTCCATGGTGGTAACGTAGGAACCGCCGGTGCTGCCCCACGCATGGATATACAAAGCGTAGTGCTTCACCAAGGTGCTCTTAGCGATCACCTTGTCGTAATACTCTTGAAAGGCGGCTTGTACATCTGCCCTGGTCGCGCCTTCGGGCATAACGAACTTGGAAGTGGTCTGCGCGATGTAGTTGAACGCGGGCGCGTCCTGCGCAACGGCTTTGCTGCTTGTGCCGAGAGCGGCCACGAGCAGGGTTGAAAGGGCTAGGATCTTCATCGTTTTCATGGTGTTGTTTTTTGGTGGTTGGTGGATACTGGCGGAATCATTTTCCTGCTGTAAAAGTCTACTTGTTGAATGATATTGTAGCTGGTGGAAATACGGGTTTTTGCTGTAGCACATCGAAAGACGGTCCAGAGGCCCTATGCTGAACGCACATGCCTACGGCACGCAGGCTCGGCAACCCCGGATGAGGCTCCGGGGCCGAGCGCGCGTGCGTGCTTTTCTTGCGACTTCCAGTACGTTTCTGCGGGTTAACCTTACCCAACCGGTGCCTCCGGATCAGGCTCCAGATGCGCCACTGTCCGCTTCGCCTTGGCCAAGCGAATTTCCACGTTCTTCTCCACCAATCGTTTGGTGGCCCACTTCTCCAACTTATGATGCAATGGCACGAGCAGCGCCGCGATGCACACCAGGCCCAACAGCATAAGCAGTGGTGAATGGTGCGTGATGGAACCGATCACCGGGTGCAGTACGAGGTTGAGGAATTCGAAGACGATCAATAGCGCCACCACGCTGAGGAAGGAGATCACCTTGGCGCTGGCGATAAAACTACGGCTGAGGATGAGGAAGAGCAGGACGAGCACCACGATGCCCAACGCGATCAGCGCATACTGGATGTTCTGCTGCTGTTCATCGTGGTTAGGGATGTGTCTGCGAATATACCGACTCATTTGTTGGCGAGGGGGTGTAAATATGACGATCACAGGGGGCACATGCACCTGTTATGTCTAATGCGCCACATCCGGCTTCCCGTTCCAGATGTTCTCATTCCAAGCAGTGTAATCGGTCCGGTGAAAGTCTTCAATTGGGTGAAAAGCGTTTTGCAGGCACAAGGCCCGGCACCCGTCTATTTGGTCAATCGGGCTGGAACCAGCACCCCTGTTCACGCAAGTCATCACGGCAGAACGAATTGCACTCCACCACGGCCAGCCAAAATGACTTGTAGCTGCCGCATCAGACTCTCATGCGTGAACATCCTTAACGTCTTTGGAGCACACCCCTTTTGCACCCGGGTCGTTGTTCGGAACGCTTCACGATCGATGTCGTGCATGCCGAGCCGAAGCAGAACCGTAGCAGTCTCAAGACTGATGCCCTTCGAACACCTCAGGGCAAGGAAGCCTCTGTGTCCTGATCGACCGATGAACGCTGACCCACAAGTCGCCTGGCCTGTTCCGGCAAAGACTCACGTAATGGTTGGGCCGGAAGACTTGCGGGGGATCGGAGTTGCCTTGCACTGCGCGCTAATGGCCCGTTTTCCGGAGGCGCTCGTGCAAAGCCGGTAGTTCCATCAGAGCGGCCGGACCGTACCATTCGTATAGCTCCACGCCCAAGGCGCCTCCCGCAATGGCGGGGTCGCTCTGCAGCAAGGGTCGCGTTTCCTCGATAGTCGGCGTGGTGAACACATACAGGCCTGCATATTCCGCATTCTTCTCGAAGGGACCGGCCAATACAAGTTGTCCCGCCTCCGCCATGCGCCCTATGTTGGCCATGTGCCCCCGGAACAAGCTGTCCCGCTCCGCTTGCGGCATGTCTTCTCGTGGCCCTGGTGTCAACAGCACAAGGGTATACATGCGCATGCCGCGTTCATCGGCGCCCACTTTGGCGGCCAAGGTGCTGTCATAAGCCGTGGGTTCCTGTGCATGGGCACAGAGAGGTGCCAAGTTCCCCAGTGCGAGAAAAACCAGCAGGTGTGCAGGGTGCTTCATTCAATAAAGATAATGCGTTCCAAGGATCCGCAAGCCTTCCCGGCCAACCAAGCTTTGCCCCTCGAGTGCCTCAGGGCAAGGAAACTTCAGTGCCGTGATCGACCGCTGAACGCAGACCCACAAGTCGCCCGGCCTGTTCTGATAAAGTACTCACTTTATGGTTGGGCCGGAAGACTTGCGGGAGGGTGGGAGGTTTTTTTGTTTTGATCAGCCACAGATCCTATTCCCTCGGCATCCTTTCTACCGAGCGGGTCAGGAAGAGGTAGCGCGATTCAATCCTTCTTCCGCTGTCGGCCGATCACGATGCCAATGCCAGTGCCAAACGCAACGCCTAAGCCGATCCACAAACCCACATTGTCCATCAACACACCGACTGCACTTCCGATCGCGGCTCCGAATGCGGCTCCTAAAACGAGCGCCTTTTCGTTTTTCATGTTTCTTTTTTCTGCTTCGTGATACGTGTTGTAGACCTAATTGAGGTTCACCCAGATGGACAAGGATACAGCATGACAGGTGACGTCTTGGTGGTGTCGGCCAAGCGGTCGTGGACATACACCGGTGGGGCGATGAAGTTGTGATCGGCCGAAGAGACCAAGTCCTATCATAGCGTCGCCGCCCGCGCCGCAATGCGTGCTTCCAGGATCTGCGTTGAATCCTCAACGGAGTTGCTGAGGTAAGCTGAATGCTTGGGGGCATCGGCGAACCAGATGTGGGTATTGGACGCCGTTCCTTTCATGCACTCCGCGTATGCCTTGCGCGATGCGAAGGCCGACACAAAGGCTATGTGACAATTCGCGGCACTTGACCAATGTTCCAGTTCGAGGTAGCGCTGGTCATCGATCCCACCCGTTCCGGTTGCCGCTTGGATAAAGAAGAGCGTGTTGTGTTCTTCGGAGTAGGCTACGATGTCGGGCAGTATGGCAAGGGCTGCGAGCAAAAGCCCGAACCGTTCTAAGGCCGCGTCACCGAGCAGCACTTTGGCATCGGGTACTTGCTGGGGTAGCACGATATCGAGTACCGTGCTCAACACTTTATCCTTGGTTGCTTTGCTCATGACGGTTTTATTGGCAGGGGTGCAATGGCAACTTACGCACGGAAGTTTAAAGTTTGCGGTGCCCGCCGGAGGCGGTTCGGCGCGAAGAGCACTCGACAGAGGGACGAGGTTATTGGGAAACCGAGCGCCGGGATGGGACGCAGACCACCGTACTCGGAAGTCTCGCGCCAGAGTGGGCAAGAGCAACCCAGAAGTCGCCCTCCTTCACAAGCATCACCTCGATGCTGACGTTCAGATCGTCCTTGCCCTTGATCTGGTTCTTCATCTTTACAAAGTTAGATCCAACACAAGATCACATATTCCGGCGATATTGACCACCAACCTCAAACATAGCCTCCGTCAACTGCCCAAGCGAGCAATACTTACAAGCCTCCATCAGCACAGCGAACATGTTCTCATTCTTGATCGCCGCATGTTGCAAGTCCTTCAACGCCGCAGCACTTTCAGCAGCATACGCCTTCCGCAAATTCTCCGCTGTCGCGATCTGCGCCTGCTTCTCCTCCTCGGTGGCGCGGATCACTTCCTTGGGAAGTATTGTCGGTGATCCCTTCGAACTCAAGAAGGTGTTCACGCCGATCACGGGGAAGTCCCCGTTGTGCTTCAGCGTTTCGTAGTAGAGGCTTTCCTCCTGGATGCGGCTGCGCTGGTACATGGTCTCCATGGCGCCGAGCACGCCGCCGCGTTCGGTGATGCGGTCGAACTCGGTGAGGACGGCCTCTTCCACCAGGTCGGTGAGTTCTTCGATGATGAAGGAGCCTTGCAGCGGGTTTTCGTTCTTGGCTAAGCCGAGCTCCTTGTTGATGATGAGCTGGATGGCCATGGCGCGGCGCACGCTTTCCTCGGTGGGCGTGGTGATGGCCTCGTCGTAGGCGTTCGTGTGCAGGCTGTTGCAGTTGTCGTAGATGGCGTAGAGCGCTTGCAACGTGGTGCGGATGTCGTTGAAGTCGATCTCTTGCGCGTGGAGGCTGCGGCCGCTGGTCTGGATGTGGTATTTCAGCATCTGGCTGCGCTCGTCGGCACCGTAGCGGAGCTTCATGGCCTTGGCCCAGAGGCGGCGCGCCACGCGGCCCATCACGGCGTATTCGGGGTCCATGCCGTTGCTGAAGAAGAAGCTGAGGTTGGGCGCGAAGGCGTTGATGTCCATGCCCCGGCTGAGGTAGTACTCCACGTAGGTGAAGCCGTTGCTGAGCGTGAAGGCGAGCTGGCTGATGGGGTTGGCGCCGGCCTCGGCGATGTGGTAGCCGCTGATGGAGACGCTGTAGAAGTTGCGCACCTTCTCGTCGATGAAGTACTGCTGCACGTCGCCCATGAGCCGCAGCGCGAACTCGGTGCTGAAGATGCAGGTGTTCTGCGCCTGGTCCTCTTTGAGGATGTCGGCCTGCACGGTGCCGCGGACCTGCGCGAGGGTGTCGGCCTTGATCTTGGCGTAGACTTCTTTTGGGAGGACTTGGTCGCCGGTTATTCCGAGTAAGAGCAAACCCAATCCATTGTTTCCCTCTGGAATATCTCCATGGTAATTAGGAATTAGGAATTTGGAATCCTCCGATGATTCCTTATTCCTAATTCCTGATTTCCAGCGCTCCGCAATTTTCTTCTTCACTTCGTCTTCGAGTCCGTGTTCCCGGATGTATTTCTCGCAGTTCTGGTCGATGGCGGCGTTCATGAAGAAGCCGAGGAGCATGGGCGCAGGGCCATTGATGGTCATGCTCACGCTCGTCTTCGGGTCGGTGAGGTCGAAGCCGCTGTAGAGTTTCTTGGCATCGTCGAGGCAGCAGATGCTGACGCCGCTGTTGCCCACTTTGCCGTAGATGTCGGGGCGCCGTCCGGGGTCGTGGCCGTAGAGCGTTACGCTGTCGAAGGCGGTGCTGAGGCGCTTGGCGGGCAGGCCTGCGCTGACGTAATGGAAGCGCTTGTTGGTGCGCTCAGGGGCCGCCCTCGTAGGCGAACATCCGCGCGGGGTCTTCGCCGGTGCGCTTGAACGGATAGATCTGGCGGTGTAGGGGGAAGAAGCCGGGCGTGTTCTCCTGCATGGCCCAGCGCACCTTGTCGCCCCAGCTGCGGAATTTCGGCAGCGCCACTTTCGGGATCTTCAGGTGTGCGAGGCTTTCGGAGTGGTTCGGAACTTTGATCTCCTTGCCTCGGACTTTGTACGTGTAGAACTCATCCGAGTAGCGCTTCTCTTCTTCTTTCCAGCCGGTGAGCATGGACCACAAGTGCGGATCCAGGTCCTTCTTGAGTTCCTCGAATTTTTCAACCAAGGGTTCAAGTTTCGAGTCTTGAGTCCTCAGTCGTAGTCGTAGTCGGTCTTACTCTCGACTCTATGATTCTAGCGACTGTCAAAAGATCCGGCCCACCGAACGTGAGGATAGCACTGTGCAAGCCATACAGTTGATCCGCAATAGCAGCCTGCGTATCCACCTTCGCATCATACCTCCGGTTACTCTCACTGATCTCACTCAAGTAGCGGCTCTTCGCTGGCGGAATGATCCAGACCTTCTCGCTCATCTCATCATGGCCGTGGAAGGTGCTGTGGAAGTCGACACCCGTCTTCTCCTTGATCTTGCGCATCAGCCGCTCGTAAAGCGTGTTGGTGCCGGGGTCGTTGAACTGGCTGGCGATGGTGCCCACCACGGGCAGGTCCTCGTCCTTCGCATCCCACAATTGGTGGTTGCGCTTGTACTGCTTCTTCACGTCGCGCACCGCATCGAGGGCGCCGCGCTTGTCGAACTTGTTGATGGCCACCACGTCGGCGAAGTCGAGCATGTCGATCTTCTCCAGCTGCGTGGCCGCGCCGAACTCAGGCGTCATGATGTAGAGCGAAACGTCGCTGTGGTCGAGGATCTCGGTGTCGCTTTGGCCGATGCCGCTGGTCTCTAACACGATCAGGTCGAAGCCCGCTGACTTGAGGATGCTCACCGCTTCCTGCACATACTTGCTCAATGCGAGGTTGCTCTGGCGCGTGGCCAGCGAGCGCATGTACACGCGTTCGCCACGGATGCTGTTCATGCGGATACGGTCGCCCAGCAGCGCGCCGCCGGTCTTGCGCTTGCTGGGGTCCACGCTGATCACGCCGATGGTCTTCGTCGGTTGATCGATCAAAAAGCGACGGATCAATTCATCCACCATGCTGCTCTTTCCCGATCCGCCCGTGCCTGTGATGCCGAGCACCGGTGCCGTGCTGGCCTTGGCCTTTTTATGGATGGCCTCTTCCACTTTCTTGAAAACTTCCGGATGGTTTTCCGCCGTGCTGATCAAGCGCGCAATGGCAGGCCAATTCTTCGGTGTGAGCTCTTTCGCTTCTCCGTTCACGCGGTCGCTAAGGTCGTAGTCGCTCTTCTCCAGCATGTCGTTGATCATGCCTTGCAGACCCATCGAGCGGCCATCATCCGGATGGTAAAGGCGCGTAATACCGTAGTTCTGCAGCTCCTCGATCTCGCTCGGCAAAATGGTGCCTCCTCCCCCGCCGAAAATTTTAATATGCCCCGCCCCGCGCTCTTTCAGCAGGTCGTGCATGTACTTGAAATACTCGGTATGCCCGCCCTGGTAACTCGTCATCGCAATGGCGTGCGCATCCTCCTGAATGGCGGTGGTCACCACATCCTCCACACTGCGATCATGCCCCAAGTGGATCACCTCGGCGCCGGTGGCCTGGATGATGCGCCGCATGATGTTGATGGCAGCATCGTGCCCATCGAACAGCGACGCGGCGGTTACGATGCGGATCTTATGCTTAGGGACGTAGGGCGTGATAACGGGATGTGACATGCTGCGAAGATATTGGATGGGCGGGTGGTCGGAGATGAAGTTGGCTTAGAAGAAGCCGCTGAGGCGCAGAGGCGAGGAGAAACTGGATGAGGTTGGTCGGAGATATGGCTGATTGCTGATTGCTGATTTGGCCGCCGAACGGGCCTGCCTCCCGTAGGGATGGCTGTCCGCTGTGGTGTCCTCGGTCGGCCAGCCGCCGCTTCCATCCCGGGCGGGTATCAGTTCTCCAGCTACTGCTGATCGTACAATCCGAGATAATGATTCATCGCATCCACATATGTGTCCGACAGGTATTGATCCTCCGGATGCTTGATGAGGAAGTGCTCCATAAACCACACGGGCACCAACTCGGCTTGGATATCCCAAACAACACCACTCTCGGGCCGTTTCATTTCACAGAATAACTGAGCAGCCCCGTGTTTGGAATTGTCCCACAGATAGGCGTGATAGGATAACGATAGGGCTTCAGATAGGTTCCCCATCGTGCGGATGTAGCGGCCAATGATCTTATCCTTCGGCACGTCATGTCCGCCTTGTTTTACACGGATCTCCTTTACACGCTGCACATTTATGGCTGGATCTTCCGTGGATATAAAGTAGAGGTAGACCTTGTAGCCCGAAGCCTTCGCCCGTCTCATCATCTCCAGTTTTCCCGAATGGCTAAAGACGGTTTCGAAAGAGAACTTTCGCTTCGCCTTGAGCAGCTCGTCATAGAGGAATTGTGCGATCAGTTGGGCCACGCGGTCTTTAGGCAACGCCGGTTTTGACCGGACCTTATCCCCTTTCCAGACCATGCCAGCTTCGAGCATCACTCGTGTAAATGCCTTATCCAACAAGCCGGACCTTTCGGCGAAAACGAGGAATTGATCCGCACCGAGATTTAAATTGAAAGGAGCAAGGTCATATCCCTTTCCCAATACCCGCGCTATATCATCGGCATTGATGTATACACCGAAGTCGACAGGCTTGCCATTTACACGCGCCTTACGCACTGCCTCTATGATCGTTGACTTACCTGAACCGTTCGGCCCTGCGAAAACCCGCAAGCGTAACGACCGCGCCATGTTGCCTTACGCAGCGGGTAGTTGAATCTTCCTGACCCGCTTGGTCACCTTGCCGGTCTTGTCCACCTTCACCAACCAGCCTTCCTTTACCACAAGCAATTCATCCACTTCCTCGAATGCGGAGCGGCTCGCTGCCTTGGTCGCAGCCATTGATGCCCTGCGTAAGGTCTTGCTGGTCAACGGAGCCTTTGTGACCTTTCGCGTTTCGCGTGTGGATGAGTCCTTCGTGGCCATGTGGTAAAGATACAACGAAGAGCCTGTAAATAGCTTTAGGCCCGCAGAACCTCACCTTTGCACAACGTCCTCTCACGCTCCAAAGTGATTAAACTTGAAGAAGCATGACAAGCCCTGCCCTGCAATGAAAGACGCCAACGGACTACTGGACGGCATCACCCAACACGCGCGGCTCAAGATCCGGGTGGGTACGAGTGCTGGCCAACAGCTACCTCGGCAAGTAGTTGAAAAGCTCCTCAAGCCACATCGGTCGCCATACTACTTTTTCCTTTTCATGCGCTGCGGATCAGCTGAACATACGGTGGACCTTCAGAAGGTCGCCTTATCCAGCGGGCAGCTGTTGTTCGTTCTTCCCCATCAAGTGCATACGCCGCCAGCGTTTCCAAGGGCAATGACTTCTTCAAATTAACCTTCGATGAGAATTGCTTGTCGGAGCTTCCGAGTGCCTTCCCATTCCTTTTGGACCCGTTGAACATGCGGACCATCAACTTCGACCAGCCCGCCCAAGCCCGCGTAGGTTCCCTGTTTGCGATGCTGCATGAACTGCTGCTTACCAACAACAACAAGGAACGCACGCCGCTAGTGCTCGCCCACTTGAACACGCTCCTCACTGAGTTCAATGCAGCTTATTTGATGCGTGCGGAAAGCGCAGAGCTTTCAACGTTGGGATCTTCCAAATTCAGTGCGTTCAAGCAACTCGTTGAATCGGATCTTTCGGTTCGTAGATCGGTGCGGGACTTCGCAGCCGAACTGGCCCTCGGCTCGAATCAACTTTACAGAATAGTGAAGAAACACGCGGGCATTTCGCCCAATGAGTACATTAAAAGCCGCACCATGTTGGAAGCGAAACGGCTCCTGCGCTACTCCGATCTTTCCGTGAAGGAGCTGGCTTTCCAACTCGGCTTCACAGACCCGGACCACTTCTCACGGCTGTTCAAGAAGAGCACAGGCCGAAGCGTTAGCGCCTACCTCGCCCACGTGCAGGAACCATCCAGCAAGTAGATCAATTCATCCAGTTCGGCCTGCACTTTCTTCCAGTTCTTTGCCGGAAAGAACGAAGGATATGAAGACCGCATTCATTACAGGAGCGAACAAAGGCATCGGCTTTGAAACCGCCAGACAGCTTGCCGCATTGGGTTACCACGTTTTCATTGGCAGCCGAAACCGGGCCAATGGTGATGAAGCCATCGCAACACTCAAAAGCATGGGCTTTGAGAACGCGGATATGATCGAGATCGACGTTACGGACAGCAACTCGATCCAGTCGGCAAGGCAAGCGTTGGGTTCTCGCATTGCGGTGTTGGATGTGCTGGTGAACAACGCCGGCATACGTGGCGAAGTGCCGCAACCGGCCACGAAAGTCCCTATGGCGACGCTACGGAAAGTCTTCGAGACGAATTTCTTCGGAGCGGTGCAAACAACGCAAGCATTCATTGACCTCATGCGGAAGTCCGAGCAGCCCCGGATCGTGAACGTTACAAGCGACTTGAGTTCATTAACGGACCATAGCGATCCAGCTTGGAAATACTACCCGTTCAAATCCGCCGCCTACGGGCCTTCAAAAACCGCTTTGAACGCCTATACGGTGATGCTGGCCTTCGAGTTGAAAGACACAAAGTTCAAAGTGAATTGCGTCAATCCCGGCCATACGGCTACGGACTTCAACAACCACCGCGGCGAACAAACGGTGGAGCAAGGAGCCCGCGTGATCGTGGAGTTTGCTACGCTTGGTGCGGAAGGTCCATCAGGTAAATTCTTGGGGAAGGATGGTGTGATTGCGTGGTGAGATCCTGGCCGTCGATCAGCGACGTAACGGTGACGATGCGGACCTGCCTACCGCAGAAGGTCAAGTACTTTGGGACGTATGGCGGGATGACGAGCGCCGAAAGCGGAATGGACATTGTTCCGAAAGGTGCTCAGCCGGGATGCATGGGCAGATCAAATGAGCAGTGAGACCATTTGCTCGGTGACGATGCCGTCCTTTGCAGACCATGGCCAACTCCCTTCACGAACGCATTTGTGCGTGGTACTTCACCCCAAGGCCGTGGGAACAACGGGGCAATGGTGCGCTCTACCGGCGGCTCGGGGTTGCCGTGTACAAACGCTACTTGCCCACCACCGGCGATCTGATGAGGCGATGGCGCGGCCTGAAACAGGTGGACCTAGCGCGCGGATCACGTAGAGATGAATTGGTCCATGCCGAACAGATGACCCGGCGCCATGAGTGGCGGCATTGGATCGGGTGCGTGATCTTCGTATTGCTCGCCTTTCTGATCGACCGGCAATTCACGGCCCTCGACTGGGTCATTCTCACCGCACTGAACCTGGCCATCAACATCTACCCGATCATGCTCCAGCGCTACAACCGGGTGCGGATCTTGCAGGTGCTGGAAAAGTGCCCATAAGAGGCAACGTTGCGTTTTCCAACCTCACTCCGCACGCTCCACCGCCAAGCGCGCAGTGCCGGACCGCTCGCCTGCGACCACCCGCACCAAGTACAAACCGGGTGCGGTGCCCTTGGGGAGATCGAGCAATGTTTCGACCCGTCCGTCGCTCACCGATACCGAATGCTCCATGAGCATTCGGCCATCCGTGGAGTACACGGATACCAAGGCATTCTGTGCTTCCTCGGCGCCGGACCAATATAGGCGCACAGCACCTGCGTTGGCAGGATTGGGCGAAATGAGGATGGCATGCGGGTCGCGCTCCGGTGCTTCTTTAGAAGATCGAAGTTGTGGGTCGGTTAGTGAGTACACGTAAAGGCCACCGAAAACATAAGAATAGGACAGACCCTCTCCAAGGAACAAAAGGTCACCTGTCGTCGAAATACACCGTCCAGTATAACCAGGGATTCCAGCAAATTGATAGTTCTCGCTTGCTCCTGTGGCGCTATTCCATGCCCTGATTGACGCATCACCGGTAGTACCAGCCACCTTTCCCGCACCGAACAACATGGAACCCTTTTTTGCAATGGCATTCACATTCGGATTGAGTGATCCAACTTCTGGTTCCCAATCGTTCTCCAAACCGGTAGACAAGTTGAAGGAGGCCAAGCTCTGGTGGGGATTTCCATTCACGGTGCTGAACATACCGCTAGCGAACAAACGGTTCCCATCAACGATTAAGTCAGAAATGCTATTGTTCAATGCTGGCGACCATGGCAAAAGAACTCCGGTAGTTGCATTGACGGCAGCTAAATTATTCCGGCTCTCGCCTTGAACTTCGGAGAAATTACCTCCTAAGAGTAAGTAATTGCCCTTTATTGCTAATGCGTTCACTGTCCAGATGCTACTGATATAACTACCAATAGCGGAAACGTTCCAAGGCAGCAATTCACCGGTTTGAAGGCTAAAGGCAGCTGTATTCATGCGTGCCTCCCCGTTTACCCCGGTGAAAAAGCCGCCAACGTAAAGTCTATCGTTACGGACCGCAAAGGCACGTACATAGCCGGCCGCACCGCCCCCACCTTCCAACACCGGTGCCCAACTTCGCGGTTGGCCTGAATCGCCATTTACAGCAACTACGCCACTGTGAGGCAATCCTGCCACGGTAGTAAAACCTCCACCGGCAAATACCGTATTGTTATTTACAAACAATGAGATTACATCCCAATTCGCATCCGGATTCCATGCCGTGGGGGTACCCGCGGAAATATCGAAAGCTGCCATATTCCTGCGCACCAACCCACCTGTATTAGTGAACAGGCCCGCTATATACATCCTCGGACCGCTGTTAACTATTAAGGTCGCACTTCTATCCACATTGCACGTCCAGTCCGTTGCAATTCCAGCAACTGTGTCCATAGCCGCGAATCGCGCTCTATCAGCACCACCACATAAGGTGAAATCTCCAGCAGCATAAATGCGACCTGAGCGGTAATCCAAATCCTTTATCAGATTATCCGCATCGGGGTTCCATGGCTTTAGCGCGCCAGTGGCCACATCCAAAGCCGCACCCCGCCCACGAAGGGTACCCGTGCGAACGGAAGTAAAAGCACCGCCGAGGAATAAAGTGCCCCCCACTTTCTTCAAACTGAAAACACTGCCGTTATTCCCAAGCGCTAATTCCGGCATGTAATTGCCATTAGCATTGTATGCTGCAAATCCGGAATTGGCTACGCCACCAACCTTGGTAAAGTTTCCACTGACGAATACCATTCCGTCACTCACCAAGAGCTCATTAATTCCAACATTGCTCCCCGACAGTTTTGGATCGAAAGGCAAAAGTTCGCCGGTCTCGCCGTCTGCCTTGGCCAAATATTTTTTCGGTTCGCCATTTACAAATTTAAATGGTCCTGAGAAGTACACACTATTCCCATCCACCTCCACTTGAGTCACTCGATCGGGCACATCCATGTTCCAAGGCACCAATGCACCAGTTGATGCCTGTAACGCAACAATGTTTCTTTGATACGTGCCACCTAAATTGGTGAACAGGCCACCGATGTATACCGCCATTCCGTCCGTGGACAGCGTATGTACGCCATCCGATGTGCCTACGGGTGCCCATTCCGAGGCAGTACCATCTGAAACGTTTAATGCTACTAGACCGTGGCGCACCTGCCCACCTGCCAAATTGAAACGCCCCGCTGCATAGATGGTAGATCCCTGCACGGCAAGCGCATCAACGGGTCCATCTGGGTAATTCCCAGTCGTCCATGGAACTGCCAAACCCGTGGACAAGTCGTACTGAGTAAGATAGTGCTGTTCGGTGTTCAAATTCACAGCATTGAATTCCCCTCCAACTAACAAGTTTGCTCCTACAATCGCAAGCGTATTGACTGAACTGCGGAGTCCTGGTGCCCAAGTTTCAAGTTGGCCCGTGGTACCGTCCATTTTTGCTAACCAAGCTGCAGGAAAGCTTGTTCCAAAAGTGAAGTTTCCACCGATATAAACTTTCCCTTCCGTTGCGACCATGGCACTCACTTTGCCTCTTACGAGAGCGATGGGAGACCATGGAGTAATCAACCCATTGGTTAGGTCGAAGGATGCAAAACCATTGCGAGATACCCCAGCAACCGTTAAAAAAGGACCCGCTACGTAAAGGGTACTTCCCGATACGCACAATACACCGTTTGTGTTGTCGATGCCGGGGTCCCAATTTTTCGCCAAGCCCGTTGTAACATCAATGGCAGCCAAGTGCTGCCTGATCGATCCTGCAACATTCGTGAAACCGCCCAGAAGATACAGTGTGTTCCCGCGCAATGCCATGCTTTTTACTTTTCCGTTGGTCCCTGGATTCCAGCCATTCAAGCTGCCATCAGCATTCAAACGCGCCAACCCGATACGTTCCTCACCACCAACCTCAGTGAATTCCCCACCGATATACCACCCCCCGGTGCCATCCGGAACAGAGCTGAGAACTGTAGCATTGGCACTAGCGGATGCAGAAAACACCTCGCCCATACTGCTGTTCACCACTCCGCTGCATAAGTGCATTGGGCCAATCCTGTCGAAGATTCCGCCCATGTAGAGCTTGTCGTTTTGCAGGGCCAAGTCTTGGGGTATCCCAGCAGATCCCGTATTCGGAATTAACGGTTCCCAAGAGGAGGTCATGTTCTCAAAAAAAGGCAGAACGTTCCCTATGGAATCGATTCGGGCCAAGCCGCGCCGCACTTGGTCTCCTACCTGCGTAAAAGAACCACCGATGTACCAACCACCATGGCCATCGGAGACTACTGTATTGATGGGTCCATTCGGTCGTGCGGCGAATGGCAATTCATCTCCGTTGGAGGAGCGGATAATAGCACTGCCAGCCAAGCTTTCTTGTGGTGGTCCTGCATAATCGAAATGACCGCCGATGTACAAAACATTTTTCACGGAATCCACAGCCATCGCCTTTACAGGGCCGTTGGTTTGCCACCAATTTTCTTGAAGGATTTGGGCGTGCAGTGCTGTAGCGAACAACATCGAAGCGACGATCAATAAGCGAGGATAGTTGCGCATGGTTGATGGGTTGGTGTTTTTCAAATGTATGAATTCCCGTGGCCGGTATTCCTTCAATGACCCTCTTGGGCAAACCGGACCCTTCCATCTACTTTCACCGCCACCACATTTCAAAAACCCATATGCACATCCGCTCCTTCATCGCCGTCGCGGCCATGTGCATAGGCACATTCGCCACCGCCCAAGACAAGGCCATTACCATCCGCTTCATCGGCAATTGCGGTTTGTACCTGACCGATGGATCGCTGGATGTCTACACGGACTTCCCCTACAAATCCGGTGCATTCGGCTACATGAAATATCCCGCATCGGAGCTCGACAGCATTCGCCCTAACGCCACGCACCTCTTCACCCACCGCCACCCGGACCACTACAGCAAGAAGCTTGTGAAGCACCTTTCCGGCACCGTGTACGGCCCATGGAAAGTAGCGAAGAAGCGCAAAGCGGACCTCTCCTTGCCGAAATATGCTGCGGCGGAATTCAGCGTGGAAGCGTTCAAGACCAAGCACCGTTTTGCACACCATCACTATTCCTACCTCATCACTTGGCACGGCAAGCGCATCTACATCAACGGCGATGCGGAAAGCCCGGAGACCATCCTCAAACAAGATTCCATGGACCTCGCCTTTGTGCCCATTTGGATCTTGCAGGAAACGCAAGAGCAGAACGTTAAGATCAAGAGCGACCGGTTCGCGGTGTACCATCTCTACCCGAACGACAAAGTGACCACGGACAACCCGAAGATCCAGTTGCTCTTCACGCAGGGCGAAGTGCTGAAAGTGCCGTATTGATGATCCACCGGCCGATATCCGTATGTGCTTGTGCAGGCTGATTCCCTGACTAAACTCAACTTGGTGTCGTTCCCAAGATCCTACATTCGCCGTTCATGCGCAGCGAATTCACCCCAAAGCTCTTCACTCTTTGGAAGGCGGGCATCCCGAAGGAGCAGTTGCGCAAGGATTTTTTCGCGGGCATCACCGTGGGCATCGTCGCCCTGCCGTTGGCCATCGCCTTCGCCATCGCTTCCGGCGTCACCCCGGAGAAAGGCTTGATCACGGCGATCATCGGGGGCTTGGTGATCAGCATTTTCGGCGGAAGCCGCGTGCAGATCGGCGGGCCTACCGGAGCGTTCATCGTGATCGTCTACGGCATTGTGCAAAAGCATGGCGTGGACGGGCTTACCATCGCCACGCTCATGGCCGGGGTGCTTATGGTAGCAATGGGGCTGCTCCGCTTCGGTAACCTGCTGAAATTCTTTCCGCACACGTTGGTGCTGGGCTTCACCTCCGGCATCGCGGTAATCATCCTCTCCTCGCAGGTCAAGGACTTCTTCGGGCTGGACATGGGCGCGGTGCCATCGGACTTCATCGAAAAATGGACGGCCTTCTTCCAGCATTTCGGTGGCGTGAACGCGACGGCGTTGGCGATCGGTGCAGGCTCGGTGCTGATCAGCGTTTACTGGGGTAAGATCACGCGGGTGCTTCCGGGACCGATGGTGGCGATCCTGCTTTCCACCGCAGCCGTTGCGCTTTTCCACTTGCCGGTGTCCACTATCGAGGACCATTTCGGTGCCATCCCGCGCACGCTGCCAAGTCCGGAATTTCACACCGTGAGCATGTCCACGTTGCGCGAACTGGTGCAGCCCGCATTGGCCATCGCACTGCTCGGTTCCATCGAATCCCTGCTATCGGCCACGGTGGCGGACAGCATGATCGGCGGGCAGCACCGCAGCAACATGGAGCTGGTGGCACAAGGCGGCGCGAACGTGCTGTCGGCACTCTTCGGCGGCATCCCCGCCACGGGGGCCATCGCGCGCACCGCCACCAACGTGAAGAATGGTGGTCGCACGCCCGTCGCGGGGATCGTACATGCGATCACACTGCTTGCGATCATGCTGCTGGTGGCACCGTTGGCGGGTAAGATCCCGTTGGCTTGCCTCGCCGGCATCCTCGTAGTGGTAGCCTACAACATGAGCGAATGGCGCGGCTTCGTGAGTGCCTTGAAAGGAAACCGTTACGACGTGGTGGTGCTGCTGGCCACCTTCTTCATCACGGTGATCTTTGACCTTGTGCTCGCCATTGAGGTGGGCATGGTGCTGGCCGCCTTCCTCTTCATGAAGCGCATGAGCGACATCACGGATCTGAAGCCCGCCTTGACCGGCGACCAGTTACACGGCGAGGATCATCTCTTCGAGTATGAACTGAAAGACCTGCCTTCCGATGTGATGATCTTCCGAGATCACGGCCCTTTGTTCTTCGGCGCGGCGCAGAAATTTCAGGAAGTGATGGGCGAGATCAACGACCGGCATCGCGTGGTGATCTTGCGGATGCAGAACGTACCCTTGATCGATGCCACGGGACTGCACCGGCTGAAGGAGATCGTGAAACGCCTAACGGCCAAGCGTAAGACCGTGTACCTCACCGGCGTGGACCCACGCGTGCGCGCCGAGCTCGATCGCGAGGACTGGGTGGTGGACGGGATGGTCCGTGACTCGGTGGCTGAAGCGTTGGCGGCGAAGACTGGCAAGTGACCGCATAGCGGTGCGAAAAACCGGCCCTGCATCCGTGCCGGTGGAAGTAAGACTTTTATCAGTTCCCGGTCCATGGCTTTCCGTACCTTGGGTGGAAACAAACCCAACACACATGTCCACCACAACTAGCACACCCCAAAGCACCTTGCAGACCTCCATTTTGAACACTTGACCTGGACCCGCCAGTTCGAATTCTATAAAAGCGAACTGCATTTCTTCAAGAAAATGTTGGAGGAGGTCGCCCAGCGCAACACGGACAATGATATCCTAAGGGAGGTGGAGAAATTCCAGAACCAGTTTACCGTGCAACGCGACGTGATCGACCGCTTCCTGCATTCGATCCACCTGCATGCGGATGCCTTGGAGAAGGACGTCACCGTGAACCCGGTGGCCAGTGACCATCGCCTGCACCACGACCACGCCGCGGAGCGCGAGCAATTCGAAACATTTGAACGACTGTTCGCGGACCTCCGGAAAGATTTCATGGAACACCTGCGCCGTTGGATGTGATGCCCGGGCGAAAGCGCTTGGGTTGATACCGGGGTGCCCCCGACCGGGGATGTGACCCGGAACAGCATGCTTGCCGTTGAACACGGGGCAGCGTTCTGGCCCTGTGCAACGTCATTGCAGTAAACCCCTCCAATGAACCGTGGCTACACGACTTTCTTAGCGCTCCAATTGGCCTTTGGAATTCAAGCACAAGAATACCTCGCCAACGACCCGGTCTGGCAAGAACGCTCCGTTTGCGCTGTGCCCTCCCCCTGCATCGCCACCGACTCTTATTCCTACCGGACAGCCGGTGATTCGTTGATCGCCGGCATTACGTGGACCAAGGTGGTACGCGAAGGTTCGGTCTCCTATTCTTGGCAAGCCGCCCCGCCAGTGCCCACGGGCTGCCAGGGAACGGTCGCCTACGGAACGGACTGGTATGGCACTTATCTTATCCGGCAAGATGGACGCCAACTGCGCATTTGGGCAGACAACATGGACCAATTGCTCTACGATTTCGACCTTCACATCAACGACATGCTGCCCCTTAGCTGGAACAACTGGAATGAGGACATCACCGTGATCGCCGTGGACAGCGTTTTGATCGGCACGGAGATGCGCGCGCGGTATGAACTGGGCAACAGTTGGGCGCAATACATCGTGGAAGGCGTCGGCTCAACAAACGGCCTATTTGAACCGATCTCGAATTTCTTCGAATGCGGCTACTCGTTGGAATGCTTCGGTTTCGGTGATCAAGGTTACTACGGCGTTGCGGGTCCGGGGGCGTGCGATCTGGCCATGCGCGTGGGCGACCTGCCGCATAAGGCCGCGTTGAGCATTTCACCGGTGCCAGCAAAAGACCACGCAACGCTGCATGGAACAATTCAGGGAGAGCGTTTCACTATCCATGACCTGCAAGGAAGGCACGTACTGCATGGCGATTCGCACCAAGACGAAACAGTGATCGACCTTTCCGCTTTACCGAACGGTGCATACGCACTTGTTACCGAACGCGCTGCTGTACGATTGATCGTGATGCATTGACCTGGTCGAAGCAAAGACTTCGGGTCTGGTCGCCTAATACACGAACTTATTCCGCTCCGGCCGCCCGTTGTTTAGGGCCAGCTCAACTACGTAGGCCGCATGTGCAAGACGGTTCAGGTCCAGCGTGAGCGATGTGGAACCCTTCGGCATCCGCTGTGTAAGCAACAGCCTGCCGTCCATGCCAATGAGCCTTACCGTGGCATCCGCTTTCAGCGCGGAACCCGGCACCACGTTCATTTGCCCATCGGCCGTGGGTACCAGGATGAACCCCGGGACTTGTGCGGTCACCGCGTCCACGCCCGCACCACTGCATGCGATCGGCAGATCGAAAGCCTCCACTTGGTCGTTTACCGAATTGGCACTGCCTTGGCTGGCGCTATAGCCCAAGCCGCGACCCGCAAAGGCGTTCCACAGCAAACAAGCATATTCCCCGCCATAGTCCAGTTCATCCGCCAGCAAGATCGCGTCGCGGCCATCCACGAAGCCCGGCTCGCAAGGCTGCAATTGCATGCCGTGCATCACCAACTGCATAGCGATGTTGTTGCCGCCGGTGCCATTGTACAGGTCGGGGTCGAAACCCACTTCATCGACCAACGCCCACGTGACATCCCACAACATGGTGGCCCACACAAAGCCCAACGCGTGGGTTTCCTGGAAATTGGATGTGTTGGTGATCCCGTATGTAAAAGGGTTCACCGCAAAGTCCGTCGAATACGGAGCGGGGCGGATCCCCGGACCGTCCGCGCCTTCATCTTGCACGAATGTGCCCACACCGCGCCCCGTGGCCGACAGGTCGCCGGGCTCCATGGTGAGCACCATGCCCATCCAGTCGCTCCAGCCTTCGCCCATCTGTTCATCGTTGTACAAGCAATCGGTGTTGCCAGGCCCGCCGGTGAGCCTGTTGGAAACGCCGTGGCCATATTCATGCGCAATGATCCCGTTGTCGAAATCGCAATCCCGCAGGCTCGCATAACCCGCGCCTTGCAGGGTGGCATTTACCGCGCCGTTCAGCAGCGCGTCCTTAATGATCTGTCCGTCTGCCATCGAGATCATGACAGCCGGTATGGTGATGTTGCCGGGGTCGGTACCGCCCATGGTGATGGGCGCCCCAGCCACATTGTTCACTACCACCACGGCTACTGCGCCTTGAGCCTGCAGGGCCAACACCTTTTCCACGAAAAGGCAACTGCCGCGGTCCACCAAAGCGATCTTGCCGGCCAATGCGGCACCGTTCGTGATGGCTTCGCACCCGTCGCTTTCCGGCGCCGTGTCATCCTGCACCAGCACTACGTCCTCCGTGAGCGGTTCCGCGGGTGGCAAGGGACCGAAGCCTGCTGTTTCGATCCCGTACTCGCCTGCGATGGCCAAGGGTGTGTTCACCTCGAACGTGTCCGCTTCGCTGGTACGCCACAAGTACATCTGCATCACCCCCGGATCACCATCGGGCGGTGTGCCGAAGTTGGCGTTGTTCGTTCCGCCGCCGTCCTGCGCCTGCGCGTAGACCGCATCGTTCTCCGCTCCGTTGTTGCTGGCATTGAACTGTTGGAAGTTGCCACCTTGCTCATCGAACCCATAGTGCCACCACACGTCGTGAAGCACGTTACAGGTGTAGAACAGATTGGTGATGGCCGCGTCCAAATAATCGGCAGGGGCCTGTGGAGGTGTGTAGTAGAAGTCGAAGTTCAGATCACTGCCGCCATCCGGGCTGTAGCCGATGATGTCGTCGTCGTTCAGGTCCTCACCGGCATACGCATTGTTGCCCCGTGTAATGGTGTACTCCGCGCCGGGCACGCCGTTGGTATCGTGCCAGCCGTTGGGTGAAGCTACAGGGTCCGCGGGATCCGTCACGAAAGTTTGCGGACCGTACACCGGACTTTCAACCGGGATGGCGAACACGCGATAACCCGATCCGTCAGGGGGTGGCATGGCAGCGGACGGTGCAGGTGGTGCCGACCGCAGGTCTACCGATGCGTTGTACTTCACTTCCTGCTTCAAAGACGGCACGGCGCAATGCACGATCCAATCGTTCTTGCGGAGCATTTCACCCGTTTGCGCGTCAACGGCTACATGCCACCAGTGTTGCCCCGAAGTTTCACGGATCACCAGGTCCCACGCCAACGGGATCGCATTTCCGGTGTCTGGCTGATAGATCAATTTCGCGGGAATGGCATCGCGCGAAATGCCGCAGGTGCCCAGTACTTTTTCCGTCCGGGAAATACTGCGCTCCACTTGAACGGCACTGGGCGTAAGGCCTAAATTCCGCGCTGCGGCACGCAATGCATCCTCAGCCGAAAGGCCGGGAGCCGATGCCGACACACGGCCGGAAACATCGGCCTGTAGCCGGTTCCCGAAGAATACCACGGCATTGTTCTTTACCACCAAATTGCCCACGGCGCCTTCAACCGGCAAGCCGTTTACCACCTGGCGGATATATACGATGGTGTTGCCATGCTTGTCCGTATTACGGTCTGTTTCCGCCCAATTCACGGCATCTTTCGCCGTGAGGCCGTATTCCGCGTGATGTTGCTCCAACCAATCGCGAGCGGCCAAGGCGGCATCTTGCGCCGCAGCAAACGAAGCCGAAAGGGCGAAGATCAAAACAGGAATTGCGTTGCGGAATAACCGGTTCATGGGGTGATGGGTTCAGGCGTGGGGGGAAAACAAATCCCAAATGCCGTGAAAGGGCTATCAGGCTTGTTCCGGAAAGATAGGCTATTCCGAAAATATCCGTGGCAAAACGGCAAGGAATCTTGGATTCCCTTACCTAAGTCGATGCCTGAGACCAGCCTTTGGAATGATGCCATCCCAACCAACCTTCAGAATCTGCTCACACACCTTGAACGGCTTCCAGGATCCGCCCGTGGTAGATCATGGCTCGTTCTTCGGAGAAATGATCGATCACAAATAG
The DNA here is from genome assembly GCA_016710685.1 of Flavobacteriales bacterium. Taxonomy (GTDB): domain Bacteria; phylum Bacteroidota; class Bacteroidia; order Flavobacteriales_F; family PHOS-HE28; genus PHOS-HE28. Next base: position 98,536 of record JADJVC010000002.1, on the reverse strand, counting down.
GCAGAGCGACAAGGCCAGCAGCACCATCCCGATCGACTTCCAATTCGCGGAGCCGGTCATCATCAACAACATCCCCGCTACCGCCACGCCAAGGAAAATCCAGCGCGTGCGCGGGTACCAGGCGATGAACTCATCGGCGCGCACCTGTTCTGCCTGAGCGAACGCAACAGGATCTGTTGCGTACGCTTCCTGGAAGGTGGTGATGCGTTTGGTATTGGTGACATTCATGCTGATGCCCCTGCCTACCAAGAGCAACGCCAGCACGCCCACTGGAACGATGGCCGCCTTTGCAAACGGTGTGGTGCCGAGCTTCCAGAAACCGAGAGTGGCCACTGCGACCAACAGGCCGGTGATCAATATGATACGCCCTTCGAAGATCTCACCCTTGCACCAAGTGATTGTATGTTGGATCAACTCCATGTTCTTTTGCTTTTGTGTTCAACTCTCCCGCCACCATTGCTCGTTGAAGGCGGCCAATGTTTTCAATGTGACCACATCACCAATACGCGGCGTGACCACCGGCATACCAAGTTCCTTCGCCCTCTTCGTTACGCGCTCAATGGGATCGGTCCAAGCATGCATGGCCAGAACGAACGAGCCCCAGTGGATCGGCATCATTGTTTTTGCACCGACATCAATTGCCGCTTGCGCGGATTCTTCGGGCATCATGTGGATTTCGGCCCACTTCTCGTTGTACTGTCCGCACTCGATCATCGCAAAGTCGAAAGGTCCGTACTTGGCGCCGATGGCTGCGAAGTGTGGTCCGTAACCGCTATCACCACTGAAGAAAATACGGTCCTGCTTTCCGTGGATCACCCAAGCACCCCACAACGTTGAAAAGCGGTTGGTGATTCCGCGACCGGAGAAATGGCGGGCTGGTGCCAACGCGAAACGGATGCCTTCATGATCGGCCTCGTCCCACCAATCCAATTCATGGATCCGGCTTTCTTCAATGCCCCACGAACGCAAATGCGCACCCACGCCAAGCGGGACGTAGAACTCCTTCGTTTTTGCGTTCAATGCTTTGATGGATCCATAGTCCAAGTGGTCGTAGTGATCGTGTGAAAGCAGGATCGCATCGATCTGTGGTAAGGCCGCGATCTCGATCGGAAGTCCATCTGTGAAACGAGCTTTTCCCAACCATGGATGTGGCGCGGGAACAGCCCCGAACATGGGGTCGATCAGGATGTTCTTGCCATCCATTTGCAGCAGAAATGCGGAGTGCCCGAACCAGACCAATCGCGCAGCCACAGGTGGCGAAGCGATCAATGCGCTATCCGGATGAAGCACAGGGATCTTGCTTTTCGGAGCCAAGTTGTCGCCGCCTTTCACCATGTCATACATCGTCGTTGCCATGTCACGAAAGGACATCGACATGTCGGTAGGGAGGATGTTCTTGAACTTACCGTTGTTGAAGTTCGCAGACGTTTCGTATTTCTTTTTGTCCATGTTGTTGGGCATTCCCCCGAATTCTGAACTGCTGTTCACGAAGATGCTGCCGGAAAGAAACAGAAGGGCCGGAACTCCCATAAAATACGTGCGCTTCCGTTTCAACCAGCTCTTCTTCATGCGATGGCCTCAAGATAGACTTCGGCCCGATGGTGCAGAAAATTATCGACCACGAAACCGGCACTGCTCAGGACGATCAGTCCCAGCCCAACGCCTTTCCACGTGCCGGAACCAGCGAGAAAGACCAGCGCGATCCCGCAATACAGAAGGTGCTCCAGATGAAATTCATCATGCGGTAATTCTTACAGTCATTCTCGACGCGTGCGATCTCCGCAGTCCTGCTACCCTCCGGATCTTGTTGGTATCGCTCGGCTAACGCTGTTGCATGCGCGGGTCGGTTCACCTGCATGAATCCACCGTAACCAGCGGCGATAAATACAAGGAGGCCGAGCGGGACCAGCATTCCTTTCAACATTTCGCCTCCGTTCTTCCAAGCGAGGATGGTGGCCAGGAGCACGATGGCTCCCGCGATCAACATCAATTTTCCTTGGGCTACGTCGCCTTGCGCCCATGTGTTGGTGTGTTCTATCATTTTGCTTTCAATATGCCTTCGTCGATCAGGTTCTGGAAGGAATCTTCCATTGTCTCCTTCATTGGTCTGAAGGTCATGCCCAGGTCTTTCTTGATCTTTGAATTGTCTGCATTCCACGGCACATCAACGTTCTTTCGAATGAATGGACGTGTGAAAAGTTTGTTCGTGAACGGACCGACGATCATCAACAACCACTTTGGAAGGGCCTTCCTCGGTAGCGGGAAACGATCGCCGTATTGGGGTAGAAGCACTTTGCCCATCTCCAAGAAATTGGTAGAATGTGCAGAGGTGATGTAGCGCCCGTTGGCGGTTGGCGTAGAGCCAGCTTTGAAATGCGCTTCGGCCACATCGCGGACATCTACCAGACCAACACCCATTCTTGGAGCGCCCATTTTCATCTCACCACCTCCGAGCATCTTCAGGATGTTGATGCTTTCTGAAGTGGTGTTTCCGGGATTCATGGCAGGCCCCATTACCAGGGACATGTTCGCGGTAACCAGATCCCATTTGCTTTGTGCCTTTTCAATTGCCCATGCCTTTTTCTCGGCCAAGGCTTTCGAATACGAATACGGCTGATATTCCAAGGAAGCAGTGGTGTTCCAGATCTCTTCGGTGATCTTTCCGCCTGGAGCGTTCACCGTATCAATGGCATCGGTGTAGATCGCTGCGCAACTGCTGGTAACGACAACGCGTTTAACTGAACCCACTTCGCTGGCAGAATACAACACGTTCGCAGTACCGTTCACGGCGGGGTCGATCAATTCTTTTTGCGGATCTTTTACATCCGTAGTGAATGGCGAAGCAGTATGGTAGACCAATTCGCAGCCTTCCATTGCGGCTTTGTAGGAACCCGGTTTCAACAGATCGCCTGCGAAGAATTTGATCTGCCCTTTCGACTTGGAGGCAGCTTCCTTCAAGTGCGCGACCTTCTTCTCGTCATTCGGGTTTCGCACTGCCGCGTGAACGGTAATGCCATCGTCGAGCAAACGTTTCACCAACCAACTGGCCACATAACCGTTGGCGCCGGTCACCATCACGGGTTTTGTTCTGTCAATCGCGGTCATCGTCTTTTCTTTCTGAGCAACAAAGATCTTTTAGCCACATACAACTGCTTAACACCAATTCCTGAAAGGCCAACACGTATCCCTGAAGTTGTCACGATTTCGTGTGCAGGTCAGTTCAGCTGCGGGCGATTGCGGTATTCGTTGGGTGTCATTCCCGTTCTGGCTTTGAACAGCCTGCTGAAGTAATGCGGATAGCTGAATCCCAGTTTATACGCAACACCACTGATGGAATCGTCTTCACTGAGCAAAAGGTCCTTCGCCTTCTCCACTACAAAGTGATTGATCCGATCCTTGGTGGACATCCCCGTTTCCTTCTTCAAAAGATCGCTCAAGTAGTTGGGTGATAAGTGTACTTGATCCGCGAAATGTTCGATCGAAGGCATGCCGAGTTCTGTGAACTTGCCCCGCTTGTAATAGTCCTTCAGCAAGTGCTTGAATTGACTCACCACATCGTTGTGTTGTGCAGTGCGCGTGTGGAACTGTCGCTCGTAATAGCGCAAGCTGTAGTTCAACACAAGTTCCAAGGTGTTCACGATCACGCGTTGGCTGTGGCCATCGATCCGCGCACCGATCTCGGACCGGATCAACTCCATACAATCGTTCAGTGTTTTCTGCTCGGCATCGGATAGGTGCAAGGCTTCATGCACATCGTAGGAGAAGAAGCCATAGTCGTCCATGTGCTTGCCCAGCGCGGTGTTGCGGATCAGGTCCGGATGGAAGAAGATCACCCAACCATTGATCGCGCCCAACTTCTGTTCCTTGTTGGCAGAAGCAACTTGGTCCGGCGCGGTGAAGATCATTACACCTTCGTTGAAGTCGTACGTATTCCTTCCGTAATCCATGCTGCAACTCGCATCCTTCAATGCAATGGAATACAGGTCCATCCGCATTTTCCGGCCCACCCACTCGGGGCCGATCTCCCCATTTGCTCACATCGATCACCAGATCAGCGGATGTGTTGGTTTATCAAAACCGCACAGCGCATGCAGCTCGCTGATGGATTCGATGTGATGGATCTCGTTGGACATTGTCTTCAATTGATAGCGCAGTGCAAAGTACCGGTCCGTTGAACGAAGCAACTAACACGATTTCCTGATATGTTGGCACGAAATCCCCCTCACCGAACCTGAACTTCCGCAACTTCAGACAGGCCTTTAGGCACAAGATGTGAGTTTGACGCTCTACTTCGGGCCTATTTGGCCGCCGATGGATTCCATCAAGATCTTGACAAAATCCCGGGCCGACAGGGACATGTCCTACCAAGCCCGGTCGTAAAGGGCAAGAAATTCGGCACAGCAAATTTGCTCCTTGAAATGTTGCTGGACATACGTAACGAGACAGCTTCACCGTTCCTTTGAAGAATGCGCTCCGCCCTCCTCTTGTTGTCGCTTGCCGCATGTAGCGCCACATTCAGCTGCACCCTCTTCAAGGTAACAGGGGACGGCCGCACCATTGTCGGCAACAACGAGGATGCTTGGAGCATCGATGCGCAGATCCGCTTCGAGAACGGAAACGAGGGTGAATTCGGCGCGGTATACTTCGGTCACTTCAATGGTCACCAGTTCAGCAGTATGGCGGACCAAGGTGGCATGAATACGGCCGGGCTTATGTACGACGGGCTGATGGTGGAACCGAAGCAAGTGCCACCCGCAGCGGGAAAGCCCTCGACGGACTACGAACATTTGATGCACCTGGTGATGCGGACCTGCGCGGATGTCGAGCAGGCCAAGCGATTGATCGCCACGTACAACCTGAGCTGGCTCTACCATTCCATGATCGTGCTGGTGGATAGCAGCGGTGCATTCCTGGTGGTGGAAAGTGACTCGCTGTACATCGTCAACGATCCTAGCTACGCCGTGGGCAACTTCAGGCCCTCCGCCTGCGCCGACCTTGATGCCGTGCCGATCGCGCGCTACCAAAAAGGACGTGCGTTACTCACATCCGGTGGTGATGGGTCGTTGGCCTACTGCACCACCGTGATCGATAGCATGCGGGCTTGCCGGGATTTCCTCGGAAACGGTACGCTCTACACGGACATCCTTGAACTGGACAAAGGCATCATTCATCTATACTTCTACCACGACTTCACCCACCAACGCACTTTCAACTTGAAGGCCGAACTTGCAAAGGGAGATCATGCGTTCGAAATGGCCTCGCTCTTTCCGCCGAACGCAGAATACGGAAAGCTGTTGGCTTACAAAACGCCGTTCCACAACCATGGGATTTTCTACACATTGATGGCGTTGGCGGGCTTAATGGTGCTTACTGGCCTCTGGAGCGCATTTCAGTTTCTACGCGCCGCGTTCCGGCGCACGCGTGGCAGCTTCGGGGCGAAAAACCTCTGGAGACCCTTCGCCATGGCGCTCAGTTCCGCGATCGCGGTCTTTCTAATTGCTGTCCTTTTGATCAACGAAAGTGTGTACTACTTCGGCCTTGGTGATGCCATGGACGCAATCCACCCGGCGCTGAAATTTTTACCGTTGGTGTTCCTAACCCTCATTGGGACATTACTGATCTTTCCGCTGAAGGGTGCGAACGGCCTGCGGGCTTTGCGTTCCGGTGACCGCATAGTTTCCGCGTATGCGGTGCTGGGCGTTGCCCTGGTCGCGGCTTTCGGATACTGGGGATTGCTGGTGCCTTAAGCAGGTACCGCCCCTTGAGGCGAACCGTATTGTGGTCCTGAATTATCGCAAGCGGGCGTGAAAAGGCTTCATGACCGCCACACGGATGCATCGCCAACTTATCAACGTCGCATTTCTCCGTGCAGCTCCGTGTCTCCGTGACTATGTGGTGTAAAGCGTTTTGTCCCCTCCTTCCCTACTTTGCACCTCCTATCCCCAATATCCCCATGGACATCACCCGCATCCGCACCAAAGCCGATTACGACAAAGCCTACCGCCTTAGCGTCGAAGACCCCGAAGGTTTCTGGGCCGCGCAGGCAGAGACGTTCACCTGGCGAAAGAAGTGGGATAAAGTGCTGGAATGGGATTTCAACACCCCCGAAGTAAAGTGGTTCAAAGGCGGAAAGCTGAACATCACCGAAAACTGCTTGGACCGGCATTTGGAGAAACGCGGCAACAAACTGGCGCTGATCTGGGAGCCGAACGACCCGCAGGAGCGCTTCGTGCGCTACACGTATCGCGAGCTGCACGAGCGCGTGTGCATGTATGCCAACGTGCTGAAGCGCAACGGCGCGAAGAAGGGCGACCGCATCTGCATCTACATGCCGATGGTGCCCGAGCTCACCATCGCACTGCTGGCCTGCGCGCGCATCGGCGCGATCCATTCCGTGGTCTTCGCTGGCTTTAGCGCCAAAAGCATCGCCGACAGAGTGAACGATGCGCAGTGCTCGATGGTCCTGACCACCGATGGCATGAACCGCGGCCACAAGCAGATCCCCGTGAAGCGCGTGGTGGACGAAGCCTTGGAGGAATGCCCCAGTGTGAAGCGCGTAATTGTCGCAGACCGCCTTGGCTGGGCTGCGGATATGGTAGATGGCCGTGACGTGTGGCTGCACGAAGAATTGAAGCACGTGGACAAGGATTGCCCCGCCGAAGTGATGGATGCCGAGGATCCGCTCTTCATTCTCTACACCAGTGGCAGCACCGGCAAGCCGAAAGGCGTGGTGCATACCTGCGGCGGTTACATGGTGTATTGCGATTACACGTTCCGGAACGTTTTTCAGTACGAAGAAAGCGACGTGTACTGGTGCACTGCCGATATCGGTTGGGTCACTGGCCACAGCTATATCGTCTACGGGCCCTTATGCGCCGGTGCCACCTCACTGATGTTCGAGGGCGTGCCCACCTTCCCGGACGCAGGTCGTTTCTGGCAAGTGATCGACAAGCATGGCGTGAACATTTTCTACACCGCACCCACCGCCATCCGTAGCCTTATGGCGCAAGGTCTCGACCATGTCCTTGCTTATTCGCTTCATTCCCTTAAGGTGATCGGCAGCGTGGGCGAACCGATAAATGAGGAAGCATGGCAGTGGTACAAACAACACGTGGGCAAAAACCGATGCCCCATCGTCGACACGTGGTGGCAAACGGAAACCGCCGGCATTCTGATCTCGTCCATCGCTGGTGTCACCGATGAAAAGCCAAGCCACGCAGCTTATCCATTGCCCGGCGTGCAGCCCGTGCTGCTCACCGCCGACGGCAAGGAGATCACGGAGAACGAGGTGGAAGGCATGCTCTGCATGAAATTCCCGTGGCCGGGCATTTTGCGCACCACTTGGGGCGATCACGACCGCTACAAACAGACCTACTTCAGCAGCTACCCCGGCCACTACTTTAGCGGCGACGGCGCCAAGCGCGATGCCGAAGGCCGCTACCGCATCATCGGTCGCGTGGACGATGTGATCAACGTGAGCGGACACCGCTTCGGCACTGCGGAAGTGGAAAGCGCCATCAACCTAAGCGACCGTGTGGTGGAAAGCGCCGTGGTGGGCTATCCGCACGACATCAAAGGGCAAGGCATCTACGCCTACGTCATCACCTCCGAACCGCTTGACCTGAACGACAAGGCCGCCGTGGACAGCATCACTGGCGACATCATGGAATCCGTGGTGGCCAACATCGGCCGGATTGCGAAGCCAGACAAAATACAGTTCGTGAGCGGCCTGCCCAAGACGCGTTCCGGCAAGATCATGCGCCGCATCCTCCGAAAGATCGCCGAAGGTGAAATGAGCAACCTTGGTGACATTACCACGCTGCTGGACCCGGATGTAGTGGAAGAGATCAAGGCAGGAAAGGTGTAAGGACGATTAGACGATCACAAAATGAAATGCCGTTGCGAAGAAAGGCGCACACTACGCCAGACCACCGCTATCATCCTTGACAGAGGCTTCATTTCCTGAAGCCTCTATTCTGGTTTCCTACCCGCCTTCAGCGCTTTCTTCGCTTCAAGGCCGACACCACATTCTTGCCGGTGCGCGCCTCCAGTTCCAACCGGGCCACCTTGGCCACGTCGGTCATGCGCATCTTGCCATCCTCGGCAGGCAATTTCAACTGTCCGATTTTATCGGACAGTTCACTTCCCTCCTTCAAGAGCTTGGCCTTCAAATCGTTCCAATACTTGCGAGGGCGGTCGGTACCCGTCAACGCAGCAATCACGTCGATGATGGAGAAGAACCATTTCTCTTGCTCGGCGTGCCATACGGTGCGTACCTGCTTGTCGTCAAAGACTCTGGATGGTGTTGCGTTCGTCCATTTACTTAGGGTTGGCTAAAGATAATGGAACGCCCGAATGCTGTTATCAACGGATTTCTCCTGGAGCAGGAGCAGATTAAGCCAAAGGCATCTCTAAACCACAGCGCTTTTAATCCCAGAATTGGATTTGAAGGGCGACCTTTACAGCATGTCTACCAAACTCAACGACGCCTTCGACCACGGCAAGAAGATCAGCCCGGTGTTGCCAGAGGGAAAGAAGAACTTCCTGATCGACATCGACGGCACGGTGTGCGAGGATATACCCAACGAGGAGCCGGAACGCATGGCCGATGCGGCGTTGTATCCTGATGCACTCGCCACCTGCAACAAATGGTTCGATGAGGGCCATATCCTCTACTTCTTCACTTCACGCACTGAAGCGCACCGCGCATTAACGGAGGCTTGGCTGGAAAAGCACGGCTTCCGTTACCACGGCATCCTGTTCGGAAAACCGCGCGGTGGCAACTACCACTGGATCGACAACCACATCGTGCGGGCAACGCGCTACATCGGCAAATTCACCGAATTGGTGGAGGCTGATGCGAAGATCCAGGTGTTCAAGTAGGAGCGATGCATGCATCGCTCCTACTTGATGCCAACCCCTTTACAAACTGCCCTTCTGAAAATAAATCCGCGAGAAACCATCACAACACCTAGCTTCGTAGTCCAATTAACAGTACAATGGCTACAGGCACAGTAAAGTTCTTCAACGAAACCAAGGGTTTCGGATTCATCACCCCGGACGAGGGCGGTAAAGATGTGTTCGCACACAAGACCGGTCTTCAAGAACCCATCCGCGAGGGTGATAAGGTGAGCTACGACGTGGAAGACTCCCCAAAGGGTCAGAACGCGATCAACGTACGCCGCGCCTAAGCAGCAACACGGACAACGCAGGTTTTTCGGCCCCGATCAGCTCTCGCTGGTCGGGGTCTTTTACTTTCATACCACTCGATACAAAACCACATGAAACTCGTTTCATTCAACGTTAACGGAATTCGTGCCTCAGTGAAAAAAGGGCTGGCCAAGTCCCTGTCAGAGATGAACGCGGACATCGTCTGCTTCCAGGAAACGAAGGCCAACCCGGACCAAGTGGCCGAGGCTTTGGCGGATGTGAAAGGCTACCACCTCTCCGCCTATTCCGCGGAGAAAGCGGGTTATTCCGGTACGGCGATCCTTTCGCGCGAAGCACCCGTGCGCGTGGACCATGGCATCGGTGGCGACGACCACAACGCCGAAGGCCGCGTGATCACCGCCACCTTCGCGGACCACATCGTGGTGAACGCCTACATCCCCAACAGTGGCCAAGGCTTGAAGCGACTTGAATACCGCCAGCAATGGGATATCGCCCTGCGCGAATACTTGGTGAACCTCGCTTCCGGCAAGCGCCCGGTGATCTTTACCGGCGACCTCAACGTGGCGCACCAACCTATGGACATCGCGCGGCCCAAGGCCAATTACAACAAGACCGCAGGCTACACACAACAGGAGATCGACGGGATGAGCGCCTTACTGGGCGCGGGCTTTACGGACACCTTCCGTCACTTCCACCCGGAGGTAGTGAAGTACAGTTGGTGGAGCCAACGCTTCGGTGCACGCGAACAGAACATTGGTTGGCGCTTGGATTATGTACTGGTGAGCAAAGGCTTCGAGAAAAAAGTGAAGGACGCCTTCATCCTCAACGAGGTGATGGGCAGCGACCATTGCCCGGTAGGCATTACTTGGTAACTATGAAGAACCTGGTCCGAATAGAAGAATTGATCCAATTCCTTGCTTGTCTCGCGGTACTAGTGATCTTCTGTCATGTTCCATGGTGGACTTACATTCTGCTCCTCCTAGGCCCGGACATCGGGATGTTCGGCTACCTCGTGAGTCCCCGCTTGGGTGCGATCACCTACAATTTGTTCCATCACAAGGGTATTGCACTTCTGGTGTTCATGGTCGGAATAGCCTTGATCCCAGAGGGCACCACCGATGTTCTTCTCATATTAGGCACGATTCTCTACGGCCACTCCAGCATGGACCGTATGCTGGGCTACGGCCTGAAATTCAGCGATGGTTTCCAGCACACCCATTTGGGCTGGATCGGCAAGGGCCAACAAGAAAAGTGACCGGCTGGCACGCGCCTACCGCACCTTCATCATGCTCTGCACTTGCTGCAAAGCACCATTCTGCAAGCGGCAGAAATACATGCCCGTAGGCATGTTGCCCATGTCCAGATCCAGCTTGTATTTGCCGGGCACCATGGTCGTGTTAACCGGTTGGGCAACCAACTGGCCCATCGCGTTCATCACTTGCAATTTCACGTTGCCGGCAACGGCGCAACTGTAAGTGATCACCGTACGCTCCGTGAATGGGGACGGTCCTACTTGCAGGACCAATTCGCTGGAAAGGCCGCTAACCGGCTCAACCCCTATGGAGCAAACCTGTTGCGTAATGATCGGCAACGTGGCGTGAGGTCCTAACAACACCTGTTCGGCTTCCGCTGCCGTGAGGCAGAACCATTGCTGCAATACCGAAGAGTAAACGCTTCGGAAATCATACGCCATCGGCACGTTCGTCTGGTTGTCCGTGCCCGGAGCGATCACCGGGTTGCCGCCCAGCATGCCGGGTACTACCGCGTCGCCGAACAGGAACAACGGAGCTGCAGCCCCATGGTCCGTACCGCGCGAATTGTTACTGCTGATGCGCCGGCCGAATTCACTGAAGGTCATACCCAGCACACTGTCGGAAAAGCCCAATTGCTGAATGTCGTCCTGGAAAGCGTTGATGGAATCGCTTACACCCTGCAAGAGGTCGGCATGCGCTCCGTTCAATACGTTTCCGTTCGATACTTGGTTGGAGTGCGTGTCGAAACCCGAGGCGCTCACCCAGTAAACACGCGTGCCTAAACCACCACAGATCAAGCCTGCAACGATCTTCAGCGCTTGGGCCAGATCTGCGCCCGGCGCCGAGCCTGTGGGATAGAGCGAGCTGTGCGTACATGGCTGTGAGGCCGCCGCCTCGATAACGTCCCCGTAAAGGTCCGTTTGACGCTGTACATCACGGATGTAGGCCAGTTTGTCACCGCTGCAATTGGCCGCGGTGGGATCCTGATAAATGTTGCCCGCCAAATTGAGGGCATCTTCGGTGTTGTTGATCGAAACGCCCATGGAAACGCCATGGTGCTGCAAAGCAAGCCCGACAGCGCCATCAACGCGGATCGAAATGGGATAAGGCACATCGGCATTGGGGTAGGCATCCGGATAATTCGGGTAGATGCTGTCCAAGTAGCGGCCAAGCCAGCCCGTATGCAGCAATTGATTTCCACTGGAGCCCGATTCCCAGATGTCCGTTGAACGGAAATGGGACAAACTTGGATCAGGGTACCCCACACTTTGCACAATGCCCAATTTGCTGTTGTCCCACAGGTTGCGTAAACCCGTTAGTCGGGGATGCAAGGCCGTTGTCCCACCCGTGCCCGGCAGGTCCAACGTCTGGTTTTCAGGGATCAAAATATTGCTCCGCAGGGAGGACAATTGCCCGTACTGATCCACCGGGATCACCGTGTTCAGGCCGTCGTTGCCACCGAAGAGCTGCACGATCACAAGGATGCGGTCGCTGTTATCTGCGGACTTGAGCACGTTGCTCAGCACCGGGTCCGCCCATCCGCGGATGGTCAGGCCGCCCACGGATGCGAGCGCGGAGGTGCGTAGAAATTTCCTGCGGTCCATGGTCATCAGTGTAGTTGGCATTCAGCCGCGCCCATCATGTCGTAAAACAGGCTCTGCAATTTTTGGGGTACTTGCATGGCCGATGGGTCCGTGGTGGCGGGATCGTTCACGTACGTGGTGTAGGCATCGCTCCAGTAATAATTGCTCAATTGGCCCTGCAACAGGTATTGCACTTTTAATTGCCCCAGGACCGCAGCTGAAACAGGCACGCCGAAAAGCAGATCGGCAGCCTGCTGTAACAGCATGTCGGGGTCGGAAGGTTGATCGAACTGTGCCACGACCTGCAACAAGTCCACCTTGAATTGCAGGTTCCGGTTGTCTGGCAATACCAACTGGGCGGGCGTGGCAAAACCAAATACCATGATCCGGTTTTTGATCTCGATCCGCGCGGCGGTGCTGGAACTGTCGATCCAGCTCAGGTCGTATTGCGGCTGCTGGTAGTACGCGGGCCAACCGGCCACGTTGGGTGCTTCGCCGATCGCTTGCGATGCGCCGTCCATGATCTCCCGCACACGGTTCCAACAGTTGTACTGCGCCTCGAACAGGTCCGGTGTGGGCATGGGCATCCGCAATTCACGCATCCAGCCTATGGTGAGGTCAGACGGGGTTTTCACCATGCAGCCGCGTACGTCCGGACCGAAAAAATGGTCGCTCGTGAGCAAGGCTTGGAGCACCGTTTCCACTTGAACCGGCGACCCCATTTCGTCGATGAACAACTGGGCCATTTCCGCAATCACATCGGCCTCTGTTTCAGGGCTAATATCGCTGCCTACAAACCACCTGTAAAGCTTCCGGCAGATGTACTTCGCGGCTTCCGGACGGCCGAAGATGACGTCCACGAACGCACTGATCTCGCCGTACGCGCCCACCTCGGTATTTGCTCCCGTTACCACGGCATCGTCAAAAAACGAACTGAACTGCTTGTCGTCCTGGTCGTGGTTGTTGATGTTGAACAAGACAGTAGGCAACACAGGAGCTAACATCGTACCTTCGGTTATGCTCCAACCGGTGAATATCCGAGCGGCGGCAGCTACGTCTTCCTGTGTGTATCCGCTGCCCTCTCCCAGTGTGAAAAGCTCCATCAGCTCACGCCCGTAATTCTCATCCGGCGTGCCGGCCATGTTGTAGGCGCCGTTCAGGTATAACAGCATCGCTCCGTCAGTGGAAAGGGCCTTCAGCATTTCCGGCACGTTTCCCTTGCACTTGTCGCGCAAAAGCTGGCAATACTTGTAGCTCAGTTCAGGGGTGAAAACGATGTTCACCTGGATCGGCATGTGGTTGTACCAGAACAAGGTGAGCTTTTCGCGGATGTTCCGCTCTTGATGAACCAAGTTCCCCGTCCACCAATTCCGAAGGCTCTCGTTCCGCTTGGGAATTGGATTGGGCGGTGTGCCCATTTGCCGCGTCACGTTCGGCCATGGGGATCCGAAAGGAACGACCGGGTCGATCAATGCGGGGTCGTAAACACCGCCTTGGCCGGGGCTGCTGTAAGCCTTGATCGGCGGCGTAGTATTGTTCGTAAAGGTCAGTAATTCCTGCACCACGGCGGTCAAAGACATACCGTTAAAGTGGTTCAGGTCGTCCACGCTGCACCCGAACAATGTGCGCCTAAGCAAATGCCTCAGCTCAGCTGTCCCGAAAAGGCCGGTGTAAGGTAGTAAAGCCATCCGTGTTGTAAATAACGTACAAATATCGTGAATTCCCCTCTGATACGCCAATACCCATTTCCGCGTATTTCTCCCATTCGGGTTTTCCGGCTTGGTAAACAACTTCTCCTGAACTCTGCCCACATTTGCCCCATGCGTATTTTGCTGCTGGACAACTACGATAGTTTCACCTGGAACTTGGCACATCTGCTGGGTAAAATGGCCGAGGTCGACGTAGTTCGCAATGACGCGATCAGCTTGGAAACCGCCCGACGTTACGACCGCATCGTGCTTTCGCCCGGGCCGGGGCTACCTCATCAAGCTGGCATAATGCCCGAGTTGCTCCGTGAACTAATGCCCACACACCCCATCCTCGGCGTGTGCCTCGGTATGCAGGCCATCGTGGAAGCCTGCGGCGGAACACTTTTCAATTTGGAAACCGTGCGCCATGGCGTTTCGGTGCCTTGCGCCGTAACGGAGCCGGTGGACCCGCTGTTCCTTGAACTTCCCTCCCCGTTCGATGCCGGACTGTACCACAGTTGGGCAGCACGATCGGAAACCCTCCCGCAGGAATTGAAGGTGACAGCGCTAAGCAATGAAGGTGTGATCATGGCTGTGCGCCACCGCCTGTTCCCGGTTTGCGGTGTGCAGTTCCATCCCGAAAGCGTGCTGACACCCATGGGGCCGCGCATCATTGCCAACTGGCTCGCGAACGATCAACACCCCGATCGTTGATCGCGGGGGCCACGCCACCTCCGAGACCTTCGCCGTGCCCGGTAGTTTTGCACCATGTTCTACAAAGCCGCCTTTCTGGCACTCTTCCTCTCCCCGGTGGTACTGCCCGCGCAAACCGTGCTGCAGCGCACGTTGAATAATGACACCATGCCCAACCTCGTGCCCAACCCCGGCTTCGAGGATGTCTTGAAGGTGCCCTGTGCTTGGACACAACAAGCCCGAAAATTCAACAGCGAGGTAATGGTGGGCTGGAACTCCCCCACCGAAACTACACCTGATCTCTTCTCTACCCGCGCCGATGCCAAATGCTGGAGCAACCCCGCCAAACGCACCAATGGAAAAACCAGCCCGCACGGCGGCAACAACATGGCCGGTCTGAAAATCTGGGGAAAAGGCGCAACGCCATCTTTTTGGCACGAATACCTGCAAATTGAACTGCCGCAATCCTTGGAAGCCGGTCGTCGCTACGTGGTGGAGTGCTGGGTGCAGCGCGCCAACTTCAGCAATGAGGCCAGCAACAACATCGGCATGGTACTCGCTCACCAACCCGTTAGCACGCGCGACAACCTGCCGTTGTACATCACTCCGCAGGTGAACGAGGAAGAACTGCTATCCGCTTCCCGCTGGAAAAAGGTGAGCGGCGTTATCGATGCGAAGGGTGATGAACACTTCCTGGTGATCGGCAATTTCTACAGCGATGATGCCACGCTGCACGAGCGCCAGCCCGAGGGCGAGCGTGGTGCTTACTACTTCATCGATGATGTGAACATCCGCCTGGCGCCGCCGGGAACAGAGCTTACCCCGAAGCCGAAAGAGAGCATGCCTCCGCCGCCGAAACAAGTAGTGGCTGACCACGCCAGCACGAAGGAAGTTCCGCTTGCAGCCGTGGAACCGCCGCCGGTTGGTAAAAGCATCCGCTTGGACAACATCGGCTTCGATACCGGCAAAGCCACGCTAACACCAGACAGCAAAACAGAGCTGGACGAACTTGCCGATATGCTTACGGATTACCCCAACATGCGCATCGAAGTGGAGGGCCACACCGATGATGTAGGCAGCGACGCCAGCAACCTTACATTGAGCCAGGACCGCGCAAAAGCCGTGTTCGATTTCCTCCGCAACAGAAAAGTGGAAGAAGAACGCATCGCCTGGAAAGGCTACGGGGAGACCAGGCCCATTGTAGCCAACGACAGCGACGATCACCGCGCACTCAACCGCCGCGTGGAGTTCAAAGTGCTGGAACGTTGATCCGTTACCGACCTATGTGGTTCCCCGCTGATCTTTCAGCATGGCCTTCGCCCGGTCCAAAATGCGCGTGTCGTCCAGCGATACCACGCCGCCATCCGCCCCGCCTTCCACGTGGACGCCCATGGGCCTGCCTTCCGGATGGCTGTAGCCGCCGAAGTAATTCCAAACGGTCTCCACGTTCAGGTCCAGCTCTTTCGCAATGCGGTGGATGCTGCCGTCCGGCAAACTGTCCTTGATGCTGCGAAGCTCATTGAAGGTGATGTTCATGATGCTGTGGTTTTGGTGTTTGGCAGGATGAAGGTACCGGTTCTCGGTCAATTCGCAAATGGAATTTTAGTTGTCAGTTCTCAGTTGTCCGTTGTCAGCCGTTGCAGCGCCAGAACGCTATGGCGGCGCAGGGTTCCTCCCGTTCGCGAGTTTAACCTGCCGTAGGCATGGGAGGAAGGGTCCCGGTCTCCGAGCCGGGAAGTGATCTTTGATTTGAACGTTGATTTCAAAGCAAAAATCTTTTCGTCTTCACTGGATGTGAAGCGATTGAGGTTCGCTAAACGACAGCAGGTCGGCAACCTGACTACTGAGAACTGACTACTCAACCTCCGCGTCAGTCCTCCTTTCTCTCCCCTTCAATTCAACCCACTGATCACCCCGTTCGCATCAATGTCCATGTGCTCGCTCGCTGGCACTTCCGGCAGGCCCGGCATGCGCATCATTTTGCCAAGAATGGGCACCACGAAACCCGCGCCCGCGGCGATCTCGATTTCGTTCACCGTGATCTCGAAACCACTGGCGGCACCGAGCTGCGTAGGGTCGTCGCTGAAACTGTATTGCGTTTTGGCGATGCACACCGGCAATTTGTCCAACCCTAAATTATGGATCCGGCGCAAAGCCGTCTTCGCCTCGCTGCTGTAGGCCACGCTATCGGCGCGATAGATCTCTTTCGCAATGATGGAGATCTTCCTTTCGATGGATTGCTCCAAGTCGTAGAGCAGCTTGAATTTTGTCTCCTTCTTATCCACCACCTTTACCACGGCCTCGGCCAGGTCGGTCATGCCTTTGCCGCCTTCAGCGAAGCCTTTGGCCAAAACGGCCTCCACGCCCAACGCTTTGCAACGGTCTTTCACGAGCTGAATTTCTTCCTCGCTGTCCGTAGGGAAATGGTTCATGGCCACCACCACCTTTACGCCAAATTTGCCGATGTTCTCAATGTGGCGCTCCAAGTTCGCCATGCCTTTTTTCACGCGTTCCATGGAGGCATCGTTCACTTCCTTGATCGGCGCGCCGCCTTGGTAACGCAATGCCCGGATGGTGGCCACAATAACAGCCGCATCCGGCTCCAAGCCTGCTGCGCGACACTTGATGTCGAAGAATTTCTCTGCGCCTAAGTCCGCGCCGAAACCGGCTTCTGTCACCACATAATCCGCTAAGCTGAGTCCCATCTTGGTGCCCAAAACGCTGTTCACGCCCTGCGCGATGTTGGCGAAGGGGCCGCCGTGCAAGATCGCGGGATTGCCTTCGATGGTCTGCACTAAATTCGGCTTGATGGCATCTTTCAAAAGCACCGCCATGGCACCTTGCGCATTGAGGTCGCGGGCATAGATGTACTTGCGCTCCGGCACGCGGGAGTTGCCCACGAAGATGTTGCCGAGCCGCTGTTTCAGATCTTCGTAACCAGTTGCCAAGCAGAG
Organism: Flavobacteriales bacterium; assembly: GCA_016710685.1. GTDB lineage: Bacteria > Bacteroidota > Bacteroidia > Flavobacteriales_F > PHOS-HE28 > PHOS-HE28. Next base: position 81,194 of record JADJVC010000002.1, on the reverse strand, counting down.
TATCGCCATAACCTCACTGGCCGCTGTAATGTTGAAACCATCCTGCCGTGGAATGCCGTTGCCGGTACCTCCCAAGCCGATCACCATGTCGCGCAGGGAACGGTCGTTCATGTCCATTACCCGCTTCCAAGCGATGGTGCGCTCATCGATCTCCAAGTTGCGCGTTTTGCTCTGCAGGTTGTTGTCGATCAATGCGGCAAGCAGGTTGTTGCTCTTTTCGATGGCTGCGAAATCGCCGGTGAAGTGCAGGTTGATGTCCTCCATGGGCAGCACTTGCGCATAGCCGCCACCGGCGGCTCCTCCTTTCATGCCGAACACGGGACCAAGGGACGGCTCGCGCAGCACCACCATGGTCTTCTTGCCGATCTTGTTCAAGCCTTCGCACAAGCCGATGCTCGTGGTGGTTTTCCCTTCACCAGCGGGCGTTGGCGAAATGGCGGTCACCAAAATCAGCTTGGCTTTCTTTACCTTCTTTTCATCAATGAGGTCCAACGGAAGTTTAGCCTTGTACCGGCCATAATTCTCCATGCGGTCGGCATGGATCCCAAGCTTTTCGCCAATGGCGACAATGGGTTGAAGGGTGGCGCGTTGCGCGATCTCAAGGTCTGAAGGAAAAGCCATGTGCTATTGCAATTGTATTGGGCGGAAGGTGGAAATTCCGGATGCAAGTAAAGAGATCGCCGCGAATGGTGGTTTGACGTTGGGCAAGGCTATCGATGCTCGATCTCCAAATTTGTGTTGATTTTTTTACCGCCACGACGCTAAGGATGCGGAGGAGTCGCCAAGACAGACCAGCTCGTCCCGTTTGCGATAATACCATTTAGTCATATCCGTTGCGGCCCCGTTGCGTCGTGGCGGCGTGGCGGTAAAACAAACTCGTTCCGTTCGCTTTCAAGGTGCCGCAGGCAACGCGTATACCGTAATCACCCCTTCCGCGTTGGCGGTAACGAGTTCCAAAGTGCCGTCCAAGTTGATGTCGGCCACACTGAATTCCGTGGAACCGACCAATGGAAAACCGGGCCACAACTCACCTTCCGCATTATACAGCCGCACTTGGTCCTGTTCGGGAAGCACCAGCCCCACGGCCTCCGCCCCGTCCGGCAGTGCCACGGAAAAAGCCTTCGCGGACGCCGCATCAGGGAAGGAAACACTGAACAGTGCCTTTTTCCCGTCGGCCGCCGATAGCGTGGATCCCGTGGTGCGCAATACGCTCAAATTGCCGTCGCCTTTTACATCCAACAAGGTGGCCGTGCCGCTCTTTGGTTTGTCCAACGTGTCGGTCGCGCCGCTCAATGCGCCGCTCACCACGGCACCCGTGCTGTCTTCCCACAACAACCGCCAATTGCCGATCTCCATGGCTTTGCGTGATCCGCGGATCCCAGCAACGCGGTGCATCACCAGTTTGGATTTGTACCGGCCTTCACCGCGCCGGTCTATCACTTCTACCCGTCCATCGCGCAGCGGCACAAGGATGTAATCCTTGCCTTGGATGCGTGCATGTTCAACGGCTGCAATTGCAGCCACGCCCTTTCCAGGACCGCTCCAGCCTTGTGTTGCTTTTCCGTCGGCACCAAAATTCTGCAATCGTCCGTCTACCAACGGCGCCAAGATCCTGTAGTCCTTGTTGTTGTCATAGTCCAACACGGCGATGGGCGCTGCCGCCGGACTGGCCAACTTCACCGGAAAGCCTTCCACAGCGCGACCCAACCGGTCTATCATGTAGATCTTTTCAGCCGTGCTGAAAACCAGCTGCAGTTTTCCGTTCCGGTAACGGTCCACTTGTTCCACGCCGCCGAGAAGCGGCCCGTCCAGTTGATGTTGCCAAAGCACTTTGCCGGTGCAACTCACCAAGCTGATCCGGTGGTCTTTGTCCTGTGCCAGCACTTGAACGGTTTTGCTGAGGTAGTCGCGCACCAGCAACGGCGGGCCTTCCAGCGGCGCACCCAGTGCGGTGGTCCACAAAGCGCCAGCCTGCCTAGGCGTTGCTGTGCCGACTGCGTTGGGTGCATGCTGCGCGCATACCGTAGCGGTGTATGCGCCGTCCGCACGTGCGGAAAGTTGCAGCAAGCAACCGCCCGTGGCTTTGCGCATGGCCGCGATCGCGCCTTCGGCGGCCGGCATGGTGCGGGCCGCATCCACCCACCAACCGCAGTTGGCATCGGTGGCGTACCGGGTGAAGAACTCGCCCGAGCGCGGGTCCAAGGCCATGGAATTGCGGTCCGTCCACGCATCGATGGCAGCGCGCATTGCTGCTGGCGTTTCCGCGAATACGACTTGGTCGCCCAAAATGCACCACAGCGCGTTCGCAAAGCCGTTGAAGTCCGCACCGAAGAATTTCCCCAACTGGTCGCCGGGCAACTGCCGAATTTGTACGCTGCGGTATTCGGTAGTTGGGCAACCATTTTCGGAACAAAGGCTGCTCAGTGCTTTTTCCGCCTGCTCCGGTGCATCCGTACCCAGGACGGCCCACCGGCTCAACGTGCTGTCGGCATTGGCCATGGCCGCCACACCAATGGCACCTTTCACCCAAGCGGCACAAGCATCGAATGCCGGACCTTCGGCGGCAGCACCGGTGAGTTCCTTAACGGCTTGGGCCGCGTTGGTTATGCTGATGGTTTTCAGCTTTTCAACCCCGGCGGGCAGCACTTGCAGCAAGCTGGCCGGACCTGTGTTTTGGTGACGCAGCATGGCCAAAGCAGCCTCATCTTCCGGAAATAGCAGGCCGTTCAGCAATAAAGCCCCGGGCCGCAACCGCACGTCGAACGCCATCCAGCCGCCGGGTTTTGCCCCGTTGGGGAAAATGCCTTCCGCACCGCCGAAGGTGCTGGACGCCGCGCCGGAACGGATCAACAAATGCGCATCGCTACCGGCGCTGAAGGTGGCCTTGGCTTTGGTAAACTGCGCATTAGGCCGCGATCGGGAATTCATCTGCTTGCGCGCTTTTTCCACCTCCTCCGTATTCCGGCCGATCAACAGAACGCCATTTTGCCATCCCAAAACCATGGCTGGAAAAGCGCTGTCGGGCTGCACTTCCAACGCTTTGCCAGTCCAGAAGCTTTCCGGCACTTCCGCCCGGAAACCGGCACCGATCAAAGCAGCAGCATCCGCGCTGTGCGGCATGTTCATGGCTACCAGTCCGGGCCAGCCTTGGTCGTTCTCGCTAAAGCTCAACATCACCGGGTGCAGCTGCAGTTGGCGCGCCAGTGACGGCACTTTCATCAAGCTTTCGCCCAGCCGCAAGAACATGGCGGTCCACGCTTTCCCTTCACGCGTAGTGTCCATTTCGCCCCAGAACTGGCTGGTGCCGGTAAAGCGTTCCCAAGCCGTGAACGGCTCCGGCACTTCCAGCACGGCCAAAGCTTCTTCCGGCACGGCGGACCATGGATCGGCTTCCTGCGCGGGACCACCTTGGAAATGCAGCAACCACCACGTTACGGCAGCCACGATGGCAACGAGCAGAAGAATGATGAGCGGGCGGCGCATGGCGAAGTGCCAAAGTTGCACGCGGCGGGCGTGTCATAAGCGGGCAAGGCCGGGGCCTTTCGCACAAAGGGATGTGGAAGAGGGAAGGGAATGAAAAATGGAAAATGGAGAATGTAGAATTCAGAATGTAGAATTTGAGTGCCGCAGGTTTATTGCGGAATCAAAGATCGCTTCGTCGTTCCTCCCATGCCTACGGCAGGTAAAACTCGCGAACCGGAGAAGCACTTAACAACGTGAACGACATGCGGTGATGCCCGCAAGGGCCGTGCAATGCGATGGCCGCGCGATGCTCCAAAGTGGGATAGCCTTTGTTCACTGCCCAGCCGTAATGCGGGTGCGCTGCGTGCAGCTTTTGCATCAGCTCGTCGCGGTGCGTTTTGGCCAGTACCGAAGCCGCGGCGATGCTCCTGAATTTGCCATCCCCTTGAATGATGCAATGATGCGGAATGCCTTCGTAGGGGTTGAAGCGGTTGCCGTCCACCAGCAGGCTTTCGGGGGAAATGGACAAGCCTGCTATGGCCCGGTGCATGGCCAAAATAGATGCTTGCAGAATGTTGATGGCATCGATCTCTTCAGCGCTGGCGATGGCCACACACCATGCAATGGCCTTCCGCTCAATGATGGGGCGCAGGCGCTCGCGGTCGGCTTCGGAAAGTTGCTTGGAATCGTTGAGGCCGGGAAGCCGCAGGCCCATGGGCAGAATGACGGCTGCGGCTACTACCGGACCCGCCAAGCATCCGCGACCAGCTTCGTCGCAGCCGGCTTCGATGGTGCCGTGGGTGTGGCAGGCGGAAAGGCGGGGCATGGCGCAAGGATACGGTGCTACAAGAATACCATTACGCATGGGGCCGAGGCGCAGGACCGACTCGCATAGGACCTGCGGTAGGGAGGGCTATCTTCGCTCTATGGCCGAGGCAAAACCGCATGAAACTAAGCTTAACGCTTGCAGCTACAGTGCAGCAGACTCCGCAGTCCTGGAAGAACCTCGGCTATGTTGCTTTACCCTCCTTAATAGTGGGATAGTAGGCACTTCCCCTCACGAACTGATAGAGAAATAGACAACATATAGCGTCTACCCACTAGTTGTAGCACATTTACAAAACTGAAGAAATGATCTACCTCATCATAATCACAGGAATTGCTCTTGCACTATTTCTTCGTAACGTTATTAGCAATAGGAATGAAAATAACTTTCAGGAAAGGGAAACAGCTAAATTGGAAAAATTTAAACTATTGGCTGAAAAAGTTGAAGTGGATTTAAGCCATGTGAAGTTGAAGTCAAATAGTTGGCAAGAAGAAGTGGTTACAAACAATCGAAGAACAGGTGGCTATAATCAGCTAGTTGGTAGAGGTGACTTGAACATTGAGAATGTCCAGCGCAATCAGAATGTCATATTTTTGAGTGTTCCATATAAAGGACGCGAAATTGAAATCCAATATGGCGTCAATATGGATCCAACAACTTTGACCATGAAGCTGGAGATGAAAAAATCAACAACACTTTATGTCAATCCTAACAACAATGAAGAGAATTATTTGGATATGGATTTTTTATTTCGGCCATGATGACATGAATGAAAAGAGCAAAAACTAAAACGTGCTACAACAACGGCTATACGCAACCGCCCACACACAGGCCGACGCTTCGGTTGCGCATAGCCTGAACGTTAGCGGACATTGTAAAGAGCGACGTTGCAAGAAACAATCCTTGACGAAATGACAAGAACCGTATCTCAGAAAATGGGTGTCAAAGAAAACTCACGAGCGGTTTTCGTCAATGCAGACAGAGTAGCTCTTGATAATATCAACTTACCAGCACTTGACACTCAAACAAAAATCGAAGATGAATTCGACTACATTCATCTATTTGTGAAAACTCAAACAGAATTTGTTGATTACTTTCCTCAATTAAAACCACATTTAAAACCAAACGGAATGCTTTGGGTTTCTTGGCCAAAGGGCGGGAAATTAGGAACTGACTTGAACATAAAAATAGTGATAAAATTGGGTTACGATTTTGGACTTGTTGAAAGCACTTGTTTAAGTATCAATGAAACTTGGTCGGGATTAAAATTTACACATCCCAAGAAAGGTAAAATTTACAACAACAGTTACGGAAAATTAAATGACGAAAAACCAACGAACCGCTAAAAGCGGATTGGCAAAAGTGGCGGTTCAGTGCTCCGCAGAAACATATGTGGTTATTTTTTTCTCACGCAGAGACTACGCTTCGGGTCCCTGCGTCATCGGCCAATAGGCTCAAGAAAGAAAACAGCCAAGTGGTTAGTGCCACTACCCAGTTCAAATTGCTTGCCCCTGCCGGGAAATGCGTTTAGTGGCCATGCGTGTTCGCGATAAGAAATAGCAAACACCAATCCTCACCAATTTAACGCGAATAGTGGGAAGTAACGGCAACGGAGCAGTGAGACGCTCAGCGCAGCTCTAACACCTTTTCAACACTCGCCCACAGCCCTTCCGCCGTGAGGTCCCAGGTGTAATTGGCGGCTCTTTCGAGGCCAGCAACGGAGAGCTTTTTGCGCAGTGCTTCATCGTTCCACATCCGTTCCATGGCCTCGCGGATGCTGTCCACGCTGAAGGGGTCACAATAGACAGCGGCATCGCCTGCAACTTCCGGCAGGCTGGTGGCGTTGGCGGCTATAACCGGCACGCCGCACTTCATCGCTTCGGCCACGGGTATGCCGAAGCCTTCGAAATAAGACACGAAGACCAAGGCCAGCGCGTCTGCCAAGGTGTTGTGCAGTTCGGTCTGCTCCAACCTGCCGGTGAAGACCACTTTGTCCGTGTGGCGCATCACTTTCCAGGCGGCTTTCATGCGGTCGTCCCACCAGAACGCTTCGCCCACGATAACCAGGTGGGCATCGTTCTGCGTTTCCGCGAAGCGATCGAACGCCTCCAACAAACGTGCAATGTTTTTCCGCGGATGCAGTGAACCCACGCAGACGAAATACGGCATTCCGCCGGTGAGCCGCTGCCGGACTTTGCCCCTCTCCCCTTCCGCCAACGGCGCAAAAATGGAACCGATGCCGTTGTAGACAACATCGATCTTTTCGGGCGGAATGTGGTATGTCTGCACAATGTCCTGCTTGGAGAATTCCGAGACGGTGACGATGCGTGCGGCCTTCTTCGCGAAGCGCGGAAAACGGTTGCGGTAGTAGCGGCTATAGGCGGGCGGCAGGTCTTCCGGAAAGTGCTCGAAGTTGAGGTCGTGGATCACGGGGAGCTGGGGCACGTCGGTGCGCAAGCTGAGATAGCCATCGGGCGAGAGGAAGGCATCGGCGCGGTGCTTCCGTAGTGCGCGGGGCAGTATGCCGTCGAACCAGATGCGGTAGAGGATCGGGTGGCGCGTAGGCGGCGGTATTACTACGGGCGTCACGTTGGTTGCGTGTACGAATTGCCCGGCATACGGTCTGTCGAAGAAGTAGATGAACTGATGCTCCGGGTGCGCGGCGGTGATGCGCTTGAGCGATTCATGCGCGAACCAGCCGATGCCTTCGAGCTTTCCGGGAAGGAGGAGGCGGGTGTTTACGGCGATGCGCATTGGGGGTAAATGTCGGAGATCCTTGGGGAGAGTCTTGAGTCTTGAGTCTTGAGTCGTGAGTCGTGAGTCTTGAGTCGTGAGTCTTGAGTCGTGAGTCTTGAGTCGGGAGTCTTGAGTCGGGAGTCTTGAGTCGGGAGCCTTGAGTCGGGAGTCTTGAGTCGGGAGTCGGGAGTCTTGAGTCGGGAGTCTTGAGTCGGAACTCACGACTAATCTTTGTCTGACTCACGACTCACGACTGTTCTGTATCGACTCACGACTAAAAAACCGACCTTTCGCCCGCAATCCATGCAGCGCAAATTCATTACCAACCTCGCCCTTGTTCTGGCGCTGAACCTGTTGGTGAAGCCGTTCTACATCTTCGGGATCGATGCGGAAGTGCAGGTGCGCGCGGGTACCGCGGCTTATGGTGGCTACGCGGCGTTACTGAGCTTGAGTTTTTTGCTGAACATCCTGCTGGACCTCGGCATTACGAACTGGAACACGCGGAACATCGCGCAAAACACGCACCTCATGCGCAAGCATGTGGAGCGGCATCGTGGCGGCGCGCTCGTTGCTGGCCGTGCTTTATTCGGTGGGCATTTTTGCTGCTGCTTGGCTGCTGGGGTACCGAGGTGGGCAGTTGGAACTGTTGGGCATATTGGTGTTGAACCAGGTGCTTGTTTCCACCATTCTTTATCTGCGCTCCAACATTGCCGGCTCGCAACGCTATGCGCAGGACAGCCTGCTTTCGGTGCTGGACCGTGTGTTGCTGATCGGCATTTCTGCTTGGCTGCTTTGGGGCCGCGTGCATGAGGGTCCTTTCCCCATCGCATGGTTCGCTTGGGCGCAGACGGCGGCCTATGGCATCACCGCCGTGGTGGCCTTGGTGCTGGTGGCGCAACGGGCGGGCGGCTTGCGGCCTCGCTGGGACCGGGCCTTTACTTTCAGTGTGCTGCGGCAAAGCTTTCCCTTTGCCTTGCTGGTGCTGCTGATGAGCTTTTACTACCGCACCGATTCCGTGATGCTGGAGCGCATGTTGCCCGATGGCGACCTGCAGGCGGGCATTTACGCGCAAGGCTTCCGGTTCTTCGAGGCGTTCAACATGCTGGGCTTCCTCTTCGCGGGGCTGTTGTTGCCGATGTACAGCCGTATGCTGAAGGAAAAAACGGACGTGGGGCCGCTTACCGGATTGGCTTTGCGCTTGGTATTGGTGGGGACTTTAGCGATCGCCATTATCGGCAGTTTTTACGCGAAGGAGGTGATGGACCTGCGTTACCATGAACACACGGCGGAATCCGCGCCGGCGTTCGCGGTGCTGATCTGGTGCTTCGTGGGCGTTTGCATCACCTACATTTTCGGTACGTTGATCACCGCCAGTGGCGATCTGAGGACGTTAAACAAACTCGCCGCCGGGGGCATGGTGCTCAACATCGGTCTTAACCTGGTGCTGATCCCGAAAGGCCACGCGTTGGGCGCCGCTTGGGCCAGCTTGATCACGCAAGGGTTAATGGCGGTGGCGCAGATGGTCGTCGCGGCGAAGCGGTATTCCTTGCGACCCGCGGTGACACAGGTGCTTGCCTTGGTGGCTTTCATTTCCGTATTGCTTCTGCTGGCCTGGTGGTTGCGAATTGAAGGCATTACCCTGCTGAAAGCCGCCCCAATCCTTGCCGGAACCGCGCTGCTGGCGGCACTTCTCACCGGTTTGCTTCCACCGAAGGCCATTCGCAACGCAATACACCTGCCGGGCCGACGTTGATGGCCTACTTTTGCCGCCATTTTCAACGCACCTACCCATGGCCGAACCATCCCGTTCCACGAAGGAAGAGTCCTTCGACCCGCTCGATTTCCTATGGAAAGGAAGGCGCGTACTGGTGGGGATCACGCTCTTGGGACTGATAGCGGGCGTCGTCGCCACGTTGGTGATCACACCGCGCTACCGCAGCGAAGTGATCCTCTTTCCCGCTATTACCAACAGCGTATCCAAAGCGCTTTTGAGCGAGCAATCCACCGGGCGGGATGACATCCTGGCGTTGGGCGATGAGGAAGATGCCGAGCAACTGCTCCAGATCCTCAACTCAGACGTTGTGCGCGACCGCACTTCGGAACGCTTCGACCTGGGGAAAGTTTACAAGATCAAGGCCGACAGCGAACACCGCAATTCCGAGCTGCGCGATGCGTACGAGGGCCACGTAAAATTCCAATACACCAAGTTCGGCAGCGTGAGCGTGGAAGTGTTGGACGCCGAGCCCCAACGCGCCGCCGACATGGCGAACTTCATGGCCGCACAGGTGGACAGCGTGTGGAACGACATGGCCCACGAGCGGGCATTCAAAGGCTACAACATCGTGAAGGAAGGCGTGGACAAGCTCACCGCGGAGATCGCGCAGATCGAGGACAGCATGTCCGTGTTGCGCTCCCTCGGCGTGCAGGACTACCACACGCAGGCCGAGCGCTACAACGAATACCTCGGCGCAGCCATCGTGAAAGGCGACCAGCGCGCCATCAATGCTTTTGAAGAACGCTTCAAGGTGCTGGCGAAATACGGCGGCGCTTATGTCACCTTGCAAGACCGGCAGTTCAACGAGGTGAAGCGCCTCTCGGCATTGCGTCTCAAATTGGAACAGGCGAGTGCCGATCTGCACAGCGACTTGCCGCACAAGTTCACCGTGAACGATGCTTACCCCGCCGATAGAAAGAGCTATCCCGTATGGTGGCTGCTCATTCCCGGATTCACCTTTGCCGCATTCATCATGGCCGTGGTGCTGCTGGCCATCAACCAGCGCATCTCGAAAATCCGCATGGACCATGGCAGATAGGCTCGAGTTCGACCGCACCAACCGCGTGCTTGGCCGCCATTGGCGCACACTGCTCATAGTGGGCGTGGTCGGTGCGGTGCTCGCCGCCATCTTTTCCGGTCCCACCTTCATTGCCCCCCGTTACCGCTCGCAGGCCGTGGTATATCCGGTGAACCTCAACAGTTATTCCATTGAGACCCGCGCCGATCAGCTCCTGCAATTGCTGGCCAGCAACAGCATTCGCGACAGTGTGATCAACCGCTTCGGACTGGCCGCGCTATACAAAGTGGACACCACTACTGCTGAAGGCAGGGCGGCGCTCTACGATATCTGGAATGAGCGGGTGAGCATCGAAAAAACGCGCTACGAAAGCGTGGACCTTGAAGTGACCGACGAAAACCCCGTTACCGCACGGGACATGGTGTTGGAAGTGCTGCATCAAACCGATCTACTGGCGCGCCGTCTGCAGAGGGCCAACTCCAAGGAGCTGCTCACCATATCGGAAAACATGCTGCGTGAAACCGGGCGTCAACTCGATAGCGTGGAGGCCCGCATGAATGCATTGCGCGCCACCAACGGGCTGCTGGACTACGAAACTCAAGCCAAGGAACTTACCAAAGGCTATATGCGCGCCATCACCGATCGTGGCAGCAGTGCCCAAAAGGAAGAGATCCGCGGCATGTTGAAGTCGTTGGAAGAGAAAGGCGGGGAATTCGGCAGGCTGGCCCAATTGAGCAAAGTGCTACAAAGGCAGTACGGAAACCAGCAGGCGGTTGTGCAACAGCAGACCATGGACCTGGCCAAGGTGCTTACGTACACGGACGTGGTGGTGAAGCCTGAGGTACCGAACAAAAAGATCTACCCCGTGCGTTGGTTGCTCGTGCTTGTGGGCACCATTACCGCGATGCTGCTGTGCTACGTGCTGTTGATGTTCCGTGAACGCGGGCTGACAAGGTCGGCGGAAAAAGCATAGGCGATGGGCCGCGCGATCCGTTCCTGGTGGGTGCCCGCAGTCTGCGTGGCCTTTGTGCTGGTGAACGCCTTGCTGACCGCGCATGAATTCTATTGGCTGAACCTGCTTCCCTTGGCGCTATTGGCGGCTTGGGCCTTGTTGGTGACACCGGACAAAGTGTTGCTCTTCATCGTCTTCGCCACGCCGCTTTCCATCAACTTGGAACAGCTGGACCTGGGCGGCATAGGCATTTCGCTGCCCACCGAACCGTTGATGGTGGCGTTGATGGCTTTGTTCATCCTGAAGCTGACCCTTGAGCGGGACGCTATCGATCCACGCGTGTGGCGACACCCGGTTACGCTGGTCATTCTGGCCCAATTGGCATGGATGGCCATTTGCGTAGCGCCCAGCAGCATGGTGCTGGTCTCCGGGAAATACCTGCTGGCGCGGCTCTGGTTCGTTTCCACCATGTATTTCCTGGCCACGCGGCTCTTCGCCGACAAGCGCAACATGCACCGTTTCTTCTGGCTGTATCTCGGGGGGTTGTGCATCGTGGTGTGCTACACGTTGATCCGCCATGCCGGTTATCGCTTCGCGGAAGACCCCGCCCACTGGGTGATGGAACCGTTCTTCAAGGACCACACCAGTTATGGTGCCATTCTCGCCTTTTTCCTGCCTTTCGCACTCACCGCGGTCTCCATGCCCACGTATTCGTTCGCCCGCAAGACAGCGGCGTTCTTCGCTCTTTCGATCCTGCTGGCGGGCATCCTGTTTTCCTACACCCGCGCGGCATGGGTGGGTGTTGCGGTGGCCGCCGGCGTGTTCGCCATACTGCGCATGCGGATCCCGGCGTGGGCTATCTTTTCCGTGGCGGCTATGGCGGGGATCGTGGCTTATGCGAACATGGAGCAGCTAACGATAGCGCTGGAAAGCAACCGCACCGAAAGCAACGATGACCTGGCGCAGCATGTCAGCTCGATCAGCAACATCAGCTCGGATGCCAGCAACTTGGAACGCATCAACCGCTGGAATTCCGCGTTGCGCATGTTCGAACAGCGCCCCATTACAGGTTGGGGACCCGGCACCTACATGTTCCAATACGCGCCCTTCCAAGCCGCGCGCGACCGCACCATCATCAGCACCAACTTCGGATTGAACGGCAACTCCCACAGCGAATATTTGGGCCCGCTCGCCGAACAAGGTGTGCCGGGGCTGTTGTTGGTGATCGCACTGGTGGGCGTGGTCTCCTTAACCGCGATCCGCCTTTGGTCGCGCTTGCCACCAGGTGTTGAACGACGGATCGTCGGTGCTGCTTTCCTCGGCCTCGTCACCTATTTCGTCCACGGTGCGCTGAACAATTACCTCGACTTGGACAAAGCCAGCGTGCCGTTCTGGGGTTTCACGGCAATGATCGTGATGTTGGATCTGGAGTTTCCCAGGTTGAAGGAGCTGGAGGGTTAGTTCTTAGTTGACAGGCTGACCATCTTAAGCCTGACAACTAACAACCGTTCCTCACCTGAACCGGCAGGTCAACAACGCAATATCATCCAAATACGGCAGGCCGCTGCGATGGGCCTCGAACGTGGCGATCAGTGCATCGTTCACCGCGCGGGGGCCGCTGGAGGCCAGTAATTCCAAGTGCTTTTTCACTACGCCGGTGCCGAGGTCGTTGCCTTGTGAATCTTCTTGCTCAACCAATCCATCAGTATAACAAAGCAGTGTTGCACCGTGCAGATCGGCCTTGCCTTGTTGCACGAAGGGCAGTTCGGGCAGCATGCCCAGGGCTATGCAGCCCGAGGAAAGTTCCTCCACCACGCCATCACGCAACAGCATGGGCGGGTTGTGGCCCGCGTTCACGTATGTAAGCTCGCTTTTGGCCAAGTCCGCTCGTGCGATGAACAGCGTGATGAACCGTTCCCCGCGCGCCCGTTCCATCACATTCGCATTGAGGTCCGCCACCAACGTATCGAGGCTTTCCTGCTCATTCTGCAGCATGGCACGCAACGTGGCTTGGAAGTTCGACATCAGCAACGCGGCGGGAATGCCTTTTCCGCTAACGTCCGCTACGCATACCACGTATTGGTCCGGACCGGTCTTGAACACGTCGTAATAATCGCCGCCCACTTCCTGGTGGGGCTGGTACCAGGCTGCGGCCTGTATGCGGCCTTCCGTGGGCAGGTCCCGAGGCACCAGCATCTGCTGCATTTCCGCAGCGAGTTCCAACTCCCGTTTGTCGCGTTCCTGTGCCAAGGCGCGCGCCGCGAAACGGCGATTTTCCTGCGCCACAACGATGAGGTTGGTGAGCGTTTGGATGAAGTTGAGGTGCTTCACCGTAGGGCTCATCCGCTGCTCTTCGTCGTCCAAGTCGCCAATGAGCAGCAGCGCCAACGGCTTGTCGCGGTGGTACACGGGAACGGCGATATCGAAGAAGTCCACGCCTAAGCCGGAATCACCGCCGATGAAGGTGATGTCCTTGCAGGTTTCGATCAAAGCGGCGGCATCGGGGCGGGCCACGCCATCCGCGCCGTAGGCATGCGTGAGCCGCCACGTGCCGTCGTTCTCATAAAGCAAGATCCGCGTGATGCCCAGCTCATCGTGCATGATGCCCGCATAGAGCTTCAGCAATTCCGCATCCGGCACGTTGTTGTTGATGGCCTTGGTGAGGTCCAGCAACGCGCGCAACTGGAACTCTTTCAAGTTCAAGCGTTCGGTGAGACGGTCGAGGCGGGTCATTGAGGCAGGAGGGGTTCACCACAGAGGCACAGAGGAGAGTCGGGAGGTTTTTGACGCGGAGACGCTGAGGCGCTGAGGCGCTGAGAAGAGTAATTAGTCGGGAGTCGGGAGTCGGGAGTCGGGAGTCGGCAGTACCCTGTACCCGATACCCGGTACCCGGTACCAGAAATACAACCGATCACCAATTCACTCTTTGCGGTTTTTAATCATGTCCGGTAAACGACTTAGGCTGGCTACTTCGCGCATTTTCTGTTTCCAATCCCCGGCGGGCGAACCGAAGTACGTTTTCCCGGCTTCGACATCCCCGATGAGGCCGCTTTGGCCCAACACGGTTGCGCCATCGCCGATGGTGATCTTGCTGGGCACGCCCACTTGGCCCCATAGCGTTACGTTGTCACCGATGACGCACGCGCCGCTGATGCCGACCTGAGACGCGATCAAGCAATGCTTGCCGATCAACGTGTCGTGGCCTACTTGCACATGGTTATCGATCTTGGTGCCCGCGCCGATCCGCGTGTCCGCGCTAACGCCACGGTCTATGCTGCTCAGCGCGCCGATCTCCACGTCGTCTTCGATCACCACGCAGCCGGCCGTCACCATTTTCTCGTAGCCGCCGGCGCGCTTCTTGTAGTAGAAGCCGTCGCCACCGATCACGGCGTTGGCGTGGATGATAACGCGGTCGCCGATGATCGTGTTCGGATAAAGCACCACGCCCGGCATAATGGTGCATCCGCTGCCGATGCGCACATTGGTGCCAACGACCACCGTGGGATGTACGAAAGTGTCCGAACCGATGGCGGGTCCTTCCGCAGTCCAAGCGAAAGGTGCCATGAAATGCCGCACCAATGTGTTGTAATCACGGCACGGGTCATCGCTGATGAGGATCGCTTTGCCTTCAGGGATCTCCACGTCGGCCTTGTCGATGAGGATGGTGGTGGCCGCGCTGTTCAACGCTTTGGCGTAGTACTTCGGATGGTCCACGAACATCAGATCGCCCACGCGCACACGGTTGATCTCGTTGATGCCGGTGACGAGCCGGGCGGAATTCCCTTCCACCCGCGCACCGATCAGCTTAGCGACTTCAGTGACGGAATGTGGTTGGTCCAAGTCCATGGCGGCGCGCTAAAGGTAGCCGCACAACGCATGCCTCAAAAAGCCGCTCAAGGTTACTTCTTAACCCGGTCCATATAACTGGCGGTCTCGGTGTCGATACGGATCACCGTGCCGATCTCCACGAAGCTGGGCACATTGATCTCCCTCCCGGTCTCCAGCGTGGCGGACTTCATCACCTTGTTGCTGGTGTCGCCTTTCACTGCCGTCTCCGTGTATGTCACCTCCAGTTCAACGATCTTCGGCGGGCGCGCCATGATGGGGATGTCGCTCTCAAAGCCCACCTGCACCGTCATCTCTTCCTTCATCAGGCCCATGGCATCGCCGAACAATTCAACGGGGATGTGGGACTGCTCGTAGTTGCTCGGGTCCATGCACACCAAAAACTCGCCTTCGCGGTAGAGGTATTGCATGTCGCGGATCTCCACGCGCAACAGTTCCATCGGCTCGCCGCTGCGGAAGCGGTGCTCGTTCAGCTTGCCGTTGCGCAGGTTGCGCATCTTGCCCTGGTAGAAAGCGCGCAGGTTGCCGGGCGTGCGGTGTTGCCACTCCACCATCTGGCAGATGTCGCCGTTGAAGCGGATGTAGGAGCCGATGCTGATGTCGCCGGTGTTGGCCATGGGGTAGGAAATTGGGGCGCGAAGGTAGGGGTATGGGAGAAATGGAGAATTTTCACCACAAAGGCACAGAGGACACTGAGAAAAGTCGTGAGTCTTGAGTCTTGAGTCGTGAGTCTTGGTCTTGAGTCTTCAGTCTTCAGTCTGAGTCGTGAGTCGAGTCTTCAGTCTTGAGTCGAGATTGGCCGTTGCAGCGCAGCTTCAGTTTTACCGGAGATTGTCTGCTCACCTTGCTTGGCGTAACCGAACTTTACCCCCATGTTGAAACTCAAGATCATTCTCGCCAGCACACGCGAAGGACGCAAAGGCCCCGCTGTGGCCCAATGGATCGTGGACGCCGCCAAGGCACACGGCGCATTTGAAGTGGAACTGCTGGACCTCGCTGCCATCAACCTGCCGTTCTTGGATGAGCCGGACCACCCGCGCTTGAAGCAATACAAACACGCGCATACCAAGGCCTGGAGCGCCACCGTGGATGCCGCCGACGCGTTCATTTTCGTGATGCCGGAATACAACTTCGGCTACACCGCTCCGCTGAAGAATGCGATAGACTTCCTTTTTCAGGAATGGGCGCTCAAACCACTGGGCCTCGTGAGCTACGGTGGCGTAAGCGGCGGCCTGCGTGCCACGCAAGTACTGAAGCCCGTGCTTAGCGCAGTCAGGCTCACGGTAGCAGGCGAGCTGCCCATCCCCTTCTTTGCAAAGTTCATCGGCGAAGACGGCGTGTTCCAACCCAATGACGTGCTCGCGAAAGGGGCAACCGGAATGTTCAACGGCATTCAACGCTGGGCGAAGGTGCTGGAGCCGATGCGGGCGGGAGGGTGAGGCTACTTCCACTTCACCACTTCCACCGAAGCCACACAAGCAAAAGTCTCTTCCGCCTGCCGGTTACTTGCCACTAACAACGTTCGGCCATCCAAGTTGGCCAGCAACAGCTCGCGGTACCAAGCGATGCCTTCCGCGTCGAGGAGCGGCGTATCGCTGAGGATCGCGAGCGCGAGCTTCAGGCGCTGCTTCATGCCGCTGCTGAAGTTGCTCACGGGCTTTTCCAAGTGCTTTTCCAAGAACGCTGTTTTGGCTACGGATGCAGGTGTTTCCCCCGCCAGAAAAGGCTTGAAGCGCGCATGGGTCTCCAACGTTTCGCGCAACGAGAGATCTTCGTAGAGGTCGAGGTATGGGGCCGCGATGCTCACGTGCCGGTACACCTGCTCCTGCTGCAACGAGCTTCCACCAAGCGCATGTTCCACGGTGCCTTTGGTGGGCACCAACGCGCCAGCCACCACTTGTAGCAGGGTGCTTTTTCCGCTTCCGTTGGGGCCGAGCAACGCGGTGCGGCTGCCTGCTTCGAACACATGGTCAACACCGGTAAAAACTTTCTCGCGGGCGAACTGCTTTGCAACGTCGCTTAAGGTGACGCGCATGCCCGTTTGATTTATTTGGAGCCGCTTATAAATAACCCCGCGCCTGGGCGCCTCGGGGGCGCTCTCCTCTCCCCCTTCTTTTTCCTGCCCCGCCCGCCGCCGGAGGCGAAGCGCCGTGTCGAATCAGGATCCCTGGGCATTGGAGCTATTGGAACAGAACCGGAAACTGTATTCTGCTCAAAACCCAGCCCACGCATGATGCCTTTAGGGCTATTGCGGATGAAGGTGAGGATCAATTCGCGTTCCTCGCCTTGGGGAAATTGCTGTTCCACATTCTGTACGGCGCGTTCGAGGTTGGCGTTGCGTACGAAGATCTCGCGGTAGATGTCCTCGATGCGGGTAACGGACACATCGGCAAAGCCACGGCGGCGCAGGCCCACCACGTTCACGCCCACGAAGCTCAGCGGTTCGCGTGCGGCCTTTACATACGGCGGAACGTTCTTGCGCACCAGCGATGCCCCGGCGATGAAGCTGTGCGCACCGATGCTGATGAATTGCTGCACGGCCACGTTGCCTTCCAGAATAGCCCAGTCGCCGATGGTGACGTGCCCAGCAAGGTTCACGCTGTTGGCGATCACCACGTTGTCGCCCACCAAGCAATCGTGCGCCAAATGCACGTAGGCCATCAGCAGGCTGTTCTTCCCTACGGCGGTGCGCTGCCGGTCGGAGGTGCCGCGGTTGATGGTGACGCACTCGCGCACGGTGGTGCCATCCCCGACTTCGGCGGTGGTTTTTTCGCCGGCGAATTTGAGGTCTTGCGGAATAGCGGAGATCACCGCGCCGGGAAAAATGCGGCAGTTGGCACCGATGCGCGCGCCGTCCATGATGGAGGCGTTGGGGCCGATCCACGTGCCGTCGCCGATGGAGACATCCGCCGCGATGGAGGTGAACGGCTCGATCACAACGTCATTGCCGATGCGTGCATCCGGGTGGATGCTGGCCAGTTTGGAAATGCTCATGCGTCCGCTTTGGCCTTGGTTTTCGCGGCTTCTTCCTTGGGTGCCTTGTCGCGTGCGATCTGCGCCATCATCTCGGCTTCCACAGCGGGTTGGCCGTTCACGTAGCCCACGCCGCGCATGTGTACGATGCCGCGCCGGATCGGCGTGATGAGCTCCAAGCGGAACACCAGCGTGTCTCCCGGCACCACTTTGCGCCGGTAGCGTACGGCATCCGTTTTCAGGAAGTAAGTGGTGTAGTGTTCCGGATCGGGCACTTGGCTCAAGGCGAAAATGCCACCGACCTGCGCCATGGCTTCCACCTGCAGCACGCCGGGCATTACCGGGTTGTCCGGGAAGTGGCCGGTGAACTGCGGCTCGTTCATGGTGACGTTCTTCACGCCCACGATGCTGGTGGCGTCCATGGTCATCACTTTGTCCACCAGCAGGAACGGGTAGCGGTGCGGCAGCATTTTGGTGATGGCATTGATGTCGAACAACGGTTCCGCGGTGAGGTCGAAGCGCAATTTCTGGTCCTTTTCCTCCTCGCGGATCTTGTCCTTGATCTTCTTGGCGAACGTGGTGTTGCCGAAATGGCCCGGCCGCGCCGCCAAGATGTGCCCTTTGATCGGCCGGCCCACCAGTGCCAGATCGCCAATGATGTCCAGCAGCTTGTGCCGTGCGGGCTCGTTCAGGAATTTCAGATCGGTGGTGTTCAGCACGCCGTTGCGGCGGATCTCCACGTCCTGGTATTCGCGGCCAATGCTTTTCGCCAGCGCCTTCAGGTCGTCCTTGGTGATGTCCTCGCGGTCTTCCAGCACGATGGCATTGTCCAGGTCGCCGCCCTTGATGAGACCCGCCTTGGCTAACTGCTCCAATTCCCGCAGGAAGACGAAGGTGCGGCAGGGCGCGATCTCCGCTTTGAACTCGCCGTTGTTGTACATGCTGGCGTGCTGGGTGCCGAGCACGGGGCTGTTGTAGTCCACCATCACCGTAAGGCGGAATTCGCCGCCGGGGGCGGGTACGCCGAGCATTTCGGTACCGCGTTCCTCGGTCTCGAACCAGATCGGTTCCTTCAACTCGTACCAGTTGCGCGGCGCGTCCTGCGGTTGCAACCCAGCGTGTTCAATGGCTTCCACGAACTTCAATGCGCTGCCGTCCATGATGGGCACTTCGGCGCCATCGAGCTGGATCAGGCAGTTGTCCACGTTCATGGCGTAGAGCGCTGCGAGGATGTGCTCGGTGGTGTTCACTTTCGCATCGCCCTTGCCCAACGTGGTGCCACGTGCGGTGCTCACCACCAGGTCGGCATCGGCCTCGATCACGGGTTGACCTTCCATGTCGGTCCGCTGGAATTTCAAGCCGTGGCCTTCGGGTGCCGGGTTCAGGGTGAGGTTCACCTTTTCGCCGGTGTGCAGGCCCACGCCGGTGATGGTGACGGCGCCCTTGAGGGTGTGTTGATGGTCGCTCATGATTTCTCTTCCGCGTGTGTAGCGGCTTCACTGCGCAAGGATGCCAGCTCGCGCTCCAGTTGTTCAATGCGTTGCTTCAGTTGTGGCAGCCCGCGGAACACCACGTAGCTGCGCTTGTATTCGCCGATGGCGTAAGCTGGAGAGCCCTGTACCACCGCGTCATCCGGAATGTTGGAGCCGATGCCGCTCTGGGCCGCGATCTTCACCCGGTCGCCGATGTGCAGGTGGCCGGCGATGCCCACTTGGCCGCCGATCTGGCAATAGCTGCCGATGCGCGTGCTGCCCGCGATGCCGGCTTGGCTCACCACCAAGGTGTGTGCGCCGATCTCCGCGTTGTGACCTACTTGAATGAGGTTGTCCAGCTTGGCACCGGTGCGGATGATCGTGCTGCCCAACGTGGCACGGTCCACGGTGGTGTTGGCCCCGATCTCCACGTCGTTTTCGATGATCACGTTGCCGATCTGCGCCATCTTTATCTGCTCGCCCTTTGCGTTGGGCACGAAGCCGAAGCCGTCGGCACCGATCACCACGCCGCTGTGCAGCACGCAGTTGTCGCCGATAATGCACTTGGCGTGGATCCGCACCCCGGCATGGATGCGGCAGCCCTTGCCGATATGCACGCCTTCGCCGATGTAGCAGTTGGGGAAGATCTTCACGTCCTCACCTACCGTCGCACCTTCGGCGATGTAGGTGAAGGCGCCAACGTACACATCGTCCGCGAGCTTGGCGCGCGGGTTCACGAAGCTGGGCTGCTCGATACCCACCATGTCGAAACGCTGCGCTTCATGGATCTCCAGCAAGCGCGCAAAGGCCGCGCGCGGGTCGTCCACTCGAACGAGCGTGAGGTGTTTCGGAATGGCCTTGGCGGCCTGAAAATCGCGGGCTACGATCACCACGCTGGCCGCAGTTTTGTACACATGCTCGGTGTACACGGGATTGGACAAAAACGTCAAGGTGCCGGAGCGGCCTTCTTCGATCTTGGCCACGTCATGCACCAACACTTGCGCGTTGCCATCCACTTCCCCATGGAGGAATTCTGCGATCTGTCCTGCAGTGAATTGCATGCCCTTGTCCGCCCGGTCGTTGCCGAAGTGGGTCCGCGAAGATAGTTGCAGGCGGGAATGCGTCCGGTGCGGCGTGCCGGGCAATTTCCTGCCTTGGCCTGTGAACGAAAATAACCGCAGCATCCTTCTTTCCATGTTCAATGCAAAACGGCCGGAATTTTGTGGACTTCCACACCATGCCCGCCGAACACCGGAATATGCCCCACCGATGACCCGCGCGCTGCGTTCCCTATTGTGTGGCGCCGCCATGGGGCTTTGCTTCGGCGCGGCCGCACAATCGGACAGCACCCCGGTGATCTACCGGGACATCCACGAATATTCGTTGAAACACAAGGTGACCCGTTGGATCTACAGCGGCATTTTCGTGGAGCCGATAGCTGCTGACGAGCCACCGCCCAGCGCTCCCCGCACCCAGCGATCGGCCCCCTTCCGGGCGGACAAAGGCAAGATCGTTCGCCACATCGAGGTGCGCACCATGGACCCGTTCGGCTTTTCAGTGGACGATACCACGCAGGCGCCGGTGAACGGGCTGCAGACCTGGGCCAACAGGCTGCACCGCAAGACCCGGCCGCGCATCGTGCGCAACCTGCTGCTAGTTAAGCCCCTACGACCGCTGGACCCCTTGCAGGTCAGTGAATCCGAACGCGTGCTCCGCGCCACGCCCTTCGTTACCGATGCCCGCATCCTGGTGCAACCGGTGGCCGGCACCAAGGACAGCGTGGACCTGTTGGTGATGGTGCATGATAAATGGTCCATCGACGTTTCCGGCGAAGCGGACCTCACCAGCGCCAGCGCCACGGTGCGCGAAAAGAACCTGCTGGGCTGGGGCCAAAGCGTGGAGCAGCGCGTAGGTTATTTGATGGGCCAGCCAAAGCTTTCCCTCAGTGGCGCACACCAGGTGTACAACATCCGCAACAGCTTCATCTCCTCCTACGCGCACTATGCCACAGGCCCGGACGGCGATGAGCTCGGCTTCAGCTTCCAACGGCCTTTTTATTCCCCACTTGCAAAATGGGCCGCCGGAGTAGCTTGGAGCCAAGGTTGGAGCCGGTACCAAGTGTTCGATACCGAAGGCGCCGTGCTCTCGGATCATGCGCTTTCCCCCGCCACCTTGGACATCTGGACCGGGAGGGGCTTCCATCTGGGCGACGGCACCGAGCCCGGCAGCCAAAACAGCAACTTCGTGCTGGCCGCGCGCTACGCCCAAACGCGTTATGCCACCCGGCCGCCACGCGCGCTGGACCCGCTGGGTGTCTACAGCGACAATTCGCTCTTCCTGGTCAGTACCGGCATCAGCATCCGCCAGTACTACAAGGAGCGCTACCTCTTCCGGTTCGGCAACGCAGAAGACGTGCCGGAGGGCTTGTTGCTCACCTTCACCACCGGGGTGGAGAAGCGCGAACTCACCGTGAACCGGCCCTACGTGGGCGCAGATGTTTCCCGCGGAAGGAACTACGCCGGCTTCGGCTACCTGAACGTGGGCCTGGGCTACGGCACCTTCTTTCAGACCGGCGACGTGGTGGACGGCGCGCTCAACATGCGCGTGCTCTACTTCACCGACCTGCGCAACTGGGGCCGCTGGCATTTTCGGCAGTTCTTCCGCTTCAACGCCGTGTACGGCTACAACAAACCGGACTACGCAAGCGTCAACCTGAACGGCTCCCAGCTCTACGGCTTCAGTAGCGGAACCCTCACCGGCACCCACAAAGAACTGTTCCGCAGCGAAACGGTGTTCTATGCGCCATGGTCCTTTTTGGGCTTCAAGGTGGCACCTGTCCTGCTGGCGGGTTTCGGCACCTTGGGTGGAGAAAGCGACCCGCTCTTTTCCGGCCGCATCCAAACCGCCGTTACCTTGGGCCTGCTGGTGCGCAACGAGAACCTGTTGGTGAACACCTTCGAACTTTCGGTGGGCTTTTACCCCTACCTGCCGGATACGCACGGCGCCGGCTTCCGCTTCAACAGCTTCGATTCCTTTTCTGCCGGCGCACCGGGGTTTGATTTCGGCGAACCGGCGGAGGTGCCGTACGATTGAACTGGATACACATCATTGTCGCGATGGCCGGTCCCGTTGCAGGCCGGCAGATAGTTGGTGCCGCGTATGAATATGTCCGACCGCGACCTGGTCGCCCCTACGGAAACTGGAAAAAGAAGAAGTGAACGGCCACCCATGCGGGTGGAATATCCCGTGCATAACCAACGGTGCTGCGTGAACGGTTCTCCACCCGGCCGTCCTTGTCGATATAGCCGACGGTGCTGCGCGAGCTGTTCTCCACCGTCCACGTGTCACTGCTGCGGTGCATGTAACCCACGGTGGAACGGGAACTGTTCTCCATGGAGAAATCGTCGTTCCCCCGGGAAATGATGTAGCCGATGGTGCTCCGGGAAGCGTTTTCGATGGTCCAGCCGGAACCGCTCTCGCGGAAATAGCCCACCGTGGAACGGGAACTGCTCTCGATGCGGCCGTCCGCATTCAAATAGCCGATGGTACTGCGGGAGGAATTTTCAATGCTTTGGGCGGATAGGCCCTGCATCACGCCTAAAACACAAACTGCAACGAACAGGCGAAGGCGGAACATGCCACTTACCGGACGACAGCGGTGCTGTCCGACATGGCACCGTCCATCCCGCTGTGTAGCATGGCGCTATCACCCTTCATGGTGCAACACTTGCCTTTTTTGCCGTGTTCGCACGCTTCGCCCTTCATGTCATCGTGCGCACACGCGCCGCCCTTTTTGCAGGCATCGCCGTGCATTTCGCCGCGCTCGCAACCGGCGGGACCGCAACTACCGCAGGTTACGCGCCCAAGGATAAATCCGAGGATGCAGAAAAGAATGCTGAAGAGGATGACCTTGCCCCAATTGCCGTTCATGGTGGTGTGTTTTGAGGGAGCGAAATTAAGGGAGCCTCTAAAAACCTCGCTCCCGTGTCATCGCCACTTCGTGGCGACCCTTCGGGCAAGCGTTATCATTCGGTCATCCTGCGTTGTTCCTCAGGCAGTTACCTACGGGTAGCTGCCTTTCGTCACGCCTTGGCTGACGCGAATGATAAGCGCTTGTGCCATCGGTTCGAGGTTTTTAGAGGTTCCCTTAACGTAACGGCACCTCCACCTTCGTTTGGTCCCATGCAAGTACTAACAGGGGCACGGTATCATCCACCACACTGATGGTGAATTGCTCCAATTCACGCGGCAGCGTTTGTACCGGCACTGTCGTTACCACCGCATCTTCGGCGGGCTCGCGGCTGGCCTGCTCTTTCATGTTCACTCCCCAGCCGTACATCTTTTTGTTGAAGACCACCTCCCAAGTTTCCGGGTGTGGCACGGTCCACAGCGTGTATTTTCCGGCGAGCAATGTCTTTCCGCCGATCATTAAATCCTGATTGGTCTCAAAAGTTGTGGCCTCGTTCGCGCCGGTGCGCCAAGTGGTGTCGTAAGGCACCAAGCCGCCGAAAGATCGTGCGGTCCTTTTTGGACGGGCGGCTGTAGTCGATGTTGATCTTCAGGTCGCCGTTTGCGTAGGCTACTTCACTTTCAGGGCTGGCTTGCTTGGTCTGGTACTTCATCAGTTGAAAAGCAGCGAATGCCAAGATGAGCAGCGCGCCGATGATGATGAGGAACCATTTAAGGAGTTTCATGGATGGTGGTGGTTTGGTGGCGCACGAGCGTGGACGCTCGCGCGATGCGGGGTTTCATGGATGGTGGTGGTTTTGGTGGCGGTGGCAAAATACGCTGAAAACCGTGGGGCTGGACGACACGGGTTTTTTCGAAAGGATTACAGGATTAACAGGATTGGAGAAGCCACCCTGCAGGGAGTTGCATGACCACGGATGATCACGGAGGCCCACCGACGAGAAATCGATTTCTTCCACAAGTGCTACTTTTCCACCATGCGTGCCGCCCGGCTTTTACTTTTTGTACTTGCCGTTTTAGCGGGCGGGCTCCTCTTCGCGCAAACCGACATCGGCGTAAAACCCGGCTCGCAATTGCGCGAATGGAGTTTGCAGAATAACACCACTGAGGTGCCCGGCATGGGCACGGTGCCCGGCGTGGGCCTGAAGAGCCGGGGAAACGCGCGGCTGCAATTCGGTGATGACCCGGCCTATGCATTGCGGAACTATGTGGACTCCACTTGGCTGAAACTCAACGCGGATGACACCGTGCGTACCGGAACTGGGGTGTATTGGCTGCGCTTCCGTCTACAGCCCGATTCTTCCTTGCGCGGCAAAAAAGTGCTGTTGGGGTTTGGCGACGACCTGCAAGCCGAGGTCTTTCTGAACGGCCAACTTTTGTTCACCACTCCCACGGAAAAACCGAACACCGAAACAGTAGGCGGTTCGCAGGTCCCGCTCTTAGTTCCGTTCTCCTTCCTGTGTGATGGCAATACGGAATCCATCGCCATCCGGCTGGATTCCGCAGACGCGAACTCAGTCGGTGACTTCGCCGATAACACGACAGTGCACGCGGGCAATATGGCATACGCCAACCAGCGCAACATGGCGCAGTATGGCGTGTTCATCGGCATCAACTTGGTGATCTTGGTGCTGGCTTTGGTGATCTGGAACTTCGAGCGCCGCGAAAAGCAATGGTTGTACCTGGCCGGCTTGTCTTTCTTCTCTGCGTTGGATTCTTTCTGCGACTTCGGCATCAACGCCGGCATTGGGGGAGCCACTGATACGGTGACGAACATACTTGACGCCATCTCGTTCATCATTGCGCCGTGGCCAATGTTCCTGCTGGTGCTGACGTTGGGCACGTTGCACGGCCAGATCAGCCCACAGCGCAAAAAGTGGTACCGCATTGCGATCATTTCGGCCTCGGTCGCCTGCATCACTTTCGCTGTAGCCATTCTTTTCACCAAGCTCAACGCCACCACCCGAGGGTATGGCATGCAGTTTACTTTGGAAGACTCGGACGTGGCTATAATCCTTGCCGTGGTGGTGCTGGCGCTACTCCTGGCCTTGGCGATGGGCTGGTTCGTTATTGAAGTGATCCGGCTCGGCTTTAAGCTGATGCGTGCCAGAGGCTACGCGCGCTGGATCGGTGCGGGAGCGCTGGCTTCAAGTCTTTTCGCCTTCCTGCTGAATTTGGTGGCCGGAATTGAATCATTTGAAGGCGGGTTCACCAATTTCCTCAGCGTGGTGGGCGACTATTGCTCGCATGCGGCCGTGCCGCTTTCCGTGGCGATCTATTTGGCCATCCGCTCCGCGCACCACAACAAATTGGTAGCCCGCCAGCGCGACGACCTGGACCTGGAAGTGAAGGAGCGTACTGCTGAACTGAGCGCGGAAAAAGATCGTTCCGAAGAATTACTGCTGAACATTTTGCCTGCGGAAGTAGCCGAGGAACTCAAGACCACCGGTGCCGCAAAAGCGCGGCATTTCCAGCAAGCCTCGGTACTGTTCACGGATTTCAAAGGCTTTACCGGCATGGCCGCGCAATTGGGCGCGGAAGTGCTGCTGCATGAGCTTAATGCCTGCTTCGAGGCATTCGACGGCATCATCGGGCGGCACGGTGTGGAGAAAATCAAAACCATCGGCGACGCCTACATGTGCGTGGGTGGGCTTCCGGACCCGGATTCCTCCACGCCAACATCCGTGGTACACGCGGCGCTGGAGATGCAGGCGTTCATGGCCGCACGGCGGAAGGAGCACGATGCTTTAGGCACGCCATCTTTTGAGATGCGCGTAGGCATCCACACGGGGCCGGTCGTAGCGGGCATTGTGGGCGTAAAAAAATTCCAGTACGACATTTGGGGCGATACCGTGAACACCGCAAGCCGCATGGAAAGCAGCGGCGCGGTGGGCCGGGTGAACATCAGCGAAACGACCTATGAATTGGTGAAGAATGCCGCGGACCCGCTCGGCAACCCGGCGTTCGTATTCACACCACGCGGTAAGGTGGAAGCAAAGGGGAAGGGGGAAATGGAGATGTATTTCGTGGAAACCTCTTCCAACCGTTAGCGCGTCGGCTCAGTCCTCAAACCACTCCTTCCCCAACCAACGCGGAAAGGCCAAGTACTGCTTCTCCACGGCCCCGCTCATTGCCGCGATGCCGAGGTTGTCGCTGGCTTCGGCGATGTCCTTCAAATGGCCGTCCTTGTACAGCAGTTGGATGCCGCCGTCGCTGTTGTCGTAGGCGTTGTTTTCCAAATGGCCGGTGAGCACGAACAGGCCCGCCTCCTTTTCCGTGATGTTCATCTGCCGGGCCACCTCCTTCCGGATCTTAGCCACATGGTCTGTGCCCCAAGGCTTGGTTTGTAGGCGTATGCGGAGCGTGCGCCGGTCCAACAGGTCTTTCGCCAAGCGCGAAAGTGCCGTGTCGGGATGATCGGCCCACACTTTCACCGCACCCATGATGTCGTGGTCGTCCAGCCGCATGAAATCTTCCAGCACGCCGGGCACATTGAAGGAAGCGCGATCACGGCGGTTATTGAGGAAGCCCAGCAGCGCCGGTGAACCGAACAACGGAACACCTTGTAGTCCGAGGAATTTCGCGCGACGGAGCGTTTGTACCAGCATCTGTTCGCAAGCCACCACCGTTTTGTGCAAGTACACCTGCCAGTACATCAGGCGGCGCGCCACGATGAATTTCTCAATGCTGTAGATCGCCTTCTCCTCCACAACCAAGCGGTCGTCCACCACCTGCAACATTTTGATGATGCGGTCGCCGCCGATCACGCCTTCGCTGACGCCGGTGTAAAAGCTGTCGCGGTTCAGGTAGTCCATGCGGTCCATGTCCAACTGCCCGCTCACAAGCTGGTGCAGCACGTGCTTGGGGTGCTTGTCGTGGAAGATGGCGATGCCGAGATCAAGTTCGCCATTGAACTCTTCGTTCAGCTTTGCCATCACCAGTGCGCCAACGTCCTCGTGGCCGATGCCTTCCACAAGACTGTGCTCCAAAGCGTGGCTGAAGGGCCCGTGGCCGATGTCGTGCAGCAGGATCGCGATGTGCGCTCCCAAGGCTTCTTCCTGCGTGATGGCATGGCCTTTTCCGCGGAGGCTTTCAATGGCCAGGCCCATGAGGTGCATGGCGCCCAGTGCATGGTGGAAGCGCGTGTGCAACGCGCCGGGGTACACCAGGTGCGAAAGCCCGAGCTGCTTGATGTAGCGCAGCCGCTGGAACCACGGATGGTCGATCAGGCGCAGCAACAACGGGTGCGGCACGGTGATGAACCCGTAGATGGGGTCGTTGAGGATCTTGGTGGACACGGGCTAAGGGTTTTTCACCACAGAGGCACCCTTCGACTTCGCTCAGGGGGCACAATGACACGGAGGTTTGTGAGTACAGGGTTGGACGCTGAGGCGCGGAGACGCGGAAACGCGGAGAAATGCAATTGGTGAATGGTGATCGGAGTTTCTGGTACAGGGTATCGGGTATTGAGTACCGAGTACTGCCGACCGACTGCCCACGGCCAACAGCCGCTGCCGACTGCCGCTGCATTCTGCCAAAGCATTCTGCCACTGCCAACTGACTCTGCGACCGCATGACAACTGACAACTGACAACCCGCCGTCGCCAGATCGCTTTGGCGTGGGAACCCGACAACTATTCAACCCAAAACCACCCGTCATACTTCGTGTCCTTTGTGTTCTTTGTGGTACACTTTCAATTCCTTGCCGTAATGTTCAGTAATTTCACGGTCCGAAAGTAAGCGGAACGGCCCGGCGCGCACAGCGACCGTGGTGTTGAACCCGCTGCCGGAGCACCTGCATGAGCATGAAGATCCTTTGGGCCGATGATGAAATTGACTTGTTGAAACCCCACGTGCTGTTCCTGGAGCAGAAGGGCTACACCGTGCATACCGTGAACAACGGGCTGGACGCGGTGGATGCCGTGGGCAAGGACGAGTTCGACATCATTTTCCTGGATGAGAACATGCCCGGCTTGAACGGCTTGGAAACGCTTACCCGCGTGAAAGGCATCACCCCGCGCACCCCGGTGATCATGATCACCAAGAGCGAGGAGGAATCCATCATGGAAGAGGCCATCGGCAGTAAGATCAGCGATTACTTGATCAAACCGGTTAACCCGAACCAGATCCTCTTGGCGTTGAAGAAGCATTTGGACGGCGGGCGTTTGGTGAGTGAAAAAACCACCAGCAGCTACCAGCAGCAATTTGGGCGTTTGAGCATGCGGCTGGGCGACCGGCTCTCCACCCAAGACTGGAAGCAGCTGTACGACGAACTCGTGCGCTGGGAACTGGAACTTAGCGGCAACCCCGATCAGGGGATGACCGAGATCCTTCGCAGCCAGTGGGCGGAGGCGAATGAGCTCTTCAGCCGCTTCGTGGAGAAGAATTACGTGGACTGGGTGAACAACAAGGGCAACGACGTGCCCATGCAGAGCCATCAAGTCTTCAAGGCGAAGGTGGCCCCGCTGATCGACGAAAAGCAGCCGCCGTTGTTCATGTTGTTGATCGACAACCTGCGCATGGACCAGTGGCGCGTGCTGGAACCGGTGATAGGCGAACTCTTCAAAGTGGTTGAACAGGACCAGTTCTTCAGCATTTTGCCCACGGCTACGCAGTATGCCCGCAATGCGATCTTCAGCGGCATGATGCCCGGCGAGATCGAGCGGCGCTTCCCCGGCAAATGGCTGAGCGAGGATGCCGAGGGCAGCAAGAACGCGTACGAGGAGGAATTTATGCTGGAACAGTTGAAAACACTGGGCAAAAAGGTGAAGAGCAGCTACCACAAGATCACCAATTTCGCTGCCGGGAAAAAGCTTGCGGAGAACGTGGCGAATTTGATGGAGAACCCCTTCAACGTGATCGTCTACAACTTCGTGGACATGCTGAGCCACGCCCGCACGGAAATGGAGGTGATCCGCGAGCTGGCCGAAGACGAAGCCGCGTACCGCTCGCTTACCTTGAGCTGGTTCAAGCACTCGCCTTTGCTGGACATCATGCGCACCATCGCCGAAAAAGGCGGGCGCATTCTACTGACCACGGACCACGGCACGGTGCGCGTAACCCAGCCCAGTAAAGTAGTGGGCGACCGCAACACCAACACCAACCTGCGCTACAAGCACGGCCGCAACCTCACCTACGAAGCAAAGGACGTTTTGGCCATCAAAGATCCCGCTCAGGGCTTTTTGCCACGCGCCAATGTGAGCAGCACGTTTATCTTCGCGAAGAAGGACCTCTACTTCGTGTACCCGAACAACTACAACCACTTCGTGAATTTCTACAAGAACACGTTCCAACACGGGGGCATTTCCTTGGAGGAAATGATCGTGCCCGTGGTCTACCTCAAACCGCGTTGACACCTTCGCCCGCCGGCCCACCCGGCGGCACCCGAGAGCATGCCCACCGTACTTGAGTTGAAACTTCCGGAATTCGCCCACGAGACCGCTGCCGCATTGTTGGCCGCGTTCCCGAAGGCACGCGTGTTCGCCTTCGAAGGTCCGTTGGGCGCGGGAAAAACCACGTTGATCAAAGCCCTATGCCGAAACCTCGGCGTGGAAGGCGGAATGGGAAGCCCTTCCTTTGCCATCGTTCATGAATACTGCGGCACCGCCGGAAAGCCTGTATACCATTTCGACCTTTACCGGCTGAAAAAGGAACAGGAACTGGACGGCATCGGCTTCGTTGAATACGTGGACAGCGGAAACTATTGCTTCATTGAATGGCCTGAAATGGCGCTGCCACTGCTTCCGCCGGATTCCGTTTCCGTATCATTATCCGCGCTGCCGAACGGCACACGCATCATCCGATCCACTTCTTCCGCTTCATCCGTCCATTCCGCATGAGCACCAGCAGCGAATTGTTGAAACAGCTGGCCCGCGAGGTGTCCATGTTGCCCCAAGAGCAGACCATGGAGGTGGACCACAAGGGAAAAGAACTCAACATGGGAATTCCCAAGGAAGTGAACGCCGAAGAGCACCGCGTGCCTTTGACCCCCGCCAGCGTGGCCGTGCTAACGGCGCGTGGCCACAACATCACCATACAGCGCGGAGTGGGTGCCAGTTTACAGTTCCAAGACAGCGATTACAGCGAGGCGGGCGCGAAGCTCGCCGACGATGCCCGCGAAGTGTTCGAGGCCGACCTGATCCTGAAAGTTTCCGCACCCACCGAAGACGAGATCGCCCTGCTGCGCCATAAGCAGATCCTGATATCCGCCCTGCAGATGGGTCCGCAGCACCGCGACACGCTCCGCAGCATGATGGAGAAAAAGGTGACCGCCGTGGCTTGGGACTTCATCAAGGACCGCGAAGGCATCTATCCCATTATCCGCGCCATGGGCGAGATCGCCGGCACGGCCTCCGTCCAGATCGCCGCGGAATACCTCAGCACCGACAAGGCCGGGCAAGGCTTGATGCTCGGCGGCATCAGCGGGGTGGCACCGGCGGAAGTGGTGGTGATCGGCGCAGGTACCGTGGGCGAATTCGCCACCCGGGCCGCTTTGGGCGTGGGCGCCAGTGTAAAGGTCTTCGACAAAAGCATCTACCGTCTCCGCCGCCTCCAAAGCAGTATCGGCCAGCGGTTGTGGACCAGCATCATCCAGCCGGACGTGTTGAAGCAAGCCCTGATCCAAGCCGACGTGGCCATCGGCGCACTGCGGCCAGAGCACGGTAGGACGCCCATGGTGGTGCCGGAGGACGTGGTGGGTTTGATGAAGAACGGCAGCGTGATCGTGGATGTCAGTATCGACCGCGGTGGTTCTTTCGAAACCAGCGAGCAAACCAGTCTCACCTCCCCGACTTTCAAGAAATACGGCGTGGTACATTACTGTGTGCCCAACATCGCCAGCCGCGTGCCCCGCACCGCCTCCTACGCGCTCACCAACATCTTCACGCCCATGCTGCTTTCCATGGGCGAGATCGGCCGCTTCGAGGACCTCATCAAACGCAACCTCGGCCTGCGCCACGGGGTTTACTTGTACAACGGTGCGCTCACCAGCGAGGTCCTTTCCGAGGCATTCCGGCTGCCGTTCAAAGACCTGGACATTATGCTGGCTGCGTTTTGAACTTCACCACAGATGCACGGAGGCACGGAGAAGAGTTGGGACTTACCGGTTTAGTCTTGAGTCTTGAGTCGTGAGTCTGGAGTCTGTGCATCGGAGAACGTCCAGTTACAAATCACCAACCAGCAATCACTATTTTACATTCCTCTGTGTCCTCCGTGCCTCTGTGGTGAACCTTTTCCAACTCAAAACTCAAGACTCTTCTCCGCGCCTCGCCGCCTTTAAAAACTCCCTCCTCCTCCAGTCATGACCTTCAAACGCCGCCTATTCCTCTTTAGCTTCGGCATTGGCATGGGCTGCCTTCTTGCTTGGGGCATCTATGGTAACCGCTTGGGGAACACCGACTGGATGCCAAACCACCGCATCAAGCTCCGCCTGAAAAGCACACTGATAAAGGCTACGCCTGAAGCAGAAGCCATGCTTTCGCCAATGCACCTCGACCTGGCGGACTTGCGCCTTGCCATGGACAGCTGTGACATCGACTTCAGCGATAGCAAGCGGAGCGAGGACAGCTTGGTCTACTTCGTTTACGGAACTGTGCGCGGACAGCAAGTACACTACATGGCGGCTACGTTGCGGGACTTCAGAACGGACAGTACGGCTACGCTGGTGAGTATTAAGTTGGGAGGGCGGTAAAGGACCTGCACAAGGACGCTACAAAGTCCTATTTATCCCTGTAGATCGAATATTGAATGTTGGATCTGAACGGATTATCGCATCGGATCACAAGCCGTGCATGCAAGAGCTGAATTCCACCCGAACCACATCCGATTTGACCAAGCCCACTCCTGCTTAACTATATTGACCCCATGATGCGCATGATCCCCAGCACGTTCCTCGCCGCTTCCCTCATACCCGTAATGCTTTCCGCGCAGGAATGCGGCACAGGGCGGTACACCACGGCCAACTACTTCACGGAGATCGATAGCATACCGGGTGTGATATTCGGTTCCAACACCGCCGTGGGCGGCGGCAACCAAACACTGCGGATGGACATCTACGCCCCCGCGAACGACGTGTTGGAGCTGCGTCCCGTTGTACTTGTTGCATTCGGCGGCTCCTTCGTGCTGGGTTCGCGAGCGGACGTGCAGCCCATTTGCTCCGAGCTGGCCCGTCGCGGCTTTGTGGCCGTGGCGATGGACTACCGCGTGGGCTTCTTCTTCCCCACCACCAACAGCACTTACAAGGCCGTGATGCGTTCCGTGCATGACCAACGCGGCTGCATCCGCTTCCTGCGCAAAACCGTGGCGGAGGACGGTAACCCGTACAACATTGATCCGGACCGCATCATTGCCGGTGGCATCAGTGCCGGGGCCATCGGCGCCGTGAACCTCACCTACATGGACCAACCTGCGGAAATGCCCGCTCCCTTGGCCGCGGACAGCGCGAATTTCGGCGGCATGGAAGGGACCAGCGGCCCGCTCGGATACTCCAGTGATGTGATCGCATGCTACAGCCTTAGCGGTGCCGTGGGCGACACCAGCTGGATGCAGCCTGGCGACCAGCCGCTCTGCGCCGTGCACGAAACGGGCGACATCATCGTTCCGTGTTACACCGAAGAGGTGAATGCGCTCGGTATCCCCAGCGGCATCGTCGTTTCCGGCGGTCACGATATGCACGAACGCATGAACAACCTCGGCATACCCAACTGCTATTTGGAATACGACACCACAGGACAGCACGTGGGCTATCTCACTTACGATCCGGAGACAAGCCTAGGGCTTACATACAATTTCCTCGCGGACATCGTGTGCGGCAACACGCCCGCTTGCCAAACTTCCATGCCCACTGGCATCTCACAAACAACGGGTATCGAACGGCCATGGCTTTACCCCGTTCCTGCCGACCGTAGCGTAACGGTGGATGCGGCGCAACCAGAGAACCTCCGCGTGCTGGACGCCAGCGGCCGCGTTGTGCTGCGTGCCACACTGGTGGCCGGAAAGAATCTGCTGGACGTTTCCCGGTTGAAGAACGGACTTTACGTTGTGGTGGTTGATGGCGAGGTGCCGCAGCGCACTTCCTTGGTGGTGTCAAGGTAGTTGTCAGTTTCTATCAGTCTGCGAGGAGGAACGGCCCCGGACCGCAAAGCCTCCTCACGAAAGGAATGGCGGCAACTACCCCCTCCGCTTCCGCTCCGCGATGATCAAAGCCAGCTCGCGGCCTGTCTGGCCACGGGCACTGGTGTTCTCTTTGGCGCGGCGGATCAGGTAAGGCAGCACTTTTCGCACTGGTCCGTAGGGCACGTATTTCACCACGTTGTAACCGGCGGCTGCCATGTTGAAACTGATGTTGTCGCTCATGCCCAGCAATTGCCCGAAGTGGATGCGCGGGTCGTTTTTTGGTAGGCCGGCGGCTTGCATTAGGCTGGCCATCAATAGCGTGCTGGCCTCGTTGTGCGTGCCCACCAACACGGCGGAATGGCTGAGATGCTCCGCACAAAACCGAAGTGCCGCATCGAAGTCTGCATCCACTGCTGCTTTATTGACGCCAATGGGGCTTAAATAGCTTTTTTCTTCAGCACGATCGCGCTCCTTTTCCATGTAGGCACCGCGCACCAGTTTCACCCCGTGGTGGTAGCCATTTTGTCCTGCTAATCGGGTCTGTTCCCGCAGAAAGGCCAAGCGGTCGTGCCGGTAAAGTTGCACGGTGTTGTATATGATGGCCCGCTTGGTGTTGTGGCGTTGCATCATTTCTTGGGCGAGGCCGTCTATGGCCTGTTGGATCCAGCTTTCCTCCGCATCGATCAGCACGGGCGTTTCCGAAGCATGCGCTGCTTCGCAGATACGCTCGAAGCGGCGGCGGCCACGGGCCCAAGCCGCTGATTCTTCATTGGAGAGCTTCGTTCCAGCGGATACCTTTTCCAAAACATCCGTGCGCACTACGCCAGTGGGTTTGAATACTGAAAACGGGATATGCGCATTGCCTTTCGCTGCGGCAATGGTGCGCAATACCTCTTCGGCCGTGGCATCCATAGCCGCCTGGTCGTCCTCGCCTTCAACGCTGTAGTCCAGTATGGTACCCACGCCGCTTTCGGCCAATTTCTCCGCCGTGCGCATGGATTCCTCAATGGTTTCCCCTCCGCAGAACTGCTTGAAAATGGTGGCTTTCACCGCGCCCTTCACCGGCAAATGCAGGCCCAGCGCCAGTTTGGTGAGGAAACTGCCCGCGTTGGTGAGCCACGGTGTACCGATTACGCGGTAGAGCCAATAGGCCCGCAACAAGTCCCGGTTGCTCTTGTGGGCAAAGGCCGTTTGGGTGTTGCCGAGGTCCGGCAAAGTGCCCGCTTGGCGCGGATCGGGATCAGCTTGTTGGGGCATGGCGCACCGCGTGCTTGTAGTTCGTTCCTTTGGAAACCTTTACGCCGGTGAATGCCGGTTATGAAGGCGGCCAAAAGTAGCGATGTCCAACCTGCCCGACAATGCGTTCCGTTTGATGGCCGGCAACCACCCTGTGGTGTCGGGCGAAAACGCGCTTGGGCGCTTGGAACATTGGCTGATCGGGGAAGCCCGTGGCGCGGACTTGTTCATTCTGGGCGACGAGAACACCCTGGACCAATGCCTGCCGGAACTGCTGGCGCATGTGCCTGCGCTACGCGATGCCGAGACCATGCAGGTCCGCAGCGGCGAAACAAGCAAGGACCTTGAAGTATGCCGTGCCCTTTGGTCGCACCTTGCCGAGCAGGCTGCCAGCCGCCATGCCGTTTTGGTAAACCTCGGTGGCGGTGTGGTAACGGATGTCGGCGGCTTCATTGCCGCGTGCTACAAACGCGGCATCCGCTTCGTCAACGTGCCCACCACCGTGATGGGCATGGTGGACGCTGCCATCGGCGGAAAAACAGCCATCGATCTCAACGGTGTGAAGAACCTCGTGGGCGTGTTCGCGGACCCGGTGGCCACGTATATCCATCCCGCTTTTCTGCGCAGTTTGGGCAAGCGTGAAGTGCTGAACGGCGTTGCTGAAATGGTGAAACACGGCCTGGTGCGCGATGCCGGCCATTGGAACGATGTGCGCCGCGCACCGTTGCACGACTTGGATGCGTTGGCTCCTTTGATCCTTCGCTCCGCAGCCATCAAAGCGGAAGTGGTTACTGCGGACCCGCGTGAAATGGGCGAACGCAAACTGCTGAACTTCGGCCATACGATAGGCCACGGCTTGGAGGGCTTCGCGCTGGAAAGCCAACAGCGCTCGCTGCTGCATGGCGAGGCGGTGGCCATCGGCATGGTGTGCGCCACGTGGCTCAGCTGGCGCATGGGCCTGCTGGACCGCGACCGCATGAACGCGGTGGAAGAACATCTCATGGGACTTTTTCCGGTCTTTTCGTTTCAAGAAGCCGACCACCACCGCATCATCGAGCTGATGCGGAACGACAAGAAAAATAGCGGCGACGGTTTCCGCTTTACGCTGCTCACCGGCATTGGTGAAGCCCGGGTGGACGTGCCGATCAATGCGGCGCAGGTGGCCGAGGCCCTGGAACATTACCGCCTGTTGAAGCCCGATGCGCACCTCCGTCACCATCCGCAGACCTGAAGGGGCGTTGCGTGGCAACGTTGCGCTGCCGCCCAGCAAAAGTGTGGCCAACCGCGCGCTTATTCTGGCTGCTTTGGCCGGTGATGTGGACTGTGTGAAAAATTTCGGAACTGCTCAGGACACCGTGATCTTGCACGACCTGTTACAACGGCGACCATCGCACATGCACTGCGGCGACGGCGGCACCACTTTCCGGTTTTTGCTCGCTTGGGCGTGCTTGCAAAAGGGTGAAGAACGCTTCATAACAGGCAATGCACGCCTGTTGCAGCGCCCGCATGCACCGCTCGTGCAGGCGTTGCGCTTGTTGGGCGCGGACATCACCGAAACTGCAAGCGGATATCACGTGCGCGGAAAACGTATGGCAGGCGGCACCATCTCGTTCGATTCACCGGTAAGCAGCCAATTCATTAGCGCTTTGTTGCTGGTGGCACCTTGTTTTTACGAAGGCTTGGAATTGGAATGGACCGGCTTGCGCCTAAGCACACCGTACGTGCGCATGACGTTGGAAATGCTGAAACAGTTCGGCGCAAATGCTTACGAAGACGATGTGGCGATCTGTGTAAAACCCGGACCATTGCTTCCGCAGGAAACCCGCGTTCCGGCGGATTGGAGCGCGGCAGCATTTTGGTTTGAAGTAGCCGCGTTGGCCCCGGATACCGAATTGTTCTTCGACGGAT
Organism: Flavobacteriales bacterium; assembly: GCA_016710685.1. GTDB lineage: Bacteria > Bacteroidota > Bacteroidia > Flavobacteriales_F > PHOS-HE28 > PHOS-HE28. The sequence goes on along the minus strand of JADJVC010000002.1, from coordinate 44,909 downwards.
TAAGCGCAAGTACAGAGTTGCAAGGCGATAAGGATGCAGTCGGCTTGTTCATTTTCAACACCCATTGCACACAGATAGACGACGACATGATCTTGCGCGGCCGGATCTGCGACAATCCCAACCCGTACAGTGCCAATTTGCTCGAAACACCAGATCTTTTCCAACCGCTGATATTCGCCTTAGCAGGCACCGGTAAAGAGGCCGAGATCACGGGCCTTCATAATCTCCCTTTGAAAGAAACGGATCGCCTGAAAGCCGTTACCGAAGCCTTGAGAACGCTGGGCTGTTCCGCGGAATACGAAGGCGGAACCTTCAACCTGCGCGGGGGAATTACCAACCTTTCTCCCCCACCCTTCGATCCGCAAGGCGATCACCGCATGGCGATGGCATTGGCCCCGCTGGCGCTGGTGTGCGACGCGATAACGATCCTGCACCCGGAGGTGGTGAACAAATCCTATCCGGGGTTTTGGGAGGAGCTGAAAAAGGTGGGGTTCTCGGTGGAATTCGGGGAAGAGGATTAACCGCAACAGAGATTTAACCGCAGAGGGCGCGGAGACATGCCTGCGGCAGTTAAAAGCGCGGAGAACGACTACCAGAAGGTATTCAGAAGTTGGAAACAACGTTGCGCCACCGTTGCGCCGTTGCGTCGTTGCGGTAATAACCTACTTGTGCTTCCGTAACCACACCTTCTGCCCCGCCGCCACCGGGTCCGCAATGCCCATGCCGTTGTACTTCGCGAGCTTCTTCAGTTTCACGCCGTAGTGCTGGCTGATCCCCCACAAGGTTTCGCCCTGCTCCGCGATGCAGCTTTCCCGATCCTTGCTCTTGTTGCGCTTGGGCTGGATGTAGACCATCTGCCCTTCTTCCAGCTGGCCGTCCTTGGCCATGTCGTTCCAGTTGGCCACCAAGCCCGGCATCTGCTGGATCTCCGCGGCAATGTCCTTCACCGACTCACCTTTCCGTGCCCGCACGAATTTGATGCGCCCGTCGAACAACTCCACGTTGCGCATGCCGCCGATGGTGACCGTGTTGTCGTCGTTGCGGCTGTGCTTTCCGGCTTTGCTGCTGGTCTTACCGGTGGATTTGTCCGCACTGGCATAGCTTACGTCCACGCCTTTGTCGAGGTTGTCCAATTTGTAGCGCTCGATCAAGCTGATGAGCTTGTCCGGATACTTGGGGTCCGTTGCATAACCGCACTTTTTCAACCCGCGTGCCCAGCCTTTGTAGTCGGTGGGCTTCAACTCGAAAAGACTGGCATAGCGGCGCTTTCCTAAGAAGTTGCTGTGGTCCTCGAAGCTTTGGTCGGCGCTGCGGTATTTGCGGAAACAGTCATCCTTCTTGTCATCGTCGTGGTACACTTTGCCTCCGGTCCAATCGGGTGTACACTTTATGCCGAAATGGTTATTCGCCTCCGTGGCTAAAATGCTATTGCCGTTGCGGCTTTCCAGCAGCCCTTGCGCCAAGGTGATGCTCGCCGGGATGCCGTGTTCCTGCATCTTCTTCACCGCCACGGCTTTCCACTGCTCAATGTAGCCTTCGGGCGTTTGGCTGTTGCCTTCCGGGCGGCCTTGCGCACTGGCCAACAGCACCGGTAAGGCCGCTAAAAGGCAGGTTTTCAACAGGTGTTGGATCTTCATTTCGCAGGTCGCGGACTTCCGCAAGGGCCGAAACTATTGGGTTTTCGGTGTGTTTCCCACCATCCGAGCACCGGGCTTTGCACTACTCACTGTGAATAAACGCAGTGCTCCCGATCTTCGTGCCCTCTATGCCCAAGCACCCCATTCCACCGGCGGACGACCCGCGTACCAACCAACTGCTGCGCTTGGGCTATGCCGTGGAGGATTTTTACTTTACTCCAGAAGGTAACGTGGCGTGGACTGCGGCCTACCACCTCAAGCGCGGCTACTGCTGCCAGAGCGGCTGTCGGCATTGCCCGTACGGGAATTCGCCGGAGGATCGGAAGAAGAAGCACCTCTGATTTTTTATCCGGAATGTCAGGCATCCCTGTTTTTCGGGATGCGCGCGCGGTCCGGGCACCTTAATTTTGTGGAAAGCCCGCCCATGCCACGGATTACATTGCTCTTTCAGGCGCTGTTGCTGCTTGTTGCCTGCGCCAATTCCACGGAAGAGAAAACCCTTACAAACGGGCAGGACGGAGCGCCTCCCGAAGGTCGCGAAGGTGCGCAGCAACCAACCCGGAAGTTCACTGAAGGCAAGGACTACCTGGTGCTGGACCGCTTGCGCGTTATCGACCCGACAGGTTTCGCACAACCGATCGAGGCCTACTCCATTTTGGTGCCAAAAGGTTGGAAAAGCACGGGCGGCATTACCTGGAACGTTGGCACGGGCTGCATGGCCGAATCGGTCCGCAACCGGGTGACCGTAACCTCCCCGGACGGTGCTTTTTCATTGGAGATCTACCCGCTGCAGCAGTGGGACTGGTGGGACGACCAGCTCATGCTGCAAACCATGATGCAGCAGGCGCAAAACCCCGTTTTCCGCCGTTGCGCCATCTCCCAGCCCTTGGATGCCAGCCAATTCCTGCAAGGTCCGTTGGCACAAGAGATGCACGCACAAGTGACCGCTGTTGAGCCGAATGCCGAGCTGACGAGTTTGCTTCAACAGCAAGCGCAAGCAGCCAACCAAATGTACCGGCAAGCTGGAACGAATACGGAAAGCAAGCCCAGCGCTGCGCTTGGCACATTGCGATATCCCGACGGAAGTGCGGGCGTGGCCCTGTGCAGCGTGGCCATGCAGGTTACTTGGATGCCCAATTATATGAATGGTGGCCAATTCGCCGCATACACATGTCAAGCCACACAGAAGGTCGCCCTGCGCTGCCCGATGGGCAAGGAGGCCGAAGCGCGCAAACTGTTGAGCGTGGTGATGAGCAGCGTGCGCATTAACCCGCAATGGCAGCAGGGGGTGCAGCAAATGATGAACAACGTGGCAGCCGTGGAGCAAAACGAAACCGCCAAGCGCGCCGCCATCCAGCGCGACGCGGCAAACTATTCCGTTGACCTGCAGCAACGCACCTGGGAGGCCGGGCAGGCAAGTCAGGACCGCATCTCCGAGCAATGGGGACAAACCCTGCGCGGCGTGGAAAGCTGGCGTGATGCCAGCGGCGGAAGCGTGGAGCTGAACGTCGGCTACAACGAGGCCTGGAGCCGCCCGGACGGCAGCTACATCCTGAGCAACGATCCACTGTTCGACCCCAATGTGGCACTGCAGGAGGATTGGAAGAAGCTGGAGAAGGGAAAGTGAATTAGCGAAGCAGCGTTATGCAAGGTTTGCCTATCTTGCTTTGAAACGGGCAGACATGCGAAAGCTTTTACTCCTTTTGTTCTGCGCTTTCGTGCGGGTTGCTATCCGCACAAAACTGGGCCCATCAACCCGGAATACAGTACAACTACTCCAACGACGGCACCGATACGATTAGCAACCGACTTCGTGACGCATGGGATACGCTGGGGTGGATAGTTTTGCATTTAACATGAATACCGCAGCCGAGTTGTGCGACATGGCTCCGCATTCAGCTCGGATTGCATGGATAGCTCACCGAGTAACGGAGCGGTGAGATTGTACATTCCTCAATTCGTTGGGGGGCTTGGCACAGCCGGGTCGTGGTGGTCGCTCGGGCGTTCTGGTGGTATTCGTGAACACTTCCGCAACGACCGGAGCCAATTGGTCTTGTGCCAATGGAAGTTCAGCCACGTTATTAGGAGAAGACACGGCCACGGTGATAGGCTTAACGGACAGCATCAAGTGGGTCGGGTACAGCAACGGCGATACGATCGTGTTCGGTAAGGAAACTGGTCTTTTACATGTCTCGCTCATTTCCGAAAACAATGGTAATCATGCTTTGATCGGAATTTCAGGAGGAACGACAGTCGGCGAGCAGCTACCCACAGTGTTCTCGATGTTAAACTATCAGCCCAATGACGTTCTGCAATATCTTGTCGAAGGGAATTGGGCCGATGGGACAGTTTTTCTTATCAATGGTCATTTGAAATATGAATTCATTGACCGAACGACCTATCAGGACAGCATTGTCTACTTGGTCCAATTGATCACATCAATACACCAAACATGCCTCGGTGCCATGCCATCAACACCGGGTTGTAGCATTTGGACCCTTACAACCGATACGCTGAACTTCACAATCAAAAACGACTCCCACTTTGGCATCAACCCATTCAACCCTTACTGGGATATGTCCCTTTGGCCAGGTGGGGCCGGACGGGTGTCATATCCGAATGAGTGGTACGGTAGCAACCAGGCCACCACATCCTTTAGGAAAATGATCAGGCCGCTATCTCATTGAGCAGGTCGGCTTTCAAGAAGACTCGTATTTCAATAATACGCTCTACTGCACAACCGTTCAAGACAGTTCCATTGCGCTACACGACATCAATGTGACCTTCGGATCTTCCTTTGCCGATGGCATTGGCCTCATTAAAGAAAACCTCTACTATTTCGAAGGAGGTCAAAACCGTACGCTTGAAGGATCCTTACTCAATGGCGAACTCATTGGCAACATCACGCCAAATGGGGTGCTTCTTTCAACAGGACCAAACTTGGAAACGCCTTCGTTTTTGATGACGCCCAACCCTGCGAACGAATACCTTATAATCGAAGGCGTTCAGCCCGATCAGATAATCTCCATCCTCGATTTTACAGGCAGGACCATACTTTCCTACGTCGCACATGCAACCAAGGCGCAGCTTACCATAACGGCCCTTCCGGCGGGTGTGTACATGCTGCAATGTGGTACCGGAACGGCCCCGCAGCGCTTCGTGATCGCCCGGTAAGATTGCGGCAGTAGCGATTTCTCACCCTCCCCCCCCTCTCAACACTCGCCAGCTTTCCGCGCCCAACACTGCGGATGGCTGGAGCAGGCGACTCGGAAACCCTGAGCCGGCATCAGTACTTGGCTGAGTTCAATCAGATTGCAACGAACCATTCGCCGAACAAGGCAATGCTCAGTTTCCCGTCTGACTTCCATCAGTTCCGTACCCTTCGCCCCGAGATAGGTTTGCCAAAAATCAGCTCGCCGTTGCCATCCGCTCCAAAAATGAAGATCCTGAACCGCACCTTTCTCGTAATGCTCGGCTTAGCCGCTATCACCTCCTGCAAAAAGGATGAAGTCACTGAACCCACGCCACAACCTCCTGCTGTTTCTGACCTGCAATTGGTGCAGTCCGCAACGGACGGAACGCACACGTTCGAGCTGTACAACAAGACCGGCCAGTTGATAACCGGCCACAATGCGGTTTTCATCCGCATGAAGGATGGCGGCGGGAACGCTGTAACCAGCACTACCCTGGACTGGATGCCCATGATGACCATGGACATGGGTGGCACCACCCACCAACACAGCTGCCCGTACTCGGCGATCACACCGACGTCCGGTGATGCCACCCTCTTTGAGGGCGATGTGGTCTTCATTATGGCCAGCAGCATGATGGGTTTCTGGGAATTGACCTTTACCTATGACACCGGAAGCGGCCTACACGAAGTGGTGATGCCCGTGAGCGTTCAGGAATCGGGTAGCGATTTCAGCAAACAATACACTTCGGCCATGGGCACCGATGGCGTGACCTACTTTTTGACCATGGTGGAGCCCAGTTCCCCTGAAACCGGTGTGAACGACATGACCGTGGGCCTTTACAAAAGAGTGAGCGACACGGAATTCCCGGCCGTTGAGGGATACACGATCCGCGTGGATCCCCGCATGCCGGGCATGGGCAACCATGGCGCGCCGGGCAATGTGGACCTGACGCAAGGCACGGACGGGTTCTATCACGGAATGGTCGGCTTTTCCATGACAGGCTATGGAAGATCAACCTGATCTTGGAGGACGGTGCGGGCACCGCGCTTTGCGGACAACCCGTTACGGACACCAACGAGGAAAGCAGCGTCCACTTCAAGGTTTCTTTCTGATCCGCCACAAGCCACTTATGGGATCCACATGGGGATGCACCAAGCGGTCACCGCGATGAATTTGCGGCACTTGGTCCTCTCGTTGGTCCTGTTGATGGCGGGCAACTTACTGGTCGCGCAGTCCCTACCGGACAGCGTGGTGGAGCCGCAGCTGGACACGCTGCCCCCGCAGGAACTGGAAAATGTAGTGATCCTGCCCACTGGGCAAGCCTGCCACGCCCATGGGGATAAGCCCTTGGGTTCGCTGGACAGCTACTTGGCCGGGTCCAATTCCGTGAACATGATCCGACGGGGTTGCTATGCCTGGGAACCCATGCTGAACGGCATGGCCACGGAACGCAGCGTGATCACGGTGGACGGCATGCGCATCTACGGCGCCTGCACCGACAAAATGGATCCGGTAACGTCCTACGTGGAAACGTCCAACCTGTCCCGTGCGCGCATCAAGAGCGGCGCTTCCGGCGGCGAGCATGGCGGCACCATCGCGGGTTCCATCGATCTGGAGCGCCGCCGCTCGGGCTTCAAACCCCAACGCAGCTTCGGCGGCTCGGCTTCCGCAGGATTCGAAGCCAACAACAGCCAGCGCATTTTGGGAGCTGCCGCGCATTACTCCGGTCCGTCCTTTTACAGCGACCTGGATTTCACCTTCCGCGGTGCATCCAACTACAACGCAGGCCACCGCTCCGGCAGCTCAAGCGAGGTGGACTATTCGCAGTTTACGAAGTACAACCTCTCGGCCATCGCCGGCTACAAATTGGGCAAAGGCAACGAGCTGGAGGCCTCGCTGATCCTCGATAAAGCCACCGACGTGGGCTACCCCGGCCTGCCCATGGACGTATCCCTGGCACAGGCCATCATCGGCTCGGTGCAATACCGCCACCTTCCGCGCAACGGCCCCATCAGCCTGTGGGAAACGAAGGCGTACTACAACACCATAACCCACGTTATGGACGATAGCCAGAGGCCGGTGGTTCCCCTCCGCATGGACATGCCCGGCTGGAGCACAACCCAAGGTTTCTACGCCAAGGCGTACGCATCGTCGGGCAAGCATAACATCAAGACCACTTGGTCCGGCCATCGCAACAATTCCCTCGCGGAAATGACGATGCACCCGAACAACCCGGCCGAGCCCACCATGTTCATGCTCACCTGGCCGGACGTTACCACCTTGTACAACGGCCTGAACGCGGAGGACCGCATCCGCTTCAACCCCAAGCTGGACCTCACGCTGCATGCCGGACTGGGCCTTCACGAAAACACCATCGGCAGCGAATTCGGCCGCCGGTCTTTGGAGCTGTTTTACGTGGACCTGCCCTCCTCTAAGCAGCGCTTGCTCGCAAATGCCGGTGCTTCCTTGGCACATCACCGCGGGCGCTTCACCAACCGATTAGGCCTGGGCTTCAGCGAGCGCGCACCCTCCGTTTCCGAAGGCTACGGCTTCTACCTGTTGAACGCGAACGATAATTTCGACTACGTCGGCGACCCCAACATGCGCGACGAAAGCTCCTTCTCCACAGAGTTCTCCAGCACCTACAAGCATGGCAAGTTGCAACTGGAGTGGACCGCCGCATATTTCCACATCGTTGACTACATCGTGGGTAAGCCGAAGCCGGGCTTGTTGCCCATGAACATCACCGCCGCCGGCGTGAAAGTGTACGAGCAAATTCCGTACGCCACGCTGCTCAATACCGGTCTGGGCGCGGAATACAGTATTAGCCAGATTTGGCAACTCTTCGGCGATGCCTCCTACCGGTACGGGCAGGGCAGCGATGGCACCCGGCTGCCACTCATCCAACCGCTGCAGTTGCGCACCCGGTTGCGCTACGTGAAGAAGCAATACGTCGCCGAGGCCTCAGTGGTAAGCAGTACCCGCAACCGGAACAGCGCGGAGTTCGGCGAGACCAGCAAGCCGGGCTACGTGATCGGCAATCTTTCCGTATCCCGCGAATTCGCGCTGAAAAAGCACAAGCTCACCGTCAACCTCGGCGTGGACAACATCACGGACCAGTACTACACCACCTTCTCCGACTGGTTCGGCATTCCCAGCATGGGGCGGAACATTTACAGCCACGTGGTGTTCACGCTGTAGCGGTGTCGGTTGCCCGCCCGATTTTCCATTACCGCTTCTTGTTACCGATCTTCGCGGCAGCGCCTGCGCACTGAGCAGTGGCACACAACCATGCCCACAAACCCCGCCATCCTTTCCGACCGTTTTCAAGCCTCCATCCGCGAAGGCATTCCGGATACACTTCCCCCGGCCCAACCGTTGGACCCTTCCGTATCGCACGCGCCCAAGCGCAAGGACATCCTTACTTCCGAGGAAAAGAAGCTCGCCTTGCGGAATGCATTGCGCTACTTCCCGAAAAAGCACCACGCCGTTTTGGCCGCGGAATTCGCTGCGGAGCTGAAGGAATACGGGCGCATTTATATGTACCGCTTTCGCCCGAGCGAGGCGATGCATGCGCGTCCCATCGGGCACTACCCCGCCAAGTGCAAGCAGGCAGCGGCCATCATGTTGATGATCCAGAACAACCTGGACCCGGCCGTGTCGCAGCACCCGCACGAGCTGATCACCTACGGCGGCAACGGCGCGGTGTTCCAGAACTGGGCGCAGTACTTGCTCACCATGCAGTACCTCAGCGAAATGGCAGAGGACCAGACGCTGGTGATGTACAGTGGGCATCCGTTGGGCCTTTTCCCCAGCAACAAAGAAGCGCCGCGCGTGGTAGTGACCAACGGCATGGTGATACCCAACTACAGCCAACCCGACGATTGGGAACGCATGAACGCGCTGGGCGTTTCGCAATACGGCCAGATGACCGCTGGCAGCTACATGTACATCGGGCCGCAGGGGATCGTGCATGGCACCACGATCACCGTGCTCAACGCCTGCCGCATGCTGAAGGGCACCGACAAGACCACCAAGGGCAAGCTATTCGTGACCGCCGGTCTCGGCGGTATGAGCGGTGCCCAACCCAAAGCGGGCAACATCGCCGGAGTTGTGACGATCTGCGCTGAAGTGAACGCCACCGCAGCGCACAAACGCCAGAGCCAAGGTTGGGTGGATGAGGTGATCGAGAACGTGGACTACTGCATCGATGCCGCATTGGCTTGGCAGAAGAAAGGTGAAGCGCACAGCATCGCATTCCTTGGCAACGTGGTGGATTTGTGGGAGCGCATGGCGGAACGCAAGATCCATGTGGACCTCGGCAGCGACCAGACCAGTTTGCACAACCCGTGGGCAGGTGGTTATTATCCCATTGGTCTTAGCTACGAGCAAAGCAATGCGTTGATGGTGAAGGATCCTTCAGCATTCAAAAAACGAGTTGAAGACAGCCTGAAACGGCAAGTGAAAGCGATCAACACGCTCACCGGCGCGGGCATGTATTTCTTCGACTACGGCAACGCCTTCCTGCTGGAAAGCAAACGCGCCGGAGCCGATATCGGTGGCAAGAACGGTGAAGAATTCCGGTACCCGAGTTATGTGGAGGACATCATGGGGCCGATGTGTTTCGACCACGGCTTCGGGCCGTTCCGTTGGGTTTGCAGCAGCGGTGACCCGAAGGACTTGGCCACCAGCGATCGCATTGCCGGGGACGTACTGGAGGCGATGTTGAAAGAGGCTCCAAAGGAGATCCATCAGCAGATCGCGGATAACCTGCATTGGATCCGCAGCGCGCAACAGAACAAGTTGGTGGTAGGCAGCCAAGCACGCATTCTCTACGCCGATGCCGAAGGCCGCATGCGCATTGCGGAAGCGTTCAACAACGCGATCAAGAGCGGCGAGGTCACGGCACCGATCGTTTTGGGCCGCGACCACCACGACGTCAGCGGGACGGATTCACCCTACCGCGAAACGAGCAACATCCGCGATGGCAGTCGATTTACCGCCGACATGGCCGTGCAGAATTTCGTTGGCGATGCCTTCCGGGGAGCAACATGGATCAGCCTGCACAACGGCGGCGGCGTGGGCTGGGGCGAAGTGATCAACGGCGGTTTCGGCATGGTGCTGGATGGCAGCGCGGACAGCGACCGCCGGCTAAAGAGCATGCTGCATTGGGACGTGAACAACGGCATCGCACGCCGCGCATGGGCACGTAACCCGAATGCGCAATGGAGCATCCGCGAAGCGATGAAGCGTGAGCCGAAGTTGAAGGTGACCGTGGCGGAGGAAGCGGATGATGCGTTGGTGGTGAAGGCGATCGGTTGAGCGTTTAGTGGCACATGAGCGTGGACGCTTGCGTGGGATTTGGGGCGTTCCCACAATGCGGGAACATCTGTGTTCATCTGTGTAATCGGTGGACAATTTCTTGAATAGTACCTGCCTAAAACCATGTGGATCGGTGCGTATCTTTCCATAGAAAATCCGAGGAGCACCAAGTATGAAAAACATGGACAAGGAAAGCCTGAGCAAAGCCTACCGGTTGTTTGAAAGCGGCGATATCGACACCATCGAAGTCGGCACGCTAATGGGTTCGCAACAGCTGCACAAATACCTGTTCGACGGGCTTTTGGCCTTGGCAGGAAAGATCCGTACCAACAACATTTCAAAAGGCGGATTCAGGTTTGCAACGGCCTTGTATTTGACAGAAGCTTTGGAAAAGGTGGAACAAATGCCCGAGGCCAATTTTGAAGAAATTGTTGCCAAGTACGTGGAAATGAACATCGTCCATCCATTCATGGAAGGCAACGGCAGGGCCATGCGGATATGGCTGGACCTGATCTTGAAAAAGCAACTGAAACAGGTCGTCAACTGGCAATTCGTGGATAAGACACACTACCTTCAAGCCATGGAACGCAGCCCGATCAACGACTTGGAACTAAGTACACTGCTCGGTTCCAACTTGACCAACCACATCAGTGATCATGAGATCGTTTTCAAAGGCATTGATCAATCCTACTACTACGAAGGCTATGAAAAGGGAAGTGATGAGGAATAATCGTCCCGGCGCAGGTCCGATGCCTATCGGACGGGTGAGGACTTCATAAGTATCAGAATTTCGATGGGACCATTCCGCGCCTGGAGTCCTTACCGTTCCTCGTTTAGGCGCATCGCCATTTCGCAAATGTCATACTTTCGATTCTCGTAGACCCGTCGTTCACGCCTTGATCCACTTCCGATGTTTAGAACCGGACGCTTGTTTTCCTTGGTTTCAGCCGCCTTGGCCTTCACTGCGCTCACCGCCCAGGCCCCATATACCATCAACGTTAGCGGCCAACTTGCCGGATGCACTGCTGGCCAAACCGTCACCGTGCAAACCCTTCCCGGCACGTTGCCCGATCAATCCGCTTCGCCGACCGTTGCCGGGGATTGTTCCTATTCCGCTACCTTCTACACGGATTCACCCAACGGCGGAGTGTTCGCATTTGCGAGTTGCGGCAACGGCACCGTCACCGCTGACTCGGCAGCATACTCCTTCAGCAACCCCACTGGTTCCGCCGCGCTGGAGATGCAATTAGGCTGTGGAACGGATACGTCCACTTCCATTCAGGCCTGTATCACCATTACGCAGGTCGCGCCGTTCACGGCTTTGTTCACCAGTTGCACTTCCGGCGGCACGCCGCCCTACGCCGATGGCTGGCTGCTGCCCGACGGCACCATCGCCATGGGGAATGGCCAGTTCTTCACCTTCGACGGCCCCGGCGCTTATGGGGTGTGCATGCAAAGCACCGATGCCACGGGCGCTGCCAGCGCGGCTTGCGATACGCTTTTCGTAAATGATGACGGCACCGTGAACGCTAACGGCAGCGCGCAATGCCAAGCCGGATTTTGGCTCGTGCAAGCCTACACGGACACTTCCAACGGCGGCGGCATCCTCATCCCAACCCCGAACGAAGTGTGGGTGCTCGACCTTAGCTCCGCACCAAACGGCATTGATCAATACAGTTGGGATTTCGGTGACGGCAACTCTTCCGCCGATGCCTATCCCACTCACCTGTACACGGGTCCCGGGCCGTACCAGCTCTGCCTCACCATCACCAGCGGCAGTTGCACGAGCACCTTCTGCGACAGTGTGAGCGTGGACGAGGCCGGCATCCTGAACGGCATGATCGTGGACGGTCATGCTACTGCAATTTCCAATGTCGCTGACCGCGATGCTGGCTTTACGTTGAACGTGATCCAGGCTATTCCTACCGGCATTGCTGACGTACCCGCGATTGCAAAATTGAACCTGTGGCCGAACCCGGTGAGCAACGAATTGAACGTTACGTTCAATAGCGTTCAGGCAGGCGCTACCGCTATTTCCGTGATCAATATGGACGGTCGTGTTTTGCTTCGCGATGAACATCGCTTGGCATTGGGCAGCAATACCGTGAAGTTGATCACGGCATCGCTTGCCCCCGGCTTGTACATGTTGCAGATCGGCAGTGGCGCACAACGCATTTCGCAGCGCTTTTTGAAGGTGCGGTGATGCGTTTTCCTCTTTGCGGAAAGGGTGCTTGCTTTGGCGTAGGCACCCTTTCTGGATTCAAACTGGTCTTATCCGAAGAATTATTTTCAGATGCACCCAACCTCGCCGAGATCTTATCCGTGTATACAACTGAGACCCACAAAAATCCCATCCAGATGAACATGCTTAAACAGATCCGCACGACAGTTGCTGCTCTTGCCGTTTTCTTCAGCGCCGCTGCCCTAGCCCAGCCGGGAGGACCCTATACGGTGCTCGTTAACGGCACCGTGGTCGGTTGCACCGCGAACAGCCTTGTCACGATCAACACAATACCCGGAACGCTGCCAGCGATCGCGGATGTCGAAATCCCTGTCGGAACGGATTGCACGTTCAACATTTCACTCACGATGGACACGCCGACCGGTGGCTTCACCGTGACTACCCTTTGTGGCGGTCTTTCCATAGCCGACACGTTGTTCTATACGGCCAGCGCGTTCGATTCCACAGGAGTTTACGTCGCCTTGAACTGTGGCGGTAGCAATGCCGATTGCGAAGGCATTGTGGGCGGGTCTGCCTTGCCCGGAACCGCTTGCGATGATGGCAACCCGATCACCTTTTACGATACGTGGACACCGAGTTGCGAATGCATCGGGGGTACGCTCGTGCCATGCCAAGTTTGCTTCTCGGTTGATTCCGTGGTGAACAATAACGGAGCCGTGCCTTTTACCATTGCCGCAACCAATTGCTCGTATGGCGGGGTGGAACCATACACCTACCTCTACGACTTCGGTGATGGCGAAACCAGCATTGGCGAAGATGTGGTCCACACCTACGCGGCCGCTGGTCCTTACATCATCTGCTTGACCATGGCTGACAACAACGGCTGCACCACCACGACCTGCGACAGTGTGTTGATCGGCACGGATGGGGCCATTAATCCCGTCTTTTTCTATGATTGCACAGGCATTTTGAACGGCCCGAACGTGAATGGAACGCCATGCAGTATACCGGGAACTAGCGAACCCGGCACTTGGGACTACACCTGCACTTGTATTCCCGACTCCATCTATTACACCTGCATGGCCGGCTACATTGCACAACAAGCGTATGTGAATGGCGACTCAGCGGGAACACCGATCCCGAACGAGGTGTGGATATGGAACGACAGCCAAGGCAATGGAACGCCGACTTACACCTGGGACTTCGGCGATGGAACAAGCTCCACGGATGCGTATCCCACACACGTTTATGCTGGTAACGGGCCATATGTGCTTTGCCTTACCATGGCGATAGGAACGGCCTGTACAAGCACCTATTGCGACAGCATTTCCATGGATGCGAATGGAATTTTGCAAGGCATGATGATCGACGGAGGCCATGTTGCGCAACTTTCCGGTGTGCGAACTGAAGGCTTTACACTGAACGTGATCCAAGCCATTCCCACCGGCATTGCGGATGTACCCGCGATTGCCGACCTGAACGTGTGGCCGAACCCCGTGAGCAACGAATTGAATGTCTCGTTCAAAAGCGTTCGAGCTAGCGCAACCGACATTACCGTTATTGGAACGGACGGTCGAATTGTGCTGCGCGAAGAGCACCGCACGTCATCGGGCAGCAACACCGTAAAGCTGAATGCAACTGCGCTTGCACCTGGCTTGTATTTGTTGCAGATCGGCAATGGCGCACAACGCATTTCGCAGCGCTTTTTGAAGGTGCGTTGATCAAAGTTTTCAGTTTGCGGAAAGGGTGCTTGCTTTGGTGCAGGCACCCTTTCTGGTTTTTGACCTGTCTTCCTGTTGAAATTATTTTTAGGCCTCACCCAACCCCAGAGCCCTGTGCTGCGTGTATGGAGGAGAACGCATCCCACGCACAAAACCCACAACCAATGAACCGATCAATTCGATCTTTGCTCGCTGCCTCAGCGCTGCTTATTGGCAGCCTCGCCTTTGCACAACCCGGTCCATACCCAATTACCATATCGGGTCAGGTCATCCCATGCGACCCTGCGAATAATTACGTCACCATCACCACCATTCTGAACACCCTGCCCGACTTGGACATAGAAGTGCCGTTGGATTCCAACTGTACTTACTCCGTGACCGTGATGATGGATGATCTGCAGGGCTCATTCCAAGTCGGCGCGGCATGTTCAGGTGCCATGGCTTATGGGACTGGGTCGTACCAGGTCAACATTGATTCTGCCAATGCCGCCAGTGTGGTGATCTATGTCACCTGCGGCAGCAACCCGGATCCCTGCCAAGCCTGCGTTTCTGTGGTGCAGGACAGCTCCTTTTTCGGTGTTGTACCGTTCAGTGCGACCTTCCATAGCTGCAGCTCGGGAGGCACGGCACCCTATACCTACGTGTGGCAACTGCCTGACGGCAGCACCTCGGGTACCGCGACCTCCCAATACCTGTTCCCCGGTCCTGGTTCCTACAACGTTTGCTTGACGATGGCGGATGCGACCGGTTGCACCAGCGTTACCTGCGACTCCGTGTACGTGGATGCCAATGGGCTGATCAACTCCAACATCGTTTCTGATTGCCTCGGTGTCCCGAACGGTCCGGATGTTCCCGGCACCGAGTGCACTGACCCCTTGAGCGGGCCGGGAATCTGGAGCGCCGCCTGCATTTGTGTGGCGGATTCAGGCTCCACCGCTTGCAACGCTGATTTCTGGGTGATCCAGGCCTACGACAGCACAGCAGGCGGCGGCGTGGAACCCATCCCCAACGAAGTGTGGGTGTGGAACCTCAGCAGCGGCGGCAACGGCACCTACCAGTTCTCTTGGGACTTCGGTGACGGAACCTCTTCCACCGATGCCTATCCGACACACGAATACGCCGGCCCCGGCCCGTGGATCCTTTGCCTTACCATGACCTCCGGAAATTGCACCGACACCTATTGCGACAGCGTGAGCGTGGACGCCAACGGCATCTTGAACGGCATGATCGTGGACGGCCATTCAACAGCGGTTTCGAATGCAGCGGATCGCGATGGCGGCTTCACGTTGAACGTGATCCAGAACATGGCCACGGGTATCGCTGATGTACCCGCCATTGCGGAACTGAAACTGTGGCCGAACCCGGTGCGGGATGCATTGAACCTTACGGTGAATTCAACCGTGAACGGTAAGCTGCCCATCACGGTGATCGACCCCAGTGGTCGCACACGCATAAACTTGGAGCACACCTTTACCACCGGTGGCAACACGGTACGTATCCCTACGGAAACGCTGGAACCCGGCCTTTACATGGTACGCATCGGCAACGACACGCACAGCAAGGCGCAGCGCTTCATCAAGGTGCGCTGAGCCTCAATTTGATAGCTTTGAAAGGGTGCCCGCAAAAGAGCGGGCACCTTTTCCGCAACAAAGAACATGGTCCGCGATTCGCTCTTGGCCGATTGCATCCGCAAAGATCCGCGGGCGGAACATGAACTGTATAAAACGATGTACCCGATGATGATGTCCATCTGTTCCCGTTACGAACGCAACCGCCAGGATGCTTCCGCCCGGATGAACGACGGCTTTCTGAAGGTACTGCTGAACCTGAAAAAACGACGGCCCGAAGTACCCTTTGAACTGTGGGCGCGCCGGATAATGATCAACACGGTGATCGACAATTTCCGCAAGGAACGCGAACGCAAAGCACACGAAACAATGGATGTCCCGGTGAATGAACACGTAGGCACAGAGGTGAACGATTACCTGCGGCAGATGGAAGCGGAAGCTTTCGCGGAGCTGCTCCAGCGCGTGCCGGAGATGTCGCGCAAAGTGTTCAACCTCTTCGCCATCGACGGCTTCAGCCACGCCGAGATCGCGGAAATGCTCGGCATCAGCGCGGGCACATCGAAGTGGCATGTTTCACACGCGCGGCAAACACTGCAACTAGCCATTGCGCAGATCGTCGGAACCGTCACCGTTAAAACCGCATTGCCATGAACTCTAACGAAGAATTCGACGAGCTGGCGCGGCGCAAGCTGGAAGAGCGCCAGATCCCTTTCCAGGAAGCGGACTGGCAGGATGCGCGGAGCCGCATCGACGCGCAACGCGGCGGCGGGAACAAGGGCGCGTGGATCACCGGTGCCGTTGCTTTGCTACTGGTTGGCGGATTGGCTTGGTATGGAACAGGTTCTTCGGAAACCGCGGCGACCGTTGCTGCCAACCAAAACAAGGAAGTCCCTTCAGTTAAAGCAGAAGCCATTGAGCAAAACGGCACGAGCAACGTAACCACATTGGTGGTACCAACACCAAATTCTGCAACAACTACCACCACAGTAGCAATCAGTTCGCCGTCCGTCGGCGACAACTCCGTGAAGTCCATTCCCGTCCATTCCGCAGAGCAAGCACTTGCTGCGGAAACGGCAGCGAACGCCGCTGCTAAAACAAGCCAGTCTCATAAAACGGATCAGGAAGTGGCCACCGTAAGCCCATCAACCCAAATCGGTTGCCGCTGAACCCACTAACGCCGGTGTTGTTATACCTGCAACATCGAAAAAGAAAAGTGAACAAGTTACCGTTGCCGCAAAACCAGAGGCCGTTTCAACCAATCCGCTAGTCGCGGAAAATGCTCAACCAAGTGTCGAAGTGAGCAACGGTTCGATCAGTGAAACCTTTCCGCAGGCAACCGATCTTCAATCTAATTTGAACGCAACAAACGGAACAACATCGCAGCCGGCTTCACCAGCAAACGGAACTACACAAAGTCCAGAATTTTCCATCGCTGCGAGCAAACCAGAGACTTCTTCTGCCACTATCAAAACCGAAGAGGCCGCACAAGTTTTGGAGATTGAAACACCATCTTCAAAAAGCACAGCAATTCAACAGCCCGCAGTTGGGGCAACTTCAATTTCCAACGGCTCACCCTTTTCTCCTCAGCTCGTAGGTACTGGGCGAAATCCGTTGAACGGGACAACCCCTTCATCCACCGATAGCGCATCAACCGCCATAACTTCTCCTTTGGCTGTTGAAGATTCTGCAATGGCAGCCACACCTCCCCCATTAGTGCCCGAGCGCGCCCCGTGGGAGATCAGCGTTTTGGGCGGCATGTTTTCTTCCACAACGAAGTATTCCGGAAGCAACAGCGCGGATTGGAACGCGAACATCAGCAAGGCGAACAGCGTTGGCATGGGCGCAGAGCTGATGCACATGGGCCGCAACTTCGGTATCGGTGCGGGCTTGCACTACGCCACCTATGCAGAACAATTGCGAACGGAAGCATTGGACCGCACCACGTTCACCTTGCAAAACTTCTGGTACTTGAACCCGGTGGACACGACCATCCTCGTGATCACGGACACCATTCCCGGCACACCGCCAACCTACACTGGTACTTCAACCAACACCACCGTGAACGTGCTGACGCAAGGCACGGACACCACCAACAAACACGGAACGGATCCGCGAAGCGCGCAACGAATTAAACCGCGTGAGCTACTTGGAAATTCCGTTACTACTGGATGCACACATGGTGCAAGGCCGTTGGAGTTTCGGGGTGCGCGGCGGGCCTACGGTCGGGTTGCTCACTGGCCGTCGTGGTGCAATTCCTGCGCCGGACAATGAAGGTTTTGTAAGCTTTGCCGATCGGCCTTTCCGTGAAGTGATCTTCGGCTACTCGGCCAAGGCTTGGAGCCAACGCTTCGCGGGCAATTGATGAACAGCTTGGGCAGTGGAGAACTGGGCCGGAAGGCAAGCACAAAAGGAGTGATGTTGAGTTTGAGCTATCGGTTGCGTTAGGTACTCGCAACATGCGAGCACCTGCCGCGAGCAGCCTGAATTATTGAACACCCTCCCAGCTTTCGCGTGGGCCGCCGCAACGGTGCCCCATGCGCTCTTTGAACTTGGCGCGCTCTTCCTCGCTCATGCCTGCCCACTTTTCGCGCAGTTCTTCTTTGCGTTCCATCCATTTGCCGCGCATGCCACCACGCCGCGCCCAAGGTGGACCACCGCGCCCGCCGGGGAAACCGCCGAAGAGGATCTTGCTTAGAATAAGCAGGCCCACGGCCTTCCAGTAAGTAAGCAACGCCCAGCCCGTAATTCCGGGGATAACAGCGTTCCACAGCAGCATCACTACCAGACCGAACACGGCGATGGCGACGATGGGGATCAGAGGGAAAAACCAGCGAAAACGTTTCATTTTTTGAGTGTGTTTGTGGGTTTGAGGGTTTTGAGTTTTTGAGTCGTGAGTCGTGAGCCGTCTAATCACCAATCACCAATCACCAATTTGAGTCGAGAGTCGTGAGTCTTGAGCTTGTGGCTTAAGGCTTGAAGCTTGTGGCTACATACTGCATCATCGTGTAAGCTCATGGTAAACCGTTTCCAGCCGAAGGCGCAGGTGCTTCACGGCGTAGCCCTTGCGGGAAATAATGGTCTTGAGGTTCTCGCCCTGCTCCTCCGCGATCTCGCGCAGCGTCTTGTCTTCCAATTCATTCTGGACAAAGACGAGCCTCTGGTTCTCGGGCAATTCGGCTAATGCGGCTTCCAGTTCTTCCCAGAAAAGGTCGCGCAACATGTGCATATCCGGGTCGTCCTCCACGGCCAGCAGCAGTTCACCGAAGTTGAATTCGCCATCTTCATTTTCCACGGAAAAATCCTCCAGTGCTTCCGTACTTCCCTTGCGATGCCGGTCGATGATCTTGTTGCGCGCCACGCGATAAAGCCAGCCGCTCACTTGTTCGATCGCCTCGATCTCCGGTTGACCTGCGAATTGCGCCCACACATCTTGGAGAACGTCCTCCGCGTCGGCATCGGTTCGCACACGGGAGCGGATGAAGCCGAAGAGCGCACGACCGTATTGTGCCACTGCTTTGGTGATCCCGCCTTCGTTGCGTGCCATGTTTACGTATGTGAGTTGCGCTTCCACATTGTTGAGGACGGATGAGGAGTGGAATTACTTTTTTTGGTACTGGGTATTGGATACCGGGTACAGGGTATCTGCGTGCGAAGGTGTGTTGGAATTGGCTGGGCACACGTAGCTCGCTGTTTTGCCGCGAAAAAAAATAACCGTTTTTCTCCGTTTCCCAACGGGGTTAAAATTTTGGGGATAAATTTTTTTTACTTTCGTGGCATTACCACTACATGTCCGACCAGCACACATCCGACCTCCGCTTCATTCGCATTTGGCTGGTGCTTTTCATGATCGGTCTTTTCATCAGCGGACTTACGGCCGTGCCGTTGGAATGGGGCACCGCGTGGTTGGCGGAATTTACAGCGAATTGGGGCGATCCGTGGACTTCTTGGACAGCACAAACACGCGATGCGGTCGGCTACGTGGGAGCGCATTACCCCATGCTGTTCTACGGCACGGACTGGCTGGCTTTTGCGCACATCGTGATCGGCCTCGCGTTCATTGGACCCTACCGCGATCCCGTGCGGAACCGGTGGGTGGTGGAATGGGGCCTTTGGTGCTGTTTGCTCGTGTTACCGCTGGCTTTCTTATGGTCGCCGGTGCGCGGCATTCCGTTCTTCTGGCGTTGCATCGATGCCTCCTTCGGCGTGTTCGGCGCGGTGCCGCTGTGGTTGGTGTTGAAGCGGATCGATAAGCTTGGCATTACTACGAGCGAGTGAATTCTCCAGGCACTCGCAACATGCGAGCACCTGCCTATTAGAATAAGCCATGGGAACGACCGACACTGAATTCGACCAAGCCATCGAAAGCTTTTCAGCTCCGGTCCAGTCCTTGGCAAGAGAAGCCCGAAAGCTCATCCACCGCATTCTACCGGAAGTGGTGGAAGTGGCATGGGTGCAGCAAAAAACCATTGGCTTTGGCACCGGGATCAAGAAGAATACCGAACACTTCTGTTGGTTCTTGCCCGCCTCAAAGCACTTATCATTGGGCTTCAACTACGGTGCTGAATTGCCTGATCCCGCGCATTTATTGGAAGGCACGGGCAAGCTTTACCGGCACGTGAAAATCAGATCTGCCGAGCAATTGAAGGACCCCGCATTGGTGGATTTGTTGCGATTTGCGACTACTTATCGGGTACCGGCTGTTCGACCAAGGTGAACGCGCGGCCGGTCTAAGCAAAATAGTAACATCAAAGTCTGCATCGGTGAATCGCCGGATGCCAGACTAATTCGAATATCATTTACCCCCGCAGCTCCGCCCCGACCTCCTTCTCCATCGCCCCACGGATGCGCCCCATGGCCTTTTCCACTTGCTCGTCGGTAAGCGTCTTTTCGTTGTCCTGTAGAATGAAACTGATCGCGTAGCTCTTCTTGCCGGCAGGCAATTTGTCACCTTCGTAGACATCAAAAAGGTCCACTTCGCGAAGCAACTTGCGTTCGGCTTGGTAGGCGATCTGTTCCAGCTGCATATAGGCCACGGAGCGGTCCAGCAACAAACTGAGGTCGCGGCGCACAGAAGGGAATTTGGAAACTTCCTTGTAAGTGGTGCGGCTGCCGCGCAACAGCGCCACGAGCACTTCATCGTGGATCTCCGCATAGAATGCGGGCTGGTCAACATCGAAAGCTTTTGCAACATGCACGGCAACTTCGCCCAACAACGCCACGGTCTTCTTTCCGACTTTCACTTCCACCGCCGAAGCAAGCAACAGACTTTCGCTTAAGGCAAATTTTGTGTTGCCGCCCAGCCCCATGCGTTGAAGCAGCAGCTCAAGTTCCTCCTTCACATCAGCGAGTTCGGCCTTGCGGTCCGCGCTTCGCCAATTGTCGGTGTTGCGTTTTCCGGTGATCAACAGTGCAACGCGTTCCTCCTCTAT
Source organism: Flavobacteriales bacterium (assembly GCA_016710685.1). Classification (GTDB taxonomy): domain Bacteria; phylum Bacteroidota; class Bacteroidia; order Flavobacteriales_F; family PHOS-HE28; genus PHOS-HE28. The sequence continues at coordinate 23,856 of JADJVC010000002.1, read as the reverse complement.
GATCTTGCCGTTCGCCACGAAATAAATGCGGCCCTTCTCGAAGAGACGCAGGTCGCGGTGCTGGCGGGCCATGTTGTGTGCGGCACTTTGCAGCAGGCCGAACAGCATCGTGGGACGCATCACGTCCAACTCGGCGCTCAGCGGATTCTTCAGACGTACCAAGGCTTCTTCTTCGACAGCCTTCAGCTTGATCGTGCGGCTTCCGTTCACCAGTGATGGCGTCATCACTTCGCGGAATGCCCGTGCTGCCAAATGCTGCGACAGCCGTTGGCGGAAACCTTCGGAAGTTGTTTCCGGCTGTTGCACGGCGGGCATCATCAGGCGCTCCGGAATGGGGACTTGATCGAAACCGTGGATGCGTAACACTCTCTTCTATGAGATCTGCTTCGCGCAGCACGTCGACGCGGTAGGGCGGCACTTGTACGTGTACAGTTGTAGCAGTGCGTTCGCTCGTCCGGCAATCGAGCATTTCGAGGATCCGCACCACGGCATCCGGCGCAATGGCAACGCCGCAAAGACGGTCCACGTTAGCAAATTTCAGGTCCACTTCGGACCAAGCTCGCGGCTGCGCGATGTCGATTATGGCGGAACTGATCTTTGCCCCGGCCACTTCCTTCAGCAGCAATGCCGCGCGTTTCAACGCATACACGGTGATCTCCGGATCCACCCCACGCTCGAAGCGGAATGAGGCATCGGTGTTCAAGCCATGCCTGCGCGCAGTGCGGCGGATAGTGACAGCATCGAAGCAGGCGCTTTCCAGGAAAATAGCCGTGGTGCTTTCGGAAACGCCGCTGCCCGCACCGCCGAAAACCCCAGCCAAACAGGCGCCGTTTTCTGCATCGGCGATCAAGAGGTCTTCAGTATCCAGGGTGCGGTCCTTTTCGTCCAAAGTGGTGAGGTACTCGCCCGCTTTCGCCTTGCGCACAACGATCTTTCCGCCCTTCAACTTGTCGGCATCGAAGGCGTGCAAAGGCTGACCCAGCTCGTGCTGAACGAAATTTGTAACGTCCACCACGTTGTTAATCGGCTTGAGACCGATGCTCTTCAAGCGCTCCTGCAACCATGCTGGCGAGGGCGCGACGGTGATGCCCGTGAGCGTGAGCCCCGCATAGCGCGGCGCGGCGTCCGGAGACTGCACTTCCACGGTAATGGCGCCTGTTTCGTCGTATTGTTTGTAGGCTTCCACGGAAGGCAAAACCACTTTGTTCTTGCTGCCGGTGCGGTGGTTCAGCGCTGCGATGAGGTCGCGGGCCACGCCCCAATGACCCAATGCATCGGAACGGTTCGGCGTAAGGCCGATCTCGATCGCATAATCGCTTTTCAGCTGAAGATGCTGAGCCGCAGGCGTGCCGGTTTTTGAAGCAGACGGCAACACCATGATGCCGTCGTGATCCGTGCCAAGACCAAGTTCATCTGCGGCGCAAATCATGCCATGGCTCTCCACACCGCGGATCTTCGCCTTCTTGATGGTGAACGGTTCACTGCCCAATGGATGCAATGTGGCACCGACAGTCGCCACCAACACCTTCTGACCGGCGGCCACGTTCGGTGCGCCGCAGACGATCTGCGAAGGATTTCCCGCGCCGATGTCCACTGAGCAGACTTGCAGGCGGTCGGCATCAGGATGTTTCGTACAGGAAAGCACTTCACCCACCACCACCCCGGCCAACATGCCCGGCACGGATTCCACCACCTCCACACTTTCCACCTCCAGCCCGGTGCTGGTAAGGATGTCCGCCGCTTCGTTGGCGGAGAGTGCGTCGGTGTCGAGCAAGGTGTTGAGCCAGTTCCAGGAAATGCGCATGGGGATCTTTGAACGGAGGGTAAGCCGATCGGCCGCTAAAATAGGAACCGTAGGCGCGGCACGCATTCGCACCTTCCAGCTATATTTGGCCATGTCCGAACGATCCCGCTACATTGACACCATCAGCGACTTGGCAGCCCTGCAATGCAAAACCTATTGCGACCTGGGCCCGGGGTTAGGCGAAATTTCCATTGGACTTAAGCAACGTGGTTTGGAAGTGGTAGCCGTGGATGCTCCATGGGCCAATGCCGAACATTTCGCATGGAGCAACGCGAACGGCGTGCGGATCTATGCACAAGAGTTCTTCACCGGAGACCTTAGCGTGATCGAAGAACCGGTGGATTGTTTCATCCTCGCCCATTCCATTGCGCACTTCCGGTTCTCCCCTTACGTGTTGTTCAAAAAAATTTTTGCCGCACTGCCGCCGGGCGGTTTCTTCTACCTGAGCACCGTAAACGTGACCTCCTTTGAACGGGCGCTGAAGCTTGCGCGTGGCCAAACATTGACCGAACCCGTCAGCCTCGTCGTAAACGAACGTTCCCAGAGCATTTCCCAAGATTGGAACCGCACCGGCATTCCGCAGATCTGGGACGATTGGATGCATGTGAAGGAATATTCCCTGCCTGAGCTGCACACCATGTTCAAATCCTCCGGATTCGAGATACACAGCGCCAAACACCGCAACAATTATCCGCAATGGAACCGGGCGTTCTGGAAAAAGAATTTGGCCATTAAGCTTTTTCCGCACATGGCGGATGAGAACGTGGTGATCGGCAGGAAGCCGATGACCGCCTGAGCGACAGGACAGCGAAAACCGATGGACCCCAAGAAAAACCTGCTCGTGAACGGTGGCCTCTACGCCCTCGCACTGATCGGCACATGCATTGCGCAATGGAAAGGCCTGCACGCGCTGGAATTCGTGAGCAAACCGTTGCTGTTGTTGGTGCTCTCTTCTTGGTTCTTCTTCAACAGCCGCCGCGTGGGCGACCGGTTCACGTTGCTGATCCAAGCCGGACTTTTCTTCTCCCTCGTTGGCGATATCGCGTTGATGTTCACCTATAAGGACGACTTCAATTTCCTTGTCGGCCTCGGCGCGTTCTTCCTGGCACAGCTCTGTTATGCCTTTGCCTTTGCGCAGAACATTTCAGATGTGGGGGGCATGGATGGCTTGCTGGTGGCCATCCTGATCTCATTCGGTATTGGTACCTATGCCTTCTTCTTCGCATGGGACCTTATGCCACATCTGGACGATGGTTTGGGCATTCCTGTGATCGCCTACGTGGTGGCCATCGCGCTAATGGGGATCCTTGCCGCGTTCCGCTATCGGCGCACCTACCCGCGCAGCTTTTGGCTCATCATGATCGGCTCGTTGTGCTTCATCGCCTCGGACAGCCTGCTCGCTTGGGACCGTTTCCGGTTCCCGATGAAGGGAGCGCAGGTCTGGATAATGGTCACCTACGCGATCGCGCAGTTCATGATCGCCGGCGGTGCTTTGGCGCATGTGCTGGACCCGGATAACCTCCGACGCAGGCAGGCTTTGACTACGTGAGGATAGACAACCGCAACGGCGCAACGACGCAACGGCGCAACGTTTTGAACTTTCCCCCGAAACGAAACTGAGGATACTGTGGTACTTCGGTTACGCCGCAATCCTTCAAACTATACGTGGCGTTTTCGTTGCGCCGTTGCGGTTCAACTTCCTACCCGATCCGCCCCCAAACCGCCTTCTCCTTCATCTGCTCCCGTAAAGTACCCGCGATCGCGGCATTCTTAGGCTCTTGAAGCTCCGGGTCTTCATCAAGTAACCGCCGTGCCACGCGCCGTGCGTCTTGCAAAATTTCCGCGTCTTCCACCAGGTCCGCCATGTGCAGCTCCGGAATGCCGCTCTGCTGCGTGCCCATAATATCCCCCGGGCCGCGCAACCGCAGGTCTACTTCGCTGATCTCGAAACCGTCCTGCGTGCGCACCATGGTGCTGATGCGCGTGCGGGAATCGTTGCCGAGCTTGGCGCCCGTCATCAGGATGCAGTAGCTGTGTTCGGCTCCACGACCCACGCGACCGCGCAATTGGTGCAACTGCGACAGCCCAAAGCGTTCCGCGTTCTCCACCACCATTACGCTGGCGTTGGGCACGTCCACGCCCACCTCGATCACGGTGGTGGCCACCAGCACGTTCGTCTCCCCTTTTACGAAGCGCGCCATCTCGTAATCCTTCACCTCCGGTGTCATTCGGCCATGCACAATACCCACTGCGTACTTCGGCAAAGGGAAACGGCGCGACAAGCTTTCGTAACCATCGGTAACATCTTTCAGGTCGCTCTTTTCGCTTTCCTCGATCAACGGATAAACCACGTACACCTGCCGCCCCTTCTCAATTTCCGATCCCAGAAAATCAAAGACGGCATTGCGCGAATGATCGTCGCGATGCACGGTCTTGATGGGTTTCCGGCCTGGCGGTAGCTCGTCGATCACACTCACGTCGAGGTCGCCATACAGCGTCATTGCCAATGTGCGCGGTATAGGCGTTGCTGTCATGACCAGCACGTGCGGGGGCACTTTCGCTTTGGCCTGCATCCGCGCGCGTTGCGCCACGCCGAAGCGATGCTGCTCATCGATCACGACCAAACCAAGTTTTTGGAATACCACACGGTCTTCCAGCAACGCATGCGTGCCAACGAGAATGTGGACTTCGCCCAACTTCAATGCTGTGAGCAGGCACTTGCGCGCGGCGGCCTTGGTGCTGCCCGTGAGCAGTCGCACTACCACGGGCAACCCTTCGAGAAAACGCGAAATGCTCTTGTAGTGCTGCTGCGCGAGGATCTCCGTCGGGGCCAACAACGCGCCTTGGAAATCGTTGTCCAGCGCGATCAGCATGCTGAGCAAGGCCACGAGCGTTTTGCCGCTGCCCACATCGCCTTGCAGCAGGCGGTTCATCTGGTGGCCGGTGCCCATGTCCTTGCGGATCTCCTTCACCACACGCTTCTGTGCACCGGTTAGCTCGAAAGGCAAATGGTCGGTGTAGAACGAATTGAAGTGCGCGCCAACGTGTGCGAAAACATTGCCTTTCACATCATGCTGCATCAGCAATTTCTGCTTCAGCAGTTGCAGTTGGATGTAGAACAGTTCCTCGAACTTCAAGCGCTTCACGGCCAGGTCCAAGCGCTTTTGGTCCTGCGGAAAGTGGGCCTCCATCACCGCTTCTTCCCGGCTGATACCGCCTAATTGCTGCACCAATTCAGCGCTCAGTGTTTCCGGCAACGCGCCCTGCACCTGTGGCAACAACGCATGAACGAGCTTTCCGATGCCGCGGCTGTTCAGCCCTTTCACGGAAGCTTTTTCCGTGGTGCTGTACACCGGCTGCAAAGGCGTAGCCGCGCCTTGGTCCCAAGTGATCGCGGATTCAATTTCAGGATGCGCCAAGTTGTAGCGCTCCCTGAACAACGTCGGTTTACCATAGACGATGTACTCGCCGCCATCCTTCAAAATGGGCTGCAGCCAACGCAGGCCCCGGAACCAGACCAGTTCAATCGTGCCCGTGGCATCCGTCAACTTCGCCGTTAGCCGCCGTGCCTGCTTTTCACCGATCATGCGCACTTCCTTCAACACTCCGCGCAATTGCACAGCTGTGCCTTCTTCTGCAATATCCGCCACCGTGCTGAAACGCGTGCGGTCCACGTACCGAAAAGGGTAATGCAGCAGCAGATCGCCGAAGGTGCCGACGCCCAATTCCTTGCGCATCAGCTCCGCCCGCTGCGGGCCAACGCCCTTCAGGTATTCGATCGGCGTTTCCAGCACTTGCGCCATGGCCCGAAAATAGGGCTGTTCAGCGCAACGCGCGTTCAGCAATACGGGTTTACTTTACGGCCGCATGAGCACATATACTACGCTGGTCATTCTCTGCGGACTGGTCATCTTCTCTTATCTCTTCGACCTGTTCGCCAAACGCACGCGGTTCCCTTCAGTGGTTTTGTTGATGCTGCTGGGCATCGGCATCTCCCTGATCACCGAATACCTTGGCGTGGACGTGGGTGACACCACAAAGCTGTTGGCCGTTCTGGGCAACGTGGGCCTGATCTTGATCGTACTGGAAGGCGCGCTGGAGATCCACTTCGACAAGGGCAAGCTGGGCATGCTAAAACGCGCCTTTCTTTCCGCATTGTTCGTACTGTTAGGTACCGCCGCGTTGATCGCCGTGGTGTTGAAATTGCTGAGCAGTGAAGGCTGGTACGTCTGCGTGCTTAACGCCTTGCCCTTTGCGGTCATCAGCTCGTCCATCGCCATTCCCAGCGTGGCCCACATGCGTAAGAAGGACCGCGAGTTCGTGATCTACGAGTCTTCGCTTTCGGACATCATCGGCATCGTGGTGTTCGATTTCGTGCTCTTCAACGACACCGTCACCTCCAAGTCCATTCTCGGCTTGGGCCTGGACATGGGCGCCATCGCCTTGATATCCGTGGTGTTCTGCCTCGGCCTGCTCTTCATCATGGGCAAGCTGAAGCACCACATCAAGTTCTTCCTCATAATGTCCGTACTGGTTATGGTGTATGCCTTGGCGAAGCAGTTCCACCTGAGCTCGCTCATCATCGTGCTGGCCTTCGGACTGTTGTTGAACAACGCGGACCGGTTGAACCATCCCGTGTTCGCACGCATTTTCCACTACCCAAAAATGGCCGCCGATCTGGACCAGATGAAGACGCTAACTGCCGAAAGCGCCTTTCTTATCCGCACCTTCTTCTTCCTGCTGTTCGGCTTCAGCATCAACCTGCCGGAGCTGGGGCAATTGCCTGTGCTTGCGTTGGGCGCGTTCATGATCGCGGCGATCTACTTCGCCCGTATCGGCATCATGGCATTGGTGGCGAAAGAGGAGCGGCCGCATGTGCAGCTCATCGCTCCGCGCGGCCTCATTAGCATTCTGCTCTTCTTCAGCATTCCCGCAATGCACGCCCATCCCTTGGTGGGGAACGGCGTGCTGTTCGTAGTGATCCTGTGCAGCAGCCTGCTGATGTCGTATGCCTTGCTCCGAGCGAAGAAGGAAGAACCGGAAGCGGTGGCGTAAAATTTCGACCGCAACGGCGCTACGCATGCCTCCGGCAGCCATGGACGCAACGATAACGCAACGTGACATGCGAACACATGAACGTTTTGCCAGCGTTGCGCCGTTGCGGTAAAAAAGAAACGTTGCGAACCCGTTGCGTCGTTGCGCCGTTGCGGTAAAAAACAACCTTACCACACACCCGGCACGATCCTCGCCACGCCCCGCATCAGCTCGGGATATTCCGGATGCTTTTCCGTGAGCCTCCGCTCTTCGTGGTACACTTTCACTACAAGTACCAAAACGGCAACTCCCAGCGCGGCCCAACGCCAAGATGAAGGTGCCCCGAACGCCATCGCGGAGCCACACAACAGAACCGACAAGTACATCGGGTGCCTTACGAATGCATAAATCCCCCGCTTGCTCAAGGTATTTCCCTCGCGCGGCACGGGCATGGCGGTGAAGTTGTTGCCGCCCAATGCGGTTGCGGCCAAGAAGAAAACCAGAAGGCCCAATACCAAAAGCGCCCAAGCCCACCAAGGTAAAACCCAGCCTCCGCCGAACAATAACACGGCGATGCACGCGAACTGTCCAAAGACAAGCAGCGCGCCGAGGTTGTCCTTGCGCGCCGGAGACATTCTTTAGATCGAAGCTGCGCCCAACATCAGCACCGGATTCTCCAAAGAATCCCGCACGCTGTTTAAGAACATGGCACCCGTAACGCCGTCAACCACGCGGTGGTCGCAGCTCAAGGTGACCTTCATGATGTGGCCCGGAACCACCGCGCCGCCTTTCACAACGGCGGTGTCCATGATCGCACCCACCGCCAAAATGCACGCATCGGGCGGATTGATGATGGCCGTGAATTCGTCGATGCCGAACATGCCGAGGTTGCTGATGGTGAAGGTGTTGCCTTCCCAGTCCTGCGGCTGCAATTTCTTGTCTTTCGCGCGCTTGGCGAATTCGCGTACCTCTGCACCGATGGTGCGCAAGGACTTGGTGTCCGCGAAGCGGACCACCGGCACCAGCAGGCCTTCTTCCACCGCCACGGCCACGCCGATATGCACGTGTTCGTTGTAGCGGATCTTGTCGCCGAGCCAACTGCTGTTCACCTTGGGGTGCTGGCGCAGGGCCATGGCACATGCTTTCACCACCAGGTCGTTAAAGCTGATCTTGTCCGGAGCCACCGCTTTGTTGATGGCCTCGCGCGCTGCCATGGCGTTGCCCATGTCCACCGCGATGGTGAGGTAGAAATGTGGCGCGCTGAACTTGCTTTCCGCCAAACGCTTGGCGATGGTCTTACGCATTTGGCTCACCGGTACTTCGGTGAAGGATTCCACTTGCGCGGCCGCCGGAGCCATGCCACCAGCGAGGTAGCTCTCAATATCGTGCTTGGTAATGCGGCCGTCGTCGCCGGTACCGCGCACTCGTGCAATGTCAATACCACGCTCTTCGGCCAACCGTTTGGCCAACGGGCTCGCCTTAACGCGACCGTTCGCCGGTGCGGCTTCCGCCGTTGCGGTGCGCATGGGCGCGAACGCCGGTGCGGGTGCGGGAGCTGAAGTGGCAGTGCGCGCTTCGGATTTCTGCTCCGGTTTTTGACTTGATTCGGCTCCGTCCTTCTTTGGCGGTGAAACGGGGGTGTCGCTACCGGTAGACTGTCGACCCGATGGGTCGACGCTACTGGTAGCAGTTTCCGATTTCGGTGGGGCCGCGTTACTGGCAGCCTCTTTCAAGATCGCACTGATGTCCTCTCCCTTTTTTCCAATGATCGCCAACAGTGAATCTACCGGAGCAGCCTTGCCCGCCGCCACGCCTTGATGCAGCAACACGCCGTCGTAGTAGCTCTCGAATTCCATGGTGGCCTTGTCGGTCTCGATCTCCGCGAGGATCTCCCCGCTCTTCACCGCGTCCCCCACCTTTTTGTGCCATGCGGCCACCACGCCCTCGGTCATGGTGTCGCTCAACTTGGGCATCGTAACGATTTCGGCCATGCTGCTTTGCTGCAATGTTTGTGTTCTATCGGCAATGCGCCGACCTGCTTAATCCTTGATAAACGGGTAGTCCTTCTCTTTGTACACGTCGATGTACAGTTCGTCCAACGGCGGATACGGGCTATCCTCAGCGAATTTCACCGCGTCCTCCACTTCCTTTTTCACGTCTGTGTCCATCTTCTCCAACTGCGCTTCCGTGGCCCACTTATGTTCCACCAATTTTAGGCGCACATCTTCCAACGGATCGCGGCGCTTGTATTCTTCCACTTCTTCCTTGGTGCGGTACTTGCCCGGGTCGCTCATGCTGTGCCCGCGGTACCGGTAGGTCTTTATTTCCAGCAGGAATGGGCCGTTGCCGGAGCGGACGTGTGCCGCCGCATCGGAAAAAGCGTTGTGGACATCCTCGCAACGCATGCCGTTCACCGGCGCGCCTGGCATGTCGTAGCTCAAACCCAACTTGTACATTTCATGCACATTGCTCGTGCGCTCCACGCTGGTGCCCATGGCGTAGTCGTTGTTTTCAATTACGAACACCACCGGCAGCTTCCACGTCATGGCCATGTTGAAGGTCTCGTGCAAAATGCCTTGCCGCGCAGCGCCATCACCGAAAAAGCAGTAGGTCACTTGATCGCCGCCGCGGTATTTGTCCGCAAAGGCGATGCCCGCGCCCAAAGCGATCTGTGCACCAACAATGCCGTGACCTCCGAAAAGGTTGCGCTCCTTGTCGAAAAAGTGCATGCTGCCGCCTTTGCCTTTGCTGCTGCCGGTGATGCGCCCGTAGAGTTCGGCCATCACCTCTTTCGCTGGGGTGCCCAACATTAAAGGGTGCGCATGGTCGCGGTAGGCGGTAATGATGCGATCGCCCTTTTGCATGGCGGTGGAAAGCCCCGCAAGTATGGCTTCTTGGCCGATGTAGAGGTGGCAGAAGCCGCCGAATTTTTGCTGGGTGTAAAGCTGGCCGGTCCTTTCCTCGAAGCGCCGCATCAACAGCATTTCCTTGTACCAACCGAGATACGTGGCTTTGTCGAAGGCCGTAGCGGGCGATTTTTCCTTCGCGGCTTTTGGTGTTTTGCTTGCAGTGGTCTTGCTCATTGCGGGATATAAATGACGCGCCCAAAGATAACTACGGTCAAACGGCCTTCTTTTTCCCCAGCTGGCTGCTGTCGAAGCTGAGCGGCAGCAACGTCTCCGCGCTGAACGTCTCGATCACCGGGCCTTTTACGATGCCCATCAACAGGCGCATGGGCCCTTTCTGGCGGCGCTCCTGCTCCACCAAGGCTTGCCTGCAGATGCCGCACGGAGTAACCGGCTTGGTGCCTTTTATCTGCGGAACAACGATCGCAATGCTCTCCACTTCACCCTTTGGCAAAACCGTCATGGCCGCGTGCAGGGCCGTGCGTTCGGCGCAAATGCCAGCTGGAAAGCTCGCATTTTCCTGGTTGCTACCCGGAACGATCTCTCCGCTTTCCATCCGGATGGCTGCGCCAACCTTGAACTTCGAATATGGGGCATAAGCGTTTTTTGCCGCCTTGGCCGCCAGCTCCAACAGTTCCTTGTCTTCTGCCGGAAGAACCGACCAGGAGGAATGCTGCAAATAGTGCAGCGCGATCTTGCGTGTGTTTGCCATGTAGCGTTTAAGGGTGCCGAAGGTAGCGCCTGCAAGGGGTTGGTATGTTGAGTTTCTGGTATTGGGTATCGGGTACTGGGCACAGGGTACTGCCGACTGCCATTGCCAACTGCCATTGCCAACTGCCCCTGCCTACTGCCACTGCCGACTGCCACTGCCCACTGCCACTGCCCACTGCAACTCCCCGCCATTCCTTAGCTTGCCCCGCTTTCGCCCATGTCCCTGCCTGCCGTCCTTCAACGCTTCGCCCCCATCAAGCTGGCCGAAATGGATGCCGTGCAGCTCCTGGTCCGCATGGACACCAAGTACGTCTTTGGTGCGCACCGGCTCACGGAGTTGTTGGAGGAACTACTGCCGGAATACCGCCTGCTGGAAGTCAACGGGGTCCGGGGCATCGATTACCAAACGCGCTATTTCGACACACCGGCGCTGAAGCATTACTTCGACCATCACAACGGGCGCCCACTGCGCAGCAAGGTGCGGGTGCGCCGCTACGGCGGAAGCGGCCTTTGCGTGCTGGAGGTGAAACGCAAGACAGGCCGCGGCGGCACCGACAAACGTCGGACACCTTTGCAGGAATATCCCGATCGACTTTCCACGGAACACCAAGCATTCGTCGCATCACGCTGGCAGCGCCGAACAACTGGCCCCCGTGTTGGACAATGCTTTCCACCGGCTTACGCTGGTACACCGCGTGCGTCTGGAACGCCTCACCATCGACATGGACATTGCGTTTTCGCACTTGGGCGCCACCAACGAAATGACCGGCCTGTGCGTGGCCGAACTGAAGGAAGGACGCACCGGCCACGGCTCTCCCTTCGCCGCCATCATGCGCCGATGGGCCGTGCCCCCGGTAAGCTTCAGCAAGTACTGTATTGGCATCGCGCTCTTGCGCCCCGCACTAAAACACAACACCTTCAAACCCGTGCTGCTGCAGGCCGCACGCGCAGCAACACCAACCATCGCACTATGAAATTCTTCGGTATGAACCTCTTCCACGAGGACCTGTGGGAAATGGTGTTCAAGTTCGGGCTTGATGCTCTGGTCGTTTTCATCCTCATCCGATTGATCACTATCCCATCCACCGGAAAAGGAAAACCTCTTCACCTATTTCGTGTTCAACTTCCTCATCTTCTTCCTTTGCATTCTGATGAACAACGTGAAGCTGAGCATGGGCTTCGGCTTCGGGCTGTTCGCCATTTTCAGCATCATCCGCTACCGCACCGAGCAGCTGGAGGTGAAGGACATGACCTACTTGTTCGCTGCGATCTGCTTAGCTGTGATCAATGCCTTGGCCGGGAAGAAGATCAGCCTGGCGGAACTGCTCTTCACCAATGGCATGATCTTGCTTTTGGTGTTCGTGCTGGAACAGGTGTGGCTCACCCGCCATGAAGCCATGCGCCAACTGATCTACGAGCGCATCGAGCTCATCAAACCCGCCAACCGCGAAGCGCTTTATGCCGACCTGCGCGACCGCCTCGGCATACGCGTGAGCCGCGTGGAGATCGGACGCATCGACTTGCTGCGCGATACCGCAATGCTCCGTGTGTTTTACTTCGAAGACGAGCAGGACCACGAAAATTTCCGTGAGGCTATTCGGGATGATGGGGATGATTGATTCCAATTCGTTTTCCGCAACCTCCGAAGAACAAGCCATCTCAGAACGCTCCGCGATTCCGCAAAATCCTGATTCCTAATTCCGACAAGCCGCGCCTGCAGTCGGAATCAGAAATCAGCAATCAGCAATTTTAAAGGCTACCGATCTCCGAGAAATATCAGTTCCTTCTGAAGGAAGAATTGGAATTACTCCCGCTCCAACAACGCCACCGCATACGCGCAAACGCCTTCTTCGCGCCCTGCAAAGCCCATCTTCTCGTTGGTGGTCGCCTTCACGGAAACCGCGTCCAGCGCTACGCCTAACAGCTCCGCGATCACGGTGCGCATCCCGTCGATGTGGGGGCGCAATTTGGGCCGCTCCAGCACCACGGTGCAGTCCACGTTGCCCACGTTCCAGCCTTTATCGTTTATCAACTTCACCACGGCCGCCAGCAATTTGCGGCTATCGGCGCCTTTGTAGGCCGGGTCGGTATCCGGGAAATGGGAACCGATGTCGCCCAAGGCCAACGCACCCAGCAATGCATCACACAGTGCGTGGAGCAACACGTCGGCATCGCTGTGCCCTAAACTGCCTAAGTGGTGTGGAACATCAATGCCGCCCAACATCAAAGGGCGGCCTTCCACCAAGCGATGGCTGTCATAGCCAAAGCCTACGCGCATGCTCATCCTTCGGTGTCGCTGGCCTTCTTCTTAGCCTTGCCGTCGAAGTTGAAGCCCAGCGTGAAGCGGAGCGTATTCGCCAACGGGCTGCGCTGCGTGTTGGCGATGAGGTAGCTGAAATCCAGCGAGAAAATGCTGTATTTCACACCTAAGCCCATGGTGAAGTATTTGCGGTCGCCCTTGGTGGCGGCTTCCCAGAAGTAACCGGTGCGGAAAGCGAACTGCTTCGCGTACCAATACTCGAAGCCGCCTCCATAATAGAATTCACGAAGCTCCTCCTTCAGCTTGCTGCCAGGTTCCAAGTGCTGCACGCCATCGGCATCGGTGTAGACGATGCCGGGGGCGTCACTAAAGGATCCGAAGACCCCCGCAGCCAAGCCCCTGTTAGGGTCCTCACCACTGAAGATCTCATACGTGCCGTCGGCATTCAAAACCGCTACCGGATTGCCGTTGTCGTCCGGCACGGTCTTGTACACGGGTGGAGTGGGCACCAGCAGTTTGTTGATGTCCGCGTTAAATGTGATGCTGTTGTACTCGTCGATATCGACCGTAAGCGCCGGACCAAAGCGGAGGTTAACGGGCAGGAAATCCGTGCGTGAGCTGTTGCTGTAAGCTACCTTATTGCCGATGTTCGATACGTCCACACCGAAGGCGAAAGTGGCGTCCTTGGAAGAGATCACCATGTCCGTGTTGCGGTAAAAGAAGGACACGTCCGCAGCCACAGCTTGCCCTGCTTTGGTATTTGAAGTACCAACGTCGAGGCCACCGGTTAGGTTGCTGTTGATGTAGCGAAGCGAAACACCCCCGGCGAAACGATCGCTGAACTGTTGCGCGAACGTTACGTCAACTGCGAATTCCGCAGGCTTGAAATCCCGGATCACTCCACCGTTAATGTCCGTAAAGGTGATGCTGCCCAAGTTGAAGTAGCGAAGGGAGCCGCCAATGGCAGCGCGCTTGTTCAACTTCTTATAGCCCGCCAAGTAAGAAAGGCTCATGTCCGGCACCAACGTGCGCAGCCATGGCGAAACGGAAACCCGGAATTCACCTTCATTCTCCGCAAAGGCCAGTTTGCTTGGGTTCCAGTGCAATGCACTCGCATCTGCGGGAAGTGCTACACCGGCATCCCCCATGCCGCCGGAACGCGAATCGGGGCCGATCATCAAAAACGGGACCGCCGTTGTGATCGTGTTGAGCCGGGGACCGCAGGCCTGCCCAGTAAGTTCACCGATGCAACCGGTACTTACACTGCTTTGGGCACTAAGGGCCGTGCTGACCACGATAGCGGCGAAAAGGGCCGGTTGGCGGATAGATAAGGTCATGTGGGGCTGGCGTTCGCGAAAAGGGGCGGCAAATATACGCGGGATGCCGGGGGTTATTGTGTGGGAATGGTCTTGAGCCGGGAGTCGGGAGTCAGGAGTCTTGAGTCTTGATCAGACGCAAGATCACCAATTTTTCCAGCTTGTCCGCCTTTTCCCCGGTGGCCGTGGTAATGCTGAGGCGGTAGATGTACACCCCGCGACCGATCTTGTCCCCTTCGTCGTCCAGACCGTCCCAAGGCAGGGCCTCGCTACGGAAACCGTTGCAAGTGAGCCGCCTGTTGATGGTCTTGATCAACCTGCCGCTCACGGTGAACACCTGCACCTGCGTATCAAGTGTTTCGCAAGGCCGGTTGTGCTCGAAGTAGAAATCCGTGTGGGTGGTGAACGGGTTGGGGTAGTTGAGCACGTGCGCCAAGGCCAGTTCCGCGCTGGGTGCCACAATGAACTCCGTGCTACGGGTGCTGCTGTTGTTGTAAACATCCCACGCCTTGAGGTCCAAGGTGTGCCGGCCTTCGGACAGGTCGCTCAACTTGTACCGGACTTGGCCTTTTTGGTACGAATCCTTTTCGGCTTCGTACCAGTCATTCAGGACGATGGCGTTCTCCGTGTTGGCATCGATCACGGCGCTGAGGTCGTGCCCGATGCTGCTGCCCAACGTGTTTATGCCGCTTTGGTCGAACAGCTTGGCAAAGAGCAACGGCGTGGTATTGGTGATCCCCCCGGGCACGAAGCTCTCGTCGTTCATGTAGAGTTCCACCGTTGGTCCGGTCTCATCCACTGCCGCATTCGCGTCGGTGCCGCCGACCAACGGGTCATTGGTGTAGCCGACGGCATTGGTGGTGGGGCTTTCCGCATACACCGAAACGCGGCCTGCCCCTATGGCATAGTCAATGTCCTTGGGCACTACGAAGGTGAAGCTGAACGTGCCGTTGGTAACCGTGGCGCGGCCCTTGTAGATGGTGTTGCGGCGCAGCCGGAACGAATAGGGCAACCCACCCGGATCGTTCTGCAACGTTTGCACCATACTGACTTTATCATACATCGTAGGGACAACGGTGCCGTTGAAATCCGTGAGCACAGCGCCGCCTGGATCGTTCACCGTGCCGGTGATGCGAACCACCGCCAATGCTTTGATCGTGTCCAACGGAGCACCCAGAGTGTCCGTGATGGCCGTGATGGCAGCGCTGTTCTTCGGAAGTGCCAGCCGCATGGAAGGGTCGCCCAACAAGCTGAAATTCCGATGGTTCACCGAGGTGCTGCCGCCGCCCGGCGTTGCAGCCACTTTCGTCCTGCGGTACACGTCGCCGATCCGCTGTTCCCGCCCTTGCTCGTCCGTGGGCAAAAAGATATAGTCGTAGAAATCGTTGCTGATGACCTGGTTGCTACTGACATAAGCGATCCGCGTGGTGGTGAACAAACCCACGCCCCCTCCATCGGGGTTCAACAGCACATATTCACCCGCGGAGGTCCGTGCGGGATCGTCCCAACGGCTGAATTCGCACGTGGCGGTCATGAACAGCGGCAACCGGTAATTGTTGGTCCAGCCCAAAATCGTCGAATTGTCCAAAAAGCGCTCATGTGCCCAGCCTACCTCGCCGCCGTGCCCGATGTAATTTACCAGCAAGGTCCCCTTTTGCACCCGTTCCTGAAGTTCCTTGGAAGCATCCGGATAGCGTTGGCCTCCGGGCGTACTGTACTGTTGGTAGGCGTCCAAATAGATCTTGTTGATGTTCAAATAAGGCTCCACCGTATCCACGCGGTTGGCCAATTGATCGCTGTTGGCCATGTGGGTAGTACCGTCTCCATTGGAATCCCCGTCCCGGTCGTCGGAACAAAAGAGGACGGACGTTCGCCAATCCGCCGCACCGCCATCGCCCCCGGCTGTGCAGGCCGCTGCCGCCGTGGAGGACAAGTCCAGGTTGTCGTAATTCAACAATTTGTCCACTACCTCTTGTGCCTGGGCCAACGTGCTTACCGGGAACCGGCCTACGCCCATGTCCACCAGATCGCCCGGAGCTTCCCCTTCATTGTCGTCCAACGTCACGAAGTAATCATCCGAGGTGAAGGAGCTGGAAAGACCCCAGGAGTCGTAGCTCTCAAAAGCAGGTACCAGATTTTGGTTGTCAGCGCTCAAGGAGAAATTATTGTACGAGCCGTCGCCGAAAAGCAGCAAGTACCGCGGGAGCAGCGCGATATCGCTGCCCGCCCGGTCATAAAGCATTTTCATGTACCGCTTGATCGCCGTGCCATCGCGCTGCCCGGAACTGAACTCGTTGAAAACCTGCTGCGGCGTTACCACGGCCACGTTCAACCCTTCTTCCGTACGGCGCTCGGCTAACAGGCCCGCCTGAGCCAGAAACTGTGGCGGCGAAACGATCACCAGGTCCGTGGGCAATGCCGTGCCGTGCAAGTCCTGAGGTGCCACCGGACCGATCGCGACGGGCGACAAAAAGCCGCTGCCCTTAAACGCGATAAACTCCCGCAAGCTGTCCGTCGCAAGCGTAAAATCCAACGTGCCCGCATTGTTACCGGTAGCCACCTCACGTACGTCCACCGGGTCCGTTACCTCCCAGACATGCTGCACCGAGGAGGCTCCGGTAAGCGAGTAGCGGGCTACACGGCCCGCACCAACGCTACGCGGGTCGCGGAAGGTCAGCTGGTCCCCGTTCATTTGCAAATTGCGCCGTGCATTCACCTCCAAATAGTCCATGTACCCCAGGGCCGTTACCGGGTTGTTTTTCACATAGCTGACCGTCACGGGCAATGTGCCGGCCACCGGGCCGGTTTTCCATGAGGAAACCACGTAATTACCGTAAGGTGAACCGCTACTTGTACCCACCGGCGAAATGGATATGTTGCGTTCAACACCCCCGGCTTGCGCCTTGAAACTGCTGGAGGTACCCAGCGAGCGCCCCAGCACGGCCATGCGCACGTCAACCGAATCGCCCGTGGAATTGGGCAGGGTGAAGTTGTAGTTGTAGCTGGTTACCTGATCATACAGCTCGCTGAACATGACGCGCCCGGACTTGATGACATTGATCCCGTCTTTGTCGATGACCTGCCTGTCCGTGAATGACGTTACCTCGTCCGTGGCCGGGTCCGTGGACTGCACCGCAGCCGCAATTCGCTTGGGCCCGTCCGTGCCAATGCCGATGAAATAACTGGCGGAATCCGTCCATGCGTTCTTCACGTGGTTGAAGGTGAGCCCGTCCGCATTTCGCACCCAACGCTGTGCGTCGTTGGCGTAAAACAGCATGCGGTCGCCGGGGCCGAAAACACCGTCGCCGCCGTCTTCCATCAACACCGCGTTCAACACCAGGTCCGTGGGCAGGAACGGCAGGTTCGTGTAAGGCAGCACACCGGCGTGGTTACCATACACGTTGATCTGGTCGGAATTCAGCCCCGCAAGGTCAACGCCGAGGGTCTGCAGGAAATCATAGGTCAGTTCATACACACCTTCTTTCGCCAAGGTGAAACGGTACCATTGGCCGCTGGCCAGTTTGGAATGTTCCGGATACGTCGTACCACGCGAGCTGCCCGATTGCGCTCCGTGCTCTTCAGTGAACGTGAGCCTGTAATCATTCAGCCGTTCCACCTGTCCGGTAGCGGAGTTGGTGCGGTAGGGCTCGATCTCCACCATCGCATACGGACGTTTCCGGGAAATACCGAGACTGGATCGCACCAAGGCTTCCGGGCCGGGCTGTCCCAACCCCGGCAACGCTTGCAATTGCGCGGGCGTGAGCACTTCCCACACCTGCTCCACGATCTGCACGGTGAATGCCGTAGTTCCTGAACCGAGTGCCCGGTCCTCATGCACCAACGGCAAATTCTGCCGGGTGGCATCGGGCATCATGTTGCGCCACCAAGCGGGTTGCTTTTCCTGCGGGGTGGCGGTGGCCTGAACCTTTTCCGCGGAAACCGACGTACGAGCCGGTGCGGTCGTAGTGCGCGGCTGTACCTGTGCCTGTGCCGAAAAAATTGGGATCACAAGGAAAAGGCAGGGGGCGAGGAGTGCGCGCATGCGGCTGAAATGGCGATTGGACGAATGGTGTGGGCGAAAATATACCTTTGACCCGATGGGTCGGGGAACTGCGGATGAACGACCCGTTGTACAAATTATTGCCGTGACAATAACAACGAACTGTTTTGCGCTGCGTATACTTGGCGGCCTTAAACGGCGTAGAACGATCGGGAGCATGAGGATACGGACCGGCAAAAGGATGGCTATGGTGCTGGCGTTGGGCCTATTCGGGACCCTGACGACATTCGCCCAGGACCCCCAATTCACGCAGTTCTACGCTAACCCCTGTACCTTAACCCGGCATTCGCCGGCACTGCCGGTGCCCGCGCGTGTCATTGAACTACCGCAACCAGTGGCCAGCGCTCAGCGGCACTTTCGTTACCACCAGCGCGAGCTATGACCAAGACGTGCGTGGCATCATGGGCGGATTGGGCCTTTTAATCACCAGCGACCAGGCCGGAAAAGGCACCCTCAACACCACTACCGTTAGCGGCATCTACTCCTATACGCAGGCAATAAGTCGGAAATTCTCCCTGAAAGCCGGCTTCCAGGCCACGTACTTTCAAAAGTCACTGGATTGGAACAAGCTAACCTTCGGCGACCAGATCGACCCCCGCCGCGGCTTCATCTATCCCACCAACGACGTGCCACGCGGCGGCAGCATCGGCAACGCCGACTTCTCCGCCGGCCTGTTGGGCTACACCGATATCTTCTTCGTGGGCTTTGCCGCCAATCACCTCACGGAACCAAATGAAAGCCTGATCGTAGGACAGAGCAAAATGCCCATGAAGCTCACCGCCCATGCCGGTGCCGCCATTCCCTTGGGCGTGCGCGGGAAATACGGCGAGCCTAAAACCCGCCTTAGTCCCAACATCCTCTACCAACAACAAGCGGACTTCCGGCAATTGAATCTCGGCCTGTACGTTGACCATGGACCCATCATTGCAGGGGTATGGTACCGCAGCAAGGATGCATTCATCGCCCTCATCGGCTTCCATACCGAGCGTTTCAAGTTCGGCTACAGCTACGACGTTACCACCAGCAAGCTTACCACCGCTACCGCCGGTAGCCATGAAGTAAGCTTGACCATGCAGTTCGATTGCAAGAAAAAACGCCGCCGGGTACGCACAGTGCCCTGTCCCACGTTCTAAGACCGGAACCGCAACTTTCCCACGCACATGCACATCGCCAAAAAAATCGCCCCGCTGGCCGCCTGCGCCGCCCTTCTCTTTAGCGGCTGCCGTTTTGAGCAGAGTACCGCTACCGGAAGACCAGGAGACCGGTCCCGGATTGGTCCTTATTGAAGGCGGTCAGTTCACCATGGGCCGTGTTGTCGACGACCTCACCCACGAGTGGAACAACATCCCTCGCACTGTTACGGTATCGTCTTATTACATTGACGAGACCGAAGTGACCAACTCGCATTGGCTGGAATACCTCTACTGGTTGGACCGCGTTTATGGTGCCGACTATCCCGAGATCTACAAAAAGGCACTGCCCGATACGCTGGTATGGCGCAGCAAATTGGCCTTTATGGAGCCGAAGGTGGAATATTACCTCCGCCACCCCGCTTACCGCGATTACCCCGTGGTGGGCGTGAACTGGCTGCAGGCAAGCGACTATTGCGCATGGCGCGGCGACCGTGTGAACGAGGCCATCCTGATCCGCGAGGGCCTGTTTGAACACTATCCCAATCAGATCAACGAAGACCACTTCACCACGGACAGCTACTTGGCAGGCCAGTACGAAAGCGGCAAGAAAGTGGACGGCGTGCAGGATTTCAACCCCAACCGCGACACCCGCAACGTGCGCCTTGAAGACGGCGTGTTGCTGCCGCGATACCGCCTGCCAACGGAGGCTGAATGGGAATTCGCCGCTTACGGCCTGGTGGGCAACACCGTGGACGAGCGCATCGTGGAGCGCCGCGTGTACCCTTGGAACGGCCACTTCGTACGTTACGACAACCGCAAAAAAGGCGGCGCTTTCTTCGGTGATTTCCGCGGAAACTTCATGCGCGGCAAAGGCGACTACATGGGCGTGGCCAGCAGCCTGAACGACAACGCTGACATCACCGCACCCGTGTTCACCTATTGGCCAAACGACTACGGCCTCTACAACATGGCCGGCAACGTGAGCGAATGGACAATGGACGTGTACCGCCCCCTGAGCCCCGAGGACGTGAACGACCTGCAGCCCTTCCGCGGCAACGTGTTCAAGACAAAAGTGCTCAACAGTGACGGCAGCATCGCCGACAAATACGACAAGGTGATCTACGACATCGACGGCATCAAATACTGGCTCACTGAGTTCCAGACCAAGATGCAGGGCCGCGCCAGTGAGGAAGAAGCCACATTGATCGACAACCTGATGACCAAAGTGGACTTGGCCGTGGAACAAAAGGACGCCCGCAAAATGGATCCCGCCAACCAGAACATCCAGGACATGGTGGACATGATCAAGGCGCAGGACCTGGAGATCTGCCCCAAGCTGCTCGCAGGCCTCAGCGAATACCAGACCCAACAGCCGGGCGACGTGAAAGAGCGAGAGGTGAACTTGGAAGAGAACATCGACCGCCGCAACTACCGCGAAGCCGACAACATCGACTACGTGGATGGTGACGTGGAGAGCAGCACCATGTACGAGCAGGCGGACTTTACCGGCAATGCCATGTACGATTGGGGTAAGACCACCCTCATCAACGACCACTCGCGCGTGTACAAAGGTGCTTCTTGGGCTGACCGTATCTACTGGGCCAACCCCGGCACCCGCCGCTACTTGGACGAGCGCCAAAGCACGGCCACCATCGGCTTCCGTTGCGCCATGACGCGTGTGGGCAGCCCTGTTGGCCTGGGTGACGACAAGCGTCGCAGCAAGCTGAACAAGTAAAGTTTTTGATCCATTCAAAAAGGCCCCGATGCGAAATTCGTATCGGGGCCTTTTCTTTGGGGGATTGTCGATCAACCATCTTGGTCGATCGTAAAAAAAACCTGCCCAAAGGCAGGCCACCGGAAAATTCGAGATCCTGGATAAGAATTCCACAAGAATTACCGACAGCCACCTAAGCGAATGTCCTCACTCTTATCCCGCTTCCTCGCTTCCACCGGCGTTTGTACGGACACGCGCAAACCCTTGCCCGGCGGCATCTTCTTCGCACTTAGCGGCCCCAACTTCAACGCGAATGCATTCGCTGCGCAAGCGCTAAAGGACGGATGCGCGCATGCCGTGGTGGACGATCCCGCCGTGGCGGTGGACGATCGCTTCGTGTTGGTGCCCGATGTGTTGATCGCCCTGCAAGAGCTCGCCCGCGAGCACCGCCGCACCTTCGACATCCCCGTGATCGCCATTACCGGCACCAACGGCAAAACCACCACCAAAGAACTCACGCACGCGGTGCTGCAAGTGGACCGGCCCACCTTGGCCACGGAAGGCAACCTCAACAACCACATCGGTGTACCGCTCACCTTGCTGAAATTGAAGCCCGAGCACCGCATCGCCATCATCGAAATGGGCGCCAGCAAGCTGGGCGACATCGCTGAACTCTGCGCCATCGCCGAACCCACGCACGGCCTCATCACCAACATCGGGAAAGCCCACTTGGAGGGCTTCGGAAGTCTCGAAGGCGTAGTGCGCACCAAGACCGAGCTGTACAACTGGCTGCGCACCCACGGTGGCATCGCCTTCGTGAACGGCGATGACCCGTTGCTGATGGTGGAAAGCGACGGCCTGCCCCGCGTGACCTACGGCACGGACCTGGTGTGCGATGTGTGGGGCGAAGCGGAAGCAGGTGAAAGCCATTGTCTGCACTTCCTGTTCGAAGACGCGCAACGCGTGGGCCGCTGGCACGGCGAAACGCAGCTCGTGGGCGCTTACAACCTGCCCAACGTCCTGGCCGCCGTCTGCATCGGTCGCCACTTCGATGTGCCCGACGACCGCATCAATGAAGCCATCAGCGATTACAAGCCCGCCAACAGCCGCTCGCAACTGAAGGACACCGGCCGCAATGAACTGGTGCTGGATGCCTACAACGCCAACCCCACCAGCATGGCCGCAGCCTTGAAAAACTTCAACGACCTGCGCAGCGACCGGAAAAAACTCGCCATACTCGGCGACATGCGGGAACTTGGGGAAACCAGCTTGGCGGAGCACGCGGCCATCATCCACCTGGTGCAACAGCTGGGATTGGACGCGCTCTTCGTTGGCAAAGAGTTTATGCAGGCTTCGCCGGATGTGCCCGTGCGCCGCTTTGCGGATGTGGGCGCAGCTTTAGAAATATTGAAAGCCCATCCGCCCAATGGCCAATTGATCTTGGTGAAAGGCTCACGGGGCGTGAAACTGGAAGAGGTGGTCGAGGTCTTGTGAGCGCATGGGTTGGAGATGCTATTGTTGTTAGTCTGCTTCCTGCGCGGCGACCCATCTTTTGGAAAAGGGAACTCCATCCTCGCGCAGGGTCTCCGCTTCGGGACCCTGCGCCTCCCAGAAGTGCTATCCTGTTTATCTTGGGTGCATCATGCCCGACGAAAATGCCGTCGAACGGAGAACGTTAAGCCTGGAAGCGTTGGACCACAGTGGACAACGCCGGATCGCTTTGCGCTTTCCCTACGACAAGGAGATGATCGCCATCGCCAAGACGATCGGTGCCCAATGGAGCAAAAGCAACAAATGCTGGCACGTGGAGAATGGCAGCGCCAGCATGAAAGCCATTTTCGCAGCATACAAAGGATCGGCCTGGGTAAATGCCGATGCGCTGTTCGCGAAGAAGGAAAGCGCGCATCGCCCTCCGGCAAAACGTAATCCCAACACTCTGACCAGCAAAGCGCCACGAACTCCTGAAGTGCCGTTGAGCTCCGCCCAAGCCGAAGCCCTGCAACGCATGCAGCACAAATTGGAGATCGCCCGGTACAGTACCCGAACGATCGATACCTACCTGAGCGCGACCAAGAAGTTCTTCCTGCATTTTCCTACGAAGCTTCCGAACGACATCCGGACCGAGGACATCGAGCGTTACCAACATTACATGGCCTCTGAACGCAAGGTGAGCAACAGCACCTTGAACCAAGTGGTGAACGCCGTTCGCTATTACTACAAGGATGTGCTCGGCGATGCAAGGCGTGTGAAGTTTATTGAGCGACCGCGTCGCGAACGCAAATTGCCCAACGTGCTAAGCGAAAAAGAAGTGTCCGCACTGCTGAAGGCTGTGGATAATTTGAAGCACCGCTGCATCCTGATGCTGATCTACTCGGCCGGGCTGCGGCTAGGCGAATCACTGGCCTTGCAGCGTACCGACATCATCCCCGAACGCAAACAAGTGCTTATCCGCGGAGCAAAAGGCGGTAAGGACCGCGTATCGCTGTTGAGCGACAGAATACTTGTTCAGCTATCCGAATATCTCCACGCCTATAAGCCAAACAACTTCCTGTTCGAAAGTCCGGATGGCGGTATGTATTCCGCCACGAGCGTGCAAATGGTTTTCAGGCGAGCGTTGAAGAAGGCAGGCATTACCGCACCGGCCACGGTCCACACGCTACGCCACTCCTTTGCTACACACCTTTTGGAGAATGGCACGGACCTGCGCTATATTCAAACCCTGTTAGGGCACAGTTCAAGTAAAACAACCGAAATTTACACCCATGTTAGCACCAAAGTCATTGGCAAGATCCGAAGCCCTTTGGACAACTTGGACCTGTGAGTGTCTATGTTGCTTTACACTCCCCAATAGTGAGATAGAAAACACTCCCCCTCACAAACTGATCGTGAAATAAACCACATATAGCGTCTACCCGATA
>JADJVC010000001.1 GCA_016710685.1 Flavobacteriales bacterium | reverse complement strand
GGTGAACAAGCAATTATTCGTGGTAAATCCAGTGAATAATTCTGATAAAGTAAAAGTAAAAGACGAGATTTTGAGTATAAACGGCATTGAAACCGAAAATCTCATGACTGATATTTATAATCATATCGCTTCACAAGCAAATATCCAAACTTATAAAGCACAACATTTCAACACCTATTTCGCTGCTTTAATACCCTACGCATAGGGCTTGCCAAAAACTTTTGAAATTGTTGTTAAAGAAAAAAAGCGGTTCTATTAAATTGCACAAAGCCCAAAAGTTGGCAACTGAATTATATGATCCTTCGATAAATAGTTGCTCAAAAGATTTGTGTTTAGAAATTTTAGATGGAAAGACAGCTGTTTTAACAATTTCATCTTTTAATTATTATGAATGGGACAGTTATCCTGTTTTTAAATCTTTCCTCGACAGCAGTATGAATATAATCCATAATAAAAAAATTAAAAATCTAATTATTGATGTTAGATACAACAGAGGTGGCTCTCAATATCCCAGCATTTACCTGCGTTTCAACATCTCATGGATAAATCTTTTACCTATTACTCAAAGGCAGAATTTTGAAGGGAAAACAGACAAGATGTATGGTGAAGAAATTATTTATCCTCACGAAAATCGTTTTTATTAGGGAAAAGTTTATTTTCTAATTGATGGAAATGGAAATTCTACAACTGGGCATTTCATGAGTTTAGTAAAGCATATAATATAGGGCCAATAATTGGCGAGGAGTTGGGTTCTAATCAATTCTGTACGGCTGGACAAACCCTGTGTCGCTTAAAAAACACAAAATTAGTAATCTCGGTAGCGAACAATACGCATATATCAACAGCAACAAAGTTGCCAGATGAAATTGGGATTCTCCCTGATATATTTGTTGCACAAAGTATTGATGACTATTTAAACAAAGTGGATGCTATAAAGGATTATACACTAAAACTTAGTAGAAATAATATGAAATTGGAATCAAAATAAACTACACACAACACGGGTTTGGCAAAGTGGCGATTCGGTGCTCGCCAGACATTTGTGGTTAATTAAAGTTTGGTTCTCCGCATCAACGTTTGTGGTGAAAATCGCCACCATCGCCAAGCCCGAAAACGTTAGCAACAAGCGTGAAATCCACCCGCTCCACAAGCGCTCCGGTCCCGGCGTCTTGATAACCATCATGGCACTCGTGTGAGTCCCTGCTCCGAAGAAGCCGACTTCGAAGGATTGGTGCCGTGATGCCCGTTAACCCCGGGCTATGAAGATCCGGATCGCCATAGTTTTGTTCCGTGTAGGCCGAGCCTGAAGTTGGGAACGAAATCAAGGTCTCACAAGTCGCAACTACCATGGAAGACAATAGCATGCTGAACTACGTAAAGGATGTGTTAGCGAATATGCCAAGTGACTGGCTGAACCTGACGACCCATCGGCTGGATATTTATGATGAAGAGCTCGCCAAGACCCAATTCCTGGAGCAGTTCGAGCTTCTATTCAAGGAGCATAAGTCGGGAACAACGGCGTTGGCCGCATTGCCCACTGCCTACGACTACATTCGGCTCGGGGCATCCCTTGTCTTCCGTGCTGGAGTGGGCAATTGCCGAGCTGAACGGCCTGCCCGCGAAGAGCGTGGTCAGCTTTCGTCAAGGACGATGCCTATCCTGGCCATCCTTCGAAAGAACCATCTGGAAAAGAAGAACACCCGGATCGTCCATACCGGTGAATGCCGGCAACTTTTGATGCTGAAATACTCCGACGTGTTCATGGCTACGAGTTTGAGCTGAAGCGCGTTGATCAAGAAGGCTTTGGCAAGGTCGAGCTCGCCCCGAACATTGACTTTTTCATCTGCTGCAATGCCCAGCTTGGCAGTGTGCTGATCGTGAACGGCGAGCGGAATGAGCGCTATATCTCAGAGATCCAACACGTGCGCAGAAGGGAGTCCATTGCCATGACGCCGGCGAATTGCCATGCGGCGTTGAAGGTGCTGATTGATGGGGCTGCAGGCGATGCTGAGAAAAGCGATCGCCAACGTAGAGGTGGTGGACCTGCCCGTTGATGGCGATAACGATATGGTTGACAGCCTCGAGGTGGTCCTCGCCAAGATCGCCAGCGAAGATGCTGTACCTTCATCATCGCTGAGATCCTGACAAACCAAGGGTCGAGGTTCCGGACCTTGACGGATTGAAAAAGTGCTCAGCAAAGGCGAAAGACTTCGAGTGGCGCAGGTGCGATCGGGCCGGTCTTCATTCTGGACCAAACGTTTTGCCCGAATGTCCATTTTCTCGGTACCGGTGAGATACTCTCAACGGTGCCGACCATCGCCTACGTGAGCGGATCGAAATTCCCGAGCGGCGGGCGATGCACGGCGGGCTATTGTGTAGGAAATGAAATGACGAATGCCTTGATCGAAAAGTCGAATTGCATCTTCGGCTTTGCGATAACGAGGCCACCGATCTTCAAGTTGCAATCCTGTCGGAACAGCTGCCGTCCATGAAGCAACGGATCAAGGATGCTTACGCGAACACGCGTGAATTCGTAAGCTTCATCCATGAGACCCTACCGGACGCAAGGATCGACTTCGTTTCGAGGAGCTGGCAAAAGAAGGATTCACCCCTTCCGTGTTTTCCTGGACCTGCCTACAAAAAGGAAACACGGACGAAGAAAGAGGCCTACAAAAGGGCGCTGAACCTCAAGTTGATCACCGGATGATCAGGAGATCCCCAAGGAGAGCATGTTCTGCGTGAGCTATGGCCAGTTGAAGGGATGCTATTGGACGTCATCCCCGCAACATCCACCCAAGGGACGACCAAAGAGGGCGACAAGGACTACATCGTCCGTGTGGCACTTTCGCCGAATATGGACCTGGAGCTTCATAAAAAGGTGTTTTCGGACTTTATTGAGCAGGTTGTTCTACAGAAGATCGAGATGAATTAGAGGAAAGGTGGAAGCACGGGAGATGAGCACGCATCGGCGCATCCATCCGCAGCAAGCAACCCGATCATCTTACCTCCCGTCCTATAGTTCCAGACCATTGCGTGCATCGCAAGGCTCCATGCTTCAGCTTTGGCGATGGTTTTTCTTGGCAGTACCAGTGTTCAGAACCAACCCGAATTTCCCACCTATGCGTATATCCCTACTTCTTATCGCTGGTCTTGCCGCCCTTACTTCCGCGGCCCAGTCCACGTGCATCGACCATACGTTCATGGCGGCCGTGCCTTCCGTGCAAGTGCTAAAGGTGGTGGAGCTGCCGGATGGAAAGGTCCTCATGGGCGGCACTTTCAATAATTATGCAGGTTCGACCTACGACCATTTGGTTAGGCTGAATGCCGACGGTTCCTTGGACTACACCTTCAACACCGGTAACCAAGGGCCACAAAACTCCGTCTATGATATTGATGTGATGCCCGACGGTCGCATTCTGATCTGTGGGAATTTTGTGCAGTACAACGGCGTGAACAGCTTTTTCGTGGCCCGGCTGCAATCGAACGGACTGCTGGACCCCACGTTCAACATGCCTCCCAATTCCATCAACGGTGCAGTGAACGCTGTGGCTTGGCATGCGGAGGACAAGGTGGTGGCCGCCGGTGATTTCTTCATCTGCGCAGGTCACAGTCAACCGCATATCGTCCGCTTCAACACCACGGGAACAGTGGATACCACCTTTCAAGTTGGAACAGGTTTCACTACGAACGTGTATGATCTTGAGGTGCTCCCGAACATGGAAATACTAGTGGCCGGCGCGTTCTCTATGGGTACGATGGCAATTCCTGCGGAAGGGTCGTCCTGTTGCACGCGGATGGAACGTACGATCCTGGCATGAACAGAAGGCCGGGATTCAATGGTTGCACGCCGCATTGAAGTTCAGGCGGATGGCAAGATCCTGGTGGGCGGCGATTTCGATCAACACAATGGCCAAGACAGTTGGGGCCTTGCGCGGCTCGATCCCGATGGCTCGGCCGATCCCGCGTTCACTTCACCGTTCTACCCTTATGCTCCCGTTTTCGCCATCGCTGTGCAGGCGGACGGCAGATCGTAGTAGGTGGCGAATGGACCGAGAACATGTACGCTGTTGAAGTTGGTCCCGGAACACCGCGCCTTGCACGTCTCCTGCCGGATGGCACGCGCGATAGCACGTTCGCCATTGGCACCGGTCCCGGCGATTCGGGCAACGAGACCTTCTACGTCCGCGACGTGGCCGCGCTTTCGACCGGTAAGATCCTGGTTGCTGGCCGCTTTTCCACCTTCGCCTCCGAGACCCAATACCAACAGAGCATTCGGCTGGATAAAAACTTGACCGTTGGTGTAACGGACATCGAACCTGCCGCCGCCGTTCAAGCGATCATGGACCGTAAAAATGACCAGATCCGCTTGACCACACCGGAGAATCTGCACGGCAGGTTCCAATTAATGAACGCAGCCGGGCAAGTGCTTTCCGATGGTGTGGTGGCGAGCAGCACGACCTTGATCAGCACGGCTTCCTTGTCGCAAGGAGTTTATGTGCTGCGTGTGCAGGGCATTGATGGCGCTGTGCGTTCGAAAAAGTTGGTGCGGTAGATCTTGGATGCACAACCCCACAAGTCGCCCCCGCTATTTGCGCCGGGGCGCAGTGTGAGCTCGACGAGAAAGTGTTGCGGGCGTGCGGGGAGCTGAGTGAATAATCGCATGTTCCCATTCGGGTAACTTTGTCTTACCTTTGCGTCAAAGGATACGATTTGCGAGTTTTTGCAAAACCAATTTTAAGGGAGTTCTGGACGAGACATTCTGACTGTGAGGAACAGTTGAAGGTTTAGTTCAGGAGACCGAAAGGGCGAAATGGCGGAGCATCAATGTGCTCAAAAAGGAATATCCAAGCGCGAGCATTCTCAACGACAATAGAATCGTGTTCAACATAAAAGGGAACAAGTATCGCCTGATTATCAAGTTCAACTTGGACTATCAGGTCTGTTGGATCCGCTTCATCGGGACTCACGCTGAATACGACAAAATCGACGCAAACACGATGCGAAATGAACATCGCACCGATCGGGAACGAACAGGACTATCAAAAGGCGCTCAAAAGACTTGAGAAGGTTTTCGATGCCAAGCTTGGTAGTAAGGAGGGTGATGAATTGGAGATACTCGGGATCTTCATTGATAATTATGAGAACGAGCACTTCCCCATTGGCATGCCGGACCCGATCGAAGCGATCGAGTTCCGCATGGAGCAAATGGGCATGAAACAGAAAGAACTCGCGGAAATTATCGGCTTCAAGAGCAGAGTGAGCGAAATTCTGAACCGGAAGCGAAAATTGACGTTGGAGATGATCCGAAAGCTGAATGAGGCATTGAGCATTCCAACGGAAGTGCTTGTGCAGAAATACTGAAAGGGATCCAATTTGCAAGGCTACGGCCTGCAATGATCACGCTAACGCCCCATCGAGAGCACGTCGTGGACCAAGTAGGCCAAGGCCTTCCCTACTATGCGCCCCTGTGATGGCGTATTGGGCGCCGCTTCCGGCAGGTGTACATAGAGCACGGGTCGCGTGGAGGCGAGAATAGCTCGAAGGTAATACCGCCCATCCTCGATGGCCATGCCGCTGGGGCTAAATGCCGATGACGGCATGTGGCGGATCACGTCCAAATCGAGTTCCACGCCCAAGGGCGCCATATCCGATATCAAGAACGCATCCAGATCACGGCGGAAGGACAACGGATCCATCAGATAGTCCCCGAAGAAGGTGTGATTGACGTGGTTTTCATCAAGGTATTTCAGCATCGTCTCGTTGTTACGCGCCCGGTGCAGGCCGAAAACGGTGTAGTTCCGGATAAAGCCGTTGGCGATGGCGTATGAGAATGCGTTGCCGCTGTGGCGTCCTTCCAAGGGGCGGCAATCCGCGTGCGGGTCCAGGTTCACCACGTCGATGGGATTTTTGCTCACCATGCTTGCGGCCTCGATCAGCGGATAGGCGTTGTTGTGCCCACCGCCGATGACGATGGGCACCTTGCCGGCGGCCATGATGGGCAGGATGATGCGCAGCACGAATGCGTCCAGTTCGGATACCAGCCCGCGCGCCGTGGCGAGGTCCAACTCTGCGTCCTGCGTGAGGTGGTCGATGCGGCCCAAGAGGTGTACTGCGCCCGGATCGACGAAGCGGTTCGCCTGCATGTTCACGAAGGCCGGCAGGAAAGCATCGAAGCCGTTGCGCGCTCCTATTAGCCCGTTGTTGGCGCGGGGCCCGATGTCTCACTGATGCCCAGCAGCACATAACGGCAGCTTTCCGCACGCCAGTCCGGCGCAAGGTGCTCTCCGAGCTTCTCCTCCCCTTCACGGTGTACCAGCAAGTCGTTCAGTTCTTCTTGCGGAATGGTGCGGAATGCGAAGTGCTCCTTGGCTGTCCTCTCTTTTTCCATCGTTTTCGTCTCGTCTCCTTGTTGTCACGCCACAGCAGTATGCGCATTCTCCCCCCTAACGGGAGTGGAAGTGCGGATTGCCATTGCAGCGCACGAAGGTGGGCACGAGTTCCATTACAGCCAGCGAGTTGTCCATTTCACGGGGGGTGTCAAATCCCAATTGCCCTGGAGCATCGCGTGCAGCGTGCACCGATAAACCCAAGTGCGCCGGGACTTGCTGCCTTTGACAACGGGTCGGAAACCGTCCTCGGCCAAACGGCGATCCAGCGCGTGCTATTGGGCTATTTTACCCAAGATCGAGTATCTTCCCCGGAACCCGTTGTACCGTCAATCAAGCCCATCACTAATGAAACCAACACGCACTTGCCTAATACTGACATCTTGGCTCCTGACTCTTGGACTATACGCCCAAACGCCCATTATTTCCGGCCATACCACCGACACGCTGGATGCCCATGCGGAAACCTTTGATGGCGTCTTCAAGCCCATAGCGAGCCTTAACGTAGCTGCTCAAGATGTGCTGACCACCTTTGAGGGCACGCGCAATACGCGGCTTGGTACAACAGCGACCACCGCCTGTGTTTGGCCAGGAAAGTCCCCGGTGCATCGACTTGGGAAACGATCATCTTCAACGATTACCTCAAAACTTCGGCCGACAGCCACAACGGTATCGGCATTGGTATTTGTCCCGGCGATGGCACCATCCACCTCGCCTTCGACAACCATAATGACCTGTTGAACTACAGGTATTCGGTAACGGGGCTGGCCGCGGGAATTGGATCACCGCCTTGGGATGCGTCCTCCTTCCTGCCGGTTCAGCATTATCTGAAGCCCGGGGTCAATTTCACCGACAAGTTCACCTATCCCCGCTTTCTGGCCACGCCCGAGGGGAACTTGATCCTGCACTACCGCTCCTTCATTTCGCAGATCAACAATCGCATCGCGTTGTACGAAGCTGATTCAGGCACTTGGACCGAAGACCGGAGGGTCGTCGGTGGCTCAGGCACCTACATCGACACGGCGTATGGCCCCTCCACGGCGCGCCGCATGTACGATAACTGTTTGACGTATGACGACTTACGGCACCATGACCACCTCTTTCACCTGGCGGGAAAACGATGTCCTGCCCTCACTTTCCACGTATAACCACGACATCGCCTTCATGTATTCTGAAGATAACGGAGTTACATGGAAGAACAATGCAAACGCCGTTGTTACGGACCCCGGTGCCAACCTCTATGCAAACATCAGCTCGCCGGACCTCACCGTAGTGCAAATTGCCCCGGCCTACAGGATGATCGATGACCAAGGGCATGCCGTGGACCCCGAAGGCGGCATCCATGGTGATGAACCAAGCGGATGTACCGCAGCCGAGCTACGGTTTTCTCAGCAACGCCGTTTTCCGCCACCACTGGCGGAAAGCCGACGGCACCTGGCTAAGCCGGGAAATGCCCATCCAGGGTGAGCGGCCGCGCTTGCTATGCGACGACTTCGGTAACTTGTTCCTGATGTACTACAACTTGGGAACCTTCAATATTGCCAGCGCCTCTCCCACGGACGATTACGGTGCATGGAAAGTGGTCTTTTCGGAACCATCGAACATTCACAACTTCTTCGCCGTGGACAACATCTTGTTCCGGGAATCAGGCAAGTTGAGCATCCTCGCCCAAAGCTACCCCGCCGTATTGGGTGATCCGCCCATTTTCGTAATGGACTTTGATCCGCAGTATGCCCCGCTGCCTTGCGCGCAAACAGCCCAAGGCTGCCCGGCAACTACGGAGATATTGACCCCGGTAGACGACACCTTCACCAGAGGAGGCGGGTTTGCTAACGACACATTGGGGTTGGACCAGAAAAAGGTGCTCGCTGCAAAATACGCGGCCAACAATGGCAACAAACACGCTGTGACCTATTTGAGGTTCAACCTAGCTGACTATGCCCATGCGGGGCGACTCGTAAAGGCCAGCCTGCGCATGCACGTGAAAAAAATGGTGGGGGCTAATGACGGATACGCGTTGCGCCGCTGCACACACAGCTTTTGGACAGAGGAGATCTTGACCAACAATTCAATCCTCAAACCCGGTCTCGCCGATGCCTTTGGCGTAATACCCGCCCATGCGGACACCATGGTCTGGGACGTAACCTCGCTGATGCGGGAGGAACTACTTGGCGACGACTGGCTTTCCTTGGCCATAACGGGCACTGCGGGATCGAACGGCTATGTGGTCTTCCACAGCAAGGAAGCGAACAATGCGGCAAATCATCCCGAACTCGTTTTGGAATTCGCCACTACCCTTCCTCCGATCGACGATGCGTATGTCCGCAGCGGGATCTACGCCAACGATAATTTCGGAGCGAGCATTGAAATGGTGGTCAAAGACGATCCAACATCGATTATGACCGCACCGCCTATTTGAAATTCGATGTTTCGGAATACGCGGGCACCCCCTGTGCGGAAAGTGCTGCTGCACGTGGACAAAAAAAAGCAATGACAACCAAGCACACCTCACGCCGTATGCGGCTTACGCAGTGGACAACGATACGTGGAACGAAAGCACCATCACCTTCAACAACAAGCCGACCGCCGGCACGACGATCTCCGCCCACTATGGTAGGGACGCTATGAACTGGGACGTTACTTCCGCGTTCAATCAAGCCAAAGAAAGCGACGGCACCTTGTCCTTGGAATTGAAAAGCCTCGTGGAAGGCCCGGACAGGAACGTCAATGTCTACACCAAGGAATTTTCGGACCCGACCAAGCACCCCGCTTAGTGGTATCGTACGATCGGGACTTGCCGGACGCAGGAATGAACTTCGTGGACGGCTCCACCACCCGGTCCGAAACGGATCTTGAGTTTGATCTTTCGCAAGGCATCGAGCCGCTTGTATATCCCAACCCCACAAAGACATGTTCAGGGTGGTAATGCCGACCAGCGAGCCTGCCACCTTGCTGATCCTGTCTTCCACGGGGATCCTGGTGGGAGCCCATACCGTCGGAGGCAATTCCGAGCAGGAATTTTCAACTGCGGACCTTCCTTCCGGATTGTATTTCATCCGCATTGTGGAAACGAGTGGAAAGCACGCTTGGACCATTAAATTGGTCCGGCAGTAGAGCGTGCGGGATTCCGGAAGAATTGAACGCGCAAGGGTTGCTCACGGGCGTTGGGAGGAGCTACCCGCTTCCCATTGCCGCAGTTCCAATTGAAAGCGCACGATCTCCCGCTTCTTGAAGGGAATGTCCCAATCACCGTCGTAGCGGATAAAGGTGGGCACGAGCTCACCGCCCACCACGGTGTTGTCCACTTGTATGCTGATATCGAAATCCAACAGCAACGAGGCGTGCGCGATGCGGTATTCGCGGGCGATCACCTCCATGGTGCGTTGGTCGAACCAGGTGTGCATGGTCTTGATCACCGTGGCATCGTCCTTCACAAGCTTACCGTCCAAGCTGTCTTTCTCCATGGCGCTGAACTTCCAACAGGTGTGCCCGTTGCGGAAGCTGGTGCCGATGGTGAAGGCGTAAAAGGGCGTCATTTCCGGGTCGAACAGCGCGAGTTTGTCACCGATCAACGGCACGTCCGCGATTTCCTGCCCGGGGTTGAACATGAATTTCTTCAGCTGTTCCTTGTACTTTTCAATGCGCCCTTTGCCTCCCTGCCCGCGCTGGTACGCGGCGATGCTGTTGTCCGCTTTCCATTGGCCTTTGGGCCAGAAAAGGTCATCGTATAGTTCGGCGGTGAGGTAGCGCATGTCCCCGTTCCGTGAACGCAATTTGCCGGATTCCGCGGTGCTGTCCACGCGCAGTTCGGCATTCGGCCCGATGCGGAGCAGGCTGCCTTTCCGGTAGAGCGAAGCGGTTTCTTTTTCGTCCTTGTTGCGCACCAGCACCGTGCCTTCCACGTTGTGCGGCCAGTAACGCATGTTGAGGAACGCGTGCAGGAAACTGGTATCCGTTTTCACTTGTTGGACGAAGCCTTCCAAATCCAGACCATCGGCACGGCCGTGGATCACCAAGTCCAGCCGAGCTGGTAAACATTGGTAGGCCCCGCCCGCGTGATACCCGCTTCTCAAACCATTAGGCGATTGCGCTTTGCCCGCCCCTATCGGGGTCGATTGTCGCATGCGGTGGGTTCAGCTAATTTTGTGACCCCTATCAGCTTGTAGAAAGCGCCCCCGAAACCGGCCCCGCGATAGCCCGGGTTCATGTAGCGCTGCCCGTTCCAGTGGGGCCGCGGAGACTGGTGTAGAGTTCGTATTTCTTCTTCACGTACACGAGAAAGTCGTACTGCGACAGGCCTTTCAGCATGTCTTCCGGCACGGCGCAGAAGTCGATGAAATCGTCGAAGCTGTCGTCGCTGAGGTTGATGATGCCGTAGTCCACGTATTGCTGCAGCAGTTCGCGCAGCAACTCGCGTTTGCGGTCTTCGTTCTGCAATTGTGCCACTTCGCGCTTGCTACGTTCCCGCTTGCTGAATTCCTGGTACAGGAAGGTGATGGGGCTTTGGAACGCGTCCACGCCGCTTTCGCGATAGTCCCTTTCGTTGTAGCCCAGCTTGGCGATGTCGTCCTGGATCTGCTTCAGCGTGCGCTGCGGCAGCACGGCAACTGGTTTGAGGTCGATGCTCCATGGGCGCAGCGTGATCCGCAGGTTTTCGAGCTCATCGTCAGCGAATTCACCTAAAGGCAGCGTGCGTGTCACGTATCCCCCGGCACCGATCAGCAGGGTGTCATTGCGCAGGACCCGTGCGCTGAAACTGCCGTCCGTATTGGCGAAAGTCCCCGTGCGGGTGCGGCGGTTCACGATCATCAGGTCATAGAAAACGTGTTCGCCGTCGCCGCCAGCGACGACGCCCTTCACGATGAGTTCCTGCTGGGCAAAAGCGGGAAGTGATAGACAGGCTGCGAAGACAGCGGTGATCCAAAGCGTGCGCATGGGGTCCAAAAGTATGAGGTGGTTGCTAAGAACGTGCCACATGGTAGTTGTTGCGTTACGGGTTACGGGTTGATGGGTTGCGAGTTGCGGGCCTGCCTACCGCAGGTAGGTTACGGGTTACGGGCCTGCCTACCGCAGGTAGGTTACCGGTTGGCCGATCGCATTTCGATCGGGCGGTCCGTTTTGCATTTTACGTTTTTCACTCCCAATTCCGCCAGCACCGTGCTGCTATCTTCGCGCCCTTTACCGAACCGTAAACCCCAATTGGCTTTTTTGTTGCCACCAGGACAGCATGGACCGCAATTCGATCATCGGCATCATTCTCATCATTGCCATCCTCTTCGGCTACCAGTACTTTACCATGCCCAGCGCGGAAGAGCGCGCCGTGGCACAGCACCAGCAGGACAGCATCGCCAACCTCGCCATTCAGGAGCAGGCGCGCCATGCGGATTCAGCCTTGGCCAAGCAACACAAGCAAGTGCTGGACAGTGCCGCCTTGGCCGTGCCTGCGGACACCGTTACCAACCAAGCCGCGAAGGACAGCGTGGTGGCTTCACACTTGGCCTCGCGTTACGGAATTTTCAGCCCTGCGGCCGCCGGGGAGAACCAAGTGATCACCATCGCGAACAAGAACATCCAAGTGGCCATCAACACCTTTGGTGCACGGCCCAACGTGATCCGGCTGAAGGACTACAAGACCTACCACGGCCGCAAACCGCTACTGCTGGCCGCGCCGGACAGCGGTGCCTATGAGTTCAACTTCTTCATGGGCAACCTGAAGCTGAGCACCAAGGACTTCAACTTCACCGCGCAGAAGATCGACAGCACCGGCGTACGCCTTATCGCCCCCACCACGGACCCGGCCAAGTACCTCGCCATCACCTACAAACTGGACAGCGCCTCTTGGTTCATGGATGTTTCCGCGGAGCTGGTGGGTCTGCCGGAAATTGACCCGCGCAACGTGATGTTCCATTGGAACCTCACCGGCTACCACAACGAAAAGCACCTGCCCACCGAGGACGGCAAATGCACGGTGTACTACAAATACCTCAACGACGACCGCAACTACCTCAGCGAAACCAAGGACGATGACAAAACCTTGGAGGCGAAGACCAACTGGGTGGCTTTCAAGCAGGATTTCTTCACTGTTGCCTTGGTGAAGGCGGACGGGTTTGCGAGCAACGGCTCCTCCATCTCCATCACAACCCTGCCGGACGATACGCTCTACACCAAGCGTTACGACGCCAAACTCTTCTTCGGTACCGAGCCCGGTGAAAATGCCACCATGGCCATGCGGATGTACCTCGGGCCGAACCAGTACAATACGTTGCGGCAAACAGAGATCCCGGAGTTCAGTCGGATCATTGATCTGGGTTGGGGCATTTTCGGCTGGATGAACCGCTTTTTGGTGATCCCGATCTTCAATTTCCTCAGCCAGTTCAACCTCAGCTACGGCATCATCATTTTGGTGCTCACCGTGGTGATCAAGATGCTGCTGTTGCCCATTGCCTACCGCAACCAGAAGAGCAGCATACGCATGCGCGCCCTGAAGCCGGAGATCACGGACATCACCGCCAAGTATGGCGCTGACGATGCCATGAAGAAGCAACAGGCCACCATGGACCTCTACCGCAAGGCCGGCGTGAGCCCCGTGGCCGGGTGCGTGCCCATGCTGCTGCAGATGCCCGTGCTCTATGCCATGTTCCGCTTCTTCCCCAGTAGCATCGAGTTGCGGCAGCAATCCTTCCTCTGGGCGGACGACCTCAGCAGCTACGACAGCATCGCCCAGCTGCCGTTCACCATTCCCGCATACGGCAGTCACGTAAGCCTGTTTACGCTGCTGATGGCCGCCAGTACGATCATCTACACCCTCGTGAACAGCAAGCAGATGCCCCAGCAGCAGGGCATGCCGAACATGAAGGTGATGATGTACCTCTTTCCGGTGATGATGCTGTTCTTCATGAACTCCCTTCCCGCCGGCCTGAGCTACTACTATTTCTTGGCGAACATCATCAGCATCCTGCAGATGACAGTGATCACCAAATGGTTCCTGGATGAGGACAAACTGCGCGCGCAACTGCTGGACAACATGAAGAAGCCGCGCAAGAAGAGCAAGTGGCAACTGCGCATGGAGGAGATCCAGAAGCAGCAGCAACAGCAGAGCAAGAAGCGGCGCTGAGGGAAGTAATTTCCCGTACTTGGTTGTCCGTTGTCAGTCGTTCGTCCGATAGGCCCGCGCTTACGTTTTTCGCGATTCCGTTGCCCTGAAGCACACGCGCTCGCGTGTTTCGCGAGTGCGTTGCCGCGATGACCGCCTCCGGCGGGATCTAGGTCGCTCCTTCGCACTGCGTGGAACTGCAGCATCCCGTTGATGCAGCGTTGACACGGCTACGGCTCACGGCGCACGTCGGGATTACTGTCAAGGAACACCTTTCCGGGCGTTGAAACCATTTCTTCAGGAGGCACGTATCGGAGCCCAATGCTCCGCTCGCTCCTCATCCCTCTGGTTTTGGCCTCCTTGTCACTTCGTGCACAAGATCCAAAAATCGACCAGCTCAACAACGTGCAGGTCTATGGCACAGTTATCGACGGTATATCCGGGAAGCCGGTATATGACTGCCTCGTGGAATATTACAGCAGCAATGGCGAACGCAAGTCTGTTTCCAGCGTGAACGCGGACGGGCGCTATGCCATGTTCATCCCTGCCGGCAAGTCTTTTGAACTACGCGTAACCCGTGAGAACGGCTACCTTGAAATGCGGCAGACCGTACAAGCGGTCCCTTATGGGGTGAAGCAATTCCGGAAGGACCTGTTTCTGCAACCGCGGACGGCGTATCCGTAGAAATGGGTTCACGCAAAAAGGCCCGATCGCGTTCAAGCGACCGGGCCTTTTTTGTGTTCGCTAATGGTTAGTTCTTCGCTCCGGCGCGCTTGTCCGTGGCTGAAGTGGGTGCAGGTGGCACCACTTCCATGGGCACATCAACAGGCTTCTTCACCAAAGTCATTTCGTCCACGAGGTGTTTGGCACCGGCGTACTTGTCGATCACCCACAGCACGTAGCGGATGTCCACGCTGATGGTGCGCTGCAACTCGGGTTCGTAGGAAATATCGCCGCTCATGGCCTCCCAGTTGCCATCGAAGGCAATGCCGATGAGCTCGCCGTTGCCATTGATCACCGGGCTGCCGCTGTTTCCACCGGTGATGTCGTTCTCGCTGAGGAAGCAGACAGGCAAGGTGCCGTCAGGATTGGCGTAACGGCCAAAATCCTTGTTGACCAACAGTTCATGCGCGCGCTTTGGCACCACGAATTCATCGTTGGTGTTGTCCTCTTTCTGGAGGATACCGAGCTGCGTGGTGGTCAGGTCGTAATGGACCGCATCAGCTGGGCTATAGTCGTTCGCCACCCCGTAGGTGAGGCGCTCGGTACTGTTGGCGTTGGGGTACCACATTTTGTTCGGGTCCTTTTCACGCATGGCAGCCACCATCAGGCGGTAGCCTTTGTCGATCTTCACTTGGGCCACGTCGATACCGGGGCCGAGCACGCCACGATAGAGGTTCAGGCTGCTGGTCATCGTCTGCATGCCCATGTCCTTCTGTAAGGTCTTCAGCTTGGGGGCATTCAAAAAGGCCATCAAACGGGTGCTGTCGGTAAGCACGCTGGTCTTAAACATGGCCTCGGCCCATTTGTTGAAATCGCCCTTGTACTTTTTCGTGACCGTGGCCATGATGTCCGGCTGCTGCGCAGGGTCCACGTCCTTGTGGATCATGGCGAACATGGCCGCGGTGACGTCCTGGTCCGTTGCCGGGTCGTAATCCTTCCAGAAATCGCGTGCCGAGGCTTTCGCCCGGTCGGCCATGGCAGTGATCTTCTCCGTGTTCTTCGGGTCGTTCTCCAACTGCATCATCAGGCCGTACAGACGGAAACCGAACACAACGGCTTCACTTCCAAAGGCACCTTCCTGCATGTAGGTGCTGGCTTTTTCAAACGAGGCGCGCTCCGCATAGCCTTCGCTGAGGTCGGCCTGCATTTCGCCGTACTTCGCCTTGCGTGCCGGGTCTGCGTTCACCCATGCCATCAAGTCGTCCTCTTGGGCCTTCTTGCGGTCCCACACATGCTGGGCTTTCAATCCCTTTTGCTGGCCGATGAAGTACTTCCAGTAGTTGGCTATCTGCGCGTACTTGCTGGCATATTTGATGCGCGTTGCATCGTCGGCGTCCATGTGTTCTTTCATGGTCTCCAGCTTCTCGCCGCGGATCTTCACCCGGCTGGGCTGCTCCACGTCCAACGCCAGCTTCACGCCGTCGCTGTTGAGGAAACGGTCTGTACTTCCGGGGAAGCCCATGATCATGGTAAAGTCACCTTTTTTCACGCCGTCCAGGCTCACAGGGAAGTGCCACTTGGGCTTGAAGGGAATGTTTTCTTTGGAATACTCAGCAGGCTCGCCATCAGGTCCGGTATAAATGCGGAACATGCTGAAGTCACCCGTGTGGCGAGGCCACTGCCAATTGTCCGTGTCGCCGCCGAACTTGCCGATGGCACTTGGTGGGGCTCCGACCAGACGCACGTCCGGGTAGCTCTTGTAAACGAACATGTAAAACTCGTTGCCTTCGAACATCACTTTGAAATCAGCCAGGATATGCGGCTTACCCTCGGTGGCCTTGCGCTCCAAGTCCGCGCCGATCACTTGAAGGATGGAGTCGCGCGCTTCTTCGCTGATGCCTGCAGGCAATGCGGAAAGCACCGTGTCGGTGACGTCGGTGATGTATTGCAGGAAGCTCACCTCAAAACCTGTAGGACTTTCCTGGTCGCGGGTCATGGCCCAAAAACCGTCCGTGAGGTAGTCGTGCTCCACGCTGCTGATGCTTTGGATGGCATCGAAACCGCAATGGTGGTTGGACAGCATCAGGCCGTCGGCGCTCACCACCTCTCCGGTGCAGAAACCGCCGCCCATGCGCGCCACCGCATCCTTCATGCTGGCTTGATTGAGACTGTAGATGTCCTCAGCCGTCAGCTTAAAGCCCAGTTCGCGCATCTGCGCCTCGTTCACCTGTTTCAGTTTGTTCAGCAGCCACATGCCCTCACCTGCCCAACTGGCGGGTATGGTGAACACGGCTAAGGCCAAGAGGGCCACGTACTTTTTAAGATTCATGCGGTCGTTTATGGGTTTCTTGCTTCCACTTTGGCTCTTCCAAAGGGGCGGCAAAGGTAACGGAACCGGCGGCAAGCGATCGTGGATCGTGATGAACGGCGGATTTCAGGGCTGAAGGAAAAAGATACGAGCGCGCGAGTAAAGCGCAAGCGGATCGGCCTCAACAAAGCACCGTCAACCAGGGTCCACAACGACCATCGGCGACTCCCGATCCGCTAACGGTAAGGCTACCCCGGCACACCTGCTTAACTTTGACCTATGCGCAACGCTATTCTGTCCGCCATCTTCTTCGCCTCCGCAATTGCTCTCCAAGCCCAGCCCCAATTGGAGGCCGTAGTGGAGGCCAAGCGGTTCCAGACCGCGGAAAGTTCACCCGTGGTGGTGGTTAACATCACCTTCTTGGGCGCCACGGCGGAATGGACCACGGATGAGCGTGGATTCCGGCAATCCAAGGTGGAAGTATTGACCTTGGTGGAACAGGACGGCAAGATCGCGGACTACCGCAAGACCATGGTATCCTCTCCCGACCGCAGCGATACATTGACCGGCGATTTCATGCACCAGGAACGCTTCGCGCTAAAGCCTGGCAACTATGCCCTTTCGTTTGAAATGCGCGATCTCAATTCCCCTGACACGGCGCACGTATACATCAGCAAGCCTTTGGTGGTAACCTCTCCAAGTGAGGATGCGAGCCTTTCCGACATCCAGTTCACCATGCCGGCGAAAGGCTCCGGGGAGGCACTTCCCTTTCCGGGGTCCTTCTTTCCGGACGGCTCGGATATCGTGTCCTTCTATGCGGAGGCCTATGGCAGCACCAAGCGGTTCGGGCCGGGCGGCGCCTTCTTGGCCACTGCGCAGATCGAAGGCTATGAGGACCATGTCGTGGTGGCGAACATGCGGCAAGTGCAGCGCTTGAAGGCGGATACCGTGGTGCCCATCGGCATGGCGTTCAACATCGCCAAGCTGCCTTCCGGCAATTACATCCTCGCCTTGGAATTGCGGGACCGCAACGATTCCACCGTGGCGCGCCGCGAACAGTTTTTCCAGCGCATGAACCCCATGGCCTACAACCCGCTGGAACTGGCCCCCGGCGAGCTCGGCCCGAACTTCACCGATGCTTACAACGATGCCGACACCTTGGCCGAATACCTCAGCTCCATGCGCCCCATCTCCAATGATATGGAAGCGAAGATCATCGACGACCGCTGGAAGGACCGTAAACCGGATCTCATGCGCGATTTCCTGTACACGTTCTGGTACAACCGTTCCCCGCAAGACCCTGAAGGGGCCTGGAAGAGCTACCAACAAGCGGTGATCTATGCCAACAAACAGTTCGGGTGCCGCAACATGCGCGGTTACCAAAGTGACCAAGGCCGCATTTTCCTGAAATACGGTGCGCCGAATTCCGTTGTGGACCGCAGCAACGAGACTGCCGTAACGCCCTACATGGTGTGGCATTACTACCGCGCCGGCAAATACAACGACCGCCGCTTCGTCTTCACCCAAGAGGAACGCTCCACCACCTGCTGGACGTTGCTGACCTCGGACATGCCCGGCGAACTGAACAACAGCCGTTGGCTGGACATGATAGCGCCCGGAAACATTGACGGCGGCGCGAAGCGCGACGAGGTGATGAACAACTACAAGTACCCGAAATAAGGGTAGTGCATCTTCCATGGCGTCACAACGGGGCGCACCGGCACAAGTGCGGGTTTTTCGGCATTTTTCATTCGAGCGCACCCCATTCCCCCCAATTTTGCCGTTTCCTTTGCCCTGAATGGACACCGCCGTAGTGATCTTGAACTGGAATGGCCGGCACTGGCTGGAGCGTTTCCTGCCTACGGTGCTGAAACACAGTGCCCACGCGGCCCGTGTCATCGTGGCGGACAATGGCAGCACGGACGGTTCAGTGGATTGGCTCCGGAAGGAAATGCCCGCGGTCGAAGTGATCGCCATGCCGACCAATGAGGGCTTTGCCGGCGGCTACAACAAGGCATTGGCGCAGGTGGACACCACCTATTTTCTGCTGCTGAACAGCGATGTGGAGACCACGCCCGGCTGGATCGATGCCCTGCACGCGCACCTCGCCGCCCGGCCGGACATGGCTGCTTGCCAGCCCAAGGTGCTTTCCCACGGCGGCCGTAACAGCTTTGAGCATGCCGGTGCCGCGGGCGGCTTCATCGACCGGAACGGTTATCCGTTCTGCCGGGGACGCATCTTCGAGATCACCGAGGAGGACCACGGCCAGTACAACGACGACCGCGACGTGTTCTGGGCCACCGGAGCTTGCTTGATGATCCGTGCGGAGGCCTTCCGCGCCGCCGGTGGCTTCGATGCCGAGTTGTTCGCCCACATGGAGGAGATCGACCTGTGCTGGTGCATGCGGCGCATGGGCTGGCGCGTGGGCTACACATCCAGCGCCACCGTATACCACGTGGGTGGTGGTGCCTTGGGCTACGGGAGTCCGCGCAAGACCTATCTCAACTTCCGCAACAGCTTGGCCGTGCTCACCAAGCACCTCCGCTCCCACTTCATCGTTTACCGCATTTTCCACCGGCTGGTGCTGGACCTTTTCGCCGCCATGAAATTCATCGCCGAAGGCCATGCGGAACATGCATGGCAAGTGGGCAAGGCGCACCGCCGTTTTTTCCGTTGGCTGCCCCGCCTGTACCGGGAGCGCAAGCGCCTGCGCAAACTGGAAAATTCACCGGACCTCACCGGCATGTACCACCGCAGCATCGCTTACGACCGCTACATTTTAGGCTGGAAGAAATTCTCCGACCTGGACGCGGAGCGGATCGATCAACCGCCGCGCCGCAGCAAGTATTCCACCGCTAGCCGGTAGCCCTCAAGCCCGAAGCCGGTGATGCAGCCCGCGCTCACCGCTGCTGTCAACAGCACGTGCCGGAACGGTTCCCGCGCATGCACGTTACTGATGTGTACCTCCACCACCGGCACCTGCATGCCCGCAAGAGTATCGCGCAACGCCACGCTGGTGTGCGAGTAACCCGCCGCGTTCATCACCACGCCGGCACAATTCGCCTCTGCATTGCGCAAAGCGTTGATCATCTCCCCTTCCACGTTGCTTTGGAAATAGTCCAGTTGATGGCCCGGGAATTCCTTCCGCAGTTCCACGAGGAAGTCCTCGAAGGTGCGTGTGCCATAGATCGCCGGTTCGCGGGTGCCGAGCAGGTCCAAGTTGGGGCCGTTGAGAATGAGGAGGCGCATGCGGCAAAGGTCGGCTGTAAGGGCGATGCATTTTTCACCACGGGGCAAAGAGCACAGAGGGGTGGGACGCAGAGGCGCAGAGGCGCAGAGTCGCAGAGATGAGGGTGACAGCAGGCAGTGGCAGGCGGCAGTGGCAGGCGGCAGTTCAGCACACGGTCGACTAATCACCATTCGCATTTCTCCGCGCCTCCGCGCCTCCGCGTCAATCCTCCTTAGCGCTTTCAACGCACCTTTGCCGCATGCAGTGGCCACAAGCCTTGGCGGATTTCAAGATCTACCTGTCCTTGGAGCGCGGACTATCCAAGCGCACGGTGGAAGCTTACCTCGGTGACCTTGGAAAATTGCGCTATTTCGCGTTGGCGCAAACCCCGCCGCTATTGCCCGACAAATTGCAGATCGAAGACCTGCAGGCCTTCATCAATTCGATAGCCAAAACCCGCCCTGCGGCCACCAGCCAAGCCCGGTTGGTAAGCGCCGTGCGCAGTTTCCACCGATCACTTTTATTGGAGAAGCAGATCGAGGAAGACCCTACCGACCTGTTGGAAAGCCCGCGCATGGGCCGCCATTTGCCCGTTTTTCTCAGCGTGCAGGAGATCGATGCCATGGCCGCCGCCATCGACATGAGCCTGCCGCTCGCCCACCGCGACCGCGCCATGTTGGAAGTGCTATACGGTTGCGGGCTGCGGGTAAGCGAGCTCTGCGGGCTGCGCATCAGCCGGCTGCATTTCCAGGACGGTTATATCCGCGTGGTTGGCAAGGGCGACAAGGAACGGCTGGTGCCCATCGGCCCCGGCACCATGGCCCATGTGGAGCGCTACCGGCAGGAGGAGCGCGTGCATTTGCCCGTGTCCGCGAAGGCGGAAGACGTGCTGTTCCTCAACGCGCGCGGTTCCGGCATCAGCCGCGTGTGGGTTTTCAAAGTGGTGAAAAAGCTCGCATTGAAGGCGGGCATCGACAAGGTGATCGGCCCGCACACCTTCCGCCATTCATTCGCTACGCATCTGGTGGAAGGCGGCGCGGATCTGCGAGCGGTGCAGGAAATGCTGGGCCACGCCAGCATCACCACC
Source organism: Flavobacteriales bacterium (assembly GCA_016710685.1). Lineage (GTDB taxonomy): Bacteria > Bacteroidota > Bacteroidia > Flavobacteriales_F > PHOS-HE28 > PHOS-HE28. The sequence continues at coordinate 408,569 of JADJVC010000001.1, read as the reverse complement.
ACGGAGATCTATACGCACCTGGACCGCGAGTATTTGCGCAGCAACATCATGCGTTTCCACCCGCGTGCGAAGCGCTAATACCATCTGCATAAAATCAGTCCAAGCGCTTCGGGAATTCAGCGCACTTGAAGCGTTCAGTGAATTGCGAATTGCTAATTCCTAATTCCTGCGGCAGTGGCACCTCGCCGGAATTAGGAATTAGGAATCAGCAATTAGCAATTGAGTTCACTTCTTAATGATAAACCCTGAAGACCCAATGCGTTTCCCTTTCGCATCCGCGACGTGCAGCACATAGTTTCCCACGGCCAGTTCCGCGACGTTCAGCGTGATGCGGTCGTTGCCGTCCGTGTTGCGCGCGGCTTGCATCACCATGCGCCCGTCGTTGGCGAGCACGGTGCATTGCACAGTGCCGACGGCCGCATCCGGAAGTTGCACCGTCAACGCATCGCGCACGGGCACCGGATACAACACCAGCTTTCCCGCGTGCTCAGCCGTTTCCGCAATGCCGATGGCGCCCGTGCCTTTGGCGAATGCGTACTGCCCGCGCCGCAGCACGTCGATGTTGATGCTGCCCAAGCCGTTGGTCAATGTGCCGGCGTTCACCGTTTGGTCCGGGTAAACACCCCACGGAAACTCGGGCCCGCTGCGGTATACAAGGAACGCGCCTTCCTCCGTGGTTCCATAGAGACCGAAATCCAACGCGGTGGAAATGTTCCCGGTATAGTTCAACTTGGCGTGCAGCGCCGTGCCTTCGGGCCACAGGCCGTCCACCGTCCAATAGTGCGAATCCGAGACCTCGTCTATGCCGACTCCCAACGGCGTTTGGTCCGCGCCCGCCCACACGTGCTCCACGCGGATGAAGGTGCTGTCCACGATGGCGTCCTTGAAGAGCTGGAAATCCACCCAGTTCAATGAGAGGCTGGAAGTAACGCCGGGTATCAACGTGTCTTCGAACGCCAGACGTGCTTGGTTCAACCGGACGCGCTCGTTCAGCACCACCATCGCGGGATCGAAGTCCGCCTGCAGTTGCACGCTGCTGAATTCATCGCCCACCAGCTCATTGAATTCCTGGCGCTGGCCCGCTGCGCTGATCAATGTGATGTCCAACGGCACATCGTGGTGAAATGCGGTGGTGCCGCGCAGCTTTTGCTTGATGTTCAGGTCCACGGTCCACTGGGCGCCGTTCGGTTCAACTGAATAACCGTTCGGAACGAACACCGAAAAGCCGGGCGAGAACACCTGGTCGTCGAAGAAGGGCTGCAGGTCATAGCCGGTGGCAGCTTCCAGCGCGTCGCGGAAACCGGCCGCGTCCAGCGCGGAGTTGGCGTGATCCACCTGCACCTGCGACATGCCATGGCGGAAAAGCGTGTCGCCGAGGTAGCCGCGCAAGTTGTGCAGCACCGATGCGCCTTTGTAGTAGGTGTGCAAACCGTAGATCTCGGCGTCCGGCATGGGCGAAAGCGCGAGGTAGCCGCCATCCTGGATGAACGCGGAGCGCAGCACGTACAATTGGTTGTCGTTCTCCTCCCTCACCAGCGCCGACGGTCCGCCGATCCATTCCTCGATCAAGTGCGAGCTGTATTCCGCCGGTCCTTCCTTCATCCACATGTCGTTCTGGGTGCGCGGTGCCACGATGTCGCCCCACCAATGGTGCCCCAGCTCGTGGGTGAAGAGGCCCCTGTTCTGTTTTATGCTTTGGCTTGGCATGAAGTCCGGATAAGCGATGTTGGTGGGGATCTCCAATGCGCCGTCGGTGGTGAGCACATAGCCCACGCGCTGCCACGGATACTGGCCGAACCAGAATTCGCAGGCATCGATGGCCGAGCCGATGTCGCCGAACCGGCCCGCCATGGCCGCGAGCTGCGTGGGCTTGGCTGTGAGCCGCACCGGCACGTCGCCATATGCGCCACTATGCACGAAGTTGCTGTCCCGGTAATCCGCTACTGCGATCGCGCTCAAATGCGTGGTCATGCTGTGGTCCATGTTGAACGTGCGCACCACGGTATCGCCGCCCAGCTGCGTTTCGCCGAGGAAGTCGCCCTGGCAGTGCGCGCGGTACAGTCCGGAACTCTTTACATGATAGGTGTACGTGGCCCGTTCCACGAAGCTGTCGAAGCACGGGTACCACACCTTGCCGAAGTTCGGTGGAATGGTGGTGAGGCCGATGCCGAGGCTGTAGATGTAGCCGCTCTCGAAATAGAAACCGCCCCAATCCGGGTCGCGGTGCGGATGGCCTTGGTAGTAAACAGTGAGCGTGTCCGTAATGCCCACAGCGGGTTGCGTGGCAAAATCCACCTTCAGCGTTTGCGTGTCGTTGCTGAAGATGAGCGCACCGGAAGGCGAAGTAACCGAGTCCACTTGCAGGTCCCACAGCTCGAAGCGGATGAAGTCCTGCCCCGCCATCAGCGGCATGTAAGTGATGGTGGTGGCCGCTTTGATCTGCTGGCCCGCGTAGTCGGTCACGTCGATGGCGATGTCGTAGTGCAGGATGTCGAAGGTGTCGCTGCGCGCGATGATGTCATCGATGAGCTCCCGGTCGGCGGCGGTCATGGACGTTACCGGGTGCTGTTGGTTCCGGAAGTAGTGGCAACCGTACTGATAAGGCTGGGCGATGGCACTGGCCGCGATAGCGATGCAACTGGAGAGCAGGATTGTTCGGAGCATGGGCGGGTTTGAAGGAATGCAATGTAGGATGTGCGGGGGGAATGTCATTTGAGTTGCTGGTACAGGGTATCGGGTTCAGGGTATTGGGTACTGCCGACGGTGCCTCCAGCTGTTCCCGCGCTCGCGTAATTCGCGAGTGCGTCCATGATCCACCGCCTCCGGCGGCTTCTGGGTCAATAAACGATCGGCGAGATCTCCATCAAGTTCCCATTGTGAACAGGCCATCCCGAATTTCCCCACATCGGGCATGTCTTGCCACGTTGTACGACCCGTCCGTAAACTGCTACTGCCCCTGTGAAACTGCCGCCAATGCTGGGTTTGAGATCTATTCCCGGCAGCGGCATTCCGTTTGTTCCCGTTCCGGAAAACCACATCCCATGAATTCCGTGAAACATGTTTCCATCTTGAATACCGTTGGCGCAGCGGCGCTGGCCGTCGCTCTTGTCGCTGGCGGTTGTAACGCCTCGAAAGGCGTAAAAGGCGGCGCCATCGGCGCGGGCGCAGGTGCCGGCATCGGAGCGGTGATCGGCAACCAGTTCGGCGACAACGGCACCGCCGTCGGGGCCATCATCGGTGCGGCCGTGGGCGGTACCGCCGGTGCGTTGATCGGCCATAAAATGGACAAGCAGGCCGAAGAACTCCGCAACGACCTCGAGGGCGCCAACGTGGAGCGCGTGGGCGAAGGCATCAAGATCACCTTCGACAGCGGGCTGCTGTTCGCCGTGGACCAGAGCGCCCTGAACGATGCTTCCCGCAGCAACCTCACCGAGCTGGCCGCAACCCTTCAGAAATACCCGGACACCAACATCCTTGTGGAAGGCCACACCGACGCTTCCGGCAGCGATGACCACAACATGGAGCTCAGCAAACAGCGCGCCGCCAGCGTGTCCGATTTCCTGGCGGGCCAAGGCGTTGCCGGTTCACGCCTAACTACCGTGGGTTATGGCGAAACGCAACCTGTGGGCGACAACGAGACGGTGACCGGAAAGGCGCAGAACCGCCGCGTGGAAGTGGCCATCTTTGCCAATGAGAGATGAAGAAGGCAGCGGAGAAGGGTGAACTGTAAGTCGATCTTGATTCCTGGAGGCCCAGCGGCGGTCGTGACCCCGGCATGGCGCCGGGGACACGACCGTCGGGCATTTTACACATGCTATGCGGTCGCGGCGTTTACCCGCGTTTGACAGGGTATCCTAATTGCGGAAGCGCACGCAGTTTCGAACGTGCATCCGCCGAACCTGCTGCAACAGCGCGCGGGTAACGGACCACACCGTGCGGATCCCCGGCTCCATGAAGATCGGCACGGAAAATGCACTGTGCGTTTGACTTTCCTTCCCCGATTTTCTTATCTTCAGCGGCTTAAAGCCATTCTATTTTACCACGATAGCCCCTCATGACCTGCCCTGAATGCGACGCCCGCAACAAGACCTCGATCGTATACCTCCGCAAGACCACACGCACCGATCTGGGTTTCAGCGCGAGTAATCCCGGCCCGGGCGGCCCGCACATGCACGACCCCAACATGCTCACCGAGCAATACGAGTGCAACAACGGCCACCGCTTCAAGCGCGAATTGCGCATGGCCTGCCCCAAATGCAACTACGGCCACGAGGAACCGGTAACGACCGTACTTACGCCACGCCGCAAGTTCAAACCCGGGATGGTGGAATGAACACATCCAATTGTTCATAAAACTCCTTGACTTTCAGCGAAATCCGAGGCAACCAAATCATTCGCTCAACGTCTTATTCTTAAAGGGCACGGATTTTACGTTTTGACAACATTCAATCTGCGCGGCACGCTACTAAAATACCGACCTTTGGACCCATGAAGGGACACTCCGCACATAGCAACCAACCGACCACTGCCCTGCCCCGTTTCCGGGTCGGGCGGCTGCGGGGTGTTGTGGCGATGCTATCGCTGTGTGTCGGGCTTGGGGCCAGCGCGCAGGCTACGGACCTCATCATCTCGGAGTACATAGAGGGCAGTAGTAACAACAAGTACATTGAAATTTACAATGGAACGGGAGCCAGCGTCAATCTGGCGAACTACCAGTTATTGCTTTATGCCAATGGCAGCGCTACAATATCCACTACTGGAACGCCCGCCATGACCGGTATGCTTGCAGACGGTGCGACGGTCGTCTATAAGAACTCGGGAGCTGCATTGGCATTCGTGGGAGCAATTGTCAATTCAGCCGTCAGTTATAACGGGGATGACGCAATTGTCCTGTACAAAATCTCCCCTGCGGGTTTCGTGGACATCTTCGGGAACATTGGTTGCGATCCCGGTTCAGCTTGGACTTCGGGTACGTTCACTACCGTGGATAGAACCTTGGTCAGGAATCCGAGTAGCTGCGCCGGAGTAACAATTGACCCAACGAATACAAGTTGCCCCTTTCCCACCCTTGCTTCAGACTGGACGCAATTACCATTGAATGATATAACTAACCTCGGCAGCCACACGATGACCTGTGCTCCTGCTGTTCCCGATTTGGAATTTGCAGCCACGTCCACCTACCGTTCGGTTCTCGAGAATGTTGTGAGCACTACGTTCACCTTGAACTTTTCCACTGCCACGCACAGCGCGGGCACGGCCTATATTTCCTTGGATGCCACCAGTACGGCAGCACATCCAGCGGATTACAACAGCACGTCCTTCTCGGGTGCGATGATCCAAGTGGCCTTTCCAGCCAATGGGGCTACTACGAGTTTCATCACTACCATTGTTAACGATGGCTTACCCGAAAGTGCGGAGTATGTTTTGTTCACGCTTGATTCCGTTTCATACACCAGTGGCATTACAGTCGGCACCGTAAACAAAAGCACGTTGGTGATCTCCGATGTGGTTACTGTTCCAACCGTGCTAAATCCCGGTGATCTGGTAATTGTAGGTGTGAACGCCAACAACAACGTATGTGCCAGCAATCCGGTCTCCATAGATGATGACCAGATCAGTTTTTTCTGTTTCAAGGACATCACCCCGAATACGCAATTGATCTTGACGGACAATGGCTATGAGCGTTGCTTCGCAACGCTTTGGGCGAACAGTGAAGGCACACTCAGGATCACACGCACGGGAAATTCCATTCCGGCAGGTCAGGTGATCACCCTGCGAATGACGAACAGTGTTGGCAGTGGCAACGTTCTGGGTCTAGCACCGGATGCCAGTTGGAGTTGTGCATCCATAGGAAGTGCGGGCACTATGTTGCAATTCAATAGCAACGGGGACCAGATTTTCTTCATGCAAGGGGGGGTGTGGGGTACCGGAAGCGCCGGTGCTCACAACGCGACCTACTCCGGAACAATACTTTATGGTTTTTCTTCCAACCAGCCGTTCCCTTGGGTGGCTGCATGTCCAAGCATAAGTGGAGATCCAGCGTCCGGGACAGCCCGCTCCAACCTGCCTCCCGGCGTGGAATGCTTCAGCTTGGCGAAAGCCGTGGCCAAGGATTACTTCAAGTATACCGGTCTCCGAACTGCTGCAAGTCAACGGGACTGGATCGTTCGGATCGATAACGATCTCTTTTGGACCGCTTTTGATGATTGCTCAGGGTACAATGGAGCTGTGCCGGACTGGTTGAAAGCACCCATAATGCCCATCATACCCGGCGCCATGACCCCCGGCCGGTGGCGCGGCTCGACGAACACCGATTGGTTCGAGTGCAGGAACTGGGACGACGCGCGGGTACCCACGGCGATTACGCCCGTGGTGATCAATGAGACGTGGGCGGCCAACGCATGCAACGTGGGTATATCACCCGGACTAAATCCCGGCGGAACGGCACAATGTGCTTCTTTAGCCCATTCCTCCAACAGCGCGGTGTTGCGTAATCTTACGGTGCGCGACAACAGCACCTTGAACATTGCCGGAGCGTTCACGATCCAGCATACGGCCGGCTCTGGCGCACTGAGCACCACCGTCTATCCCGGTGCTACACTGAATGCGGCATCGGTCTCCATCACCGGCATCAATCCCGCAGCGATCAATGAGGCCGTTCTATCGGTGAAGACAGCCGGTAGCGTATTGAACGTAAGCGGCAATCTCACGATCGGCAATGGCGGCTTTTTGGACCTGAACGGCGGTCTGGGTAATAGTGGCACAGTGAGCATTGGCGGCAATTGGAACAACGTGCAGGATGAAACCCATTTCAAGGAAACGAACGGCTTGGTGAACTTCAACGGTGCTGTTGGTCCTCAAACCCTCAGCATTGGCACTGGCCCGGAGCTTTTCCATAACATACGGGTGAACAAAGCAAGCGGGCACCTCACATTGAACACACCGATCCGTGTGCAGAACAACTTTGATTTTGTCAGCGGTCAGGTGTTCTCCACCGCAACTAACCTGATCACCATGGCCAGCGGTGCTACCACCACCAGCGCCAGCGATGCCAGCTATGTGGACGGGCCTATCTTCCTTCTGGCCGGTGGCGTTGGAACAACACTCCCCTTCCCGGTAGGCAAGAACGGCCATTACCGGCCGGCGTCTTTGCTAGGGTCCACGGGCAACAGCATAAACGGTTTCATCGGTGAATACTTCAACGTAGGTTATCCGGTGCTTTTGCACGATGCCATCCTGCACCACGTGAGCGCCTGCGAATATTGGGAGATCAACCGGAACAACTTGAACACCCAACAGGCCACCATCCAGTTGACCTGGCGCGACCCGGTCAGCTGTGGCGTTACGCTGGTGGAAGACCTGCGCACGGCTTATTACGACGGGACCATCTGGTTGGACCGGGGTGCCGCGAACGTTACGCCATTGGCTGCCAGCGGAAGCATTGAAACGCTGAACGTACAAACCTCGTTCCTGCAAGCGAACAACTATTGGACCTTGGGCTCCCTAAGCACGCAAAACCCTTTGCCCATCGAGCTTATCTCCTTCACTGCCAAGGCCAACGGCGACCATGTGGACCTGGCCTGGGCCACCGCCAGTGAAAAGGACAACGACCATTTCAACGTGGAGCGCAGCGCTGACGCGTTGGACTTTACGCCGATCAGCGAAGTAGCCGGTGCCGGCAACAGCCAAAGCGTGCTGCATTACACGGATGTGGACAAGACCCCACTGCCGGGCCTGAGCTACTACCGCCTGCGCCAAACGGACTTCAATGGCGCCACCAGTTTGAGCCAAGCCGTGCCGGTGTTCTTCAACCGTGCCACTGGTGGGTTGGTCGTGCTTTATGGCAACGACGGTCCCTTCGTAGCGCACGACTTCGTGGCGGGAAGCCGCATTGAGGTGATGGACCTTGCCGGCCGCACGGTGGCTGTTTCCACGGTGGAAGGCGATGGCCTGATGCCGATACCCACAAGCGCACTGGCGCACGGGGTTTACGTGCTGCGGCTTACGGATGCCTCGCGGAGCGAGAGTACGCGGTTTGCTTGGTAGGGCGTTGTTTTTACCGCAACGGCGCACGTTTTTTACCGCTAAGGCATCGCCACGGCAGTTAGGCGCAAAGACGGTTTGCCGCAACGCGCAACAACGGTTTTACCGCAACGACGTTAGATGCAACGAACTCCATGGGATTAGCGGCTGCATTTTCCGTTCGCGGTCCGTCGTCGCGCGTTACGGACATACAGCCCGATCCAAGGCGTTGCGAAGCCTTCTTTTCGTCCCTCCCTTGCGTTGGTGTTCTTCGGCGTCCTTAGCGGTAGAAAGCCTTAGGGTCTAGACCGAAGCACCAACAGCGGCTCCGTGGTGTGCAACGCCATGCGCTTGGAGGTACTGCCTTGGAAGATGCGGTCCAGGAAGCTCTTGTGCCTGCGCACCACCGCTACCAGCTGAATGCGGCTCGCCCGCGCCTGTTCGTTGATCGCGCCCACCACGTCCCCGCCGGAGACCACCTCCAAGGAATGCGGGATATCATGCAGCAGTTCTGAAACGGTTTTACTGCCGGGTGCGAGCCGTTCGGGCGGCTCTCCTTCCCACACCTGCACCACTTCAATGTGGGCACCGGATGCCAAGGCAATTTGGCGAAGCGGCTCCAACGTGCGTTCGTCCATGGCGCCGCCATCATTGGTAAGCATGATGCGCTCCACCCGTTCCCGTTCGTGTTCCGCCGGCACGGCGATCACCGGCAACACGCATTCCGTTACCGCTGCGACGGTGTTGCGGCCCACCAGGCCGTAGTTGCCTTCCCCTTGCGTGCCCATCACCACCAGGTCAGCGGCTTTGCGCACGGCGAGTTCGTTCAGCACGGTATATAACGCTTCCGTGGAAGCCACTTGTGCCAGCCGCACTTTGCCCGCATGCTTGCGGATGCGGCGCTCCGCCCGGCGCAGGCCGTTCTTCGCCATGGCCGAAGTATCCGCCACGCGGGGCAAAAGCACATGGCTGAATGCCGGTTTCAGATAGGTATGGACCAAGGTATAGCGCACGTCTTTCGTGCCGAACAGGTCCAGCGCGAACACAGCTGCCTTGAAAGACGTCTCACTGAAATCGGTGGGAAGAAGGATGTGTTTCATGGGGCATCGGGTTTCCTTCAAAGATCGCCCATACGGTCCGTTTCAAAAGCGACGAAAGTCAGGTTTTGAGGGACCACGAAGTACACGAAGAACACGAAGAAGAGGTTTAACCGCGGAGGCGTGCCTTCGGCAGCCAAGGGCGCGGAGACATGCCTACGGCAGTTAAAAACGCGGAGAAGAGGGTTTACCGGGGAAAGAAGATCCACCGCCAAGCATGCCTGTGTCAGCCAAGGACGCTAAGAAATGCCTTCAGCAGTTTAAAAGTGCTAAGAAGAGTTTTACCACAACGCGCGCTACGGACGCAACGACTTTGGCGCTATCAACAGACACCGACGTGTCGTGTATTCCGTTGCGTTCGTTGCGAGCGTTTCGGTAGAAAAAAAAACCAACTTGCTTGCGGTCGCGAAGCGATCTCTTTCCTCCCTTCGTGTACTTCGTGTCCTTAGCGGTACAAGACTCACTCGCCAAGCACCTTGAAGCGCGTATCCAACGGATCCAATTCCTCCAGAAGGCGATCAAAAAAGGCCGGTCCTTCCTGCGTGTACCACGGCATGAAGTTCTCCCGTCGTTCCTGTAATCCCCCGCCGGGGAACAGGTTTTCCAGCACGCGGTCCAGCTGTTCCAGCGGCTCTTGTTGTTGGCGCTTGGCTGCGCGGAGAAGTTTTTTCTCCAGGCGTTCCAAGCCGTGTTGGGCGCGTTTGGCCATGGCCTCCACCGCGCCGTGCAGCGTGGGGTCGGCGGCGCTGGCACGTTGGGCCAAGGCGGCGTAAAAGGCTTTTGCGGCTTCTTGTTCAGCGGCGATGTCCGTGGTGAACGAGGCTTGGGTTTTGGCTGTTTTGGCCTGCAAGGCTTCCGCAGGCTTGAACAGTTCAGGGATGCTTAGGCCGAGCTTTTCGCGCGTTCCACATTTTTCGCGCTGATGAAGGCCACCGAAGTGCGCAACATCAACACCGGCAAGGGCACTTGTACCGCTTGGAACAGCCAACGCAATTGCAGCCAATATGCCAGCTCGCCGCCGCCGCCCACGTAAGCGATGTTCGGCAGCACCACTTCCTGATAAACAGGACGCAACAGCACGTTGGGCGAGAAGTTTTCCGGATGCTTGTCCAGTTCGTTCAACAGTTCGTCCAACGTGAAGCGCGGTCCGCCGTCGAGCACTTGGTAGTGATCGCCCTGCAGCTCGATGCGGCTGCGGTGGCCGGGGCGCAGGTGGAACAGGTTGATCGGGCGTGCGTGGGCCTGCACTTTGTAGTGTTCGGCCAGCTTGGCATTGGCATATTCCACGGAACGCACGGCCACTTCGTTCAACAACTCCTCGCGCATGACGGGCGCGAACTGCTTTTTCAGCCCTGCATCATCGGCATCCAAGATCACCAGACCAAAACGGCCTAAGAGCGCATCCGCAAAACGGCGCGTGGCCTCGGCCCATGTGTATTCCGGACGGTAGCAATCGCGCAGCAACACGCGCATGGCGTCCGCATGGCTGCCGGTGCCGAGCAGTTCATCCACGGTGTGGAGCACCTCTCCTATTCCATCCAAGCGCATGCGCCCCACCGCGCCATCGGCTTCGCCGGGCCATTCCACTTTGTTGCCGTTGATGTAAGTGTGGTCGATCTCCGCGCGGTCATGGTCTTCGGTGGCCATCCAGAACACCGGCACCACGGCTTGTTCCGGGGTGGAAAGTGTGCGCGCCAGTTTGATCACGTTCAGCAATTTGAACGGCACATAAAGCGGCCCGGTGAAGAGGTTGAGCTGGTGGCCTGTGGTAACGGTGAGCGTGTTCGGCTTGGCGAGGAGGTCGAGGTTGCGCCGTACTTCCGGCTGAACGGACATGCCTGCATATTGGCTTTCCAGCGCGGAGCACAGCGCCTTTCGCGTTGCGGGATCGAAGGTGCGGGCGTTGGCGGCATCCGCTAAACCTTGTGCGGTGGGCGGCCTCGTGTAGTGCTCTTGCAGCGCGGGCGCTTGGTCCAGGTAATCCAGCACGATCGGGGAGAAACGACCGGTATCGCGGTAGGAAAGCGAGGCGAGTGACATGGACGGCGAAGGTATGGGTGGGAGGTTTGGAGGGTTGGAGATTTGGAGGTTTACACCACAGAGGCACGGGGGCACGGAGGAACACGGAGGGAGATTGGTCTTGAGTCAAGAGTTAATAGTCTTGAGTTAATGGTCTGCTGATCCTGGATGACGCCGGTTTTTCGCGCGTATGCCCTATTTTTCGCAACTAAAGACAGAAGCTATGCCCATACGCATGACGCCCGACGAGGGTCAGCAAGACATTGGACCCGGTCCACGACCCAACCGACCCGACATTGGCGGAGGTGGCGGCGGCGGCGGCATGTTGGGCAGTTTGTTGCCGCTGTTGATCGGCTTCCTTTTCAAGAACCCGAAGCTGTTGATCGTGGCGGCCGTGCTCTTCGGCGCTTACTATTTCCTCGGTGACGGGTGTGCCGGGGCGGGCGGTGGCGGATTGACCGATGTGGTAAGCAACCTGCAGACCGCGCGCGGCGCGGACCTCGATCCCGCAGTGTACGACAAGGCCGAAGTGTTCGAGCCGCTGGCGGACAACGTGAAGAACCCGCTGCCGGAGCGCGTGAGCATGGAGCAGTTCGCTCCACGCCGCCTGAACCAAGGGCAACAAGGCAGCTGCGTGGCGTGGGCAAGCGCATACGGCGCGCGCACCATCGTGCAGGCCGAAGCCACCAAGTCGGACCCCAACAGTACGGCGTTCAGTCCCAGCTTCCTCTACAACCAGATCAAGCTCGGCAACGACTGCCAAGGGGCCTACATTTTCACTGCCATGGAGAACATGCAGGCGGGCGGCGTGCTGCCCCTCAGCAAGTTCGGCTACACGGACGACAACTGCCGGAAAATGCCCGCCAGCAATGAAATGCAGGAGGCGCAGCAGTACCGCATCAAGGGCTTCCAGCGCCTGAGCTACAACGGCGACGACCAGCGCACGGACATGCTGGCCATGAAGCAGCAGCTCGCCCAAGGTTCGCCGGTGGTGATCGGCATGATGGTGGGCGGCAGCTACATGCAGAACATGGAGGGCCAGGACGTCTGGATTCCCACGCAGAACGATTACCGCATGGCGGGTTTCGGCGGCCACGCACAATGCGTGATCGGCTATGACGACTACAAGGCCGGTGGCGCTTTCCAAGTGATGAACAGCTGGGGTCCGGAATGGGGCAACAACGGCGTTGCGTGGGTGCGCTACAGCGATTTCGACTTCTTCACCAAGGAAGCCTACGCCGTGTATCCGCAGGGCGCCGGCGTGGACGTGAAACCTTCGGAATTCGACATCCGCTTCGGCCTGGCCCAAGTGGATGCCAAAGGAGTGGCGAACGGCAAGCACTTCGAGCTGAAACGCACGGGTGGCCGCCTGTTCAAGACCGTTACACCGATCCGCAAGGGCGACCGCTTCAAGATCGAAGTGACCAACAACACCGAGTGCTATACCTACCTCTTCGGCCTGGAAACGGACGGTACCACCTACGTGCTTTTCCCGTACACGCCGAAGCATTCGCCCTACTGCGGCATCACCGGCATGCGCGTGTTCCCGAAGGACCAAAGCCTAACTGCCGATGACATCGGCACGCAGGACGAAATGGCGATCGTGGTGGCCAACCAGCCGTTGGATTATCCCAAGTTGAACGAGGCCATGAAAGCGAATTCGGCGAAAGGTCTTGAGGCTAAATTGGCCGCCGTGCTGGGCAACGAGCTGATCTCCTCTGACGCACCGGCGTACACCGAAGGCGAGACTTTCGGCGCTAAAACGCCTGCCAGTAAAACCACTTTGGCCATTGTGCTGGCGATCGACAAACAATAGCCGACCCAACGACAATAGGGAAACGCAACCTTGATCCGGCAAAACAAGCGATCGTCATTTCACACTGAACGGTGGTGCGCCTAACTTTCCTGAAATTCACCACCCCATGAAAAAGGCCTTGTACATCCTGCTCGCGATCATCATCATCGCACAATTCATAAGGCCATCGCGGATCGCTGAACCCGTAGACCCTGCAATGGACATGATCGCTGTGACCAAACCCGATGCCGAGGTTGCACAGATGCTCCGCACGTCCTGCTATGATTGCCACAGCGGACAACCGCGTTATCCGTGGTATTTCGCAATTACGCCAGTGAATTGGTGGATGAACGACCACATTGAAGAGGCGCGGGAACACTTCGATGCTACCACGTGGGGCAGCGTTGAAGGGTATGCGCGGGACCATCAGGCCAAGGACGGCATGGAGGAAATGGACAAAAAGGAAATGCCCATTTCCGAATACTTCTACTTGGGCCGGCATGCCGAAGCCAAGTTGACCGAGGCACAGTACAGCAAGCTGTCCGCCTACTTCGAAAGCCTGCGCGATGGCTCCTGGGATATCGAGAAAGCGCGAAGGAAGGCTGCCGGGGAGATCAAGTGATCAACGGATCACCTTCCCCTGCTCCGGTCCATCCAGCCCTGCAAGATCAGCACCGCGCTGATGCGGTCCACGGTGCCTTTTTCGCGGCGCGCCTTTTTGCCGATCCCGCTTGCCAACATGGTGCGCTGCGCGATCACGCTGGTGAAGCGCTCATCGTCTGTTTCCACCCATTGCCTGGGCAATTGGCGCTTTAGTTCGGTCATGAAGAGCCGCACATTCGCAGTGATGTCCGTGGGCGTGCCGTCCAGGTTGCAGGGCATGCCTACTACGAAACCCTCCACGGCTTCCTTGGCCACGTAGCGCTTCAAGTAGTCCATTAGCTCGGCGGAAGGCACGGTGTCCAGCGCGCTGGCGATGATGCGCGCGGGATCCGTAACGGCGAGGCCGGTCCGTTTGAGGCCGAAGTCGATGGCGAGGATGCGCATTTGATCAAAAATTTAGACGATCAGACGATCAGAAAATGGAATGCCGTTCTTCGACACGTTCGGGGCTTCGGCGAATGGTCTGTGCAAAGGTCGGTAGCTGCGCCCGACCGATCATCTGATTTTCTGATCATCTGATCCGTATTCATCTTTGTGCCATGCAGGAATTGATTGAAAAGGCTTGGGACGACCGTTCCATGCTCGCAGACAAGGAGGTAATGCTCGCCATTGAAGCAGTTATTGAACGGCTGGACCGTGGCGAGCTGCGCGTTTCGGAACCTAGCACTTCGAGCGAAGCCGAGAAGTGGAAGGTGAACGAATGGGTGAAAAAGGCCGTGCTGCTGTACTTCCCCATCCGGAAGATGATCACCATGGAGGCCGGTCCGCTGGAATTCCACGACAAGATCCCCTTGAAGCGCGGGTATGCCGAACTGGGCGTGCGCGTGGTGCCGCATGCGATCGCGCGTTACGGCAGTTACCTCGCCCCCGGCGTTATCATGATGCCGAGCTATGTGAACATCGGTGCTTACGTGGATGAGGGAACGATGGTGGACACCTGGGCCACCGTGGGCAGTTGCGCGCAGATCGGCAAGCACGTTCATCTCAGCGGCGGCGTGGGTATCGGCGGCGTGCTGGAGCCCATTCAAGCTGCTCCGGTCATCATTGAGGACGGTGCCTTCATCGGCTCGCGGGCCATTGTGGTTGAGGGGGTACACATCGGCAAGGAAGCCGTGCTGGGCGCGAACGTGGTGCTCACGGCCAGCACGAAGATCATCGATGTTTCCGGGCCGGAGCCAAAGGAGATGAAAGGCTACGTGCCGCCGCGTTCCGTGGTTATTCCCGGCACGTTACCGAAGAAATTCCCGGCTGGGGAATATGGCGTGCCCTGCGCGCTGATCATCGGGCAGCGGAAGGAGAGCACGGAAAGGAAGACGTCGTTGAACGAGGCGCTGCGGGAGCATAATGTTGCTGTGTGAGTAGAGAGACGAGGAGGATTTTCACACCACAGAGGCACAGAGGCACGGAGGAACAAAGAGCTGGTGTTGGACCTTTCATTCGGAAGTCGGGGCGCTGAGAAATGCGTTCAAATTCACGCTGTATCATGTTCCAATTTCTACTCAAAAGACCACAGCCATAAAAGCCAGCAAATGCCCCATTCCTTTCTGACGCTCTGCCTTTCGGGCTTGCTTTCCTCTTGTTCGTTTGGCATAGTTGAAACCAAAAATGGTGTGCAAAGCAATCAGCAGGAAGCGACTTTAAGCGGCGACACCGTGACTACAACCGAATCAAGAGTCATGGTCGTTTTTCAGGATTCAAGGAATGCCTTTTGGTTCGGAGGTGGCGAAAATGGCGTGTACAAATACGATGGAAAAAGTCTTGTCCGATACACTGTGAAGCACGGCCTTTGCAGCAACTCCGTCTTAGGTATTCAAGAAGACCCTTCTGGAAATCTCTATTTCGACACACAGGACGGCGTGTGCAAATTCGATGGTGCGAAATTCACAACGTTGCCCGTAATTGAAACTGAGCCAAACGAATGGAAACTCGGTCCGGACGACCTGTGGTTCCGCATGGGCTGGGACAACAAACTCGGCCCGTACCGCTACGATGGTGAGCACTTGTACCATTTGGAATTTCCAAAGACCGCACAGGCTGATACGTTCAACGCACAGTATCCGCAGGCAGCCTTTGACCCTTACGGTATTTACACCATCTACAAGGACAGCAAAGGCAACATGTGGTTCGGCACCGCGGTGCTCGGTGTTTGCCGCTTCGATGGCACAACCGTTAGCTGGCTTTATGAAAAGCAATTGACGGATACACCCGAAGGTGGCTCATTCGGCATTCGCTCCATCTTGGAAGACAACGCCGGAAAATTCTGGTTCTGCAACACGCACTACCGCTATGCCATCCGGCCCACAAGCTCCGTGGTCAACAATACAAGCCTAGTGGATTACACGCGAGAAACGGGTACCGCACCGGTTGCCGAAAAAGAACAATTCCCCTACTTTCTTTCAATGACGAAAGATAACAATGGGAACATGTGGATGGTGACTTACGATGATGGCGTTTGGCGCAGCGATGGAACGCATCTCTCCCGCGTAGCGATGGAAGCGGGCGAAACCAAACCCTTGCTTTTCTGCATTTACAAAGACCACCAAGGCGGGCTTTGGGTAGGTTCGCAAAATGCGGGATTGTTCCAATTGGTCGGTGACACATTCGTGCCTTTCAAGCCCTGAACAAGCCGAAAAAGCTCAGCAAAAGATCCGCGCGGCATCTTTGCAGTGTATCATCCATGCCAGCCAAGCAATTCCTCATCATACAGACCGCCTTCCTCGGTGATGCCGTGCTGGCCACGAGTATCTTGGAGAAGCTGCATGCCTTTTACCCGGATGCGGCCATCGACCTCGTGGTGCGCAAGGGAAATGAAGGGCTTTTCCTTGAGCATCCTTTCTTGCGAAAGGTCCTGGTGTGGGAAAAACGTAGGAATAAAACGCGCAACCTCTTTCAGTTGATTCGGGAGTTGCGCAGCACGGATTATGACCACATCATCAATTGCCAGCGTTTCTTCAGCACGGGCCTGATGACTGTGTTCGCCAAGGGCCAAGAGAAAATCGGGTTCAGCAAAAATCCATTGAGTTTCCTGTTCTCGCGCAGGGTGAAGCATTCGATCCCGGAACCAAAAGCATTGCGCGGACAACTCGTGAATAGCAGCGCGCCGATCGTGCACGAAGTGGACCGGCTGAATGCGCTTATTGAACACCTGACAGATGCTGCACGGCCCTTGCCCCGGCTTTACCCTACGCTGGGATCCCGCAATGATGCCGAACGCGTCCGTTACCAGCACACGGAAGACGAAGGTCGTTACGTATGCATCGCTCCTGCGTCGGTCTGGTTCACCAAACAATGGCCCGAGGCGAAGTGGGTTGAGCTTATAAAATCGCTGCCCGCGGAAATGCACGTATTCCTTATCGGTGCGCCTTCTGACGGCCAACTGTGCGAACGCATTTCCAATGCCGCTGGACGTGGCTTTAATGTTTCAGAGGATCTGGGTCCATTAGGAAGTGCTGTACTAATGGAAAGTGCCGCCATGAACTACGTGAACGACAGCGCCCCGCTGCACATCGCCAGCGCGATGAACGCACCGGTTACGGCGGTGTTTTGCAGCACGGTGCCAGCCTTCGGCTTTGGTCCGCTCAATGCGAATGGCCGAATTTTAGAGCGGAAAGAGCCGCTCAGCTGCCGGCCTTGCGGACTGCATGGTTACAAGGCTTGTCCGGAAGCGCATTTTAAGTGTGCGCTGGAGATTGATATTGATGCGGGTCGGCTGACTTAACAGTGCCATAAGGGGAATTTGCAGGCGCCCCCCCCCCGAAGAGCACCTGAAAAAGGGCCGATTACTCCCCAATATCCTCGTTCCACAGCTCCGGCTTCGCGGCGATGAAGTCTTCCATCATCGCGACGCATTCCGGCAGGTCCAGGTCGATCACTTCCACGCCGTGCTCTTCCATGAATTTCCTTGCGCCGGGGAAGGTGCGGCTTTCGCCCACGACCACCATGGGGATCTTGAACTGTACGATGGTGCCCGCGCACATGTAGCACGGCATCAGCGTGGAGTAGATCACGGTGCCTTTGTAGCTGCCAATGCGGCCCGCGTTGTTCAGGCAATCCATTTCTCCGTGCAGAATGGGGTTCTTCTCCTGCACCCGTTTGTTGCGTCCGCTGGCTACCAGCTTGCCGTCCTTTACGAGCGCCGAGCCGATTGGAATGCCGCCTTCGGCAAGGCCTTTCAGTGCTTCATCGATGGCGGTTTGCATGAATTTGTCCATGGGGTTCATCTTCTGGTCGAAAGCTTAGCAGATGCTTGCGCAGTGCAAGTGTACCGGCTTTTAACTACTTCATCAGCCCTATTTTCGCGCCCGCCCGCCGCAGGTGTGGGCCGTTCACCGGAACACCTTTTCAACGTGACCACACAACGCGAACATACCGTTGACCCGGAACGCCTCGCCGGCGTGCTGGACCAGCCGCTGTTCCAAGCTGCGGAACGGGTGGCCGCGCGCATGGGTGTGAAGGCATTCGCCATCGGGGGCTACGTGCGCGACCTGCTGCTCGGAAGGCCGTGCAAGGATATCGACATTGTGACCGAAGGCGACGGCATCGCATACGCCGAGGCGGTCGCGAAGGAGCTGGGCGCGGGACACGTGCATGTCTTCAAGAATTTCGGGACGGCGATGTTCATGTACGGCGACATCCAAGTGGAGTTCGTGGGCGCGCGCAAGGAGAGCTACAGCCGCAACAGCCGGAAGCCTGAAGTGGTACCGGGCAGCATCCAGGACGATCAGGAGCGGCGCGACTTCACCATCAATGCGCTGGCGATCTCGCTCAATGCCGGAGACCGCGGCCAATTGATCGATCCATTCGAAGGTGTGCGCGACCTTGAGCGCGGCATCATCCGCACACCGTTGGCACCGGACATCACCTTCAGCGACGACCCGCTACGGATGCTGCGCGCCATCCGCTTCGCTACGCAACTCGGGTTTTTCATTGATGCGCCCACTTTCGAGGCCATCCAGCGCAACGCGGAACGCTTGGACATCATCAGCGCGGAGCGGATCCATACCGAGCTGAACAAGATCATACTTGCAAAGGTGCCCAGCATCGGTTTCAAGCTGCTGCTGAACAGCGGGCTGCTGGTGCGCTTCTTCCCGGAGATGATCGAGCTGCAAGGTGCCGAGGAAAAGCACGGCATTGGGCACAAGGACAACTTCTACCACACCCTTCAGGTGCTGGACAATGTCGCCGAAAACAGCGACGACCTCTGGCTCCGTTGGGCAGCGATCCTGCACGACATCGCCAAGCCGAAAACCAAACGCTTCGAACCCGGCCACGGCTGGACCTTCCACGGGCATGAGGACAGGGGCGCGCGCATGGTGCCGGGCATCTTCCGCCGCCTCAAACTGCCGCTTGACGAGCAGATGCGCTTCGTGAAGAACCTCGTGCTGTTGCACCTGCGCCCCATCGCGCTCACCAAGGACATCGTGTCGGACAGCGCGGTGCGCCGCCTGCTGTTCGATGCGGGCGACGACATCGATGCGTTGATGATCCTTTGCCGCGCCGACATCACCAGCAAGAACGAGGCAAAGAAGAAGCGCTATTTGGCCAACTACGAAGTGGTGCTGCAGAAAATGAAGGAAGTGGAAGAGAAAGACCACGTCCGCAACTTCCAGCCACCGATCACCGGCGAAGACATCATTCGCGCGTTCAACATTACGCCTTGCAAGAAGATCGGCGATATCAAGACGGTGATCAAAGACGCTATTTTAGACGGGAAGGTGCACAATGACAAGTCTTCCGCTTGGCCGATAATGCTGGAGGAGGGCGTTAAGCTGGGCTTGACAGTTGTAAAGGGGATGGAGGTACCGCCGAAGGGAGTCGGGAGTCTTGAGGCTTGAGTCGGGAGTCTTGAGTCGAAAAGGTTCACCACAGAGCCACGGAGGACACAGAGTAAACGGGTTAGTCTTGCGTCGGGAGTCTTGAGTCCGCGTCGGAGAACGTCCAGTCACAAATCACCAGCCACCGATCTCCGTCGAGAACACTCCCGTTACTTTCGCGTTCTCTACCAGCCGCTAATTCCATTCCCGCATACCATGCTCATCTACCGGTTCCGCGTATTGATCGACGACGAAAGCGAGGCATTCCGCGACATTGAGGTCGGGTCCGGCCAAACGTTTTTGGAGTTTCACCAAGCGATCAAGGAGGCTTTTGGTTTTACGGGCGATGAAATGGCATGCTTCTATGTGAGCGACGCTGATTGGAGCAAAGGCACCGAGGTCCCACTGGCGGACATGGGCTTTGCTGAGGAAGGGAAAATGCCACTGATGATGCACGAAGTGGAGGTGGGCGACCACATCCGCGATGCGGACCAGCGCTTCGTTTACGCCTACGATTTCCTGCACATGTGGATGTTCCTGGTGGAGCGCATCGCTACCGGCGACCCCGACCCCGCGCTCACTTATCCACGCGTTTCCATGAGCGTTGGCAAGGCCCCGGACCAAAACTCACGCAAAGACCTGCTTGACGAAGACCCGTTTGTTGAATCAGAGCCCGAGGACCACGACCATTATTCCGAGGATGAGGGCGATGATGAGGACGACATGTACGGCGGCAGCGTGGACGACCTTGGCGAGGAATACATCTAATGGGAAAAGGCCTGCTGGTAGTGATCGGCGGTCCCACGGCGAGCGGTAAGACCAAGGTTGCGGCAAACGTGGCCGAGCACCTCGGCACCGAGGTGATCAGCGGCGATTCTCGGCAGTTCTATAAGACCATGCGCATTGGCACGGCGCGGCCAACGGAAGAAGAGCTGCTGGGCGTGAAGCACCACTTTCTCGGCCATTTGGAATTGAGCGAAACGTGGAGCGCAGGCGAATTTGCGCGGCAGGCGGAACCTGTTCTTCAACTGCTGCTCGAAAAACATGGCATCGCGGTACTCGTGGGTGGAAGTGGACTTTATCTCGATGCCCTGTGCAACGGCTTGGACCCCATGCCGATGGTGGACCACGCCGTCCGCGAGAAATTGCAGCACCGCTTCCAACAACACGGATTGAACGATCTACTTACCGAGCTGGACCGCTTGGATCCTGCTATTTCCACGGTGATCGACCGGAACAATCCGCAGCGGGTTATCCGTGCTTTGGAAGTTTGTCTAGTGAGCGGGAAACCCTTCAGTGCCCAGCATACTGGCCATCGGCAACGCACTGACATCCGGGTTCTGCGCATCGCGATGGACGTGCCGCGTGTGGAACTTTATGCGAACATCGACACCCGTGTGGACCGCATGATCGCTGACGGGTTGGAAGAAGAAGCCCGCTCCCTCCTGCCCCACCGCGCGCTGAATGCCTTGCGCACCGTGGGCTATCGCGAGTTCTTCGAGCATTTCGACGGCCAATTTTCTCGCAAGGAGGCTATTGATTTGATCAAGCAGCACACACGCAACTATGCGAAGCGACAGATCACGTGGCTGCGGCGGGAAAAAGCTTGGAAGTGGATGCAGCCAGCGGATTCCCGTCAGATCATCGAAACGATCGATGCATTCCGCCGCGATCAGATCTGAAGCCCAAGCAACAGTACATCGTCCACCTGCTCCAGTTCGCCGCGCCATGCCGTGAATTCGGTATTCAGGGCTTCACATTGCTTCCCGATCGGCATGTCCCCAGTGCTTTCCAATACTTCGCGCAACTTGGAGCTTTTGAACTTCTTGCCTTCCGGTCCCCCGAATTGATCGGCGAAACCATCACTGGCCATGTAGAGCCTGTCACCGGGCTGAAGTTGCAGACTAAACTTTTCAAAGGGCTGCGCAAGGCCGTCGTGATAGCCCACGGGGATCCTGTCACCCTTCACCAGCTCCAACCGGTCCGCGCCTTTCCGGAGTATGTGCAATGGACATAGCGCGCCAGCGAACTCCCCAATTCCCGTGCGGGGATCGAACACCAATAAGCCAAGGGTCATGCCGTCGCGGACCTGTCCTTCACCCTCTTGATGCGCGAGTGTGCGCAAGAGTTCAGCGCGCATTTCAAAGAGGATCCGTTCCGGGGATTTCGCTCCACTGCCCACCACCTGTTGTAGCAAAGCGATCCCCGTCATGCTCAACAAGGCGCCCGGCACTCCATGTCCCGTGCAATCGGCCACGGCCACTACTACCTGATCACCGACGCGCGTGCTCCAGTAGAAATCCCCGCTAACAACGTCGCGCGGCCTGTTGATCACGAACGCATCTGCGAAGGATGCCCTCAATTCGCCTAACGACGGCAACATGCCCATTTGGATGCCTTGTGCGTAACGCAGGCCGCTCAGCATGTCCTTGTTCTGCTGTTCCACCAAACGGTTCTTTTCCTTCACCTCCCCCTCAAGCCGCAGCCGCTCCGATATGTCGCGGGCATAGATCACCACCGCGGGCTTGCCTTGGTACTCGGTGACCTTGCCACTGCATTCCACCGGCAAGCGTTCACCTTTTATCGTCCGGAAAGGGAGGTCGTCGTAAACAAGTCCACCTCCGGCCCAAACATCCGCGATCCGCTCGGCGCTCCGGTGCAGGTCCTCCGGAAAATGAAGGTCGAAAACGGTGCGATCGCGTATCTCCTCCAACGAATAGCCCAGCATCCGTGCGATGCGTGGATTGGCGTGATGAAGTTTTCCGCTTACGAAATCGAGCACAAGGATACCGTCGTTGGCCTGTTCAATTATGCGTTCAATTCCGGCGTGACCCAACGCCATTTGGGCCAATCTGGTGCGCAAGCGGAAAAACGCGAAAGCCAGTCCGGCAACCACGACCAAAAGAAGGGCTGCCGCAGGCCAAGCCAAGGCGATCAGGCCGCTTTCCATAATTGGTTCTCCACCGTTGGCAGGGCATCCAAAACGCCGAAGATCAGCGCAGGGTCGAGGAATTCACCTACCCGGTCCGGGCGTGAGACGTAACGTATTGTGCCTTCAATGTCCACGAGAAAAGAGGCCGGCAGCGGAATGCCTTCAGTATAATCCACGCCCACTTCGAGCATGGGATTGTCGTAGACCACACCGTACTGTTGCGAAGTCCGTTGGCCCGAATCAGAGAGTAGTTCATAGCCCACGCCAATGCGCTCCACCATGTCCTTGTTCACATCAACGCTGTCCGGGCCAATGCCGAGCACATGGATGCCTTTTTCAAGAAAGTGTTCCCGGTTTCGCTCATACGTCCGCAACATGATGTGGCAACCGGGACACCAATCGCCTCGAACGAAAACGAGCAGCACCGGGTGATTACCGATGTAGTCGGACAACCGCACTGAATTCCCGGATTGGTTCGGCAGCTCGAAATCAGGGGCTTTCTGGCCCAATTGGACCCGATAACCGCCGCTGGCCTTTCGTTTCAGGAGCACACCGTCTTGCACATAGAGCACGACAAGCATTCCGGCATACATCAGCGGAACGATCGGTAGCGCTATGCTTTGCCAAGTTGCGCCGGGTTGAAGGACCTGGAAGAGATAAAGTGACAGGGCGAGCATGATCAGGACCGGTTCGACCCATGTGTATTTGACATAGGTGAAGACCTGCATCTTAGCCTGTCGCAAAATGGTGGCCAATGCGGTAAGCACCATAACCATGGTCATTACCGGCAAGGTGGAATGCGTTTGATCCAACAGCAGGCCCAGCACAGTGCCGCTCACTAACAGCATTCCGAACTGGAAGCGGGATGTGTACTTGATAAACTCAAGCAAGGCAAGGCCGTAGGCCAAAGCGACCAATATGGGCGCAGCTACTGGCCAGGTGAATGCAGCGACCAGCCCGAACGCACAGAGCAACGCTCCAACGGTGGTAAATGGGTGTATTTTCTGCTTCATGCGTGGTTCCTAGGCGATAAGACCCAAATTCTACGGTGTTTCACCTGATTTGTTCGGAAATGTTGGCCCCAATGCGGAGCGCTCCCATTGTAGGTTTGCGCAAATTCCAGGCAAAGGCACCAATTGTCCCCGAGCCGTTACGCGCCATGGCCAACGACCGCCTCGCCCAATTGCGCTCCATGCTCGAAGAAGAGCCAGGGGACAAATTCCTGCGCTATGCCGTCGCGCTGGAGCACAAACGTGTGGGCGACATGGAAGAAGCCGCCACCGATCTGGAGGCCTTGTTGCTTGAAGACCCTGCCTACATCGCGTGCTACTATCAATTGGCTCTGGTGCTCGCCGATCTGGGCCGCACCTCCGATGCCGTGGACGCTTGCCGGGCGGGTGCGCTTAAATGCCTTGTGACAGGCGACCGCAAAGCCCGTTCTGAACTGCTGGCGTTGGCTGCTGGCCTAACCGGGGAAGAGGACGAATGAGCCGGAAGCGGCCTGCATTCTGGTGGTTGCTCGCCGGCCCGTTGGTGGTGGTCAGCGCTGTGCTGTATTTAGCGTTCCCGTTTTTGGCCATCACCGAAACAAGTGGCGGGAAAACATTGGTGGTGGAAGGTTGGATGGACCCCGGTGCTTTACAGCAGGCCGCGCAACTCGCCCTGGACAGTGGATACACAAAAGTTTATACCACGGGCACCGTACGGGCTTTCAGCTATTACCTCGAACCACGCGAAGCCGTCTTGGTGACACTGCATGATCCGCAACCCGGCCGGATCATTGTGGACGTGAGCGGCACCACGGGCGCGGGTTTCTATTTGATCACGGGCAACGATACGCTATTGGACCAGGTCGTGGGGGCACAACCGCGGGTGTTTAGCTGTGATGCGGGCCGCAACGTGGAGCAACTCCGCATAGAGGCTTGGGACATCCCCATGGAACCGGGCACTCCGGAGATCTTCATCCGCATGTTGGACGTGAATGGTAAAAATGCCCACTTGCTTCAACGTGCATCGGAGATGATCCGACCGGACAGCACCATCGGACCCGGAAGACCAACCTACGCACATTCCGCGCGGGCCGATCTGATCGGCTTCGGTGTACCAGCGGACCGCATTACCGCGGTGCCCGCATTCGGCGATCCGCCCAGCCGCAGTTGGGCCAATGCCCATGCTTTCTCTTTACAGGCCCATGCTGAAGGGATCACCGCGTGCGATGTGGCCACCGTGGGCGTGCATGCCCGGCGTTCGCGCGCCTTGTTCCAGACCGCGTGCGGTCCCGACATCGACGTGGGCGTGATCGCATTACACGACCCGTTTTGCACCCGCGCCAACTGGTGGACGAGCTGGCGTGGATGGTATACGCTGCTGAAGGAGGTGCTGGGCGCCCCTGAAGCGCAGGCCGTTGAAGCCACGCGTTGATAGGGATCGCCGTGTGCGATGAGCAAATGACGACTGTGCTTTTTCCAGGGCATGTCCGTCCATACCTTCACACTATCATGAAAAACATTGAACGACCCAAAGCCGGTGATTTTCCTGCGTATCATGAAGCTTACCTCTTGGCCGCAAAAGGAGATAACCTCTCCGCTGCCTTGCGCAATGCTTCCGAGGAAGAATGGAGAACACATGGATTAGTGCCCGACGACCGCTGGGAATACAGTTATGCTCCGGGTAAATGGACCACCAAGGAAGTCCTTCAGCACATCATCGACACTGAACGCGTGTTCGCATACCGGGCACTGTGCATTGCACGCAATGAACGCGCCGATCTGCCGGGCATGGACGAGGATGCGTACCAAGCCGAATCGCGCGCCGGACGCCGCAGCATCCCGGCCATCATGCGTGAACTGGAGGCGGTGCGGTTCGCAACGGTGGAGCTTTTCGAGAGTTTTGATGACGAGGCGCTCGCACGTAGCGGCACCGCCAATGGAAAACACATCACCGTACCAGCGCTGGGCTGGATCATTGCCGGGCATACGATGCACCACCTCCGCATTATCCGAGAGCGCTATCTTGCAACAAAGGACAGTACGAATGACCCCACGCCCGATCGAAGCCTTGTTCGATGAATACGGCGAAAGCCATCGCAATCCGGTAAACGTGACCGTGCATTGGATCGCCGTACCGTTGATCTTCTTTTCCGTGGTGGGCCTGTTGGCCAGTATTCCCGCGATCCAGGTCCCTTACTTGGGGCGGCTCGCAGTAGTCGTTTTGGCTTTAGCTGGGATTTTCATCTTTTACATGCGCCATTCACTCGTTCTTGCCATCGGGATGCTGGTCTTCGCATCGCTTTGCTTAGGCGGCGCGCGCTGGCTCGAAGGGCACGCCCCTTGGCCGCTTTGGGCCATCTGTCTCGCCGTGTTCGTGGTGGCTTGGATCGCGCAATTCATCGGCCACGGCGTGGAAGGCAAAAAGCCCAGCTTCCTGCGGGACCTGTTATTCCTGTTGGTGGGGCCTGCTTGGCTGTTGGCCAAACTCTACCGCAAGCTCGGGGTCACCTACTGAACACGTCGGAAATACACCGGTTTTCGTCCCGTGTTCAATTCGGGATGAAAAATGTCAATCAGGTCCCGGAGTTGCACATCGGGTTCCAGTACGGCCTGTCCGAAGATGTCGCTTTCCGCGCTGTTGGCATAGAACCCGCGCCGACCCACCAATGCAGGCAGATCGGCAATCCTGCTTTCTCCGCCTGCCACGTCCTGCATATCGACAGGCCGCTGCTGATCAAGCACCCTGCCCCACCATTCCGCCTCCTGTCCGCGCAGCATCACGGTCTCCATGTCGAGGTCCGAATTTCCTTGCGCCAGCTTATCGGCAAAGAGATAGCGCCCGCCAGCATCCTGGATCAACTTGGCCATGTAGCTGTTCCCCGAAGGCACGGACCATACACCCCGCCAAGCGCTCCCGAAGAACACTGCCGGACGTTTCGTATTTTCTGGAACAAGCGCTGCTGCTTGATGGTAGCGCATTGAAATAGCCGCATAAACGCTGTCCGCACAGGCACTTTTGCCCAAAACGGCACCGAATGCCTTGATCCACTCCGCCCGGCCCAATGGATCCTGTTCCAAGTACTCCGCCACTACGCACTGGGGAGGCATGGAAGCCATGCCTTTTGTAGCATTGGCGCTGAACGGGTCCGTGAACAGCACTTGCGCGTTCAGCAATGCCAATCGTTCACGGTCCAGCCCATCGCCACGGGCCAGCTCCTGCAACGTTCCTGCTTTCGCGCGTGCGGTCAAAGCAGGTGCTTTTAACATATCAGCGTGTGCACAGCCTGCAATAGCTTCTTCTTGGCCAAGCAACAAAACGAACGGGGCAAGCGTGGTACTTGAAAGCGCGATACGCGAAACTTCGGCGCCCAACAACGTTGAGCCTGCCGGATGATCGGGCTGTTGGATGTTGACGATGAAGTGCATCCCGGTGGTGTCCCTTTCACCTCCCGGACCGAAGGTGACCAATGCACGATCGGTACCTTTTTCCCAAAGTTGGAAAAAGCGTGCGTGCTCCAACGGCATCCGGGACCAGCCGATCAACTTGCCAGTGCCCTCGCGCTCAACGGAGCTATTGCAGCCCACACAGAAAAACCCTAACGCACAGATCGCAAGCAAAGCTGGGCGGCCAGCGCTCATTTCATCGCATCGATCAACAGCATCAACATGTCGCGGACGGTGTCCTTGCCTTTTGCCACATCATCCGGCACCCTATAAACCGGATACGTAGGTATTTCACCGTGGTCTTTCGGACCTTCGCCAACACCGTTCGGCACATAGCGGGTCAGCGGCAATACCAAGTGGCAACCCGTGGCTGGCAAGGCGATGTCCAAGGTGCGCCCCCCACAAAAAGAAGCAGCATTCGAACCGGCTTCTTCGCCTACTAATCGGGCCCGGCCAGAGCGCTTGGCCAGCATTGCGGCTGCTGCTCCCGCACCAACGGTTCCGCCATCGCAGATCACGTAAAGTTTCCCGGAAAATGCCTTTGCCATGGGCAACAAGTGCATCAGCCTAGGGTCTTCAGGACGAAGCATCCGTCTGCCATTTTGTTCCGGCAGGTACAAATCGCCAACGGTGGTGAAGAAATCCGGTGCTGCGTCGGCATATGCATCCGGTACTTGACCGGAATTGATGGACATGCTGCTCACCAACCGGTAGGGCGTTTGCGCCACCAGAGCGAACACTTGCTCGGCTATGGCCAGATCCGTTCCACTGGCGCCACGCAGATCGATCACCAAGGTGCGGCATTCGCTTTTCCTCAGCACATCAAGTACCGTGTTCAAATATTTAGCGGGCTCGACCTGAGCATCTGCCAGCACTTTCGGTTCCAGCGTGCTCAACGTAAGCCACGCGGCACGCGTGTCCGGGAATTCCTCCAGTCGCCAAGGCTGAAGCGACAATGTTCCCTTGCGATGGAATTGCTTGATCTGATCGCCCGTAATGGCGAACAACATCCGTTCAGTCTCCGTGCCGTCCACATCCCGATAACGCACCAGGAAACGCTCTTGCGAGCCAACGAACCGCCGATAAAGCACGGGGAATTTTTTTTCAATTTGCCGGTCTTTACGCGTTTCGTTCGCACCTTCCGGCACAAGGCCGTTGCGTATTTTCTCCAGCACTTTGGTGCTCGAATTTCCATTTATTGAAAGCAGTTCACAACCGGGCGGCAGGCTTTCGAACCCTTTAAGTTCGTCGTTCAAATACAATTTGCCGTCCAGTACGGCCACGCTAATGGGAAATAGCGGGTCGCTGTGCAGGTATGCTTCATTCAGTGCATCCGGTGGAAAAAGCCCCGCTCCCGCATCGCCCATCGCCCGGAAAATGGGCATGACCGCACGTATAAAACCTTCTGCGCTCAAGGGTAAGACCAAGCCGGAATCCACGGAAGCAACCAGCTCCTCCATTTCCTCCCGGGTCCTATAATGATAAGGATCCGGATGGGATTGTTCCACCGTTTTCCAAAGCACGGCGAGATCTTCGCGCAGCAGTTCCGGATAATAGTGGCGCACTGGTTCGGTGTATTGGCCGTTCGCCAACAAACCAGTCCCGATAGGACCAAGGAGCGTGAGGAGCTTCATTTTCCTTTGCAACACGGTAAAAATACACCAAGGCCGGGCGCAAAACAACTTGCCTGCGCCCGGACTTGATCAAGCCTTCACCGTGCCTTTCGGCTCTGCGGCAATGATCTCCGCATCGGCATTCTCACGGTATTTATCGAAGTTGGTGCGGAAGCCTTTTGCCAGCTTGTCCGCCTGTTCATCATAAGCACCTTTGTTCTTCCAAGTGTTCCGCGGGTCCAAGATCTCCTGTGGCACGTTGGGGCATTCCACTGGCATCGATACGCCGAACACCGGGTGCTCAGCGTACTTCACCTTTTCCAGCTCACCGGTCAACGCGGCGGTGATCATGGCGCGGGTAAAGCGCAGTTTCATGCGCTCGCCAGTGCCATATGCTCCGCCGCTCCAGCCGGTATTCACCAGCCAAACATTCACCTTGTGCTCCTTCATGCGCTTACCCAGCATGTCCGCATACTTGGTGGGATGCAGAGGCAGGAAAGGCGCGCCGAAGCATGTACTGAATACGGTTTTGGGTTCGGTAATGCCCGCTTCGGTACCGGCCACTTTGGCCGTGTAGCCGCTAAGGAACCAATACATGGCCTGACCGGCAGTGAGCTTGCTGATAGGCGGCAAAACGCCATAGGCATCGCAAGTGAGGAAGAAAATATTTTTCGGATGTCCACCGATGCTGGGCTCGGCGTGGTTCGCAATGTGCTCCAACGGATAGCTCACGCGGGTGTTCTCCGTTTTGCTGCCGTCAGTGAAATCCACGGTGCTCTGGCTATTTTCCTTGAAGGAGACGTTCTCGAGCAACGCGCCGAACTTGACAGCATCCCAGATCTCGGGTTCTTTTTCCTTGGAAAGGTCAATGCACTTTGCGTAGCAGCCGCCTTCAAAATTGAAGACACCGTTTGCGCCCCAGCCATGCTCATCGTCGCCAATGAGCTTGCGGGCGGGATCTGCGCTCAAGGTAGTTTTACCCGTGCCGCTGAGGCCGAAGAACACTGCCGTGTCACCGTCCTTACCGATGTTCGCCGAGCAGTGCATGCTCAGCACGTCACGCTCCTGGGGGAGGATGTAATTCAGCACGCTGAAGATGCCCTTCTTGATCTCGCCGGTATAAGCCGTGCCGCCGATCAGGATCATTTTGCGGGTGAAGTCGATGGCAGCGAAGTTGTGCTGACGTGTGCCGTCGATGGCGGCATCGGCCAAGAAACCCGGAGCGCACAGGATATGCCATTCGGGATCGAAGCCAGGCAATTCCTCCTTGGAGGGACGCAGGAACATGTTGTTGCCGAACAAAGCGCTCCAAGGATACTCAGCGACCAATCGGATGTTCAGTCGGAAAGCGTCGTCCGCGCAGGCAAAGGCATCTTGCACGTACATGTCGCGGCCCATGAGGTAAGCGGCCATGCGCTGGCGCAGCCGCTCGAACTTGTCTGCTTCCATGGGGATGTTCACATCACCCCACCAAACGGTCTTTTCCGTCTTGGCGTCCTTCACACAGAATTTGTCCTTGGGACTGCGACCCGTGAATTCGCCGGTGTCAACGGCCAATGCGCCGCTATCGGCCAGCACGCCTTGCCCGTTCACTATGGTGTGCTCCACCAGTTCGGCGGGCTCCAAGTTCCAAAATGTATCGCCGAGGTGGCTTAAGCCGAGCTTGCCCAGGTCCGCCTTCTGCGGTTTCAATCCGAATTCGTTCATGGCTGTATGTTCCGCTTTTTTGCGGGCGACAAAGGTAACCAAGTGCGTGTACCGGAATCAAGTGGTTTGACCAATATCATGTCTGGCGGATGCCCCCTAATTGGTGCCGCGTTCCGCAGAATGACCAATATCCGCCTCAATTCTTCGCCTTTCCCTTTGCCAATGCTGAAAAAAGTACCACTGCCCAGCCCGCCAGGAAAAGCAGGCCACCTAAAGGCGTTATGGGACCAAGTACCCGCGTAAAGCTCTCCAGGCCCAAAATACCGCGCAAGGCCAGCAGGTAAAGCGACCCGCAAAAACAGAGGATGCCCAGCAGGAACAAGATCCTCACGAATGCCATGGTACGCACCGGCAGCCGGTCCCCGATGGCGGCCAATCCCAGTAGCGCTAATCCGTGGTAGAACTGGTATTGGGCTGCAGTGGTCCAATTGTGGTACGCCCGTGCATCCACCTTGTCCTGGATGCCGTGCGCCCCAAAAGCGTCAAAAGCCACGGCCAGCAATAAGATGCCCGAGGCCCAGGCCAAGGTGCGGTTGTGAAGACGTTGTTCCATGAAGGTGCAAAGGTGGGAACGAAAGAGCGGTTCTACCGCAAAGGAGGCTAAGAGAGCAAATTTCACCGCAACGGCGCAACGACGCAACGGTAACGTAACGTGGAATTCACCGACAAAACGCTAAGAATGCAAAGGTTTTCTACCGCAACGCACGCAACGAGCGCAACGGAATGCGCAGTATACTGGTGGAGAAGTTTGCACGACAGTCGTTGCGCTCGTTGCGGTTCAACCTCTTCTCTGCGCCCTCTGCGGTTAAGCTCTTCTTCGCGTTCTTTGCGGTCCGAACGATGCGCTCCACCGAAATAGCCCACCTCCTCAAGCTCGAATGGCAGCTGGACCGTCGCCAGAAGCATGCGTGGGGCAGCATGGCGCTGTACGTTGTGAGCACGGTTTACGTGTGTTACCAAGGTGTGCGGCACCTATCGGAGACACCAATCTGGAACGCCTTGTTCTGGATCATCCTGTTGTTTGCCGCCTTCAATGCGTTGGGCCGGTCCTTTCAGCGGGAAAATTCCGGACGGCAACTCTACCTCTATACATTGGCCTCACCGCGCAGCGTTGTGCTGGCCCGCACGATCTATAATGCGATCACCATGGCGGTGCTGAGCCTGTTGAGCTTGGCGGCCTACGCGCTCTTCATTGGCAGTGCGCCGCTGGAAGGTGCGCAAATGGGCACTTTTATCCTGGTGGTGATGGCTGGCGGTGTCGGCTTTGCGCTGGTGCTTACGTTGATCTCCGCCTTGGCGGCACGGGCCGGTAATGGCATCGGGCTGATGGCGATCTTGGGCTTCCCGATCGTACTTCCCATGTTGCTCAGCGTGATGAAGGCGAGCAAGTTGGCACTGGACGGCATGGGCTGGGACGTTACCGGGAAATATGTGATCTGGCTGCTGTTGATAGACGTGATAACCGTGGTGTTGGCGTGGTTGCTCTTCCCGTACCTTTGGCGCGATTAAAAAAATGAAGGGTTGGTGGTGGAAGGGGCTTAGCGTAGTGCTCCTGCTTTACGTGGTGATCGTGGGCCTCCGAACGCCCTTGGGCCCGGCGCTGGTGCATGTATCCGTGGAAAGAATTGCTCCCGGCGAGGTGAGCTTTGAGGTTACAGGCTACAACACGCATTTCCAAGAGCATGCACCGCATCTCTGGTTGGAGAATGATGGCCAGAAGCTGTGTGCCACCTCGGTGACGCCGATATCTGACGCTGCCGTTTCCGTCACCTTCACCGTTCCGCAAGGACTTCGTGAATCCATGACCAGCATTCGTGCTTGGGATGTTAAGGACGGTCCACTCGTGTTGCACGAAGCCTTCTTCACCGAAGGGCGCGGCACTGGAATAACCGAAACGCCTTGCGCCATACAGGAAACCGCTCGCACCAGCTTCGCTTTCCCGAATCGTGCCATTCTGAACGAGACCATCCGCAACCTCTTCTTCCACGTGCCGATGTGGTTCACCATGATGGTGCTGATGACGATTTCCTTCTGGCAAAGCCTGCGCGTGTTGCGCACCGGCGACCTCGGTGCGGACCGCATGGCGCTGTCCGCAGTGGATGTCAGCTTGCTCTTTGCCGCGCTCGGCTTGATCACCGGAAGCATCTGGGCCCGCGCCACCTGGGGCAATTGGTGGACCAGCGACCCTAAATTGAACGGGGCTGCAGTAACGGTGCTGATCTATGCGGCCTACCTGATCCTGCGCGGCTCCATCCCTGACGGCCACAAGCGTGCGCGACTGGCGGCGATCTACAACATCTTCGCCTATGTGCTGATGTTCGTCTTCATCATGGTGCTGCCGCGCCTCACCGATTCCCTGCACCCCGGCAACGGCGGCAACCCGGCCTTCAGCTCCTACGATCTTGACAGCAGCTTGCGCGCGTTGTTCTATCCAGCTGTGATCGGCTGGATCCTGCTCGGCGTTTGGGCCTACACCCTGCACCTGCGCGTTTCGCGCCTTAAAGCACTTTCCGATGATGCATCAGATTGAAAAAAAGCAGACCGGTGAACCCCACCGGGCGTTCGGCGTGCGAACTTTACAAAGGTTGGCCCAGTTCATGGCCGTTTTGACCTTGCTCCTTGTGCCCATGAGTACCTTTGCGGCATCCGAGGCTCCAGGATGGTTAGAAGAGACGATGTTCGCCTCGGGCAAGATCAATACGGTGGTAATGGTGGTGAGCGTGGTGCTCATCGGACTTGCCATCTGGATGTTCACATTGGACCGGAAAATCGGGAAGCTGGAAAGCCACACAGAGGAACTGAAGAAGAAGTGATGAACGCATCAGTTTCTGGACTTCGCTCGATAACCGTTCAGCTAAGCAGCTAATCAAAATGAAACGCAGTCACATCATCGCCCTTGTCATCATCGCTGTAGCTATCGCGGCATTGATCGGCTCGCTGAGCGACAGCAGCAGCTACGCCAGCTTAAGCGAAGCCTTTGAGCAGCCCGGCCGGGAGTTCCACGTGGTGGGCACCTTGGACCGCTCGCAGCCCATCGTGTACGAACCCAGCGTGAACTCCAGTCTCACCAAATTCTCCATGGTGGACCTCAATGGCAAAAAGTGCAACGTGAACCTCGCCATGGCCAAACCCAACGATCTGGAACGGTCCGAACGCTTGGTATTGATCGGCCAGGCCGATGCGGACGGGAACTTCCATGCGAAGGACATGCTGTTGAAGTGCCCCAGCAAGTACAACGAGGAGAACAAAGTGACCGCAGGGATCTAATCAGAAAATTAGAAGATCAAACGATCAGAAAATTAAATGCCGTTGCCGCGACTGTCCTCATTTTCTGATTTTCTAATTGTCTGATCGACGAAGATCGTGGGAAACTCCGTCACTTACATCGGTGAACACGCCTGGGCCGGTGAGCTTGGGCATCTGTTGACCATTCTGTCCTTTGCTGGTGCCTTGCTGGCGCTGGTGTCTTACACGTTATATACGCAGACCAACGAGCAAGGCTGGCGCACCGTGGCGCGGGCAGCGTTCCGGGTGCATTCCTTGGCCATTATCGGAATTGTGGTGACGTTGTTCACCATGTTGTTCAACCACTGGTTTGCTTACGATTACGTGTGGAAGCACAGCAATACGGAGATGCCGTTGCGCTACATCGCGAGCTGTTTCTGGGAAGGCCAGGAAGGCTCGTTTTTGCTTTGGACGTTCTGGACCATGGTGTTGGGCAACATCCTGATCTGGAAAGCGAAGTCGTGGGAAGGCCCAGTGGTTGCGGTTTTTGCGCTGGTGCAAGTGTTCTTGGCCACGATGTTGTTGGGTATCTACGTGTTCGATGTGCGCGTTGGAAGCAGCCCTTTCCTGTTGATCCGTGAACTGCCGGAAAACCTCGGTCTGCCATGGACAAACCTGCCGGACTACCTAACCATGATCCCGCAGTTCAAAGACGGCCGCGGCTTGAACCCATTGTTGCAGAACTACTGGATGGTGATCCACCCTCCTACCCTATTCTTCGGTTTCGCTTCCACGTTTATTCCCTTCGCATTCGCCATTGCGGGTTTGTGGACCAAGCGCTACAAGGAATGGATGGAGCCTGCGTTGCCGTATACGTTCTTCGGCATCGCCGTGCTGGGCACCGGCATCTTGATGGGCGGTGCGTGGGCCTACGAGGCGCTCAGCTTCGGCGGTTTTTGGGCTTGGGACCCGGTGGAAAACGCTTCACTGGTGCCGTGGCTTACGCTTGTAGGAACGGGGCACTTGCTGTTGATCAACAAACGCAAAGACACCTCAATCTTTACCGCGTTCTTCCTGGCGTTGCTCACCTTCCTGCTGGTACTCTACAGCAGCTTCCTCACCCGAAGCGGTGTGCTGGGTGATACCAGCGTACACAGTTTCACCGGCGAGGGCATGTTGCCGGGCCTGCTCATCTTCATGCTCACGTTCGTAATGGTGGCGGTGGCCGCACTGAATACCGACAAGGGCAACCGCAGGTTCTATGTCGCTATCAGCGCAGTGATCTTCGTACTGGGCATTGCATTACAAGTCTATGTGCCTGCCATTCTGCTGTTCGGTGCTGTAAGCGTTTCCATGGCGGTGACGGCCTCCCGCGCGGGCGAATTCCGTCGCGCCGATGAAGAGGAACTGCTCAGCCGCGAGTTCTGGCTTTTCATCGGTTCGCTGGTGCTGTTGCTCAGCGCGATGCAGATCATCTTCAGCACCAGCATGCCGGTGTTCAACCTGCTACTGGCGCCGTTCCACACCATGTTCGAGAGCCTGCACGACGCAACGGGCTGGGGCTGGGCGCAAGATCTCGCTAAAGCCAAGCTGGCCCCGCCGGTGGAAGCCAAGGCGCACTACAACAAATGGCAGATCCCTTTCGCCTTCATTATTTCCATGCTGGTGGCCATCGGGCAATACCTGCGTTACAAAAAGACGGACAAGAAGAAGTTTTTCCGCGAGCTGCGCTTTTCGTTGATCGGGGCTGCCGCGATTACCGCACTGTGCGTGTGGTGGCTGGAATACAAGTGGGTGGAAGTGAATCTTGTCGCGCTGCTTTTCGCCACGTCCTTCGCGGCGCTGGCTAACGCCTTTTACATCCCCATGGTGTTGAAAGGCAATCTGACCAAAGCCGGTCCAGCGATCGCGCACACTGGTTTCGCCTTGGTGCTGTTGGGTGCATTGATCAGCACCTCGCGCCAGCACGAGATCAGCCGCAATGTGAAAGGCCCGGTGCTCAGTTACCTCAATAAGGACTTCAACGACAGTAAGGAAATGCTCCTCTATGTGGGCGACACCGTGCCCATCGGGGACTATTTCGTTACCTACAACGGCAAGCGGCAAGATGGCGTGAACCTGTACTACGACATGGACTACTTCGCCGCCGAACCGCGCAGGTTCCAAGCGGGCGATACGGTGCGGGTGCGCAGCATGCTCTTCCGCGCCAAGGACGATCACACCGCCGGGAACATTTTCCTGGTGGACCAGCCGATCCACTGGGAGCCGCTGGAAACT
The DNA here is from genome assembly GCA_016710685.1 of Flavobacteriales bacterium. Classification (GTDB taxonomy): domain Bacteria; phylum Bacteroidota; class Bacteroidia; order Flavobacteriales_F; family PHOS-HE28; genus PHOS-HE28. The sequence continues at coordinate 372,973 of JADJVC010000001.1, read as the reverse complement.
TTTACACGGCAAGAGCTTTGGTATGCCAGGAATTGGAGCGCCCGCCTGCCCGGTGCGAAAGAATTCGCTCTGGAACCCTTGGTGCAGCTTAATCCCCGGTTCGGAAACGTGGCTGAGCCCAGCACCAAACATTGGGCCGACCACGACCTCTACACGCACGTCCGCTACGCGAAGTTGGACACCGCTGCGGACGGCTTTATGCCAGCAAGGCTCTATGAGAAGAACGTCGGTGACACCATTGTTACGCCCACTTGCGTCATCCTCATCGACAGCATCCGCACTGTGCGCGACAGTGTCACATTGGCGCGCTTAGGCCCCGACTTCACCGTGTATATCCTGAACATGCGCGTTCGGGACCTGTACGATGACAGCCGCTGGTTCGAGGCCAAGCCCGTAGTGATCTACCACGACGACCAGAACGTGGGGAGCAAAGGCTTCGACATACCGGAACTCAACGTGAAATTCGACCTCGCCACGGTGAAGGGCGACCACGTAGGGCTGAACGTGAGCGAGCGGGAGTTCGTGATCATGCAGGCTATCGTTTTCCCGGGCATCAACATCCTGTGGATCGGGTGTATTTTGATGGCGTTGGGGACGTTCGTGGCGGTACGGCAGCGGGTGCGGGGGAAACGGAAAAGTTGAACCGCAACGACGCTACGAGGCAACGGTTACGCAACGTTACTGTTGGCCTTGGGCCGTAAAGCTTATCTTCCGAAGTAGCGCTTCAACGGCCTTTGTCGCATGTGGCGGACGTGATGTACGACAATGCAGTTTGAGCGTACAGCGTATATCAAGTGAAAGCTGAATGCTTCAATTGGAATCGAGCGATAATTCCGATATCGAATTCGCGCTCCTCCGGGATATTGCTGAATGATCTGAAGGCAACGTTCCAAATCGGTTCTGAATCGAACACCAGCACCCACATTGGCTTCTTCCAGATACCGTTGTATTTCAAGTATCTCCTGCGCTGCTGCGCCGGAAACCTTTACCGGCAAGCTCATTTCCCAAGATCCTTGCGCATGCGCTCCATTACTTCTTCAATGGTGAGGAAAGTACCTTCATCTCTTTCAGCCTCCACGCCTTCCCGGTCCATGGCCTCCCATTCCTCCGGGGTGAAAGCGCTGGCAAAGTCTTCATTCTGGTTCCTGGCCTGCAACAACTCCTCCATCAGTTTCCGCACCTCTTCCGCAGAATAGCTCCGGTCCTCCAGCTTGATGTAAGGCTCCGCATCTTCCTTCACAACGCTGAGGTTGTCGTTGGGAATGCCATAGCCACGCGGGGAATCCAGCAGGCGCTTCAATGCCAATAGGCGGATTTCGTCATCCAAGAGAGCAATGCGTTCGAGCAATTCGAGCTTGAGGGTCTTAAGGTCCATGATTCAAAGCTAACCGCTTCTTTCACCACGGAGGTAAAGAGGCACAGAGAAATTCAGACCAAGTTGCCTAAGCCCAGCGCTTTCGACGCGGTCACCGCGCCGAGCATGCATGCTCCGTGCCTCTGTGGTTTAAATCAGACTCAACCTCCTATCCGCATTCCTCCCGACCTTCGCGCCTCATGCATTCAGTCCTCCTCATCGGTACCGGTCGTTTGGCCTTCCACCTAGGTCACGCCTTGCGCGGTGCGGGTTTTTCCATTGCCGGTGTCGCTGGGCGGAATGAAGCCCAAGCCGCGGGGCTCGCCAAAGCATTTGGCTGCGCGGCTTTCGGGTTGAACGACACGCTGCCCAAGGCCGACCTCCGCATACTGGCCGTTAGCGATGATGCCATTCGCAGCGTTGCAGAAATGCTTCCTGTTGATGGCACACCGATCATACACCTTAGCGGCTCCAAGGGCTTGGAACTGCTTCAGCCCCACGAACGATGCGGCGTGCTGTGGCCCATCCAGAGCTTCAGTCCCGGCGAGCCCGTTTCCTTTCAGCGCGTGCCGCTGATCGTGGATGCTGATGATGATGCCACGCTGGGCTTGTTGCACGAGGTGGCTGCGCGGCTCTCATCCACGGTTGTGCATCTCCCTTTTTCACTGCGGCAACGGCTGCACCTGAGCGCAGTGATCGCCGCGAATTTTCCGACGTTCCTGCTGCGCGAAGCTGAGCGGTTGCTATCGGCACACAACATCGCACCGGACCTCGTGCATCCCCTCTGGAAAGCCACCACGGAAAAGGCCTTGCACGGCGCGGACAACGCGGTGACCGGTCCCGCCCGCCGTGGCGATGTGCGCACCATCGCGCAGCAAATGGACCTGTTGAACGACGAACCCGAACTTCGCCGCGCGTATGCCGCGTTAAGCGATCTTATCCTTCGCACTTATCACCCCGCCAACCGTGGAAACCAAGACCTATAAAGAACTGCTTGCCGGCATCGACACGTTCCTGTTCGATGTAGACGGCGTATTCACCGACGGTACCGTGCAATTGGCTCCGGGCATCGACCCTGTACGCACGTTTTTCACCCGCGATGCATACGCTGTGCAACATGCGCTGAAGGAAGGTTTGCGCATCATCGTTTGTACCGGCGGGATTTCCGATGGTATCGTCCAAAGCTTAGCCCGTTTGGGCGTGAAGGAGTACCATTTTAGCGTGAAGGACAAAAGCGCTAAGCTGGATGAACTCATCGCCACCACCGGGTTAGATCCCGCCCGTTGCGCTTACATGGGGGACGACATCCCGGACCTGCGCGTGATGCAGCGCACCGCACTTCCATGCTGCCCCGCCGATGCGGCAGCCGAAGTGAAGGCAATTAGCCGCTACGTTTCTCGCTTTCCCGGCGGTCGCGGTTGCGTGCGCGATGTGCTCGAGCAGGCCATGAAGGTGCAGGGAAAGTGGCTAACGGAGCAAGCGCATCAATGGTAGCTTTTTTGCGGCTCACCCGCCCGTTGAATCTCATCATCATCGTGTTCACCATGGTGGCGATGCGCTATGGCGTGGTGCAAGCGTACCTCGATGCCAGTTCCACGGATCTGGCTGCCATGGCGCAACCTTCGGGCGCAACCGTGTTCGAAAAAGTGCCGGGGAACATTTTTACCCATGGCTTCAGCGGGCCGTTGTTCTGGTTGTTGGTGGCCAGCACGGTTTTGATCGCTGCCGGAGGAAATGTGATCAACGACTATTTCGACACGCGGATAGACAGGGTGAACAAGCCCGAGGCCGTGATCGTGGGGCGCAGTGTAAAACGCCGCGTGGCGATGTTGGGGCATTTGGTTTTGACCGGTCTTGGCGTGCTTTTCGGCTTATTCACAGCGTGGAAGAGCGGTCAACCGTTGTTGGCATTGGTGCCCATTTTCGCTGCGGGGGCGTTGTGGTTCTACAGCACGAAATTGAAACGCGCCTTTCTGCTGGGCAACGGACTGGTAGCGTTCCTGGTGGCTTTGGTGCCGTTGACCGTGGGCCTGTACGAGATCCCGGCGTTGGCGCAGGCCTACGGCACCAGCGCCACTGTTGGCTTAGGCAATGGAACGGAGATGGAAGTGAAATTCGGGTTCTCCGGCTTGTGGGGCTGGATCATCGGTTTCGCGGCCTTCGCCTTTGTGACAACATTGGTCCGCGAGCTCCAAAAGGACATGGCGGACGTGAAGGGTGATGCCGCCGACGGATGCCGCACCGTCCCCATCGTGCTGGGCGTTCAATGGGCGAAAGCCTTCACTTTATTCTACCTCGCCGTGGCGGTGATCGCACTGCTTTTGGTGCGCTCCGTAGTGCTAACCGACAAATTTTCGTACTGGTATATCGGCGCCGGGATCGTAATACCCATGCTGCTTTCAGCGGGTTTTACGTACAACGCCCACGACCGTCAAGGCTTCAACACCGCCGGTAACATCCTGAAATTCGCCATGGCCGTGGCGGTGGCTTTTGCGTTCTTTATTCCCAAAGTTTTATGAGCCCGGCCCCTCCCCTTTTTCCTTGGCGCTTGGTGTTGGCTTCCGCCAGTCCGCGCCGGCGCCAGTTGTTGCAAGGACTGGGCTTGCCGGTGGAAATTACCAGTGTGGACGTGGACGAAACGCCGCCTGCCGGGATGCCCGCCGCCGAAGTGGCTGAATTCCTTGCCCGCAAAAAAGCCATGGCCTGGCAAGGGGAATTGGCCAACGACCAAGTGCTCGTTACGGCGGACACCACGGTATTGCTGGGCGAATTGCTGCTGAACAAGCCCGTGGACGCGGAAGACGCACGACGCATGCTTGGCCTTTTGGCAGGTAAAGAACACCGCGTTATCACAGGCGTTTGTCTGCGCACTGGAAGTGCTACAACGAGTTTTTCCGATACCGCGAAGGTTCGCTTCGCATCCATGTCGGCGGAAGAGATCGCCTACTACGTGGAACGCCATATGCCGTTGGACAAAGCCGGTGCTTACGGTGTGCAGGACTGGTTGGGCTTTACCACCGTGGAACGCATTGAGGGCAGTTTCTATACGGTTATGGGGCTGCCTATGCATCGGGTTTATGCTGCGTTGAAAGGAATGGCCGAAGGCTTGAGCAGCTAATTCGAACCTCCGCATCTTTGTACCATGGCAACCCTTTCCGCAACACCTTCCGTTTTGGACCGCATGCCTGCACACGCTCGTGTCTGGGTATACAAAAGTGCTGTGGCTTTCACACCGGCGCAACTGGAAATGCTCGCAGCACGCGGGGCCGCTTTTGCTAAATCGTGGGCCGCACATGGTGCACAGCTCGCGGCTGCCGTGGACGTGCTGCACGACCATTTCGTGGTGTTAGCGGTAGATGAAACCCAAGCCGGAGCCAGCGGGTGCAGCATTGATACAAGCGTTCATTTTATTCAAAAATTGGAGCGGGAACTGGGACATTCCCTGACCGATCGCATGGTGGTGCTCTACCAGAAAAACGGACAAGTGCGGGTCTGTCGCGCACAGGAGGTTGAAGACTTGCTGAAGAGCGGCGAGCTTTCCGCAGAAACCATGGTGTTCAATGACATGGTTGCAACGGTGGGCGACCTGCGGGAACGGTTCCAAGTGCCGTTGAAGGAAACCTGGCTGGCACGTTATTGCTGAGCGCCATTCCGAGGACAAGTTCCACTCACTTGCTCAAGCACTCCGGTTCATCCCATATTTGTAGCATGAAGACCACCTACTTTCTACTCGCTGCCTGCACGTTGGGCTTCACTGCGGCCCATGCCCAGAGCGACGTTTCCCAATTTGCGGATAACGCCATTTATCTCGTTGTAAGCGACACGCTGCCCACGTTGAGCGGCGGCATTGCGTACGACATAGCGCCTGTGGACGAAGCACTCGCCACCATGGAGTTTTCCGATGATATGGACTATGAAAAGATCCAAATGGAAAGCAACGAGCGCGTGAAAAAGGTACGGGAGAAGCTGGAGAAAGAGTTGAAGAACCAGAAGTACAACGTGACCGAAGCACCTAACGGATATGACCCTTACACCATCAGCGGCTATGAATCCGGATACTCCGAGACACCTGCATTGCGCGTTGAGCTGAAGTCCGAAGAAGAGCTGAAAACGCTGGTGGATTGGTTGCGCAAGCGCGGTTCCGTTACCGGAAGCGTAGCGGAATGGAAGAAAGATCCCGCACCGAACGCGCTGGACGACCTAACGGTACGCTTGTTCAATCAAGCGCGTGCCAAGGCTGAGCGTTTAGCTGTGATGGGTGGCCGCAAACTCGGCAAATTAATCGCTGCTGAAGACTACAATGCGGATTCCGGCTACGGCTATGCTTACGACTCTGGCTACAGCAGCTCCGAGCCCATGATCCGCACCATGCGGTTCAAGTTCAGCTTGGTGGATTGAAGACTTGGATTAGCTGATCCGTCTCATCAGCTGATCCGTCCAGTTTCCTGCTCTCGTTTACTGCGCGTGCCCCGCTTGGTTGATCTCAGCGCATTCGGCTGTGGTGTCAACTGCGGCTTGCAGGGAACGCACACCACCGTCCACAGTTACGGAAATGGTGCCGAAGGCCGTGTCCGTGCGGATGCGGCAGGCACGGAGGAACAGGTTGTCTCCTTCTGAAAGTTCTACGCTTTTCTCCCAAACCTCCGGTAACGTGTCCGACGACCCTGCAACTGGTATGCCGTGCAGCGTGTCCTCTCGGGACTGTTCCGGCCCCACGGCGTAGCTCACCACGCAATCGCGGCAGGTGGCGTGGAACGTGGCCTGCAGGCGGGGCTTCTCCTCCTTTTTGCAGGCGAAAGACAGCAACGTCAACAAGAGCGCGGACAATGGTAAGCTTCGCATGGATACAGTACAATTCGGTCCGAAAGTTACCCATGACTGACAAAGCGGAAACCGGCTCCTGTAACAGAGCCGCTAACTTGCGTTCCGAAAAAATCCGGATTGCTCGGCTCCGGGACACAACGTACACCAGTGCCGATTGCGGATTTCCTGTACGCCGCCCATCGCGCATTCCACGTCAATACCTCATTACCCAAAAATCTCCATGTTACCTACTCCCTCTTGCTTGCGCTCCCTCACCTTCGCCTTGGTCCTCAGCTTCACGTTCAGCGCCAATGCTCAGCACCCCGCACATTATTCCCGCGTCACTGTAGACATTTCCGCGCTTCCGGGCGGAGCGGCGGAGTTGATGCGGCTTGGCATCGCGGCGGACCATGGCGAGATGAAACCGGGCGTGTCCATCACCACGGACCTGTCCGATACTGAACTCGCGATCCTTCAGCAGAACGGCATTCCCTTCCACACGGACATTGCCGATGTGCAGGCGTATTACGTGGCCCATGCCAATGATCCTGCACCCGCAGATCATCGCAGCGTTGAATGCGCCCCACCCGCGGACATTGCCGTGCCCGCGCCTTTCAATCTCGGGACGATGGGCGGCTATTACACATGGGACGAGATGAAGGATATCCTGGACCAGATGGCGGCGGCATATCCGAACCTCATCAGCGCCAAAGCCTCAATTGGTGAAAGCATGGAGGGCCGGTCCCTTTACATGGTGCGGATCTCCAACAATCCCAATGTGGACCAAGGCAAGCCTGAAGTGCTTTACAACGCGCTCCATCACGCCCGCGAACCGGCATCGCTCAGCCAGGTGATCTTCTACATGTGGCACCTGTTGGAAAACTATGGCACCGACCCAGAGGTGACTTGGTTGGTGGATAACACGGAAATGTACTTCGTTCCCTGCGTGAATCCGGACGGATACGTGTACAACGAAACCACCAACCCGAACGGCGGTGGCATGTGGCGCAAGAACCGTCGCGACAATGGCGATGGCACCATCGGCGTGGACCTCAACCGCAATTACGGATACGAATGGGGCTATGACAACAGCGGCTCCTCACCGAACGGCGGCTCCGAAGTGTATCGCGGCGAAAGCGCATTTTCCGAGCCGGAGACGCAGGCGATGCGCGACTTCTGCAACGCTCACCAATTCCGCCTCGCGTTGAACTACCACACCTACGGCAATTTGCTGATCTACCCTTGGGGCTATGAGTATTCGATCTACACCCCGGATTCCGCGGCTTTCAGCGAATACGGCATTTTGCTGGCGCGCGATAACCACTACCTCAACGGCACCGGCGACCAGACCGTGAACTACGTGACCAATGGTGATAGTGACGACTGGATGTACGGCGAACAGACCAGCAAGCCGAAGATCTATTCCATGACCCCGGAGGCCGGCATCGGCAGCGAGGGTTTTTGGCCGCCTTCATCACGCATCAATGCCATCTGCAAGGAAAACGTGACTCAGAACCTGCGTCTGGCGCACCTCGCCGGCGTGTTCGGCGAAAGCTTGGACCGCACTGCGCCTGTGCTGGCGGACGTGCAACCGTATATCCGCTTTCAAGTGGAACGCTTGGGGCAGGAACAAGGCGATATCACTGTCAGCATCGCACCACTGGACCTGGTGCAGAGCACAGGGGCGGCAAAGATCTACAGCGACCTCGACCTGCTGGAAAAGCGTTTGGACTCCATCCCTGTGCAGTTGGACCCTTCCATTATCGAAGGTGACCAAGTACGCTATGTGCTCATCACCGATTTCGGCGGATATGCCACGCGCGATACCATCACCAAGATCTTCGGCACACCGGTGATCGCGTTGGCGGACAACGGGAACAACCTCACCAACTGGACCGGCACTTGGGGCGTTACCACGAGCACTTACTTCACACCACCTTCCTGCATTTCGGATTCCCCTTTCGGTAACTACCCCGACAACGCGGATAAAAAACTCGATCTCGCCGACCCGATCGACTTGACGGATATCGGCACGGCCAGCCTGACCTTTTGGGCGAAGTGGGACATTGAACCGGCTTACGACCAGGTGCAGGTTTTGGCCAGCGCGGACAACGACCTTTGGTATCCCTTGTGTGGCATTTACACGCACCCCGGCAGCATTGACCAGAGTTACGACGAACCGCTTTATGATGGGCGCCAACCTGCTTGGGTGCAGGAGCACATGGACCTCGCGGACTACTTGGGTGCACCGGTATGGCTGCGTTTCGAACTGCGCTCCGACCAAGGCGCCACCGGCGACGGCTTTTTCTTGGACGATGTGCAAGTGGTGACCACGCAAAGTGGTCCATCCGGTATCGGCGAATTCAGCCATTCGCCATTATTGACCAGCGAACCGAACCCGGCGGGCGACCATGTGCGGATCCGGTACGACCTGTCCATGCTGGAGACGAACAACGCTTTGGTCGTGCGGAACGCGCTAGGCGCCATTGTGCTGAAGGAAGCCTTGACCCAATCCAAAGGCACGCTGGAACTGTCCACTGCTGATTGGGCAGGCGGCGTGTACTTCTACACCATTACGGGCGCTGGTGCTTCGGTCCCAGTGCAGCGCTTGGTGGTGGCACATTGAAAAGCACCACTGCCACTGACATTCCCGGAAGCGTTCTGCCCACCCTGCTCCTACCTTCGCAGTCCGCCAGCATTGAAACACCGGCGGTGTAAGCATGAGTGAGAAGAAATCCGTGTCCGTGGACAAAGCCTTCGCGGCCCTGTTGAGCGACGATGATGCCAAAGCCATGGAAGCTTTGGCCGTGATCCATCAAAAAGGCGATGCCAGCTCGATCTTACCGTTGCTGCATGCCTTGGCTGCCACGGAAGAGCCCGCCCGGCAGCGTCGCATCCAAGCGTTGCTTTACCAAGTGAAAGTGAAGGATGCCGCCGCCGAACTGGGCCGCGCGCTGGAAGTGCCCGAATTGCTTGACGTGCGCAAAACCGTGATCTCCGCTTTCTGGAACGCCGGACTGGATGCACAACCCTACATCGAACGGTTAGTGCATGTGGCCGTTGAAGGCGATGCAGAAGAAGCTTTCGAAGTGCTCACCGTGTTGGAGAACCAGGACCTCTTACCCGAAAAGGCTGCGCGACTTGGGCTTTCCCGTTTGAAGAAGGCCGTGGAACTGGAGAAGGACGATTACAAAAAGGCAATTCTCTTGGACCTTCAACAACACTTGGAATCCAGACTGGGGGCGCAGTAAGTGCCGCCTGAATAATTTCCATCCCGCCATGTCGAAGACCGTATTGATAACCGGATGCTCCAGCGGACTGGGGCTAAAAACGGCCCTGCTCTTTGCGCAAAAAGGCCATAGCGTCTACGCTACCATGCGCGACATCGCCCGGCAGGACGGTTTGATGCAGGAGGCCAAGGCCTTGAACCTCGAACTCCAAGTGCTGATGTTGGACGTGACGGATGCCGGCTCCATCGCGGCGTGCGTAAAGCAGGTGCAGGCGGAAGCCGGCGGCATCGACGTGCTGGTAAACAATGCTGGAGCAGGTTTCGCCAAAACCACTGAGCAAACCACGGATGCTGAGATCGTTTGGATCAACGAAGTAAACCACCTCAGCGTTGTGCGTTGCACCAAGGCCGTACTGCCTGGCATGCGCAGGCAAGGCAGCGGCCGCATCATCAACGTTTCCAGCGTTGGCGGTCTGGTGGGCCAGCCATTCAATGAACTTTACTGCGCGGCAAAATTCGCGGTGGAGGGCTTCACCGAGGCCATGGCATCCTACATCACGCCCACCTTCGGCATCCATTTCACAGCTGTGGAGCCGGGCGGTATCAGCACACCGTTCACTGCCAGCGCCCTGAACCGCATGGGCGAAGTCCTCAAGGACAACGACCCCTACAAGCCGCTTTTCGACCGCTACTTAGGCGGCATGCGCAAGCGAGCCGAGGCCGATAAAAACCAGCCCTATCAGACCGCCGAAGAAGTGGCCAAGGTGATCGTGGACGTGGCCGAAATGCAGGACCCGCCGGTGCGCATCCGCACCTCCGAATGGGCCGAAGAGCTTTGCCGGTTGAAAACGCAAGCCGACCCGGACGGGCGCAAAATGCGCGATGAAGTGGTGAAGCGTTTCTTGGGTTAAGCGCATGCACGAGGAAAAGCACTTCACATCTTCGGACCTCATTAAGGATATCGTAATCGGCATGGCCGATGGGCTTACCGTGCCTTTTGCGCTGGCAGCGGGCCTAAGCGGGGCTGTGCATAGCAACGACATCATCATTACGGCGGGCGTGGCGGAGATCGTGGCGGGTTCCATCGCCATGGGATTAGGCGGCTACCTCGCGGGCCGCACCGACGTGGAACACTACGACAGTGAGTTGAAGCGCGAATTCGCCGAAGTAGAGGTCGTGCCCGAAAAAGAAAAGCAGGAAGTGCGCGAGGTGCTGGCCGAATACGGCATCAGCCCGGCCTTGCAGCACGAAGTGGCCGAAGAACTCAGCCGCGACAAAAAGCAGTGGGTGGACTTCATGATGAAGTTTGAGCTGAACATGGAAAAGCCCGATGCGCTGCGGGCGCGCAAGAGCGCGTTCAACATCGGCGCATCCTACATCGCGGGCGGCACCGTGCCGTTGCTGGGCTACTTCGTTACCGACACGCCGGAACAAGGCTTGCTGATCTCATCCATCGTCACGGTTTCGTTCCTCTTCATCTTCGGCTATGTGAAGACAAAGTTTACAGGCGGCAGTCCGTTGCAAGGCGCCATGAAGACCATGCTTATCGGGGTGCTGGCGGCGGGCGCGGCGTTTTGATCGCGCGTTGGATTTCGTGATGTGGATTTGTTTTCTACCCCAGCCACTCCCCCACCGCCTGCTGGATCCGCCTGTTAATGTCGCCCGTTTCAGCAGGCACAAATCCTTCCCCGGTGATCCGCTCGAACAACTCCACGTAGCGGTCTGTGACGCTCTGCACGAAGGCATCGTCCATTGCGGGAACAGCCTGGCCTTCTTTGCCCATAAAGTGGTTCGCAATGAGCCATTCGCGCACGAATTCCTTGCTGAGTTGCTTCTGTCGCTCGCCTTTGGCTTGGCGTTCCGCGTAGCCTTCCTGGTGGAAATAGCGGGAGCTGTCCGGTGTATGCACCTCGTCAATTAGCAGGATGCGTCCGTCCTTGGCGCGGCCGAACTCGTACTTGGTGTCCACCAAGATCAACCCGCGTTCCTGCGCAATGCGGCTGCCTTCAGCGAACAAGGCCAAGGCATAGCGGCACATGGTTTCCCATTCTTTCGGCGTACACAAGTTGCGCGATAAGATCTCCTTGGACGTGATGTCTTCGTCGTGGCCTTCGTCGGCTTTGGTGCTGGGCGTGATCAACGGTGTGGGGAAGCGGTCGTTCTCCTTCAACCCTTCCGGCATGGTGGCGCCGCACAACTCGCGCCCGCCTTGCTGATACGTACGCCATGCGTGGCCTGCGAGGTAGCCGCGCACCACCATTTCCACCTTCACGGTTTGGCAACGGTGGCCTACCACCACATTCGGGTCCGGCGAAGCGATGGCCCAGTTCGGTGCGATGTGCGCGGTGGCCTGAAGCATGTTCCAGCTGAGCTGGCTGAGCACTTGGCCTTTGTGGGGAATGCCACGCGGCAACACCACGTCGAACGCGCTGATGCGGTCCGTGGCCACGAGGATCGTACGATCGTCCTTCAAATGGTAAACGTCGCGGACTTTGCCATGATAGACTTCCGCAACATCCGGAAAATGCAGATCCGAACGCATTAATGTTTTCGGTAACATCGTGATCGGTGGATGGTGATTGGTGATTGGACGACTGCAGACCTGCCGGGCGATGTATGCCAAATGGGCGATACGTGCCGGGGCGATGCAGGCATCGCCCCTACATCGCCGGCGGCTTGTTTTCCTCAATATCCCTGAACGCTGCGATTACGCGGGTCACCAGCTCGTGGCGGATCACGTCCTTTTCGTCCAGTTCGATCACTGACACGCCTTCCACGTTGCGCAAATGCTCTACAGCGGGTACCAGGCCCGATCGTACACGGTCCGGCAGGTCCACCTGGGTGGCATCGCCGGTGATGAGGAACTTGGCATCGCGGCCCATCCGCGTCAGGAACATCTTCATTTGTGGCAGACTGGCGTTCTGCGCTTCGTCCAGGATCACGAACGCATGGTCCAAGGTGCGGCCACGCATAAAGGCAAGCGGTGCTATCTGGATCACGCCCATCTCCAAATATTCGATCAACTTTTGCGGCGGCACCATGTCCTTCAAAGCGTCATAAAGCGGCTGCAGGTATGGATCGAGTTTTTCGCGGAGGTCGCCGGGCAAAAAGCCGAGGTTCTCCCCTGCTTCCACCGCGGGGCGTGTTAAAACGATGCGGCGCACCTGTTTTTCTTTCAAGGCGCGGACGGCCAACGCCACGGCGGTGTACGTCTTTCCCGTGCCGGCAGGGCCAACGGCGAAGACCATGTCGTTCTTCACCACGGCATCCACCAGCCGCTGCTGGTTGCGCGTACGCGCCTTTACGCGCAGGCCGGAGTTGCCGTGAACAATAACGCCGGTTTCATCGGCGTCCTTTTCCTTTTCACCAGCGCCACTTCCCATGATGTCGTCCAGCACTTTGCGCGGCAATTCGTTGTATTTCGCCACGTGGCGCTGCAATTGATCGAAGCGCTCCAAGAAGAGGTCCACCTGATCGCCGGGGCCGATCACCTTCAATTCGTCGCCACGGGCAACAAGGTTCAACTTGGGAAAAAACTCGCGGATGGCCCGCAGGTTCTGGTCGTTGGGACCCAGCACGGCCAGGGGATCCACGGCTGTGATATGGATGGTGCGCTCGCTCAAGGGATCGTAGGTTTTGCCCGCCAACGCCAAGTTTCAGGCGGGAACGGTTATTTTTGACCGGTCGAAAGTAATTCCTCTCCGCATTATTCGGGCATGGCGATCATCACCCTTCTTTCCGATATGGGCACCAGCGACCATTACGTCGCGGCGGTGAAGGGCGCTATTTTGACCCAACTTCCCACTGCCACCATCGTGGACATCAGCCATTCCATTGCGCCGTTCAACAACATGCACGCGGCATTCGTGCTGCGAAACGCTTGGCCTGAATTTCCACCGGGCACCATCCATGTGATCGGTGTGAACCCCGAGGCGGACGGGCAGACCGCGCACCTCGCCGTGCGCCATGAAGGCCATTATTTCATCGGCGCGGACAACGGTATTTTCTCGCTGCTTTTCGATGGAAAGCCACAAGAAGCATTCGAGCTTACCCTGAAGCTGGATGCGGACCATCAGTCGTTCCCCAACAAGAACGTCTTCGTGAAAGCCGCCTGCCACCTGGCGCGAGGTGGCACAATAGAGATGTTGGGCCGCAAAACGCAGGACCTGCGCGAGCAGGTGGGTATCCGTCCGGTGGTAATGGACGGCACCATCAAAGGGAAGTGGTCCACATCGACCATTATGGCAACGTGGTCACGAACATCACGCGTCCGCTGTTCGAATCGCTGGTGAAGGGGCGCGACTTCCGTATTTCCTTTGGGCGCCCGATGCACGATATCAAAAAAGTCCACAAGAATTATTCCGACGTGCCGCACGGCGAGCGCGTGGCCTTTTTCGGCGACGGTGGCTACTTGGAGATCGCTGTGAACAAAGGTGTGCAGGGCGCGGGTGGCGGCGCTGCGCAACTATTGGGCCTACAGGTAACGGACGCAGTGCGGCTGGAGCTTGAAGCCGTAACCCGATCCGTGGCCCGCGCATGATCGTCCGCTTGGTAAAAATGACTTTCCGGCCGGAAGAAGTGGAACGCTTCCAAGGCATGTTCGAGCGCTGGAAAGGTAAGATCATTGGCTTCCCGGGCTGTTTGGCCCTTGAATTGCTTCACGACACGGAAAATCCATGTGTTTTCTTCACCCACAGCCATTGGCGCAGTTTCGCCGACCTCGAAGCCTACCGCCATTCCGCCGTTTTCGGCGATGTATGGCCGGTGGTAAAAACACTTTTTGCTGCGCCTCCGGAAGCGTGGAGCACACATTCTGAACACCGGCTGCCGGAACACAAAAGCCCAATATCCCAGTCCCCTGCATGAAGCATTTCCTCACTTTAATTTTCTTGATCTTTTCCTTCGGCGCAGGTGCCCAGGACACGGCACGCATAGCGTTGAAACCCGCGCTTTCGGCCTACTCCCGCGGAGCGTTGGACAGCGCCTTTGCCTTGGTGAACGCGGTGATCTTGGACCACCCCGGGCTGGAGCCCGCTTACAAGCTGCGCGGCGATATACACCAGCGGAAACTGCGCTACGAGGAGGCCATGGAAGATTACGACAATGCGGAGAACCTCAGCCGCACGGACCCGCGCCTGTACGTAAGCCGCAGTGCGTTGCGCATCGCCGAAGGCAACAACAAGGGCGCGTTGCGCGATGCGGAAAAAGCCATTGAGCTGGATGCCACGGATGCCGATGCCTGGTACAACCGTGCGTGGGCACTGTACCTCAACGATGAGGGCGACGCGGCCTTGAAGAGCGTGAAAACAGCCAGCGAACTACGCCCGGGCTTTCCCGAAGCGCTCTACCTCTCGGGTGTGATCAAAGGCGAACAGTACAACGAAAAAGAGGGCATCGCGGAAATTGCCGAAGCGTTGCGCCTGAAGCCCAACATTCCCGGAGGTTTGATGAGCAAAGCCGTTTTGCAATATGAAGGCAAGCAATACGAGGAAGCCATCGCCACGTTCAGCGAAGTGATAGCCACCGACACCACGGAACTTGCCAATGCGTACTACTACCGCGCCGACAGCTATTACGAAATGGGCGACAAGGAAAAGGCCTGCGCCGATTTCAACCGCAGCATGCGCTTGGGCGACAAGGACGCGTCGTTCATAAAGAAGAACTATTGCGACACCGATGCCAAGCGGATCCCGAAAAAACCCAAGCGGACGCGGCGCAAAACCACGATCCAATTCTGATCGGCTCTGCAGCCGCAACGAAACTTGGCAACGCCGTTCCTCGGAAAGCAGGCTGTCCACTTCGTGAAGGACTTTACCTTCGCCCCCTTCATTCCCGGCCCTTGGGCGGGAAGAACGGAAACGCATGTTCGCATTGATCGGAAAAGAAGTCCGTGGCTTTTTAGGCACGTTGATCGGGCACATCGTCATTACGGTGTTCCTGCTGCTCACGGGCTTGTTCCTGTGGGTGTTCCCGAACAACGTGCTCGATTCCGGCTACGCCGACCTTACTCCGCTCTTCTACATGGCCCCGTGGGTGCTGCTTTTTTTGGTACCGGCCGTCACTATGCGCAGTTTTAGTGAGGAGCGGCGCACGGGCACCCTGGAACTGCTGCTTACCAAGCCTTTGACCGAACTGCGGATCGTGCTCGCGAAATATGCCGCGGCCTTGCTGTTGGTGGTGGTGGCACTGATCCCTACGCTGATCTATTGGTGGAGCGTTGGTTCCTTGGCGGTGCCGAAATGGAACATGGACAACGGCGGCATCATGGGAAGCTACATCGGGCTGCTTTTCTTGGCCTCGTGTTTTACGGCCATCGGCATATTCGCTTCATCGCTCACCGACAGCCGATCGTGGCCTTCCTCATCGCGGTGTTCCTGTGCTTCATCATGCTGGCGGGCTTCGGCATGATGGCCAGCTTCGATGCTTTCGGAGCCTTGGAAGGGCCGATCAAATCCATCGGGATACAACAACATTATGACAGCATGAGCCGCGGGGTGATCGATCTCCGGGACGTACTGTATTTCCTCGGCGTGGACGCGCTGTTCATTTTAGGCACCCGTACGGTGCTTCAAAGCCGGACGTGGTAAGATGAAGTTCAGCAAACACGCCACCCGTCGCGCAGCCAGTTTGGCCGAACTGGCCATGGGCGCGGGCGTGGTTTTCCTGGTGCTTTTCATCGGCTCATTCCTCCGTGTGCGGCAGGATCTCACCAGCGAAAAGCGGTACACGCTTACCGAGGCCACCAAAAACCTCGTGGACAGCTTGAAGGACGTGGTTTTCGTAAAGGTCTATCTGAAAGGCGACCTACCCGCCGATCTCCAGCAGCTCAGCACCGCCACACGCGACTTGTTGGATGAAATGCGCGTTCGCAACCCGGACCATCTCCAGTACAGCTTTATCGACCCCAGTGCGGGTGTCGATGAAAAAACGCGCGACCAGGTCTACGGCCAATTGCAGGAATCAGGCCTGCAATACACCAGCATCCGCACGCAGGACAAGGGGTCCCAAAAGGAAGTGATAGCGTGGCCCGGCGCATTGATCACCTACAAAGGCAAAACCCTGCCTTTACAACTGCTGAAATCGCAGATGATGGGCAACAGTGCCGAGATGGTGAACCGCTCCATCAACAATTTGGAATACGAAGTAGCCAGCGGGATCCGTCAAGTTTCGGAAGAGTACCGGGCGCGTGTCGCCTTCATCAACGGGCAAGGGGAATTGGGCCATTTGGCCACGCAAGACCTCACCAATGCGCTGCAGGAACAGTACGATGTTAGCGACGTGCGCCTGGGCGGCAGGATCGATGCGCTGAGCATCAAGAACGACGCAGGACCATATCGCATCAACCAGTTTGAGGCGGCCATTATCGCCAAGCCGGACAGTGCCTTCAGCGAAAAAGACCAGTTCATCCTGGACCAATTCGTGATGAACGGCGGCAAAGTGCTTTGGGCCGTGGACGAAATGGACCCGCAGTTGGACAGCTTGCGCACCAACCAGTTCTCCATGGCCACTCCGCTGGACCTCGGCGTGGACAGGATGCTGTTCGCCTATGGCGTGCGCATCAACAAAGACCTGTTGTTGGACAAGCAATGCGCGCCAATCCAGATCTATACCCGTCCCTATGGCGACCAACCGAAACTGGAGACCCGCCCATTCCCGTTCGAACCCGTAGTAGTGCCCACCAGCAGCCACCCCATCGTGGCCAACATCGACCCGGTACACCTGAAGCTGGCAAGCACCATCGACACCATCACCACGGACAGCGCCAGGAGCATCATACTGCTCACTTCCTCGCGCTACAGCCGTGCACTGAGAAGCCCTGTGCGCATTAGCCTTAACGTGGTGGACATGGATTTGGGGCTGGATAAGAACAATACCCCGGAACGCCCGGTGGCGGTGCTTACGGAAGGCAAATTCCGCTCTGCCTTCGCGGACCGGCTTTTGATGCCGGACAGTGTATTGAAGCAGGTCGGCTACCGTGAATGGGGCCGTCGCACGGCCATGGTTGTCGTAAGCGACGGCGACGCCATCGCCAATCCGGTGGACTTGGCGAAAAAAATGTACTACCCGATGGGTTATGACAAGGTGGTACAGGCCAAAGTTTACGGCAACCGGGAATTCTTCGTGAACGCGATGAACTACCTGCTGAACGACAAAAGCCTGATCTCCATCCGCTCGCGGGCCATCACTTTGCACCAATTGGACCCCCAACGCATACAGACCGGGCGAAGCGCCATACAAGCGGCAAACGTTGCGTTACCTGTGCTGGCGGGGCTGTTGATCGGGGTAGGATTCTTCTTTGTGCGGAAGAATCGCTATGCGAACAAACCATGAAGAAAAGAACGCTTTTACTGGTTGTGCTGCTCACACTTGGCGCTGTAGCCTGGTGGTTGTGGAAGAACAATACCGGCAACACCCTCGCCGGGCCGCTCACCGATTTCGCCATTCAGGATACTGCATCCGTGGACCGCATCTACATCGCGGACAAAGTCGGCGGCGTGTCCGACCTGCGCCGTGCAACGCTCCCTTCCGGCGAACCCGGCTGGACAGTGAACGGGATTCCGGCGAAAACCTTCCAGGTGGAGCTGTTGCTGCGCACCTTCAAACTCGTGGAATTGCGGGCACCGGTGCCGAAGAGCGCCGAGGAGAACGTGTTGCGCGTGATGGCGGGCACTGCAAGGAAGGTGGAAATCTACCAAGGCAAGGACACCCCGGCCAAGATCTGGTGGGTAGGCCAAAGCACGCAGGACCATTTCGGGACTTACATGGTATTGGAAATCCCCGGCACGGGGCGCAGTAATGTCCCTTTTTCCATGGGCATGTCCGGTTTCAACGGCGTGCTGAACACCCGTTTCAGCACCGATCTCGACAGCTGGCGCAGCAGTGTTGTGACACGCTACCCCGACTTGGCCAAAGTTCAGCGCCTACAGGTGGAACATCCGGCACAGCCCGACCAAGGCTTTGTGATCACCAACGCCAACGACCAAATGGGCCTGCAGGACCTGCAAGGTGACCCGCTAACCATGGACAGCGTACGCGTCCGCGATGCCATGCTCGCATTGCGCACCGGTAGTTTTGAGAACATCGAACGTGAACTGAGCAAAGAGGCGCGTGATTCCGTTATGCACAGCACTCCGTTGCATATCCTCACTGTCACCAGTGACCGGGGCGTACAGCGCGTACCGTTCTGGAAAAAAGCACCGCGGTCCGGCGAGCGGAACATGGAACTGGAACTGATCACCGAGGACCGCGACCGCATGTACGCTCTGGTAAACGACACGAGCTTGGTAGTTGTACAGCGGTTCTGGTTTGACCGGATCTTGCGCGCCAAGGACCAGTTGAAAGGCAAGGCCTCCCTCCCGCCCCCACGGTAAAGCTGTGGAAAAAGGCCCGCCAATGTTGATAACCACTGCCGGGCGGGCACACGTTGGCGGATATATTTGCGCGCCCCGGCACGAAAGCATCCGAACACGTGTCGGCAACAAACGACTTCAGCACCGAAACGACCGATGAAATTCATTGTATCCAGCAGCGCACTGCTCAAGCAACTCCAAGGCCTACAGGGCGTGCTCACCAGCTCCAACACCTTGCCCATTCTGGACAATTTTCTTTTCGAGATCGATGGAAAGAAGCTCACCGTTACCGCAAGTGACTTGGAGACCACCATCAACGCGAGTATGCCGGTTGAAGCCAAGGACAAGGGTTCCGTGGCTATTCCTGCGCGCTTGTTGTTGGACACCTTAAAGGCTTTCCCCGAGCAACCGCTCACCTTCAGTGTGGATCCCAAGCATTTCGGCATTGAGGTGAGCAGCGACCAGGGCAACTACAAAATGACAGGTTTCAGCGGAAGTGAATTCCCTAAGAGCCCTGCCCTGGAGGAACCAACCACATTCACCTTGCCCGCTGGCACCTTGGCGACCGCCATCAACAAAACCATATTTGCCACCGGCAACGACGACCTCCGGCCAGTGATGAGCGGCATCTTCTTCGAATTGTCCGAGGATGCCGTGCGCTTCGTGGCCACGGATGCACACAAGTTGGTGCGTTACACCCGCACGGACATCAGCTCTCCTGCTGCGGCAACCTTCATTGTACCCAAAAAGCCGTTGAACCTCTTGAAGAACTCCTTGGTGGCCACCAATGCCGAAGTAACGGTGGAGTTCAACGAGAACAACGCTGCGTTCACCTTCGACAACATCCGGTTGGTATGCCGCCTGATCGATGGGAAGTACCCCAACTACGAAGCGGTGATACCCAAGCAGAACCCGAACAAGCTCACCATGGACCGGCAGAGCTTCCTCAACTCGATCCGCCGCGTAGCCCTGTTCAGCAACAAGACCACGCATCAGGTGCGGCTAAGTATTGCGGGGAGCCAACTCGCCATCAGTGCTGAGGATCTGGACTTCGCCAACGAGGCCAATGAGAAGCTCACTTGCAATTACGAAGGTGAGGATATGACCATCGGCTTCAACTCCCGATTCCTCATGGACATGCTGATCAACCTTGACAGCGAGAACATCGTGATGGAAATGAGCGCACCCAACCGCGCGGGCATCCTGTTGCCCAGCGGGGGAAGTGAGCATGGCGAGGACGTGCTGATGCTCGTGATGCCCGTGATGCTCAACAATTGAACCGGCGTAAGCCAAAAAATCCGGTCCACATGAACCTCCGCATCTCCCTTCCCATTCTTGCTTTCGGCATCATCCTTAGCGCGAACAAATGCGCCGGCCCTGCCGATGCTACCGCCACCGGCAATTCCGGTATTTCAGGCGGGAAATGGACGCTACGGTCCATTGCTGGGCAAGCCTATAAATTACCCGAAGGCGTGGAAGTCCCCTACCTGCAGGTGGACAGCGCCATGGAACGTATTTCCGGATTCGGCGGTTGCAATCGGCGTATGGGCGGGATCTCCATCCATGGCGAGTCCATCTCTTTCCCGATGATGGGTTCCACCAAGATGTACTGCGAGGAAACGCAGGAGCTCGAACGATCGTTCATGCAGGCTTTGGGGAACTCCACCACCTTCTCCGTGAAAGACGATAAGCTCACGCTTTCCGGCCAAGGCCAGGAGCAAGCCGTGCTGCACTTGGAAGCGGAGTGAAAGTACCCTTCCTAATTCGTTTGGACCACGCCGCTTATGCGGCGTGGTTTCGTTTTACCCTTCCCAGTCGCGGCACTTCCATCCGCCGGCATGCGGCGTTCAGTATTGCCCATGTCCCGTTCCAATCCGGATGGTAGCCGAGGCTTCTGGAAACTTCATCTCTACCATCAAGTTTTCAGCGATCACCAACCGGGTGCAGATCCACCTCCATTCCCTTTACAACCGTTCGCGGAGGAGGTTACAATGAAAATGCCCCCGACCAGCGGGGGCATTTTCATGGATAGCACGGCTTTATTTCGTCAATGCACGATCTGGAGCTTTTGAGCTCCGGTATTATCCGCGGTGGTGATCACTACGGTGTAGTTACCGTTTTGCAGGTCGCGCAGGTCCAACATGTTGCCAGCACTGTTCACGGTCAACATTTCATGATGTACTGTGCGGCCGGAGATGTCGAGCACACGCACATCCACCGCGCCCTTCACCGATGAGGGCATTACCATGTCGACTTTTCCGGTGGTCGGATTGGGGAACATCACAAAGGACGTGGTGGTCGCCTCGTTGATGCCGACATAGCCACAGAGCACATCCCAGTTCAGGTGCGAAGCGGTTTGGCCCGTTGCACAGGAGTAGGAGCCGTCGGAAACGATGCGCAGGGTGATGGTATGTTCCGGGTTGGTGGAGTTGAAGGAAACTCCGGCCATGTTCCCGCCGTTGTTGCCGATGTAGAGCAATGGCGACTGCGTGTTGGGGCCATCAAAGATCTCCACGTAATCGTTCGCCAACAGTTGGCCGTAGACGAAATCGATGGTTAGCGGCTCCGTGGCTGAAGTGCCTACGTAGGTGTACCATGCGGTATCCGAATTGGTGTAGCAGTAGTCGTAGTTGGTGATCTCACAGCTGGGGATGTCGCAATCCGTAGAAGGCGAATTGAACGCTGGGCTGAAGATCCGGCACAGGTCGTTCGACTCATTCAGCACGGTGATCGCCGCCATACTGACAATGGGGATCGGCGCGGCTAGCTTGGTGCCAACACCCACATTCAACAACGTGTCCGGGTAGTAACTGTTCGCGATCCGCACGGTGGGGTCGCTGCCGGTGCTGGACACGTTTACTGCTACTTGGTAAGTGTGATGTAAACAGTCCGGCACTACGCTGAAGGTTGCAGCGGGGTTTGTGCAATCCAGGCAGCTCACATCCCAAGCCCATTGCGACTGGCCAAATCCTCCGCAGCTACCCGAACCGTCCGAGGTGAAGGTCATATACAGATCAGGCCCGCTGGCGATGATCAAAAGCCCTGCGAGATCAGTGCCGGGAAATGGCTCCAAGTTCTCGTAGAGCAAAGGTGCCAGTTCATCGGGCCCGTCAAAGATCTTTAGGTGATCATAGAGGAAGGACTCAATGGTACCTGCAGAGAACAACATGTACAACGGCTGACCACCATTGGACTGCCAATGCCATGTCTGATCATCATAGTCAGGGTAACAGTACACTTCGTTCAAAGTGTCAGTGCCACAATTAATGATGGTAGGGCACAACGGGTTTGTCAACGACCCGGAATACAGGTTGCACAGGCTGTTCACATCGTTTACCAAGGTGATGTTGGTGATGCTGGCCGCAGGGAAAGGTCCCACCGTATAGATGCCCGGGGCCGAAGCTGAGACTGATGGTGCGCCATTGTCATTGGTGATGTCCACCACAGCATCCGTGCCCATGGTGTCGATCTGCACAAGCACGTTGTAGGTCATGGAATCGCAGTCCGTCACGACGGAGAACGTCACCGCTGGCTGTGCGCAGTCCGCGCAACTCACCTCCCAAGCCCAAGGCGTTGTGCTCTGATCCTCACAGGATCCAAATCCGTCGGAGGTCATTTCCATGTAGATGTCAGGTTGGCTGGAAATGAACTGCAACCCAGCAAGATCGATCGTGTTGAAATCGATCTGCTCGTAGAGCAACGGTGAGGTGTTGTCCGGCCCGTCGTAGGTCCTCAATTGTTCACCGAAGGGGAACCCAAAATTTCCTTGAATGGTGCCCGAAGAGAAGTGGATGCCTAAACTGTCGCCCGGTGTGGCGGCCTGCCAATGCCACGCATGCACGTCATCATTGGAGTAGCAGTATGTCTCCAATGCCGGTGGTGCTCCGCAATCGATGATCAAGGGGCACAACGGATTCACGAGTTCACCGGAATAGGTGTTGCACAGATTATTCGCGTCGTTCACCAAAGTGATTTGTACGGGAATATTGGCTGTAAAAGGTCCCACGGTGTAGGTACCTGCCGCGTTGGCCGTTTGAGCAGGTGCGCCACCGTCGTTTGTAATGTCCAGCAATGGATCGCTTCCCAATGAAGTGATTTCAATGTCCACTGAAAACTCGTAATTGTCGCAGTCCGTGACTACCGTGAACGTAGCTTCCGGCTGGGTGCAGTTCAGGCAGGAAACGATCCAGTCCAATTGTGAATAGTTACTTGATCCGCAGTTCACCGACCCATCAGAATGGAACACCATGGTGAGCGCGTGGTCCGGATTGGTCGAGACCACCAGTATGCCCGCCATGCTGCCCCCTGCGTTGTTTCCCTGATAAAGCGGTATGCCCGAAGCGGTCAAGCCGTCGTAGATGGTGACATTATCGCAGCAACTCTCCATTTGACCTGCATTGAACAGCAGTGCTATTGGGAATGTACTGTTGCCTTGGTAGACCATGGTGCTGTCCATGCTATCGTGATAACAGAACGTGGAAACATAGCCTGAGCCAGCGCAATCAATAAGGACAGGGCACGTACCTGAAGTACGGTTGTTGAAATGCACGTTGCAGGTAGCGTCGCTACTGTGCGCAACGGTAACATCAACATGTTCACCCACTGTAAAGGGCCCGATCACATAGGTGCCCAAACCCTGCCCTGCCATGGTCTGGACAGCACCGCCATCCACCGAATAGTCAAGGTCCACACTGGTCCCGTCACCCAAGCCGGTAACGACGACCTGCAATGAAAACTGGTTGTTGTCGCAGTCGTCAATTGTGGTCACAGAGGCTGAGGGCGGCACGCAATTCAGGAAAAGCTGGACCGTGGTGGTTTCGCAGTTCGAAGCTTGGTTGCACTGTTCATCCACGTTCCAATGCGGATATAGATTGTCCGCGCTGGTGGTGGTTACGGTCAATGGTGAGTATCCATTCCCAAGCACAGGGCCGTCCGATGTGCCGGAATGGACAGTCACATACGCATTTCCAGTGCAGGTAAACTGGTATGTCGCTCCGGACACCACGGACCCCACAACGGAATACTCTTCTTGAAATGAACAGGTGGAAATCGTGGTAACGGCCCCAAGCGGGTCCGCAACAATGGTGCTGGAGGGATACTGGGAGACGTTCGTGCATTGTGCCATCAGGCCAACGGCCGTCATGGACAACACGATTCCAAGCGCCATGCGCAACAAGGGTAATCTTGGCTTCATGTAATGGTTTGCTGTTGTTTGTGCCGGAAATATACGCAGGT
The DNA here is from genome assembly GCA_016710685.1 of Flavobacteriales bacterium. Classification (GTDB taxonomy): domain Bacteria; phylum Bacteroidota; class Bacteroidia; order Flavobacteriales_F; family PHOS-HE28; genus PHOS-HE28. Next base: position 349,002 of record JADJVC010000001.1, on the reverse strand, counting down.
TGCTCTGGAGCTGTGGGGACTGTTCTCAAGAAACATGGACAACGGATTGTTCAAGCCGGGCGTTGAAGTGCAAGACCTTATCATTCCAAGTGCTTCTTCAATCGCCCGCCGCCGCAGTGCCTACTTTCGCGGCCCGCTTGCCCCAATGGCATGCGCTGCACATTGATTTTGGAAACGAAAACTCCCCCCGCGGATTTCCGCTCTTTGAGTCTCGACCCCGGCCTATTGGACGGCCTCGATGCCATGGGCATCCGCACCCCCACCCCTATCCAGCAGCAGGCCATTCCCGCAGCACTGGAAGGTCGCGACCTTATTGCCTGCGCGCAGACCGGAACCGGTAAGACCGCCGCATTCCTGCTGCCGCTCATCGAAGTGATCTATGGCTATAAGCCCAAGGTTGAAGGTTCCGTACGCGCACTCATTGTTGTGCCCACGCGCGAACTGGCCCTGCAGATCGACCAGCAGATGCAGGCCATTGCCTACTTCACCCCCATTACTTCCATGCCTGTTTACGGCGGCAGTGATGGTGCTTCGTTCGACCAGCAAAAGGCTGCGCTTTCAGGCGGAACGGAAGTGATCGTGGCCACCCCCGGCAAGCTCCTTAGCCACCTCAATCTCGGCTACGTCAAATTGGACGGCCTCGAGTTCCTCGTGCTCGATGAGGCCGACCGCATGATGGACATGGGTTTCATCGACGACATCAACCGCATCATCAAGTTCCTGCCCCAGGAGCGCCAAACGCTGATGTTCAGCGCCACGATGGCACCGCCGATCCGCGAGCTCGCCAAGGTCATACTGCACGACCCCGTGGAGATCAGCATCGCGCTGAGCAAGCCCGCAGAAGGCGTGAGACAGGAAGCCCACGTGGTTCATGAACCACAGAAAGCGCCGGTGATGGAGCATATCCTCAAGACCAACGAGGCCACCACCATCATTATTTTCGCAGGGCGAAAGGTCGAAGTGAAGAACCTTGCACGCCACCTCGCGAAGCGCGGCTTCAATGCCCAGGCCATGCACAGCGATTTGGAGCAAGGCGAGCGTGAGCAGGTCATGCTGGACTTCCGCAACCGCAAGCTGCGCATCTTAGTGGCTACCAACGTCGTGAGCCGAGGCATCGATATCGACGACATCGACCTTGTGATAAACTACGACGTGCCGCAGGACCCCGAGGATTACGTTCACCGCGTAGGCCGCACCGCCCGAGCTTCAAAGAAAGGTCAGGCCATCACCTTTGTCACCGAAAAGGACATGCGCGAGTTCGGTAAGATCGAATCGCTCATCGGCTATTCGGTAAACAAGTTGCCCTTGCCCGAATCGTTCGGTACCGGTCCGGAATACAAAGCCGAAGGCGTGAAGCGCAGCAGTTCCAACGGAAACCGCCGCGGGTCCGGTGGTGGCGGACATCGCGGCGGAAGCTCAGGAGGGGGAAGGTCCGGCGGCGGACGTTCCGGTGGTGGGCACGGCAGGCGTTAACGCGACTTGAACTTGGCCTTTGCGGCCTCTAACGTTTTCTTGGCATCGAACGACTGAGCATCGCTGCCGTTGGCAATGATGTTCACCGTCTCGATTTTGTCGCCTTGTGCAATTGCATTCACTACATCCTGGCCACTTATTACGTTGCCATAAACGGTGTGCTTACCGTCCAACCAAGGCGTGGGCACGTGAGTGATAAAGAACTGGCTGCCGTTGGTGCCGGGTCCGGCGTTGGCCATGCTAAGCTTGCCCGGTGCATTGTGCGTTAAGCTCCGGTCGATCTCGTCAGGGAACACGTAACCGGGGCCGCCCATGCCCGTGCCGGTGGGGTCGCCGCATTGCACCATGAAATCGGAAATTACACGGTGAAACACGATGCCGTCGAAGTAGGGTTCGCCTGCTCCTTTTGCTGTGTTCTTCTGTTCACCTTTCGCCAATGCGACAAAATTGGCCACGGTGATCGGGGCTTTTGCGTATTCCAGTTGGCAAACGATGGTGCCTTTATTCGTCTTGATCGATGCGAAGAGCCCTTCGCCTAATGCTTTGTTTTCCACGTTGTACTTGTTTTTGGTTGAATGGGACCTGTTCCGTTTCCCCAAGCCACTTTGCTTCACCAGCAAGCGCTAAGGACAAAATATGCAGTCCTTATTATCGCTTGAACTGAGCTTTGTTCGCTTCCAGCACTTTCACCGCGTTGAAAGCCTTTGCGGCCTTGCCCACTGCGGTGATCTGCACCTTCATGGAGATGTCCTCGTTCGGCTTATTCGCACTGTTTTGCGGCTGTTCCGTTATGGCATTTACGGTTTCCTGGCCAGCGACCACTTTGCCGAAGATCGAGTAGCTGTATGGTAGCGCATAGTTCTGGTGCATGATGAAGAACTGCGAACCGTTTGTGTTGGGGCCGCGGTTTGCCATGGCCATTACACCTTGTGCGTAGCCACCTTTGTACAGTTCCGAAGCGGGGTTGAACTCATCATTGAAGGTGTACCCGGGGCCGCCGGTGCCGTTACCGCTTGGATCACCGCCTTGGATCATAAAGCCTGACATAACGCGGTGGAATATGGTTCCATCGTAGAACGGCGTGCCGTCGGCTTTGGCACTATTGTGCTGCTTGCCTTCGGCAAGCGCCACGAAGTTGGCCACGGTCACTGGTGCGTTCTCGTAATCCAATTTACATTTGATAACGCCCAAACGGGTGGTGATGGTCGCGAAAAGGCCGTCACCTGTATCCATGGTCACGGCAGGTTGCACCGGTTCTTGTGGTTGTTCCACCGGGGCTGCAGCGACTGTGGGGACTTTACTCTCGGGCGCCGGGCTGCTGCCGCAGGCGAAGATCAGGGCCATTGAGGCTGCGATCGTGGTAATTTGCATGGTCTTCATGGTCGTTTTATGGGGGTGCGAAGTTAGTTAGCCGGTTTGTGTGATCAAAGCATCGGTTCTTCCAGAGCATCCAGCTTGTCCACATCGAACTTGCCGGATTCGCGATGGACTATTTTGCCGGTGGGATCCACGGTGAAGAAGTATGGTACGTCCTTGTCCTTGATGTCCAAGGCTTGTAACAGTGCATCAGCATCACCGTTGAAGAAGACGACGCGGCGTGCAATGTCGGCATCCACGTTCCTGCGCAGCGCATTCATGCTGGGGCCGTATGCTGCTTTGTCCAACCCGGTGAATACTGGCACTAAGTAGAGCTCAGCGTTATAACTGGCGGCGAACAGGCCGCTCTTCATTACGAAACGGTTGTAGGCCGGCGCGAACCATTCTTCCAGCAACGGCTGGGCCTTCTTTCCGCTGGCCACGGCCACAATGGTCCACGAGCCATTGGGGTTAGCAGGAAGACGAACTTCGGTGCCGTCGGTTGTTTCACCGTTTAATGCGGGGAATTGTGCTTGCGCGAAAAGCACCGCGGGGAATGCGAAGCACACGAGCATTGACGCTCGCGCGAGATTCAGGGTAAGCAGCGTGCGCATTTGGATGGCCGGTTGAAGATCAAGCGCGAGCCTTAATGCTCGCTCGATATCCAACGCGTTCTTGGCAAGAATGGTGCCGTACCTCAATGGTTCTTCCCCTTATAGGGTTTGAAGTAGTCCATCAGCTTGGCGATGTCCTGCTGCATATCATCGCCTACGGACCACGGCTCGCTCAAGGTCACTTCTTTTCTGCCATAGTCGAAACTGGATAAGATCAAGGGCACATTTGCCTCTTTGGCGATCCGCCAAAAACCGGTCTTCCATTCTTCCACCTTCGTGCGCGTGCCTTCCGGTGTAATGGCGATGGAAAACCGCGGCACGGTCTTGAAGTATGCCACGACTTGGTCGGTGAGGTTGGTGTTTTTAGAACGGTCCACCGGGTAACCGCCCAAGGCTCGATAAAACCAGCCGAATGGCCCATCGAACAGCGACTTTTTAGCCAAGTAGTTGGCGTGGATCCGAGCCACACTCCGTACCATTATTCCAAGGAAGAAATCCCAGTTGCTGCTGTGGGGCACCACAAGATAGATTGCGCTGCCTTCGTAGACTGCGCTGCCCGCAGCTTTGGGGCGTTTATCGATCACCTTCCAACCCAACAGTTTGAAGATGAACATCGAAATGTAACGGAACATGGCGGGCAAGTTAGGTTCTGTTGGTCCATGCAAAAAGGGCGACCCTTGCGGACCGCCCTTTTGCGTTTTATGCGCTGGTAGGCTTAGCCTTCCATGTCTTCGAAGTCGGCATCGTCTTCCTCAACGCGACGGGCCTTGCGCTTCGGCGCCTTGCCACCGCGTTCGGTATTCTCCATTGCGTTCTTCAAGTCGCTCAATACGCCGAGGTCACCGAGGGTGGACTTCTCCACTTTCTCGTTCACGCTGCGGACGCTTGGGCTTTGGCCGTGGCCATCGTCGCCGCCTTTGCGTGCGCCGCGCTTGGCTGGTGCTGCTTCCACAACGTCGTCGCCTTCCTCGAAGGTGCGGGTGTGGCTCAGTACGATGCGGCGGGCCTCTCCGTTGAATTCGAGCACCTTGAACGGGAGCTTGTCTTCCACTTCGGCTTTGCTGGCGTCTTCCTTCTTCAGGTGTTTCAGCGCCACTGTGCCTTCCACGCCGTAGGGTAATGCCACGGTGAAGTTGCTGCCGGTGCGGCTGGTGATGGTGCCTTCATGCACGCTGCCGGGCTTGAAGGTGTCAGCGAACACTTCCCAAGGGTTCTCCTCCACTTGCTTGTGGCCGAGGCTCAGGCGGCGGTTCTCCTTGTCCACTTCCAGCACTTGCACTTCCACTTCGTCCCCGATCTTGCAGAAGTCGCTTGGGTGCTTGATGCGCTTCGTCCAGCTAAGGTCACTGATGTGGATCAATCCGTCCACGCCTTCCTCCAGCTCCGCAAAAATCCCGAAGTGGGTAAAGTTCCGCACTTTGGCGGTGTGGCGCGAGTTCACGGGATACTTGAATTCGATGTCTTCCCAAGGATCTTTGGCGAGCTGCTTCATACCCAAGCTCATCTTGCGCTCTTCGCGATCGATGTTCAGGATCTGCACGTCCACTTCTTGGCCTTCTTTCAGGAAGTCCTTCGGGCTGCGCAGGTGCTGGCTCCAGCTCATTTCACTCACGTGCAGCAAGCCTTCCACGCCGGGGGCTACTTCCACGAATGCACCGTAGTCCGTGATCACCATCACCTTGCCCTTGATGTTGTCGCCGGCATTGAGTTTGGCGTCCAAGGAATCCCAAGGGTGCGGGCTGAGTTGCTTCAAGCCGAGGGCGATGCGGCGCTTCTCGTCGTCGAAGTCGAGAATTACCACGTTGATCTTGTCGTCCAGCTTCACCACTTCTTCCGGATGGCTTACGCGGCCATAGCTGAGGTCGGTGATGTGTACCAAGCCGTCTACGCCACCGAGGTCCACGAACACGCCGTAGCTGGTGATGTTCTTGACAGTGCCTTCCAGCACTTGGCCCTTCTCAAGGCCACCGATGATCTGCTTTTTCTGGGCTTCGATCTCAGCTTCGATGAGCGCCTTGTGGGATACCACGACGTTCTTGAATTCCTGGTTGATCTTCACCACTTTGAATTCCATGTTCTTACCCACGTACTGATCGTAGTCGCGGATGGGCTTCACATCGATCTGGCTGCCGGGGAGGAATGCCTCCAAGCCGAACACGTCCACGATGAGGCCGCCTTTGGTGCGGCATTTCACATGGCCGGTGATGATCTCGCCGCTTTCCATTGCAGTGTTCACCTTGCCCCAGGCATTGTGTACGCGGGCGGTCTTGTGGGAGATGATCATCTGCCCGGTCTTGTCCTCCTGCTTCTCGATGTACACTTCAACCTTGTCGCCGATGGCGAGGTCGGGCTTGTAGCGGAATTCGCTCAAGGGCACCACGCCCTCGCTCTTGTAGCCGATATTGATGACGGCCTCTTTCTTGTTCAAGCCCACGATGGTGCCCATGAGCACCTCTTTTTCCGTGATGCTGCTGAGGGTATCCTCATACGCCTTTTCCACCTTGGCACGGGCTTCGGTGGCCTTGGGACCGCTGCTTTCCAACGCGTCCCAATCGAAATCGGCGGGTGGTTCGGCGAAGACGACCTTGTTGTTCTCTACTGATGACATGCACTTTCTGTTTGTATCGCAGGCCGGGGCGGCAATGCCCACGAGGGTTTTTGGTTGTTGCGTCCGCCATGCCGCTACACGGACGTTCCCTGTTTTGGGGGCGCGAAAATAACGAATTTTGATCAGAAAATCAGGCGGCCCGATCAACCAGCCGCTGACACAATGATGCAAGTCACGTTCTCAGGGCCTTTCCGGATCTATTTACGAAGCCCCCTGGCCTCATTTTTCGGCTGCGCCTGGCTGAATTTAGGAGGACGGTCCGAACTTTAAATGGCGCTTGACAAACCACATGCCGTCTCTACCGTGCGATGATATTCCTGAACGGAAGTAGCGCTCCGGCCCAGTATCGGATCACAATCGTTTAAGGCCTGGCCGGGTCTACGGATTGCCCATAAGGGTTACAGCACCTGTCTTTGTATCACGCACAATGCTTCCATCATCCATACGGCTGCCGTATTGTACAACCCAAAAGTATGTGCCTGCTGGTACCAGGCCCCCTTCTACCCGCCCATCCCAGCGGCTTTTCGCGTAGGTCGTGGAATAAACCAGTTGGCCCCAACGGTTGTGTATCAACATGGAGAAGTCCACGGGGTCGCCGGTGAGTATGGGGCCGAAACCGTCGTTGACGCCATCCCCGTTCGGAGAAAAGACGTTCGGCATCCGGAGCAAGGTGGCACAGGTGTCCTCGATGAAGGTTACCGAAGCCGTGGCTGCCACACAAGGACCTTCAACTGTAACGGTGTACATGCCCGGCTGAAAGGCATTAACAGACGGTGTATGCGCTCCTGTGTTCCAGGTATACGTCAAGGAGGTATAAGGCCAATTGGCAGGAACGAATTGGGGCGTAAGCGCAACGGATGTGCCCGGACAAATGGCGGCATCGGGGCCTAAGTCAATGACCGGTGCCGGGGGAAGCATGGTCACGTTAATGGAATCGGTGAACCCGCACATGGTGGAAAAGGAAATGTCGTCCAATGCGAAATCGTTGCCAGTGGATGCCAGTTGCTGGTTGATAATGCTAATTGTTGCCGCGGTCGAAGAACCCGAATTCCAAACGGCATAGAATTGGTCCCATTCACAGGTGTTGGCTGAGGCCAAAAGCGGCGTGCCTAAGCTTACTCCGTTCACCAAGAAATCCATTTCAGCAGGAAAGTATGGGGTTGCCGAAGCCAACCAAGCAGAAAATGCATAATTCGTATTCGGTACTACAGCGATCGTTTGAGACCAAATATTTGCATCCGGGTCCGGCGACCCGTTAACCACTAACATCTGCCCCCCTCCTGTGTGATCGCCACAGGCATAAAAGGCAGTGTGCGCCGACGACGCGTCTGGTGTTACGGCGTAGGTACCTTCGGCCGATAAGAGGCCGAATCCACCACCTGTTCCAGGAATAAAATCCGTGGTAAAACCAACATCACCTTGGGAGAAATTCCCGTTTTGAACAAGATTAGCACCGATTTCGGGAAAAATCCCTGAGCACCAGTAGGTGCCTGCAGTATCCGCTTGGATGCTCAAAGAGGTAAGGCCATTCTGCCACACGATCGAAAGCGCATCGGGCGGACCATATAATGTCACACTTTCACCAAAGCAGGCGGCAGTATCCGTGCCAAGACTGAAATCACACGATTGAGCAATGGCGGAACTTGGTGAAAATGAAGTGACAAACGCCGTCAATGCGACGTAAGGAATGGACAAATTAAATTTCATGCGTTGCAATGGTAACTCCGGATTTTAGCCTTGTTTTACGCGGGCCGCATCGGTTTTCCCCAATGCGACGTGTATGAAATGTGCAGGGGCATAGGCTTTGAGCATACGAGGACTCAAATTGCTGAGGAACTAACTTTGGCGTGCCCATTTTCTTTCACGGTCCGGCCCTTTAACAGAGGTTCGGGCTGCCTTGTACGGAATTTTCACCAATGCGTTCCTTCGACATCCCCGCCCACTACCGTTCCAACCTTATCGGCCGCCTCAAAGCCTTCCGCAAGGTGCAGGACCCGAAGAAAAAAGACCTCACTCCCACCCTGTTGGATCTGGGACCGGTGCGTTTCATTTTGGCGCGGCATTTTGGCTTCTGCTATGGCGTGGAAAATGCCATCGAGATCAGCTACAAAGCGCTGGAAGACCATCCCGGCAAGCGGATCTTCCTGCTGAGCCAAATGATCCACAACCCCGAGGTGAACGAGGACCTCGAAGGACGCGGACTACGCTTCATCCAGGACACGCACGGGCAAATGCTCATGGACTGGAGCGAACTGAAAAGCGACGACATCGTGATCATCCCCGCATTCGGCACCACGCTGGAGACCGAGGCCCGGCTGAAGGCCTTGGGCATTGATCCGCTCAAGCACAACACCACCTGCCCCTTCGTGGAAAAGGTGTGGAAACGCAGCGCGCAGCTCGGTGAAACCGCCCATACGGTGATCATCCACGGGAAGGCTGCGCACGAGGAAACCCGCGCCACCTTCAGCCATACGGCAAAAGGCTCTCCGGCGGTGATCGTGAAGGACATGGCGGAAACCGAGGAACTCGGACGCATCATCACAGGTGAACTGCCCTTGGAGCGCTTCGCGGAATTGTTCGGCACGCGTTGCACGCCGGGCTTCGACCCCGCCACGGACCTGCAACGCATCGGCGTAGTGAACCAGACTACCATGCTGGCCACGGAAACGCAGGCCATCGCCGACCACCTGAAGCAGGTGATGCTGAAAAAATACGGCGAAGCTGAGCTGAAAAATCATTTCGCGGACACGCGCGACACGCTCTGCTACGCCACCAACGACAACCAGGACGCAACGCTTGAACTTTTGAAACAAGATGCCGACCTCGCCTTGGTGGTGGGCGGCTACAACAGCAGCAATACCAGCCATATCGTGGAATTGCTGGAAGACAAATATCCCACCTACTTCATCAATGGCGACAAGGAATTGCTGAGCTCCAGCGAAATTGAGCATTTCAACTATCCTGCGCACTTACTGGAGCGAACTATGGATTGGTTGCCCCTAGGCTCTGCTCGGGGAGCCAAGCCCGTCACCATCGTGCTTACAAGTGGCGCGAGCTGTCCGGACACGCTACTGGACCGTGTGATGCTGAAGGTGTTGGGGTTCGTGGATGGCGCGAAAGATCCTGAATCGGCAGTGAATGCGCTGGTGGATCAAAGTGCTTCAGTATGAAGCCGGTGATCGTGACCTTGGTTTTCCTCTGCGCAGGAAACATTTGCAACGCCCAGTCCCAAAAGGAAAAGTTCATTACCTACGGATTACAGAAAGACCGGGCCGAAACGGCTGCCGCCCGTGGCGAACATGCGCAAGCCATGGCGATCTACGATTCGGCCTTCGCAACACTACCCTTCTTGGGCTACGATTATTACGATGCCGTATTAAACGCGCTTGAAGCCGGAAGCGATGAACGCGCCAACAATCTCTTGATCCAAGGCACGGAGAACGGCTTGGTAGTAGAAGGTCTTTACGACTCCACGATAATTTCCTTCCTGCAATCTGAGCGCTGCATGCCCTACCTCAACATGCGCGATTACATGAAGGCATGCTGGCTTTCGCGTGCGGATACGGCCAAGATCCGGAAGATGAAGGAGCTCGGTAGCTGGTGGGTCATGATAGAGGATGCGAACGGTAATCTCACCAAACAAAAGGCCAGCACCGCGTATGACCGGCTTTGGGTTTTTGTGAAGGAAAACGGATGGCCCACAACGCTCGAAATGGGAAACCAATGCTACTATTTGCAGTACCTGCTGCTCAATTGCTTGGACAATTATCCGGACAATCCGAAGTGGCAGCAGGTATTACCGTAATTCCAAGGAGCGATCAACCGTGGCACCTTGCCGCCGGATTACCTCGCCCCTTTTCAGGACATGGCGGATATTGGAGCAGCCAGGCCGATGACCTACGGCACCTTACTCGATTACTACTGGGACATTCCCTCCAATAGAAATGTGGTTGAACGGAATACCCTGAATGCCAATCGGCGCTCCATTGGTTTGGGGCCTATCAGCGATTTTTTGTTCCGGAAGGAGATGGACCCTGAAGATGTGCACTTTGTTGAGCCGTGAGAACATCAGCGCCTATCACGCCTCCGCAACAACCCCAATGGTCTTCACCACGTGGCCCAAGGCCAAGTCGAACTGCTCAGTGGCGGTAAGGTCGCTGTTGTCGATCTCCAGTGCGTCCGGGGCTTTTAGTAGCGGATCGGCCTCGCGTTTGGTGTCGTCGTCGTCGCGGCGCTCGATATTTTCCAGTACGCTGGCATAATCCACTTCAACACCGCGGCCCACCAGTTCCAGATAGCGGCGTTTGGCGCGTATTTCCGGGCGGGCGGTCATGTAGAGCTTCACTTCGGCGTGCGGGAACACCACGGTGCCGATGTCGCGGCCGTCCATCACCACGCCGCCGTCCTTGCCCAACGCTTTCTGCAACTGCACCAGTTTGGCGCGCACTTCAGGCACGGGGCTTACCAAGGTGACATGCCGGCTCACTTCCATGCCACGGATCTTATGTTCCACGTTGCGACCGTCCAGCATGGTTTCGCTGCGCTGCGTGGCATCGTCGTGTTTAAAGCTGATGTCGATCTTGTCCAGAACGCGCAACAAGTTGGGCTTGTCCAGCTTGCCTTCGATCACCAGGCCGTTCTCGATCACATAAAGCGCGATGGCCCGGTACATGGCCCCGCTATCGATGTAGGTGTAGCCCAAGTGATGTGCCAATTGCTTGGCCAGCGTGCTTTTTCCGCAACTGCTGAAGCCGTCTATGGCGATGTTGATACGGCGCATGGGGCGCGCTAAAATACGGGTTGGGAGTTGGAGAGGTAATGAGAAAGGACGCAGAGGCGCAGAGACGCGGAGAATACGAGTTGGGGAGATAGACCGCGTATCTCACTTCCGCGGACTGAGCCGCGCAGATATTTAATGATTTCAACCGCAACGCGCGCAACGGGCGCAACGGTAGCGCAACGAAATACAGCGTTCCATACTTCAGAAACGTTGCGACCGTTGCGGTTCAAAAAAGTCGGCGCGTCCTTACCCTGCAGTGCTCCGCTTCAGATCCGAAAAACGCAGAGCCAAAGTGAAGGTGTTACTCGCCCCGGCGAGGTTAAACTGCGCGTAGCTGTAGCTCAGAATAACGCGGCTCACCTTCATGCCGATGCCGAAACTTACTCCGGACAAGCCCGGTTTCGCGTCCACGGCCAACTCTTGCCGACGGCGGTAGTTATAACCCAGGCGCACCATGAAGTTGGGGCCGAACAAGATTTCCGCGCTGGGCACGACATGCAACAATGCCTTATCGACGGTCGTGACCTTTTTGGTGAGGACCTCGCCGGTTACGGGATCGATCTGGTCCACTTGGACGGGATCCTTGTAACTGAGGTCCCACTGCTGAACGTTGTCAATGGAAAGGCCCAACCGGAATGGTGCGTGCCTGAATTTATACGTGGCGGCGAGCTGTGCCTGGAACGGTAGTTTTTCCTTGGTTCCATTGTAGGTGCTACTCACGAAACCGATGTTCCGCACAGTGGCACCGATGGTGAGGCCGAGCGCCTTCTTTACATACACTCCACCAATATCGGCGGCCCAGCCCGAAGCATTGTACGCTTCCAGGTTCGAGGTGATGAATTTCAAATTCATGCCCATGCTGAACACGCTGTCGATCGCTCTGCCCGCTCCTACTTGCACCACGTATTCCCCGGCGGTGAAGGTGCCTTGGTCAGCTCCGGTCTCATCGCGGCGCGTAAAGGTGCCATAGTCCACGTACTGCACGGATCCGCTCATGGTAACGCCCACGCTGTCAAAGCTGTGGCCGTAGGCAGCGTATCCCAAATTGATGCCGTCCACGTAAGGCATGTAGCTCAACGACACCTGCTTGGTCATGCTCGCATTCAGCAACGCCGGGTTGAAAAGGCCCAAATTGAGGTCGTTGTCATAAACCGCAATTGGCGAACCACCCAAGGCCGAAATGCGCGCTGAGGAAGGAATGTCCAACACGCGAAAAACGGCATCGCCACCCAACTGGCCGAAGGAAATTAACGCGGTAAAAACTGGTACGGTGGCCAAATAGCGCAGCGGTCTCTGCATGGGTATAGGTTCTCGCGAATGGGAACGCAAGATATGCGCAGGTATTATCCGAGGTGGTTTTTAACCGCAACGACGCTAAGAACGCCAAGAAGATTTTAACCGCGGAGTGCGCGGAGAACGCGGAGAGAAAGGCTCTGGATATAGTTGTCCGTTGCCAAGCGGCAGGCGGTCGCAACCGTCTATTCACCAATCACCACCAACAAATCACCCTTTCCACAGCAGCGAGCCATCACCATAGCTCAAAAAGCGGTAGCCATTCGCTAAGGCATGCGCGTAAACCGCGCGCCACTGCGGACCGATCATGGCTGCGACCAAGAGGAGCAATGTGCTTTTCGGCTGGTGGAAATTGGTAATGAGACCGTCGGCAACGCGGAATTCATAACCCGGCGCGATCAACAAGCTGGTGTTGCCCGCAACGGCATCGAGTGCGTTCTTGTCCATCCATTTCAGTACGGCTTCCAGCGCCGTTTTTACGTCTACTTCCGGTTTTTCGGCATACGGTCGCCATTGGTTTACTTCCAGATGCGCGAGGTCCGCGCCCAAGGCCAGGTCGGCACCGTGCCAGTACAGGCTTTCGATGGTGCGCAATGCCGTTGTGCCTACCGGAACTACCGGCCCATTTCCGAGTTGGGCCAGGAGCTGCGTTACAGTGCTGCGCGGAATGCGGAGCTGTTCGCTGTGCATGGCGTGCTGGGCCATGGTGTCGGATTTTACCGGCAGAAATGTGCCAGCGCCCACATGTAATGTGACGCGTGTGAGGGCGATTCCTTTTGCGGCAACAGCACCCATGACCTCCGGGGTGAAATGCAGGCTGGCCGTGGGCGCGGCCACCGAACCGGGCCGCTCGGCGAATACCGTGTTATAGCACGTATCGTCGTTATCATCGGCGGCGCGGCGCATGTATGGCGGTAGTGGAACTTCACCGAACACGTCGAGCTGGTCAAGGAATGTTCCACCGTTTTCCCAGCTGAATTCGATGAGGTGTTCGCCGTTTTCAAGATCCTTACGTTCAGCTTTTAGCGCGTGTCCTTCCTTTTCCGCCAACAGCTCCTCCCCTTTCCAGCGCTTAGCGTTGCCCACCATGCACCACCAGCGCACGGGGCTTCGGTCCAGCAAGGCTTGTTCCATGGGCCGGTCGCTTTCCGGGGAAAGGACCATGCACTCGATCAAGGCACCGGTACTTCGTCGAAAGGGTACGCGCGCATGCACGACCCGCGTGTCGTTCAGCACAAGCAACGTGTTTTCCGGTAATTCGCCCGGTAGGTCGCTGAATTGTCGGTCAGTGATGGTGCCGTTGCGGTAGATCAACAACTTGGCTCCATCGCGCTGGGCCAAGGGATGTTGCGCGATGCGGTCCTCCGGAAGCTCGTAGGTGAGGTCGGCTATGGCGATGTTGCGCGGGTCCGCGTTCATTTCGATCAAATGCCCATTTCCACTTGGAAGAACAGGCCCCACTGGTTGCCTGTCCGTGAAAAGTCAGCATTGCCGCTTTGCCATGTGTACGTTACCGCCGACTGCAATTTGATGCGGTGCCCCCTCACGTAGTGGGACCAGCCGGCCCACGCTTCTTCGCGCTGTAAAAAACTTGAACGCACGCGATCACCCGGCATAAATGCCGAATATCGCACAACGGCCTGTGAGCGCTTGCCCACCATGCGCCCCAACTGACTGGTAATGCCCCAGCCTTCGTCCACGGCGGTGATGGCGTTGGTCACGGTGTCCTGCAACATGGGTGAACCTTCGGTGTGCCGTTGGTTGAACTCATTCTGCCACGACCAGCCTTTGTGCTTGAAAAGCATGTCGGCGAAAAAGGTGTCGATGGTGCGGCCTTGGCCGTTCGGGAAGCGCGGGCCGTTCACGCCCAAACTGCGGTGGGCGTTACGGTTGGTGCTGAACGCTGTGGCGAAGGAAATCTTCGCTGACGGTTCGCGCAATAGATCGCCTCCTGTATAGTCGCCATCCTTGCCACTAAAAGCGCCGTAGGGCAGCCATTCCAAGCGACCCGTGTAGTTCAGGCCAAGATCGCCGATAGAGGTACTTCGGCCTTCACCTTGCGTGATCGCGGTGCGCAACCGCAGTTGTTGCTCCCCGAGATTCAGAAGGTGGTCAGCGAAAAACCGAAGTCGCGATCCGCAGTGAAAGAACCATTCGCCAACGGGCGTTCGGGCAGATCCAATTCACCGGAAGAAACAAGTGCTTCCCTACCGCCGGGAAGCTTGCCTTGACCGAATCCGATGGACGTGTGTGGCGCCACCGCATAGAAAACCAACGCATCCAGCAAAGGGCTGGGCGTTGAGCCGTCTCCCACGTTCTGGTCGTTCTCCGAAAGGCCCAGTTGAACCTTGTATTTCAGCCGGGGCGTAAGGGCGAAACCTTCTAATTTCAGGCGGAAACGGCGCACTAGGAAAGCTGTTGAGGCATCTTCCAAGTCATCGCCCACCGCGTGTGTAACGGCAACACGGTTCTGCATGCGGAAGCGGAAGAGCAACTCGAAGGTGGAATCGCGCTGGATGACCAAGCCCTTGTCTGGAACCAAGGCTACGGTGGTGCCTTGCTGGGCGCTCGCTTCAGATGCGGAAAGCAGCAGTGCTAAGCCAAGGCAGAAAAGGAGCGATGTGCGCATAGCGAGAATTGCACCGCAAAGATGAGTGGAATGGAGCATTGTCGCGAAGCGCTACCGAATATGACCGCTTGGCTGGGGCCGAGCTTGAGCTGCGCGACCGTCGGTGTCAATCGTTGCGCCAAAGGCGCGGACCTAGCAACGCCCGTGCTACAAACGCGACCGGGCTGCTGTCGGCAGCCGGACAACTAACAACTAACAACTGACAACTAGATCAAGCCACCAACAAAGCGTGCTCCACCTTCTCCTTCAGCAATGCATGCCTTACTACGTCGATCATCTCGGTGACGTAATGGAAACGCATGCCTTTGACATAACGCGCGTCGATTTCCTCAATGTCTTTGCGGTTGTCCTCACTGAGGATGATCTCCTTGATGCCTGCACGCTTGGCAGCGAGGATCTTCTCCTTGATACCACCTACGGGCAGCACTTTGCCGCGCAGGGTGATTTCGCCCGTCATTGCAACATACTTGCGCACCTTTTGCTGGGTGAACGCGCTGGCGATGCTGGTCAACATGGAAATACCGGCGGACGGTCCGTCTTTCGGAGTGGCGCCTTCAGGCACGTGTACGTGGACATTCCAACGCTTGAACACCTCCTGTTCCAGTCCGATGATGTCGCTGTGGGCCTTCAGGTATTCCAGCGCGATCATGGCGCTTTCCTTCATTACATCGCCGAGGTTGCCGGTTAGCGTGAGCTTGCCTTCGCCTTTGGTGATGCTGGTTTCCAGAAAGAGAATGTCGCCGCCGGTGGGCGTCCAGGCCAAGCCCGTTACCACGCCGGCCACGTTGTTGCCTTGGTATTTGTCGCGGGCATGGCTGGGACCGTAGATCTTCACCAAGTCCCCTACTTGCAGGGTCACAGCGAATTTCTCTTTCAGCGCGATCTGCTTCGCTCGGTAGCGCACCAGTTTGGCGATGCGCTTTTCCAGCGTGCGCACGCCGCTTTCGTCGGTGTAATTCTCCACGATGGCCTCCAACATTCCTTCGCCCAACTTGAATTGCTTGGGCTTGATGCCGGAATCCTTCAATTGCTTCGGAAGCAGGTGGCGAATTGCAATTTGAACCTTTTCCTCCAGCGTGTAGCCGTTCACCTCAATGATCTCCATGCGGTCGCGCAAGGCCGGGTGAATGGTGCTTAGCGAGTTTGCCGTGGCCACGAACATCACGCGGCTGAGGTCATACTCCATCTCCACATAATTGTCGTAGAAGGCGTGGTTCTGCTCGGGGTCCAGCACTTCCAGAAGTGCGCTGGCAGGGTCCCCATGGAAGTCCTTGCCTACCTTATCAATCTCGTCCAGTACGAAAAGCGGATTGCTCGTTCCTGCCTTTTTCAAGCTTTGGATGAGGCGGCCCGGCATCGCGCCGATGTATGTTTTGCGGTGGCCGCGAATCTCCGCTTCGTCGTGCAGACCGCCGAGGCTCATGCGCACGTACTTGCGGCCCAGTGCTTCGGCCATGCTCTTGCCCAAGCTGGTCTTGCCGACACCGGGGGGGCCGAACAGGCAAATGATCGGCGCTTTCATGTCGCCTTTCAGCTTCAGCACGGCGAGGTGCTCGATCAAGCGCTCCTTCACTTTTTCCAAGCCGAAATGATCGCGGTCGAGGATTTTTTGCGCGGCTTTCAGGTCGAATTTGTCTTCGGTGAATTCGCCCCAAGGAAGCTCCAACAAAAGCTGCACATAGTTGTATTGCACACTGAATTCGGCCCCTTGCGGGTTCATGCGTTGCAGTTTCGACAGCTCTTTCTCGAAGAGTTCGCCCACTTTTTCGGTCCACTTCTTCTTGGCGGCCTTGGCGCGCATTTCCTCGATCTCCAACTCGATGGGATTGCCACCGAGCTCGTCCTGGATGGTCTTGATCTGCTGGTGCAGGAAGTATTCGCGCTGCTGCTTGTCCACCTCGGTGCGCACCTTGCTCTGGATCTCGTTCTTCATCTCCAGCATCTGCAACTCCTTGGTGAGGTGCGCCAGCAGGAGTCCTGCGCGCTCGCGTAGGTCGGCCACTTGCAGCATGCGCTGCTTTTCCGCCACTTCGGCGTTCATGTTGCTGCTGATGAAATTCACCAGGAAGCTGGGGCTATCGATGTTCTGGATGGCGAAGCTGGCCTCGCTGGGAATGTGCGGACTGGCCTTGATGATGTTGATGGCCAGATCTTTCAAAGAGCTCACGAGCGCTTCGAAGGATTTATCGCCTTTTTCCGGACGCAGCTCTTCGAACTCCTTCACTTTGGCGGTGAAGTAGGGCTCGCTCTTTACCATTTCGATCATCTCGAAACGCTTCTTGCCCTGGATCACCGCGGTGGTACTGCCGTCGGGCATGCGCAACATGCGGATGATGGTGGCGATGGTGCCCACTTTGTTGAGGTCTTCCGCGCGCGGTTCTTCGATATTGCTGTCCTTTTGGCTGAGGACGCCAAGGGTGCGGTTGCCGCGATAAACCTCCTGGATCAACCGGATGCTGCGGTCGCGACCCACGGTGATGGGGATTACCACGCCGGGGAACAGCACGGTGTTGCGCAGGGGAAGAATGGGAAGTTCCGGCGGTGTTTTCTCCGCGTTCATCAACTCCTCATCCTCCGCTGTGATCAACGGGATCAATTCGGTTTCGTTCTCGTTCTCGATCACCTCAGAAGAAAAAAGAGGGCTGTCGTTCATCAATATCTCGCTCATGCAACGGGTTGCCAAAGTGTCGGTTTCAAAAATACGATGCCATTTCAATGAAGGGTCCGGCACGCCGGGTGCCTTGGGCAACCTTCGTGCCGCTGCGCCGGGCCTGCGAACTTGTCAGGCGCGGTAGGGTTTGGTGGCATTGAAGACGTGCCGCAAAATCTCCTCGTCATAGGTGGTAAACGGGATGTGCCTGCGCTCCATCACCTTCCGGCAGGTGCTGAAAGCCTTGTCCAGCGCGTAGGTGCCGAAGCCTTCCGCGCCACCCCACGCAAATGCAGGAATATGTTTCGGCGGAAAGCCGCCGCCGAAAACGTTGGCGCAAGGCCCTGCCACGGTGCCGGTGTTGAACATGGTATTGATGGCGCTTTTGGCATGATCGCCCATAATGAGGCCCAGGAACTGTTGGCCGGTTGCCGTCAACGCTTCATCCGGATAGCTCCATGCAGCCACGTCGCCGTAGGTGTTCTTCAGGTTGCTGGTGTTGGTGTCCGCGCCGAGGTTGCACCATTCCCCCAGCACGCTGTTGCCCAAGAAACCGTCGTGTCCTTTGTTGCTGAAGCCTTGCATCACGCTGTTGTTCACCTCGCCGCCTACGCGACATTCCGGGCCTAAGGAGCTTGCGCCGTAGATCTTCGCACCCATTTTCAATTGGGCATTTTCGCCAAGCGCCATCGGCCCGCGCACCATGCAGCCTTCCATCACTTCCGCGCCTTTGCCGATGTAGATGGGGCCGTTCGCGGTATTGAAAATGCTGGCTTCAGCTTTTGCTCCTTCTTCCAGAAAGATCAAGTTGGGATCGCCGATCACGGTGTTGGACGCGCTCAACGGCCTGCTCTTCCTGCCCGCCGTGATGTGCTCGAAATCGTTATTCAGCGCAGCGCCGCAATGCTGGAAGAGGTGCCAAGGCCGTTCGATCAGCAAGACCTCGCCGCTAAACTCCACTTGTGCCAGAAAGGCCGGCGGCACTTGCCAATCCATCGCCGCAGCATGTGCTGCACCCTCCAAACAAAAGGCGAGCGGTTTGCCTTTTTGCATCAATACTTGGCCGGGTTTCAGGTCCAATACGGCGCCCACTACATTCTTCTCCGGAAGCAATCCGCCATGTACCTCATAGTTCAGATCCGCTTTCACCGCAGGGAACTTCACTTGCAAGTAGGCCTCGGTGAGAAAGCCCACCGATAAACCCGCCAAGGCTTGCCACGCTTCGGCTTGCGTGCGCACGCCACAGCGCAATGCGCCCAGCGGACGGGTGTAGGTGAGCGGTAGCAGGTGGCGGTGCAGCCCTGCGTCGGAAAGTAGGATGGACATGGCGCGAAGTTCGCCACTCTTTTGCGGTGAAACAGAAAGCCCCGGAAATTCCGGGGCTTTCTGCATGATGGGACTTATGCGCGCTCAATTCTGCTGCAGCGGACCAGCAGTAGGCACGGTCCTTTGCACATGCTCGCAAGCATGCATGATCTCCACAGCGCCTGAACTGACATTGTACATCGCACCGGCCAGCCCGACCTCACCCTTGTCCATCAGCCGCTTCACGTCCGGACTGCGGTCGAGGATCGCATCGATCGAGGCGCAAACATTGGCTGCAGCTACCCGGTCCATCCACGCTTGCCGATCACCGTTCAATGGCGCGGCACGTTCGATGGACGGTTTGATCTTATCCAGCATACCGGTGAGGTTGCCGAGCTGCACATCCGAACAAGC
The DNA here is from genome assembly GCA_016710685.1 of Flavobacteriales bacterium. Lineage (GTDB taxonomy): Bacteria > Bacteroidota > Bacteroidia > Flavobacteriales_F > PHOS-HE28 > PHOS-HE28. The sequence goes on along the minus strand of JADJVC010000001.1, from coordinate 329,880 downwards.
GCCGGCAATGGCCCCGCAACGGGTATGGCCGAGCACCACGATGAGCTTCACGCCCGCCACCGCCACTGCGTATTCGATGCTGCCAAGGATGTCATCGCTGACAATGTTCCCTGCGATCCGGATGCTGAAAATGTCGCCCAGTCCTTGATCGAAGACCAGCTCGGTGCTGGTGCGCGAATCCATGCAGCTCAACACTACCGCAAGCGGAAATTGGCCTTCAGAGGTCTGTTCAACTTGAAGACGCAGATCACGGTTGGCCTTGTGATTTTTCTGGAACCGTTCGTTGCCTTCCAACAGGATGCGCAACGCATCGGCCGGTGCCAAAGGTGCTCGGCTCTCTTGGGTGTGTGCGTTCATTGTTGTGAGGTGTTGATGGTGGTGGTGGTGGAAGAAACAACATGAAGGGTCTCGCGAACGTGCTTCACGCTCATCCAGGCCGCGACTCGATGCCTGCGATGCTCGTCGAGGCCGATGATCTCCACGATAGAACCCTTGTTCTTTGCCCGGGTCTGACCATCGGTGAGGATCTCGTGGATGTCCGGATCAAGCCTTACCGTGCGGCTTACGTCAACGATGATGTGCGAGCCGGCCGGCAGATCGGCCAGTGTGCGTTGGATACTGGCTTTGTTGAGGAAACTCGCTTCTTCGCCCAAGGCGATGCGCACCGGCTCACCGGGCGATACTGCACGCTCCAAGAGGTGGTACGGCACTTTGTAATTGTTCCGTAAAATGATGAACAGGGCCACGGCCATGCCAAGTCCCACGCCTTTCAGCAGATCAAGGAATACCACACCGAGCACGGTAACGAGGAAGGGGGTGAAACGTGTCCATCCACCTTGCCACATCTCCTCGAAGAGCGCCGGCTTAGCCAGCTTAAAGCCCACCTGCACGAGGATCGCGGCCAACGCGGCCAACGGGATCATGCCCAGCAGCGCCGGAAATAAAAGCACCGCCACCATTACCCAAAGGCCGTGCAGCATGGCGGATAGCTTCGTGCGTCCACCTGACTGCACGTTCGCGGAGCTGCGCACGATCACCTGCGTTATTGGCAGTGCACCGAGGAGACCGGCAACCACATTGCCGAATCCTTGCGCCATCAACTCGCGGTTCTTCGGTGTTTCGCGTTTTTGGGGATCGAGCTTATCCGCGGCTTCTACGGAGAGCAACGTCTCTAAGCTGGCCACCAGGGCCAACGTGAGCGCGGTGGTCCACACTTGCATGTTGGTGATGCCACTCCAGTCCGGGCCCGGGAAGAGCGATCCGAGCGAAACGCCGGCCAGATCCGGCAACTGCACAAAGTGGTTGGCTGACAATGACAGGAGCGGCACAATTCCGCCCAACGCTGCCAAGGTGATACCGATGATCACTGCCAACAAGGGGCCTGGTACCATGGATAGAACCTTGTTCCGCTTGATCGAGGGACTTTCCCAGAGCAACAACACGGCAAAACAGGCAGCAGCAATGATCAAAGCGCCGAAATGTGGCGCGGCGAACATGTTCACAAGGTCGCCGAATACGCCGCCTTCCGCACGCGGCACAACGGAATCCGTGACCCGCTCTTTGTCATGCCCGAAAGCATGGGGGAACTGGGTAAGGGCGATGAAGATACCGATGCCGGCCAACATGCCCTTGATCACCGCCGAGGGAAAGAAATAGGCGATGACCCCACCGCGGGCCAGGCCCATGAGGAACTGGATGATCCCGGCTAACAAGACAGCGAGCAGAAACAGCTGGAATGAGCCCAGCGCCGCCACACTGGTGAGCACGATGGCCGCGAGGCCGGCAGCAGGGCCCGAAACGCCGAGCTGCGATCCGCTGGCCGCACCTACGACGATTCCGCCAATTACTCCTGCGAGAAGACCTGCGAACGGCGGCGCACCGGACGCAAGTGCGATGCCTAAACACAGCGGCACGGCTACAAGAAAGACAACGATGGAAGCGGGTAGGTCACGTTTTACGGACCCTAAAAGGTTTTTCATGGTATTAGAATGAAGCGGTTGTGCGGGGACCCGCCAAAGGCCAAGCCAAGTGCGCACCGGGTCCCGGTGGTTACGCTTTTACAGGCTGGCAGAAGACACCTCGTGGGTGTCAGGGCTACGACCGCTTTGGCGGCTGCAAGGGCACGTCAGTAATAGGCCCGGAAGGCACGGCTTCGTCGCTGTGACGGAAGGTGGCCCGCATTTTCTCACGCAGGCAAACTGCAGAGCCAGCCCATTCAGGATGCTGGTGTACGGCGGACTTTTGATGATCGCGACCGTGCATTTGCTCTTCTTCCACAGGTACAGGGGCCGCTATGGCCTTACCGTAAGAAACGCTCATTACCGTTGGCAACACGGCTGTGCTCATCAATAATGCACTGAAGAAGGCCGCGAGGACCAACAACAGGGTACTGGAGAGTGGATGAGAATTACGTTTCACGGTGCAAATTTACGGATTTCCACCGAAATGGTTTCGAAGTGCTATCACAATAGTGGCAAAAAAACGACTGTTACCATGGAATACGGACATGCAGTGAAGAGCGGAGGTCTTGTTGTCAGTTGCTGTTGTGGACGCTGTGCTTCCGTCTGTTCATGGGCCATGGATCACCCCTCCGCATTCAGCTTCAAGGTGTAGACATCTTCCCTCCTATCTTTCAAATTCTGAACGCTACCTCGATGATGCAAGTCGCGCAGCAGGCTCATGTCCACGTCCACCACCAGCACCATTTCGGTGTTTGCGGTGGCCTCACCCTTGATCCCCGTAGCCGGAAAACCGAAATCGCAAGGGGTGAACACGGCGCTCTGGGCGTATTGGATGTCCATGTTCTTCACCTTCGGAAGGTTGCCTACGCTGCCGGCGATGGCCACGAAGCATTCGTTTTCCACGGCGCGAGCCATGGCGCATAGTTTCACGCGGGAAAAAGCGTTCTGCGTGTCGGTTAGGAAGGGCACGATGAGGAGTTGCATGCCCTGCAACGCGAGCAAACGCACCAGTTCAGGAAATTCGCAATCGTAGCAGATCAGCACGCCCACTTTGCCGCAATCGGTATCGAATACCTTCACTTGTTTGCCGCCGTGTATGCCCCATGCGTTGCGTTCGTTGGGGGTGATGTGGATCTTTTCGTAGCGTTCCCAACTGCCGTCCCTGCGGCAAAGGAAGCCCATGTTATAGAGGATTCCGTTCTCTACCATCGGCATGCTTCCCGTTACGATGTTCACGTTGTATTTCATGGCTGCCTGTACCATGTAATCGCGAATGGGGATTGTGTGTTCAGCCAGGCTGCGGATGGCCTGGGCCTCGCTCTGGCTGTCGTACATGGACATCAACGGCGCGTTGAAAAGCTCGGGGAACACCGCGAAATCGCTGCCGTAACCGCTTACCACTTGCAGGAAAAAGTCGAGGTGTTCAAACAGACCGTCGATGCCCGTGTAGTTGCGCATTTGCCATTGCACCAGTCCCAATCGCACATTGCGGCCCCAGCTGCCGCCCATTTCCGCTTCGTTGTGGTAGATGTTGTCCCACTCCATCAGCGTGGCGTACTCCATGGAGTTCACATCGTCCGGCATGTAGCCTTTCAGCAGGCGCACTACGTGGAAATCGTTGGAGAGCTGGAAGGAAAGCACGGGGTCGTGGATCTCTTTTCGCGCACCTTGGCGATGTACTGTTTCGGCGTAAGCTTTTTGGCGTGTTTGTGGTAGTTGGGAATGCGGCCGCCGAACATCACCGATCGCAAGTTGAGATGCTCGCAGAGTTCCTTGCGGGCCTCGTACAAGCGTCGCCCCAATCGCATTCCGCGGGAATCCGGATGGACGAAGACTTCGATTCCGTAGAGCACATTGCCGGCAGGGTCGTGGGTGTTGAAAGTGTAGCCCCCGGTGGCCTTTGTGTAAGTGTGTTCGAAGCCGAGCTTGTCGATGTCCACAATGATGGTGAGCGCGCAGCCTGCGAGTTTTCCGGCCACGTAAACACCGAGCTGGCCTTCGGGAAACAGGGCGACCAATCGTGCGATGGTCTCGCTTTTCCAGAGCCCTCCGCTCCAATCGGGATAAGCGGCGCTCATGGCCGCCGCGAAATCACCGAAAGCGTCCATGGTCAACGGACGTACTTCTACTTTCTTCGACGTGCTTCTCTTTTTGCTCATCTTCTTTTTTGGGTCGGCTCTGCTTCCTTCTTCAACAAACTATCCGCAGTAATGGTCAACGCGAATTGTTTGTCGTTGAGCCGCACATTGAGCCAGCGGTGGATACGGTCAATTTCTGCAGTATCCGGATAATGTACGAAATGCGCGGCGACCACCTTTTTGATGCTGTCGGGAGCAACTGCACCAGGCAATTCCGCCGTTATCAACCAACGTAGATCTGGGGCCATGGCTTGGGCTTCGGCCATCAACGCATCGTCATTCTTTTTCACCTGCGTCAAGCTGTCGCGCATGGCACCGAATTTCGCGACCAGCAAGCTTTGGTCGTCGAGCTGCCTTTTCATGCCCTCGTTCTCGGCGCGTTCCTCGTTGTCCAATTCCTGCAGGGAAAGCCCGGTGCGGATGTCCAATTCCGCTCCCGAAATACCATGCGCCGCTAGCCTATTTTCCATGGTGGCCTGCATTTCCGGGGTGATGCCATTGCCTAAATAGGTGAGCGTGATGGACCGATTAGCGGGGTCCACTTTTTTGTCCAACAGGTAGTTTTCAGGAACGGTGCATTCGTAAGCAATGAACGCTTCAGCTCGGTGGGTAAAGTTGTTCTGCACCACCAAACGGTAGGCCAGCCAAACGCTCGGCACCACGGTGGCCAGCACGATCAATGTGGTGTACCGCCGGATCTTGCCTTTGAGCTTTATGTCTTCCACGAAGCGTTGCGGATAGCCCAACCAGCGCACTGTGGCCAACGCGGCAATGCTGATGAACACGGAGTTGATGAGGAAGAGGTACATGGCCCCGACGAGGTAGGTCCAGTTAAGGTGCGCCAAACCGTAGCCGGCGGTACACAGTGGCGGCATAAGCGCAGTGGCAATGGCCACGCCCGGCACCACGTTGCCGCGCACTTTGTCTTTACTGGCAATAGCGATAATGCCCGCGAAACCGCCGGCCAAGGCGATCAGCACGTCCCAGATCGTAGGACTGGTGCGGGCCAAGATCTCCGAGTGCGCATCGCTCAAGGGGCTGATCAGGAAATAGAGCGCACTGGTCAATAGGCTCACGATAACAGCGATGCCGATGTTCTTCAACGAACGGCGCACGAGCCAAAGGTCCAGCACGCCCAGCCCCGCTCCCACGCCGATGATGGGGCCCATGAGCGGCGAAATGAGCATGGCACCGATCACTACAGCCGTGGAATTCACGTTCAAGCCTACCGATGCGATCACGATGGCGCACACCAGGATCAACATGTTCGTGCCTCGGAAATTCACCCCGCGCTCAATGGCTTCCATGGCCAACTTGGGCTCTTCAGCGTCGGCACCAAGCCGTAGAAAGACGAATATGCGGTTCAAGTCCATTGTGTTGCGCTTGGGGAAATAGAAGCAACAAAATTGCGTCGGGTCGAATGTGACAAGTTGGAGCAATGCACGTACTTATCCACAACGCGGTATGTGCGCACTGCGCGTTCCCGGCTTCCTTTGTTCCTTCGCCGCCGGAAAACCCATCATGTTCAAGGAAACGCTTTTTCATATCGGCGACCGTGATTTTACGGTTGGGCATATTCTGTGGGCCGTGATCACCGTGGTGATCGCCGTGCTACTGCTCCGCTTGATTAAGGCGGCCATTCACAGCCGCGCCAAAGGCGACCACGAGCAGCGGTCGCGGCTTCACTCGGCGTATTTGCTGGTGAAGTACGCCGTATGGGTGGCCACGATAATCATTGTGCTGCAGGTGCTGGGCATGGACATTACCTTCTTGGTAGCAGGCTCGGCGGCGTTGTTGGTCGGCTTGGGCATTGGCATTCAGCAAACGTTCAACGACATTATTTCCGGTGTTTTTATTCTGATGGAAGGCACCATCATGGTTGGCGATGTGCTGGAAGTGGAAGGCCTCGTGGGGCGCGTAACAGAGATCAACCTGCGCACTTCCACCATCTACTCGCGCGATGGCATGAACGTGATCGTGCCCAACCACCGCTTTATAAACGAGAACGTGGTGAATTGGAGCCACAATGCGTTGGAGACACGGTTTAACCTGAAGGTTGGCGTGGCTTACGGCAGTGACGCGGAATTGGTGAAAAGGATCCTGATGAACTGTGCGGTCGACCAACCTGACGTAGTGACAAATGACCCGGCGCACGCGGTGCAGGTCCGCTTCATCGATTTCGGCGACAGCGCGCTGATATTCGAACTGCTTTTCTGGAGCCGCAACATTTTTGCGGTAGAGCAGACCAAGAGCGACATCCGCTTCCGGATTTTGGGACGCTTCCGCGAGGCGGGCATCGGCATTCCCTTTCCGCAGCGCGACGTACACATCATTGCGCCAAAAGTGTAGGCTGAACAATGGAAAAACACTTGGAGAACAGTCCTCTGCGCAAGCGGCTCTACCGCATCGTCTTCGGCACCACCACGCCGGCGGGGAAGTTGTTCGATGTGCTGCTGCTTTGGGCCATTCTGATCAGCGTGTTGCTGGTGATGCTGGAAAGCGTGCCCGCCATCAAAGCCAAGTATGGCACCGCGTTGTACGTATCGGAACTGGTGTTCACCGGGATTTTTACGGTGGAATATTTTCTGAGGCTTTGGATCGTGCAGCGGCCGCGCCACTATGCGTTCAGCTTCTTCGGCATCGTGGACTTACTTTCCATTTTGCCCACCTTCCTCAGCTTGGTCATCGGCGGCGCACATTCGCTGATGGTGATCCGCGTGTTGCGCTTGGTGCGTGTGTTCCGCGTGCTGAAACTGGCCCGCTTCATCACCGAGGCGGGCATGTTGGGCCGGGCGCTCGTGGCCAGCCGCAGAAAGATCATGGTGTTCCTGCTCGCAGTGCTCACCATCGTGGTGATCTTCGGCACGATCATGTACTTGGTGGAAAGCCCCGAGTCCGGCTTCACCAGCATTCCGCGCAGTGTGTATTGGACCATCGTAACCCTCACCACCGTGGGCTATGGCGACATCGCACCGCAAACCACGCTCGGCCAAATGATCGCCTCGATGATCATGATCCTGGGTTATGCGATCATCGCCGTGCCCACCGGCATCGTTGGGGTCGAATTGGCAAAAGGTTCAAACCCGGGAAAGGAATGCATGACCTGCCACGCCACGGGGCACTTGGGCGATGCGCGCTATTGCAGAAGGTGCGGAGCGGAGATGCCGGAGTGAGGGTTGGTGAGGGGTTAGGAAATTGGCCGCAGAGGCGCCCTTCGACTGCGCTCAGGGGCCACTGAGGCGCGGAGAAGCAGTGTCCAGTTGGCAGTAGCAGTTGGCGGTAGTAGCAGTAGGCAGAAGCAGTTGGCAGTCGGCAGGGCGGACGGCAGTACTCGGTACTCAATACCCGATACCCAGTACCAGAAACTACACCTGAGACAAAACCTCTGTGTACTCCGTGCCCTCGCCTGGGCGTAGCCGCTTTGGCGAAGCACGGTCTGTGGTGAAGTCTAAAACTCCACTACTCTAAATTCGCGACATGCTAAAAGACCTGCTCGTGATCGAAACCGCCAGCGTGCTTGCCGGGCCTGCCGTGGGCATGTTCTTCGCGGAGCTGGGCGCCTGTGTGGTGAAGGTCGAAAACCTCAAGGTCGGCGGGGATGTTACGCGCAAATGGAAGTTGCCTTCGGAAGATCCCACTTCTCCGGTGAGCGCTTATTTCAGCAGCGTGAATTTCGGCAAGGAGCACCTTTTTTTGAACCTAACTGATGCCGAAGCGAGGAAGGATTTCGATGCGTTGATCGCAAAGGCCGACGTGCTCATCACCAACCACATGGCCGCCGATGCAGAGAAGCTTGGCCTTGCGCGGGAGCGGCTTCAAATGCTGAACCCAAAGCTCATCCACGGCCACATCGGCGGTTACGTTGATCAACCGGAACGGCCCGCCTACGATGTGGTGCTGCAAGCCGAAACGGGCTACATCGGAATGACTGGAACTGATGCGGACCACCTCGCCAAAATGCCCGTGGCCATGATCGATGTGCTGGCCGCGCACCAGCTGAAGGAAGGCCTGCTACTTGCCTTGCTCAACCGCGCTTCCAACGGGCAAGGTGCGTACGTGGAAGTGTTTCTGGAAGAAGCCGCATTAGCCGGACTGGTGAACCAAGCCACCAACTGGCTGATGGCCGGCCATGTCGCGAAGCCACTGGGCACTTTGCACCCCAACATTGCCCCGTACGGAGAGGTAATCACGTGCGCTGATGGCGGAAAAATCGTGTTGGCCGTGGGCAGCAACGCGCAATTTGAAAAGCTCTGCACTGCGCTGGGGATGGACCGAATTGCGGAAGAAGCGAAATACAAGGACAATGCTTCCCGCGTAAGAAACAGAAGCGCATTGGCCATGGAACTTAGCACTCCAATTGCGCAGCATAACCGTGTGGACCTTCTAAATTCGTTGGAACGCGCAGGTGTTCCAGCGGGTGCGGTCAACACGATCGATCAATCGCTTTCAACCCCGGCAGCCAAGCGGTTGATGGCGGAAGAACAGATTGACGGCAAGGCTACCAAGCGCATTCGCGGCAATGTGTTCCGGATTGATCATCAGATTTGAAGATTACCGGTGACCGAGGAAAATTCAGGTTTTAGCATTTGCGCGATTCCGGGGCAAGCCCGGAATGACATACGCTCCAGGACCGCTGTCACCTCGAAAATTTTGTCACGCCCCTACCTTGCGCACTTTGCGCAACTCCTGCGCCATAACGTGCGCGAGCTTCTCGGCTTCCGGCTTGGTCAATCCACGGCCAATGGCCACTTTTTTGCCGTTGTATTCAAAGCCGATGCGTTCCGCGCCGCGCGTCCAGAAGGAGTCGCTCATCTGCCATTTCCACGAAGTTTCTTCCATGTTCAGCAGGCCGAAGCGTTGGATGTTCCCCACGAAATAACGACTGGCTTTTCCGTAGCCCCAAAGGCTGTTCTTCACCGTCAACTCACCGTTGTCCAGCTTCCACAGTTCAAAGCCTTTTGCGCGCCAGAACACGGTGCGCGCGGCACGGAATGCGAAGTAGGCCCAGAAAGCGAGCATCACGATCAACGTCACTTTGAAGTCGCCCTGTGGGGTGCGCAGCAGCTCCGCAAAAAAGTAGGCTCCGCAAAGCAGCCAGGCCAACAGCCACGCCCAAAGCAGCGCCATTTGCCCGCCACTGATCCGCGCGCCGATCACCACGCTGAACTTGCCGTCCGCGCGGTCCGTGCTAACGCGATCGCTGATGAACTCCATTCGCTTTCATGCGTTCCACCACCTCGGTGTACAAGTTTTCATACAATGGCAATATCCGGATCAAGTCGAATTTCGCGGCGATCTGCAGTGCACCTTCGGCATACCTTACATGAACCGCCGGATCGCCCAGGATCCGCAGCGCGTTCGCCGTCATTTGAGCCACATCGCCCACCGGGCTTAACAAACCGGACACGCCTTCTTCCACCACCTCCGGCGTTCCGCCCGTATTGGTAGAAACCACCGGGACCCCGCAGGCCATGGCTTCCAAGGAGGCCAGACCGAAGCTCTCCGTTTCGCTGGTGAGCACAAAGAGATCGCAGTTGGCCAGTATGCTTTCCGGCTCCGTCATCTTCCCCAGGAAAAGACCTCATCGCAAGTCCCTTCTTCCCGGCAAATGGTTTCCATGTGCTGTCGTTCCGGCCCGTCACCGATCAATAACAACCGCACGGGCATCTGTTTCCGCAACAGCTTAAACATGGCCAGCACGTCCTGCACGCGCTTCACAGGCCGGAAATTGCTCACATGCACCAACAACATTTCGCCGTTCGGAGCGAAGCGTTCGCGTATGCGCTTATCCTTGAGTCCCTGGTATTGTTCCGGGCAAATAAAGTTGGGCACAACATGTATTTCGCGTTTCACCGGAAAGTGCGAATACGTGTCCTTCCGCAAGCTCTCGGAAACGGTAGTCACTGCATCGCTGTGCTCTATGGCGAATGTGATCACCGGCTCGAAGCTCGGGTCTTTGCCTACTAAAGTGATGTCCGTGCCGTGCAACGTCGTGATGAACGGGATGCGCACCCCTTGCGATGCCAGTATCTGCTGGGCCATCCAGGCCGCGCTGGCATGCGGAATGGCGTAATGCACGTGGAGCAGGTCGAGCCGTTCGTGCTTCACCACGTCCACCAACTTGCTGGTGAGCACCAATTCGTAGGGCTGATAATCGAAGAGCGGATAATCGCTCACACGCACCTCGTGGTAGAAGATGTTCGCCCGCCCCGCCCCAAGCCGCACCGGCCTGTCGTAGGTGATGAAATGGACGATGTGGCCCTTTTCCGCCAAGGCGATGCCGAGCTCCGTGGCCACCACGCCGGAACCGCCGAAGGTGGGATAGCATACAATGCCGATGCGCATGGAATTTCGTTTCGATGGATTGAGGGGCGCAAAGATCGGCACGTTAGAGGGAACTGGGTTGGTCGGTGGTTAGTTCACCACAGAGGCACAGAGAACACGGAGAAATGCAAATGATGATTCGACGACTGCAAGATGCCAATGCCGACTGCCACTGCCAACTGCAACTGCCTCTACAACCGCTTCTCTGCGCTCTCCGTGCCACTGTGGTGAAAATTTACCCTGATCGGCACGAAACCTGCACTGCACACCCACGAACTAACTTTCGACCGGATCCAAACCTCCAATCAATGAACCGTATGCTCCGCCCAATAGTCTTGTTCGCGATCGCGACAGGCCTCATTTCTTCCGCCACCGCACAAGACAAACTGCCCGACGGCACCTCACTCACTTGGGACCATGAGCTCGCCGTGGGCCTGGATTCGTTGAAGAACGATAGCGTAATGGTGCAAGCGTACAGTATTCGGGTATATGAAGCTCGTGCTAACCAACTGGGCGAACTGCTCGAGAAGGCACTGCCGGCCGCGAAATTCAAGAAGAGTGGCTACCTGATGAAGGCGGAGAACGTGCTTTTTCCCGCTGGAAGCGGAACGCCTGTCAATCTTGTTGCCTCTACTGATGAAGACAAAAAGACCGGTGTTGCCACGTTGCGTATGGCTATTTTGAACAGTTCCGGTTTAATTCCGCACACAACCGAATTGGAAGCCGGCATGCACGACTTGAGCATCCGAATGAACAAAGCCTTGGTGCAAGAACAGATCGACGAACAGAAGAAGAAGCTCGAGAAAGTGACCGGCAAGACCGAAAGCGCAGTAAAAGCGCAGGATAAGACACAGGGCAAACTCAATAAGGCGCAGAAGAAAATGGAGAAGATCTCCAAGGAAAAAGTGGACCTGCAGAACGAGCACAACATTTTGGAGAAAGACATCGCGCTACAGAACGAGCGTTGGACAACCAGCCAAGATCCAAAGGACCTGAAAAAGTTGACCAAGGCCCGCGAAAAGATCACCAAGAACGAAAGCAAGTTGGCCAGCGCACTGAAGGACGAATCGAAGACGCAGGCCGACATCTCAAAGTACACCGAAGCCGTGCCCGACGCTGCGAAAGAACGCGAAGCCAAGGCCACGGACCAAGCGGATGTACAACGCACGGTGGATGCCTTGCAACGGAAACTGGAAGCGGTGAAGTAGTGCTTGCCGAAGCGTATTGGGATAACCATTTTGGTCAGGCGGACACTACGATTCCCGCAGTCCGTTTCCAGTACCGACCTTCGCCCGCCATGGGCAAATTGTTGATCAAGAACGCGAAAGTGCTTGTGGGCACGCATCCTGTGGGCGTTACCCACGTGGCCGGCGAAGCCATGGGCGTATTGCCACAGCTGGAAAACGGTTGGCTTTACGCTGAGGACGGCCGCATCGTTGAACTTGGCGCAGGTGTACCACCAGCGACGTACAACGAAACCAGCACAGTGATCGTGGATGCTGCCGGTGGTTACGTGCTGCCCGGCTGGTGCGATCCACACACGCACACCGTGTTCGCCGCCAGCCGCGAAGGCGAGTTTGTGGACCGCATAAACGGGTTGAGCTACCAGGAGATCGCGGCCAAGGGCGGCGGCATAATCAATAGCGCGATGCGACTGCGCGCCATGCCCGAAGATGAGCTCTACAACTTGGCCAAAGCACGGTTGGAAACCATGATGCGCCAAGGCTCCGTGGCCGTGGAGATCAAGAGTGGCTACGGCTTGGACGTGGACAGCGAGCTGAAGATGCTCCGCATAGTGAAACGCCTGAAGGCCGCGCTACCGTTGCAGATCAAGGCCACTCTGCTCGCCGCACATGCCATTCCGCCGGAGTTCAAGGAAAACCGGACAGGCTATTTGGACCTCATCGTCAACACCATCATTCCGAAAGTGGCCAAAGAGGGCCTCGCGGAATTCGTGGACTGCTTTTGTGAGACCAACTATTTCACCGTTCCGGAAATGGAGCGCGTGTTGGCCGCAGGCGCGGAACATGGCCTTGTGGGCAAGGTGCATGTCAACCAGTTCACCAGCATTGGCGGCATACAGGCCGCGTTGATGCGAGGTGCGCAAAGCGTGGACCACTTGGAAGTAATGGAACCCGCGGACATCACGGCACTGGCCGAAGCACACGCCGCACAGGTCCATCCCATCTATCCCACACTGCTTCCCTCCTGCTCTTTCTTCCTGCGCATTCCCTACGGCCCGGCACGCGAAATGATCAACGCGGGACTGCCTGTTGCCTTGGCAACGGATTTCAACCCCGGAACAACGCCGAGCGGCAATATGAATCTCGTGGTTTCCTTGGCATGCATCCAATTGCGCATGCTGCCGGAAGAAGCCATTAACGCCGCAACGCTCAACGCCGCTGCGGCCATGTCACTTTCCGGCGAACTGGGCAGCATCACCGTAGGCAAACGTGCTTCCTTCATCATTACCAAACCCGTTCCCTCGTTGGCCTATTTGCCCTACGCTTTCGGGAACGACCATATCCACAACGTGATCATTGATGGCAACGTCATTTGAACCTGCCCCACTTCCGGAACCCACGCCCCTGCGCCCGCCGGGACTGGAAATGGCCCGTGGCCTGCTCTATTTCTCGCTGGTGTTCATGTGCTTCATGTTCGCGCAGATGGCCACGCTGATCTGGCGTGTCATCGCGCTTACGCCCGAGTTCGCATCGCAGGGCTTTTCCATGTCCATGCTGGACACTACGAAGTTCCAGGAGCGCTGGATGGAGCTTTCCAGCAACGGCAATGTGATCGCCCTGGTGTCCTTGCTCTCCGGCGTGATCTGCTTGGCCTTGTTGCTCTACTTGGTGTACCGTTGGAAAGGCGAGCGCATGCGCTTTTTCTTAGCCTTGAACATGCCCAAGCTGCGCCCCACGGCCATTTGGACGGGTGGCTTCATCTTACTCTTCGCCGTGTTGGAAGGCATTGCCTACTTCCTGCCGGAAATGGACAGCGCGTTCATGGAAAAGATCATGGCCAGCGCCACGAATTATCCGTTGCTGTTCTTTGGCCTGGGCCTCGCTCCTGCCATTTTTGAGGAGTTCCTGTTGCGTGGCCTGCTCTACGGATCCCTACGCCACATGCTGGACAAGCACGCTTCCATCGCCATCACCGCGGGCGTGTTCACCTTGGTACACCAGCAATACGATTGGTACATCCTGCTGCTCTACGTGCTTCCGTTAGGTGTCTTTCTCGGCTACGCCCGGGCCGAAACCGGCAGCATTTGGACTTCCGTGTGGTTGCACGCTTTGAACAATTGTGCGAGCATGTTGCTGCCGCATGGGAGTTGATTGGGCTTAGTTGTCAGTTGTTGGTTGTCAGTTGTTAGGCGTGCGTAGCGAAACAACAGGGTGTCAATACGTGCAATGCAGTATGGTCGCGAAGCGCGACCGAATATGATCGCTCGGGCTTCGCTAAAGAAGCCGTCGGCAGCCGTCCAATCACCATCAACCAATCACCAATTGGTTGAATCAAAGATTGCTTCGTCATTCAAACTCGCGAACAGGAAGCGACAACGGACAACTACCCCCAACTTAGCTTTGCAGCCCAAAATCCCAAGAAATGCCCATTATCGAATGCGTTCCCAACATCAGTGAAGGCCGCGACCGTGCTAAGATCGATGCCATTGCAGCAGCCGCCGCTACCGTTGAAGGCGTTCGCCTGCTGGATGTCGATCCCGGCAAAGCCACCAACCGCACCGTGATCACCTTCGTGGGTGAACCCGGTCCAGTTTGCGAGGCGGCTTTCCGCTTGGTGAAGAAGGCGCAGGAGCTTATTGACATGAGCCTTCAACATGGTGAGCACCCGCGCTTCGGGGCTACGGATGTTTGTCCGCTGGTGCCCATTAGCGGCATTTCCATGGAAGAACTTGTGCCCTACGCACATGCACTGGGTGAGCGCATCGGCAAGGAACTGGGCATACCTGTTTACGCTTACGAAACCGCGGCCCGCGAGGAAAAACGCCGCAACTTGGCGAACAACCGCGCCGGCGAATACGAAGGTTTGGAGAAGAAATTGGTAGACCCAGCATGGAAGCCGGACTTCGGTCCTGCGGAATGGAACGCTTCGGTGAAACGGAGTGGCGCAACCGCCGTTGGTGTGCGCAAGATCTTGATCGCGTACAACGTAAACCTTAACACCACCAGTGTGCGCAAGGCGAACAGCATCGCTTTCGACCTGCGGGAAAGCGGCCGTGTGAAGCGCGAAGGCGGCACGTTGACCGGCAAGATCATCACCGATGCCAAGGGCGAACCGGTGATCGAACCCGGTAAACTGAAAGCCGTGAAGGGCATCGGTTGGTTCATTGAGGAATACGGCATTGCGCAGCTCTCATTGAACCTCAACGATAGCGATGTAACGCCCGTCCACATTGCGTTTGATGAAGCGTGCAAGAGCGCGGCCGAGCGCGGCATACGCGTTACCGGCAGCGAGCTGGTGGGCCTGGTGCCGAAGCAAGCTTTGCTGGATGCCGCCGATTTCTACCTGAAGCGCCAAGAGCGCAGCCTGGGCATCAGCGAGCGCGAGAAGATCACCATCGCCGTAAAGTCGCTCGGGCTGGACGACCTCGCCCCTTTCGATCCCCGCAAAAAGGTGATCGAATACCAGTTGGAAAATCCGGAGGACACGCGCTTGGTCAGCATGACGTTGAGCCGCTTCACCGAAGAGACCGCAGCGGAATCGCCTGCACCGGGCGGCGGCTCCGTGGCCGCCATTATCGGGGCCATGGGCGCGGCTTTGGGCGGCATGGTAGCCAACCTCAGCGCCAACAAGCGCGGCTGGGACGACCGTTGGGCCGAATTCAGCGCATGGGCCGAAAAAGCACAGGTGCTGCGCGAAAAGCTGCTTTTCCTCGTGGATGAGGACACGCGCTCCTTTGACCGTATTTTGAAGGCCATGGGCCTGCCAAAAGGGACGCCGGATGAAAAATCAGCTCGTGCCGCGGCCATCCACGAAGCCACCAAAGGCGCCATTCTGGTGCCCTTGGAAACCATGCGCGCCTGCGTGGAAAGCATGGACATTGCCAAGGCCATGACGCACAGCGGCATGGAAAGCAGCATCACCGACGGCGGCGTGGGCGCCATGTGTGCACGCACGGGCGCACTGGCTGCTTACCTCAACGTTCGCACCAACTTCAAGGGTTTTGACGATGCCAAATTTCAGAAGAAAGTGATGGACGAAGCCGAAGCCTTGAAGACCAAAGCAGAGGCCATGGAAGCCGAAGTAATGGCGGCCGTTGTAGCCAAGATCTGAAAGATCACGTAGAAGGCGTGCGCACAGGCGCGCCGACCCTACCTTGGCCGGTGCGTGAAAGCGCGAAGAATTGATGACCAAAAGGGCCAAATTCCGCAAGATCGCCGCACGTGTGGTGTTCTTCTTTCCGCTGCAACTATTGCTGTTGCACTTGAAGAAGAACCACGTTACGGTGCTGTGCTGGCTGGTGTTCTTCGGCTACATCACCCAGAGCATCGGGCTGAAGTACGGCATCCCCTACCTTTTCCTCTACCCGGAGTATTTCGGTACGGCCACCGTTTGGTCCTTCATGATCTTGGGCTTCGCGCTTGGCGGGTTTATCACGGCGTTCAACTTGTTCACTTACACGTTGCACGCTTATCGGTTCCCTTTCGTGGCCACGCTTGCTAAGCCCTTTTTGAAGTTCAATATCAATAACAGCATCATTCCGGTGTTGTTCATCCTCACTTACTTGGTGTGCTCTTTCCGCCTGCAAACGCAGAAAGAACTGGTGCCTGTCGGCTCGGCATTGCTGCACTTGCTGGGTTTCCTTGTCGGCATTGTGCTGTTCCTGATGCTGGCACGACTGTACTTCATGCGCACCAACACGGACCTGCACCAAATTTTGGGCAAGGACATTGAAACCTTGGAGAAAGAAGCACAACCGATGGTGGACATTATTCCACAGGCACCATCACAAAAAAGGCAGGAACAGCGCAGGAGTAACCGGTGGCTCAGGCGAGCTCAGTTCCTGCGCAAATGGCGCGTGGACACATACCTCACCTGGCCGTTCCGTTTGGCGTTGGCGCGAAGCAGCACCCACTACGACAAGGAAATGCTGCGGGCCGTGCTCTGGCAGAACCACATCAACGGGAGCATATTCGAGATCGCCATCGTGGCTTCTTTCATCGCGTTGGGCGCGTTCAGCAATACCCCGTTCTTCGCCATTCCCGCCGGTGCGAGCGTATTCCTGCTTTTCACTGTTCTGTTAATGCTCTTCAGTGCGTTCACCAGTTGGATCAAAGGCTGGCTGGTAACGGCGATGCTGCTGCTGGCTGTCGGCCTGAACACCTTGAGCCTGCACTCCCAACGCTTTTTGTACGACGCACAGGCCTATGGGCTGAACTACGATGGAAAACCCGCTCCCTATGACCGCGAAACCATACTCGCCTTGGCTACGGACACAGGCGCCGCAAGTCGAGATGCCGAATTGGAACTGCAAACGCTGGAGCGCTGGAAAGAACACAACGACGCTTTGCCTCATGCCGGAAAAAAGCCGGTGCTTATTATCGTGAACACCAGCGGCGGTGGATCTCGCGCGCTGCTCTGGACCTTCCGTTGTCTGCAAGTTTCAGACAGTATGTTGGGAGGCGACTTGATGGATCGCACGGCATTGGTGACCGGCAGTAGTGGCGGTTTGATCGGGGCCACCTATTTCATGCGTTTGGAGACGGCTAGCGATCCGGCAAAGCACGCCCCGGCAGGCCATGCCAGCCACCTCGACCGCCTCGCATCGGACATTCTCAATCCCGTCACGTTCAGTTTGGTAACCAACGACATGTTCATACGCTACCGCAAGGTGCATGACCAAGGCCGCACTTACACGCTGGACCGCGGCTTTGCCTTTGAGCAACGCATGGATTCACTCACGGGAGGATTATTCAACATCCGCTTGGGCGACCTAACCGCACAGGCCGAAGCCGGGAAAGCCCCGCTGCTGGTGATCAGCCCCACCAGTGCCAACGACGGCCGCCGCGTTTTGATCAGCCCTCAGCCGGTGTCTTACCTCACTGCCATCGAACCGGAAGGACAAGTACACAGCCTGGTTCAGCCGGAAAGTGTTGAGTTCACGAAGCTCTTCAAGGACCAATCGCCGATGGACTTGAAACTGAGCAGCGCCCTTCGGATGAACGCTTCGTTCCCTTACATCACACCGATCGTTTCCTTGCCCAGCCGACCGAAAATGCGCGTGATGGACGCGGGTGTGCGCGACAATTACGGCTATCGCACCACCTTCATGTTCCTCTACACCTTCCGCGATTGGATCAGTGAGAACACCGGTGACGTAGTGATCCTACAGATGCGCGATAAGCAGCGCGAACTCGAAGTCAAGCACGTTGCCCGCACGCTTTTTGACCGTCTGTTGGACCCGGTCTCCAACATCTACGGCAACTTTGTGAAGGGCCAAGACCAGGACTACGACCTGATGGTTAAGCAAAGTGATGCATGGGTGGATTTCCCGTTGCACATCATAGACCTGCAGCTGCGCCACGACGATGACGACGAGATAAGCCTGAGCTGGCACCTGACCGCCGTGGAAAAAAAGCAAGTGCTCAACACCATTCAAGCATCGGATAACCAAGCTGCGCTCGGCTTGCTGAAAACCTTGGTGATAGGGGAACAGGCGCTCAGTTCCGGGGCTTCGAATGGAAGCGCACCAAGCCTTCCATCGGATCCCGCTGTACCTCGGTAAGGAATATCCCGTTCAGCCCGAGCGCGCTCTCCAAGTGCTCCTCAAACGCCCAAGCGATGGAGCCGACGGCTTTGATCCACGGGCCTTCTTGCTGCGGAAAAAAATGGCTGAGCACCTTCCCCATTGCCATGAATCTCGGTTCGATCACGCGTTCGGCAAGATCTTCCGCCCCCGACGTGGCCAGTCTTTTCGCGAAAGAAGCGAGGAATGCCTGCTGTGCGGTTGATCGGTAAACACCTTGCATCAATTGGTCCCGGTGGATGCCTTCTGGAAAGAGCAGTGCTTCTTCAGCTTTTGTAAGCAGCCCCAGCAAAGCCTCGCGCAACAAGGCCCGGCCAAGGTCCGCGCCGCTGCCTTCATCTCCGAGCATCCACCCCAAGGAAGGCATCGGGGTTTGCAGTTCCTTGCCGATGTAGCGGCCACAATTCATGCCTGTGCCGAGGATCAGGATCAACCCTTCCTCTTCGCCGTACATGCTTCTTGCCGCGCCAAGCAGGTCCGTCTCCACAGTGATAGTCGATGCCGGCCAAGCCGTTGCCATCGCCGTTCGCATGCTGGATTTCCCTTGCGCACTGCCACATCCGGCACCGTACACAAAAACCTCGTGCGCTTCGTTCACCCCACTTTCCCGCAAAGCGGAAAGTGCATTCAGCAACGCTTCCGGATCACCGGAATTAGGATTGAAACCGGGCAGGTCCCCGCGGATCTCTGCGCTGCCTTCCGTGGCAATACGCGCCCAACGCGAACTGCTGCCACCAATATCCGCCACCCATGTTGCCATGGCGCTAAGGTGCGGAAATATCTAAGCGTTGAACAGAAACTTGTTCGGGCTTACCAAGCCGTTCTTCACGGCGTACACCACGAGCGACGCGGTATTGTTCACACCCAGCTTTTGCATGATGTTCTTGCGGTGCGTGGTTACGGTGTGCGCGCTCAAGCAAAGACGGTCGGCGATGCCGGTATAGGAGCAGCCTTCGGCGATCAAAGAAATGATCTCCGCCTCACGGTCGCTGATGGTGACCGGTGTGCAAGTCGCTTCTTCGCCCAAGCCCGCCACGTCGATCGCTGAACCTTGGATGGCACGCAGGATCTTGCCGCAGAAGAATTTGCGTCCTTCACCCGTGCTGATCACGGAATCCACGATCTCCTGCGGGTCGCAATCCTTCTTGATATAGCTCGTGACCCCGGCACGCAATGCGCTCATCAAAGCGAGCTGCGAAGGGTCGGGCGTTATGGCCACGAACCGGGTGCGCTTATATCGCTTTGTGCCTTCCCGGATGCTTTCCGCACCGAAGCCTTCAGCGGTATGGTCGATCATCACCACATGCGGCCGGTGCTGGGTGATCTGCGCAAGCATGTCCTCCACATTGCGCGCCGCGCCCACGATCTCGATCCGGCTTTCACCGCCCAAAATGGCCCGGAGACCGATCAATGCCAACTCTCCACGATCTGCTAACAAAGTCCTGATCCGCATTTTGCTCTTTAGAATGATCCTAAACAGCGCGAAAGTACGAGTTGGAACGGCTCACACCGGAAAAGTGCGTCCTTCCTCGGCAGCAAGGGTGTCAGGGAACACTTCTCGGGCTTCCATCACGAGTTCTTCAGCGCTTTTATAGCGTGAACTGAAATGGCCCAGGAGTAACTTCTTCACTCCCGCTTCCTTCGCCAACATGCCCGCCTGCCGCGCTGTGCTGTGCTTGGTCTCTTTTGCGCGCGCTGCCAAAGCCTCGGTGAAGGTGGCTTCGTGGTACAACAGGTCCACGCCACGCAGCGCATCCGCGAGCCGCGGCGCATAGGCCGTGTCCGAGCAATAGGCATAAACACGTTGAGGCGGCGCATCCAAGGTGAGCTCTGCATTGGGAACCACTGAACCATCCGGTAATGTAAGATGCTCGCCCGCTTTCACAGCCTTGCGCGCATACAGTGGGATCTGCTCCAACTTGTCACGCCGCAACTTGCGGGGAGTGGCGCTTCACGGAACAGATAGCCCGTACACTCGAGCCGGTGGTCCAATGCGAGCGCAGTTACTTCCACCCGATTGTCTGTGAACACGGGGGCTCCGGTGCGGTGTTCGTGGGTAGCGTAATGCAGGGGAAAGCGCAGATAGGTTCGGGAAACGCGCAATTGCAGTTCGATCACTTCACGTAGCTCCGCCGGGCCATGCAGGTATAGCGCCGTGGTGCGTCCTTGCAGATGCATGCTGCTGATCAGTCCCATCAATCCCAGGTAATGGTCGCCATGCATGTGGCTGACCAACACCCGTGCGATGGATCCGAAGTTGATGCCCGCCTGTCGCAGGCGCTCTTGTGTGCCTTCCCCGCAATCCACCAGATACAGCCGCTCCCGGATATTGAGCAATTGCGCCGAGGGGTATCGACCGCGTGCAGCGAGTGCAGCTCCCGTGCCCAAAGTGGTCACATCAAATCGCATCCGGCGGCACGAAATGCAAAAGCCCCCGGAAAAGCGGGGGCTTTTGAAGGTTCAAAAGGGTGCATATCAACGACCCACGACCATGCGGCCAGTGAAACTGGTGCCCGCACTTGACACGGTATAGAGGTAAATACCACTTTCCAATTTCGTGGCATCGAAGGGCATCCGGTTCAAGCCGGGTTTACCCAGCAATTGGCCGGTCCACAGTTCAGCGCCAACGAGGTCGTAAACTTTCACTTTTACCTCGCCGGCCTTCGCCAAATTGAATTCGATATTGGTGCGATCAATGACCGGATTGGGCACGTTTCGCACATGGCTGAGCGTCGCTATCGGCATTTCGTCCACGCCGGCACCCATGGAGATGTTGATGCTGTAGCCGGTAAAAACTTGGGGAAGTTCTTGTGCACCGAATAACGGCGCATGGGCATACGCGATAACATCCAGCGAAATGGGATAGTTGCCCGCCAATGTCGGTGTACCTTGGATAAGCCCACAACCTACCTGCTGCGGCAAATAGGTGCAAGCTGCACCGGTCTGAGAATTGCACACGATGGAAAGGCCCGGAGGCAAACCGGTCACCGAGTTCAGCGCGATGGAGTCGATCGTGAAAATGCTGAATAGCGGGTCGATGTCCCCTGCGTTGTGTGGCGTAAGGATGTTCAACGTGTCGCTGTAGAAGCTACCCACAAAACCGGGATCAAAATCCTGGATGGTGTCAGGCCAAACGCCGAATACGCTGTCCGCGTAAAGTTGATTGGGTGTACACTGGGCTGAAACCGCGGTGCAAAAGAGGAAGGCGGCAAAGGAGGGTAAGGCTTTAATCATGTTCACTCTTCCTTTTTACGTCCTTCTCGATCTCTTCCATGAACAGCAAGTCCACTGCCTCGTTCACCGTTGTGGTGATGGAAAGCACGCTTTCCAACTGGCTGATCTGCACCAATTTCATCACGGGTTCCTGCAGTCCGCAAATGATCAAGTTGCCATTCACGCCTTTGCAGAGCCGGTTGGCAACCAGCAGTGCGCTGAGCCCGGAGCTGTCGCAGTAACGCGTCTTCCCCATGTCAATAATGATGTTGCGCACATCCGTCTTGTTGAGGTAGACCAGTTCGCTCTTGAGTTCAGGGGCGCAGGTGGTGTCGAGCTTGTCCACTTGTGTGGTTACCAGTGCGTACTTGTCCTTGGTGGAAATGTTGAAGTTCATGGCTTCGCCTTTTTCAAGCGGTTGCGGTCAAAGATAATCAGATGGACATACGCCCGACAGACGGAACCATTGCTTCAAGAAATTCCAGTCCGGTCCATTCCAGCCGCCAGAAGATACAGCACCGCCATGCGCACGGCCACGCCATTTTCCACTTGTTGCAGAATAATGCTGGCCCCGCTGTCGGCCATATCGCTGCTAATTTCCACACCCCGGTTGATGGGTCCCGGGTGCATAAGGACCACCTCCTTTCCGAGGCTCTCGTACCGTTTCCGGTCCAGGCCGAAGAGCATGGTGTACTCGCGCAGGGAAGGAAAATACGCAGGCCCATCGCCTTGGCGCTCCATTTGAATACGGAGCATGTTGGCCACATCGCACCAACGCAGGGCCGCGTCCAAATCGTGGCTAATACGGACACCAAGTTCCGCGGCGTGCTTAGGGATGAGCGTGACAGGGCCGCAGAGCATGACTTCAGCGCCGAGTTTTTGCAAACAGCGCACGTTGCTCCAGGCCACGCGCGAATGCAGAATGTCCCCCACGATGGCCACTTTCACCCCGGCCACTTTACCAAATTTTTCACGGATGCTGTACGCGTCCAAAAGCGCTTGGGTAGGATGCTCGTGCGCGCCGTCGCCGGCGTTGATGACACGAGCTTTTGTGTGTTTGGCCAAAAAGACGGCCGCTCCGGGATCTTGGTGCCGCATCACCACCAAATCCACTTTCATGGCGAGAATATTGTTCACCGTATCCAGCAACGTCTCCCCTTTCTTGGTGCTGCTGCTGGAAGCGCTGAAGTTCACCACGTCGGCGCTGAGCCGTTTTTCGGCCAGTTCGAAGCTGAGCCTTGTGCGCGTGCTGTTCTCGAAAAAGATGTTCGCTACTGTGATGTCCCGCAGGGAAGGCACTTTGCGCATGGGCCGCGCCAGCACTTCCTTAAAGCCGTCCGCAGTGCGCAGGATCAAGTCGATATCACCGGCGCTGAGGTCGTCGATGCCCAAGAGGTGCTGTGTTCCCAAGGTGTCGCTCATGATACTTCGCGGGTAATGGAGACGCGGTCGATGCCGTCACTTTCGAGCCATTCCACCTGGATACGCTGCCCGTTGAGCGTGTCCACCGCTCGGCCAACATAGTCGGCTTGTATGGGCAGTTCCCGGCTGAAGCGCCTGTCAATCAGCACCATGAGCTCTACGGAACGTGGGCGCCCGAAGGCCATCAATGCATCGAGCCCGGCGCGGATCGTGCGGCCGGTGTAGAGTACATCGTCGATCAATAGCACACGTCGGCCATCCACGCTGAAATCGATCTGTGTGGTGGCGGGCGGCGCGGTAACAGCGCGTTGGCGAAAATCATCACGGTGGAAAGTGATGTCGAGTTCGCCGTAGGTAATGGCATCGTTTCCGGTGATCTTCACCAGCTCATCGCGCAGCCTTCTCGAAAAGTACACGCCGCGCGGATGCAAGCCCACTAAGGCTGTTTCGCCCAAGTCGCCGCGATCTTCCACCAATTGGCGACACAAGCGCTGCACGGTTAGGCCGAATGCCGGGGCGGTAAGGATCGGTAGCGCACGCATGCGGTGGCGAAGGTAAGGGGGCCTCCAGTTCGCGAGGAGGAACGACGAAGCGATCTTTAATTAAGATAGTATGTTCTGACGGGAATTAAAGATCGCCTCGTCGCAGAAGCCTCCTCGCGAAAGGGTAAACTCAAAGCAATACCCCTCCAGCCCAAAGCCCCCACATCACCACGGCACCTGCAGTTCCCGCCAGAGCTAGTAAGAACCCAAGCCGGGAACGCTTCAAACTACGTGGCCCATAGCCTCTTTTCCGCTGTTTCAGCCGACCGAAAAAATGAAAACCGATGGCGAGCAGGCCCACGATCAGCGCAGGTACACAAAGCTGGCGCGCGAAGGCCAACGGAATGCTCAGTGCGCCGAATACCAAGGTGACCGTGGAAAGCGGAAGCCGGTCCTGACTCATGCTTCCTGTGCTTCTTGGTTGAATTTTTCATGCAAGGCCAACACCTGCAGCAGCACCATGGAATGGCCATCGTTCTCGATCACAGCGTAAGCCACTTCGCGCCGCTGGGCTTCGGTGGCCTGGTTGGACATGCGTTGGCGTACTTGTTCTTCGGGAGAGCCATCGCGCGTAACTACCCGCGCCAGCCGGACATCTTCCGGGGCTTCCACCGTTACCAAGCGATCGAAATTGGGGTAGGCACCGGTTTCAACCAAAATTGCCGCTTCGTTGATCACGTAAGGCGCTTGTTGGCTTTCGGCCCACTCCTTAAACGCCCGGCGCACCGCGGGATGCACAATTGCGTTCAACCCGGCCAACGCTTTGGGGTCGTTAAAAACGAGTTGCGCGAGCGCTTTCTTGTCCAATACGCCTGCCGGATAAACGGAACTACCGAACAGTTGGAGCACAGCGGCCTTTACTTCCGGATCGTCCTGAAGCAGCAGCTTGGCCTGTTCATCGGAATTGAAAACCGGAATGCCCAGCACGCTGAACACGCGGCAAACGGTGGTTTTGCCACTGCCGATGCCGCCGGTGAGGCCAACGGTGAACATGTGCGGTAAAGGTCAGGCGCTCTTCGCCGTCTCTTCCGTGAGCTGCATGGTGTTGTCCATGGCCACGGCGCTCTTTTCAAAGCGGAGCTTCACGCCGTCGGTCACCTCTACCAGCACGGTCTTGTCGTTCACCTCAACCACTTTGCCATGCAAACCACCAATGGTGACGATGCGGGTGCCTTTTTGCAGGTTCTCGCGGAATTTGCGGGCATCCTTTGCCTTCTTTTGCTGGGGCCGGATCATGAAAAAGTAGAACACGACGAAGAGCAGTACCATCATGATGATGGTGGACATTCCACCGCCGGCTGGATCTGCTTGTAAGAGTATCGGACGCATAAAGAAGGAAGGGTTTGGAGGTTGGTTTTCGGTTTCTATTGGACGTCTGGTGCGGCTACAACTTCACCGCTTAAGGTGAGCACGGTGGTTTGCGGCTGGGTATTCGCCACTACGGTGATGGTTTTGTGTTGCATGCCGGGCCTGCCTTGGCTGTCGAAGGCAACGGTGATCGTGCCGCGGGCGCCGGGGGCCACCGGAGTGCGGGGCCATTCCTTGCCCACGGTGCAGCCACAACTGCCGCGCACGTCCGTGAGGATGAGGTCGCGCTTGCCGGAATTCACGAAGCCATACACGCGTTCAACCTGCACGCCTTCAGCCACTTTACCCATGTCCATTGCCGTGGTATCGAAGGTGAGGATGGCCAATTGCGACGGATCGGTCTTGTCGAACCCGCTGGCAGGGATCTCCATGTCACCGGTGGTGATGCCTCCGGGGTTTTCCTCGGAATGGTCGGTTACTTGGCAGGCCGAAAATGTGATGGCCAACAGCGTGCCGGCAAATAGCAGTGAATTGCGCATGTTCATTCAACTTTCCAGCAGGCCCCGGCCCACTTTGCGGATGGTACCGTCCTGCTTCATTACAGCGAAGAGTTTGTCCAATACGCCGTTGATGAACAACGTGCTTTTGGGCGAACTGTAGGCCTTGGCGATCTCGATGTACTCGTTCATCGTCACCTTCACCGGGATGAGCTCGAAGCTGCGTGCTTCGTTGAGGGCCATGCGCATCAGCAGCATGTCACTAAGTGCGATGCGCTCGGCGTCCCAGTTTGGTGCGTTGTCGGCGATGGTCTTGGTGTCGGCTGCTTCGTTGGCAACGGTTTCGCGGTAAAGGCCGGACACAAACTCGCGTTCTTCGGCAGTGCCATGGTCCAGCTCGGTGAGTTTCAGTTCGGGATCGCCGGGCTTGATCACTTCCAAAGTGCGCATCACCATGGTTGCTGCTAGATCGAAATCTTCGAGCCAATGGATGCTTTTTTGCTCAAAGAATTCGTGCAGGCCATCGTTCTGGGCCATGTGCTCCAAAGAGTTCCGCCAGCAGATTACCGCCAGTGGCGGGATCCGGATTTGCCATCCATGCGGCGAATTCCGGGCTTTGTTCCACCAGTTTGTAGAGCTGCGCGAGCAGGTCGCGTTGGCCCATCCAACCCAGTTTGCGCTTTTCACTTTCCGCCAGCAGGCGCGGGCTTTCTGCAAGGAGCACCAACGCGGGCATGTCCACAAAGGCGCGGCTGGCACCTAAATCTTCCGCAGTAGGCAGGCGTTTGTTCTTGCGGCCTTCGATGCGTTCTTCGGCCAAGCGACGCAGCTCACCGAACAGCAGCAATAGCTGCGTGTAGAGGTCGAATGTCCGTTCAATTCCGAGGAAAAGTTCCTTCTCCGTTTTGGCGGGCAGGCCACCCGCGCTTTGTGCATGGGCGTACAAAGCCTGAAAAGCCTTGATGCGAAGATGTCTGCGGTTCAGCATGTGCGGGATCAGAACGAAAGGCCGGCTTGGCGCACGGCTCGGATGCGTTCCTCGGCGGCACGGTTGGCGGCGAGGTAGGTGGGAATACGCTCATCCTGGCTGATCTTGAAGATCCGGAGGGCCGTGTCGTAAATTCCTTCGGTTTGTGCCAAGGCAGCTTTGCGATCGTAGCCGCGCAATTCCCACGCGCAGTTGATGATACCGCCTGCGTTGATGAGGAAATCCGGGGCGTACAGAATGCCTTTTTCCATGAGCGCCGGGCCGTGTATGCTTTCCTCGGCAAGCTGGTTGTTCGCCGCACCGGCGATCACGCTGCACTTGAGCATTTTCAGGCTTTCGTCGTTCACCGTGGCACCCAGTGCACAGGGCGAGTATATGTCCACATCCAAGGCGAGCACGTCTTGTGGCGCTACGATGTTTACTGCAGGTCGCTCCTTCTTTATCGCGGCCAATTTGTCCTCATGGATGTCAGTGAGGTAGACCGTGGCACCAGCATCCAACAAGTGGCCCACCAAGTGGCGGCCCACATTGCCAGCACCCTGCACGGAGACCTTGCGGCCGCTCAACGAGTCGGTGCCGTAGGCGGTTTTGGCGGCTGCGCGGATCCCGCAAAAAACGCCATACGCAGTAACGGGTGAAGGGTCACCGCTGCCGCCTTGCGTTTCAGGTAGGCCGGCCACATACTTGGTTTCCTTGCGGATGTTCACCATTTCAACGGTGCTCATTCCCACATCTTCAGCAGTGATGTAGCGTCCGTTCAAACTTTCCACGAAACGGCCGAAGCGACGGAACATGGCCTCGCTCTTTCCCGTGCGCGCATCGCCGATGATCACGGCTTTGCCACCGCCAAGGTCCAGCCCGGCGAGCGAACTTTTATAGGTCATTCCGCGGCTCAGCCGGAGCACGTCGGACAAGGCAGCCATTTCGTTCGGATACGGCCACATGCGCGTGCCCCCCAAAGCTGGGCCCAGCGTTGTGTCGTGAACGGCGATGATGGCCTTGAGCCCCGTGGTGCGGTCGTTGCAGAATAGCAGTTGCTCGTGGTCCTGCTCTTCCATCCGGCCAATAACGGCGCAGGTTTCGGTGTTTACCGTTGTGCTGGTTTCCATTGATCGCGAATATCCGGCAGTTGTTGTGTTGTGGTCTTGCGGATAATGCGGGGCGTAAAAGCGCGCGGGCTGCGCGACCTAATTTTGCGCCCCGCCTATTTTCCGGGCGGCCCAAAGGTAGCAAGCCTTCCGTATGCGTTCCCTCCTCGCGCTCCTTCCCTACTTCCAACGCTATTGGGGCCGGTTGGTGTTGGGCGTGCTCTTCATTGTGCTCACTAGTTTATTCTCGGTGTACACGCCTAAAGTGGTGCGCGAAGCGTTCGACCTTATCGGCACCGGCATTGCGCAACGTGACTTACCCGTTGCCGAACGACACCTGGACCTGCCGCAGCAAGTGCGCGACTGGACCGCTTGGACGGGCATCGATCTCCAAGCGAAAATGGATGGTCCATTGGATGATGCCGCCTTGGAGCACAAAGTGAAGTGGTTCGCGGGCTTTTACGCCGGGCTGTTCCTGCTCTTCACGCTGTTGCAGGGCCTCTTCCTCTTCTTCACCCGGCAGACCATCATTGTAGTGAGCCGGTTGATGGAATTCGACCTGAAAAATGCCGTTTATGCGCATTACCAGCAGTTGGACCGGGCCTTCTACAAGCGCAACAGCACCGGCGACTTAATGAACCGCATCAGCGAAGACGTCACCAAAGTGCGCCAATTCATCGGACCTGCGGTGATGTACATCATCAACCTCGTGGTGCTTACGGTAATGATCGTGTGGGTGATGTGGGGTGTGAACGAGGAGCTTACCATTTGGTCTCTGGCCCCGCTGCCCTTGCTCAGCATAGCGATCTACTTGGTGAGCGACACCATTAACCGGCGCAGCATGGCCACCCAACAGCAGCAGAGCCGGTTAAGCTCGCTGGCGCAGGAGACTTTCAGCGGCATGCGCGTGATCAAGTCCTATTCCAAAGAAGCGTTGGTGAATGAACGCTTCCGCAAAGCGGCAAAGGATTACCGCAAAACAAGTTTGGCGCAGGCGAAGGTGGACTCGCTCTTTATGCCGGCCATCATGCTGCTGGTGGGGCTGAGCACTGCACTGGTAGTGTTTATCGGTGGCATGTTGTTGGTGCGGGGCGGCGCGGGTATCAGCGTGGGCAACATCGCGGAATTCACGTTGTACGTGGGTAAGCTCACCTGGCCCTTCGCTAGTTTGGGCATGATCACCTCACAAGTGCAGCAGGCAGCAGTGAGCATGCA
Organism: Flavobacteriales bacterium; assembly: GCA_016710685.1. GTDB lineage: Bacteria > Bacteroidota > Bacteroidia > Flavobacteriales_F > PHOS-HE28 > PHOS-HE28. Next base: position 301,416 of record JADJVC010000001.1, on the reverse strand, counting down.
ACGCATCAACGAATTTTTGGACACACGGCCAGCCATTGAATCGGAAGGGGACGAATTGCAGGAAGTGCATGGCGCGATCACGTTCAAAAACGTGTCCTTCACCTATCCGGAAACCGGCATAAATGCCCTGCGGAACGTAAGTTTCCACGTGCCTGCCGGGGGCACCTTGGCCATCACCGGCCACACCGGCAGCGGCAAAAGCACCATTGCGGACCTGATCGGACGGGCCTACGACGCAACTTCCGGCGAAGTGCTTATTGACGGTGTGCCCATCCGGCGCGTCGCGTTGGAAAAACTGCGCGGGCACTTGGGCATTGTGCCACAGGATGTGTTCCTTTTCAGTGACAGTATAAAGTCCAACATCGCATTCAGCCTGGATCCTTCACCACGGAACGAAGATCGTGCCATCGCCGCAGCGAAGACCGCACAGGTACACCGCGACATCGAAGGCTTTCCGAAAGGCTATGAGACTTTGTTGGGCGAACGTGGCGTCACCTTGAGCGGTGGCCAGAAACAACGCATCAGCATTGCTCGTGCATTGGTGCGGGAGCCGCGCATACTCCTGTTCGACGATCCACTGAGCGCCGTGGACACCGCCACGGAAGAGGCCATCCTGCGGGGCCTGGACCGCGTGATGGATGGGCGTACAACAGTGATCATCAGCCACCGGATCAGCGCGGTGCAACGGGCGGACAACATCCTTGTACTGAAGGATGGGCAAGTGGCGGAACAGGGTTCGCACGAAAATCTCGTGAAGCTGGGCGGCCTTTACGAACAACTGCGCCAAGAGCAGTTGTTGGAGCAAGCAGAAGCCGATCCGGAGGCCTAGCATTCAACTCCGGGCTTGTAACTTTCTGCAAGCATTCCCCTATATTTGGATGGACCACCAACAAGCCAGCCGATGAACGACGATAGGGAAGACGTTTTTTCCAACGTGGTACGCGCAGGCAAGCGCACCTACTTTTTCGATGTCCGCAAAACGCGCGGAAACGACTTGTTCCTAACCATCACCGAGAGCAAAAAGCTAATGCAGGAAGATGGTGCGGTGAGCTACTCCAAGCACAAGATCTACCTCTACAAAGAGGACTTTGACAAGTTCGTGGACGGCCTGCACGACACCTTGAACGAGCTGGAACGCCTGCGCGCGGGCTTAGGGGAAGGGCCTCGATCCGCGGAACCATTGCCTTCCCCTGAGGAACGCTCTAACCCAAATCCACTTGGCGACATCACCTTTGATGACCTTGGTAAGGATTGAGCCGTTTACTCCAGGAGCTTTTTGTTAGGTGGATGGATCCCACTGGAAGAAATGCTGGTCCGATCTGCGTCGGACTTGCTGAAGGAGGCGGGCTGGAGGTCCTGTCTTGAACCGTGCGAGGCAAAAAACCGAGCGCGTTCAATACGGACCAAATAGAATCGGAGCAACCGTAAGCACATACGTTTGAAAAAGCAAAGGGCCGCCTCGCAGTGAGACGGCCCTTTGGCCTTGTGCTTTAAAGCGGAGATTACTTGGTCTCCTCCTCCATTGGCTGCTCCATCACAGGAACCTCTTCAGAGGCCTTCTCCTGCATCAGGGCTTGAAACTTCTCTTTTTGCTCAGGGGTCAGAACTTCCTTCACCATGTTGTTGCGATCGGCAACGATCTCCTGAACCTTCATAGCCTTGTCAGCCTCGTTCATGTCCTTCAGACCTTCCATTTCGGTTTCGGTCTTGGCTTGAATCTCCTTCAATTTGCTCATCTGCTCTTGGTCGAGGCCGAGCTTCTCAGCCAAAACAGGCATGTCGATGTTCATTTCTTTCACCACTGCTGGGCGTGGAGGAGGGCTGCCTGCTGGCTTGTCCTGTGCGAAAGTTGCACCTGCGAGGAACATGGTTGCCACCAAGGCGGCGTTACGGATCTGGGTCTTCATGGTCTTGGGGTTTTAGGTTTGTACTTGGGCTGTTAGCAATAGCCGTGCCAAATGTAGAGCGATAAATTCAACAAAAATTCGTCGGGCAAAACCGGGGATTGGTCGGCAATAACAGTCAGCACGTTCCATGAAATGAGGGAGCCTTGAATTCCCCACCGCCCATTTCCCACCCCGGTTGCCGACCTTTGTCCCCATGAAGACGATCGTTACGGCTGCCTTGGCAGTATTCTCTTTGCTCAGCTGCGCCCAATCCGGGTCAGGACATTTGAACCCTGCGGAATTCAAAGCCGCCATGGCACAACCTGAGGCCGTTGTAGTCGACGTGCGCACACCAGCTGAGCGGGAACAGGGCTACATAGAAGGCTCCGCGAACATCGACTGGAACAGCGGAACTCTATTGGACAAAATGTCCGCCACGGATAAAGATGCTCCGGTCCTTATCTACTGTGCTTCCGGCGGAAGGAGCAACATGGCCATGGAGGCCTTGCATAAAGCCGGGTTCACCAACGTGCAGGATTTAGCGGGCGGCATGCACGCTTGGACTGCGGATAAACAACCCATCGTAAAGCCATGAGCCTGTACAGACGCCTTTTCAAGAAACGCATCGTGGCATCCGCGTTGGCTGCCAGTGCCCTGTTTGTCGCTTGTGCACAGCCGCCGGTCGGTTACTACAATGCTGCAGAAGGCCTGACCGGCCTGCCATTGCGAATAGCCTTGCACAACATCATTGACAACCATTCCGCGTTGAGCTACAATGATCTTTGGAGCGCCTTCCAAAGCACCGACAAAACCCCAGCGAACAAGGTTTGGGATATTTACAGCGATGTTCCCGGCGGCTCCGCTCCTTACATCTACAGCTTCGGCAGCGACCAGTGCGGCGAGTACAACAGCGAAGGTGATTGCTTCAACCGCGAGCACAGCTTTCCCCAAAGCTGGTTCAACGATGGCAGCCCCATGGTCAGTGACCTGTTCCACATCTACCCCACCGACGGTTGGGTAAACAACAAGCGCGGCAACTTGGCATACGGTGACGTGGGCAGTGCGGATTACACCAGCCAGAACGGCTCCAAAACCGGGTTGTGCGTAAACCCTGGCTACAGCAGCACCGTGTTTGAGCCAATCGATGCTTACAAGGGCGATTTGGCGCGCAGCTACTTCTACATGTTGACGCGGTATTATGGCGAAACTTCGGGTTGGAGCTCACCGATGATGACCGCTGGCGACCTTGCCCCTTGGGCCGTGAACGTTTTGTTGGCATGGAACGACCTTGATCCGGTAAGCCCGAAAGAGGTCTCCCGCAACAATGCCATTTACGCCCTGCAGAACAACCGGAACCCTTATATCGACCGGCCGGAATGGGTACATCAAGTTTGGGATGCCAGCTCTGGCGTGGCGGAACAGGAAACGGGAGCATTCCGGGTGTGGACCGATGCACACGGACTGCACGTGATCTTGGATGAAGTGGCAACTGGAAATACGACGTTAAATGTCCTCGATCTTGCTGGCCGCGCAGTGGTATCCCGGTCACTTTCCGCGAATGAAACCACGGTGCCGCTGTCCCTCGCTCATGGCCATTACTTAGCGCGTGTGTCACTAGGCACAAACCAACGGACCGTTCAATTCGTTTGGTGAACCAGGTTCTTTTTGACCGAAACACACTTCCATGAATTTCGAGAAAATCGTCTGGAAAGTTGACAATGGCGTTGCCCTCATATCGCTCAACCGCCCGGACAAACTCAACAGCTTCGATGCCCAATTGGCCGCGGAAACTGTGCAAGCATTGGATGCCGCACAAAGCGACGCAAGCATCAGGGCGGTGGTCTTAACTGGTGAAGGCCGTGCATTCTGCGCCGGGCAGGACTTGGCTGAAGCCACTGCGCCAGGCGTGCGGATCGAGGATATTGTGGAGCGGCAATACAACGCCATCGTGCGGCGTATCCGCAACCTTGAAAAGCCGGTGATCGCGGCGGTGAACGGTGTTGCTGCCGGTGCCGGGGCCAACATCGCCTACGCCTGTGACCTCACCTTCGCTGCGGAAAGTGCCGTGTTCGTGCAGAGCTTCATTCACATCGGGTTGATCCCGGACAGTGGCGGCACACACACGGTTCCGCGCTTGGTTGGCATGCAACGCGCATTCGGACAAATGGTGCTGGCGGAGAAGCTCCCTGCGAAACAGGCCGAGGATCTGGGCCTCATCTGGAAGGCCGTCCCCGATGCCGAACTGATGGAAACCGCCATGGCCACAGCGAAAAAGCTGGCCGCAATGCCCACCAAGGGAATTGCGCTCACCAAGCAAGCCCTGAACCGCGCGCAGTCCAATTCGCTGGAGGAACAGCTTTTGATGGAAGGTGAACTGCAGGCCATTGCGGGCGTCAGCGCCGATTGCAAAGAAGGCATTGCAGCATTTCTGGAGAAACGGAAGCCCGTATTTACAGGGAAGTGAAAGGTAGTTTCCTTCACCACAGAGGCACGGAGAACACAGAGGTGGACGGACGCGCGGTATCGTGGATGGACCACAACCACTGCCAACTGCAACTGCCAACTGCGACTTTTTTCTCTGTGCCTCTGTGCCTCTGTGGTGTAATCCTTCCAAACCTCATCCCCTCCAAACCCCCATCTTTGGCCCATGGACAACAGCATGAGCATTGGGGTGATCGGTGCCGGCACCATGGGCATCGGCATTGCGCAAGTGGCAGCCGAAGCGGGCCACAAGGTGATCGTGTTCGACACACGCAAGGAAGCACTTGACAAAGCGGTGGCCGGCCTGCGGGGCCTGATGGACAAACTGGTTGCGAAAGAAAAACGTACACGTGCCGATGCGGAGGCGTTGTTGGGCCGCATCAGCACCGCTGAAAACTTGGAGCAATTGGCTCCTTGCGGATTGGTGATCGAGGCCATCGTGGAAAACCTTGGTGTGAAACAGGATGTGTTCAAAAAGTTGGATACGCTGGTTGCCGCTGACGCCGTGCTGGCCACGAACACATCATCGCTTTCGGTCACGGCAATCGCTGCTGCGTGCTCGCGCCCGGAACGGGTGATCGGCCTGCACTTTTTCAATCCAGCGCCGCTGATGCCCTTGGTGGAAGTGGTGCCCGGACTGGCCACTGCCGCGGAATTGGGGCAACAATGCATTGCGTTAATGCGCGATTGGGGAAAAACGCCGGTGCTCTGTAAAGACACGCCGGGCTTTATAGTGAACCGCGTGGCACGGCCATTCTATGGCGAAAGCTTACGCATGTATGAAGAAGGCATAGCCGATATGCCCGCCATTGACGCAGCTTTGCGAGGTGTTGGCTTCCGCATGGGGCCGTTCGAGCTTATGGACCTCATTGGCAACGACATCAATTTCGCGGTGACGAAAAGTGTTTGGGAAGCCTTCTTCTACGAACCGCGTTACAAGCCCAGCCTTACCCAGCAACGCCAAGTGGAAAGCGGGCGACTGGGGCGAAAGACCGGACGCGGGTTCCATGCCTACGGCGAAGGCGCTGGTGCAATCAGTCAAGAGGTTCCCAAGAACGCAGATGCCATTGTGGAACGGGTCCTCGCCATGTTGATCAACGAAGCCGCAGACGCACTGTTCTTACGCGTGGCAAGCAAAGAAGACATCGACCTGGCCATGACCAAAGGCGTGAATTATCCCAAAGGCTTGCTCGCCTGGGCCGATGAAAAAGGCGCAACACATTGGCTGGCCGTTCTCGAAAAATTGCAGGCCCGGACCGGCGAGGAGCGGTATCGCCCTTCGCCCCTGCTTCGCGAACACGCGGAAACTGGAACGCTTTTCCACGTTTGAGCCATAAATACATCCATGGTATTACTTTCCATGGAATATATCTGGTTACCTTTGTCCCAAACAAACAAAGGCCAAACGCCCCATGAAGAACCTTCGCCTACTCGCTCCAACCCTATTGATCGCTGGCCTCGCCGCATGTTCCAGTCCGGAATCGGCACCTGCCACAACCACTACGCCGGACGCGGCTGCCATGGAACGGACCTATTCCGTGGACCCCGCAATGAGCGCGGTCGCATGGAGCGGCAACATGATCGGCATGCCCGGCCACACCGGCACGTTGAAATTCACCGAAGGTAGTTTCACCGCCAAAGACGGCCACGTTACCGGTGGATCATTCACGGTGGACATGAAGAGCTATGCGCTTACCGATACCGGCTACGCACCGGACGGATCTGAAAAAGGCACGCGTGCCATGTTGATGGGCCACTTGATGTCACCTGATTTCTTCGCCGTGGACAGCTTCCCCACTGCCCACTTCAACATTACCAGTGTGGAGGGTAACACCGCCAAAGGTGAACTTACGGTGCGCGGTCGCACCAATCCCGCAACTGTGGAAGGAATTACGCTAACCAGCGACAGCGCCCATGCGATGGCCAGCGGCGACCTCACTTTCAACCGTCAAGAATTTGGTGTTTCCTGGAAAGCGACCATGAAAGACATGGTGCTATCCAACGATATTAAGTTGCACATCGAATTGCACGGTATGCCCAAGTGATTCGGCATTGAACACCATTCAAAAGGGACTCTTCGGGGTCCCTTTTGTTTTTCGTGAAGGTTGATAACAGGACAATGGCACGGCCGAAAATCAAAGATCGCTTCAGGGCCGTCAAATGCACGGCCCTCATGCCTGCGGCAGACAGGATCGCGAAAAGGAGTTTTACCAATTCGTCTTACAGATGCGACTGAAGATGCGAAGCGGTTTTTTGTCCAGGCGATTCAAAAAATCGTTGGGTAGCCGTAGCTACGGAACTATTTTTTGAGGAAGCATGGGCGAAAAATAGCGAGCAGATTAGGCGTATCTGTACGATGAAATGGTATTAACTCAATGGTCCGGCGTAGCGAATCTTGAACCTTCCGAATTGCTTGGCTGGTCGCCAGTGCCGGTGTCCACGCGGCCTTTTTCATCTTTATCCAACTCCATGTTGGCCATGCGTGCATGGTCCTCCGCTTCTTCGGTACCATGGAAGCCCGGAATGCCATGCAATTGCACGGTGGGGTTAGCCGGTTTCAGCGTGACCTTGACCTCTTCCGGATTAGTCTTTCCTGTTTCCTGCTTTTCCATTTGGCTATGTTTTTTTCGCGTAGAGCATCCGATTAACCATTTATCCTTCGCCGTGCCTCGGTGTCTCCGTCGTGTACGCTTTTTATCTCCGCTCACTGAAAGCTCCACCCCCCGCTCACCTCATTCGGGTTATCTGACATGTGTACCATCATCACAGGGATCAAAGCCTTATTAGTAATGATCTCTTGCTCGTATGGCACGCCCAACACTCCGAAGATGTTACCCTCCGTGGAATTCATCATCGCAATTAGGTCTGCATCGATCTTAGCTGAATAAGCCAGCACGGCATCCACGAAGTTGCCACTTCCGGCCTCGGATACGATCGCTTCCATAGCCACGCCGCGCTCGCCGAAATACTTCTTCGCGAAAACGATGTTGTCGTTCAATTGGCGTTTAAATCCCTCATCCGTTTCCTTCGGTACGATCACATGTGCCTTACCCTTAAAGTAGGCGGCCATATCGGCCACCAGGCCGATCTTCCGGCGCGTTTCCTCTTTCAGGTCCAGTGGCACCACGATGTTCTTGTAGCCATCGGGGCCCATATCCTTTTCCTGTACCACAATGAATGGCACCTTGCTGTTGCTCACCACGCGCAACGCCCGGCTACCGGTTATGAACTGCATGCCGCGCATGCCGTGCGTGCCCATCACGATGAACGAAGCGCCAATTTCTTCCGCCACGGCACCGATGCCCTCGTACACTTTCCCTTCGCGTAAAAGACCCTTCACCGGTACCCCGGCATCCATCTGCCCGGCGCGCGCTGTCTCGGCATCCAAACGGCGTTGTGCCACTTCAATATCGTCTTTGTCCTGCCACAGGTGAAGCACATGTACTTCGGCACCCATCACTTGGGCCATGCGCATGGCGTGCTGCAGCGCGAAATCGACCACTTTCGTAAAATCAGTAGGTACAAGGATGCGCTTCGTTCCGGTTTTCATTGGTTCGGTTTTCCGAAAGTTAAACATCCATGCCATAGCATAGTTCGCTGCATTAATCCGTTTCAAAAGGTAGTCGTTTGCATTCCCCACCAAACCCGCACCTTTGCACCATGAAGCGTTCAATCTTGATCCTTGGTGCCGGGCGTTCGGCATCTTCGTTGGTCCGTTACCTGTTGCAACATGCCAAAGCAGAGAACTGGACCGTAACCGTTGCGGACCGTGAGCCTGCACAGGCGCAGGCGCTGATTGGTGACCGGAAGGACGTGGCTACCGCCATGGCCTTGGATGCCACGGATGCTGCGGCCCGTGCGGAATTGGTGGCCAAGCACGATCTGGTGATCAGCATGTTGCCTGCCTTCATGCACATGGACGTGCTGAAGGACTGCCTGCGTTTGGGCAAGAATGTGATAACGCCCAGCTATGTGCCCGATGCGCTTTGGGCCATGGATGCGGATTTCAAAAAGGCCGGGCTGATCGTGCTGAACGAAATGGGCCTTGACCCCGGCATTGACCACATGAGCGCTATGCGGGTGCTGCACAAGATCCATGACGAAGGTGGCAAAATGGAAGCTTTTGAAAGCTATTGCGGCGGTTTGGTCGCACCGGAAAGCGATGACAATCCGTGGCATTACAAATTCAGCTGGAACCCGCGCAATGTGGTACTTGCCGGCCAAGGACACGCTGCGCAATACATACAGGACGGGGCGTTGAAGTACATTCCCTACCATCAGCTTTTCCGCCGCTACACTCCGATCGATGTGCCTGGCGCGGGCCGTTTCGAGGGCTACGCAAACCGTGATTCCCTGAAATACCGCGAGGCGTATGGCATCGCGGACATACCGACCATGTTGCGCGGCACGTTGCGCCAAGAAGGCTATTGCGATGCATGGGACACCTTGGTACAATTAGGTTGCACGGAAGACGGTTACGTGTTGGAAATGCCTGCGGAAAGCTCGTGGGCGGACTACATCACGGCATTCCTGCCAAAGGCGGTAAAGGGCAAGGACCTGCGCGGGCGTGTGGCCACCTACCTCGGACTTGACGCTGCTTGCGCCGCAATGAACAAACTGGAATGGCTGGGCCTTTTCGGCACTGGGACCATCGGTGCGACAGGGCTTTCACCGGCCGCAACGTTGCAACGGCTGTTGGAAGTGAAATGGAAACTGGGCGCGAAGGACAAGGACATGGTGGTGATGGCACACAACTTCCGCTATCGCTTGGAAAACCGCGTGCAGGAGATCCGGTCGTCGTTGGTGGTGATCGGCGAAGATCCCATACACACGGCCATGGCGCATACCGTGGGCCTACCGATGGCCATAGCGGCCAAATTGCTGTTGAACGGTGCCATTAAGGACCGCGGCGTATTGCTTCCATTGAAGCCCGAGCTGTACAACCCCATCCTGGATGAACTGGCCGACTTGGGCATTGTGTTCAAGGAGGAAGAGTCGACGGTGACGGCTTAGGGATTCCGCGTACACGCACCAAGAAAAAGGGTTAGCCGCAGATTGCGCCGATTACGCAGATCAATGCGGCGCGGGCGATGTGTGGGCCCGTGCGGTCGCGCCGGGAATGCGAACGGTTTTATCTGTGTTATCTGTGAAATCTGTGGACGAAAATCCCAAAGCCGGATCTCCGACCGACTTATAACAATTGGAATTAGAAATCCAGTTCCAGATCGCTGGGAAGCGCGCGGAATTCCGGTGTTGGTTTGCCTGTTCCAGTTTCCACGGTGAGTTCTTCTAGGACTGGTGCATGGTTTCCGCGTGAAAGCTCGATCAACACCCGTTTCGGAGGTCTCCCGTGACGATAACTCACCTGGCATTTCCGGCTGGGTATGAAGCCTTCATCAGCGGCAACGCTTTCAAGCTCCATGATCCTTTCGACCGGGATGATCATGGAGATGCGGGCTTCAGCCACGGTCAAGCGGGCCATGGTGCTCAGCAACGCTGCGAGGCTAAGCATGCCGTCGTGCTTGGCCATGGCCGTGTGGGCTTCGCTGGATGGGATATGGCCCTTGTAAAACGGCGGATTGCACAATACGAGGTCGTAAAGGGCATTTGTTTCCCACGTCCGAACATCGGCATGATGCACCATGATCCGCTGTGGCCACGGGCTTTCTGCGACATTCTCGCGGGCTTGGGCAGCCGCATCGGGATCCAACTCCACGGCTTCGATGTGTGCCTGTTGATTTCGCTGTGCCGCAATAAGCGCCAAGAGGCCGGTACCGGTGCCGATGTCGAGGATCCGCGAAGCGCCGTCGTAGCGCGTCCATGCGCCAAGTAGGTTGCCGTCGGTGCTCACCTTCATGGCGCACCGGTCCTGCTTTACGGTGAACTGTTTGAACCGGAACCACGGATTGGGCATGGCCGCCTGCCTATCCGTTCCGGTAGAGCTCCACAAGGCCGTCCGGCGTGCGCACATCGATCCTGCGCGATTCCAAGGCAATGCTTTGGATCAAGTCGCCGTTCATGGGCAACAGCACTTCCACTCCGTCCTTCACCACTACCAATACGGGGTTGTCCTCGTTGCCTTCCATACCCGTGACCTCGCCGAGGTGGCCATGCTTTTCATCGTGTACGTGCATGCCTACGAGGTCTTCCGGGTTGAGATTTTCCTCGTCCTCTTCCTCCTCCATTTCAGCGGGCTGATGACCCGGCGGCGCAAACACGTCGCAATTCACCAAGAAGGCTGAGCCTTGCGGGTCATCCAGATCTTCGAACTTCACCACCGCCCCGATGCGCGGGTGTTCACGAAAGTGGCTGACGTGGAATGGTACTTTTTGACCATCGATATCGGCGAAGAGCACGCCCATGGCCAGCACTTCTTTGAATTCGGAACCATCCAAGTGCAAGCTGAGCTCGCCTTGATTGCCCCAAGGTTTACCCAATTTGCCTACGCGGTGGAGGTTACTGAGGTCCATTGGGCGGTGAATTTAGGTGGGAGGTAAAGAAATTTCACCACAGAGGCACGGAGAACACGGGGAAGAGTATTCAGTGGCAGTTGGCAGCGGCAGTCGTCCAACAGCCAGATCAAGTCTCCAAATCAACCTCTGTGCCCTCCGTGGTGAAAGTATTCATTGATCAGGCCCGGAAATAAAAAAGCCCGCCACCTTTCGGCAGCGGGCTTTTGCTAATGGCTATGATCAGGCTTCGGCAGGTGCTTCGCCTTCGGTAGCGGCAGGGGCTTCGGCTTCTGCGATCGGTGCATCCGCTTCTGCTGCTGGTGCTTCGCCGGTTGCTTCAGCTTCCACAGCAGGGGCTGCGATCTGGGCGTTCATTTTGGCGATCAATGTGGCAGCGCGGTCCTCGCTCTTCTTGCGCTCGGCTTCCACACGGTCTTTAAACGCTTTCTCGGCACCGTCCACAAGGCCGGTACGCTTGGCTTCCACTTTTTGTGCCTTCTCGCTCATCCAACCATCGAAGCGGCGATCGGCTTCGGCTTGGTCGAAGGCTCCTTTTTTCACACCGTTCTGCAGGTGGTTCTTAAACACCACGCCGGTGTAGCTAAGGATGGCGCGGGCGGTATCGCTCGGTTGCGCTCCTTTTTGCAACCAGTCCATCGCCTTTTCGCGGTCCACCTCCACAAGGGCGGGATTCCGGTTGGGGTCGTAGGCACCGATGCGTTCGATGTATTTTCCGTCGCGCGGGGCGCGTTGGTCAGCCACTACCAAGTGATAGTATGGCTTGCCTTTTTTGCCTTTTCTCTGAAGGCGGATGCGGGTCGGCATGTCGCGGTTGGTTTTAGGTCCCCGTTTCGTTAAGGGGTCGCAAATGTCGGGATTTTCCCGGAACTGGCAAAAGTTGAGTTCGAACGCTGATTTTGGAAGCGCAGAGACGCAGAGAATACGATTGGAATTTCTGGTACTGGGTATCGGGTACTGGGTATCAGGTACTGCCGACCGCCACTGCCCACTGCAACTGCCCAATGCGCACCTCGAAGATCCGCATCTTTACACCATGCGCCTTACTCCCCTCCTGCTGCTGCTTCAGGCATCCGTCGTTATGGCCCAAACGCCCTCGGCGCTGCCCGAATTGATCCCGTTGCCTGCGGAAATGGAATTGACCGGTGGCGATTGTTCCTTGCAATGTCCATGGCAGTTCCAGCCCGACCCCACGGTGAGTCCCGAGTTGGTGGAACTGCTGAAAGCCGAAATGGAGCCACTGCATGCTACCACCGATGGCTCGTGTGATGCTCCATTGCGCATTGAACTTCAATTGTTCCAACCCGATACGCTTCTGCCTCCGGAATGGTACCGCCTTCGAGTGGCTTCGGACCACATCGAGCTATCCGCCACCAATGAAGAAGGGCTTTTCCGAGGATCCCGTACGTTGATCCAGCTCTTGGAACAAGGAAAAGCGTGGGATCCATTCCTTGTCTCAGCATTGCGGATGCGCCGCGATTCGCATGGCGCGCAATGCACCTCGACGTATGCCGCCACTTCTTCACTGTGGAATTCGTGAAGCATTACATCGACCTGCTGGCGCGGTATAAGATGAACAGTTTCCACTGGCACCTCACGGACGACCAAGGCTGGCGGATCGAGATCAAGAAGTACCCGAAGCTCACCGAGGTAGGTGGTTGGCGCAAAGGCAGCCAAGTGGGGCCGTACAGTCGGCGGGAATACGACAGCATCCCTTACGGCGGTTTTTACACGCAGGAGCAGATCCGCGAAGTGGTTGCTTATGCGGCGGCGCGCCACATCAACGTGGTGCCCGAAATTGAGATGCCGGGGCATGCCATGGCGGCTTTGGCGGCGTATCCGGAATTAGGCTGCACCGGAGGCCCGTACGAAGTGCAACGCGGTTGGGGCGTATTCGATGACGTGTTCTGCGCGGGGAATGACACCGTATTTACCGTGCTGGAAGATGTGCTCACTGAGGTGATGGAGCTTTTCCATAGTGCATACATCCACATTGGTGGCGATGAATGCCCCAAAGAGCGCTGGAAGACCTGCCCGAAATGCCAAGCGCGGATGAAGGCGGAAGGGCTGAAGGACGAGCATGAATTGCAGAGCTATTTCATCCAGCGGATCGAGAAGTTCGTGAACAGCAAGGGTCGCAAGATCATCGGCTGGGACGAGATCTTGGAAGGCGGTTTGGCTCCGAACGCCGCAGTGATGAGCTGGCGCGGCACGGAAGGCGGCGTGGCGGCCGCGCAGAGCGGGCACTATGCAGTGATGACACCCGGCGACTATTGCTACTTCGACAAATACCAAGGCGACCCGGCGAACGAACCGTTGGCGATCGGGGGCTACCTCACCGTGCAGAAAGTTTACAGGTATGAGCCGGTGCCAGCGGAGTTGAACGCGGAAGAAGCGAAGTACATCCTCGGCGCGCAGGGCAACGTGTGGACCGAATACATCCTAACGCCGGAGCATGTGGAATACATGGCGGTGCCGCGCATGCTGGCCTTGGCCGAAGTGTTGTGGACGCCGAAGGAAAAAAGGCATGAAGCGGATTTCATCAATCGTTTGGAGAGCGAATTTCCGAGTCTGGATGCGATGCATGTGAATTACGCGAAGAGCCTGTTTGAGGTGCAGTTCAGGCTGGGGCAAGGCGCTGTGCCCGGCACAGTCAAATTGGACCTGCGTTCGGCCATACCCAGCAAAATTGGGTACACGGACACCGATACGGCCGGCGTGTTCAACTATGTAGGCCCTTTTGATGTCGAAGGCCAGGACCGAACGATCAGCGCCGGTTTGTATGAGAAACACGGCAGGTTCCCAAAGGTGAGCAGCCGGACGTTCCAATTCAACCTCGCCACCGCGCACCCCATCACCTTAAGCGTTCAACCCGACGAACAGTACAACGAAGGCGGCGCATTCACACTGGTGGATGGCATCACCGCGCAGGAGAAGCGCGTGAACACGGAGTGGTTGGGCTGGCGCAAAGGCGTTACCATCACCGTGGACCTGGGCAGCGAGCAAGCGATCGGGCACATCGGCATTGGCGCATTGAACGAGACGCACAGTTGGATCCACCTACCGAAAGAAGTGGTGTTCAGCATCAGCAGCGATGGCAAGAATTTCGTTCCCTACGGCATTGCGAAAGGCATGGACGCAGTGGGCCGAAATGAATTCAGCATCGACAAAACCGGTAAGGCGCGGTATGTACGGATCGCTGTAAAGCACATCGGAAACATACCGGAAGGCTTCGCCGGTGCTGGGAAGCCGGCATGGCTGTTTTTGGATGAAGTTGATGTGCGCTGAATCAGGACGAGGCGCTCGCGACATACAGCCCCGTCCTATTTTTGACCCAGATGCGTCCCTTAGATACGATCGCCCTTTGGCTGCTGGTGATTTCAAGCGCAAATAGCCAGCCGCTGAAGCACGCCCACAACTTCACGCATGCGGACACGCTGCGCGGAAGCAACGGCCCATACCGCGCTTGGTGGGACGTTACGCATTACGACATAACCGTGCGGCCGGACTTCGCAACCAGATCCATCGAGGGCACCACGCGCATCGCCTTCCGCACGTTGGCACCGGGCCAGCGGATGCAGATCGATCTGCAAGAGCCCTTGGAAATGCAATCGGCATCATTGCTATCCCCTGCCGGGGAAAGCGACCTTCATTACACACGCGAAGGCAACGTGTTCTGGTTGGACCTTCCGCAGGAAATGGCAACAGGTGCTTCCGCAGCGCTCACCATCCGCTATTCGGGCGTTCCACGCGAGGCCCGCAACCCACCGTGGGACGGCGGATGGATCTGGAAAAAGGATCCGCAAGGCAACCCGTGGATCAGTGCTGCGTGCCAAGGCTTGGGCGCCAGTGTGTGGTACCCGTGCAAGGACATCCAGAGCGACGAACCTGATAGTGCGGCGATGCACATCATAGCGCCGGACTCCTTGCAGGCCGTGGGCAATGGCCGGTTGCGCAACGTGGCGAAAAATGCCGACGGCACCAGCACTTGGACGTGGGCAGTGGTAAACCCCATCAACAACTACGACCTCATTCCCGCGATCGGAAAATACGCCCACATCCATGAAGCGTATCACGGCCAAAACGGCCCATTGGACTGCGATTACTGGGTACTGGCGGCCAACGAGGCCAAGGCGCGCGAGCATTTCAAACAAGTGCCGTTGATGCTGAAGTGTTTCGAACATTGGTTAGGCCCCTACCCTTTTTATGCAGACAGCTACAAGCTTGTTGAAGCACCGGAATTGGGCATGGAGCACCAGAGTGCCGTGGCCTACGGAAACCACTTCCAGAACGGTTACCTCGGCAGGGATCTCAGCGGTACGGGCTGGGGCCTGAAATGGGACTATGTGATCATCCACGAGAGCGGTCACGAATGGTTCGGCAACAGCATTACCACGGCGGACATTGCGGACATGTGGGTACACGAAGGCTTCACCGATTACAGCGAAACGCTCTACACCCAATGCGAATTCGGCGATGCCGCCGGTGATGATTACCTAGTGGGTCTGCGGAAGCACATCGAGAACGACATCCCTATCATCGGCCCATACGGCGTGAACCAGGAAGGCAGCACGGACATGTACTACAAGGGCGCGAACATGATCCACACCATCCGCCACGTAATGGCTAACGACAGCCTCTTCAGGGAGATGTTGCGGAGCATGAATTTGAAGTTCCGGCACGGCATCGTTACCAGTGCTGAAGTGGAACAGTTCATCAGCGACTTCAGTGGGCTCGACTTCAGCAAGGTATTTCAGCAGTACCTGCACACCACGGACGTGCCGGTGCTGCAATGGGGTGTGCGGAAAGGCCGACTTATGGTGCGTTGGGGCAACTGCGTGGACGGCTTCGCGATGCCTATCAAGATTACTGTGAACGGTGAAGAACGAATGGTGCCGATCGCCACGGCATGGTCTTCCCCCGCAAGCGAATTGAACCCCCAAAACCGCCACCCTGCTGCCCGACCGGAATTGGTACGTGGAAGTTGAGCAACTTGGTGGGAAAACGCTGAAACGGGCTTTGCGGGAATGAGTCGGGAGTCATGAGTTTTGAGTCGGAAAGGTTCACCACAGAGGCACCCTTCGGCACTTCGGCTTCGCTCAGTGCGGCGCTTCGCTCAGGGGCCACAGAGGGCACAGAGGAATACTCGTTGAGTCGGGAGTCATGAGTCGTGAGTCTTGAGTCCGATCACTGATCACCATTGACCAATCACCCGTTTTGGGGATATGCTTACCACCTTGGTCCAAATACCTTTCGCGGCATGCGGCGGATACTTGTATTGCTTTTGAGCGCCTTCACCTTGAACGCACAAGCGCAGTTGGGGGATAAAGTGCGTTCCGCATTAGCGGGCGACACGCTTGCACCACCGGACCATGACACGGCCTACATCGCCACGTACCGTAGCAACTTGGTGATCAGCGCGGTGGCGAAACTGCAGCTTGTGGATGTGGACGTGGAGCAGGATGCCGGTGGCGGCCTTTCATTTTCAACCAACAGCATGGAACAGTACGGCCTCGGGTTGGACTATAAATGGCTCAGCGTGGAAGCCACATTCAACGTGCCCGCCTTTAGCGACTATGATGCCTCGTTGGGCAAGACCTCATCCAAAGGATTGGGCGTGGGCTTTACCGGGAGAAGACTGTGGGCACGCGGCTTCTGGAACACCACCGAAGGGTACTACTTGAACGATCCCAAGCGGTGGACCGGAAGCGATGCGCCCGTGGTGCGGCCGGACCTTTCCAACCGCACGTTCCTGCTTTCGGCACACTATGCCCTGAGCGGGAAACGGCGTTTCAGCGAGAATGCCGCAAACTTCCAGATGGAGCGGCAGAAGAAGAGCGCCGGAACGTTCGTTGCCGGGCTTTCCGCATGGCATACCACCATCGCGGCCGATAGCTCCATTCTGAGCCCGGCGCTCGTGGACACCTTCCAGCTCGCTACCGGCTTTTCGGGTTTACGGCGGTTGCTGGTAGGTGCCACCATCGGCTATGCCCACACGTTTTCATTTTGGCAAAAGGGTTTCATCCATGCAGCGATTTTTCCGGGATTCACCTATGCCGACCAGTCCATTACCACGCCAACGGAAACCCTGCACGGCACCGGCTTGGCCGCTGTTACCGAATTCAAATTGGGGGCAGGTATCAATGGCGACCGTTGGTATGGAGCGCTCACCACTTCGTTCTACTACAGCACCACGCCGATCGCTGAAAAATTGAGCTTGGGCACGAACTACGGCTTCGTGCGATTTGCGCTGGGCATCCGGTTGGGCGATCCAGGATCAAGGCGCTGGGGGCTGTGGGGCTGTGAGTCTGGAGTCGGTAGTCTTGAGTCTGTTGATGTGAGGCTGTGCGTCTAATCACAATTCACCATCAACCAATCACCCCTACTGAGTCGCGAGCTTTGCTATGTACATCGCTATAAGTTGCCATCCCCCATCGCCTTCGCCAAGCGTTTAGCCGCCATGCCTTGCACTTTGTTGCGCACAATTGGGGACCAGCCTAAAAGCACGCCCGTAGTTCCCAGCGCTTGCCGCGACCATTTCCACAGGTCGAAGGTGTCACGTTGTTTCCAGATCAACCCGTCCTTCAAGGTGAACGTGGACGTTACGATGTTGTGGACTTTTCGCTTGCTGGCGCTGAAGGTGTAATAGGCATCCCATTTGACGAGACCGGCTTCCGCGCTTTCTTCCAGCACGCTGAATTCAATGCGCAGATCCGTTTCCCCGCCCAACAACATTTTCCACATGGCCTTCACCCCGGCGGAGTCCAAGTCCGGGAATACGGGATCGCTGAAGCGGGCTTCCGCGTGGTAGCAGGCACCCATGGTGGCCCAATCCCTTTGGGCGAAGGCGTTGTAGAAGCGTTCGATTACGGGCATGGTGCAAGATAGGACATGTTGGAATGGTCGTGCCGGAAGCCAAATAGCCCATGGCAGTTTCAAATATCAGCGTGCGAACGGTCAATTTGTGGAAAACTGAATGGCCCATACCCCATCGGCACTTGGTAACTTCGGGGCCGCAAGGCAGGAAATAGTTGTTAGTTGTCAGGCTTCATTGCAGCGCTTGGAACCGTCGCAGCACGGTCGTGGTAACGCCTGAAAAACCGACAACTGACAACAGACAGCTAAATACAGATCTCCGACATTAGTAAATGGAATTCTCCCATCTCCACGTTCACACCCAATTCTCACTGCTTGACGGTGCCGCCAGCATACCAGCGCTGTACAAGAAAGCCGTGGCGGACGGGCAGCCTGCGTTGGCCATCACCGACCACGGCAACATGTTCGGTGCGTTCAAATTCGTGGCCGAAGCGGGCAAGCACAAGAACGAGGACGGAAGCCCGAAGGTGAAGCCCATCGTGGGGTGTGAATTCTATGTGGTGGCGGACCGGCACAAGAAAGCCTTCACCCGCGAAGACAAGGACAAGCGCTTCCACCAGCTGATGTTGGCCAAGAACGCCTTGGGCTACAAGAACCTGAGCAAGCTTTGCTCTTTGGGCTACATGGAAGGCTTCTACAGTAAGTATCCGCGGATCGACAAGGAACTTATCGAGAAGTACCATGAAGGTCTCATCGCGACGACATGCTGTCTGGGCGCGAGTGTTCCGCAGGCCATTATGCGCGGCGGCACCGATCTGGCCAAAGCTGAAGAAGAGTTCAAGTGGTGGCTCAACCTCTTCGGGGAAGATTATTACGTGGAGATCCAACGCCACGGCATTCCCGAACAAGACCGCGTGAACGTAGTGTTGCTGGAATGGGCGAAGAAGTACAACGTACCCTTGATCGCCAGCAACGACAGCCATTACGTAGATCAGCAGGACGCCAACGCACATGACATTTTGCTTTGCATCAACACCGGTGAAAAACAGAGCACGCCCAAGGCGGACGACGGCGACGACGAGGTGAGCCAAAAGGGCAAGCGCTTCGCTTTCTACAACGACGAGTTCTTCTTCAAGACGAAGGACCAGATGTTGCAATCCTTCGCGGACATCCCCGAAGCGCTGGACAACACGGGCTTGATCGTAGACAAGATCGAGCCGCTGAAGCTGAAGAAGGACATCCTGCTGCCGAATTACGAGATCCCGGCAGGTTTCGATAACCAGGACGAATACTTGAAGCACCTCACCTACGAAGGCGCAGTGCGACGCTACCTCGGTGAAGGCAATGGCGGGGTGGATTCCATTGACCCCAAGATCAAGGAACGCATCGATTTCGAGTTGTTCACTATCCGCACGATGGGCTTCAGTGGCTACTTCCTCATCACGCAGGACTTCATCAACCACGGGCGGAACATCGGCGTATTGATCGGTCCCGGTCGTGGCAGTGCGGCGGGGAGCGCGGTGGCTTACTGCATCGGCATCACCAACATTGACCCCATCAAGTATGACCTGCTGTTCGAGCGGTTCCTCAATCCGGACCGCAAGAGCATGCCCGATATCGACACCGACTTCGACGACGAGGGCAGGCAGGAGGTGATCGACTACGTGGTGGACAAGTACGGCAAGAACCAGGTGGCACAGATCGTCACCTACGGCAGTATGGCGGCCAAGAGCAGCATCCGGGACGTAAGCCGCGTTATGGACCTGCCCTTGCAGGAAGCCGACCGTTTAGCCAAGCTGGTGCCGGAACGCCCCGGCATAGAGCTCGCGCGGTTGCTCAACGCGCCCATTGACGGGCCAGGCAGCTTGAAACAGAAGGAAAACCTCAACAGCGACGAACTCGCCAACGTAAAGCAGCTCCGCTCGATCCTGGAAAGTGGCGAGGCCACTGCCGACGTGCTACGCGAAGCCGAAAAGCTCGAAGGCAGCGTGCGCGGCACCGGGATACATGCAGCCGGCATCATCATCGCGCCCAGCGACCTCACGGAGATCATTCCCGTTTGCACCAGCAAGGAATCCAACCTGCTGCTTACCCAGTACGATGGTCGGGTGATCGAGGACGCCGGCGTGATCAAGATGGATTTTTTGGGCCTGAAAACCCTCACCATCATCCGTGATGCGTTGCGCATGATCAAGGCCAACCACGGCATTGACATCGACATTGATACCATTCCGCTGGACGATGAAAAGACCTTCGGCATCTACCAGCGCGCTGAGACCAACGGCACCTTCCAGTTTGAAAGCGCGGGGATGCAGAAATACCTGCGTGAACTGAAGGCAGACCAGTTCGGTGACCTCATCGCCATGAACGCGCTTTACCGGCCGGGTCCGCTGGAATACATCCCCACTTTCATCAAGCGCAAACAGGGCCTGGAGCCCATCGTTTACGACCTCCCGGAAATGGAGGAACTGCTGAAAGAGACATACGGGGTTACCGTTTACCAAGAACAGGTGATGTTGCTAAGCCAAAGGCTAGCTGGCTTTACCAAAGGCGATGCCGACGTGTTGCGGAAAGCGATGGGTAAAAAGGACCGCGCCACATTGGACAAGATGAAAGGCAAGTTCCTTGAGGGCACGGCAGAACGTGGCTTCGACACCAAGGTCTGCAACAAGATCTGGACGGACTGGGAGGCCTTCGCGCAATACGCCTTCAACAAAAGCCACAGCACTTGTTACGCCTTCGTGGCTTACCAGACCGCATGGCTAAAGGCCAACTACGCTCCGGAATTCATGGCCAGCGTGCTCACCCACACCGGCGGCCAGATCGATAAGATCACCTTCTTCATGGAAGAATGCCGCAGCATGGGTATTCAGGTGCTGGGGCCGGATGTGAATGAAAGTTCCTTTCAGTTCAGCGTTAACAAGGCCGGGCAGATCCGTTTCGGCTTAGGCGCTGTGAAGGGTGTGGGCGAAAACGCGGTGGACGCCATCGTCACCGAGCGCAGCGGTGAAAAAGGACCGATCACCAGCGCATTCGACTTCGTGCGTCGCGTAAACCTGCGCAGTGCCAACAAAAAGGCGTTGGAGAGCTTGGCTTACGCTGGTGCATTCGATAATTTGAAGATCCAGCGCGCGCACTTTTTTCATTCAAGCGGTGAAGGCAGACCCACCTACTTGGAAAGCCTGATCCGCTACGGCCAACAGCACCAAGACGGCGTGGACAGTGCACAAGTGAGCATGTTCGACGCCGTGGCGGACGGTGCGGCATCAATTCCGGAGCCCACGCTGCCCACCGTTGAGCCTTGGAGCGCTTTGGAGCAGTTGCACCATGAAAAGGAAGTGATCGGCTTTTACCTGAGCGGCCATCCGTTGGACGATCACCGGCTGGAGATCAAGCACCTGTGCAACACCACCCTGCCGGAGCTGAAGGATCTGGACAAGTTGGCAGGGCGCGAACTGTGCTTCAGCGGGATCGTGACGCGTGCCGAGCACCGCACGGCCAAAAGCGGCAAACAATTCGGCATTCTCGGCGTGGAAGACCATTCCGGAACGCACGAGTTCATGCTCTTCAGCGAAGACTACCTGAAATTCAAACTTTACCTCACGCAGGGCACATTGCTGCTGATGAAAGGCCGCGCCAGCGTGCGCACGTGGGGCCGCGACGAGGGCCAACTGGAATTCAAGCTCGCCAACATCGACCTATTGGGCGATGCCCGTGAGAAATACTTCACCAAATTGAACTTAAAGATCGAGGCTGAGCGGGTGACCGAACAATTGGCCCATGACCTCCAGGAACTCCTGAAGCGTTCGCCGGGAAAATGCGCGGTGCATGTACAAGTGCAAAGCCCCAAGGAAAAGCTTGCTGTGGATGCACCCAGCAAAGGAATGGGCGTCGCTTTGAACGAAGAGCTCTTGCGCGGCTTGGACGGCCTCTCCGAAGTGACATGGGCGCTGAATTGAACGCACTCGAAAAAGTCGGATCCTTGCAATCCAAAGTCGGTGACTGACAGACCGTCAGGCATCTGAACTGGCCCGGAACTTGCCAAGAGGGGTTAACTTTGTGGACAACGCACTGCGGATAAGCCAAGCCGGTCGGCATCGTTCCGATAGTTGGAATTGCCGCATCTTTGAAGACAACATCGTTACTCAACCAAACCGGGGTCAGTTTCCCCAACAACCGAACATGGCAGTAGAATTCACCGACACAAACTTTGAAGAACTCGTACTGAAAAGCGACAAACCCGTTCTAGTGGACTTTTGGGCCGAATGGTGCGGGCCCTGCCGCATGGTTGGTCCCGTGGTTGAGGAACTTGCCAAGGACTATGACGGCAAGGCCTTGGTCGGTAAAGTAAACGTGGACAACAATCCGCAGACGGCCATGAAGTATGGCATCCGCAGCATCCCTACCATCTTGTTCCTAAAGAACGGCGAAGTGGTGGACCGCAGCGTGGGTGCGGTTCCCAAGGCCACCTTGGCCGGAAAGCTGGACGGACAACTGGCGTAGTTTTACCCGCCGGATCAGTGAATCCCGGACCTGTCTTTCAGGTCCGGGATTTTTTTTGCAAGCGTGCCAGTCCGCCCAATTTTGAATGGTTGCAGAAAATGCTCAACTTCGTAAAGTCTGGACTGCTGTAAAAGCCCGTTAAAGCACCCGAATATCCAAGGGCACGAAAATTGCAGAATGCTTTCCTATTCAGGCATCTAAACCATCCAATAAGCCAAAGAAATGATTCATCGTCTTGGTCCAAGCTTGTCTATTGCTGGTCTCCGAATTTTTCTTTTGGCAACGCTCTTTCCATTACTGAGCACCTTCACCGCGAAAGCGGACGTACTGATTTCGGCTACCTTAATTACGGAATATGACCTAGCGTATTTTCAAAACTTGGGCTTCAACGCGGCCACCAACGGCGTGCAAGTACTTAAGCTGACCTACAACACCGTGGGTATTGATGGTATGCCTACCATTGCCACTGCCGCCTACGTGGACCCTATAACCACCTGTGCAACACCATTGGTATGCTATTTCCATGGCACTGTATACCAGAAAGATCTCGCACCTTCCAATTGGCAAGACACCTCGGGTGTTGGATTTGTTGGTTATTACTTTGGTTCTACCGGCATGGCTTGTGTGTTCCCGGACTTTTTAGGCTTAGGCGATTCATCTGGACCACACCCCTATTTGCACGCTTCCACAGAAGCCAGCGCCAGCATTGATGCAGTTCGCGCGGCCCGGGAGTACCGCATGCAGCAAGGTAACCCGCTGCACGAACAACTGTTTCTATTCGGAGCTTCCGCAGGTAGCCATGCCTGCCTGGCAACAGCACAAGTAATGCAAACCAGTTTTCCGGATGAGTTCAACATTACCGCAGCCGGAAATGTGAGCGGGCCATATGCCCTGTATCCCGTGTTCCGTGATCAACTCATTTCCATGCAGCCCTACGGTGCCGGTGCAAATCTGCTCTATGCACTGTTCTCCTACTCGGTGATGTATCCAGGGCTTTTTCCTACCCCTTCTTCGTTCCTCGTGCCACCCTTTTCCTTCATCCTGCCTAATTTATTCGACGGCACACACGATGTATCACAAATTAATTCATTCGTTCCACCTGTAACTTCCTTGGCCATCCCTTCTGATCTGCTGACTTCCATTACCACGGACCCCAACGCTCCATTAAACCTGGCGCTCCAAGAAAACAACGTGTTCAACTGGCAACCGCACTTCCCAATGCGCTTATACTATTGTGGGTCGGATGAATCGGTGCCACCGGAAAATACGTTTATTGCCCACGACACGTTCGTTGCCAATGGTGCAAGCGATGTTTCCGAAATAGAGATATCAGCCACAGTAGACCATATTGGATGCGGTGAACTGGCAAGACCATTAATTGTCGAATGGTTCCAAGCCTTGAAAGTTATTTGTGATGTCAGTGTGGCTGTCCCCGAAAAAGAGGGTCCAAGCTTTTCCATAGCACCAAACCCCGCCAACTTGGGAAGCGTGACCCTTAGTCTTGGCCAACTGCCAGAAAGTGGCTTTGGTGCTGCGGTTCGAATCACATCATTGGGTGGTGCGTTGGTCTATGCTGGTCCAGTGGTGCCCAATGGGCAAGGTCACCTCGTTCTTTCAACACGATCATGGCCATCCGGTTTTTATGTGGTCGAAGTTCAAAACCAACTTTATTCGATCCGTCAAAAGCTTTTGATCGTGGATCAGTGATCACTTTCCGGCTTATGGGAATCTTGGCATGCCGGTAGATGTGATTGGCAAGAACAAGTTAAGGAGCATTGGCTTGATCGTTCTCGAGAGCCCACAAAACTCCGGAACCGTTCGAAGGACTATGCTTTATCGTAAATGCCGGATTACAATGCGATAGGCATTGCGCCGGTTTATTCGGAACGGACAATCCTTATCGCTCTTAGGCAAAGTCTCGTGTAACCGGGCTTGTGTTTTGCAGGAACATATCCATCGTGACACCAAACACCACAGATCCGATGCTTGCCAACACAAATACGAAAGGCTCATCCAGCCCTGATCGTTCGCGGTACTTGGCCCTTGCCATTTCCCTGCTTATGCTCACGGTGACGGTCAATGCCGACGTGCTCATTTCCGCAACCCTGATCCTTGAGCATGACACGCTTTGGTTGCATAGCAACGGCTTCCCGGAAGCCACCAATGGCGTGCGCGTATTGAAGTTGATCTATTGGACACCAGCGTTGGACGGCACGCCCAGCATGGCCAGTGCTGCATATGTTGACCCGGAAACCGCCTGTGCCACACCGTTGGTGTGCTTTATTCATGGCACCACCTATTTGAAGGACGAAGTACCCTCGAACTGGCAAGATGGTCCCGGTGCGAGCAAAGAAGGATACACTTTCGCCAGCACGGGTATGGCCTGCGTACTTCCGGACCTTTTGGGACTTGGCGTATCGCCCGGCCCTCACCCCTACTTGCACGCGGCCAGTGAAGCTACCGCATGCATGGATGCTGTGCGCGCTGCCATGGAATACCGCGTACTGCAAGGTAGCCCGTTGCATGATCAACTTTTCCTCATGGGCGCGTCAGCAGGCAGCCACGCCTGTTTAGCAACGGCACAGGCCATGCAGACCCAGTTTCCGGACGAGTTCCATATCGCTGCGGCAGGAGGCATCAGCGGACCCTATGCGCCCTATCCGGTCATCAAAAACCAGCTTCTGTCCACCCAACCCTATGGTGCCGGTTCCAGCATCGCCTATGTCCTATTTTCCTATGATGCCGCCTATCCCGGCCTTTTCAATTCGCCTGCTGATTTCCTGGTGGAACCTTATGCGACCGAACTGCCGCCACTTTTTGACGGAACACACGATGGGGATGTCATCAACCCGCTGCTGCCTCCCGTAATCGGGGAAATCCTTCCACAGCCATTACGCGATTCCATTGCAACCGACTCGAATTCTCCGTTAAACCAGGTGCTCAAGGAGAATAATGTGTTCAACTGGGAACCTCAGTTTCCGGTAAAACTTTGCTATTGCGGAAGCGATGAGGTTGTTTCCCCGATCAACACATCGATTGCCAAGGATGCCTTCATTGCCCATGGTGCTGACCAGATCTCAAGCGTGGAGGTATCAACCACAGAAAACCATACAGGTTGTGGTGAATTGGCGCGGCCGGTGCTCATGAGTTGGTTCCACACGATGAAGGTGAACTGCGATGGGACTATACCGGATATAGTCACGGCTCTGGAACTGGGCAACACCGGTTTCATTATCTCGCCCAACCCCGCCAATGCTGGAATCGTGACGCTCAATCTTGGCCAACTGCCAGAAAGTGGCGTTGGTGCTGTGCTTCGTATTACCGCATTAGGCGGGGCATTGGTCTATGCCGGAACGGTGGTGCCAAATGGGCAAGGCCAATTCGTTTTAGCTACGCGATCATGGCCTTCCGGTTTCTATGTCATTGAGATTCAAAACCAGCAATATTCAATCCGCCAAAAGCTCGCTGTCCTGAATTAGTTGCCACTTTACAGCGCATTGACTTCTGGTCCCACCCGCAGTTCGCGCGGGCAATAACAAGCAACTGACGTACTGAGCTGGTTTTAGCTGGAAAGCCAAATAGCCCCGGAACCGCGAATTGGTCCGGGGCTTTTGATTTGGGAAGTGGTCTATGTTGGCTTGTGTAATTTTCACCTGTCGGCCAGCCACCACATGCAGGAATTCTCCTTACGCTTCGTAGTTGCATTGGCCGGTGCATTGCTGCTCGGGCCAGGAACGATATGCGCGCAAGATGCCGCGTTGGTCCCGTCCATTCAAAAGGAACTTGCTGCCGCCACCGATGACACGGCCCGGTCGGAGTTCCTCTCCCGCATCTGTTTCAACCTCACGCGCTCCGCACCGGACTCCGCACTGATCGTTGGTGAACAAGCGCTGACCCTGGCAAAGCAGACAAACAACACCGCCGCCTTGGGCGATGCGCACAACAACCTCGGTTGGCTCGCCGTGGAACAGGGGCATTTTGCGCGCGCCGATTCCTTATTGGGCATTGCTTTGGATCTCTATCAAAAACTGGATGACCCCGCGTACGCCGCGAGAGCGCTCTCCAATTTGGGTTGGTTGGCGCAAAAAAAAGGGGATAGTGTCGGTTCATTGAAACGCTTTCAGGAGGCTCTGCGCAAAGACGAGGCTGCCCAAGACAGTTCCGGCATCGCGATCCTGCTTTACTCCATCGGATCCACTTATCGGAATTTGAAGGAATACATATCTGCGGAGGACTATCTACAACGTGCGTTAGCTCTGGAGCGTAGCATGGGCCGTAAGAGCAAAGAGGCCAATTGCCTGATGGGCCTGGCCAATTTATACCGTGAGCAGGGCGATACGTCCCGGGCGGCGGTACGCTTTGCGGAGGCGGCCTCGCTCTACAAATTAAATCGGGACCATGCAGGGGCTGGCCTCGTGCAGGAGAATATCGGCGACATGGTCATGAAGCACTCGCCGCTCCGGGCACTCGAGCATTACCGGTTGGCCATGGTGCACTATGACAGCATAGGCAGTGTTGAGGACAAAGCATATGTGTTGAAGTCCATGGGAATCGCCCAGACCGCCCTGATGCGGTTTCCCGAGGCGCAGGTCAGCTTGGCGGAAGGAAGCACGCTAGCCGCAAGCACCGGTTCCATGGAATTGGTGATGGACTACGAGTTGGCCCGGGCTCAGCTGGCTGCTGCCACAGGCGACGCACATGGCACGCTAAGGCATTACGATCGCTACACGGCTATTAAAGACAGTCTGCAAGGCCAAAACACTCAGAATGAACTTGCCCGCCTCCGTACGGAGTTCGAGACCGAGCGCAAAGAGCAGGACAACGCCATTTTGAAAGCTGCCAATAGTGAAAAGGCGGAGCGTTTGCGGCGGAAGGACATCCAGCTTTACGCCATCATTGCGTTATGTATTGCAGCGTTGGTTGCCGCATGGCTCTTCCGGCGCAATTACCGGCAAAAGCGCAAACACGCCGAGGTGCTCGAAAGTTTGAACGCCCAACTTGCGGACAGCAACGCCGAGATCACCGAGATCAACGGCCTGCTGGAATCGAAATTGTTGCGCAGTCAGATGAACCCGCACTTCATCTACAACGGGCTCAACAGCGCCATGCGGATGACGCAGGCCGGGAAGACCGCCGAAGCGCTCGCTTACCTGCAAGGCTTTGCGCGCCTGCTGCGCATGGTGTTGGACCATAGCGTGAACGACACCGTGACGATCAGCGAGGAGTTGGATTTCTTACGCCAATACCTGCATTTGGAATCAAACCGGCTTGCGGGTCTCTCCTTTAAAGTTGAAGCAGAACCGGCCTTGATCGAAGACGAGGCTGTGCTGCCCGCGTTGGTGGTGCAGCCTTTCGTGGAAAACGCTGTTTGGCACGGGCTATCGGACAAAGAAGGTGAACGTTCCGTGCAGGTCCGTTTCATCATGGACGGTAACGGCATTCGTTGCACCATTACGGATAACGGTGTGGGGCGCGGCCATAGTTCGAAGACTAAAGGATCGCCCGCACACCGCTCGTTGGGCATGCAGTTGACCGATGAACGCCTCCGGCTGCTTTCCCGAAGGCTTGGCGGCAGCGGCTCAGTTGAGGTGGAAGACCTGCTGAACGTGGCCGGTGTGCCCTCCGGCACGTGCGTAACACTTCACCTAGGCATGGTGGACTGAAGCGTCCCTCCTATCTTGCCTGCATGATCAAGGTGCTGTTGGTGGATGATGATCAGGGAAACCGCGACTACCTGCGAGAACTGCTGCACGCTGTTGCGGAAGTGGAAGTGGCCGGTGAAGCCGGGAATATTGCGGATGCAAAAGCACTGATCACCTTATACGCACCCGATCTGCTCTTCCTCGACGTGGAAATGCCGGGCGGTTCCGGCTTCGATATGTTGCAACAACTCGGCAACTGGCCTTTCGAGGTGATCTTCACCACGGCTTTCCAACGCTACGCGATCCAAGCCATCCGCTTCAGTGCTTTGGACTACTTGCTGAAACCGGTGCAGCCCGATGAACTTTCTGCTGCGCTGAACCGTTTCCGTGAGCGACACCCGTTGAACGACCGCACAGCCGTACAGCAACAGTTCCTCGCCAACATTGGCCAGCAGGATATTTCCGCCATGAAAATCACGCTTTCCATGGGCGACCGCGTGTATTTCATCGCGCCAGCCGAGGTAACGCATTGCGTGGCGGACGACAACTACACTGAGCTGCACTTGGGCGACGGACGCCACTTCGTTTCCGCTCGCACATTGAAGGACTACGAGGACATGCTGGCCCCACTTGGTTTTTTTGCGAGTTCACCGTTCAACTCTGGTGAACCGGACAACCATCTCGCATGTCGACCAAGGCCATGTGGTTCTGAATGACGGGGCACGCATCGAGTTAAGTCGCCGTAAACGCGAAGAGGTGATGCGTGCATTGGCTTCCTGAGCCGTTCCCTCAGTAAGACTGCCGTTCACTCGGAACCGCTTGGGATCCGCCAGCCATTGCATGAATTTTCGGGCAGAAACCCGAACACCATGCGCCGCCACATCCAACTCTCCGATCTCGCCATCCCCGTAGCTGTTATCAGCCTACTGGCGTTGACCCTTTCCTGCAAAGCCCAATGGTCCTCGGACCCGGCCAACCCTATGGTACTATGTGCAGCTACTGGAACACCGGAAAATTTGGTGGCGTTCGGTGACGGCAATGGCGGGTATTACGCCTTCTGGCGCGACCGGCGCACGGACGGAACGAACTATGACATGTACGGGCAACGTCTGGATGAGGCGGGTTATCCATTGTGGACGGCGGGAGGTAAGTTGATCCACCATGAAGACTCTTGCACAGTTGGCAACTTCGCGATATCGCGGTTGGCAGATGGCAACCTGATGCTAGCTACAATAGCCGGTCCTTCATTGTTCGCCGATACGATGAAAGCCATGCTCCTCGATGCGGATGCAGCCCCGCTGTGGCCGAACGCAGTGAACATCACCAAAGAAGGCAGCCCAATACTGGGCATAGGCGAGCTGGCAATGATCCCGAAAAGCGGTGGGGCCATCATCGGTTGGTACGACACCTACTTCGGCGGAAGCAACGGTGTGAACGTAACGCGTATTGAAAACGATGGTACGCAGCCATGGGGCATGGACGGCTATGCCATACCGTACGCCGCCTACGGGCCGTTCGAATTACACGACGATTATGGACAAGGGGTGATCGTTCAATGGCGAACGGGAAACGGCTCGGGGGCTGCATTGATGGCCATGCGCGTGGACAGCTCGGGTACCAACGTTTGGCCAGCGAACGTGCAGACAAGCGCCGGAAATGATGGATTGAACTACGCCTTTCATACGGTTCAGGATGGACTGGGCGCGCAGATCACCGCTTGGCGCAGTATGCTGGGGCACTTGGTAATGGCCCGGCTCGATACTTCAGGAGCCTTGACGTTCAACCCTTCGCCCTTAGTGGTGTGCGACTATGCTAGTTCGCAGGATAAACCTAAGCTCGTTCGGAACGGGGGGGCGCTTTACGCCGCTTGGGTGGACAACAGGCCACCAGCGAGCAACGCGGATCTCTATGTACAGAAATTTAATGCTAACGGCGCGCCACTTTGGGCTGCGGACGGGGTTCCGGCCTTGCAGTTGAACACCTACATTCCCACAACAGGCATCGTAGCTTCGGATAGTGGCGCCGTGATCGTCACAATGGACGGGAACGTGGACGGCTATTCAGCCATGCGGGTGCGCGGTAACGGAACGCTCGCTTGGAATGCACCGGCGCAATTCTGCCTCCCTGGATTCAACCCGTTCTATGAGCGCCAGATCCAATTGGCGGATGGCGAAGGCGGCGTGGTTAGTTTCTGGAGCAATAGTATTGGTGAACTTTATGGAGCGCGCATTTACCGCAATGGCCAACTAGTGAGCTCTGTTGGGGTCGCAGAAAACAGCCGCAACCACGCGTTAACGGTTTTCCCGAACCCGGCGTCGGACCGGATCACGATATCCGCGGACGAAGAGATCCTTTCCATTCGTGTGCTGGACATGCAAGGCAGAACGCTTCTACAGCAAGCTGAAACTTTGATCCGCAACGTTCAACTGGATGTCTCCTCACTTGCCCCCGGCACATACATGGCAGTGGCTCACACGCAAAGCGGCCGACTGACTGGTCGCTTTGAAAAGCGGTAGGCGCCCCTGGTCAATCCGCAAATTGCAACTCGTACAGCTCGCGATAAGCACCATCCATGGCCAGTAACTCTTGGTGGCTGCCCTGTTCCAGGATCTCCCCGGCACCAACAACGATGATCTTATCCGCTTTCTGGATGGTGCTGAGCCGGTGAGCGATCACGATGCTGGTGCGGCCATGGGTGATCCTCTCGGTAGCCTCTTGGATCATTTGTTCGCTCATGCTGTCCACGCTGCTGGTGGCCTCATCCAAAACGAGCACTTTGGGCTTGTTCACGTAAGCACGGATGAAGGACAGCAGTTGCCGCTGGCCCACGCTAAGCACTGATCCACGCTCGCGGACTTCCGTATCGTAGCCTTGCGGCAAGCGCATAATGAAGTCATGCGCGCCTACGTCCTTAGCGGCTTGCACCACTTCTTCACGGGAAATGCTTTCATCGTTCAAGGTGATGTTGTTGTGTATCGTATCGCTGAAAAGGAACACGTCCTGCAGCACCACGGAGATGCACGCGCGCAGCTCGCCAAGGCGGTAGTCACGGATGTCGCTGCCGTCCAGCAGGACTTGGCCGCGCTGGTATTCGTAAGCCCGGCTCAACACGTTCACAATGCTGCTTTTACCGCTTCCGGTGGCACCGACCAGCGCGATCGTTTCGCCGGGTTTGGCGCTGAAGTTGATGCCCTTCAGCACCATGTCCTCATCGTTGTAGCTGAACCACAAATCCTTGAAATCTATAGCGCCCTGCACGTTGTCCGCGGAAAGCGTGCCCCTATCTTCCATGGACGCTTCGGTGTCCAAAATGGCGAATACGCGCTCGCTGCCCACCATGCCCATTTGCAGCACGTTGAAGCGGTCAGCGAGTTGGCGGATCGGCCGGTAAAGCATACTGATGAATTGCATGTATGCTATCAATTCCCCGAAGGTGGCAAAGCCCTTTAGCACATCGCCCACGCCCCACCATATCAGGAACGCCAACGAAACCGCGCTGAGGATCTCCACTACAGGGAAGAAGATCGAATAAGCGAAAACACTGCGGATGTGCGCGCCCCGGTGCTCCCGGTTGATCTGCTTGAACTTTTCGTATTCCTGCTTTTCGCGCCCGAAGAGCTGCACGATGGCCATGCCCTGGATGTGTTCCTGCACAAAGGCGTTGAGCCGCGCCACCTGCGTGCGCACGTCCTGGAAGCTCTTCTGGATGGAATTCTTGAAGATGTTGGTGGCCCA
The DNA here is from genome assembly GCA_016710685.1 of Flavobacteriales bacterium. Taxonomy (GTDB): domain Bacteria; phylum Bacteroidota; class Bacteroidia; order Flavobacteriales_F; family PHOS-HE28; genus PHOS-HE28. Next base: position 269,883 of record JADJVC010000001.1, on the reverse strand, counting down.
GAGCAACAACGGGATCGGCACCATGCTCCACAGAGCGAGTTCCCAGTTGTAAACGAACATCACCACGATCACCACCACCAATTTCAGCAGGTCGCCCATGATCATGAGCAATCCTTGCGAGAAAATGTCGTCGATGGTCTCCAGGTCGCTGATGACGCGCGTTACAAGCGTGCCGATGGGCGTCCGGTCGAAGTAGCGCATTCGGAAACCGGTGATCTTCGCGAAGAGCGCTTGTCGCAAGTCGAACGTCACGGTCTGGCCGAGCCAACTGGTCCAATACGCTTGGTAGAACTGCACCAAAGCCTCTACAACCAACAGGGCCACCACGATCGACATCAACAGGTACAACCCGTTCATGTCGCCCGTTACGGCATGGTCGTCTATCATTTTGGCCATGATCACCGGCCGCACCACGCCGAGGAACGAGAGCAGGATGGTAAGCCCGAAGGTGATCCAGAACAGACGCTTGTACGGCTGCACGAAACCCATTACCCGGCGGAACAACCCGACGTCGAACGCTTTGCCTTTACCGTTGCTCATGCCCCTGTTTCCGTGAACGGATAGCTGATGCGTGAAAGGTACAGGCCGCACGCTGGTGCGCTTTTCCCGGCAGTGCCGCGATCGCCGGAAGCAAGGATCTCCGCCATTTTCGCCGCGTCCCAATTTCCCTTCCCGATGCGGATGCACGTGCCCACGATCGCGCGTACCATGTTGCGCAGGTAGCGGTCCGCCACTATGGTGAAGCGGTAGCCGTTGCCGGTGGCCTCCCAAGCGACTTTGCGAACATCGCAGATTGATGTGCCGTTGTCGCTTCCGGTGCGTTGGAAACAGCTGAAATTCTTCTTCCCGACCAACACTTGGCAAGCGGCGTGCATGGCTTGTACGTCCAGTTCAATGCGCAACAAATAGGACTTGTCGTGCAGAAATGGATCCTTTTGCCGATGGATCAGGTACGTGTATTCGCGTTCCGTGGCAGAGAACCGCGCATGTGCTTTATCGTCCACAGGGAACGTGCGTTTTATGGCGATGGCCGAGGGAAGCAGCGCGTTCATGGAATTGGAAAAACCGGCCGGGTCGGCAAGCGGTTCCGCGGCGTTGAAATGCAAAAAATAGCTTGAAGCGTGGACGCCGGTATCGGTGCGGCCACACCCCAATGCGGTTACCTTCGGTGAGCGCAATTTCATCCGGAGCGCTTTCTCGACCTCCTCTTGCACGGTTGTTGTGCCCGCCAATTGCCGCTGCCAGCCCCGGTAAGGCGTGCCGTCGTAGGCAAGTTCCATGAAATAGCGCGGCATGTGGGTCGATCAGTATCTCTGCTTCGCTCGATAACCTGATCAAGTGACCAGACAATGAAAAAGCGGGGTGCAAAAGTAGGACGCGGGCTTGGGCGACCTTTGTGCGGATGAAACGCATCGGCCTCTTAAGCGACACCCATGGCTGGCTGGACCCGCGCCTGCAGCACCACTTCGCGGCCTGCGACGAGATCTGGCATGCGGGCGACATCGGCAACACCGCCGTGACGGATGAACTTAAAAAATGGAAGCCATTGCGCGCGATCCATGGCAACATCGACGATGCCAAAGCCCGCCTGGAATTCCCGGCAGACCTGCGTTTCACAGTGGAAGGCGTGCGGGTGTGGATCACGCACATCGGCGGTAGCCCCCCGCGCTACGACCCCGCCGTGCGGGATGAACTGAAGCGCAATGCCCCGAACCTTTTCATTTGTGGGCACTCGCACATCTGCATGGTGAAATTCGACCCGGCGTTGAACATGCTCTACATGAACCCCGGCGCCACAGGCAGGCACGGCTGGCACAAAGTTCGAACAGCCCTGCGCTTCACCATTGACGGGGAAAAATTGAAGGATTTGGAGGTGATCGAGTTGGGCATTAGAGGCGCGAAGAATGAAATAGGCCGCGGAGACGCGGAGCATGCCTATCGGCAACCAGGGGCGCAGAGAAATCCAGATCTTGGGTAGTGTTGAAGTGGGACGCGGAGACGCTGAGGCACAGAGAAATCCAACGTTCAACTAACCTGGGTTTATTGCATTTCTTCTCTGCGTCTCTGCGCCTCTGCGTCAAAAAAAACAACCGTCACTCTTCTCCGCGTCTCTGCGCCTCTGCGGCCTCTTCTCCTCGTCCCCTTCATCTCAACCGGTCCGCGCTCCGCACCAGCGCCTCATCCTTGCGGATGCCGCGCTCGGCCAAAAAAGCGAACACGATCATCGCCAAAGGAAGCACTGCGGCAACACCGAACTGCGAGTTGACCCGGCCACTTTGCTCCAGAAATGCCCGCACGGAATTGGAGGTGATGAAGAGGAACACCGTTACCCCGATGAGAAGCAAGTTGGCCGTGCGCACGATCAGAAGCTGCCGTTTGCGGTCCTTGAACAGGAAGATGGCCACGAGCAATACCGCACTGAAAAAGCCGAACAGGATAGCGAACGGCAACTTGGGCGAGGCATCCACGATCGGCGTGCCGGCCCCTTGAAAAAGCCCGGAAGTGCTGAAGACGAAGGCGCGTTCAGCTTGCGTGAAGGTTTCTATCGGGAAGAAGAACGTGAGCGCGCCGCACAGTACGGCGAGCAAGAGGAAGATGGTCTGTTTGCGTTGGATCATGGCTGGCCGCGAAGATCGGCACTTCGACCCAAGGTTCGTAAATTGAGGCCCGCTCGATCGAAAAAAGTTGCCCAACCCGCCGTTTGCGACTATTATTGCAGTCCGTATGCCCCGGCCACCACGTTGGCGGGCTTTTTTCTTCAATCGAAGCTTTACCTTTTTTCCAGCGGCCTTGCGGCCTGTGTGCGGTTTGTTCCGCATCCCTCATTGAACCTGTGATCCATGTATGACCTCAAAGCGCTATCCGCGTTGAAACTCGCCGAACTCAAGGAGATCGCCAAGAAACTGCGCATCACCAAGGTGGAGACCTTGAAAAAGCAGGACTTGATCGCCAAGATCATGGAAGCCTCTTCTTCAAAGGGAAACCTTGATACCGACGATATTGCCGCGTTGGCAGTGTCAGACGACATTCCCGATCCGGAACCGGATGAGGAAGATGATGACGACGATGATGACGATGAGGATGATGACGACGATGACGATGATGATGACGACGAGGACGAAGACGATGATGACGACGAGAACGGAGAGGACAGTGCGAGCAACAAAAAAGAGAACAGCGTAAAGGACAATAAGGACAGCGGACGTTCCGGGGAATCCGGAATGGGCGCAGCACCTTCGGAACGTGATTCGGACCGGCGCGGGGGAAAGGAAAAAGCCCAAGAGACCGCTGCGGATAATGGGAAGCGCGAAGAACGCCACCAGCGCAACACCGAGCGGCCCAACGACCAAAACGATCGTTTCGATCCACGCGACCGCAACCAGCGCAAAGGGCGCAGGCCGCGCATTGAGGCGGAGCGCAATGCGGACCAGCAAAGCGAGGAAGCCAAGGGCGAAAGCGGCAACAGCGACAGCAACACGCAAGACCGGAACGCCACGGAAAACCAAGGTCAACAAGGCGGTGAAAACGCACCCAACAACCCTGAAGCAGGTGGGCGCGGAGACCAGCAGCGCAATAACGACCAACGCAACGACCAGCGAAACCAAGACCGCAACCGCGATAGGAACCAGCAGGACCAGCAGCGCAACAACGATCAGCGGAACAACGACCAAAACCGCGATCAGCAACGCCAAGGCCAGCAACAAGGAGGGCGCGGCGATCAACAACAGCAGCGCCAGCCGCAACAGCAGCAGCAACAAATAAGCTTCGATGCCTTCATTGAAACGGATGGCGTGCTGGAGATCATGCCGGAAGGCTACGGCTTCCTGCGCAGCAGCGACTACAACTACCTGCCCTCACCGGATGATGTGTATGTAACGCAGCAGCAGATCAAGCAAGCGGGCCTGAAGCTCGGCGACACGGTTCACGGCTACGTGCGCCCACCACGCGACCAGGACAAATACTTCCCGCTGGTGAAGGTGGAAAGCATCAATGGCCGCGACCCGGAATGGGCGCGCGACCGCGTTCCATTCAAATTCCTCACGCCGCTTTTCCCGGACGAGAAATTCGACCTCACTACAAAAGGGGCCAACCTAAGCACCCGCGTGCTGGACCTCTTCGCCCCTATCGGCAAAGGTCAACGCGGCCTGATCGTGGCACAGCCCAAGACCGGTAAGACGATATTGCTGAAAGACGTGGCCAACGCCATCGCGGCCAACCATCCGGAGGTCTATCTCATCGTATTGTTGATCGACGAACGTCCGGAGGAAGTAACCGACATGCAACGCAGCGTGAAAGCTGAAGTAATTGCGAGCACCTTCGACGAACCCGCCACCCGCCACGTTGCCGTGGCCACCATGGTACTGGAAAAGGCGAAATGCCTCACCGAATGCGGCCACGATGTGGTGATCCTGCTGGACTCCATCACGCGTTTGGCCCGCGCCTACAACACGGTGCAGCCCGCCAGCGGCAAGATCCTTTCCGGCGGTGTGGACGCCAACGCGCTGCAAAAACCCAAGCGTTTCTTCGGTGCCGCACGGAAGATCGAGAACGGTGGCAGCCTCACGATCCTCGCCACTGCGCTCACCGAAACGGGCAGCAAAATGGACGAGGTGATCTTTGAGGAATTCAAAGGCACCGGCAACATGGAACTGCAGTTGGACCGCAAGATCAGCAACCGCCGCATCTTCCCTGCTATCGACATACTTGCGAGCGGCACCCGTCGCGACGACCTGCTGCACCACAAAGACGTGCTGCAGCGCACCTGGATCCTGCGCAAACACCTCGCGGACATGACGCCTGTGGAGGCCATGGAATTCGTGAAAGGCCGCATGGAAGGCACCAAGAGCAACGAGGAATTCCTCGTTTCCATGAACAGCTAAGGCTTGTCATCGGCCATGTCCGGCATCACGACCACGTTTCTGCTCGCCCTGCTTGCCATGGTGTTGCGCACGGTGCTCCTTTATACAGGCGTCACCGTTGCACCGTTCGATTTCATCCTGGTCCACATGCTTTTCATTGTGCTGGCCGTGTATTTCAGCGGACATTTTTTGCTGGGCCGTGATCCATCGCGCGGCGCAGGTGAATTGATGCGCGCCGGCTTCCAAAGCGCCGTGCTGTACGCCCTGTTACTCGCGGCTTTCACGTGGATCTTCTACAAAACGATGGACACCACGGCCTTCACCGTTTACAACGACAAACTCGTGGAAGGCTTCATGGCCCAAGGGCATCCCGAAGCTTTGGCCCGCGAAAAAGTGGGCGCGATGTACAATGCAGGCACTTATTCCCTGCTCACCTTTTTTGGCTTGTTCATGGCGGGGTCGCTCAATGCGCTGCTCTTCGCGCTGATCCACGATAAGTTGCTGCGGAAGTTCAGGGGGTAGTTGTCAGTTGTCAGGCACGCAGCGCCGAAGTGCTCTGGCGCAGGCTTGCGTTGAAACGCCAAAATGCATTGACGACGGCATGCAGCCGACGGCCTCAGTCAATCGCACGGGCGTTAGCGTTTTGCGCTTGAGACACCGAAGCGTGCAACCACTCCGCGGTGCGATGCCGAGCTGCATAAGCCAATCGTCCGTACAACGGACAACGGACAACTAATCAAGCAATAAACGCTTCTGCCAAAGCGCTCAAGTCCATCCCTCCAAAGTTCCCGCTGCTCATCATCAGCAGCACGCCAGCATCGCCCATGTCTTTGCGCACCGCGCCCATCAAGGCGACGGGCTCGGTGAGCACGTGCAGGTCATCGCGTTTGAAGGCGCTTTGGATCCGCTCAGTCGGCACGGGCGGCAGCCGCTTCAATTGCACCGCGTGCGGATCGTAGAACACCAGTGCCCGATCGGCGGCGTCCATGCAACCGGCGTATTGGTCCAGGAAGTTTTCGCTTAGGCTGCTGAAGGTGTGCAACTCCATACACGCAATGAGCTTCCGGTTTGGAAATTGCTCGCGCACCGCGTCCACCGTGGCTTTCAGCTTGCTGGGCGAATGGGCGAAATCTTTGAAAACCACTTTATCGCCATGCTCCGCGAGCTTTTCCAAGCGCTTCGCAGCGCCGGTGAACGTGGCAATGGACGTGTAGAATTCCTCATCGCCGATGCCGAGCTGGTGGCACACGTGGCGCGCGCCTTCCAGGTTCATCAAGTTGTGCTTGCCGAAGATCTTCAGCGGTATTTCGCCATGTGCTGTCAATAGCACGGTCTCGCCTTCGCGGATCGCATGCTTTGGTACGCCGTAGGGCACTTGGGCCACGTCGCTCCTGCCCTTTCGCGCTTCCGCCAATTCCTTCACCACGGGGTCTTCCGCGCAGTACACCAGCTTTCCGCCCGGCTCCACCAGGTCCATGAAAATGCCGAACTGGTCTACGTAACTCTGGAAGGTCTTGAACACGTTGATGTGGTCCCATGCGATGCCGCTCACCAAGGCAATGTCCGGTTTGTAGAGGTGGAATTTCGGCACCGGCTCCAATGTGGAAGCCAAGTATTCATCGCCTTCGATCACGGCGATCTTGCTTTTTGCGCCCAAGCGCACCATGCAATCGAACCCCTCGAGCTGCGCGCCCACGAGGTAGTCGAAGTCCACGCCGGCGGCGCGAAGCACGTGTACGATCATGGACGTGATGGTGGTTTTTCCGTGGCTTCCGCCGATCACCACCCGCGTTTTTTCCTTGGTCTGCTCATAGAAATACGCCGGGTAGCTGAACACCGGGATGCCCAGCTCTTGCGCACGTTGCAGCTCAGGATTGTCGGCGCGCGCGTGCATGCCGAGGATCACCGCGTCGAGTTCCTTGGTGATGTTCTGCGGTTCCCAGCCCATGCGCGCAGGTAGCAGGCCGAGGTTGTTCAGACGGGTGCGGCTGGGCTCGAAGATCTCATCATCGCTCCCGCTCACCTCGAAGCCTTTCTGGTGCAGCGCGATGGCCAAGTTGTGCATGGCGCTGCCGCCGATAGCGATGAAGTGGACGCGTTTCATGGTGTAAAGGTGGGCTGTTGAATTGTGCCGTTGAAAGTGATTCTAAGGAAGTTTTCACGTTGGTTTGTCGAAAGCTGCACTGGCATCGCTTCCGGCTCTGCAAACGCCCCAACACAAAGAAATTTAAACATGGCTGCTCAGGAATAGCGTTCACTTTAATGTCGCCTTTTAATAGATTTGACCAACTTCCACCAGCACCCGTTTCATGAACCGCATTCTCCTTGCCCTATCCGCCATTGCTTTGCTCTCCTTTTCCGCGCAAGCGCAGAACGAGGCCAAATGGCTCCGCTATCCGGCCATCTCACCGGACGGAAAGACCATCGCATTCAGCTACCAAGGTGACTTGTGGCGCGTGGATGCCAATGGCGGAACAGCTTCGTTGCTCACTACGAACGAGGCCTATGAGTTCGCTCCGGTGTGGTCGCACGATGGCAAGTGGATCGCTTTCGCCAGCAGCCGCCATGGCAACGACGACGTGTTCATCATGCCCGCTGCCGGCGGACCCGCAACGCGGCTCACGGAGAACAGCGCCAGCGACATACCCAGTGATTTTACGCCCGATGACAAGTCCGTGATCTTCAGCAGCGCGCGCTTGGGCGATGTGAAGGACCGCCAGTTCCCATCTGGCATTTTTCCGCAACTCTACGCGGTGCCCGTTACCGGCGGCGAAGCGCTCCGCGTGCTCACCACCACCGCGTTGAACGCGCGCTATTCCCCCGATGGCCGCACGCTGGCGTACACCGACAACAAGGGTTACGAAAACGGCTTCCGCAAGCACCACACCTCATCCGTTACGCGCGACATTTGGACGTACGACCTCGGCACCAAGAAATACACGCAGCTCAGCACCTTCAACGGTGAAGACCGCAACCCCGTTTACAGCGCGGATGGCAACACCATCTTCTTCCTAAGCGAGCAAAGCGGCTCATTCAACATCTACAAATTGCCCATGGCCGGCGGCGCAAATACAGCCGTCACCACCTTCGACAAAGACCCCGTGCGATACCTCACCATCAGCAACGACGGGTTGATCTGCTTCGCCTTCCGTGGCCTGCTCTACACCATGCGCGACGGCCAACAGCCGCAACCGCTGATGGTGAGCACCGCCGTGGACCAGCGCTACATGGCCGACCGCACCGTGTCAGTACACGGCGACGCCAGCGAAATGTCGCCTTCGCCCAATGGCGAAGAAGTGGTGTTCGTGCATCGCGGCGAAGTGTTCGTCACCTCGGTGAAGGAAGGCACCACGCGCCGCATCACCGACACGCCGGAACAAGAACGCAATGCCAGTTTCAGCCCCGATGGCCGCAGCATCATTTACGCCAGCGAACGCGACAGCAGCTGGAACATTTACCGCACTTCGTTGACGCGCAAGGACGAAAAGCGCTTCTTCAATGCCACGGTGCTGAAGGAAGAACCGTTGATCGCTACGCCTGCGGAAGAGTTCCAGCCGGTGTGGTCGCCGGACGGAAAAGAGATCGCATACTTGGAAGAACGCACGGCCGTGAAGGTCTACAACCTCGCCACGAAGAAGACCCGCACCGTGCTGCCCGCCGACAAGAACTACAGCTACAGCGACGGCGACCAGTACTTCAGCTGGAGCCCGGACAGCAAGTGGCTGTTAGTGCAATTCCTGCAAGACAAACAGTGGATCACGCAATGCGGACTGGTTTCGGCAGCAGGCGATAAACCCGTGGTGAACCTTACCCGCAGCGGCTACAACAACAACCGTCCGCAATGGGCGCTTAACGGCCAGGCCATGATCTGGTTCAGCGACCGCGACGGCTACAAAAGCCAAGCCAGCTGGGGCGGCCAGGAAGACGTGTACGCCATGTTCTTTACGCAGGCCGCATTGGACACCTTCGAACTGAACAAAGAAGAATTTGAACTGCTGAAAAAGAAAGATGAAGACGGAAAGGACAAGGACGGTGATGATGGCAAGGACGGCAAAGACGGGAAGGATAAAAAGAAGGGAAAAGAGGAAAAGAAAGACACCCTTATCGCTCCGTTGAAATTCGAGCTGGACGGCATTGAATATCGGAAGGTGCGGCTCACCGGCAACTCAAGCGACATGGCAGATGCCATCCTGAGCAAGGATGGCGAAAAGCTCTACTACCTCGCCGCGTTCGAGAAAGGCTTCGACCTGTGGGAAACCGACGTACGCTCGAAGGAGACCAAACTGCTGGCCAAAATGGGCGCTGAAGAGCCCGGCGGTATTGAACTTTCCAAGGACGGCAAAACGCTCTTCCTGCTCAACAACGGCGGCATTTCCACCGTGGACCTCGACAAAGGAGAGGTGAAAAGTGTGGGCATCAACGGCGAAATGACGCTGAACGAATCCGCCGAGCGCGACCATCTTTTCGAGCATGCGTGGCGCCAAGTGGTGAAGAAATTCTACCGCGTGGACCTGCAAGGCGTGGATTGGGCGCGCTACAAAACCGAGTACAAGGCCTTCCTGCCCTACATCAATAACGATTACGACTTCGCCGAACTGCTTAGCGAAATGTTGGGCGAGCTCAATGCCAGCCACACAGGAGCAGGTTATCGCAACAACGATCCCGAAGGCGACCGCACCGCCGGGCTGGGCTTGTTCTACACCAATGACACCACGCCTGGCCTTACCATCGCCGAAGTGATGGAACGTTCACCAGTGGTGAAAGCAGGCTCCAAGATCAAGGCCGGCACAGTGATCGAAAAAATCGACGGCAAGCCGATCACGTCCAAGGAAGACCCAGCCGTGTTGCTCAACCGCAAAGCCGACCGCAACACCCTACTTTCCATGTTCGATCCTAAAACGGGCAAGCGCTGGGAAGAGACCGTGAAGCCCATTGGGCGTGGTGAGGAAAACGAACTCCGTTACCGACGCTGGGTGGAGCAGAACCGCCATGCCGTGGACAGCATCAGCGGTGGCCGCGTGGGTTATGTGCACGTGCGCGGCATGAACGTTGAGAGTTTTAAGACCGTGTATGAGGAAGTGCTCGGTAAATTCAACGACAAAGACGCGCTGGTCGTGGACACCCGCTTCAATGGCGGCGGCTGGCTGCACGACGACTTGGCCACCTTCCTCAGCGGCACCGTGTACATGCACCTGCTGCCGCGCGGCCAAGACCTTGGCACCGAGCCGGAGTTCAAGTGGAGCCGCCCTTCCGTGGTGTTGATGAACGAGTGCAATTATTCCGATGCGCACATGTTCCCTTTCACCTACAAAGCGCTCGGCATTGGCAAACTGGTGGGCATGCCCGTGCCCGGCACCGGTACGGCCGTGTGGTGGGAAGATCTGCAAAATGACGTGGTGTTCGGCATCCCCCAAGTGGGAATGGTGGACAACAGCGGCAAATACTTGGAGAACCAGCAGTTGGAACCCGATGTAAAACAGGCCAACGACCCCGCGCAGCTTAGCCATGGCACGGACCAGCAACTCGGCGCAGCGGTGCGGACGGTTTTGGAGGGGATGAAGTGAGGATCAGACGATCAGATGATCAGACGATCAGAAAATGGAATGCCGTTGACGCGACCGTCCTCATTTGGGATAGCCTCAGATTGCGCCGATTACGCAGATTTTTTCCCGCGTTGCGGGAAAGCTGCCCGCCCGGCAACTACCGCCGATGGCAGCCATCGGCGAAATCGGCGAAATCGGCGAAATCTGCGGCCTCTTCTGGGGAATCTCCGTATTCTGTCTCCGCCGAGTCACGCCAACAAAAATCTTCGATGGATAGCGGACCCCTGCGTTGGGACCTCTTCCTTGAAATGCATGACCTTTGCACCGAATGAAATTGGCGCTACCACTCCTACTGTCCCTCGCAATGGCTGCGGGCACGGCCTGTAGCGCCCAAGTGCCGGACACGCTATCCACCGATACAGCCAGCGCCCCGACCTTGGACTGGCGCGCCCGCCACCAGCCTGTTCGCGCCGCGATCTATTCCGCCGTGCTGCCCGGCGCTGGCCAGGTGTACAACCGCAAGTATTGGAAAGTGCCCATCGTGCTGGGCGGTCTCGGTGTTTCATATTGGTTCATCCAGGACAACAACAAGGAATACCAGCGCTACAAATCGGCTTATTTGGACGTCGTTAACAACCGCCCGGATGAATTCAACGGCATCTACTCCGGCGACCAGCTCCGCAACGTAGCTGACACATACCACCGCTGGCGCGACCTGAGCTACGTGGCGACGGGACTGGTCTATGCCCTCAACATTATGGATGCTTCTGTGGATGGTTACTTCGTGCGCTTCGATGTGAGCAACGACCTCACCGTACAGGCCGGACCTTCGTTGGGCCTCGCCGCACAAGGCGCGTTCGGGCTATCGTTGCGGGTGGACCTTTGATGCAGAACACAACTATGAAGATCGCACTCTACGGCTACGGAAAAATGGGCCAAGCCATTGAAAAAGCCGCAACGCTACGCGGCCATTCCATCGTACTAAAAGTGGACCACGACAACGCGGGCACGCCCCCAACGGGTGCCGACGTGGCCATCGAATTCAGTCGTCCCGAAAACGCATTGCCGAATATGCGTCTTTGCCTGGAAGCTGGCGTGCCGATCGTTGTGGGCACCACCGGTTGGTACGATGAGCTTGGTGCTGTAAAAACCCTCGTGGCGGATACCAAGGGCACGCTGCTCTGGGCCAGCAATTTCAGCATTGGCGTAAACCTCTTTTTCAAGCTGAACAAGTACCTCGCCAGCCTGATGGACGGCCAAGCCAACTACGCCGTGCAGATCGAGGAAACGCACCACCTGCAAAAGCTCGATGCGCCCAGCGGCACCGCCATCACCTTGGCACGCGACCTGCACATCCGCAGCAACCGATACGCTGGCTGGGAACTGAAAAAAGACGGCCACTCCCCTGCCGCCGACCAAGTGCCCATCACCAGCCACCGCATCGGCGAAGTGCCGGGTACGCACGCCATCACTTGGGAAAGCCCGGAAGACAAGATCACCATAACCCACCAAGCCCACGGCCGGCAAGGCTTTGCGACCGGTGCCGTAGTTGCAGCCGAATGGTTGAAAGGCCGGACCGGGATGTTCACGATGGATGATGTGCTGAGCGGGAACGTGTGAACCGCAGAAAAGAGGTTTTAACCGCAGAGGGCGCGGAGAACGCGGAGAAGAGGAATCCGAAAACAAGCGAAAGCCTCAGGCGTTGCGCACGTCGCGGTGAACCACATTCGCCGAAAGCATCCCGCATTCGTAAGTATCCTTTGCGCTCTCCGCGCCCTCCGCGATTAAAACCTTTCCCGTTGCGGTGAAGAATCCGATCTTTGCAAACTTTAAGCCCACTAACCCCGCCCTGTGCCCAACTTGCACCCCATCCCCAATCACCCCGCATGATCGCTTGGTTCCTGCTTGCCCTTTACATCATTGTCCTGTTCGCTACCCTGCCGAAAATCTTCGCAAAGGCTGGTGTGCCCGCGTGGAAAGGCTTCGTGCCCTTCCTGAACCTGTGGGAATGGAACCGCATTTTGGGCAAACCGTGGTATTGGGTGATCCTGCTGCTTGCGCCCGGCGTGAATTTGCTGATGCTCATCATCTACAACGTGAACACCAGCATCGCCTTCGGAAAGCGCACCTTGAAAGACCACCTGATCATGATCTTTGTGCCTTGGGTGGAGCTTTCCAACTTGGCGTTCAACGCGAAATACAAGTGGGTCGGTCCCATCCCCGTGGGCTCGCACAAGCGCAACATGCTGGGCCAGTGGGGCGATGCCATCCTCTTCGCCGTCATTGTGGCAACGGCTTTTCGCACGTTCACCTTCGAGGCGTTCACGATCCCCACGGAATCCATGGAGAAATCCTTGCTGGTGGGCGATTACCTCTTTGTGAGCAAGCTGAGCTACGGCCCGCGCCTGCCCATGACGCCGATCACCTTCCCCTTCACCCACCACACCCTGCCGATGACGCAGCACACGCCCAGCTTCACCAACTGGTTCGAGCTGCCTTACATGCGCCTGCCGGGCTTCGGCAAACCCCAGCGCGGCGATGCCGTCGTGTTCAACTTCCCCGAAGGCGATACCGTGGTGGCGAACTACCAGAACATGAGCTACTACCAACTGGCGCGCATGTGCGGACGCGACAACCTGTTGCGCCGCGACCGTGTCGTGTTCACCATGCCTGACGGTCGCCAAGGCAGTGCCCCTACCGGCGGCATTTTGATCCGCCCGGTGGATAAGCAAGAGAACTACATCAAGCGCTGCGTGGGCGTTTCCGGGGATACCGTGCAAGTGATCGACGGCGTGGTGCAGATCAACGGAACGCCGGAGCCGCTCATCAACACCGGGCAGTACCAGTACAACTTCGTGATCAAGGACGGCTTCAATAAGAAAGTCCTGAAAGATCAGTACGACATCACCACCACGGACGTAACGGAGGAAGGTGGAACGGCCAACATTCCCCTCACTGTGGAAAATGCTGAAGCGCTGAAAAAATTCGGGAACGTGGTCAGTATGGAGCGCGAGAACAAGCCCAAAGGCTACTACGGTGCTAAGGACAGCTGGCCCATCTTCCCCAACGATCCACGTTTTGACTGGAGCGAGGATAATTTCGGTCCGCTGTGGATACCCAAGGCCGGTGCCACCATCAAGCTTACGGATGCGAACCTGCCGCTGTACCGCCGCGCCATCACGGTGTACGAAGGCAACCAGCTTGAAGTGAAAAGCGGCACGATCTGGATCAACGGCCAACAGACCGACAGCTACACCTTTAAGCAGGACTACTACTGGATGATGGGCGACAACCGGCACCGTTCGCAGGACGCGCGTTTCTGGGGCTTCGTGCCCTACGACCATGTGGTGGGCAAAGCCGTTCTGGTCTGGCTCACCGCCGATCCTGAAAAAGGAGGTTTCCCCGGCGGAATCCGCTGGAAGCGCCTCTTCAGCCGCGTGCGATGAAATGGCCTGCGGGCCCGCTGCGCGAATGGGCAAAGGCCTTGGCGTTGGCGCTGGCTTTGTTGGGCGCGCTGCATCTCTTCGTGGTGCGCTGGGTCACCGTGGCCAATACCAGCATGTATTCCACGCTGCTGCCGGGTGATCTTTTGCTTGTGGAACGCTGGACTGCATTTACCGGTTTCGACCGCGGTGATATTGCCGTGCTGCGTGATCCCGTGCAGGACGACCGCGCCATGTTCAACCGCCGCTTGCTGGTGAAACGCATCGTGGGCCTGCCCGGCGACGTAGTGGAATTGCGGAAAGGCGAGCTGTTCATCAATGGCATGCCCGTGCCCACAAGGCCCGGTGAAACCCGCAGTTGGAGCGTACGGCTCCGCCCCGGCCACAACCCCGATACGCTAATAGAAAAGCTCGGATTGCCGAACGGATATTCCTTGCCGGGCAATGACCTGATCGATATGCCGCTGAACATGCGACTCGCAACAGTCGTGGAGAAAATGTCCGTGGTGGCGGGCCTTGCGCCGCGCGCCAATGCGAAAGGCTCGCCGGACCACATCTTCCCCTTCAGCCCGGACCGGCCTTGGAATAACGATAACTACGGACCTTTGCGCATTCCCGCTGCCGGCGACACCTTGGACCTTTCGCCCTTCAACCTGCCCATGTACGACCGCATCATCAGCCGCTACGAAAGCAACACCGTGGAAGTAATGGACGGCAAGCTGCACGTGAACGGCGATGCCAGTGGCAAATACCGCGTACGCGCCAACTACTACTTCGTTCTGGGCGATTCCCGCGATGCCAGTTCGGACAGCCGCTACTGGGGTTTCGTGCCCGCCGACCACCTTGTGGGCCGGGCCACGCTGGTGCTCTTCAATGCCCACGTAAATGGTGACATTCTTCCCGGAAGCCGCACCTTTCATTCCCTTTCAAACTGAAAAAGCAACCCATGCGTAAGTCACCCTTTATTTTGATACTGCTGGTGCTCTCAGCCTGCGGAAGCAAAGATCCCGCATCGCTCTGCGAAAAATTCTACACGCCTTATCCCGACATGGTCACGGACCGTGCGCGCACGCCGGACAACGGCCCCTTCCTCGATGCCATGGCACTTTACAACGACGGTGACTACGCAGGCGCCATCACCGGTTTGGACCGCGCCATAGCCCGCGACCCCGGCAACAGCGCCATCCGCATGTACCTCGTTAGCGCCAACTTAGGAGCGGGCGATGCTTACAAAGCCGAAATGCACATCGACTTTTTGGAAAATCAGTCCGACAAATCCTACCGGGACCAAGTGGATTGGTTCAACGCCCTGTGCTGGCTTTGCGAAGGCGATACCGCCAGAGCGGACAAGCAAGCGCACTACATCCTTTCGCGGCCACACACCTACAAAAAGCAGGCGCAAGAGCTTGTTGATGCGCTGAAAAAGTGAGTCCTGCTCATCAACCGCATTGAAAGCGGCACTGGCTGCCCCCTTGCCGGGCCATGAAGCCTTCGCAGCGCTGAACGGCTATCCGCGGAATTCGCCGGAGGATGCCCGCAAATTGTCGCCCCCGCCCAAGGAAAGCGCCGTGCTGGCCGTGTTCCATAAATACAATGGCGAAGACCACCTGCTGCTGATGCGGCGCACGGTTTATCCCGGTGTACACAGTGGCCAGATCGCCTTCCCCGGCGGGAAACGTGAACCACAGGATGCCGACCTGCAAGCCACTGCCCTGCGGGAATTCGCCGAAGAGACCGGAGCCGATCTATCTCGCGTTGAAGTGGTGGGAACACTGTCGTCGGTCTTCATTCCCCCCAGTCGCACAGTGGTAAGTCCCTTCGTAGGTTGGGCTGAAAATTTGGGGCGGCTGCGCCCGGACCCGCGCGAAGTGGCCGCACTGTTACACGTGCCCTTGCGGGAAGTTTTGGACCCCGCTTCACTCCAACACAAGCTCATCCAAATGGCCACCGGCCACCAAGCCATGGCCGCTTACTGGCACCTCAACGGCGAAACCGTATGGGGCGCCACCGCATTGATGATCGCTGAACTGCGGGCCGTGCTGGGCGCAACGTTGGAAAGGCCGTAGTTGCTTAACCTCGAAGGATCGTGCAGAACTCCAAGGCCCGATTTGCGCAACGCTTGCTAAAAAGCCTACTTTTACCATTCAAATTCCCTGAAATGCGCCTTTCCCACACCTTCCGCAGTATCCTCGCAACCGGTTTTCTGGCCATGGCCACAGTAGCCAGCGCCGCTCCGGTAGACATCACCCTGGTACCCAACACAAGCGGGCAATTGGATGTGCGCCTGCGGCCCAGCGCGGGATTTGACGGCATGGTAAGCAGCCTCGTCTTCACCATCCGATGGGATGCCGCCACCGATGCGCACCTTGGAACCATTCAGCAGGTGGCCCCGGCCAGCACCTACATCCCCGTTACCCGTAGCGGCAGCGAGCTGGACGATGCCGGCCTGCGCTACCAGATCTTCGTGGGTTTCGGCCTTACCCCCTTGCAGTGGATCCCTACGGACTGGGTCGCGGGACAGGAGTACACCATCGCTACCATCCCCGTTACCGGCACCGCCGAATTCAGCATGGTGAACGACACTTGGACCACCTTGAACAACGCCGACTACTACCTCGCCTTGGGCGGTGTGGATGAAACGGGTGCTATCTACGGCGACTTCACCACCGGCATTTTTGCAGGCGAACTCGTAGACGGCGTGGCCAACATCACGCCCAACCCCACCGAAGGCACCACCCTGTTTACCGTGGAACTGGCCCAAGCGCAAGACCTCCGCCTGGAACTGCTGAACGCCGCCGGCCAAGTAGTCCGCAACGAAGAGCACCGCAACGCCACCGGCCTAGTGCGCATCCCGCTCGACCTTACCGACCTCGACAAAGGCGTTTACCTACTGCGCGTACACACCGGCAACACGGTGAACACGTACAGCGTGGTGCGGCGGTGAGAGGTGCGGATGAGCAAGGGACTTGCTTTTTCTCCGTTAATTGCCAGCCGTTAGACGGAAACTTAGGTTGCTGAAATTGGTAAAGTATTGAACGGTTTCTGTGTGAAGTCCGAAGACTTCACGAGCAAAGCATGGATGCAAGTAATTTCATAACCCACAAGTCGCCCCGGCTGTCTGTGTTGGAGCGCAATTCTTGGTTAGCCGGGAAGACTTGCGGGAGATTGGGTAATCCCCACCCCTCCCTCCAGTCTTCCCACCCCTCCCTCCAGTCTTCCCTCCCTCCCGCCAGTCTTCCCGGCCCAACAATAAAGTGAGTTCCTGCTGAAAACAGGCCGGGGCGACTGGTGGGCTGCTCAGTCGATCATGGCAAGATCGCTTAAGCAGTCTTCAGACTGCCACGTAAAGCTACCTTCGACGTACCATGCCTCTACACATCCCCTTCCATATTACCGAATGGGATCATGTGCCCATCACCATTGTAAACGACACTTCGGGCACCGCCACTATGAGGATCCAGCAGCTCGGCGACCTACGCATCCGTATGGTCGAGTACAGTGCGAACTACCTCGCGGACCCCGCCCTCCCGCCAGTCTGGCCCAACAATAAAGTGAGTTCCTGCTGAAACAGGCCGGGGCGAGTGGTGGGCTGCTCAGTCGATCAAGGCAAGATCGCTTCAAGCAGTCTTCGGACTGCCACGTAAAGCTACCTTCGACGTACCATGCCTCTCCACATCCCCTTCCAGATCACCGAATGGGCGCAAGTGCCCGTCACTGTTGTAAACGGCACTTCGGGCACGGCCACCATGCAGATCCAGCGACTTGGCGACTTGCGTATCCGGATGGTCGAGTACAGTGCGAACTACCTCGCGGACCACTGGTGCGAACTTGGCCACTTGGTCTTTGTGCTTGAAGGCGAACTCATCAATGAATTGAAAGATGGATCCACCACTGTGATGAAGGCAGGATCCTCCTACGCGGTTTCCGATGGGTTGAGCCAACACCGCTCGCGCACCGTGAATGCAGTAAAGCTGCTGGTGGTGGATGGTGCGTTCTTGAAGTAGAATTCAAGCACAGTACGTCGCGGGAACGCGCCTGACAACCCGCCGGCGCCAGAGCGCTTTGGCGGGGGACCTGACAACTACTCCCCCATAAAGTGGTCCATCACCTTCGGTGTGACACCGCTGCTGCTGAAGCCCCCGTCGTGGAATAGGTTCTGCATGGTGACGTAGCGGGTCAGGTCGCTGAAGAGGCTGATGCAGTATGCGGCGCAATCTTCAGCAGGGGCGTTGCCCAGCGGGCTCATTTCCTGCGCGAAGCCGAAGAAGCCACCGAAACCTTTGATGCCTGCGCCCGCCGTGGTTTTGGTGGGGCTTTGGCTCACGGTGTTCACGCGTACTTTTTTCGACATGCCGAGGTAATAACCCCAGCTGCGCCCGATGCTTTCAAGCAATGCTTTGGCATCGGCCATGTCTCCGTAGCCGGGGAACACGCGTTGTGCGGCGATGTAGCTGAGCGCCACCACGCTGGCATGTTCCGCCAGTGCATTGGTTTTGCTGGCAGCTTGCATCATCCGGTGGAAGCTCATGGCGCTGATGTCCAGGGTCTGATGGTACCAGTCGTAATTGAGGTCGTCGTAGGCTTTGCCTTTGCGCACATTGGGGCTCATGCCGATGCTGTGCAGCACGAAGTCCAATTCGCCGCCGAGGTGCTCCTTGCTACCGTTGAAAAGCGCTACCAAGTCCTCGTCCTTGGTGGCATCCGCGCCAATGACGAGGGCGTTGGTGGCCTCGGCCAGCTTGTTGATCTCGCCCATGCGCATGGCGATGGGTGCGTTGGTCAACACGATGGTGGCACCTTCGGCGTGCGCCAGTTCGGCCACTTTCCAAGCGATGCTCTGTTCGTTCAACGCACCGCTGATAATGCCGCGCTTTCCCTTCAATAGTCCGTGTGCCATGGTGTATTGTTTCGGCCCGAAGATAGGGGGATGTGGGGAATGTGGGGATCGGTTAGCTGTTCACTTTGCCTTCAACAACTCCTTCGCATTTTCCAAGGCGGCCTTGCCGGGCTTTTTGCCGCTGAGCATTTGGGCCAAGGCTTTTACGCGCTCTTCAGCATTCAGTGGACGGATGTCGCTTTGCACGTGCTCGGCTTCGTGGTCTTTGGTCACGAGCAAGTGCGTGTCGGCCTTGCTGGCGATCTGCGGCAGGTGGCTTATGGCGATCACTTGGCGTTGACGGGCCATCGTCTTCAACAATGTCCCTACGCGATGGGCTGCTTCACCGCTTACACCGGTGTCAATTTCGTCGAAGATCACCGTGGGCAGTTCCTTGCTTTCCGCGGCTAAGCCGATCAATGCGAGCATAACGCGCCCCAGCTCGCCTCCACTGGCCACTTTGTCCAACGGCTCAGGGGCGCGGTCTTTATTGGCGGAGAATAGGGCTCGAACGGCATCGATGCCGGTTGCTGCGGGCTCGGTGCGCGTTTGGCTGAAGTTGAATACGGCATGCGGCATGCCCAGCTCCTTCAATTGCTTGCTGACCTCGGCGCTAAGCGGCTTCAGGGCTTTCGCGCGCTTTGTGCTGAGCGCTTCTGCATGTTTCAGCCATTCGGCTCCCATGGCTTGTTCGCGTTGTTCCAATTCCTTCAGCGCCGTTTCCATGGATCCTATGCGGGCGATCTTCTCCTTCAGCTCGTCGCGCAAAGCGATTAGGGCATCCGCATTTTCCACGCGGTGCTTTTGTTCCAGGCGATTCAACAGGTCCGCACGTTCGCGCAGCCGGTCGGCTGCTTTGGGGTCCAGGTTGATCTCGCCGGCCAAACGGGCTGCTTCTTCGGCAATATCCTTCAACTCAATGCTTGCACTTTGAAGGCGTTCGGCCAAGGCTTGCACGCCAGCATCCAGCCGGGCGGCCTTTGAGGTGTGCTGCCGAAGTGTGGCCAGCAACGCCGCGATGCCGCGGTCCGCGTTGATGCCTTCCTCGATCCCTAGAAAAGCACCGGCCAGTTCACCCGCGTTTTCCGCTCGCGACAAAGCACGCTCCAGTTCCGGCTGTTCCCCGGCCACCAAGCGTGCGGCTTCCAACTCTTCGAATTGAAACTGCAAGTAGTCGCGTTCACTTTGTGCGTTGCGTTCTTCTTCGCGCAACCGGGCCAATTCATCTTTCACCTTCCGCCATGCGGAAAAGCCGCTCGCAATGTGTTTCACCTCCCCGCCTTCACCGGCGAAATGGTCCACGAGTCCGAGTTGGAACGCGGGCGAATTCAATAGCAACGTGTGGTGCTGGCTGTGGACATGAACGAGCAAGCCACCTAATTCGCGGAGCTGCTCCAGGCGTACGGGCGTGTCGTTCACGAATGCGCGCGAGCGGCCGCCGGGTTCCAATTGGCGGCGCAACAGCAACGGTTCTTCAAGAGGCAACCCGTTGCGTTCGCACCATTCCGCCGCAGGCGATGAACCCCGCCCCGCTCCCACTTCAAGCTCAATTACGCAGCGCTTCGCGGCGTCCCGCAACAGGTTGCCTTCGGCCCGGTCGCCCAAAAGCAATCCCAATGCGCCGATCAAAATGCTCTTGCCGCTGCCGGTCTCGCCGGTGATCACCGTAAGGCCCGCACCGAGATCCAGCTCCAACTGATCGATCAGTAAATAGTTCTGCACGTGGAGCTTCCGGAGCATGGCGCGAAGATCGGGTATTAGTTCCATCAATGCTCCACAGATGCCATAGATGCTTCGGTCCTATACGTGTCGGACGGAATGCGAGCACTAATTGAAGAGCCACAGATTACACGGATTACACAGATGAATACCGGCCTCAATGAAAAACCCTCGGATATACACAGATGCGACCTTCGGTCGGAATGCCGACCTCAATGAGGGAGCCACAGAACCTGTCCCGCCAGAGCGGGATTGCACATATTTTTCGCCGTAGGCAATGCGTTTGCAACTCGACCGCGCCCCGCAATGCAACATCGGCGTAATCGGCGAAATCGGCGGCTCAAAACAAGAATCGTGGCCGTGAAAAAAGGTCCACAGAACCTGTCCCACCATATCAGGATTGCACAGGTTTTTTTTGCCGTAGGCAATGTGCTTCCAACGCGCCCGCGCCCCGCAATGCAACATCGGCGTAATCGGCGAAAACTGTGGCTAAAAAATGGATCACCGATCAGGACGACGCCTTGCGGCGGTCCGATTTGTGGGCGAGGATACGATTACAGTCCCAAGAGGTGACAACCCCAATACGCCAACGCCGCCAGCAAAGCACTGATCGGAATGGTGATGATCCACGCCCAAAGCAGGCGGATGGTAACACCCCAACGAACTGCGCTAAGCCGTTTGGTGGCACCTACGCCGATGATGCTGCCCGTGATGGTGTGCGTGGTGCTTACTGGTATGCCCATCTGTTCGGTGAGATACAGGGTGATGGCGCCGCCGCTTTCCGCGCAAACGCCTTCCAATGGAGACACCTTGGTAATGCGTGTGCCCATGGTCTTGATGATCTTCCAACCACCGCTCAAGGTGCCCAAACTGATCGCTGTGTAGCACGCCAGCGGGACCCAAGTCGGCATATCCTTGAAATCGGAGATGTCCCCGTTGGCGATCAGCGCTGCCGCGATAATGCCCATCACCTTCTGCGCATCATTGCCGCCATGGCCCACGCTAACGGCCGCTGAGGAGACCAATTGCAGCCGCTTGAACATCTTGGCCATGCTGAACGCGCTGGGCGTTTTCACCTTTTCCACGTAGACGTACGCGATGATGAAGATCAATGCGAACACCATCATCCCGTAGCGGATCCAGGAATTGTCGCCTTTCGAGATCGCCTTGGTAAGCTTGGCTTCGTCCAAAGTAGGATCCACGTCATGGATGATCCGCTTGGCGACGCCTGAAGCACCGATCTTAGGATAGAGCGCCAGCAATGGCGTGGCTTCATCCAATTTCAATTGCGCCTGTTCGTACAGTGCAGTGGTGCTGGGGTCGAGCTGTGCTTGGGTGTGCAAAACATCCACCTGCATTACGCTGGCGATGTTGTCTTCCATCTTCCCTTCTTGCAAATGCAGGAATAGGAACCATGTAAAGATCGAGGTAAGGATGATGAGTGAGACGCGGAACCAGGTATTCTCCACCAATGTGACCAAGGACACGAACATGCTGAGGGCCATGCCCAGCAAGGGGGCCAGGAAGATGAAGGCGACGATCTTGAGGATCATGCCGCTTTCCACAACGTCAGCGAACGAAAGCCCTGTTTGTGTGGAGAACGCATGCGTGAGCGCAGCCCCTGCGAATCCGCCGATCAGGGTATGCGAACTGCTGCTGGGGATCCCGTACCACCAAGTCAACAGATTCCAAATGATAGCGGCGACCAGCCCGCTCAAGATCACCGGCAAGGTGATGAACTGGGCATGCACCGTTTTGCTGATGGTGTTCGCCACCGCATGGTCCTTGAAGATGAAGAAGGCAACGAAATTGAACATCGCCGCCCACGCCACGGCCTGGAAGGGTGAAAGCACTTTCGTGCTCACTACCGTGGCGATGGAGTTGGCGGCGTCGTGAAAGCCGTTGATGTAGTCGAAAACCAGCGCCAGGATGATGATGACCACGATCAAGCTCATCCTATTTGAGTTGGAGCGTTGACCGCTGAAACGCTGAGGTGCATACGAGAAAGTAACAGACCTAAACTGTCCATGAGTTGCCTTAGCATGCTCAGCGCCTCTGCGCCTCTGCGGCAGTAACACATTACGCGTACTTGAGCATGATCGATTCGATCACGTTCGCCACGTCCTCACACTTGTCCGTGGCCAGTTCCAGTACCACGTAGGTCTCTTTCATTTTGATCAAATGGATGGCGTCCTTCTCATTCGCGAAGAGCTGTTCAATGGCCGCATCGAACACCTCGTCCGCCTCGTTCTCCATGCTGTTCACATCGATCACGAATTGCTGGTGCGCATTGGGCTTGTTCAGGTCGCGCAGGTGATGCACGGCCATCTGGACGATCTTGGCGCCTTCGTTCACCAAACGGGCCAGTTCGCGGCAGGTCTCATCGGGCTTTTCGATGTGGAAGAGCTCGAGGTTCTTCGCGCTGGCCAGAATGTAGTCAGCAACATCGTCCAAACTCCCGGCTAATGCGTGAATGTCTTCACGGTCAATGGGCGTAATGAAATTCCGCGCCAGTTCCTTGAAGATGGTGTGCGTAAGGTCGTCGTTGGCGCGCTCCTGCAAAACCAACCGTTCCAGCAATGCGGTGCGTTGTGCACCGGGTTCGGTGGCCATGATGTGTATCAGGTCCTCGCTCATCTTCAGCACGTTGGCCGCAGATGCTTCGAAGTGATAGAAGAAAACCCGGTCCTTGGGCTTGAACAAGCGGAAGAAGGCTCCAATGGGCATGGTGGGTGCGCTGTTGCGTGGCCAAATGTAACTGCCGTCAACTCAACGGGATTTATCCGTACCCATCCATAACCATACGGTAACATTCCCAATAGCGTTATTTCGCACAAACCGGAGCGGCGATCACGTCTTTCATTGCTGCGCTGTACGTTCGCGTATCGCCATTCCGCACCATCCCCTTCGAAAGCGCACCATGTTCTATGCATTCAACGGCTACAAACCCGTGGCCCATCAGTCGGCTTTCGTGCATCCACAAGCAGTGGTAACGGGCAACGTGATCATCGGTAAAAACGTGTACATCGGGCCCGGGGCGGCGCTGCGCGGCGATTGGGGCGAGATCATCGTGGCTGACGGTTGTAATGTGCAGGAGAACTGCACCGTCCACATGTTCCCCGGCGTCACGGTGCGGTTGGAGGAAGGAGCGCACATCGGTCACGGCGCCATCATCCACGGTGCACATGTAGGTCGCAACTGTTTGGTGGGCATGAACGCGGTGCTGATGGACCGCGTGGAACTGGGTGATGGTTGCATCGTGGGCGCATTGGCCTTCCTGCCAGCGGATTCGGTGTGGGCCCCGCGGAAGGTGATCGTGGGCAATCCCGCGAAGGCGGTAAAGGACGTAAGCGATGACATGCTCGCTTGGAAAACAGCGGGCACGAAGCTTTACCAAGCCCTGCCTGCGGAGCTGTGGGCTACGTTGGAAGCCTGTGAACCGCTGCGCGAAGTGCCCGCTGACCGGCAGCCGATCACAGCACTGTACAAGACGTGGAACGAGTCGAAGGGGTGAATTGCTTGGTCTGCTTTTAGTTTTCAGTGGCAGCGGCAGTCGGCAGTGGCAGTGGCAGTGGGCCACGATGGTGAGCAGTGCCGCGCCGCTGTGAGGTGCAATGCAGGGTGCGAACCAATAAAGCACCATCGGGCCAACGACGCACGGTATCAAGCGTTCGTTCGAGTAACCAGAGTTGCACCCCACGTGCACGAAGCGCAATCAGGCAACAACGCCGATTGTCAAGTTTGGTGCAATGTTGCCTAACGAAGGTTAAACGAAAACACCGGTTCATCGAACCTAATCCTCCGTTCGGCGTAAGAGGTCCAAATAACAAGCGCATGCTAGCAAACCGTATCAAGCACATCATGGTAGTGGACGATGAGGATGATTACCACTTGATCACGCGCATGATGCTGAAAAAGTCCGGATACGGAGGCAAGGTCAGCGCATTCCAAGACCCGGACATCGCGCTCCAGCATTTACGCACCACTGCCGATCAGCCGGACCTGTTGCTGGTGGATATCAACATGCCTTCCACTAATGGTTTCGAATTCATCCGGCACTGCAACACTGAAAACCTCATTTCTGCCGCCTCAACCACGGTGGTACTCTGTTCCAGCAGCAATCGTCCGGTGGACATGGCCATGGCCGACCAGCTCCCGAACGTGAGTGCCTACGTAGAGAAACCACTGACTAAAGAGCGCTTCCTGCTCATCGCAAACGAACACATCCAGCGCCGCTCCAGCGCAAACTGAACATGAAAAAGATCTTGATCATCGAAGATGAGTCCATCATTTCATTCGGCTACCAGTTGCAACTGGAACGGATGGGCTTCGAAGTTTCCGGCCGTGCATCCAGCAGCGCCGAAGCAGAAATACTCCTGAAAGAGACCAACCCCGACGCCATCATGATGGACGTCTATCTCAAAGGTGAAAAGAACGGGTTGGAATTAGCGCGGGAGATCCGGCGCACGGACCAGATGCCGATCATTTTCCTTACGGCGAGCAGCCGGCCGGAGATCGTGGACGGCATCAGCAAATTGGACCATTGCCACTACTTGCTGAAGCCGATCGACCCCGACGGGCTCAACCAAGTGCTTTACGGCATCATGGACGGCCATGCCTGAACTGTTGAAAATGGACGAGGCCGGGCGCAACGAACGGTTGCACCGGTTCTCGCATGACCTGAAGAACCGCCTCGGTGCGCTTTGGCAGGCTGCCAACTTGCTGCACGAGCTGCCGCCGGGTCCGGAACACAAGGAATTGGTGGAAATGGCGGAGAAAAACTACTTCGCCGGCGCGCGGCAAGTAGAGCAACTCCTGGACGGATTTGGCGTGCCGCGCGGTGTTGAGACCGCGCACCGCGAAATCGTGGCCGTACGGCAAGTGCTGGAGCGGTCCGTAAAAAGCATGGCCTTCCGTTCCACGCCCAAAAAGCAGCATTATGTCCTCTCCGTCGGGGCGGACGTTCGCGTACTGGCGGACCCGCGTCTATTCGCAAACATTGCCGAAGCACTGCTGTCCAACGCAAGTAAGTTTTCGCCGGAGGGCGCACAGATCAACATTTTCGCCGAGGAAGCCGATGGCCTTTTACAATTGACTGTTGCAGACCCTGGAGTGGGACTGTCCGGGAAAGACCTCGAGGAGATCTTCACGCGTTATGCCATGCTCTCATCGCAGAGCACCGGCGGCGAAAGCCAAGCCAGAAGCACACTTTCCAGAGCGAAGCAATGGGCGGAAGCGCAAGGCGGAACACTTTCTGCCAGCAGCCAAGGCATCGGCAAAGGCAGCTCGTTCACAGTGGCATTACTTGTGGCGTAAAGCACTACAAGGCTTCCTCCGCGACCTTCGCAATTTTCTTCGCAACGCGCTGGCCTTTGCTGTTGAAGGCCACGTTGAACTGCACCATCGTGCCAACGGTAAGATCGCTGAACTCGATGCCGTCCAGATCGTCGCGGATGAAGAACACGTTGTTGTCCGGAAAACGGATGAAGCCGTAACCCGCGTGCAGGCTCATGATCTCGCCGGTGTAGCGTTCCTCGTCGTTGTAGTCGCTTATGCTTACCAATGGGCGTTCGCCTTCGGGTTCGCGGGGGGTGGATTCTTTCAGCACGAACATTTCGCGGACCGTCTCGTCGTCCGACCGCAGACCTTCTTCCACCAAGTCCGCCATCTCCAGCGGCCAGCTTACCTCATTCCATAGGTCCGTACTGGTCTTGGTGGTCTGCTGTTCGCCGGTTGTCTCGTCCGTGTATTCGAAATCCCAGCCCAGAAGCATCGTATTGCAGCCCAGTGCGTGCAATTTTTTCACCAAGGGCACATGGTCACCATCACTGGCGATAAGTGCCACTACGTCGAACCTTTTCAGCATGCACAGCTCGTAGGTCTCCAGGGCCATCAGCACATCGATGCCTTTTTCCCGTTTGCGGCCCATAAGGTCCTTCACCGGGAGGTAGTGCGTTTGCACGCCGTTGTACATAAGCACATCATCGAAAACACGATCGTAGTAGAGCTGGTTCGTCTTCTCATTGGCGTCCTTGGCACTGAAGCGGCCACGGAAAAAATGTGCATCGATGATGTGGCAGAGGTTGGGCAGGGTGCCTTCCCGCTCCGCCACCATCTGCTTGATGAACTCGTGCAGGCCACCGATATGCAGTCGGCGGCGGTGCGGATGCACGTAGTTGTAGTAGTTGCTCACATGGGTGAAATAACTGCCATCGTAGAAAACGCCGACTTTCAGGGACGGCTTGCGTGTGGATTCCATTAGCGTTAGGAATAAGTGAGATTAGGGAACGCGAAATTACCGGCACGGAGCTTGTTTCCAAATGGATTTTGCGATCATTCACAGCAGAAAATCCTGTCCAGTTAACTTTCGACCCATGCCAAGGGCACTTTTCCCCTTATTTTTCGTTTGTTCGCTGGCCGCTTCCGCGCAGGTTAATTCCGGCACGGGCACATTGCTCACTTTCTCCGACGCCATCGCACTGCAGCTATCCAAAGCGCAGGCCTTCGAGTTATCCCTGCGGGCTTGGGAATACAGTTTCGGCCAACAGCCTGGCGCAGTGCTTTTGCAGGTGGACACGGCCAACGGACGGATCGAGGGATCAGCGCGGGTCAACTACCGCAGTACGGGCTTAGGAAGTCGGGAAGCCACCATGGGCGCTATTGCGTACCGCATTACCATTGAGGCACGCAATGGCCAGTGCCTGGTGCGCATCGCGCAGTTGGAGCACACTGGGAACCAAGCCGCCCCGGGCGGCGGCGTTGACCTTGGGCCGATCTACGTGGGCGATCGCCCGGTGCAGAAAACACGGGGCATTAGCCAAGGCAGCGCACAACGGCTCCATGCCGACATGCGCGACCAGGCCACGCGGAAGGTACAAGAGGCCATGCACGCGTTCGCGGCACGCCTGCGGCTGCTGGCCGCCGCCCCGTAACGCAGGGCGCATGGGCCACGTACAACGGGCAAACCCCTTTCGCTTTGAAGCACTTGCCTTGGAAAATCTGGCCTTTTGCCGCCGCGTTTGTCGCCATTGTGTTCACCGCATGGGACATTTCGTTAATGAACCGGGCCCAACAGATGCAGCAGCGCATGGCCAGCCATGTGAAGCTATTGGACGCGTTGAGCCAAGTGGGGGCCACCATCGACCAGCTTCCCACGGCGCACCGGCACGACCGGGATGCCGGGACACGCGATTGGTCCGTAAAAATGGCCCAAACACATGCCGTTATCGGCTCGGTCATTCGTACTAAAGATGAAGGACTCGGACTGGCTTCGCTCGAAGAAAACCTCGACAAACTGCTTTACAACCTCGATTCCTTGCACACCCAAGCGTTGAGCGTGCGCACCAAGGATGAACAGGCCCGCATGACCGAAGCGGTGATCGGCGTAATGGCCCAACAGGCCAGCGCGCAAGTGGAATCCACCGTTCGCAACGTTCACAAAGCCGGTCTTGGGCGCGAAACCGCCCTTATGAACAACCAATGGAGCGAAGTGCAATGGATGCTCGTGCTGGCCGGCCTGTTCGCCATGGCCAGTGCGCTGCTCGCCGCATGGGTCGCGAAAGTGCTCTTCCGCTCGCACGAACGCAGCAAATTGCTGGCGCGCACCGGCGTGGAGCTGGAACACGCCTACCGCGAACTGCGCGAAACCATGCTGAGCAAGGAGGAAAAAGAAGTGATGCTGAAGGAGATCCACCACCGGGTGAAGAACAACCTGCAGATCGTCCGCAGCCTGATCCGCTTCCAAACGGACAAGGTGGAAGACCCGCGCACCTTGGAACTCTTCAACGAATGCGTGAACCGCGTGGGCGCCATGGCACTCGTGCATGAGCAGACCTACCTCAGCAAAGATCTCGCGAACATCGACGTGGCCAGCTACCTCAATTGCCTGGTGCGCGACTTGGTCAGCGCTTACAACATCCGCGTGAAACTGCACATGGACGTGGACATCCAAGTTAAAACCTTGGGCGTGGACACCTTGACCCCGCTTGGCCTGTTGATCAATGAAGTGATCAGCAACAGTTTCAAGCACGCGTTCACAGGGCGCGATGAAGGCACGATCATCGTACACCTCAGCGGCACGGAACAAGGCGGTATTTTCCTACGCTTGGGCGACGACGGCATCGGCCTACCCGACCGCAAGCAATGGGAAAAGCCCAAGAGCCTGGGCATGGAGCTCATCAAGACGTTGGCTGGCCAATTGGATGCCACGTTGGAGCTGGAACCCGGCCCCGGAACGGTGTTCGAACTGCGGACGATCGTGCAGGAGGTGCGGAAGCGGGCTTAACTCCGGTTCAAAGCGGTTCGCATTTTGACCTGCTGAGGCTTGCGACCCCGCGGTCACCGCCTCGAGAACTGCGATGGGACAATTACCAATCCACCCGCAACGCCACCATCACATTCCGACCAGGAGCGCTAACGCCACTGGCAAAAACCCGGTAGTTGCGGTCAAGGATATTCTCCACGCCGGCCTGCACCGAAAAGGTCTGCGAAAAAGAATACTCGCTACGTACGCTTAGTGTCCACCAAGCTGGCATTCCGTCCGGCGTGGCGCTGGCCAAGTTGTCCTCGCCGCTTCCGCTGTAGTCGGCCAACCGTTTCCAGCCGTTGTACAAGGCATACAATTCGGCGTGCAACTTCTTTGTGGAGTATACCAATGCTGTTCGCCCGTAAACCGGTGGCACGTGGTCCAACGGCGTGGGTGTGCTGTCCGTTTCAACGCGCCCGTAGGTGTACATAATGCCGCTGCTGAGCGACCAGTTCGTGGTGAATTTGGCGGCCAACTGCGCGCTGCCGCCGGTTATGGTCGCCTTGCCCGCATTCACCAATGCCGTTACTTGGCTCAGCGAGCCATCGTAAAGGAGGCTGTCGCGACCGTTCGCGGTGAACGGCGCCACCACCAGCGCATCGGTGTACCACGTGTGGAAGGCTTGCAGATCGAGGGTGTAGCGTTCCGCGAAGATCTTGTTGATGCCCGCTTCCACGTTCAGCGTGTGTTCCGGACGCAGATCAGGGTTGGGCACGATCACTTGGCCGGGCGTGCTGTCGAACACCTTGCCGAGATCGTCCACGTTGGGCGCGCGGAAGCCGGTGCTCGCCAACGCGGTGAAGCGCCACGATTTTTCCGGAGAAAAAACCGCACCTGCCCGCCAATTGAACGCTGTGTTGTCCTGCGCCACCGTGCCGTTGAGGAACTGGAAATCCGCCGCATCGCTGAAGGTGCTGCGCAGGCCCACATTGGTAAGCCGAACGCCTTCGCTCAGCAGCCATTTGCGGCTCAGTTCCACGGTGTGCGTGAGGTACACCGCGGCATGCGTCATGGTGCTGGTGCCCGGATAGCGCGAACCGAGGTAAGAAGTGGCGCCCGTTCCGATGTCCTCTGCAAACGCAGTAGAGGTCACCGCATCGCGCGTCAACTCCAAGCCGTAGCGCAATTCGTGTTTCGCGAAGCGCTTTTCAAAATCCGCATTGAGGCCGAAAACGGTGACTTCCTCGTTGCGGTTTTTCCGTGTGCTGCTTCCAAAATTCCGGTTGTGGCGGCTTTGCACCACGCGTTGCGCATTGGCGGTGATGTGGCTTTGATCATAGAAGCCGCGCCCTTCCAATTCCAACGTATAGGCCGCCAGCAAGCGCTGCTGCGGACCGTAATACCATTCAGCACTGGCGGGAACGATCGCCCCCGCACTGTCCGTGGAGTAAATAGAACTCCGGTCGTAGCGCGGCACATCGCTGCTGGTGCTCAGTTGCAGATTGAGCTGGTGCACGGTGTGCGCGCCACTACGGAAACGCAGTTTTTCCAACACGTCCAACTGTTGATAGCCGGTGCCGGTCTGCACATCCGGGTCCGGGTTCACAACGGCAACGTCCGTGCCGTTGATGCGGTCCACCGTGAACGGCTTCTTCCCGAAATCCGGATAGG
This sequence comes from Flavobacteriales bacterium, assembly GCA_016710685.1. Lineage (GTDB taxonomy): Bacteria > Bacteroidota > Bacteroidia > Flavobacteriales_F > PHOS-HE28 > PHOS-HE28. Next base: position 239,527 of record JADJVC010000001.1, on the reverse strand, counting down.
CTGCAAGGCGTTGGCTCCCTTGGCGCAGGTCCCCGAAATCGCTGGCTGTGATGCTGGTGAAGCTCGAAAGTTTGTGGCTGCTCAAGCTCACATCGGCATGGGCCGTGCGTTCGTTGTTGGCCGAGCTGTAGCGCGTAAATGCGCCGCCGTGGAACAGGTGCGTCCCCGCGCTGTCGGCGAAGGGCGCGCTGCGTGTCATCAGGTGTACCACGCCGCCCAAGGCATCGCTGCCGTAGACCACGGAGGCCGGGCCGCTGATCACCTCGATGCGTTCCAAGGCATTCGGGTCCACCGTCATGATGTCCTGCAAATGGCCGGCGCGGTAGATGGCGTTGTTCATGCGCACGCCGTCCACCACCAACAGCACACGGCTGGCCTCGAAGCCACGGATCACGGGACTTCCGCCGCCCATCTGGCTTTTCTGCACGAAGAGCGCACCACTGTTCTGCAGCAGGTCGCCGGTGCTTTGCGGCGCATCGAAGGCGATCTCCTTGCGGGCAAGCACGTCGATCTGCTCGGGTACATCCCGGCGGGCTTCCTTGAAGCGGCTGGCGGAAAACACGAAGGCATCCAGTTCCGTAGTGCGCGGCATGAGCATAAGCGGACCGCCGAGCTTTCGCAAGGCCGACGTACGGATCCGCAAAGGTTCAAAGGCGATGTGTTCAACGCGCACCCAAGCACTGTCCGGAAAAACAGCGAGGTCTACCCTGCCGGAGCTATCCGAAGTGGCTTGCCGCGCCGGGTCCGTCGAAGTCAGCACCGCGCCCACCACGGGTTGGCGGCTTGTGCCGTCCAAGACCTGCAGTGACTGCGCCGAAGCCGTAAAACCCAGCGCAAGGGAGCTGATGAAAGTGAGAAATGCGTGGTAGTATTTTCGGGCGTCCATCAACTGATCGGCTTGTGGGTTCCGCGTTTTGTGTCGGGGGAGCGAATCTACTGCACCACTACTAACCGCACCGCCTGCCTACCCCGCTCCGTGGCCACCACCGCCGTGTACACGCCGGGTGGCTGCGCGATTAGGTCTATGGTATTGCCGGTGCCTTGCCATACTCGGTGGCCGGTGGTGGTGTATACGGCTATTTCGTTTGAACACGAGGCATTCCTTATGGTGAATGTACTGGTTGAGGGGTTGGGGAAGATACTTGGGAGTACACGGCTAATACCTTCCTCCACATTGGTCGCAATTGCAACACACTCGCAGGGTACAATTGGCAATTGATCGGCATGGTTTCCTGGAATACTTAATGAAAATGTATATCGACCGTCGGCTATTACACACGTCAAGTCTTGAAAATCATCATAATTGATATATGGTCCAAAATGAACAACCCATTCCAGATTGCCAAAATGACTTAATTGAAGAAAACGAATTGCCTATCCATGGTTGCCGAACATAGACGCGCCTCACGGTATCAGACGCATTAGTTAATATGACTGCGCTATCAACAATTGCAATGCTGCTTAAAAACCCCATATATAAATTTTCAATCGTATCCCCAACATTAACATTAATATTTCCAGTTAGGTATTCTTCCGATAAAGCAGGAATGTAGATAAAACCATTTCCCGCAGTATCTGATCTAACGTAGTAAGTTTTAATATATTCAGGTACACTCCAATTATCATCTCCGTGAAATTCATCTATTAGTTGATAGGTATTCCCGTTGATAATTGTGTCATAACCTACTCTCATCTCCATGGTTATATCTAATGCTGTAGAATTATTCAAATCACGGATGCACCATGTTCCTGTGGAATCTGGGTAGAACTGTGCAGAAATACCGCTACTGATACTAAAGAAGGTGATGAGTGACAGCCACTTTCTCATTGCAAAATAATTTTTTCTGGTCTGTTGGACACCGGCACATTCAACCACAACCATGTAAAGGCCATGCAAGCCACTGGAATCTATAAACTGCTGCGGCCCACGCATTACCGATGACAATGCCAAATTGCCTGTAGGGCCAAATACTCGAATGGTCGCTATTCCATTCTCCGAGATGAAATTGGCCCGTACTGTGAAAGACCCATTGGCGGGGTTGGGGTAAAGTTCCATTCCCACATAAACAGACTCGTTTTCAATTTCAGCTTCCGGTGCGCCAGCTTGCATCGCTTTCGGATGGAAGCTATTGCCGGGTGCGTCACAAGGATGAATGAAGGCATGGAAGCGTGTACCCGGTTCTGCATGAAAACCGGGTGTAAGGCGGACTTCCTCTCCAGCACGATACTTCAGATCGAGTCCCGTAGGAACTATCGCTTCCGAAGTGATATTTTGCATAGCCTCCAAGTACCTGTCGGCTCCATATGTCCCTGCTTCATTGAATTGCAAAGTATCTGGGCAATGCAGATGATGTTCCCATACACCCCGACCATACAGACCTACGCGCACACGATTCACTTGGTAGTTCGCCTCAATCCCTCGCGAACCGACATGTGGCAAACTGCCGCCCAATTTTACCCATCCACTGGTGTTTGACATGTCATCGGCATCTTCCGGCTGCACAGGATTGAATGCTGCGATGCGTTTGTTATCGGTAAAGAACACGCCGGCTTCAGTAGCCACGTAGAGACCACCGTCGCTACCCTGCTCCGCCATCATGGCCCCAATGGAAATAAACGTATTCGGCAGGTTCATGGTAATGTCGGCGCAAGGAGTTCCCGGACAATCAAATGGGAGATCTCCTGCTGGGTATTGAGACAAATCGGAAACGTCCATTTTAAACACCATCCTGTTTCCATAAGGTTCATTGTAACCGGAAAGGAATTGGGACGAGGCATAACCGATGTAAATCGTGTTTTCGTCCGCAGGGTCGAAAGCGACTGATGTTAGGTCCCACACTGGCGCGAGCGTCCACGCTCGTGCCTCTTTTTCCATCTCCTCGGTTTCTATGCTTCATCAAACTCAAACTCCAAATGCGGGTTGGCACTGCTCCACATGTACGCTGACTCATCATTTACCAAGCCTGCACGTAACGGATTCTCGCGAAGGTAGCGCCTACGCTGGTCAAACAATTCCGGCTTGTCCAGAATGATCGGACGGTTGCTCTGTTGCCAAAATTGGTGGTCCTTGTTGTGTGGATTTGCCGCACCATGCTCGCGGAACACACGGAGCATCCACTCCTTCCGGCTTTCTTGGGGGTTCGCGGCGATACGCTTCACCAGTTCCTTGCTCGTGAAGGTCTTGAAGTCACGCATAATCTCTCCCAAACTGCCATTTGCAGCCGCTGCGATCAAATGCAAATGGTTCGGCATGATCACAAGGTCATAAAGGCGAAGCCCTTTGTTTTTTCGACAAAAAGCCAAGTTCTCCAATAGGAACTCGGGATATGCGCGTCGTGTGAATACATCCACCCAGCCCACAACCGCAAACGTGATGAAGTGAGCATGACCCTCAACAAATTTGTAGCTCTCACTCATGGTGGAAAGTTAGATGCTTCGGCGTAGAGAAAGCACGAGCGCGGACGCTCGCGCTAGTGGGAAGGCGATGTGTTCAACGCGCACCCAAGCACTGTCCGGAAAAACAGCGAGGTCTACCCTGCCGGTGCTATCCGAAGTGGCTTGCCGCGCCGGGTCCGTCGAAGTCAGCACCGCGCCCACCACGGGTTGGCGGCTTGTGCCGTCCAAGACCTGCAGTGACTGCGCCGATGCCGTAAAACCCAGCGTTAGGGAGCCGATAAAAGTGAGAAGAGAGAAGTAGTATTTTCGGGCGTCCATCAACTGATCGGCTTGTGGGTTCCGCTTTTTGTCTCGGGGCAGCGAATCTACCGCACCAATACCAACCGCGTTGCCTGCCACACGCCCATTGAGACTAATGGCCTTCTGCCAGATCCAATCCAGCCGAATCGCTCGGCCCAAACGGTTCAAGCTACTTTTACCCCTTCATCCCCCACCCCATGCAAAAAGCCCTTCCCGCCGCCGTTCTGCTGCTCGCAGCTTGCGGCACTTCCACCGCACCTACCGATAAGCCCATGCAGAAGATCGCCTACCCGGAAACCCGCAAGGACACCACCGTGGTGGACGATTACTTCGGCACGAAAGTGGCCGATCCGTACCGCTGGTTGGAGAACGACACCAGCGCCGAAACGGCGGATTGGGTGAAGCGCGAGAACGCCGTGACCAACGCTTATTTGGCGGACATTCCCTTTCGTGACGCCATCGCGAAGCGGTATGAGGAGCTTTTCAACTTTCCCAAGACCGGCGCGCCGAGCAAGGTGGGCGACCTGTTTTTCACCTACCGCAACAGTGGCTTGCAGAACCAGAGCGTGATCTATGTGCGCCACGGGCTGGAGGGCAAAGACACGGTGTTCATCGACCCCAACGTGGTGGACCCGAAAGGCACCACGAGCATCGGCTTGATGGGCAGCAGCAAAAACGACCGCTACATGGCGGTGAGCATCCAAAAGGCCGGCAGCGACTGGCAAGACATCACTTTGTGGGACCTGAAGTCCATGAAGCCGATGGCGGACACCCTGCTGTGGGCCAAGTTCAGCGGCGTGGCGTGGTTCAAGGACGGCTTTTTCTACAGTCGCTATCCGGAGCCGAAAAAGGGCATGGAACTCAGCGGCGCTAACCAGTGGCAGCGTGTGTACTACCACAAGCTGGGCGACCCGCAGGCGAAGGACGCACTGGTGTGGGCCAGCGATACCGAACCCAACCTCTATGTTGGCGCGGGCACCACTGAAGGCGAGGAATTCGCCACGTTGTACATCAGCACCGGCACCGACGGCTTTGAGCAATACTTCTACGACTTACGCAAAGGCGTGCTGCCCACACCGGCCACGCAATGGACCCCGCTACAGCGCGGCTTCAACCACAAAACATCCATCATGGCATTCGAGCCCAAGAGCGGGCAATTCCTTGTGATGACGGATGTGAACGCACCCAACTACCGCTTGGTGGGCGTGGATCCGGCACAACCGGACAGCGCGAACTGGAAGGATGTGATCCCCCAGAAAAAAGACTTGTTGGAAGGTGTTGTGACAGGTGGCGGAAACCTCTTCGCCAGCTACTTGAAAGATGCCACCACACGCATCTACCGCTACGCTACAGACGGCACCGGTGGGCAGGAAATCACCTTGCCAGGCATCGGCACCGCGGGCGGTTTCGGCGGGCTGCGCGAAGACACGTATTCCTTCTACAGCTTCACCTCGTTCACCGATCCGGGGAGCATCTACAAATACGACTACGCCACGGGCAAGAGCGACCTGTACTTCCGTCCGGAGTTGAAGTTCGATCCGGAACAATTCACCACCGAGCAGGAATTTTACACGAGCAAGGACGGCACCAAAGTGCCCATGTTCATCGTCCATAAAAAAGGCTTGGCCAAGGATGGAAAGAACCCGGCGTTGCTCTACGCTTACGGCGGATTCAACGTCAGCCTATCGCCGAGTTTCAGCACCAGCCGGATGATCTTGCTGGAACAGGGCGGCGTGTTCGCCATGGCGAACCTGCGCGGCGGCGGTGAGTACGGCGAGGACTGGCACAAAGCCGGCATGAAGGAGAAAAAGCAGAACGTGTTCGACGATTTCATCGCAGCAGCGGAATACCTCGTGGCGCAGAAGTGGACCTCCAAGGACCGATTGGCCATTGAGGGCGGCAGTAACGGCGGCCTGTTGGTGGGCGCGGTGATGACCCAACGCCCGGACCTGTGCGCGGTGGCCTTCCCCGCCGTTGGCGTAATGGACATGCTGCGTTTCCAGAAATTCACCGCCGGCTTCGGCTGGACGCCTGAATACGGAAGCGCGGACAACAGCAAGGAGGAGTTTGAATACCTGCACGCCTATTCACCGCTGCACAACATCAAGCCCGCGAACTACCCCGCTACCATGGTGATGACGGCAGACCACGACGACCGCGTGGTGCCTGCACACAGTTTCAAGTTCATCAGCACGCTGCAAGCTGCACAGGAAGGCGATGCACCGGTGTTCATCCGCGTTGAAACGAATGCCGGACACGGTGCCGGAAAGCCTACGAGCATGATCGTGGCCGAGCAAGCGGACAAGTGGGCGTTCTTTTTCAAGAATACCGGGGTTGTGCCGAAGTATCCTGCCGGGGGGAAATAATTGCTAATTCCTAATTCCTAATTCCGCAAGCCGTGTCGGCAGCCGGAATTAGGAATTAGCAATCAGTAATTTCTGTGTTGCTGAAAATCCCAGAAGCTATAGTCAAGGCTCGGAAACCTTAAAAGGCTATCGCTTCTTCCGTAACCGCGCTTTGTCCGGGTCTTCGTGGAAGTAGTAGCGCAGGTCCACGGTGAGGTAGCTGCCGTTGATGAACTTCGACATGCTGTACGGCCTGTAGTTCTGGTATTGATCCGTCCAGATCACTTCGGCGAGCGCAAGGTCTTGGAAGGGCCGGTGGAAGGTGCCGCCCAAATAGAAGTAGCCCGATTTTTCGGTGCGGTATTCCACGCCGATGTTGCCCACCACGCCAAGCTGCGCCCAGTTGCGGCGGTAGTAGTAGACCTGCCCCGCATCGAAATTCCGCACCGCGTCGCTGGGGTAAAAATCCATGCTGAGTCCCAAGGCGTTGTTCATCCACGTTTTTTCGCCGAGGCGGATGTACACCAAGCAGGTCACCGGAACTTCGTAGCCCACGAAGCGGATCTGCGTGGAGCCGTTGTACGCGTTGGTATCGTTGGAAAGTGTCACATCGTAACGGCGGGTGATCTGGTCTATACCGACCTCCAAGGAAATGGCCTTCGTTAATCCCGTGCGCACCACCATGCCGAATGCCATGCCACCCTTCAGTTCCACCGTGGAAGCTAAAGTGCCCTGCTCCAGCGTGGTGACCGGATCGAAGAAGCCGAAGGGGATCACCGGTTTCAACTGTATGCCGAAGGTGGTGACACCGAGTTGTGCCTGTGCAGTTTGCAGCGTTGCAAAGAGCAAGAGCGCTGGGGCAAGCGTGCGCAAGGCCGCACGGCCCCAGCGTCTGCTGAGATCGTGTTGACTTGTTGATCGCTTTTTCCTCACGGTTGTTTGCTGAACGGCAAAGGTCGGGTAATAGTGCGGTACCGATGCGGATGAAATTCAGGAAAGGCACGTTGACACGAAAGGACGGCGCTTGTTGAGCGCAGTTTCCTATAGCGCCTAAAGCTCGCGCCAGTGATCAACAGAAGATCAGCCCGTCGTAAGGAGCTATTCCGCTCCGGCAAGCCACTTCCCGGGATCTACCGGTGCGGGGTCGTCCTTCACCGTTCCGCCTTGCACGTCCCTTTCCTTGCCGTTGCCGGTCATGGTGTTGGTGTGCATTACGAGGTTGGTCTCACCCCATGCGGATGCTGCGCTTCGTACTAACACCGCTGTTGCGTTGCCGTTGAATGTGCAGGCATCCACGTGTACTGCGGCACCTTCCGTGGTAAGTAAGGCGATGTTGTTAGCTGTAAGCGTGGTGGCGGAAACCAACGCTCTGCTTCCACCGGTGAACTCCAAGGCACTGCCGCCAATGCGGTTGAACGTGCAGCCGCGCACCAACACGGTGGCCCCCACGCTGGAGATGCCGTCCGGGGCCGTTACCCCCTCACCGCTGAAGCCACATCGTTCCACGTTTGCATGGGCTTCCAAGAAGAGCAGCGCAGACTTGCGCGAGCCGATGAAGTAACTGTCCGTTACATGTCCATTTCCCCGTTGAACACTTATGGATGCTGTGCCCGAAGAACTACCGATGCTGCACTTGTCCACTTGCACGTCGCAGAGCACGAAGCTGAGCATGCCTGGCCGGTGCAGGCCATTGGACCATTGTTCGCTCCCATCGCTGATGCGCACACCACGCAGGCGCACCCGCGTGTCGCCGGTACCTTCTACCGTAATGCTGCCGAACGGCCCTACCCCATCGAGCGGCCGAATGAAGACCGGGTTGAGTTCGGTGCCTCTTGCGTGGAATGCCCCATGGATGGTGATGTTCACACCTGCAGCGATGTTCCAGCGCGTCCCTTTCTCCAGCACTACGCCGTAGCCGGCGGGAATGTCAAGATCATGGTCGATGTCATACTTGCCGCGCACAAAACGCAGGGTGTCGGAGCCACTTTTGAATTGTGCCAACCACGGATCCAACGTTGCCTTTTCGGTAGGCGTCGTTTGCGCGGGCTGTCCGATAAATGCTTCCGGATCTGGGTGGAACAGACGCTGCATGAACTGCTCGCGGGTACGGTCAACAGCAGCTTGCACCAGGCCAATGTTTCGGCCATTGGCCAACACGGGCACACGGGCCGAATCGATGGCGGCGAAGCGTTGTGCCCAAGCGGCGCTGTCGGCATGGATCTTTTTCGCCATACGCTGAATGCGCTTTTGTGCGGATGCCGTGCCCAAAGCCTCACGCAACGCGACGCCCAAGGGCTGCGTATTTGCAGCAGTATCCGCGCCGTAGGCCATGCGGTACAATGGCACGATGCGCCCGGTGATGCCATCGTAAAGTGCGCCGGTCTCCGCATTCAGCAGATCCTTGCGCTGCTCTATGCAGGCGAGCAAGCCCAAGGCGGCGCTGGCACTTGTGTCGAAGGCTGCGCCGGTGAGCTTGGGCATGCGGGCCGCATCCGTGGCTTCGGTAGTTGAGGTGTTTGTCGGTTTTCCGTCCGGTCCGAGAAATGTTCCGCTCGCGGATGCCGAACGCGCCACCATGCTCGGCGATGTTGCCTCTTGCATCAAGAATGGCCCGGCATCGCTGCCGCAACGCGAAAGGCGCACCAGGTCAAGCGGCGCGCTGTGGATGGGCAAGGAGTCGGCAACGGCTTGTGCGTAGAGCACTTCCAAAGAAGAAAGATCCGCAGGCATCAGCGCCGTGCGTTCAGCTCCGTTCAAACCCTGGGCATCGCTCCCTACAAGTTCAATTCCTTCATCGGATCCCTGCAATTCGCGCACTTCCACGGTGGCGGTGTCGGTTTCTGTTGCTGCAACGGCTTGCCCTGTTTTGCAATTCCCGTTGGAGCTGGTGAGGTTGAGTGTTCCCGCTTCGCCTGTAGCATGTTGGCCGGGGCGGCGGTCGAACACTTTCTGAAAGGCCATTACTTCGGGCTGCCCGATGCTGAGCGGCCACTGTTTCACCATGGTGCCGTAGGGCATCAGTGAGAAAACAACAAAGAGCAAAGCCGCCGGGATCGCCAAGGCGAAAAGCCAAGCGGTGGGCTGGATGTTGGCGCGTTTTCCTTTCCTCATGCCTTGCGGTGGATCGTGCGGATCATCGCTTTTTCACAGGGCTGAGCAGGTAGGCGATCATGGCCACGAGCGTTAACGCAGTTGCGCTGATCAGCATGCCGAAGCCGAGCAATGCAGCAACGAGCATCACCGGCAGGCCCAGCCCGCGACCGTTATCATTCCGGCCCAAAAAGCCTGCTACCAATACGCTTAAAGCAATGACCGCCGCGGCCCACCAAGGTTCGCTGAGGTGCTTTACCAACAAGCCCAAGCCGAAGGCCACGGTAAGCAACGGCAACCGCAGCACGGAACCGCGCTCCGTGTTGCGATAACCCCGGTTGTAGGCCCAGCCCATTGCCGTAAGTGCGACCACCAACTCCACCAGCAATAGGATTATCCCGCTGCCACCATCGGGCATCAGGTGCCACCATTGCGCAATACGCTCCCCCATGTCGGCGAAATTCGGGAACGTGTGTGCTTTTCGACCCGGAGACCGCTACGTTTCACCAACAGGGTGAAGTGGGAAACCTTTGGATGCGGTGCTTTTCGGTGGAAGGGAATACCGGCCTCTGATCGGTATACCCCTAATGCAGCCCTACGGGAGCCGGGGACGCAAAGCACGCAAAGAATTCCGCTAAGCGCGACCTGCGGTCGGAAAACCGGCCTCAAAGTTGAGAACCGCGACGGTATGCCTACGGCAGCCAAGTACGCAACGGTCCGATAAGTATCGGACGCAACGTGAATGCCGGCCTCAAAAGGTAGAGCCGCAGATTACGCAGCACCTGTTCCGCAATAGCGGAATTACACAGATAAATGCCGATTGGAGTCTGAACCCGCGGGTTCCTTCCCGCAACGCGGGAAACATCTGCGTAATCGGCGGGATCTGTGGCTAAAAACAGTTGGTCTCCGATTTGAAAACCTAAGGAAAAAATCACAATTGCGCAGCACTACCGCAACAGCGCCACATGGCCCACCAGCTCGTGGCCGTTTTGATCCGTATCGGTAATCCAGATCTTCCAGATGTAGATGCCGCTCGTTGTGGTGCCTCCGTCCCACCCCGCGTAAATATCTTCCGTGCTGAAGACCTGTTTGCCCCAGCGGTCAAAGATCTTCAGTTCGAAATCGGCGGGGTTGCGCACCGAAGTTTTGGGCAGAAGCACATCGTTGATGCCGTCGTCATTCGGGGTGAATGCGTTGGGCATGAACAGCAGGAAGGCGTCTTCCACACAGATCTCCACACTGGCGGTGTCGCGGCAACCCAGGTCGTTGCTGGCTTCCAGTGCCACGGTGTAGCAACCCACGGCGGGGAACGTTACGCTGGGTGAGCGCTGCATGGCAGTGTCGCCTTGGTCGAAAGTCCAGAACCACGAAGTACTGTTCTGGCTGGTGTTGCTGAGCTGAACGGTGGGTGCGTCAATGGTGGTGACGTAGCGTGATGGTGTGAAGCTGGCCGTGGGCGTGCCATGGATGTCCGCATAGTCCGGTGTGGTTACCGTTCCGGTGCAGCCGGTGGCATCGGTAACGGTGAGGCTCACAGGAAACAATCCGCCGGTTTGGTAGCAATACGTCGGCGATTCCAGAATGCCGGAACCGTCGTCGCCGAAATCCCAAAAGTAGTCCGAAGCCCCTGCTGGCGTGGGATAAAAGGTGATGCAATGCGGAGAACAGCCCGTAGTTTCCGTAGACGTGAAGCTGGGCGTGAAGCTGGAAGAGACGGTTACGACGGTGGTTTCCGGGGCGGATTGGCAGCCGTTGGCATCGGTGGCTACAACGGTGTAGGTGGTGGTGGCTGCGGGCGTAACCGCCGGTCCATCAGGCAGCCAGTTGAAGGTGTAGCCCGGCGTGCCGCCGTTGGCTTCGGCTTGCAACAGCACGGCATTTCCGGCACACACGGCAGTGTCCGGCCCGGCCGTTATGCCGAACGGTTCGGGTGCGCCCACCGTGGCGGTGGCTTGCGCGCTGCATCCTTGGCCGTCCGTTACGGTGCAGGTGTAATCGCCGGCGGCCAGGTTGCTGATAGCTGCTGAATTTTCACTGCCGGGGGCCCACGAAAAGTTGAACGGAGCCACGCCGCCCACCGTTGTCGCTGTTGTCGTTCTATCGCTTAAGCCAGCGTACGAAACGTCCGTGTGGGCCACATCAACGGCTAAAGTGGTGCCGCTGGAAGTAAGCGTGGCGGTGGCGGTTACCGGACAACTGTTCACCCCGGAAACGGTGACCGTGTAGGTGCCAGCACCCACGTTTGCGAGCGTTTGTGTTGTCGCACCACCCGGCGACCAGAGGTAGTTCACCGCGCCGTTCGCACCGGAAACGGTGGCTTCCACCGATCCATTGTCCGCACCGCAGGTGGGCGGCGTGGTGGCGAGCGTAACACCCAGCACGCTGATGTCCATGGTGTGCGTGCCGGAAGCGCCGCAACCGTCGGTGGCCGTTAGCGTGATGGTATAGGTGCCGGGGTCCGCGTACGTATGTGAGGGATTCTCCTGGGATGAAGTGTTCTGCGCGGAGCCGGGGTCGCCGAAGTTCCACGAAAAGAGATTCGGGCACGTTGTGGAAGAGTTGATGAAATCAACGGTAGTGCCGGTGCAGTCGCCACTGAATGCGGCAATGACGGGCGGTGCCTCATCGATCAAGATGTCGTCGATGGCGATGCCGTCGTAGTTGTTGCACACACTTCCCGCGCCGAAAGAAAAACGGAACCGCACACTGGGGGCATTCGCCAACATGCCCAGGCAGTGGCTGGCGGTCACCCAACCATTGCTACCGCTTCCGCCTTGGCAACTGCCGACGGTACTACCAGCACGGCCGCTCCAACCGTGCTTGGGGCTGATACCAGTGGCCAAGTTGGTGATGTTGGACGAATTGAACCAGTTCTGTGTGTTGCAATCCGGGCTTCCCCGAATGCACCCACGTTGTTGTACGTGGTACCACCGTCGGTGGAATACTGCAGGATCATACCATCGTACTGGCGCTCCACTTCCCAGTAGATCTTGAAGGAAATGCGCGGCGTGTTCAAGCTCGAAAAATCGAAACAGGGGCTTTCCAACCAAGACCGTTCGTTGTTGTTGTAGAACGTCCCGGAAAGCCCGCCCACACACCATGCCTTCAATCCACCACCGGCCGTGTTGATGTTGGGATGCGCTGGAACGCCCCATGCCCAATCGTTGGCAGTGCCACCACTGACCCAAACAGCCGCATTCTCAAAACCTTCGCTGGATGGGAAAGCGGTGATGAACGTACCACATTGGCCCAGCGCCACGGTGTGCGATGTTGCCACCGCGACCGTGGCGATGAAAAGATGAAGGCGACGTGGAAAATCCAAATTGATCAGGAGCTTTTGGGCTGAAAGAGAGGTTTGCCCATCATTTGGACGCAAAGATCGGTCTTGGCGGCGCTTGGGGAAAGGATTAGGAGGTGTTATGAATAAAATCAAGATGCCCACAAGTGACCCAGCCCAGTTGGAACGCACATTCCTGGAAGGCTGGAACACTTGCGGGAGTTTCGGGGTTTTGAGCAGGATTAACAGGATCGACAGGATTTGAAGCTCCCATTCTTCTTCAACTGAGGAATAGCCGCACGTGCCTTTCAGCGTTCCAATGATGCGCAATCCGCCGGTAGTACCAGTTCGATCATGCTGATTTTCAGGTTGGCCCCATCTTTGCCAAACACCTGCAAGACCAAAATCACCAACGCATGAAAACCACCCGCACCATCCTGCTTTGCGCGACTTTTATCGGCATGGCCACCGCCGCCACGGCGCAATTGAAAGTGAACCCACAACTCGGGGCAGCGTTCACGGACCTTTCCAACGACCCAGGGGGTGTTACCACCAAAGCGGCCATAGGCTATCAGCTTGGCGTGGACCTGCGGCTGGGCGATCGGCTTTACTTCCAGCCCGGCGCCTTTTTTGGCCGCAGCGCCACCGTGGTGAAATTAAGCGCTTCGGACACCACCGCGATCGAGGACAACCTGATCCGAACCACAGCAAAATTGAAAGCCTTGGTCGGGTATGACATTATTCACGGGGACCATTTCAAGTTGCGGCTGAACGCCGGCCCCACGTATGAGGCGCTGCTGAGCGTGGACAGCAAGGACGACAAGATCGCCTTCAACAAAGACGATTATAACGGCGGCTCTTTCAACATGGACGCGGGCCTTGGCCTGGACCTCACGATCCTGACGTTGGAAGGCGGCATGAGCTACGGCCTCAGCAACGCGTACAAGGACCAAGGCAAATTGCTGGGTGACGCGAAATACTTCACGTACTACCTTACGTTGGGCGTGGTGTTCGGTGGAGGGAAATAGCGTGTGATCCGAACCGCAGAGAAGGGATGAATGTACTGCGGCAAGCGAGTTGCGAAGACTTATCGCAACAGCGTGATCGTCCCGCTCATATCCACCGCCTCCCCGGCAATGGCTACGCCGCGTAACGTATAGAAGTAAGTGCCTTCGGGAACTTGCTCGCCAGCGTCCGTGCGCCCGCTCCAGCCTTGGTCCGGACGTTGCATCACGGTCACCAGTTGGCCCCATCGGTTGTAGATGGAAAGGTCCAATTGCATCATGCCGAGCACGCGGAAATGGTCGTTGTTACCATCGCCGTTCGGGGTAAACACGTTGGGTATTACAATGCTGTCATTGCCGATAATGCAGATCTGCGCGCTGTCCATGGCAAAGCAACCTGCACCGTCTGAAACAGTGAGCAGCACTGGGTAGCACCCCGCGCCGGGGAAGGTGAACTCCGGTGAAGCATCCGTGCTGGTGCTATTTGCTGGATCGCCAAACTCCCATGCCCATGTATTGGCACCAATGCTGCCGTCCGTGAATTGCACGGTCGGGTTGTCAGTGTCAGGTGCTTCGGGCGTGAAGTTGAACGCTGCCACGGGTGTGCTGCCCACCATGATCGGTGGGTCCAACAGCGCGATGGCCGGGCAGCCGATGCCTTGATCCACAAGCACGGAAACCGGGTATACGCCGGGGTTATCGTAGCAGTGCGTGAGCTGGTCACCGGACCCTTCGCCACCATCCCCAAAAGCCCAAGAGTAGGAAACGGCCCCGGCGGGCAATGCCGTGAAGTCGACACAGAACGGTGCGCAGCCTTGCTGCGCGCTGGCTACGATGGATACACTTCCGTTGTTCGGCACTTCCACCGTTACCTGCAATGGCGTTGCGGCACAACCATGCGCATCGGAAACCACCACCGTGTACGTTGTTGTTTCCAGGGGAGAAACAAGCGGTCCTTCTGGCGACCAAGTGAACACATAGGCGGGCGTTCCACCGAAACCCTCTGCAGTCAGGATTGCAGAGCCCCCGGGGCAGATGGTCGTATCGCCGCCAACCACAGCGGTGAGCAGTGGCGGCTCAGTGATGGTGAAAGAACTGGTCTGCGTGCAACCTTCAGCATCCGAAACGGAGACATCGAAGGACCCGGGTCCCAGTCCTGTTATCGACGCTGAAGTCTCACCGGAGCTCCACAGGTACGTGTAAGGCAATGCCCCCCCTTCGGGGATCATGTTCAATTCGCCGTCCGCCGCTCCATTGCACGAAACGTGCTGATAGGTGAGCGTGTGCGACATGACGGAAACGGTGGTGAAGGCGGAATCGTTGCCACAGGCCGAAGTGCCCAACACCCAAATTTGACCCACTTCGGGGAGGCTCACATTTATGCTTTCGGTGGTTTCACCCGTGCTCCAGAGATAGGTGTCCGCTCCGGAGGCCGTCAGTGAGTTCATATCCGTCCCTAAGCATAAGGTGCTATCGCCGGTAATGAGGACTTGCGGCGTGGGCGCGGTTACCAGCGTGATCTGGTCGCAGATGGTATCGCCACAGCCACCGATGGCGCAGAAAGAGATCACCACGTTACCATTGTCGCCACCACCGGGCGTGTAGGTGGTTGTCATTTCATCCGGTTGGCTGAAAACGCCGCCCCCACCCTGCCAATGCACGGAGGCGAACGGCCCGTTGACCATGCCGCTGAGGTTGGCACTCTGCCCGCAGGGAATGGGGTCCGGCGCGGAAAGGATCACAGGTTCCGTGGCGATGAAAGGAGCTTGGCAGCCGTGGTTCACATAGGAAACGGTCGGCACTCCGGGCCAGGAGAATTCGGCAACGGCACCATCATTTTCGGTCGTTAGCCCGCCGTAAGAGCCGAAGATGTTCACCAGCAGGTTCGCATCATAAGTGGCTGTATCGCCGCAACCGGTTCCGGCCACGTTGATGCGCAACCAACGCATCAACGGCGCATCGGGCACGGTGGTGACAGGCAAACCCACCAGGTTGTTGTTCTTGAAATGACCTTGGCTGTTCCCCGGATTCTGGAAGATGATGTAGAGTGTATCGCTCAACGCGGTGAAGGCATTTGCCTGAACGCACATGGCGGTAGATGTCACGAAAATCACTTGACTTCCCGGGGGAATAATGCCAGTGGGCGGCTCCAGCAATTGGCCACACCCTTGAATTGTGGCATCGAGTTGCGCGGTGAGCTGCGCCGTGGTGGCGTTCTGTGCGATGCCGAGAAAATTGCTGCTGTAGAACTCGAACTGCAGGCCGGCAATGGCCACAGGGTCCGGCCCGGTGATGAAGCGCACCATCTCGTTCATGCCTTCCGTGCTGCCGGGGCAATCCGCGTCGGAAATGCAGGCATCCACCAAAATGCTCTCGATCTCCAGGCATTTAGTGGGCACTTGCGCTCGTAACCCGTTTACGGCAATCAGGACGGTGGCCAAAGTGAAAATGCCAGAAAAGGCGCGGCCCGTAGGATTTTGTTTACGAATGTGATTTTCCATTCCGGTGAATGCCATGGCCGAAATGGGTTCGCGCAGCCATGCGGCGAAAGATCCAGCCTTATTCGCCTCGTTGAACGAACCAGCTTCAGGACTTATCCACTTTTCGGGTTCAATGAAATTCCTTGGATCGCCGTGTATGGGTATGTTTCACCATACGAAGCCGCCATTTGGGGAACTCAGAAGTGGTTCCGTAGCTTTCCGCCAAATGCGTACACACCTACCCTTCCTTTCCGCGTTGCTCCTCACCGGAAACCTGTTCGCCCAAACCAGCTTCACCAGCCACCCGGAGTTGCTGCCCTACCCCACCCACAGCGGGAACTGCATGGCCGTAACGGACATGAACGGCGACGGCAAGGACGACCTCGCCGTGCTGGACCAAAGTTCATTTCTCAAGGTGCTTTACCAGAACATCGACGGCACGTTCGCCGGATACGATGCCGGGCCTATGGGCTATGATCAATGGGGCATGGCTGTCGCCGACATGGACAACGATGGCCAAAAGGACGCCTTCAGTGGAGGCTCTTACGACGGCCAGCACTACCTGAATATCGTCACTCCCGGATCTACCACCGCAGGAACGTTCGGGAGTGCAAGCATGTTCATGCAGAACATCAGCGTCGGCGACATCAATAATGACGGCTGGTTGGACGTAATGGGCTGCCATGACGATGGTGCCCCGAACATCTGGATCAACGACGGGCAAGGAGGACTGGTGCTTACATCATATATCGATTTTACCACCACACCGGTATCGGACATGAGCGGCAACTATGGCAGCGTTTTCACGGATGTTGACGGTGATGGGGACTTGGACCTGTTTATCGCGCATTGCCGCCAGGGTGTTACCGACATGAACGATCCACGTCGCTGGAACCGGCTGTTCATCAACGACGGAAACAATAACTACAACGATCAAACGGATGAACACGGGCTTACCGGCCATTACCAGAGCTGGTGCGTGGATTTCGGTGACTGGGACAATGACGGAGACTTGGACCTGGTGGTTGTGAACCACGACCACATCATGCAGTTGTTCGAAAACGACGGCACGGGCCATTTCACTGAACTTCCGGATGGTGGCTTGAACATCGTGGGCTTTTTGTTGCAGAGCCATTTCGAGGACTTCGACAATGATGGCTTCTTGGACCTGCTGATCACAGGCGGATCACAGTTCTACTTGAAAGGCAATGGCGACGGCACTTTCACGCCCATCCCGAACATGTTTCCCAATGCGGGCACCATGCACGGGTTCGCCATCGGTGACCTCAACAGCGATGGTTTTATGGACGTTTGGGCCAACTACGGCAGCGGCTACACCACGCCGACCACCACCCCGGACCGCCTATGGTTGAACGACGGAAATGCCAACCATTGGCTCAACGTGCGTTTGCATGGCGTGCAGAGCAATAGTGACGGCGTTGGCGCCCGTGTCACGGTTACGGGTTCTCCATTGGGCACGCAGATCCGCGAAGTGCGCGCGGGCGAGAGCTACGGTCTAACGAATACCGGGATGTGCCACTTCGGTATGGGGACCAACGCAGGCGCTGTGAGCGTAACGGTGCATTGGCCCAGCGGACAAGTGGACACTTACGACAACATCGGAATTGACCAACAGGTCACCTTGGTTGAAGGTGGATGCATGGCACCCGTTGCCAGTATTTCCAGCAACGCCAGCCTCTCCCTGTGCCCGGTAAGCGACCCGGTAACGTTGACTGGTGCAGGTGGAAGCAGCTACGTATGGAACACCAGCGAAACCACGGCCAGCATAAGTGCGAACGGCCCCGGCTACCACGCCGTAACTGTTGATGAGGGGAACGGATGCAGCGCGGTGGCCAGTGCTTTCACGGTACTGACGACCGGTATTGAGCCAATAATTACTTCTGATGGCTACTCTGCATTCTGCGCCTACGATTCGTTGACGCTCACGTCCAGCGCAGCGGACAGCTATTTGTGGAGCACCGGTGCCAGTACCCAATCGATCACCGTGCATACGGGCGGCGACTACACGGTAACGGTGGATGCCGTATGCCCGGACATTATCTCCGCTCCCTTTGCCGTGGAAGTCATTCCGGCGCCAGCAGGTCCCACGGCGAACAACGTTTCCATACCCGCGCCTGGCACTGCGAATTTGATCGCCACCGGCGACAACGTCCTTTGGTACGCTGATGAACAAGACGGCACAGTGATCGGAACGGGCAACAGTTGGACCACGCCGGTCGTGGGCACGAATACCACGTTTTGGTGTGCCGAGGCCGCTCCAGAATTGATCGATACGTTGTACGGCGGCATGGTGGCACCCACTGCCGGTGCACCTGTAGAAAGCGATCCGCAGTACTTCCCGATCTTCGAATGCTATTCACCCTTCATTCTGAAAAGTGTGCTGGTGCACGCCCAGTTCGCCGGTATTCGCACGGTGGGCTTGGTGAGTTGGCCCGGCAACACCACCATCAGTTCCGCGAACTACGACCTGCCCGCCGGTGATTCACGGATCGAACTGGACCTGGCGATCACGCCTGGCCAATATGGCCTGCGGATGTTCGGCAGTGATATCGGTATGACGTATGAGGACGTATCTGGAACCTACCCTTATCCGTTGGGCGATGTTGGGGCGATCACCTCCACTACGAACGGAGGGTCCGGCGCCACGGCGTATTTCGAGATCTTCTACGATTGGGAAGTGCTGAAGACGAGCTATGGTTGTGAAAGCTTACGCACGCCGGTGCAAGTGTTGGTGGGTCCATCCGCTATTGGCGAGATATCCGGTGCGGAACAGGTGCGCGTATTCCCCGTGCCGGCGCACGGTGCCATCAATATCGACCTGAGTTCATTGAACGGATCGGTGGAAATTGAAATGCTCGACATTGCCGGTAGGAGCTTGGGACATACGGCATTCAACGGAGGAAGCGCGCGCACATTGGACCTTTCCCGCTTGGCACCGGGTGAATATCAACTTCGGATCAAAGGTGAAAGCGGGGTTGCCGTTCGCCGGATCGTGGTGCAATAGCGAACGGGTGCGACCCCGCCCCGATACGTATCGGGGCTAAGGCCGGGGTGACAACCAAGATGGATCACGCGGTCTTCGCGCGTTCCCAGTAAACGTCCATTTCCGCGAGGCTCATTTCGCCCAGCTTCTTGCCGTCATTACGTGCTTCGCGTTCCAGAAATTGGAAGCGCTGGATGAATTTGCGATTGGTGCGTTCAAGCGCCTCATCAGGATCAACACCGAGGAAGCGTGCATAGTTGACGATACTGAACAGCAGGTCGCCCAGCTCATCAGCCTGCTTGTCGCTTTTTGTCTCCACCTCGTGTTTCAACTCGGCCAGTTCCTCGTTCACCTTTTCCCACACTTGGTGGGCATGCTCCCAGTCGAAGCCTACGCCGCGGGCTTTGTCCTGAATGCGGATGGCTTTCACCATGCTGGGTAGTCCGCGTGGCACGCCTTCGAGGACGCTCTTCTCCCCTTCCACCGCGCCGCTTTTCGACTTCTCCGCCAGCTTGATCTTTT
Source organism: Flavobacteriales bacterium (assembly GCA_016710685.1). Taxonomy (GTDB): domain Bacteria; phylum Bacteroidota; class Bacteroidia; order Flavobacteriales_F; family PHOS-HE28; genus PHOS-HE28. The sequence goes on along the minus strand of JADJVC010000001.1, from coordinate 220,109 downwards.
CCCAGTTCGCTTTCACTTCCTCCTCACCTTGGACCTTCACATCGCCGTAGATGTGCGGATGCCGGCGGATCAACTTTTCGCAGATGCCGTTGAGCACATCGGCCATGGTAAACGCGCCCTGTTCTTCGCCGATCTTGGCATAGAACACGTTGTGCAGCATCAGGTCTCCCAACTCGTTTTTTACTTCCGGCAGGTCCTTGTTCAAGATCGCATCGCCAAGCTCGTAGGTCTCTTCAATGGTGAGCGGCCGCAGCGTTTCCATGGTCTGCTTCATGTCCCACGGGCACTTGGCGCGCAGGTCGTCCATGATGTTGAGCAGGCGTTGAAAGGCTTCGAGGCGGGGATCCATGGTGCAAGTTTATACGCTTTGATTTTTTGCTCAGTGTTTTCGCCATTCGGCAAAAGACATTGAGGGGAACTCAATCAAGCAGTACTTCCTGCACCACGTTGCGGCCCATGCGGGCGTTGACGGAGCTCTTCAGGGCTTCGCGCATGAAGGTGAGCTCATGCCGCAAGGGGGCGCTGTCCACCTTGATGTAGAGCTTGCCTCTTCGCAATTTCACCGCCACGGTGTGCTTGGCCACCATGCCGCCGGCGAGTTCATCCCAAAGGGAAGCCACTTCGCGCTCGTCCAATTTTTCGCGCAGCCCATAGGCGTCCACCAAGCGGTCGATGGCCTGTGCCATGGTGCTGTCATTGCGGCGTTTCATGCGGTGTGCACTGCGGAAGTTCCGGCGTGATCGGCGGTCGTTCCTTCATGTTCCAAGTGGAAGAACCGGGTATCGAGGCCGAGGCCATCGAGTGCCTTGTGCATGCGTGGCGCATCGGTGTCTGTTATCACCACTTGGCCGAAACGCCCGTCGCCCAAGAGCTTCAGCAGGTGTCGCATGCGTGCGGGGTCGATCTTGTCGAAGATGTCATCCAACAATAGCACGGGCTTTTTGCCGGCACGTTCCGCAGTGAGGTCGAACTGGGCGAGCTTCAACGCGATAAGGAATGTTTTCTGCTGGCCTTGGCTGCCGAAACGTTTCATGGGGCGGCCCTCGATCTGAAAAAGCAGGTCGTCCTTATGGATGCCGCCGGTTGTGTATTGGGCCGCGAGGTCGCGTTGCCAATGGTGGTCCAGCACGTCGCGCATGCCATGGCCGGCAACGCCGCTGCTGTACACCAGGTCCACTTCTTCGGGTCCGCTGCTGATGCCCGCGTAATGCGTGCGGAGCAACGGCACGAGTTGCTCCATAAAAGCCGTGCGCACATTGAACACCGCTTCGCCGTGAATGACAAGTTGTTCGTCCCAGGGTGTAACGGTATCGCGCGGGGTGCGGCCTTCGCCCTGCTTCAGCAGCAGGTTGCGTTGGGCCAATGCGCGGTTGTAGCGCAACAGGGATTCCAAGTAAGCGCGGTCGAACTGCGCGATGAGGCCGTCCAGAAAACGCCTGCGCACTTCACTTCCGTCCAGCACAAGTTGACCGTCGTAGGGCGTGATCACCACCACGGGGTAGCGGCCCACATGGTCGGCCAAGCGCTCGTATTCCTTGCGGTTCAGCGTGAATGCCTTGCGTTTGCCTTTGCGCACCGCGCAGGAAATTTCGTCCACGCCGTCAGCGGAATCCATACTTCCCTTCAGCATGAACCACTCCTCGCCGTGGAGCACATTGTGCATGTCCTGCGCCTCGAAGTAGCTTTTGCACATGCAGAGGTAATGCACGGCATCCAGCATGTTGGTCTTTCCGGTGCCATTGGGCCCGGTGATGCAGTTAAGCTGCGGACCGAGTTCCAATTTCGCCTCGCGGTGGTTGCGGAATTGATTGAGGGAAAGACGGGAAAGACGAACTTGCATAGGGAGATCAAAGGTAATGGGGAGCGATGGAGTGTTTTTTACACCACAGAGGCACGGAGGCACAGAGGTTCACGGAGCTTTTTGACGCAGAGCATGCCTTCGGCAGCCAGGGGCGCTGAGAAGAGTCGGCAGTTGCAGCTGGCAGATGCAGTCGCCAGGCGGTCGGCAGTACTCGGTACCCAGTACCCGATACGCTGTACCAGAAATTTCTCTCACCACACCAGATCTCCATAACGACCTACCTTCGCCGCGCTGATGATCTCCGTGGTAACAAGCGGGGTTAAAAGGGAACCGGGTGCAAATCCCGGGCTTTTCCTGAAGCTGTAAGCCTGAAACGAACCGGCACGAAGCCACTGTCCACCGCAAGGAGGATGGGAAGGCGCCGGGGAGAATGGCGAGCCAGAAGACCTGTCACCGGCACATTGGATGATCGCTTCCAGGAAAGGGGCGTGCCCAAGTGCCCGCTTTTTCTGCGTGCGCGCAAGCACTTTTTCTTTCTGGAGGTTTGGCAGGAAACCTAAACACCCACAGGGATGAACAAATACGTACCCGCATTTCTCGGCTTTTTAGCCAGCGCGCCGTTGTGCGCACAATTCGACATTTCGCAAGTGCATTATTGGATCGGCAGCGGTGCTGATACATCTTTGCTTGTTGTGGATTTTCAGGACGGCAGCGCAACCCCGGCGTACGCATGGGGCTACCTGCACAACGGCGGCACTGGCGCGGACATGGTGGATGCGATCGCTGCGGCGGACCCCGCATTTTCAGTTGAATTTGTCAGCGGATTTCTGAATTCTGTTTTCTACGGATCACACGCTGGTATCGGCGGAGCACCGAATTATTGAGTACTTGAGCGGCACCAGCATTGCGACTTTCGCAACGAACAACGGCCTGGCAGAGCCACTTGGCAACGGCGATTGGATCGGCTGTTCGTACACGGATTTCAATCCGGCGCTGCCGCCAAGTGAGCCTGTGCCTGCGGCGATGCCCACGGCCATTGCGGAAAATTCAACTGCCATTGCACTGCTGATTTACCCGCAACCAGCCACGGACGTGTTGCATGTAAAGGCCGACCTTCCAATGTGGTCGCCGGTGCGGATCTTCAATACGTTGGGCGAACTGGTGCAGGAAGACCGGATCATGGGCGGAACCACTGCGATCAACATCGGCTCGTTGTCGAGCGGGCTTTACATACTGCAAGCCGGCAATACCAAGCGTACCGTCATTATTCAGTGATCGCGGTTCCCCGTTCCGTCGGGAATCCGCCATTAACGCCATGTCGTTCGCTGTTCGCAACTACCTTCTGCTGGGCCTGCTCGTATTGGGTTTTGGCCCGGTGGTGGTTGCGCAGGAGCTTCCGGACACGGTGCATCTCGCCAAGGCCACAGTGACCGGCACGCGCGCCAAGGAATTCGCTTCGGGTATCAAAGTGCAAATGGTGGACAGCGCAACGCTGGCGCGGTACAGTTCGGCCACACTCGGTGAATTGTTGCGGAACGAGACACCGATCTTCATCAAGAGCTACGGCCAAGGTTCGCTGGCCACTACCTCGTTCCGTGGCGGCAGTGCTGGGCAAACGGCCATCTTGTGGAACGGCTTCAACATTGGCAGCGCCATGAACGGCCAGCTGGATCGTCCTTGGTGCCCATGCAAGTGGCCGATCGCGTGAGCGTGCAGTACGGCGGCACGAGTGCATTGTGGGGTAGCGGCGCCATGGGAGGCACGGTGTTGCTGGACAATGTTGCAGCCTTCAGCAGAGGGCTTGATGTGGAAGCGGGCGCGTCTCTCGGCAGTTTTGGCGACCAGCGGCAGGATGCGGGCATCGCATACAGCACGGCGCGCTGGGCATCGTCCATCAAGTTCTTCAACACTTCAGCACGCAACGACTTCAGTTATGCCAACACCGAAGTGCGCGGCGCACCGCGGCAAAACCAGCGCAATGCGGACTTGCAGCAATTCGGCCTGCTGGCGGAAAACCATTTCCGCATCAATTCGCGGCAACGGATCAACCTGCGCATTTGGTATCAGAACAGCGAACGTGGCATTCCCCCTACCCTGGTACAGGAAAACAGCACAGCGCGACAGCAAGACGAAACTTGGCGCATGACCACCGAATGGCAGCGCACCGGTGAAACGGTGCAATGGAACGTACGTGCGGGCTACTTCGATGAGCAACTGGACTGGTTCGCATTCAGCAACGCACCGGGAGAGTTCAGCCATTCGCAGAACCTGATCATGGAGGCGGAAATGAAATTGAAATTGAAGCCCGGCCATGCGATCAATGCGGGCATCAACAACACGTTTGCACAGGCTGTTTCAGCAGGCTATCCGGATCGGCCGCAACAAAACCGCATAGCATTGTTTGCGTCGTACCAGCTCAACTCCAAGGACGGAAATTCGCGCAACACTTTTTCCGCGCGGCAGGAATGGATGGCGGGCCAAGCGGTGCCGTTCACCGTCTCACTGGGAAGCGACTACGACCTTTCAAAAACGCTGACCGCGAAGGCGAATGTCTCCAAAGTGTACCGCGTGCCCACCTTCAACGACTTGTATTGGAACCCCGGCGGCAACCCCGCACTGTTGCCGGAAAGCGGCTACAGCGGCGACATTGGCCTTGCCGCAAAATGGAAACCAGTGCGTTCGAAGATGGTGCTTTCCGGCGAGTTCACGGCCTTTGGACGCAACGTGGACAATTGGATCATTTGGCTGCCGGGTCCGGCGTATTGGAGCCCCCAAAACATCGCCAATGTTTGGAGCCGCGGCCTTGAAGCGCGCGGAGAAGTGCGTACGCGCGTCGGCAACGTTGACCTGAAACTTGGCGTGATGACGAGCTATGTGCTTTCCACTAGCGAAGAAGCCAAAGTGGCGAACGACGTTTCCGTGGGCAAGCAGTTGATCTACGTACCGATCTACTCCGGGCATGCGGACGTGGCCATCGTTTACAAGCGCATCAGCGCCACCTATGCCATGCACTACACCGGCTACCGCTACACCAGCACGGACAACCGCGAATTTCTGGAACCGTTCACCTTGGCGGACGCCTCGCTCTCCTACGCGATGCGCGGCGGAAAAAGCTGGCGGATGGAATGGTTAGCGCAAGCCTTTAACCTGTTCGACGAGAATTATCAGGCCGTGCAAAACAGGCCCATGCCGATGCGGAATTATCAGTTCGGTGTGCGGGTGTTGTTCAACAAACCGGTGCGGGCCGTCCAAGTAAAATGAAAGCGAACAACATAATCCAACGAAAAATCCTTCTAGGGTTGATCGCCCTATTGGTCTTTGCATCCTGCGTGAAAGATCATCCGGAAGAACCAACCGGCACGCCGCCTACAATCAGCAGCAGCGGCGTATTCATTACCAACGAAGGCAACTTCCAAGCCGGTAATGCCACGGTGAGCTACTACGACATCGCTAGCGGCACTTCCTCGGAAGACCTGTACGCCCCGGCCAATGGCACGGCGCTTGGGGACGTATGCCAGAGCATGCGCCTGTTCAACGGCAAGGGCTACGTGGTACTTAACAACAGCGGAAAAGTGGTGGTTGTGGACCCGACCACATTCGTCTCCACGGCCACGATCACGGGCTTCACTTCACCGCGCTATTTGTTACCGGTAAGCGACAACAAGGCTTACATCACCGACTTGTACGGCAACAGCATCGCGGTGGTGGACCTGGGCAGCAACAGCATCACAGGCCATATCCCCTGCCCCGGCTGGACGGAAGAATTGGCGCTGGCGGAAGGCAATGTGTACGTGACCAACAAAAGCCGCAGCTACGTCTATGTGATCAACACGGCAACGGACCTGCTAGAGGACAGCATTGCAGTAAGTCACGGTTCCAATTCGATTGTTGCAGACACGAACGGCAAGCTCTGGGTGGCGTGCACCGGCGGAAGCGGAACACCCCCTGCCCTTTATCGCATCGACCCGCAAGCGGATTCCGTTGAGGCCGTGTTCCCATTCCCCAGCACCAGCGACAGCCCTTGGCGTTTGACGATGAACAGCAGTAAGGACACGTTGTACTACCTGAACGGCGACGTGTTCCGCATGGCGATCGCCAGCGCTGCATTGCCGTCCAGCGCATTCGTGGCCGCGGCAGGACGGAACTTCAATGCGATCGGTGTGGAGCCGCAAACAGGCATCTTGTACGTGGCCGATGCAAGCGATTACGTGCAACGGGGCACGGTTTACCGCTACCGGCCGGATGGCTCCGTTGTGAACACGTTTTTGGCGGGAACAATTCCGGGCGGGTTTGTTTTCAATTGAGTCGTGAGTCTTGGGTCGGACTCTCTCCGGGTCTCGCGCGGCGGACCCGGAGTTCGGATCAACCGGCAAAGTCACTACACTTGCTAATTCCGGTTTGACGGATTAGTCGGCATGGCCGAAGAATGGAGGAGCGCAAGATCTACACCCTACGCCAGGTCGGCACCGCGATCAAGCAACGGATCGAGGAGGCTACGCATGGAGCATCGTTCTGGGTGAAGGCGGAGATCGCTGCCATCAACGTGGGCAAACATGCGTACTTGGAACTTGTGCAACATCAGGACGGCGAGAAAGTGGCCGTGATGCGTGGCGCGATCTGGATGTCCGCGTTGAACCGCATCCGGCAGGAATTAGGCGGTGAAAGCCGCAACATCCTGAAGGACGGCGTGGAGATCCTTTTCTTGGCCAAGACCAACTACCACTTGGTTTTTGGGCTGAGCTTGGTGATTGAACAGATCGACCTGAGCTTCAACATCAGCGAACTGGAGCGGCGCAAGCGGGAAACCATCGCAACGCTGAAGGAAGAAGGCCTATACGATAGGAACCGGTTCATTCGCATGCCGCTGGTGGTGCAGCGCATCGCGTTGATAGCCTCGCAGGGCACTGCGGCTTACACGGATTTCATGAAGCACTTGGAGCACAACGAACACGGCTATCGTTTCCATGTGCGTTTGTTCAACGCCGTGGTACAAGGCGAGGCTGCGGCGGGGGAACTCCGTGCCGCGCTTGCCGCCATTGACCCCACAAAATTTGATGCCGTGGTGTTGATCCGTGGCGGCGGCAGTAAACTGGACTTGGAACCGTTCAACGACCTGGAGCTGGCGCGCGTGGCGGCGCAAATGCGCATCCCTGTGCTCACAGGTATCGGGCACGACGTGGACGTTTCTGTGTTGGACCTTATTGCAAAGGGGCACCACAAAACGCCCACTGCTGTCGCGGATTTTTTTGTTGACCGGGCCATGTACTTCGAGACCTCGATGACGGGCATGCTGGTGCAGATCCACAACGCCATGCTCACCGATTTTACGGCACGGAAGGAAGGATTGAGCACCTTCACGGAAATGGTAATTATGCGGCCCACGGCACGTTGCAGGAATGAGCGCGGACTGTTGCACACCACTACGGGCCAATTCGCGCGAAGCGTAACGGACAAGATCGCCGTTTCAAGCCGCGTGCTGGAAACGTTTGCCCACGACCTCGCACTGTTGCCGCGCCACAAACTGGCACAGGTTGAAGCCGCACGGATCCGCGAAATGAGCGGCTCGTTATCGGGGATTGCGCAACGCGGCTTTCAGCTTCTGCTCGGCCGCCTGCAAGGCATGGACGATGCGATCCAATTCCTCTCGCCCGAAAAGCTCCTCCACCGCGGCTTCAGCATTACCCGCAAAGACGGGCACGCCATAAAAGACCCCGGCACGCTAAAGCCCGGCGACGAAGTGGAAACGACCTTTGCCAGCGGGAAAGCCTGGTCCACCATCAAAAACATTGAACGCCATGGAAAAGGTTGAAGACAAGCTCACCTACGAAAAAGCCTTCACGGAGCTGGAGGGCATCATGCAGGACCTGCAAGAGGACAAGATCTCCGTGGACGCGCTCACCGGCAAGGTGAAAAGGGCCGTGGTGTTGATCACCTTTTGCAACGAAATGTTACGCAGCACGGAGGCTGAGGTTGGTGCGCTGGTGAAGAAGTTGGGGTTGTAGCAACGTTATGCCCATACGCTTATTTTTCGACACAGGCGAATGCGATCCCGGGCAAGCCCGGCATGACAACTTTCTTCGACAAACGAAAAAGGGGCCGCCTCGAACTGAGGCGGCCCCTTCCCTATTTTAAGGTTCCGTTTACTTCACCACGCTGATCGTTGTGCGGGCGCTTTCCGACGAAAGACGCAGCAAGTAGCTACCGGAAGGAAGCTCCGAAGTCAGCAAGCTGATCTCCATGCCGGAGCCGCTCTCGTCCAGGATTACTTGGCCGGTCAAGCTGAGGAGTTCCACACGGACGGGACCCAACTTTCCATTGGTTCGAACAGTGAGCCTGTCAGCGAACGGATTGGGGTAAACTGCGAAAGCATCCCGGCCTTCGACCTGGTCAACCCCGGTAACGATCACCGCTGTGCAGGTTGAGGTTTGCGAGCAGTCCCCGTCGGAAATCACCACGGCATAGTTGCCATTTTCCGTAGGCTGGAAACTCTGTGCCGTGGCACCATCGATCGGGGCATTGCCATTATCGCAATCCACCCATTGGTACTCCATGCCGGTGGCTGCGGCCATGAGGGTATTCCCGGACACGTCGACTGTAACGTCCAAGACGACCGGTTCAGGATTGGTGAAGATCGCAATGCCGTCACCATTGTTGCAGTCCACCGTCACTGTTCCGGTCACGGTCTCGTAGCAAGGTGCGCTGATCATGTAGCTCATCTCGCCGAAGGGCACATCCGCCAGCATTTCGCCGCCGAAGGTGTCGAACGTCACGAAGCTCTCATTGTAGCTACCGCCATCGGTCACATTCACTGTAGCACCAAGAATCGCCAGCGGGTCGCCGATGTAGAAGAACAAATTGTTCATGGTTGCGGGTCCTGGATCGGCTGCCACCAAGATACCGTCGCCGTTGTTGCAATCAACCATCACCGTGCCGGTGACCGTTTCAAAGCACGGCGTGGTGATGGTGTAGGACATTTCACCGAAGGGCACGTCCGCCAGCATTTCGCCGCCGAAGGTGTCGAACGTCGTGAAACTCGCGTAGTAGTTGCCACCGTTGGTCACTTCAACGAATGCACCGATGATCGCCAGCGGATCGCCGATATAGAAGAAGAGATTGTTGGTGGTGGCCGGGGCCGGGTTCTCAAAAACCGCGATGCCGTCGCCGTTGTTGCAATCAACCGTTACTGTGCCGGTCACTGTTTCGTAGCACGGTGTGGTGATCGTATAGCTCATTTCGCCGAAGGGAACGTCCGCCAGCATTTCGCCGCCGAAGGTGTCGAATGTCGTGAAGCTCGCGTAGTAGTTGCCACCGTTGGTCACTTCAACGAATGCACCCGTGATCGCCATCGGGTCGCCGATGAAGAAGAACAGGTTGTTGGTGGTGGCTGGGGCCGGGTTCTCAAAAACCGCGATGCCGTCGCCGTTATTGCAATCAACCGTTACTGTGCCGGTCACCGTTTCGTAGCACGGCGTCGTGATCGTATAGCTCATTTCGCCGAAGGGAACGTCCGCCAGCATTTCGCCGCCGAAGGTGTCGAATGTCGTGAAGCTCGCGTAGTAGTTGCCTCCGTTGGTCACTTCAACAAATGCGCCTGTGATCGCCATCGGGTCGCCGATGAAGAAGAACAGGTTGTTAGTGGTGGCCGGTCCCGGATTCTCAAAAACCGCGATGCCGTCGCCGTTGTTGCAATCAACCGTTACTGTGCCGGTCACCGTTTCGTAGCAGGGCGTAGTGATCGTATAGCTCATTTCGCCGAAGGGCACATCCGCCAGCATTTCGCCGCCGAAGGTGTCGAACGTCGTGAAGCTCGCGTAGTAGTTGCCTCCGTTGGTCACTTCAACGAATGCACTCGTGATCGCCATCGGGTCGCCGATGAAGAAGAACAGGTTGTTGGTGGCCATGGGATCCAGTCCCAGGGATGTCGCGGCATTGGCACCAGCGATCGTGATCATTCCGGCACCGGGATAGTAGCATGTGGCGGTCACGGAAAAGCTGTACGTGTTGTTCGGCAATCCGGGGAAAATGGCTTGACCGGCTGCATTCGTGGTCATGGAAGTGCCACCGCGCGCAACAGTCGCATTCTCCACCGGCAAACCGGTACTGAAGTCCGTAATGGTGATGGTCGCGCTGTACTGCGCGGAGGCCGTTACTGCGGCAAGCGCGGCAAAGGCGAAGGGGAGGTAAAATGCTTTCATGGTTTTCTGTTTTTCAATGTCCAAGAATTAGTGAGTGACCAGCAGACTTGCGGATCGGCGTGTACCCTGCTGTTGTATGGCGAGCTGGTAGATGCCGGGTGCAAGATCGACGGGAAGCTGGAAAATGATGCGTTGTGCATCACGCTGCATTCCGCCGGCTTGGGAGGTGAAAACCAACCGGCCGTCTGCCGCGTACAGGCTGATCTGGGCATCCGGTTGAACCGTTTCCGAGATCTGCAGGCTTAATGTGGAGTTAGCCGTTGCCGGGTTTGGGAACACCACCGCTGCGGTGGTACCGCTCAACTCAGGAACCCCGATGGAGAAATCGTTTTCCAACCGCGCCAGCAGGAAGTAATTTTGATTGCTGCTTGTGCGGGCTTGGCCACCAACGAGAATTTTCCCATCGGCCTGCACTCCCATGGCATAGATCATGGCGCCGTACGTTGGTATAACGGGCAATGAAACCCCGCCTGTCCCGAAGGTCATATCCGGCGTGCCGCTTGCCGTGTACTTCCACGCAGCTATGCCGAAGTTAATGCTTGGCGGAGCTGACCCAGAAGTTCCGGTCATTACAATACCTCCGTCGGGCATCACTGCCAGGTTCGATGCAAAATCGAACGTGCCCAAGTCCTCAAAAACAACGCCTTCACTACCGAAGCTGAGGTCAAGCGCACCTGCAGGATTGAATTTAACCAACAACGCGCTGTAGTTGTAGCTTGCCGTAGCGGAGATGCCACACACCAAAATGGAGCCGTCCGGGGTCAACTTCAAGTCTTCCCCTTCATCGTCTACATTGCTGTAGTTGTACTTCACGATGCCAGCATCGCCGAAAGAGGGATCCAGCGTGCCATCCGTATTGAAACGCACCACGAGCATAACGTACCACAACTCCGTGTTCCCAAAATAGCCCGACGCGACAATTTTGCCATCTGGCTGGATCACCACGCCTTTAAATGCGTTGCTTCCCACGGCATTCACCGGGATGGTAGCTACGCCATCCACACCAAACGTGGTATCGAGCACGCCCGCTGGCGAGAACCGCGATACGATCGGGCGGGGCACAAAATTTTCATCATAGCTGCTTCCGCAGATAACAATGTTTCCGGCAGCGTCCAGCGCTACGTCGTAGGCATTGTCATGGCCATTTTCGGTAACCAGGCCAATGCTTTGCACCACTACGCCCTGATCACCAAATGCGAGGTCCTTGGAACCATCTTCGTTGAGCTGGATCAAAAGGATTTGCTGGCTCTGATAGTCATCCGTTGTCCCGGCCAAAAGAATTTTTCCTGCCGGGGTCAGAATGGCCGAATACGTGTCTGCCTCGAAAGAAACTACATAGGACGCCGTGCCGTTATCGCCGAAAGCAGCATCGACCGAGCCATCTGGCAAGAACCGCTTCACAATGGTGTGTGCAACATAGTTAGCATCGAAACTGAAGCCGATGAGCAGCACTTTCTGGTCGTCTTGCACCAGGATTTTCTGGGCCCCGTCCCCGGTATTGACGGGCTGTATCTGGTAACCCGTGGTGTTGAATGTTGGATCAAGCGAGCCGGGTTGGGCCTGAACCACCGGGGCGGCGCCCAGCATCAGGCAAAGGCCTGCGAAAAGGGAGTATCGTGTTTTCATTGTTTCGTCGGTTTTGGGGGTTGATGGTTTTCGGTCCGTTTGCTTTTCAATTTGTCCAAGTTCTCCAGCAGCTTCTGCCAAGCTTCCGTCTCGTCCTTCATCTCCTGATGGAACTGTTCCAGGCGTTCAAGTTCGTCTGGCGGAAGGGCATCTTTTTTCGTGGTTTCCAAAACGGGATTTGTTGGATGGCCGCAATGTGCAACCGAAAATCCCCATTGATACCACATACACCCTTACATCATCGGCACAGTCCCACGGGAACGGCTTACACCACCGGTACAATCGTGAAAAATGGCCTTACAACAAGCATACAGGCCGCCGTATCCTACTGACATACAGTAACTTACTGAACACGTCCCGAAAAGGTCAAATGGACTGCAAAAAGTCGATCAAATGCACATCCTCGCCATCGATCTGCAGCTTTTTCCGCAAGCGCGACCGGGCCACGGTAATGCTGTTCAGGCTCTGGTGCGTGATGGCCGAAATGTCCTTGGTGCTCATGTTCAGCCGGAGGAAAGCGCACAGCTTCCGCTCGTTGGGCGTAAGCGAAGGGAACTGCTCCTGCAAGGTTTGGTAAAAGGTGGTGTGGACCCGCGTGAAATGCGCTTCGAACTCATCCCAATTGTGTTCATCCCGGCTCGCTTGCAACTCGTGGATGATGTCCTGCACGATCTTTTGGTTCTCCTGCCGGAAGGTGGACTTGGCCTTGAGGAGCCGTTCCACGATGTGTTCGATAAGTTCATTCTTCTTCAGCAGGAACAAGGCATTGGCGGTGAGCTCGCGCTCTTTGAACGCCAAGCTTTCCGTTAGCGCGGATTTTTCCGTTTCCAGTTTTTCGCTTTCCAACCGGAGTTTTTCACTTTCCAGCCGGAGCTTTTCCTGTTGAAGCGCGCTGGTCCGCACACGGGACCGCATGGCCTTGAACAGCAGATAGGCGGTAAGCAACAGCAGGAACATCGCCACGGCGAGCGCGATGTTCAACATGCGTTGGCGCGCGTTCACGGCATCCTTGCGCTGGGCTTCCAGCTCGAAAACCTTCTTTTCCTTGTCGCGGCGGAACCGGTCCTCCAGCCGGGCAATGTTCGTCCGCGCCTCGGAGCTGTAAAGGCTATCGTTGATCGCCTTGTACTCACGGAAGGCATCAAATGCGGCCTTGTACTCTCCCAGCGTGTCATAAGCGGTGGCCAGCGACTCCAAGGAGATGGCCATGGATGCGGAGCTGCCCGCCGACCGGCCGAGCGCGAGCGCTTGTTCGAAATGCACGCGTGCTGCGCTGAACCGGCCCATGAGCGCCTGGTTCTTGCCCATGCTGTTCAGCACTTGTGCTTGTCCGCGCACGTCATCGGTTTGCTTGCGCACCGCAAGTGCCCGCAGGAAATACTGATCGGCCAGGTCGTGCTGGCCCGTCTCCATGTAGCAAATACCGATGTTGTTGTTCAGTGCGCTCTCATAACGCGGATTGTTCAACGCCCGGTTCATCGCCACGGCCTGTTGGAAATAAGGCAGCGCTAACGCGTATTCCTTCTGCTGGATATAGCCGCCGGCAATGTTGTTGAATGCCCGGACCTTTCTACTGTTCAATTGCTCCAGGGTCAACACGTCGCGCGCCGCATCGAGCATGCTCAAGCCATCGGTCAACCGCGCAACGCTCTTCTCAAAATCGCGCAGGGTAAAATACAAGGTGCCAATTTTCAGTTGAAGGTCCGCGCGGGCAAGGATCACCGAGGTGTCGGCAACTTGATCCTCCGGCACCTCCTCCATCACCAATTGCGCCCGCTGGTAGGCGGCCAAGGCATCCGGCATTTCCCCCGTTGCCGCGTATGCATCGCCCAAAACCATTAACGCACTGGCCTTTTGCCATTTGGAGGGAAACTCCCCCAGCTGCTTCCCGGCCTGTAACGCGAGCACCAATGCGGAATCCGGATCGCTGGGCAAAAGGGCTTTGGCCTGCGCGAGGCGGGCTTCGCCAGTGGTGTTCGCGTTTTCCTTTTCCGCCGGAAAAGCTCGAAGCGGCAAAAGCAAAGCTCCCGCGAGCAAGCCAACGGCCATAAAGGCCAGTGCTGCTCGTTCAATTGCGGGTGCTGCGCGTATGGTCATGTGCTCCTCTTGCCCGCTGCTACGGGCGGTTTCAAAACTAAGGGTTGGGGTGCGGTCCGTTGGAAAGGCCTCGCAGGTTGAGATAAAGTCAGACCACTTCCACATCCCTTCACCCACGCCGTCTTCACCGCACCAACTGCACATAACCCGAAAGCGGGATCCCCTCTCCCGTGTTCCGCACGGCTTGCGCAACCCAGAAGTACACGCCTTCGCTGCACAAAACGCCGGAACCGGCGGCCCTGCCATCCCAACGCGCAGCCCTTCCGCTCACCTCCGCCATGAGCTGGCCCCAGCGGTTGTACACTTGAAGATCGACATGCCGGATACCGTCCCCGCCGATGTAAAAGTCGTCGTTCACACCATCGCCGTTCGGGCTGAAGATGTTGGGAATGATGAGGTCGGTGGTGTCCGTGGTGCAGGGATCAACCACTACCAGAACCATGGCGGTGGCACTGGAGCATACACCCGCAAAGGCCGTGCATTGGTATTCGCCTTGGTCCGTTATCAGCACGCTGCCGAGCATTACGCTCGTGCCGTCCACTTGTCCGGCAGGAGTTTGCCATTGCACATTTCCTCCTGATACATCCGCGACCAGGAGCAACGAATCGCCTTCACAAAGCAATGTATCGCCGATGATCACCGGCATTTCGGGGACATCGGAAACGCCCACAACTACGTTGGCCGTGTCACTTCCACATCCTGTTATTACAGCCCAACAGGTATAAGACCCTGCATTTGAAAGTTGAGCAGGCATCGGACCCACCACAGCGCCTTGCACGGCTCCTGCTGGTGTATTCCATGCCAGGGGCAAGCCATCCGCTTCGGCGATCAACAACACCGTATCACCTACGCAATACGCAACGGGACCGGTGATGTTCGGTGCCGGGGAGACCGGAGCTACCTCCACATTTATCGGAATGAATTGGCCCGTACAACCGGCTTCCACCTGCAACAGGTAAACCGTATCGCTCGCCGTTGCGGTGAAGGCCCAACTGTTCCCATTGCCTAACAACGAGGAAGTATCCGCAGCGGCAAACCAAGAAAGATTGCCCGAACCGGTGGCCGTCACCGTTGCCAACGCACCGGCGCAAACCGTGTCGCCAATGGCCATTGCTGGTTGGGGAAATGCGAACGGGTTCACGGATATCACCGCGGAAGTGTCCGCGCAACCGAATGCGTCCAACACCACGAGCTGCACGTCACCGGGTGTATCCAACGTGATGGATTGACCGAAGCCTCCCGATGGCAACCACTGGTAAATGTTCGCACCGGCAGGCCCAGTGAGTGTAACCGGTCCGCCATTGCAGAGCAGGTAGGCCGTCGTGTCCAATTCAGCGGAAACAGCGCTGGCCTGCACGGTGTAATTCAGTGGCCAATCGATGCCACAGCTGGTAACCGTGCATTGGTAAGTTCCTGCCGCACTCACCGTTTGTACGAACGCAGTGCCCATAAGTGGCGCTTGCCATTGCACCGAACTTCCCGGCCCGGTCGCCACTTGCAGGTCCACCGTGCCGTTGAGGCAAATAGTACCCGTGGGCAATGCTTCAATGAACGGCGAACTGAAATTGAGCACCGTGTTAGGCCCGTTAGTGCTGGTGCAATTGGGATAGTGCGTTACGGTGAGGTAGTAATCGCCGGGGTCGTCGGTCCAGATGGAATCGTTGGCTGGCAGTACGGTAAACCCCGGCCCTGTCCATTCGTAATTCGTGGCGTGGGTTGGCGTGTATAGCAGCACGGAATCATTCGGACAGATCACGCCATAGTACGGTTGCATGTAAATGGGCGGCGGCGGCGGGGCGAGCACGGTGACGTAGGAACTGGACTGGCATACGTTGCCGAATGCACTGCTGAACGCTTGGAACTGATAGTAACCGTCTTGATCCACCAGCAAGGAATCCCCTGTTGCGGAGGTCCACACGATCCCGGGGCCGGTCCAGGCAACGCTGTCGCAATTGCTGCATGGCAGTGCTACTACCACCGTGTCCCCGGCACACCTCACCACTGGGCTTGTGGTGAATTGCGGCGGCGTGCCGGCCAGCACATAAACGCTGTCCAAAAAGTTGAAACTGAATGTATTGGTATCACACGGCAATGCGTCGAGTGTACACTGCACGCCCACCGTGTACCAGCCCGGCCCGGTGTTGGGCGCGGTCCAATTGAGCGGAGCGTTGACGTACTGCGTGCTCTGCGGCGAAGGGTTCGAAGACGTACAGCTCTGCTGGAACTGGTATTGCAAGTTCATGCCGGACGGCAAATAGGTTTGTAGTCCATTCACGTACCAAGTGAGTGTCAGCGCGCCGCCAATACAACCAGTGCCGCAATACACCATGGTGTCGCCAAGGGCGAATTGCACCGTTACACCGGTAATGTCCGGCACAACGGAATTCGGCACCAAGGTGAAATTCATGCCGTACACATTTTCACAGCCTGCGGCAGAAAGCAGGTGCAGCCGGTAATAGCCGGAGTTGGCCATGTGCATGGTGTCGCTCCATGTGGTGTCGCTGCCCAACGTCCAAAAGACTTGATCGGTGGGCGCGAACTGAGTGGCCCAAAACACCATCGGCACGCAGGCCTGATATTGAATTGGCAACGGGTCATCGGTAAAAATGCCGCTGCTGTCGCTCACCATGGCCGTGGGTTCCGGTTGGATCAGCACGTAAACGGAATCGTTGTAGGAAGTGCAATAGTTGGTGGTATTGATCGTAACCCCGACCCAGCCCGTTGTATACACATTGAACGTGGATCCGGGCGGAAGGCCGCCCCAACCTTGGTAAGCGTAGGGTCCCACGGTAGGCGTTTGCCCGCGAAAACCACAAAAATCATTCTGCGTCGGGAATGGTGCATGCACCGTGAGCACGGCAAAACCACAAGCTTCAACGGTGTCTGTGCAGGCCTGATACTGCTCGGATATGCAGACTTCGCTTCCGCGGTCCGTCCGATCGCAAGGCGGCGTGTTCTGGCGGTTCCACCAGTCGTATGGCTGCCGCGATTCCTCATACCCCCGCGAAAGAAAACCGTCCGAAAGCCCGTAGCTTATTGCCCATGCGAAGTAGCCGTAGTTGGGGTCACCGCAATAGGTCAGCCCCGCGTTAACGCCGATGTAGGAGCAATAGGGAAAGCTGGTAACGGGATCGCCCCACATGGGAAAGCTTCCCGGCAAAAACAATTGATCCTCGAACGATCCCGTGAAGAGCAGCCCGTTCATATCCCACGCTATTGCCCCTGCCCGCTTTGCGCCGCTGCCACCGAATTGCTGTCCCTCCACAAATGAGAAGTCCATTGCTGCATGCTTCGCGATAAAGAGGTCCTTCAGCCCAGTTGCCATAAAGAGACCGTTGGCATTGTATGCGTTCTGCAGTCCGGTAAAGGAGCATTCAAATTCACCATACACTACCACGGAATCAGCCTGCTCGGCAAGGGAAGCCGCATGCAGGTTGCTCGCCGAACCCATGGTGGTGGCGTTGAGCAGCATGCCCGCCGTGTCCACACGGAGGATGAAGTAGGCGTGCGGTTCCAAGTTCGGGATGGGCGTGGCGATGTTGTCCACCCAGTACATCGTGTAGGCCACATCGCCGGTGATCAACAGGTCACCTTCCGAGGAGAACAGCATGTCGCTTACTTGGTTGAACGTACTGCCGCCGCATTTGCGGAACCATTGCTCTTGCCCGTCCCCATCATACTTCACCACGAACATGCTGTTCAGCGAAATGTTGGGGTGTTGCACGTCGAAGGTGATGGTGTCGCTGAACTGCCCTGTGATGTAAAGCATGCCATCGGGGCCGCTGGTAAGGTCCACGGCCTGATCGTCGTGCGGGCCGCTCCCCTGCCGCACCCATTGGTAGGTGCCGTCGGCAGCCCATGAAGCGATGAAGACGTCGAAGCCCAAGGTGTTGGTCCATGGGTCAAAAGCGCTGTGGAGCGTGTCCGTTCCGAAGACGGCATCACCCTTGAACTTTCCAGCCACCACCAAGTCGCCATTGGGCCGCATGGTGATGCCGCTGGGCGTGTCCGTATAGCCCGGTGCGCCCGCCGTTCGCACCCACTGCGCGTTGCCATTCGCGGTGTCCAGCAGCGCAACAAAAAAATCCGTGCTGCCGCCTTGCGCGGAATGCGTACCACCGAAAAGGTCCGCCGTTCCTGTGAACAGCCCCGAGATGCCAAGGCCCGCATTGCCCAACACCAGTTTCAGCCCGACATCCAAAGCGGGACCGCCCGCGCGCTTCGCCCAAAGCAACGTTCCGTCCGGGGCGAGCTTCGCCACCAGCACATCCCTTCCGCCCGATGAGGTCACACTTCCCAAGTTGTCGGGGCCTTGCAGAAAAGACGCGCTTAGGCTGAAATCGCCGATCACGTAGCTGTTGCCCGCCCGGTCCAGCACAAGGTCCGCAATGTGTTCGGCTTGCGGGCTGGAAGCTTTCGTGAGCCAATGTTGGGCGTTCAGTGCCGTTGCCGATGCACTCAAAAACAAACAGGTTAACAGCCCCTTCAGCGGAAACAGGCGCGTGCATTGTAGCGCATGAAAGCACGGCACCAACTGGCCATTCATGTCGGCAATGTAATTCGGCAATCTGCGTATTAATGCAACTACGCTTTCAACAATTCCCCGCCATCCCGTCACCCCGCGATCTATTTCTCCCGCCATTTGTTCCGGTAAAGTGACCAAAAGCCAATTGGTGCGGATCTTGGGGGAACCGTGGCATGCTGAAAGGACGTTTCCTTCAGCAACGAAATACTGAATACACAACATGGACTTGAACAAATTCACCATTCGCTCGCAGCAGGCCATCCAGCAGGCGCAGACCATCACCACCGGCTTGGGCCAGCAACAGATAGAGACCGGCCACTTGTTGAAGGGTCTCTTGGAAGTGGACAAGGACGTCACCCCTTTTCTGCTGAAGAAGCTGAATGTAAACACGGCAACGCTGCTCGCAGCGCTGGACCGCATCGTGAACGGCTACCCGAAAGTACAGGGCGGCGACGTGGTTCTGAGCCGCCAAAGTGCGACGGTGTTGAACAAGGCGCTGTCGTCCTTGAAAGAATTTGGTGACGAGTTCGCGAGCGTGGAGCACCTGCTGATCGGCCTTGTTGAAGGCAGCGACAACGTGGCGCAACTGCTGAAAGATGGCGGCGTGAACCACAAGGACCTGGTGCTCGCGATCAAGGAGCTGCGCAAGGGTAGCAAGGTCACCAGCCAAAGCCAGGAAGAGACCTACAACGCGCTGAACAAGTACGCGAAGAACTTGAACCAGCTCGCCAAAGAGAACAAGCTCGACCCCGTGATCGGGCGCGATGAAGAGATCCGGCGCGTGCTGCAGATTCTCAGTCGCCGCACCAAGAACAACCCGATCCTGATCGGCGAACCCGGCGTGGGCAAAACCGCTATTGCGGAAGGCATCGCGCAGCGCATCGTAAGCGGCGACGTGCCGGACGACCTGAAGAGCAAACAGGTTTTCAGCCTCGACATGGGTGCTTTGGTGGCCGGGGCGAAATACAAAGGCGAATTCGAGGAACGCCTCAAATCCGTGGTGAAAGAAGTGACCGGGGCGGATGGCAACATCGTGCTCTTCATTGACGAGATCCATACGCTGGTTGGCGCGGGCGGTGGCGAAGGCGCCATGGACGCCGCGAACATCCTGAAGCCTGCTCTCGCACGTGGTGAACTGCGCGCGATCGGTGCCACCACCTTGAACGAGTATCAGAAGTACTTCGAGAAAGACAAAGCGTTGGAACGCCGCTTCCAAAAAGTGATGGTGAACGAACCTTCCCGCGAGGATGCCATCAGCATTTTGCGCGGCCTGAAGGAGAAGTACGAGAGCCACCACAAGGTGCTGATCAAGGACGCCGCGATCATCGCAGCGGTGGAACTGAGCACGCGGTACATCAGTGACCGTTTCCTGCCGGACAAGGCCATCGACCTTATAGACGAAGCGGCCAGCAAATTGCGCATGGAGATCAACTCCAAGCCCGAGGAGCTGGACGAGGTGGACCGCCGCGTAATGCAGCTGGAGATCGAGCGCGAGGCCATCAAGCGCGAAGGCGACCAAAGTCAATTGGAGGGCTTGAACAAGGAGATCGCGGAATTGGGCAGCAAGCGCGATGCGCTGAAAGCCCGTTGGGAAAACGAGCGCGGCCTGGTGGAGAAAATGAACGAAGCGAAAGACCGCGCCGAGCAATTGAAATTCGATGCCGCCCAGGCCGAACGCGAGGGCGACTACGGCAAAGTGGCGGAGATCCGCTACGGTCGTATGAAAGAGACCGAAGACCAATTGGCCAAAGCCAAGGCCGATCTTATCGAACTGCAGGCCACTTCGAAGATGATCAAAGAAGAAGTGGACGTGGACGAGATCGCCTCGGTAGTAAGCCGTTGGACCGGCGTGCCGGTTACGCGTATGCTCGAAGCCGAGCGCATGAAGTTGATCACGCTGGAAGACGAACTGCACAAACGTGTAGTCGGCCAGGACGAGGCCGTGCGCCCCGTGGCGGATGCCGTGCGCCGCAGCCGTGCTGGCATGGGTGATGAACGCCGACCCATCGGTTCGTTCATCTTCCTCGGCACCACCGGCGTGGGCAAAACCGAACTGGCCAAAGCACTCAGCGAAGTGCTTTTCAACGACGAGCACGCCATGACGCGCATTGACATGAGCGAGTACCAGGAGCGCCACAGCACCAGCAGACTGGTGGGCGCGCCTCCGGGCTACATCGGCTACGAGGAAGGCGGACAGCTGACCGAGGCCGTGCGTCGCAAGCCCTACAGCGTAGTGCTGTTGGACGAGATCGAGAAAGCGCACCCGGATGTGTGGAACGTGCTCTTACAAGTGCTCGACGACGGCCGACTCACCGACAACAAAGGGCGCGTGGTAAACTTCAAGAACACCATCATCATCATGACCTCCAACATCGGTTCGGAGATCATACAGGAGAATTACGACAAGATCACGGAGAAGAACCACGCCGAGGTGCTAGAGAAAACCCGCGACCAAGTGATGGAGCGGTTGAAGCAAAGCGTGCGTCCCGAGTTCTTGAACCGCATCGATGAAGTGATCATGTTCGAGCCGCTGAGCCGAGCCAACGTGCGGGAGATCGTGAAACTCCAGCTCGATGCATTGATGGCCTCGCTCGCCGACCGCAACATGCTGCTCACCCCCAGCGAAGAACTGGTGGACCACATCGCGCACTTGGGCTACGACCCGCAGTACGGCGCGCGCCCCATCAAACGGATGATCCAGAAGGAGCTGCTCAACGAGTTGAGCCGCTGGATCATTGAAGGCAAAGTAGAGGTCAATACGCCCATGGTGATCGACGTCTTCGATGGAAAGATCGTGTTCCGCAAGCCGCTGGAAGAAGAAGAGAAGCTGGATGGCGAGGAGAATCGCAAGCGGAAGAAGGCGGAGGCCTAATGAAGTGCTAATGGTTAGTCAAGAAGAACGATTTCGTTTGATGTCAGGGCGCACCTCGATGGACTGGTTTACAGCAGGAGGCGTTTAGCAAAAACAACCGGCTTCGAGAAGTCCACCTTGACCACGGAATGGTTGCGCAGTTGATCAGCTACTACTATTTCGACTACGAATAAGTTCCCATCCGTCAAAACCGGAACCGGACAAGGTCCGTTTTCAGTTGCCAGGTCGACCGATATTACTTTTTCCGCCCAACGAACCGGATCAGGACTTAAGCGTTATTCCCAAAACTCAACATCATGAACAGTTTCTTCAAGACCATCATTGCGGGGTACGGCGCTAAAAAGCTCGGAGGTGGATGCTTTGGTACCGTGATCGTGTTCATCATCCTCTACTGGTTGCTGGGCACGTGCAATTGAACGCGCAAAGCATGTTTGAGCCCTCACGTTGGGCCGGCAAAGGCTGCATTTGCTCGATCGCAGCTGGATCGTTGAAAACTGTTCGGCGCGTTGTGCGTTCGCATGGCCATGGCAAGTAGTTTGCGTCCTGATCGAGACGTGAATAACATGAATTTCAACGCCCAAGTAGACGAGATGCTTACCGCACTGCGGCACACGCATGCCCGGCTGCTCGCCCCTGTGGACCATCAACAATTGCTGCTTCCCACCGACCCTGAGATCTTCGTAGAGGACATCATGCACTATGTGATGGACGAATGGCGCGACGACCTGCGCAAGGAAGGCCATGTCCTGGAACAAGTGACCAGTTGGAAAGATGCCGAAAGCCACTACCCGCGCTATGGATTACGCATGGCCGGCGGCGATGTACTGGACATCCTATTCACCGGCACCTACCCCGAAACCTTGTTCATGCATGTGTCCAAGGCGATGCCCGGCCAGATCTTTAGTGATGCCAAGGCCGTGCAAGTACCGTTGCGGGTAAGCAACGACCCCGGCGCACTGCTCTATTCGATTCTCGGCGGGTTGAAAGAGTTCGGCAAGGCGTAGGCTGTGGATCCAGACTTGCTCCGCGATATTTCGCGCATTTTGGCCTGAAGTATTCCTTCCGGAGCCTTATCAAACAGGGCGGACCTTGATCGGCCTGAATGTTGCATGTCCGGCACGGAATTTTCCGGGATCACGATCCGGGGCATCTGAAAGCCGTCACATAAAACTACCTAGCCATCAAAACCCTCTACATCCTCCGCCACGCCAAAAGCTCATGGGCCGACACCGGCACTAGTGACTTCGACCGGCCTTTGAATGAACGCGGCCAGCACGACGCTCCCATGATGACCAAGCGCTTTGCCGAAAGGAAAGAGACGATGGATATCGTCGTGACCAGTCCAGCGTTACGGGCCAAGACAACAGCAACCATTTTCGCGAAGGAACTAGGCCTGGAATTGCCGAGGGAATTGCAGGAACTCTACCTCGCCTCCGCCGCCACTTTGTTGGCCACGGTACAGGCGTTTCCCAAGTCTGTAAAAAGCGCGATGGTCGTGGGCCACAACCCGGGATTGAGCTTATTGGCGGACGACCTTGCGGAAGGCGGACTGGGCGACTTGCCCACATGCGCGTTGATCCGGATCGACTTTAATGCGGATACATGGTCGGAAGTTTCGAACGGCACCGGCAAATTGGAGTGGTGGGACACGCCCAAGCAAAGCTGAACGATCGCTTGTACTGACCGGATACGGCAGCACCCATGCACGGCATGGTAGAACCCGGGTCATGGAACCGGAACCGGTTCCCGGTAGATCGTCCGTTTCTGCAAAGTTCCGGAAGGCCGCCAGATGTAGTAGATCTGCCCGGCATGCACCTGCACTTTTTCAGGATAGGGATAGCTCAACCGGACTGTAGCACCCATGTCTCCATTAACTGGATCGACCGAGCGCAGCCACACCGTTCCATTCCGTTGGAACACGACATAGATCTGCTGCGTCACCCGGTCTTGAATGAGCTTCCCTGCCCAATCCCGGCCTTGCGACTTTTCCTGGTAAGGCAATGACACTTCCCCAGCGGGCGAAAAATCCCGCATGAATCTTCCGCAATTGCTTGCGCACATGGTCAAACACAAGTAACGTGTCACCTACCACGAACAGCGGAGCATACACGGGCCGGTACCAGATGTTGTGGCTGAAACCGCTCATGTAACCGGCCACCGTTTCCTTGTCCGTGCCGAGATCGGCCGCCAAGTTCATGGCCAGCACCTTGTCGGATCCCCGCATGTATTTGTACGAACTGCGGAACAGGTCCATCATGAACGTATCCACCACTGAACAGATCTTCCGGGTGGAATCGCGCAGCGGATCTAAAGCCAGATGGTCGAGGGCTGGATACGTGCTGTCCGCATTCGAACCCACCACCCATCCGGGAATGCTGTCCGTCCAAGGCAATACCGCGCGCCGCAATTCCTCCAATCCGAACGGCTGAAGCACCAGCTCGTCCCCTCTCCGCCCCACACCGAACGCGTGCCGTGTGCCCTCGATCACCACGTCGTTCCGAAGGTCGTGGCGCAATCCGAAAACATCCTCCGGAACAGGGCACGAGCCCAGTTCATTGTAGGCGGTATCCAATAGCACGAGTCTAACGTCGCGTAGAATTTCCTTGCTCGCATCAGCCTGCGCACGCAGCATGCGCGGGTGCTCGTATGCCAGCACCCAAAGCCCCTCGTTGTTGATCAACAGGTCGGCCGCATGCAGGTCTTTCCGCCGGAAAACCTCCACAGGCGCGGCCCTGCCCACGGCTATTGGACTAAGGTGGTATTCAGCGGGCATTAAGCGCACTTCCCAAATGCCATTCTTCAATTCCGTTTGCACGGAAAGCGTCCTCAATTGCTTGCCATAGCCCACTTGGCTGAAGGAAACGGTGATGGCGGAAAAGCGGTTCCACGGCACCACGCACCGGCCTTCGGCATCCGTGGATCCCACCACGTTGTCGCCCACAGCCACCTCGGCGTAGGCCACCGGGGTACCGTCCAAGCTGTCGAGCACCAGCACGGCTTGGCGGCTTTGCTGTGCAGATGATGAGAAAGCCAAGGCACAGGCGAATGCCAGACCAGCAGTACGCGCCCAACTGAAAGTGCTGTTCATCCTATTCTTCAGCAAGATGCGCAAACCATGCCGAATGCATGATCGCAGTCTTCATGGAACAAAAAGGCCCCGTTCCATTTCACCGGAACGGGGCCTTGAAATTTCGTTGGATCAGGATGCGCGGACCATCCAACCATGCTTGTCTTCCGCGCGTCCCCTGCGGATGTCGTCCAGCATCGCTCCGATCTTCATTACTTCGCTATCGGCGCCCGGCTCAGGCAGATCGATCACGCCACCCGCATGGCCGATGGCCTGAATGGGCGCGATGGTGGCAGCCGTCCCAGCTCCGAATGCGGCATTGAGCTTTCCCGCTTTTGCAGCGGCCAGAACCTCTTCCACGGAAACTTTGCGTTCCGCAGTCGGCATGCCCTTGTCGCGCGCCAATTGCAAAATACTGTCCCGCGTGATGCCCGGCAGAATGGTGCCGTCCAACGAAGGTGTGGTAAGCACGCCATCAATGATGAAGAACACGTTCATGGTTCCGCTCTCCTCGATATACTTATGCTCCATGGCATCGGTCCACAGCAGTTGGTGGAAGCCTTGCTTCTGTGCCAACATGGAAGGATAAAGTCCACCCGCGTAATTGCCACCGCACTTAATGGCCCCTGTCCCTCCGGGGAAGGCGCGGCTGTATTCAAGCTCGAGTTTCACGCGTAACGGCTCTTGGTAATAGCCGCGCACCGGGCAAATGAATATGGCAAAACGGTAGCCGTCGCTGGGCTTCACGCCGATATACTCATCATCCGCGTACATGAATGGCCGTATGTACAGTGCAGCATCCTTTCCGTCGGGCACCCAAGCGGCGTCCATCTTCACAAGCTCCTTCAACCCGTCAAGGAACACATCTTCGGGAATAGCGGGCATTGCCATCCGGGCGGCGCTGCGGTTCATGCGCGCAATGTTCGCCTGCGGCCGGAAGAGGGAAACCTCACCGCGTTCATTCTTATACGCCTTCATGCCCTCGAAAATGGTCTGTGCGTAGTGTAGCACGAGCGTTGCGGGACTCATGGCCACGTCCTCGTAGGCTCGGATAACGGGCCTTTGCCAGGCGCCGTCCACGAAATCCATGGTAAAGATGTGGTCCGTGAAAACACGGCCGAATTTGAGGTTCTCCAGATCGGTGGTCGCTATGCGTGATGTGCCGATCGGCTGGATATCGATACGTGGTTCAGTGGTGATCATAGTACTATGCTTGGTGCCCAAATGTAACCCCTTGGCAGTTGTTGGCCCATTCAACGTTACCCGTATCCTTGTGGTTGCAATGGCCAAGGACATCCACGAAGTACTTCTCGAAACATGGGGTTATACCGCATTCAGGCCCATGCAGGAAGACGTGGTACGCTCTGTAATGGCGGGTCGCGACACGTTGGCGCTGCTTCCCACCGGCGGCGGCAAAAGCCTTTGTTTCCAAGTGCCGGCGCTGGCCATGGGCGGGCTGTGCATCGTTGTTTCCCCGCTGATCGCCCTGATGCGCGACCAAGTGGACCGCCTGCGCAAATGTGGCGTGCGCGCCACGGCTGTCACCAGTGGTATGACACATGCAGAGATCGACAATGCGCTGGACAGCGCGATGCTCGGCAAGCTTGATTTCCTATACGTGTCGCCGGAACGATTAGGGTCCGAGCTTTTCAAAACGCGATTGCCCGGCATGCCGTTGCGCCTCATCGCGGTGGACGAAGCGCATTGCATCAGCCAATGGGGCTATGACTTCCGGCCGGCATACCTGCTCATCGCGGCCATACGCGAAGCACATCCAAAAGTGCCGGTGATCGCCTTGACCGCTTCGGCCACGCCGGAAGTGGCCAAAGACATCATGCACCTACTTGCATTCCGCAAGCCCAACCTGATGCGTGGATCATTCAGCAGGCCGGAGCTTGTTTTTTGGGCGAGCCGCGCTGAAGACAAGATGGGCGCACTATTGAAGATCGTACATAATTGTCCCGGCAGCGGAGTGGTGTACCTGCGCAACCGGCGGGGCACGCTCCAGACCGCGCACTATTTGACCAAGCGGGGCATATCCGCGGCAGCCTACCACGCCGGATTGCCACATGAAGAACGCGACCGGGTACAGGCGGCATGGGCCAGCGGTGAAGTGCGTTTCGTCTGTGCTACGAATGCCTTCGGGATGGGGATAGATAAAGCGGACGTGCGCAGCGTGATCCACTTGGAGCCGCCGCCGGACATGGAAAGCTACTACCAGGAAGCGGGCCGCGCCGGGCGCTGACGGCAAACGCGCATTCCGCATTCCTGCTGGCACAACCGGAAGACGAACCCGTGATGCACGAGCGGATGCGCTCCTCCTTCCCCACTTTAGCCCAAGTGCGGCGGACCTACCAGGCGTTTGCGGACAAGCACCGGATCGCATTGGGAGCGGGCGCTTTCGAAGCGTATGCCTTGGACTTGCGCGATCTTGCGCGGCGCACGGAAATGCCTGCCGGCACCGTGAACGGAGCCCTCACCGCGGAACTTGACGGGGGCATCGCGTTATCCGATGGCGCGCGGACACCATCACGCGTGCTCTTCCGCGCGGACAGCGCTACGATCTACCGAACGCGTGTAGAGGACCAAGTGCGCGGACCGGTGCTGGAAACCATGTTGCGCATGTATGGTGGTCTCTTCGAGGAACCCTCCATCGTGGACGAAGAAGCTGTTGCCATGCACCTCTCCATATCCGTGGCCAAAGTGCGGAGTATCCTCAAAGACCTGGACCGCGACAAGATCCTTTTCTATCATCCGCGTAACGATTCACCCACGGTGACCTTGCTAACGCCAAGGCGCGACGCGGCCACGCTGGTGTTGAACAAAGAAGCACTGCAGCTGCGCGAAGAGCGGGCACGAAAGCGGCTGGAGGCCATGGCCCACTTCAGCTTCAGGCTTAAGGATTGTCGCGAACTGGCCGTACTGGGCTACTTCGGTGAAACCGGCGAAGGGCTATGCGGCCGCTGCGACAACTGCAAAAGGCAATTGGCAGCGGACAGTATCGTTGCCGAAGCCGCGCCGCGTTGGGGCAATGATGAACCGGCGAAAAAGAAAACCGCGAACGCGAGATGAGCGTACTACCTCGGACCTTCTATAGCAACCCGGACGTGGTGGCTGTTGCACGGGAGCTCTTGGGTATGGTGCTCGTGACCCGTGTTGGCGAAAACACCACCTCGGGCATCATCACCGAAACGGAGGCGTATACCGGGGCGAACGACGTGCCTCACACACTTACAATGGTAAAGTGACCGACCGCAACAAGGTGATGTATGGTCCTCCCGGTTTCGCATATGTCTACCTCTGCTACGGCATCCATCACCTCTTCAACGTGGTAACAAATGAAGTAGGTATCGCCCAAGCCGTATTGGTCCGCGCGGTTAAACCGTTGGACGGAATCGCCATCATGGCCAAGCGGCGCAACATGGCCAAGCCCACCACAGGCGGCCCCGGCACGCTCTCGCAAGCCCTCGGCATCGTTACCGCACAGTCGGGCACTGACCTGCTCGGAAAGCTCATCCACATCGAAGACAGAGGCATTCGCGTACCGCCCAAGTCCATCCTTACAGGCCCTCGCATCGGCGTGGATTTCGCCGGGGCGGACGCACTTTTACCCTACCGGTTCCGCGCCAAAATTCCTGATCAAACATGAATAGAAAGATCATCTTTATGGGCACCCCGGAATTCGCCACGGCTTCGTTGGATGCGCTGGTCCACGCGGGTTTCAATGTCGCGGCGGTGGTTACCGCACCCGACCGGCCAGCAGGCCGTGGGCGCCAACTCCGTGAAAGCGATGTGAAAAGGCGTGCCTTGGAATTGGGCCTGCCCGTACTTCAACCGGAAAAATTGCGCGACCCCGCATTCCTCGCCAAGCTCGATGAGCTGAATGCAACGCTCTATATCGTGGTGGCCTTTCGTATGTTGCCTGAGCTGGTGTGGGGCAAACCAGCGCTGGGAACGTTGAACCTGCATGCCTCACTGCTGCCGGACTATCGCGGGGCCGCGCCGATCAATTGGGCCATTATCAACGGGGAGAAGAAGACCGGCGTAAGCACCTTCTTCATTCAAGAAGAGATCGATATGGGCGATCTTTTGTTGCGTCGCGAAACGGAAATAGGCATAGATGAAAACGCCGGCGCATTGCACGATCGCTTAAAAGTCATCGGCGCAGAATTGCTGGTTGCCACAGTAAAGGACATCTTCGACGGCACCATGGAACCCGTGTCGCAAGCACAATTCGCGGGCGACGATAAGCACGCTGCACCGAAGATCAACACAAGCGATTGCCGGATCCAGTGGGACCTTGATGCACGGCGCATCCACGATCTGGTGCGCGGTATGGCGCCGTACCCCGGTGCTTGGACCACCTGGAACGAACCCGGCAAACCCGCGCGGCAACTGAAAGTATTGCGGACACACGTCGCTTCCATTGCCAAGCGCCATGTAAAACAAGGCCACGTGTTCGTGCAAGAGAATAAGTTGCTCGTGCAATGCGGAAAGGGGGAATTAGAACTACTGGAGGTGCAAATGGAAGGCAAGCGCACCATGTCAGCGAAGGATTTTCTAAACGGCATCGGGCAAGTGGACATGGTCCGTTTGGGCCGATCTCCGGGTGTCTCCGAGGCATGAAAAACTACCCAAGTGGTGTTTTCTGCAACCCTTGGTACCAGTAGGATTGCGGGCGACTTATCAACAAACCCCCTGCTTTTTCAACATTTTCCGGGCAAACCGCCTGAAACCCTTGTCCACACTGCTTATCCGAATACATTTGTACCGAGTCCGAAACCAACCAACACTCAAAAACCAAAAGAACATGGGATTGAACAAAGCAGAATTGATCGAATCGATGGCCGCTGAGGCTAAGATCTCCAAGGCAGACGCAAAGCGTGCCCTGGATGCCTTCGTGACCAACACCACCAAGGCGTTGAAGAAAGGTGACCGCGTAGCTCTCGTGGGCTTCGGTACCTTCAGCATCACCAAGCGTGCCGCACGTAAGGGCCGCAACCCACAAACTGGCAAAGAGATCAAAATCGCCGCTAAGAAGGTGGTGAAGTTCAAAGCCGGTGCAGACCTGGCCAAGAAAGTGAAGTAATTCACAACTTGCAAAGTGAACAGGTCCTCCGGTAACGGGGGACCTTTTCTTTTGCACCTATATGAAACTTACCCCCCAGTAGGAAACTGCGGTAGGCAGGCACACAACACGCAACACGTAACGCGAAACACGTAACCCATAACACGTAACGCGCAACGCGTAACCCATAACACGCGACCAACCCATGGCCACCGACGCAAAACGCTACGCCCAGCTCGCCGAATTCATTTCCGAAAACAAGCGCGCCCTGTTCGACCGCATCGCGCCGGATCGCACGCGCCATGTCACGGTGGTGCTGGAGGATATCTACCAGCCGCACAACGCCAGCGCGGTGGTGCGCACAGCCGAACTGCTCGGTGTACAGGACCTGCACATCATCGAAAACCGCAACAAATACACAGTGAATCCAGACGTAACATTGGGTTCATCGAAGTGGACAGATATGCACCGCTACCGCGACAAGGAGGCGGATAACAGCACCGTTTGCGCAAAGGCGTTGAAGGAACGCGGATACTTGGTGGTGGCCACCACACCGGCTGAAGGATCCTACACACCAGAGAACATTCCACTGGACAAACCGCTCGCCTTCTGCTTCGGCACCGAGCTTACCGGCATCAGCGAAACCATGCAAAGCGCGGCCGACCTGAACCTGCGCATCCCCATGCACGGCTTTACGGAGAGCTACAACATTTCAGTAGCCGTGGCGATCACGTTGTACACGGTAATGCAGCGCCTGCGACAGAGTGATGTAGAATGGCGCTTGCCTCAACATGAACTCGATGCACTGAAACTGGCTTGGGCAAGGAAGACCGTGCAATCCGCAATTGCGTTGGAGGCCCGGTTCGATCAAGAAGAACGGGATGCAATGCCGCAATGAGACTATTCAGTAAGTGAATTTCGTGAAGAAGAAAAACCAGGCAGTGTGAACTCACGCGTACCTCGTCCCACCACTTCGAAAACACTTTAGCAATGGCGGCACATTCCGCGCTTCGATCAAAAGCACAAAGCAGAACTCACAACGTTTCTCAACATGGAACCGTGGAGAAATGAAACCCTGTAATCCAACGCCGCGTTATAGCGCTCGGATACATTTGATCCAAATCCTAAACACTCCAGAAAATGGGTAAAGGTGACATGAAGACGAAGAAAGGAAAGCGCGCCGTAGGCAGCACAGGTAAGGCCCGCCCTGCCAAGCGCACGGTAATGGCCGCCAAGAAGGCAGCCGCCAAAAAAGCAGCGCCGAAGAAAAAGGCAACCGCCAAAAAAGCAGCGCCGAAAAAGGCGGCCGCTAAAAAGGCAGCGCCAAAAAAGGCAGCAGCCAAGAAGGCGGCGCCAAAGAAGAAAGCAGCCGCCAAGAAGAAGTAAGCGGCCGTACGCTACAGAAGCAAAGACCCCCGATGAACTCGGGGGTCTTCTGCGTTCTGGCCATTACACCACTTCACATGGCAAGAAGAAGCCCCGCTGTCGACGGGGCTTCTTCTTGCAAAGCACAATTGTACTAAGGCTGCAAGCGCATGCGCTGCCACGTCCCATCAGGGAAGCGTTCGTAGGCAAGGCGGTCGTGTATGCGGCTGTTGCGCCCCTGCCATAATTCGATGCGCACAGGGCGCAGAATGATGCCGCCCCAGTGATCGGGACGCGGAACATCCTTGCCTTCAAAGCGCTCAGCCCAACGATCATAGCGATCTTCTATCGCTTCGCGGCTTTCAGTTATTCTGCTTTGGTCGCTGCTCCATGCGGCAATTCGGCTTTCACGCGGGCGGCTTGCGAAATAGGCATCACTTTCTTGTGCCGTTGCCCGTTCCGCTTTCCCTTCAAACCGTACTTGCCGCTGCAACTTCGGCCAAAAAAATGTGGCTGCAGCGCGCGCATCCCGTTCAATGTCCATCGCCTTTCGGCTGTTGTAGTTGGTGTGGAATACCAGGCCTTTGTCGCTGAATGAACGTAACAGCACTACGCGGTTACTTAGGCTTGCACTGCCCACGGTGGCCAGCACCATGGCATTGTGGTCCGGGCAACCGTCCTTTTCCGCTTCCGACAACCACGTGCTGAACAATTCCATCGGGTCCATGCCCGCAACGTTTTCCGTCAACGACATATTTCCATAGTCGGTACGCACATCCACATTCTTTTCACCTTCCATTACCTTCAGTTGAATTAGTGGCGCGAAGTTATCTTCCCATGGGTCAAATCCGTTCCCCTATTTTTAGTGCCGCAGATGCCGAACGACCCGCTTGAACTAGACCCCGACAACCCTATGCCACCGGCACGTGGGCGGTTGCTGTTGGGCAACCCATACTTGTCCGACCCGTATTTCCGCCGGTCCGTAGTGTTGCTCTGCACCCATGATGACGAAGGCTCGTTCGGTTTTGTGCTGAACCGCCGCATCGATATGAAGGTGGATGACCTCTTGAAGGACATGCCCCACATCAACTCACGTGTGGGCATTGGCGGGCCTGTTGAAAGCAACAGTTTGTTCTATCTACACACGTTGGGACCCCGTATTGAAGGCAGCGTGGAAGTGGTGGACCAAGTTCGTATGGGCGGCGACATCGACCAGATGCGGGCGGTGCTCACGGAAGACCCCAAGCTGGCCAAGCATGTCCGCTTTTTCGTGGGTTACAGCGGTTGGGACGCCGGCCAGCTCGAATCGGAAATGGACCGACGCTCCTGGCTGGTGCATCCCGCCGATCGCAAAAACATCATGGGCGGGCGCGAGTCCGATCTATGGAAAGGCATCTTGCGTGGCATGGGGCCGGAATTTTCGCCGCTGGCAAACTTCCCCGAGGACCCTACGCAGAATTAAGGAATCGCCGCTGCAAGGTGGGCCGCAACAATTCTCGGCACGGGAATTCGCACTTCCCGTATTTCCGTTACACGGTCGCAAGCACTTTCTTCACCAACAGGTCCTGCAACGTCAATGCCATGCGGTGCGCATATCGCTTTGTGCGGTAAGCGCCCACCCATTGTACGCCTTGCGCGGCATTGGTGAAGAAAAGCTCATCGGCAGCGAGCAGGTTTTGCGGGTTCAAGGAACACTCGTACACCTTGATGCCGTTTTCCAACGCGATGTTGATGATCTGCATGCGCATTATGCCACCCAAGCAGCCGTCGTCCAACGAAGGTGTATACAACACGCCGTTGCTCACGATGAAGATGTTCCCTGAGCTGCTTTCAATGATGTTGCCACGGTCGTTCTGGAGTAAACAATCGTCCAAGTGTTGGTCGATGGCCCACAAGCTGGCCATGATGTAGAGTTGGGAATCCAACGTTTTGTGAACGGATAGCATGTTCACGGGCTTACGCATCACGGGATAAAGGTCCACCGTGAAGCCGCGCTCGTTTAGAATGTACGCGTCCCGGTCAACGGCGGTCATTTCGATCGTGTATGCTCCATCGTTGCGCATGGGCCGGAAGAATCCGGGCGAATCGCGGAACACGGTGAGCCTGCAGCGGGCATTCGGCATTCCGTTGCGCTCGGAAAGATCCAACAACCGGGCCTTCAGTTTTTCAGGATCAAGTCCACGTGGCATATCGATGTGCAGCACCTTCAACCCTTCTACAAGCCTGGCCCAGTGTGCGTCCAGGAAGCAGGTTTTCCCACGCACCATGCGCATCGTCTCGAACACGCCGTCGCCATAATGGTATGCCCGGTTGTCCAGACCCATTACGGGCTTATCCGCGGGATACAAATTACCGTTGAGGTCCACGTATACGGCCATCAGTTGATCACTTCGTTTTTCAGGATGTCCAGCAGGGGCGCGTTGGCGGTGACCAAGATCCCATGGATGCCGACACTTGCCGCAGCCTCGATGTCTCGTGGTTTGTCACCCACCATCACAGCCAATGCGGGATCTATGCTGAACCGCGCGATAGCACGTTCGAACAGCAGGCCAGCGGGCTTGCGGCAGAGGCATCGGCCATGGTCGGGGTGATGTGGGCAGTAGTACACGGCGTCCAGTTCCGCGCCCTGTTGGGCAAGGTGCCGGTGAAGATAGGCATGCACCTTGGCAACGTCGGCATGGCTGTAAAGGCCCAGTGCTATTCCGCTTTGGTTGGTGATCACGATGGCGCGCATTCCTGCGGCATGTATGGCATTTACGGCTTCGGCCACCCCGGGCAGCACTTCAAAATCCTCCAGACGCCAAGTATGCGCGCCGCGTTCGCGGTTCAACACCCCGTCCCTGTCAAGAAATACCGCGCCTTGGCCCATTTTTCAAAAGCCCACCGCGTTGATGAAATGGCTTACCGTTCCGGGAATGATGATGGCCGTGAACGCGATGCCGAACAGCGCACCGAAATAGTGCGCGTCGTGCGCAATTCCGTCCCTGCCCTTTTTGCTCATGTACCATTCATAAGCCAGATAAAGGCCGCCGAAGATCCAAGCGGCCATGGGAATAGGCAGGAAAATGAGCATGAGCTTCGTGTCGGGATGTAGCAAAATAAAGGAGAACACCACGGCGGAAGTGGCACCTGACGCACCAACGGCCCGGTACTCCGGATCGTGGCGGTGCTTGAAATAGCCGGGAATGGAACTCAGCACAATGCCTCCGAGGTAAAGAACAAGGTACACGGTATGTGGCATTCCGGTGCCGATGGCGTAAGCATCTTCCACGGCGGTGCCAAACATCCAGAGCACGTACATGTTTACCGCCAAGTGCATGATGCTGCCATGGACGAAGCCGTGCGAAATGAAGCGGTACCAACTGTCCTTGTCGTGCATCACGAAAGGTTGGAACAGCAGTTTGGAGAACAGCTCGGGGTTATTTAAGGCGCCGAACGAAACCACGGCGGTAATGGCAATGATGATCAATGTGATGGACATGGGGGGAAAGATACAGGTACGCGCACGCGCGCGAAGCGGTTTAAAGTTCGTTTGGATAACCCGAAAGCATCTTTCCTCCCTCGAATAAACTCTTGCGTTCCCTCACGAAAAGGGCAAAGCCCCCCAACTTTCGCTGAGGGGCTTGCTACTGTAGGAGTAGCGCGAGAGTGACTTGAACACTCGACCTCGTGATTATGAATCACGCGCTCTAACCAGCTGAGCTACCGCGCCGTTATTCGGGCCGCGAATATAACAAGCCATGTTGACCCCGGCACGGATTGTGTGGAGCCGGGCCACGGAAGGCATAAAACAGCCGGTATTGCCCGCCGGGCCGATCTGCTTATCTTTCCGCGCACCCCACCTTGCCCGAAATAGACATGGCGAATAAGACCAAGAAGAAGTCCATCAGTCCTAAAAAAGCTGCTCCGGGCAAAAGCCCGAAGGCCAAAGCTGCAAAAGCGAAGGCCAAAACCACGGTGAGATCAGGCAAGAGTAAGCCTTCCGCCAAGGCCAAGGAGGTAGTAAAAAAAGGAATGGTGAAAAAGAAGTCAGTAGCCAAAAAGCAGCCGGTAAAGGCGGCCGCAACGAAAGCTGTTGCAGCGAAGAAGGCCGTTTCCAAGAAGAAACCGGCCGTAAAAAAAGCCGCTGTGAAAAAGGCCATCGCGAAGAGCAAGGTTGCCACGAAAGCCGTTCCAAAGAAAATGCCGACTGTAAAAAAGTCCGCAAAGAAAGCCCCGGTGAAAAAAGCCGCTGCAAGCAAGCCTGTGGTCCACAAACCCCAGCCCAAAACTCCGCCGGCCAAGCTCACGCAAAGCAAGCCTGCACTGGTGGCAGCTCCGCCGCAACCGCCAAAAAAGCCCGTGCCTGCACCCATGAAAAAGGCGCTAAAAGAGCGCTACCAATTGGAATTTTACCTCAATGCCACGCCGGCTTCCCTGTTTGACCTTATCAGCACGCCGAGCGGTTTCAGCGAATGGTTTTGCGATGATGTGGACGTCCACGACACCAAATATGTCTTCAAATGGGGCGAAGACAGCGAAACTGCCACCTGCCTGTCGAACAAGTACCACGAGTTGATGCGTTTCCGCTGGGAAGAGGACGAAACGGAGGACCCGAACGCATTTTTCGAGCTGCGTATCCGCGTGGACGGAATGACGAACGAGACCTGTTTGGTGGTGACCGCGCATGCATGGCCACGGGACTTGGAGGAATCCAAGGCGCTATGGGAATCGCAGATCCACACGTTGGCGCGCGTCCTCGGTGCTTGATCCGCTGCAAAAAGCCATCTCAAACCTGAGTGCCGGCACATGAAACGGCTGCACCGCATGATGATCGGGGCCTATTGGGGGCCCTTGCTCATCACGTTCATGATCGTACTCTTTCTATTCAGCATGCAATGGCTGTGGAAGTGGGTGGACGACCTCATGGGCAAAGGCCTGCCGTGGGACGTGCTCAGCAAACTCATAGCGTTCGCCACCTCAGCGTTCGTGCCCGCAGTGCTTCCCTTGGCGGTACTGCTCAGCTCCATTATGACGATGGGCGGGCTAGGTGAACGGAGCGAACTAACACCCATGCGTTCCGCGGGTCTAGGGCTTTTCCGCATCCTTTCGCCCTTGATCGTGTTCGCTTTCGCCACTGCGGCGTTTTCCTTCTACTTCAGCAATAACCTGCTTCCCATCGCGAACTTGAAATTCCAAAGTCTACTTTGGGACGTTACGCGGGCCAAGCCTGCGTTGAACTTGCGACCCGGCGTGTTTTTCGGCGGGTTGGACGGGTTCAGCATCCGCGTGGGCGGCAAAGACGACAAGACCGGGGAACTTAGCGACGTGCTGATCTACGACCACCGCAAACCGTTCCAAGCCAACCGCACCGTGGTGCGCGCGGCTAAAGGCCATATGCTGCGCAGTACCGACGGACACTACCTGGTACTGACACTCGAAGACGGGCGCATCTATGACGAACAGGGCACAGGCCCCCGTTCCGGAGGTAACTACCCCCTTTTGCGGGGCCGGTTCCAACAAGAGGAAGTGCGTATGGACTTGAGCGGTCTGGCGATGAAACGCACCAATGAGGAGCTTTTCAAGGACCATTACAAAATGCTTACGTTGGGGCAGCTGGGCTATGCTGAAGACAGCCTAAGAACCCAACTTGCGCACCGCATGTCGGATCAGGATTTGGGCCTTCGCAACACCTTGGCGCCGCTGCGGAAAGCAGGTCCGTCGGACTACGTGCCAAACCCTGGGCACGCCGTGGCATTGCCCCTTCCTGAAGGCCCGGACGTGCGGGCCCGCGCCACCGATCTGGCGCGCAATGCGGTGGCCGCCATAGACCGCATCCGGCAGGAGCGCGAGGACCGCATGCAACAGATCGCCAAGTTCGAAGTGGAATGGCACCGCAAACCCATGCTGGCCTTTGCTTGCGTGGTCTTCTTTTTCATCGGTGCGCCATTGGGGGCCATTGTTCGCAAAGGCGGCATGGGCCTGCCCGCCGTTATCGCCATCGTCTTCTTCCTTGTGTTCCATATTTTGAGCTATTCCACCGAACAGATGGTGAAAGCCGGTTCGCTTCCTGCCTGGCCCGGCATGTGGATAAGTACATTGGTGCTGCTGCCCGTCGGGTTCTTCCTCACGTGGAAGGCAGCCACTGACAGTCCGTTGTTCGACCGCGACGCGTATGCCCGTGGTTGGTCACGTTTCCGTTCCATCTTCGCCCGCCATGCGCATCCTCCAGCTCTGCAATAAGCCACCCTATCCACCGATCGACGGGGGCACGAAGGCGATGTACAACATCACCCGGGGGCTGCTTGATGCGGGGCATGAGGTGAAATTGCTGTGCATCAGCACCAAGAAACATCCGCTGAAAGTGGGCACCGTGCCACAGGAATTCCGCGATGCCACGCGGATCGAGGGCGTATTCGTGGACACCTCGCTCAATATCGTGGACGCTTTCACCGACCTGGTTACGGCGGACAACTACAATGTGAGCCGGTTTTTTCACCGGACATGGACATCCGATTGATCCAGATACTTTCACAGGAAGCATTCGACGTGATCCATTTGGAAAGCTTGTTCATGACGCCCTACATCCCCACGTTGAGGCGCTATTCGAAGGCGAAGATCGTATTGCGCTCGCACAACCTGGAGCACGTGGTGCAGGAGCGGATCGCCAGGGGCGAACGCAATTTGTTGAAAAAGCCGTATCGCAAATTCCTTGCGCGCCAGTTGCGCGCGTACGAGGAAAAAGTGCTGGTCCAATTGGACGGCGTGGCGGCAATTACGGACGCGGACGCCGACCACATGACTGCGCATTCCGGCGGTACGCCGATCACAACTGTGCCGTTCACGTTGGATCTGGAGGATTATTTGGCGCCGCAAGCGGAAGGACCGTTGATCTTCTTCCACTTGGGCAGCATGGACTGGTTGCCCAATGAGGAAGGAGTACGCTGGCTGTTGCGTGCGGTTTGGCCCCGGGTGTTGAAGAAGCATCCGGATGCGAAGCTCCATTTGGCCGGTAACCGCATGCCGAAGGACATGATCCGGGCACGGCTGCCAGGCACCAAGGTTACCGGGCGCGTGGCAGACGCGAACCGCTACATCGCGCAACGGCACGTTATGGTGGTACCCTTGTTCAGCGCTGGAGGCATGCGCGTGAAGATCATCGAAGGCATGGCGATGGGCAAGTGCGTGTTGTCCACCACCGTGGGCGCGGAGGGCATCGCTTACACCACGGGAAGGGACATTTTATTAGCGGATACCGCCGCGGAATTTGCTGACCAGATCAACCTCTTGCTGGAACAGCCGGAGACCGCCGCACGCATTGGCAACAACGCGCGGTTCCTTGTGGCAGAGCGTCATTCCACGGAAAAGGCGATCGAGGACCTTGTGTCATTTTACAAAAGCCTTGACAAGGCATGAGGTTGTTGGTGGTGCTGTCGCGCATGCCATGGCCGCTTGAAAAGGGCGACAAACTGCGGGCCTATCACTTGGTAAAGCGGTTGGCCAAGCACCACACCATCTATTTGTTCTGCCTCAGTGACCAGCGCATCAAGGAGGAGCATTTGGACCACCTGCGGACGTTTTGTTCTCAAATTCGGGTGGTCCACCTCCCCCGCTGGCGGATCCTGAGCCGCATGGCCACCTCGTTGTTCTCGCGGCTCCCTTTCCAAGTGGGTTATTTCCATCACCCCCATGCCCAGCGGGCCATTGACGAGGTCATTGCGGAATTCAAGCCGGAACACGTGCTGTGCCAATTGGTACGCACCACCGAATATGTGCGGCACCGGTATGAATTGCCCAAGACGCTGGATTACATGGACACTTTGAGCAAGGGCATGGAAAGGCGTGCGGAAAATGCATCGCCTTGGCTGCGACCACTGCTGAAAACCGAGACCCGGCGCTTGATCGGTTACGAAAATCTGATGCTGGACCTGTTCGATCACCACGCCATCATCAGTGCACAGGACCGTGACCTGCTTTACCACCCCGGCCGCGATGCCGTTGAGGTGATCCCCAACGGTGTGGACACCCTGTACTTCGAACCGCGCGACGCCGAAAAGCGGTACGACATGCTCTTTACCGGGAACATGAACTATCCGCCGAACATCGACAGCGTGCTGTTCCTGGTGCAAAAGGTGTTGCCTTTGGTGCATGCCAAGCGGCCCGACGTGAACCTGCTGATCGCGGGCGTTGACCCGG
This sequence comes from Flavobacteriales bacterium, assembly GCA_016710685.1. GTDB lineage: Bacteria > Bacteroidota > Bacteroidia > Flavobacteriales_F > PHOS-HE28 > PHOS-HE28. The sequence goes on along the minus strand of JADJVC010000001.1, from coordinate 181,318 downwards.
ACGTACGGGTGCGCGAGCTGGCACAACGCCATCCCGAAGTAACGGTAAGCGGTTGGGTGAAGGACATCCGGGATTCGTACGCGGCAGCGCGCATTTTCGTGGCACCCATGCAGATCGGCACCGGCCTGCAGAACAAATTGCTGGAAGCGATGGCTATGCGAATGCCGTGCGTCACCTCAGGTCTGGCCAATAACGCCGTTGGAGCAGATCCCGGCATCTCCATTCTCATCGGCCACGAACCGCAGGAATATGCGGACCACATCCTGCGTCTGCTGAACGATCCGGAGGAACGTGAACGGCTGGCGGGCAATGGGCTGCGTTTCGTGAAACACACGTTCGATTGGGACCAAGCCGCCGAACGGCTGCACCGGTTAATGTCCGGCCCTGTCCGTCCGCCGGGTGAATCCGTAAATTTGTATCCCCAAAAGGAAAATTCGGCAACATGAGCGAAGGATCGACATTCGACACCATTGAAAGCGCCATTGCGGACATACGCGCAGGCAGGATGGTGATCGTGGTAGATGACGAAGACCGTGAGAATGAGGGCGACTTCATCACTGCGGCACGCAATGCCACACCGGACGTGGTGAACTTCATGGCCACGCACGGCCGCGGTCTGATCTGCACACCGCTCACTGAAGCGCGCTGCGATGAACTGGGGCTCGACCCCATGGTACGCGACAACACGGCGGTCCACCAAACGCCCTTCACCGTAAGCATTGATCTGCGCGGCCACGGCACCACCACCGGCATCAGCACCAGCGACCGCAGCAAGACCATCCTCGCCTTGATCGACCCCGCCACCAAACCGACGGACCTCGGCAGACCGGGCCACATTTTCCCGCTGAAAGCCCGCGATGGCGGCGTGCTGCGGCGCACTGGCCACACCGAAGCTACCGTTGACCTCGCGCGCATGGCGGGCTTTGAACCGGCAGGTGTGCTAGTGGAGATCATGAATGCCGACGGCACCATGGCACGGCTTCCGCAGTTGCGCGAAGTGGCCAAGCGCTTCGACCTGAAGCTCATTTCCATCGAAGATCTCGTGGCCTACCGCATGCAAACGGAGCGTTCCGTGATCCGCGAAGTCGAGGTGGACATGCCCACTGAATACGGCGATTTCAGGCTGATCGCCTATCGGCATAAGGAAACCAGCGAAGAGCATCTGGCCTTGGTAAAAGGCACCTGGGAGAAAGACGAGCCCGTGCTGGTGCGCATGCACAGCAGCTGCCTCACCGGCGACATTTTCGGCAGCCAGCGCTGCGATTGCGGCCCGCAATTACATGCCGCCATGGCCATGGTGGAGCGCGAAGGCAAAGGCGTGATCGTGTACATGCAGCAAGAAGGACGCGGAATCGGTTTGATGAACAAGCTGCGCGCCTACAAACTGCAACAGGAAGGCGCCGACACCGTGGAAGCCAACCTCATGCTGGGCTTCGACATGGACCCTCGAGACTATGGCGTAGGTGCCCAGATCCTGCACGACCTCGGCGTACGCCGCATGCGCTTGCTCACCAATAATCCAAAGAAACGCACGGGTTTGGTGGGCTACGGCCTCGAGATCACCGAAAACATTCCCATTCAGGTGGTACCCAACAAGCACAACCACGACTACTTGCTAACGAAGAAGTTGAAAATGGGGCACCATTTGGATATTGAGGGGTGAGCGTCCAAGATCAACGGAACTGCAATTAATGTCAGGTCGGTTCATTGCGGATGGCACTATCCACTCCTTCCCCTGTGCTGGAGCGACTTCCGGCCCACCTGCGGTATCTGGTCCGGGTCTATCTCACGCTGATCGTCGTGAGCGCCTTGTTCCGCTCGCTCCTTTGGCTTGTAGTTGACCGCTCTTGGGGCTTGACCGGCGCTCAGCCCGTTGATCTGCTCCACGCCTTTTTCATCGGTTGGCGGTTCGATACGGTGGTGGCGTGCTACCTGCTTGCGCTGCCTTTCCTGTGTTTGTCCTTCGCCCGGTTCTTCGGTGTGCGGAGAATGTGGCCATACCGTGCAAGCCGCCTTTTTCTCGCCGCCGTACTTCTTCCCGTGCTGTTCATTCTGGCGGCGGATATCCCCTGGTTCCTGCACAACTACGCGCGGCTTTCCACCTCAGCGCTGCTGTGGATGGACGACGCGCGCTTCGCTGCCGGCATGGTGCTCAGCGAAAGTTCCTTCGCCATCTACTTGCTGCCATTCGTCGCGGGCTATGCTCTGTGCTTATATGGCATTCGCCCATTGCCCAAGGAGGTAACGGGCAGGCTTCTTTTCTGGCAGGAAATCGTGCTTTTCTGCCTCACGGGCGGGCTTTTGTTCCTGGGGATCCGGGGCAGGCTCGATGAAAAGTCGCCCATCCAAACGGGTACGGCCTACTTCAGCGAAGACCCGTTCCTGAACCAGCTCGGGCTGAACCCCGTGTTCACTTTCGGATCTTCCGTGGAAAGGAAATTTTCAGCATCGCGCACGCGTGTAGCGCTGATGGATGATCAGGAGGCGCTGCGGAACGCGACGGGTGAACTCGGCGGGCAACAAGGTCTGCGCAGTTCACCGATCGCCCGGAATGTTGTTACCGTCGGCCCCATAGACAGCCTGAACGTAGTGATCATCTTGATGGAAAGCATGAGCACCTTCAAGCTGGGCGAATACGGCGGCCCACGCGGCCTCGCACCCTTTCTGAGCGCGCTGCGGCCTGCCTCGCTCGATGTCGACCACGCTTACAGCGCGGGAATCCACACTTTTAACGGCATCTACTCCACGCTCTACTCCTTTCCAGCCCTGTACGACCAACAACCCATGGAGGACTGGCTCGACAAGAAACACAAGGGCCTGGCGCATACGTTGCACGACCATGGATGGAGCACGCTCTTCTGCACAACGCATGATCCGGAGTTCGACAATATGCAGGGCTTCCTGAAGTCGCACGGTTATGATCGCGTGATCTCCGAGGATGACTATCCGGATGCGTGGATCGCCAGCACGAACGGCGTTCCCGATCATCGCATGTTCGAGTTCGTTGTGCCCGAGTTGAATGCCCTCGCGAAAAAGGGACCCTTCCTTTCGGTCTTCATGACCACGAGTGATCATAAGCCATACATCCTGCCGGACAGCCTCTGGTTCAAACCCCAAAGTGAAAAGCTCGAAGACCGTATCGTGGAATACGCGGACCGGTCCGTGGAACGTTTCTTCGATCTCGCCAGCAAGGAACCATGGTACAAGAAAACCGTTTTCGTGATCCTTGGCGACCACGGCATTAACATGGGCCACACTTACGACATGCCCATGTCCTTCCACCACACACCGCTTGTCTTCCATGCTCCTGGTGGGCAGGTACCACCAGGCCGCATTACTTCACCCTGCGGCCAGATTGACGTTGGTCCTACGCTGCTCGGCATGCTCAACATACCCTGGACGAACGTGACGATGGGCATGGACATCCGCAAACAGGTCCGCCCGTTCATGTTTTTCTGCGCGGACGACCGCATCGGCTGCATCGATGGCGAGCATTATTTCATCCACCGGTCCGATGGTCATGAAACGCTGTACGCCTACGCGGACCTGAGCACGACCGACCACCTCAACGAACTCCCGTTGAAAGCCGATGCCATGCGCACGTACACGTTCAGCATGATGCAATCCACCCAATGGCTCATGGACCACGACTTGCTCAATGGTGGACCCATCGATTCCGTTCAAGGCACGCCGCCACACGCCGCCATACCATGAAGAGGAAACGGTGGATTGGCTTCGCTTCGGTCCTGCTCATAAGCTGGCTGGTGCTCGCATTTGGCATAGGCGGAGGTTTTGGGAAGAAGTCAAACACATCACATTTGGATAAGCTGCCCATCGCCTACTTCGCCCACCGCGCAGGGGATGCCGTGCTGCCCGAGAACTGCGCCGAAGGTGTCGCGCGCAGCATTGTCCAGGGCTATGCCGGGGTGGAGATCGATATACATGCAACGCGCGATGGTGTATTCATCCTGTTCCACGACGACTCCTGCCAACGCATGCTGGGGATCGAAGGCACTGTGGCTGAACATACGTTCGCCGAATTGAAGGATATTCCGTTGCGGAACCATTCCGTTCCCACTGAATTGCGGATCGCGCGTTTGGACAGTGTGCTGACGCGTTACGGCGATAGCCTGCTCTTCTACCTCGATATCAAATTGACCGGGCGTGATCAAGCGGAACGCATTGCACAGCTCGTGGAACGGCATGCGCCAAAGGAGAACATTCTCATCGCGTCATCAAGCATTCCTTTCCTTCTCTCACTTGAGTATGGTCACCCTGAAATCAATACCGTGCTCGAAGGTTTTGACAAGGGAGAAGAATGGACCTGGTGGCTATTTCCGAAGAAGTTCCGGCCGGACTTCGTGAGCAGTTTCGCTTTTGAGACGGACAATGCGCAAGTGGCCTGGCTCCGCAAACAAAGTCTGTTAGCGAACAAGATCGTGTACGGGGTGGACAGCGCCCAACATGCACGAATGACCGGACTTGGCATTTCCCGCTTCATTGTGGACGAGGGCTTGCAGGTGGTAAGCCACTAAGCGGTGAAGCGTAACGGAAATTCAAGCAAACGAGCAGCATTCCTTAGCTGACCGAGCACGACCCTTGCATTGAAGAATGCGTCCACTTCCTGTGCAGGAACCTTGCTCACCGACGGGACTTCACCCCTATGACTCCAAGCAACCCACGCGTGATCTCGCGCAAAGCCGTTCGGCCCAGCTGCCGCACCATGGTATTTTTGGAAATATTCTCCAGCATGCCCGGCTCCTCTTTCTTGGGTTTTGCCGGTTTCGCTGGGCTCGGCTGGTCGATCTCTTGATGCTCCTTCAACCGTTTGTCCAGCATTTCGCTGGCGCTTTCCCGGTCGATCACTTCGTTGTATTTGGCGGCTAAACTGGAGGCCGAAACCAACGCTTGTAGTTCCGCAGGCGTTAGGATGTCCATTCGGGTGCCGGGCGCGCGCACCATGGTGTGCGCCAGAGGCGTGGGCACACCCTTTTCGTTCAGTGCGGAGACCAGTGCCTCCCCTATTCCCATCGAGGTGATGACTTCCTCTGTGTCATAGAAATCCGTCAACGGATAATTCTGCGCGGTTTTCTTGATGGTGGTGCGGTCCTTGGCTGTGAAGGCGCGAAGGGAATGCTGAACCTTCAGGCCCAATTGGCCCAGCACGCTTTCCGGCACGTCGCTGGGGTCTTGCGTACAAAAGTGGATGCCCACACCCTTGGAGCGGATCAATTTGATGATGCTTTCCACTTGGTCCAACAGAGGCTTGGTGGCGTTGTCGAAAATGAGGTGCGCCTCATCGATGAATATGATGAGTTTCGGCTTGTCCGCGTCGCCCACTTCGGGGAAGGTTCCATAGATCTCCGCAAGCAAGCACAGCATGAACGTGCTGAACAAGCGCGGCCGGTCTTGAATATCCGTGAGCCGAACGATGTGTACAACGCCTTTGCCGTCGCGCTGATTCAGCAAGTCTTGCGTGTCGAAGCTGCGCTCACCGAAGAAAGTGTCCGCGCCCTGTTGCTCTAGCTCGATCAGCTTGCGCATGATGGTGCTCACCGTGGCGCCGCTCACTTGCCCGTACTGCTTTTGGATCTCGTCCTTGCCTTCCGCCGTGGTGAACTGCAACACACGCCGCAAGTCCTTGATGTCCAATAGCGGCAGACCGTTGTCGTCGCAATATTTGAAAGCCAGTGACAGCACGCTGCCTTGGGTGTCGTTCAGCTCCAGGATGCGACTAAGCAGCACAGGGCCGAATTCGCTGGTGGTGGCGCGCATTTGCGCTCCGGGTTCCTTGCTTAGGCTCAGAAATTCCACGGGGATGTTAAGCGCTTCCCACGGAATACCGATTTTCTGTTGCCTTGCGTCGATCTTCGGATTGGTAACAGCGGGCGCACCGATGCCGCTGAGGTCGCCCTTGATGTCCATGAGCAACGTGGGCACACCGTTAAGCGACAATTGTTCGGCCAGCACTTGCAGCGTTTTGGTTTTGCCCGTTCCGGTTGCTCCGGCAATGAGGCCATGGCGGTTCAACGTGCGCAGGGGTATGCGCACCGGGGCAGCCGGCAAGCAATCGCCTTTGAACACGGGCGCGCCAAGGGAAATGGCTTCGCCTTGGAAGGTGTATCCGGCGGCCATGGCCGCGGTGAAATTCTCAATGGTGGGCATCACACGAACGGGTTTCAGGGAACGAAGGAAAAAGGAAAAGGGGCAGCATGCCCCCATTCCATATTAAGGTTGCACAAGCCTACTACTTATCCAAAGAGAAAGTGATCTTGCAGTTCACGCGGTACTCCGTGATCTTACCCTTCACCACCACGGCGCTTTGATTGGTGATGTTCACTGATCGGATTCCGCGCACGGTCTTGCTTGCTTCTTTCACCGCGCTTTGCGCAGCGCCTTCCCAGCTCTTCTTGTCAGACGCCAGGATTTCCAGTACTTTCAGAATTGCCATAGGGTTCTTTGGTTTGGAGTTGTCAGATTTCACTTGAAGAGTTTGCCGAGCATGCCTTTTGCCGTGTCGGCCAGGCCGCCCAGGTTGCCGAGACCACCGAGCATGCCTTTCAATTTGGAGGCATCACCGCCGACATGCTTGGAAATGAAATCCGTTACCATGGGCAGCAACATGCTTTGCACCAGGCTGGCCTTTTCCGCTGGCAAGCCGGCATCAGTAGAGAGTTTGCCCTGCATTACCGTGCCCAATTTGCTCATCAGGCCGTCGGCACCGGAGGTGTTCTTGTTGCTGCTGAAAAGGTTCAGCACGTCGTCCATGCCGAAGCCGTGGTCGCCGCCGAGCACTTCTTTCACGCTGCTGGCGGCAGCGCCTACGGATGCGGTGGCTTGCGTCTGGTCCAAGCCGAGCTTGGCCATCAGTGCGGGAGCGGCTTCTTTTTGGAGAGAGGAAAGGATCTGGTCGAACATGTGGTTGTTGGTGTTTTGTGCGTTGGAAAACTCCAACGGCACGGATTAGTGGAAGTGCGGAAACGGAAAATATCCTGCCCGCCGGTCCTGCAAAGTACGGGCCATCGTGAAAATGGCATAGACGATCGTTGGAAACTTTAGCTTAACACCGCAAAATCAGTGCATTCGCCACGGACAGCGGATCGTTCAAAAGTATCGGTGCTTTCACCCCGGAAGCACCCTACGTGGTCCTCTACCTTCGTCGCGCCGATTCGTTGGGCCAACGGCTTTTACGATAAGCGCTGAACAAGCAGATGAAACTCACGTGGTACGGACACAGCTCCATGGGCATTGAAGTCGCAGGGCTTCAACTGCTCATCGACCCGTTCATCAGCGGCAATCCCATGGCCAAAGGCATCAAAGTGGACGAAGTGCCCGCCACGCACGTGCTGCTCACGCACGGCCACGGCGACCATATCCTCGATGCAGGGACTATTTTGAAACGCACTGGCGCCATGTTGGTGAGCAATGCGGAGATCTGCGACTGGTACACAGCGAAAGGCATCAAGCACACCATGCCCATGAACATCGGGGGTGAAACGGACATGGGGAACTGCCGCGTGCGCTTCACCATGGCCCAGCACAGCAGCACCATGCCGGACGGAGCTTCCGGCGGTGACCCCGGCGGCTTTGTCATCTTCACGCCGGAAGGCAACTTCCACCATGCAGGCGATACGGGCTTGATGCTCGACATGCAACTGCTCAAGCGCTTCAAACTGAAATACGCATGCCTGCCCATCGGCGATAACTACACCATGGGCTACAATGACGCGGTGGAAGCCGCGCAATACATGGGCGTATCCACGGTTGTGGGCATGCACTACAACACCTTCCCGGCGGTCACCATCGACGTGGAAAAAGCAAAAGCCGCATTCAGCGCAGCGGACATCAAATTGTTGCTGCCCGCAATCGGGGAAAGCATCGAACTCTAACAAAGGAAAACAGCACGGCACATGGCCAAGATCATTTCGATAGTCAACCAAAAAGGTGGCGTGGGCAAAACCACCACCGCCATCAACCTCGCAGCCTGTCTCGGCATTTTGGAGCGGCGCACCCTCATTGTGGACGCGGACCCACAAGCCAATGCCACCAGCGGCACCGGCTTGGACCCGAAGAACGCAGGGGCCAGCATCTACGAAAGCATCATCAACGGCACGCCCGCGCTCAGCGTGGTGCAGCACACGGACAACCCGAACCTCGACATCCTTCCGGGCTCCATCGACCTGGTGGGTGCTGAGATCGAGATGATCGACATGCCCGAGCGCGAGCACCAGATGAAGAAAATGCTCGACCCTTTGCGCGAGCACTACGACTACATCATCATTGACTGCTCCCCTTCCCTTGGCTTGGTTACAGTGAATGCCCTCGTTGCGGCGGACAGCGTGATCGTACCCGTTCAGTGCGAGTACTTCGCGTTGGAAGGCTTGGGCAAATTGCTCAACACCATCAAGATCATCCAGCAGCGCTTGAATCCGGAACTGATCATTGAAGGCATGCTGCTCACCATGTACGACAGCCGCCTGCGCTTGGCCAACCAAGTGGTGGAGGAAGTGAAGACGCACTTCCAGCAGCTCGTGTTCGACACGGTGATCCATCGCAACGTGGCATTGGGCGAAGCGCCCAGCCACGGGCAGACCATTATCATGCACGACGCCAGCAGCAAGGGCGCAGTGAACTACCTCAACTTGGCCCGCGAGATCCTGCTGAAAAACGACATGACCCGCATCATGGCCGAAGTGCGCGTTGAAGCCTTGGCCAAAGCCCAGCAAGTGCAATGACCAAGAAACGAGGCTTGGGGCGCGGCTTGAGCGCCTTGTTGGAAGATCCCGGCACAGACATCACTTCGCGCCAACCGCAGGAAACCGGGCATGCGCGCGTGGCCGGTGGCGTGGCCACGATCCCTGTATCGCAGATCGAGCCCAATCCGTTCCAGCCCCGCACCACGTTCGCGCCGGAAGCTATTCTGGAGCTGGCGCAAAGCATCAAGGAATTGGGCATCATACAGCCCATCACCGTGCGCAAGCTCGGCTACGACCGCTATCAGCTCATCAGTGGCGAGCGGCGATTCCGAGCATCCCAGGCCGCAGGTTTGGATCAGATTCCCGCTTATATCCGCATTGCCAACGATGAGAGCATGTTGGAAATGGCGTTGGTGGAGAACATCCAGCGCGAAGAGCTCGATGCCATCGAGATCGCCATCAGCTTTCAGCGCCTGCTGGACGAAGTGGACTTGACACAAGAAGCGCTCAGCGAAAAAGTAGGTAAAGACCGCGCCACAGTGGCCAACTACTTGCGCCTGCTGAAGCTGCCACCGGAGATCCAACTGGGCCTTCGCCAACGGCAGATCGGCATGGGTCATGCCCGCGCGCTCATTGGCATTTCGGACCCCGCCAAGCAAAGCGAGCTGTACCGCCGCATTCTAGAAAGCCAGCTAACTGTGCGCCAAGTGGAGCAATTCGCCCGCGATGACAAGTCCACAGGAAAAACCAATGTTATCAAGGGCAAAATGGGCACGGCACGCCAAAAAGAGCTTGGCAAGCACCTCAGCAACATCTTCGCCAGCCGTGTTACGGTGAAACAAAGCGAGGCAGGCAAAGGAAAGATCGAGATCCCCTTCAAGAACGACGACGACCTGGCGCGGATCAAGCTGTTGTTGGAGAGCCGCTAGTTGAAGTTTTCTACCACGAAGGACGCGAAGAACACGAAGGTTCGCGACCGCGTTTTTTTTACCGTAACGCCGTGCCTACGGCAGGCCGGCGCGCAACGGGCGCAACGACCCTGGCCATTCAAACCACATCGGCGTTCCGCATTTTCCGTTGCGCAACCGTTGCGTCATTGCCCCGTTGCGGTTAATTTTCTTTGCGCTCTTAGCGTCCCCGATTGCCAGGCATGCTTGGCGGTGAATCACACCTTACTTTCTCAAAAGCATACGGTACAATTGCTTGCTCTGGGCCATCACCTTCAGCCTGCGGCGATGCAGAAGAATGCTCGCATCGTTTTCGGCATGTTCATCCATGCGGTGGCCGTATGCCTGAAGCAGCGCGGCGGAAGTGAGCAGGCCAACTACGGTGCCATCCTCCACTACGGCAACCGGTCCCTGATCGGAGCTACGGGCCAATTCACCAGCGGCAGTGCGCAGGTCGTCCGTGCTGCGGACCACGTGCGGCGTTTTGGCAAAGTCGATGACCTCCGCTTGAGGATCCGCTGCAGTGCGCAGGTCCAATACGCGCACAATGCCGACGAAAGAATCCTCCGGATCCGTAATAAAAAGAAATTCCACTTTAGGATCCAGCTTGGCCAGCAGGTCCTTCGCCTTAACTTGACCGGGCACTGTTGGCACGCGGCGGTCCATCACCTGTTCCACGGAAAGTTGCTCCAGAATGTCCGGTTCGTAGGAATCCGGCGTGCGGATGCCGCGGCGAGCGATCTTTTCCGTCATGATCGTGTTCGACATTAGGAAGTAGGACACCAAGTAAGATGCCGCACATGCCCCCAACAACGGTAGTAACGCTTCGATCCGCCCGGTGGTTTCCAGCGCGAAGGCCACGCTGGTGAGCAGTGCGCGCGAAGCTCCTGCGAACATGGCGGACATGCCCACAAGCACGGCCAACGGGAGCACGATCCCCACGGATGGAAAAAGGTATTGCGCAGCCATACCCGCCAAGCAACCGATCGCACCGCCTACCGTCATCATCGGTGCCAGCGTGCCGCCGGAAGTGCCGCTGCCCAAGGCGATGCCCCAGGAAAGCAGCTTCATCAATGCCAGCCCCAGGATCAGGGTCATCGGTGCGTTGCCGCTTAACAGCTCGGTGATGTTCTCATAGCCTACGCCCAAGGTGCGCGGAAAGAAATACCCGATAATGCCCACGGCCAGCCCACCAATGGCCGGCCACCACATCCAGTGTATCGGAAGTTTTTCGAAGCCATCCTCGATCCAATACACCACTTTGGTAATAAGCAACGAAAGCAGGCCGATCAGCAGGCCGATCACACTGTATAAAAAGAGCGCGTGGTTACCCGGCATGGCAATGGCCGGCATGGCGAACATGGGATCGCTGCCGAACAGCAAATGGTGCATGGCCGCACCGGTGATGCAGCCCATTACCACCGGAAGCAGCGAACGTGGGGCAAATTCAAAAAGCAACAGTTCAATGGCCAAAAAAATCGCGGCAATGGGGCTTCCGAAAATAGCGGACATGCCTGCGGTGGCGCCTGCTGCCAAAAGCACCTTCCGCTCATTGGGCGAAATACGCAGCAGTTGGCCCACCATGGAGCCAAGCGCACCTCCGGTGGAAATAATGGGGCCCTCCGCTCCAAAAGGGCCTCCCGTGCCAATGCTGATCGCGGCGGAAAGCGGCTTCAGATAGGTAATTGCAGGCCGGATTTTGCTTTGGTTGGTGAGGATCATTTCCATGGCCTCCGGTATGCCATGGCCGCGAATGGCCTTGGAGCCGTAAAGCGCCATAACGCCCACGATAGCACCTCCCACTGCGGGCACCAGCGCCACCCACCAGCCCAGATGGTTATCGCCGGGCGGGACATAGGCGAACGTAACACTGCCACGAAACGCTATGTTAGTGATCAGATCGATCAACAGCACCATGGCTTTGGCGATGAAGCCGATCACCACTGCAGCCGCCACGGCCAACGTTGTGATCCAAAGTAGGCGGCGTTTATCCGTGCCTGTTTGCCCTTTTACCTCGGCGCTGCGCAACGCGGCTTCCATGGAAAGCGCAACGGGAATACCCCGGCGCCCGGTCGATTTCACTCCCATCAAGGCGGCGAAAATACCGTTCAGCGCGGAAAGATGTTCAAGGTGCGCAACAGGCCGGATTAGTTTTGGGCCATGCTTCATATAGAACCGGTGGAAGCATTCTTGACCGCCGGCCTCCCCGTTATCGACGTGCGTTCACCAGGCGAATTCAAGCAGGGACATATTCCCGGAGCGCACAATTTGCCCTTGTTCACCAACGAGGAGCGCGCCGTGGTGGGCACACTTTACAAACAAACTGGACGGGATGCCGCGCTGCTTGAAGGCTTGCGCATTACAGGGCCGAAACTTGCAGGAATTGTTGAGAACGCCACGGCGATCGCGCCGGAAAAACGCATCGCGGTGCATTGTTGGCGAGGCGGCGAGCGCAGCGCGAGCGTTGCCTGGCTGCTGGAAAAGGCCGGATTCAGTGAGGTTCTTGTACTTCGGAAGGGCTATAAAGCTTTCCGCACACATGTATTGGCTTCCTTACATACCGCTTGGAAATTGAACGTGATCGGTGGAGCCACCGGGAGCGGCAAGACGGAATTGCTGGGAATGCTCCGTGATCGCGGTGCCCAGGTGGTGGACCTCGAAGGTTTGGCCAACCACAAAGGATCCTCCTTCGGGGCTATCGGCCAAGCCGAACAGCCAAGTACTGAGCACTTCGAGAATATGCTGTGGGCGGATCTCGCGCGGTTGGACCCGCACCGTGTTACTTGGGTGGAGGATGAAAGCACCACGATCGGCCGGGTGAAAATCCCCGACGGTTTCTTCAACCAGATGCGTGCAACAACGGTATTTTACGTTGATATGCCCGCCGAACGGCGCGCAGAGCGGTTGGCGATCGATTATGGGAACGGATCGCGCGATGAATTGGCCGCAGCAATAGGACGGATCGCTAAAAAACTGGGGTCCCAGCATGCGAAAACGGCGTTGGAGCAATTGCAGGCGGGCAATCTCCAAGCCGTGGCACGGATCGCTTTGGTCTACTACGACAAGACCTATGCGCATGGCTTGTCCAAAAGGGATCCCGCCCGCATCATTCCCATTACAACAGACGAAAGATCATTGTCAATCACAGCGGAACAACTACTTCAATATGAGTGAATTAAAACCAGTGGATCAAAGACTTACACAATACAGCCACGGAGCGGGTTGCGGGTGCAAGATCGCCCCTGCAGAGCTTGACAAGATCCTCAGCGGATCTTCCATGGACGTGCCCGATCACCGCCTTTTGGTGGGGTATCACACACGGGACGATGCAGCTGTTTTCGACCTCGGCGATGGGCGTGCGATCATCAGCACAACGGACTTCTTCTCCCCCATTGTTGATGATGCTTTCGACTTCGGCCGGATTGCGGCTGTGAATGCGTTAAGCGACGTTTACGCCATGGGCGGCAGCCCGTTAATGGCTGTAGCCGTGCTGGGCTGGCCATTGGAAAAATTAGGCGCCGAACTGGCCGCTCAGGTGGTGGCCGGCGGTCGTCAAGCGTGCAAGGACGCGGGCATTCCATTGGCGGGTGGGCACAGCATCGATGCGCCGGAACCGTTCTTCGGCCTGGCCGTAACCGGCGAAGTGAAAGTGGCGAACATCAAACGGAACAACACCGCGAAGCCGGGAGACCATTTAATCCTCACCAAACCTTTGGGTGTAGGGATATTGGCAACGGCCATGAAACGCGGACAACTGCTACCGGACCACTTGAACATCGCCCGCGACCAAATGGTAAAGCTGAACAATGTGGGGGCTTTACTTGGAAACCAAGACGGCGTCCATGCGCTCACCGATGTAACGGGATTCGGGCTGCTGGGCCATTTGTTGGAAATGTGTGAAGGCAGCGGCACGCAGGCAGTTCTGCACTACAACGAGGTTCCGTTGATCCCTGAAAGCCTGCACTATTTAGGCCTTGGCTGCTATGCCGACGGTGCGTTGCGGAACTGGAAAAGCTACGCAGCGAAAATTGATGGCGCATCCTCTTTGGAACGTATGATGTTGCTGAGCGACCCGCAAACCAGCGGGGGATTGCTGGTTTCCTGCGACGCCGGATCTTCGACGAAAATACTGGAATTACTGATGAACGAAGGGACATCAGCGACGGACATCGGAATTATGCGAATTGTCGAGGGCGGAGCCACGGTGGTAGTGGAATAAACACGCTCCGTCCCAAGGAAGAATTATTGGCAAAGAGGCAAGAACTTATTTGCCTTTCGTGTGCTGGAGTTTGTAATTTTGTACCGCTCCACATACATCAAACCACAAAAACACACCGATCCCATGGCGAAAAAACGCCTTAATGAAAAGGAAATAGACCAGTTGTTGAGCCACTACCGTTCAGAGCGGCGGCGGCTAACGTTTCAACTGGATAACGTACGTGGCTTGATCAGCGACTTGAAGGAAAACAAGGTTAACGCCCCAAAGGGAACCGCAATTCCTAAAGTGAACGCCGATGGAACGCCGAAGCGCGGACCGGGCCGTCCACGCAAGAACCCTGATGCGCCGAAGAACAAACGTCCTGTTGGCCGACCTAAGAAGCGCGAGCGTAAAGCCCGCGAATTGAACGAATGGGACAGCATGGTCATCAACGCCATTGAAACCTCCGGGCGCTTACTGCCGAAGGAGGAGTTGATGGATCAGGCCACTTCGTGGGCTAAGAAGAACCATCCTATGCTGAGCGAAGCAGAGGTCGAGGCATTCCTGACGCGCACGTTGCAAAAGCTTAGCGGCCGGAAAAAGTTGCTGGGCACGCACCACAGCGGCCTGCGTCGCGGCTATCACTACGGATTGAAGGATTGGTTCTTCCAGAGCAGCGGCAAACTGCGCAAACAGCACTTGGACCGTTTGGTGTTAACCACGGAACAGGAGCAGCCAGTGTTGGCTTGACCCTCCTTATCGCGAACTAAATGGCGGCTCCTGCCGCCATTTTTTTTTTGCGGACTCCTGCTGGGCACCGCACTCTTCCGGGCACATCGCCTCTAATGGGTTATCTTTAGGGTTCAGACACCGTCACATGAAAAATATACTCGTGCCTTTGGACCTGAAGGCCGGAACGGAGAAAGTGCTGGCCATGGCCGGCAGTATGGCCAAATGCACAGGAGCCAAGCTATGGTTGCTGCATGTGGCGGCACCCCAACCCGACCTTGTGGGCTATGAAGTCGGGCCGCAATACATCCGGGATGTGCGTGCCGATGAATTGCGGGAGGAACATTCCCGTTTACAGCGATTCGCGGCGGACTTGACCGAGCAAGGTTCAAGCGCACAAGCCCTGCTTATCATGGGTCCCACTGTTGAGGTGATCATGAATGAGGCAGACCGTCTGAACGTGGACTTGCTGGTGATGGGAAACCACGGGCGGCACGGCTTGGCGAAGGCCTTCATCGGAAGCGTCAGTGATGAAGTGATCCACTCCGATGCGCGCCCCGTGCTTGTAGTTCCAACACCGAAAGTCGCATGAATTTTAGCCAGCGTTTGCTCACATTCGTTCCATGGGCCGCCGTGCTCAGCTTGGGCGGAGTGTGCCAGCCAACGCTCTTTGCAGGCGACCCGCGTATGGAGGACATTTCCCTACCGCCGGGATTCAAGATTTCCGTTTACGCCGAAAACGTGCCGAACGCGCGGGGCATGAGCTTAGGCGAAGATGGCACGCTGTACGTGGGTTCCCGTGAGGCCGGTACTGTTTATGCACTACGCGATCTCGACCATGACGGACATGCGGACACCCTGTTCACCATTGCCACCAAGCTGAATATGCCCGTTGGCGTTGCTATGCATGGCGGCGACCTGTTCGTGAGCTCGGTAGACCGCATCGTAAAGTTGCCCGGCATAGCTGACCATCTTGCGGACCCTCCGTCACCGGTCACGGTTTGCACCTGTTTCCCGGACAAAGACCATCACGGTTGGAAGTACATCGCCTTCGGTCCGGACGGTAAACTTTATGTGCCTGTAGGTGCCGCTTGCAACAATTGCCTGAGCGAAGACAGCATCTTCGCTTCCATCACGCGCATGAATCCGGACGGCACAGGTCTGGAAATTATCGCCAGCGGAGTGCGCAACAGCGTGGGCTTCGATTGGGACCCGAAAGACAGTAGCCTTTGGTTCACCGACAACGGGCGCGACATGCTCGGGGATGACATACCGAATGATGAATTGAACCATTTAGCCAAGGAAGGTGCGCATTTCGGTTATCCCTTCTGCCACCAAGGCGACATTTTGGACCCTGAATACGGCAAAGGCAAATCCTGCGCGGATTACACGACACCCGCTGTGTTGTTGGGTCCTCACGTGGCGGCGCTGGGCATGAAGTTTTACCGGGGCAACATGTTCCCGGAGAAATACCGGAACGCCATCTTCATCGCTGAGCATGGCAGTTGGAACCGCACTACGCCATTGGGCTACCGCGTTGCCGTGGCCTGGCCGCAGCCGGATGGCACCGCCATTACGGAGATCTTTGCGCAAGGCTGGCTAAAGGGCAACACCGCATGGGGAAGGCCAGTGGCCTTACAGGAATTGCCGGATGGGTCCATGCTGCTAAGCGATGACTCCGCAGACCTGATCTACCGGATCACTTATTCCGAAGAATAGTGCCGGACGGGTGAACGGTCCAAACCGGTATGCAGGGAAAGCGGGCCGTGGTACAAGCGACGGTAAACCAACCACCCGATAAAAGTGCCCAAAGCCGCTCCGGCCACGGCATCTTCGGTGAAATGCTGAGAAAGGTACACCCGGGAGAAAGCCAGAATAGCTGCGATTATCGCTAAACCTACTGCGGGGCCGCGCTTGCCCCAAACTACGGCCAATGCGAAGCACATTCCGAAAGCCGTCGTGGAATGGCCGCTGGGGAAGCTGAAACTGCTATGCAGTTCAACGCCGGGGACCAAATGCAGACCGGGCATTTCGGCCAGAAAGGCCGCGGGCCTGTCCATATGCGAAAAAATGAAGTGCTTCAGGGACTGTACGGCCAAGGAGCCAAGAAGGGTACTAAGTCCCATCATCAGGAACGCCCGCCAGGAATGCCAAAGTAGTGCGATCGCCAACACTGCAGGTACCCATCCATTGGCTCCTTCAGTGATCCAAGGCATGGCCTGATCCGCCCAAGCGGGGTGCCATTGGTGTATTTGTTGATGAAGCGCAAGATGTGTGGATACTGCCACAGCCCACAGCGCTGGTAAGGCTAACACCACGGCCATGGCCAAAAAGGGAAGTACAGCCTTGTTGCGCATGGCCCAAAGCTATCCGTGCAAAACTAAAAAAGCGCCGAGGCTTTGCCTCGGCGCTTTTTTACGGAATGATTCCGTTCAGGCGTTCAAAAAGCCTTTGGCCTTCGCACGTTTCAGTGCTTCCACAATGCCGATCTTAGTAATGGTTCGCATGCCTGCGGCGCTCACACGGAGGCTCACGGTGCGGTTCTCCTCCGGGATGAAATACTTGCGGTCCTGCAGGTTCGGCGCAAAGGTGCGACGGGTCTTGCGGTTGGAGTGGCTTACGGCGTTACCGGTTACGACGTGTTTTCCGGTGATCTGGCAAATGCGTGACATGGCGCTGTTTTTTCGGGCTGCGAAAGTAATGAAAAAGCTGGACCTGCAACTTAAAGCTGCGGAACTGCCTTTTGAGCCTTCAATAACCGCTTACGCAACATGTTGAGCGCGGCTATGGCTGAACGGCGGATCACCAGCGGCCGGGTACCCATGAAAACGCCCACGCTGGAGGTAACGCCGTCGGGCCCGGCTACCGCCAACCATACGGTGCCCACGGGCTTTTCGGGGGTGCCGCCTTCCGGGCCTGCTACACCGGTTGTGGCCACCGCCCAATCGCTGCGCAGCGCCTGCCTCACCCCTTCCGCCATGCGCTCAACCACGGGTTTGCTCACTGCTCCGTTCAATTCCAGCATGTCACTGGGAATGCCGAGTTCCACCATTTTCACGGCGTTGGCGTAACTCACTACACCGCCGATGTAATACGCGGAGCTCCCGGGAACCGAGGTCACCAAGTGGCTGAGGTAGCCCCCGGTGCAGCTTTCGGCCAAGGCCAGCGTATACCCGCGTTCTTTCAGCAACAGGCCAATGGCTTCTTCCAGCCGCAGCCGCCCTTCCCCGTAGATCAGCTCAGGCACCAGTTTGTACAAGGCAGCCGCTTGTCTATCAATTCGCTCGCGTGCTTCTTCCGGATCTAAGCCGGCGTAGGTGGAAAGGCGCAATTTCACCAGGCCTGGAGAGGGCAAGTAGGCCAACGCCACATCGTCCAATGCCAGTCCCGTTTCCCAATCGGCGATGCGTTGTGCGAGCTGGGTCTCCCCCATCCCGGTGGTCTTTATGGTGCGGTGGAGAATGTTTGCCGGGCGGAATCGCTCTTTGAGTTTGGGCAACACTGAAGCAGTCATCAGGCCTTCCATTTCGTAAGGCACTCCTGGCATGGAAACGAAGACACGCCCCGCGCGGTCGAACCACATTCCACTAGCCGTGCCGAGCTCATTCGGCAGCACCGTGCAATCAGCAGGCAGCATGGCTTGGGCGAGGTCCGCCTGTTTCACTTCGCGGGGATCGCGGCCCATGCGGGTGAACAGTGCAGTGATATGCGCTTCCACGGCGGGATGGTGGACGAGCTTCATGCCGAAGAAATCACTGAGCACGTGCTTAGTGATGTCATCCTTTGTCGGCCCCAGCCCCCCGGTGATCAGGACCACGTCAGCGGTGGCGGTACTCAAGGCTTCACGGATACGCTCCGGATTGTCTCCCACCACGCGGGTAAGCACAGGACGAATGCCGATGAGGCTGAGCTGTTCTCCCATCCAGGCCGCATTGGTGTTCACCGTTTGGCCGATCAACAGCTCATCGCCGATGCACAGGCATTCGGCGGTAGTGGCCTTTTCGGGCATTCGTTCCATTTCGTTGTGGTTGATGTCAACGCGCTACATCCACGACCTGCCGCCAATTTCTGCCGTTGCCGGTTCCGCGTACGATGTAGCTTCCTGGTGATAGGTCCGCTACGTTTATAGAGTATTCCGACACACCAGCTGGCCATTGTGAAGTATGCACAATACGGCCCATAACGTCGACCAGGTCGATCCGCGAAGCGTTTGCTTGGGCCACGGCGACGCGCATGTGCAAGCGATCGCTTGCCGGTTGTGGGTAGATCACTGGAACATCCGCTCCAGTGCTGTGCAAACCCGTAACGATCACAGCCAAGGGTGTGGAGAACAATTCGCAAGGAACACCGTAACCGGCCAGTACGGTATAAACGCCGTTCACAAGCGGTTCCAGTGTTTGGCCATTGGCTTCCGAAATGGCCTCGCCGTCCAAATACCATTGCCAAGTCTCGGCGTCATTGCTGCTCAGCTGCTGACCATCAAAGGTGATCTCAGGAGCGTCCATGGGGCAAGCATCCACAATTTTTTTAATGGTTCCGAATTCCACGTTCACCACATAAAGCTCGCCGTTGGCATCTTCAGCAAATGCTGAATTGCCCGGAAGCGGACTTTGCAGCAAGGTGTCCAATTGCCCGGTTGGTGTGCTGGTGAGGAAATCGCCGTTGCAATAATCGGTGAAAATGTATTTTCCGAAAAGGTGCGGGTAGGTCTCGCCACGATAAACATTTCCCCCAATAATGGAGCACCAGCCTTGGTCCGCATGATTGAACACGGCAATGGGCGAAACGTAGTCCTCAGCTGCTCCGCAAACCGTTTGGTCAACATCTTCATTGGTGGACAGTCCTTCGCGGCAGCGCCAGCCAAAGTTGGGGCCACTGTTGTCCCCTGCGGGCCAAAAGTCCAATTCTTCCCATAGGTTTTGTCCCACATCCGCGATCCACAAGTCGCCGGTTTGGCGGTCGAAGCTGAACCGCCACGGGTTGCGCAGGCCGCTTGCCCAGATCTGAGGCAGTGTATCCGTAGCGTCCACGAACGGATTTGTGGGCGGGATCAGGAAGGTATCGTTGTGTTGCGAAACGTCAATGCGCATCATTGAGCCGAACACTGTGGAGAGGTCTTGGCCGCTGTTGGGCGGATCGTTCGCCCCGCCACCATCGCCCCAGCCGAAATAGAGGTATCCGTCCGGTCCGAATTGTAAGCAGCCACCGTTGTGGTTGCTGTTGAGTTGGGGCAGGTCGAAAATTAACTTGCGAGGCCGGATCCGCTACGTTGGGGTCGCGCTCACTTGGAAAACGTGCGATCCTGCTGGAACCAAAGCTGAAGCCCCGGATGAAGTACACGTAGAAATATCCGTTGGTGCCATAGTCGGGGTCAAAAGCCAAGCCTAGCAACCCTTGCTCATTGCCACCGCTGTGGACCTGATCCGTAATGTCCAGAAATGGAGTGGCAAGCACCGTATTACTGTCAGTTACTATTTTGATCATCCCGAGTTGCTCCACCACAAACAGCCTGTTGTCTCCCGCGTGAGTGGCGTAGACAGGGCGATCAAACCCGCTGGCCCATGTCTGCAACGCTATGCGAGTAGGATTTTCTTGGGCAACAAGGAATAGTGGAAACGCTATTGCGGCTAACGAAAAAATGCGGCTCATGGGTCTTTGAAGGGATACGCTCTCAGCGGGATGCAAAGTTACCAACGATCCCAACGCAGGGTCCCTGTGTGAGAATTCTGGATGACCCGTTCTGAAGTTGCCTCGAAAGATCATTGAGACAGCAGGTTCAATTTCCTACTAAAAATCCGGGAAATGCGAAGGCCAGGCAATAACAGGCCCGGCCCACATTTCTTTCGATTGGATCGACCTAACGAACCTAACGGCGTTTACCGCGCCACTTCCACGGCCTGTCGCCATGTTCCACCGGCGGAGGTGCCGCGGAGTATGTAGGTACCCGGCGCAAGCCCTGCAACGCTGAAGGTGAATTCCAAAGCGCCAGCAGGCCATTCCAACGAACGTACCATACGGCCTGCGGCATCGAGCAATTCAATGCTTGAACCGTTACTGTTCGGTGTGGCGGCGCGCAGGTGCAGGCGGTCCGTTGCCGGTTGCGGGAAAATTACGGGTACATTGGTACCCGTAGTGTGAATTTCCGAAATGATCACGACCAACGGCTCGGAGAACAATTCGCAAGGTGCGCCGAATCCGGCCTGCACGGTATAGGTACCATCTACTTGTGGATCTAAGGTTTGCCCGGTGGCACCGGTAACGGCAGTTCCGTCCAAGTACCACTGCCAAGTGGTAGCGTCGCTGCTATATAGCGTGGTGCCATCGAAGTTGATCTGCGGGTCGTCCATGGGGCAGGCGTCCACGATCTTTTTCACAGTGCCTCCACTAACGTCAACCACGTACATCTCCCCTGCCATGTCCTCGCCAAAAGCGGAATAGCCGGCGGTGGTGGTCATCAATAAGGTGTCCAGTTGGCCTTCGGGAGTGCTGGAGAGGAAGTCGCCGGCGCAATAGTCGGTGAAGATGTACCTGCCGTATAGGTGCGGGAAGCTAGCTCCGCGGTACACGTAGCCGCCGATGATGGAGCACCAGTTCTGGTTGGTGTGGTTGAACACCGCAATGGGAGAATCGTAGTCAGCCGCTTCGCCGCAGCCGGTCTGTGAGATACCCGGCGTGGCCACCAGACCTTCACGGCAGCGCCACCCGAAGTTCGGACCGCTGTTGTCGCCCGCAGGCCAGAAATCCAACTCCTCCCAAGCGCCTTGGCCCACATCCCCGATCCATAAGTCGCCCGAGAGCCGATCGAAGGAATAACGCCAAGGGTTCCGCAGTCCGCTTGCCCAGATCTCCGGGAGCGTGTCGGTGGTATTCACGAAGGGATTTGTCGGCGGAATGGTGTAAGTGGAATCGTGGGCGGAAACATCCAGTCGGATCATGGATCCCAATGCCGTGGACAAATTCTGTCCGTTGCTTTGCGGGTCGTTGAACGACCCACCATCGCCGAATCCACAGTACAGGTAGCCGTCCGGTCCGAACTGCAGGCAGCCTCCGTTGTGGTTGGTATAGGGCTGAGCGCGGGTATACAACACCACTTCGCTGGAAACATCGGCCACATTCGGGTCGTCACTCACTTGGAAACGCGAAATGCGGCTGGTGCCGCTTCCGCTACCGTTGATATAGTATGCGTAGAAGAACCCGTTGGAAGCATATCCCGGATCAAAGACAATGCTGAGCAGGCCCTGTTCATCCCCTACGCTTCCGCTGCTGTTCACCTCGAAGGTGATGTCCAGGAAAGGGGTCGTTGCCACTTGCATGCTGTCAGTTATGATCTTGACCACCCCTTGGCGCTGCACTAGAAATAGGCGATCGTCCCCGGCATTGGTGATATAAACCGGCCTGGTCAACCCGGTAGCCCAGGTTTGCAATGCGATCTTCGGGGTATTGGTCTGGGCGGAAAGACTGAAGGGGATAGCGCAAGCGAAAGCGAGAGTAAATCGGTTCATGAAAACGGGGTGTGACATAGTGGCCACGGGGCGCTAAACTAAGAAGAGTGCTTCTGCCACGCCCTACCGCTACCTTCGCGGCCTTTGGAAAATGGGACTTACGGAGGAAATTGCCAAGCGGCGCACGTTCGCCATCATCAGCCACCCGGACGCGGGCAAGACCACCTTGACGGAGAAATTCCTCTTATACGGCGGTGCCATCCAGACGGCAGGCGCGGTAAAGAGCAACAAGATCCGCAAAGGCGCCACCAGCGACTTCATGGAGATCGAGCGGCAACGGGGCATCTCCGTAAGCACCTCCGTGATGACCTTCGACTATGCCGGCACACTTATGAACTTGCTGGACACGCCCGGTCACCGGGACTTTGCCGAGGATACCTACCGCACGCTTACGGCGGTGGACAGCGTTGTGCTGGTGATCGACTCCACGAAAGGCGTCGAGGCGCAGACCGAGCGGCTTATGGAAGTGTGCCGCATGCGGAACACACCGGTCATCATCTTCATCAACAAACTGGACTTGGAAGGGCGTGATCCGTTCGACCTGTTGGATGAGCTGGAGGCCAAACTGTCCATCAAAGTGCGACCGTTAAGCTGGCCCATCGGCGTGGGCGCCACTTTCAAAGGTGTTTATGACCTGTATGATGGTGACTTGCGCCTCTTTGCGGCACTGAAAACCAAACGCGAAGCGGAAGCCGTGCAGATAGCTGACCTTCAAGATCCGCAGTTGGATAGCACGATTGGGAAGGAAGCAGCGGAATCACTGCGCGAAGACGTAAACTTGGTGAACGGGGTGTACGACCCGTTGGACGTGGAAGCTTATCGGGCCGGGCACTTGGCACCGGTTTTTTTCGGCAGTGCATTCAACAACTTCGGCGTGCGCGAAGTACTGGACACCTTCGTACGCATTGCCCCGCCGCCCGGTCCCCGAGAGACCGACCAGGGCACGGTGCGACCCGAAAACCCTGATTTCAGCGGCTTCGTCTTCAAGATACACGCCAATTTGGACCCGAACCACCGTGACCGCGTGGCTTTCATGCGTGTGTGCTCCGGCAATTTCAAGCGCAATACCTTCTACTTGCATGTGCGCAGCGGCAAGAAACTGCGCTTCGCCAACCCCACGGCTTTCATGGCCGCGCAGAAGACGCTCGTTGATGAATCTTGGCCCGGGGACGTCATCGGCTTGTTCGACACGGGAAGCTTAAAGATCGGCGACACCATGACCGCCGGTGCGGAATTCAACTTCCGTGGCATTCCGTCTTTCAGTCCGGAGCTGTTCCGCGAACTGGTGAACAAGGACCCCATGCGCAGCAAGCAGCTTGAAAAAGGCATACGGCAGTTGACTGAAGAAGGCGTGGCACAGCTGTTCACCCAGCAACCGGGCAACAAGAAGATCGTAGGCTGTGTAGGCGAACTGCAATTCGACGTGATACGCTACCGGTTAGAGCATGAATACGGCGCGGATTGCGCTTTCCAAGCCATCCAGGCATACAAAGCTTGCTGGCTCACCAGTAACGACCCAGCGGCCTTACAGGAATTCATCCGTGTAAAAGCTTTGCAGGTAGTTGAGGACAAAGATGAAAACCCGGTATTCATGGCCCCTTCAGCCTATATGCTGGACTTGGAGAGGCGCAACAACCCCGCGATCGAATTCCATTTGACCAACGAATTCAAAACCTTGCAAAGCGCGTGATCACGCGGTGCACGGCAACGACGCCGACCACCTCCTTGTAAACCTCCTCTGCAAACCTCCGTGCCTCAGTGGTGTAAAGCACCGCATCTCATCCTCATCCCGGCACGCCATTTGAAATGCCAAATTCGCCCAACGGAAAAACCTCCCGTCGAGCGAAAGCGTCAAAGGATCGTTAACGGCCCAAACCCGCTTTGTCCTGCTTCTAATTTTGCCCACATGCGAACCACCTTCCTGCTGCTTGCCACTTTAGCATTGTCCAGCCTGCACGCGCAAGACAAGCGTCACCTGCAGTTCACGATCGACGGCGCTGCCGGCGACACCATCTTCTTGGCGAACTACTTCGGCAACAAACTCTACTACACGGACACTACCGTGGCGAACGCCAAGGGTGTCGCCCTGTTCAACCGGGCCTCCGGCTACAAGAGCGGTGTTTATGCCGTGGTGATCCCGGGCCCGAAGTACTTCGAGATCATCGTAAACGAGCCGGTGGTGGAAATGACCAGCGACACCGCTGCATTGAACGAGCATCTGGTCGTGGTGAAATCGGAGGAGAACAAGATCTTTCAGACGTACATCAAGAAACTGGCGGATCTGCGGCAATCGGCGGATAGCGTGAAGAAGGCCAAGGACCTGGTAGAAGACCCCATTGCCAAAGGCTCTTTCATGAAGCAGCTGGCAAAGCTGGACAAAGAGGTGAAAGACTACCAGAAACAATTGGTAAAAGAACATCCGGGCACGTTCATGGCCAGCATCGTGAAGATGAGCATTGAGCCTGATAATACGCAGATCCTCAAGGCCGATGGCACCTTGGACAGTGCCGCGAGTTACTATGCCTTCCGCCAGCACTTCTGGGACAATACCGACCTGAAGGACCCGCGGAATCTGCGCACGCCCGTATTCCAGAACAAATTCGACGAATACATCGGCAAGGTGGTGCCGCAGATCCCGGACACCATCAACAAGGCCGCCGACGACTTGATCCGGCGCATGGACGACAACGGTGACCTGTTCAAATTCGCGGTGAACGGTATCACGTACAAGTACGAAACCAGCGACATCATGGGCATGGACGCGGTATTCGTACACATGGCCCAGACCTACTACTGCCCGACCGAGGGTAAGAGCAGGGCCACTTGGATGGAGCAGGACAAGCTCGACAAGTTGTGCGAGCGCGCCCAGAAAATGGCCCCGTTGGTTATCGGTGCCACCGGCAAGGACATCATTCTAACGGACACCACGGAAACGAACTGGAAGGGCTATTACAGCCTGCCCAATAAATACGTGTTGCTCGTATTCTGGGACCCGCATTGTGGTCACTGTAAAAAGGTACTGCCCGTTCTCCATGAGGACTGGAAGGCGAAGTTGAAGCCGTTGGACGTGGAGGTCTTCTCCATTGCGAAAGCCACGGACAGCACGCTTCTGAGCGATTGGAAAGTGTTCATTAAGGCCAACGACCTTGACTGGATCAACGTGGGATTGACATGGCACGTCTACGAAGGCGCCAAGAAGGCATCGTACAACTACATTCCGAAGTACACGACCATCGAAAGCATGAATTACGCGGAAACCTGGGATGTGTACAGCACCCCGAAGTTCTTTTTGCTGGACAAGGACCACAAGATCGTGGGCAAACAGCTGGACGTGGACCAGATGGTGACCTTGATCAACTCGTTGGAGAAGAAGGCTGTGAAATAGCTCGGGGCGGATCCGGGTTGCAGCTTGCGCCGGCCATATTTCGCCAGTAGAAGTGCTTCTTGTACAAGCCTAGCTGGCTCTTAGTCCGCAGGCGGCATCTGGCATATTGATCGCACACCTGGATTTCGCAAACGAGCTTGGTGGGAATAGGACCTGATCAAGTTAGAAGCACGGAAACTGTGGTGCACTGGCGTGCATTTCGGTAAAAACCCACCAAGTCGGAAATTGCGCAGCGTCCAGATTACTCCTTCAATATAGGCACTCGACTCATTTGCGTGTGAGGCCTTTGATCACAGGAAATTTTCGGTGCCCCCCCGATGCTTGTCGGGTCGGGACAACTACTGCTCCGTATTCACGGACCAAGTCTGCTCGGAAATGGGCTGTCCGTCCTTGAAGTAGAAGGTTCCCCACTTGGCGATCACCTTGCTGTATGCATTGGCTTTATTGCCTTGCACCACCACACGGCGTATGATCACCTTGTTGCCTTCGGTATAGCTTTCCTCGGTTACGCCTTGAGGGTAATCCTCGGCAAGCTTATTGCGACCATATTCCGCGAAGGACCGCTGTGTATTCACATTGATGCCGTTAAGGCGTTCCTTCTCCCCCACGCTTCGGTCCTTTCCGGCGTTGGCGAGCTGCTGTTGGCGCAGGTTCTCTTGTTCTTTCAACAGCTCGGAACTTGCCTGCTGATGGGCTGCCAGCCCGGCACCCTTGCCTTGCATGTCCGCAGCTTGTTGTTGCGCAGTCTCAACCTGTGAATAGGCGGCGGCGCTGCGTTCTTGGGCGGCTGCGGCGGCAGCATCCATGCGGCTTTGGGCATCGGCTTTCAACTGCTCAGTGGCATCCCCGGTGCTGCTGCCTTGCTGGTGGGCAGTGACCATCTCCGCATGGGCATCTTCTTGCGCTTTAGCGGCCATTACAGCCTGTTGGCTTTGGGCTATGCCTTGGGCCTGAAGCGCTTCCTTGCGCTCGGCCAACGCCTTGCGCAGGGCTTCAAGCTCCTCGGCGTTGCGTTTGCGCATGTCCTCACTGCCTTCGTAAAGGGAAGCTGAACTTTCAACAACGGACTGGTTCCGTTTCAAGTCCTGTTCTTGGCGTTTGTAAGCTTCATCGCCATTGGCCACCGTTTGGTCCTGCACGGCGGTCTTCAACCGTTTGATCTTGCCGTATTTCTCGGCCTCTTCCCGTTCACGGGCTTCACGCATGAACTCTTCCGCTTCCAACTCCTTTCGGTTGTCCATGTTGGACACCGGCGCGGGCGGTGGCGGTTCGGCTTTTCTTGCGGCCTCTGCCTCAGCGCGTTCTGCTTCCAAGCGCGCTTGTTCCGCCAATAGCTTATCGATCTGTTCGATCTTCACTTGGGGGTAGGTTTCCGAAGACTTAATGTCCAAAGCCTGTGTGTACAAGTCCCGAGCGGCCGAATAATCCTGGGTGGCCATGTTTCCGTCAGCGTCAAGGATCACCTTGGCATACCGGTCATTCAATGCCTGTTCGCCTTCGCGTTCCAGGCGGGCCTGTTCGAGGGCCAAGCGCTGAGCCTCCGCTTCAGCATCGAGCTGGCGTTGGTGTTCTTCCGCTTCCAAGCGGGCTTTTTCCGCAGCGGCGGTAGCCAAACTGTCTGCCTCGCTCATTTGTGCCAAGGCCGCATCGATGGCGGCCAACTGGTCCTGGGGTATTTTTCCTCAGGTTTTATGCCGAGAGCCTCGGTGTAGCCTTCACGGGCTGGATCAAAGTTGTTGGTCTTGAACGCGGAATCGGCCTTGGCCAGGGCAGCGTCATAGCGGGCCTGTAGATCGGCAGCTGCCTGTTCCTTGTTGTTCTTTTCAGTTTCCAACCGCGCGCGTTCCTCTGCTTCCTGCGCGGCTTTCAAGCTATCGGCATCGTTCCGGGCAGCTAACTCCGCCAGCATTTTATTGATCGCTTCAATCTGGTCAGCAGGGTATTTTTCGTCCGCTTTGATGTCCAAGGCCTGCTCGTATCCGCTTAACGCGCCATCGTAATTTTTTGCTTTGAATTCCTGATCTGCTTGTTTGATGAGCGCATTATAGCTGTCTTGCTTGTCTTTGGCTTCGCGTTCCAGCCGCTCCTTCTCGGCCTGCTCCTTGGAGTTGGCGTCCATGAGCATTTCAATGGCGGCGATCTGGTCCTTTGGGTATTGCTCAGCGGGTTTCAGCGCAGAAGCATCCTTGTAATCGTTCAACGCATCGCTGTTCTTCTCGTTCTTAAAGGATTTGTCAGCGCTGGCAATGAGCCCGGCGTATTTGGCATCCAACTCGTCCTGCCTCTTCTTTTCTTCGGCTTGGCGGGCTAGTTCAGCCAGCTTGGCATCGATCTCAACGATGCGTCCTTGGGTTTGGCCTCGTCCGGCTTCAATCCCAAAGCTTCTTGGAACTTGGTCTTGGCATCGGCATACTCCGCATCGGCAAAAAACTTTTCGGCCTTGTCCACCAGCTTCTTGTAATCCTCGTCCAACGCCTTCGCCTTTGCGTCCGCGTCCGCTTTATCGGCCAGTTCCTTCAGCTTCTTTTCAATGGCGGCGATCTGGTCGGCGGGATATTTCTCTTTTGCTTTCAGGCCCAAGGCCTCGTTGTACTTGTTTTTCGCAGCATCATAGTCCGCGGTTTGGAAGGAGGCATCCGCAGCAGCGATGGCGGCTTGGTACTGGGCATCCAGTTCTTTGGCCTTGGCGTCCGCATCGGCTTTGTCTGCCAGTTCCTTCAGCTTCTTCTCAATGGCGGCGAGCTGGTCCGCAGGGTATTTCTCTGTCGACTTCAGGCCCAAGGCTTCGTTGTATTTGCCTTTCGCCGCATCATATTCGGCACTTTTGAAGGACGCATCCGCAGCGGCGATGGTCGCTTGGTACAGCGCGTCGAGCTCTTTCGCTTTTGCATCCGCATCCGCCTTGTCCGCAAGCTCTTTCAGCTTTTGTTCGATCGCCGCAAGCTGGTCCGTAGGGTATTTTTCTTTCGGCTTCAGCCCCAACGCTTCATTGTACTTTCCCTTCGCGGCATCGTAGTCCGCTTTTTTGAACGATGCATCCCCTGCGTCAATGGCCGCCTGATAGTTTGCATCCAACTCCTTGTTCTTCGCATCCTCTTCGGCCTTCTTGGCCAGTTCATCCAGCTTCTTGGCGATCGCGGCAAGCTGTTCCGGCGGATATTTTTCCGCAGGCTTCAAGGATTGCGCCTGCGTAAAGCTCGTTTTGGCCAGCTCGTAGTTCTCCGCTTTGAAAGCCGCATCACCAGCAGCCACTGCGGCCTTGAACTGGTCATCCAGTTCCTTGGCCTTCTTGTCTGCTTCGGCCTTTTTCGCGAGGTCGTCAATGAAAGCGTCGCATTCCTTGATCTTCTGTTTGGGGTAAGCCTCCTGGTCCTTCACTTGCGTGGCTTCCTGGTATTTGGCCTTTGCTTCCTCATATTGTTTCTTGCCGAAGAACCCGTCCGCCGCTTTGATCAGCTCGGCGTATTGGGCCTCCTTCTTGCTGGCGGCGCTCAGCTCGTTCAACTTGATCTGCGCGTCGCTCAATTTCGCCGTGGCAACGGGGTCGGCGGGTTTTAATCCCAAGGCGTCGGTGAATGACTTGACTGCCTTCTCGTAGCTGGCAGCAGCCATGGCATCGGTACCCGCTTTCATCGCCTTCGCGTAATCCTCATCCGCGCCGGCCTCACGTTTTTTCTTGTCGTCGTATTCCTTCAGCAAGCGCTCCATTTCAGCGCGTATCTGCTCGGTGTAAGCGAGGTCCCACGCCAAGTTCTTGGTGTCCGGGTCGTACTTTGATTTACCAATGGGTTGCTGCAACAGTTTGAAATCGATGCCGGGCAGTTCTTGGAAGAGCGTCATCTCCACGTTCATGGCCAAGCCGCCTTGGCGATCGGCATCCGGAATGCCGGTGGTGTTGATGCTGACGTTCTTGCCCACCATGCCGACCTTGTCGAACACGAGCTTGTAGTCGTGCCCATAGTCCAAGTTGAATTCGTACTTGCCATTAGCGCTGGTGACGACCTGCGTGAATTGGGCACCGTCCTTCAGTACGGATACGGTGATGCCGTCGAGCTTCTTTGAAGTGTTGTAGTCCTTCACCGTGCCGTACACGTAAACATTGTCGATCTGCGCGTTTGCAGCCAGACCGAACAATAGAAAAACCGCCAGGACTAGCCAAGGGATCGGGCGAAAGGGCGAAGCGGCCATGCAGGTCGGTGTGCGGGTCGTGTTGGGGGAAGACGCAAATTACGACAACTTTGGCGCTCCATGGGTAAAGCGGTGTTCAACGGAAGCTGCTTTTCCAAATTTGCGTGGATCACATTGGCGGGTGCAAAAAACGGACCGAAAGGATGAAAAGCATTTGGGAAGAGCGGTCGTTCAGCGGGGAAACCGCGCTGGCAGTGGTGGGCGCAGGCATCACGGGCCTCTTTACGGCGCTTAATTACAGCCGGAAACATCCCGACCATCGGGTGGTGGTTCTGGAAAGTGGGCCGCATCCAGTGGGTGCGAGCGTTAAGAACGCGGGCTTTGCCTGCTTCGGCAGCCCCAGCGAACTGCTGCACGACCTGGACGCACTTGGCGAAACCACGGCACTGCAGCGCGTGGAGGAGCGCTGGCACGGGCTCTTGGAGCTGCGGCAGGAACTGGGCGACGAAGCCATCGGCTTCGAACCCGTGGGCGGTTATGAGATTTTCCGGGCGGATAATGTGCTGTACACGCGGGTAGCGGAACGGTTCGACAGTTTGAACGCCGCACTGCGGGGCATCCTCGGAAAGGACATCTTCGTATGGGCCGATGACCGGATCGCCGCCATGGGCTTAGGCTCGGGCCACATGACCTGGAATGCGCTGGAAGGCGCAGTGGACAGTGGTAAGTTAATGCGGGCACTGCTTCGGAAAGTGCAGGAAAGCGGCGTTGAAGTGCGTTTCAACGCGAAGGTTGGGTCCTGGACGGAAGGACAACATGCCGTAGCGTTGCGAATTCACGATGGCTCAGCGCTTCACGCCAAGCATGCTGTGTTCGCCACCAACGGTTTCAGCCGAGCGTTGGCTCCAGAATGCGGCATCCTTCCTGCCCGCGGCCAAGTACTGCTGACAAACGCGATCCCCGGTCTGTCGTTGAAAGGCACCTTCCATTTGGATGAAGGTTACTTCTACTTCCGCCACTACCAAGGCCGCGTTTTGATAGGCGGCGGCCGGCATCTGGACAAAGCCGGGGAAACCACCGAAGTGGACGGCACCACGCCGCAGATCCAACAAGCCTTGGAGGAGGTGCTGCGCACGTTGGTCCTTCCGGGCAAGGATTTTTCAATTGCCCAACGCTGGAGCGGAGTAATGGGCTTCCGCGAACAAGGGGGACCGCCGCTGGTGGAGCGCCTCTCCCCCGCAGCGTGCTGGCCGCGGGCTTGGGCGGCATCGGCGTAGCCGTGGGCATACGGGTGGCGCGGCAGGCGGTGGAATTGGTGGGTTGATTTTTGACAGGATTACAGGATTACCAGGATTGGTTTCGACTATTGGAGCGGGAGTTATGCGCATCGTCATATGCGCTCAAGAAAAATGCGCCGGCCACCGATATAGCCCCCCTAAAACCAGCCCCGCAGCACCACTGTCCCCCAGCCGTGCCTAAGCCCGCCTTCAAAAGTCCGGCCGATGTACCACTCACGGTATTCCAAGTCGATGGCTTTGTAGTTGAAGCGCGCGCCCCAGCCATAACCGGCTACGACGCGTTCAATCTGGCCGGCCTCCAACACATGGGGGTTATTGCGTTGAAAAAGCCCGCCCTGCATGGGCGCATCGTAACCCACTACCGTGAGCGCGGCATTCCCGAACGTCCGGAATTGCGGTTTCGTTGGCCGCTTTGAGGCCGGTATAAAAGCGGAGACTGCTTTCCCCAGTTCCAACGTGAAAGACGCGCTGGCATCATTGCGATAGCTGCCCACCTGGGCCTGCACGCCGCCACGGCCTTCTGTCCAGCCGCTGGAAAACAAGCGCTTTTCAAGGGTAGCCCCGTAATTCAGCAGCACATCTGAATGCAGTTGATACTGCCAACCCAACGGTTCGATGTTCCCGAGTCCGTGGTGGATCCATTGCTGTTCTTCTGCACAGGAGGCGCACGGTCCGATCACGCCCGCGAACAACGTGGAAACCAGCTTCACCCCATTGTCCCGATCCAAGGAAGTGGCCTCCAACCCCAGGTAAATTGCGGCTGCAAATGGCCGGTCAAAAGTGCGAATGGTCTCCGTGCGGATGCTGGCCGGTGTGTAGCAATCCTGCTGTGCAAGTACGGTTAGCCAAGGTGCAGGATCGGAATGCAGGCGTAGCAGCGGTGCCATAAAAAAGGAGCGACCGAGCGCAATGGAGCCATAGCGCAAACCCGCACCCTGCGTGAAGTAGCGGTCCGTGGCCGTGAAAAAATCGTTGGCGTACGTGAAGCTGGTCATCTGAGAAGCAGAAATCCCAGCGTTGCTTTCCTGCGCCGCGACTACCAAGGTTTGAAACACCGCGATTGATAAGAACGGGAAGCGCATGGTACCATATACGCTCACTCAAACAGGACGGATCTTGCCAAAAAAAACGGGACGCTCTCGCGTCCCGCATTTTGAGATCGACTTTCTGGCTTAGTGGACCTTCGGGTCAGCATTCGAAGAATGCTTGTTGAACAGCTCCTGCACTTGATCCTTGGTCTTGCCAAGTTTTTGCTGGAGACGACCGTAAAGCTCATCCTCTTTGCCCTCCACGTAAGTGAGGTCGTTGTCGGTGAGCTGGCCGTATTGCTGCTTCAGCTTGCCTTTCAGTTCGTTCCAGTTTCCTTTGATCTTATCGGTTGTAGCACTCATTGTTACTTGGGTTTTGGGTTAGTGAATCTGAACGTTTTTCCAGTTGCACACACCGTACCTCATCCGCCGAAAAGCCGCAAACCCTTGCTAATATTGTAAAAACTACTAGAACTACTGCAATGCACATGCATGTTCACTCCCCGTTTCCGAAAGGATCGGGCAACCCTTGCCACGATCGTTACACATGCACAGCCCCCGGAGGGCCGGGGGCTGTAATGAATTATGAAGAGAGCCTCCCGCCGGATTTGAACCGGCGACCTGCTCATTACGAATGAGCTGCTCTACCGCTGAGCTAGGGAGGCCTTTCCCGGACCATTTGGTTCCGGGGCGGCAAATGTAATCGTCCGATGCGTGCGATGGCGAAGCCGGTGAAAGTCGGGACTGGTCCCTTTATCCTAACACTTCCAACAAGGTCCAGCGCACCTACCTTCGCTGCATGGCGGACTATGACCTGAGACCGGTGGATGCATCAGACCAAGGCTTGGTGCCCGTGGTTCAGCTTTTGGCCGGGGTTTTCCCCGATGCCAAACATTTCACTGCAGACGTTTTGCGATGGCAATACAAGTTGAATCCGATCGGCGAAGCGATGGGTTTCAACGCATGGCACGGCGAAGAACTCGCCGGGCATTACGTCACCATCCCCATGCAGGCCACGGTGAACGGGAAGTTGGAAAAAGGCCTTCTTTCGTTGAACACAGCTACATCGCCGGCGCACCAAGGGAAAGGATTGTTCACGAAGTTGGCCAATGCCACTTACGCACATGCAGCGGATGCGGGATACGGGTTCGTTGCTGGCGTAGCGAACGCGAACAGCACGCCGGGCTTTCTGCGGAAGCTGGGCTTTGAACTGGTATCGCCATTGCACGCCATGATCGGTGCAGGAGCATTGCCGCGCAGGGACCCGCAGGTCGTCCCTGCATTTGCGCCATCGTGGGATATCGCATCTACCACTTGGCGTTTGCAGCATCCGCGTATCCTTATTCCGCCTACGCGGAAAAAGGCCGCTCGCTAGTGCTTTCACGGCGCAGCCAATACGGCGCGCGATATGTGCTTGGGAAATGGACACTGCCTTGCCATAGCTGTGCTTCCGAAAGAATCTGGCACTGTAATCCGCAAAGTGTGGATCGGCCTGGATCCCGCGATGCGTTGGAGTGGCAAGGCTTATTTGAACATTCCGATGCGGTTCCGCCCCTCCCCGCTCAACCTTATTTTCAAGGACCTCACGGGACAAGGCCGCAAACTGGATCCCCGCACCGTGCGTTGGAGTCCGATGGACTTCGATATTCTTTGATCCTTTTTTTAATTTTGACATATTCTTCAGTTGCCCCTTAACTTTGTACTCGCCCCCTGCAAGGAGCTGTTGCCCAACATGGAATTTACCGGACCTGAAAAAATCGCTGAAGAGCGTGCCACGGAGACTTATGCCGGCGGCGAGCATTTGGCCTTTGACCCGCTGGCAGACCTGAATTTGCCGGAGAGCTACGAAGAAGTCGTGGCGCGTTTCCGCCGCATACAAGGCAGCCGCGCTTGGGAGCAGTTGAATTGACCGGCTTCTTGTAGTCACTACGAAAAATCCCCGGCACGTCCGGGGTTTTCGTTTTAGGACCTTCTCCGCAGCAGCCCGACGGCATATGTAAGCAGGCGATTTTCCGCACAACCAGCTGCGCATAACTGCGGTCCGGTGTGCCCATAGGCAGTTGTCACTACAAATACTTTCACCGGCAACAATCCCGCATGGCCCAACGCACACACACCACCACCGCTGTCGTCATCATCGGCGCGCTGTTTTTTCTGTTCGGCTTTGTCACGTGGATCAACGGGCCGCTCATCAGCTACCTCAAGATCGTTTGTGAGTTGAAGAACGGTGCGGAGCCGTTCTACGTCACCTTCGCGTTCTACATCGCCTACTTCGTTACCGCGCTGCCCATGGCGTGGGTGCTGGGAAAAACCGGTATGAAGCGCGGCATGATGTACGGCCTGTGGACCATGGCCTTAGGCGCACTGCTCTTCATCCCCGCTGCGCAGGGCCGGTCTTACGTCCTGTTCCTGGCGGGGCTGTTCATTATCGGTACCGGGCTTTCGTTGCTGCAAACGGCGAGCAATCCGTACATCACCGTCGTGGGTCCGATCGAGAGTGCCGCAGCGCGGATCAGCGTAATGGGCATATGCAACAAACTCGCCGGGGTGCTGGCCCCGTTCGTTCTGGGCGCGTTACTTCTGGCGGATGCCGACACCTTGCAAGCCGACCTGGCCGCATTGGAAGGTCCATTGCTCGCGGTGCGCTTGGATGAACTGGCCGGCCGTGTGATCATGCCTTATGCCGTGATGGCCGCAGCCCTGTTCGCTTTGGGGCTCTTCGTCAACTTCTCACCGCTGCCGGAACTGGACCCTGAGGTGGACGCGCCCGGTGTTTCAACCGATGGCCGCTCCATCCTTTCTTTCCCCAACTTCCCTCACGAGTTACACTTTGATCGGCATGGTGGTGGGCTACATCGTGGGCATCGTGGCCATTCCGAAGTTTATTACACAGAGCAAAGCGTTGGCCGCTTCAGCCGTGTTGGGCGTTGCTCTCACGGTTGCCGCCACGCAGCTTTCGGGCTATTCCTCCGTGATGTGTATCGCGTTGCTGGGCTTCGCGAACGCGCTGGTGTGGCCCGCCATTTGGCCGTTAGCGATCAATGGTTTGGGCCGACATACTAAAACCGGAAGCGCCTTGCTCATCATGGCTATCGCAGGTGGAGCGATACTGCCTTTGGTCTACGGCAGACTCGCGGAATTACCGGCCATCGGCCACCAGCAGGCATATTGGATGATGGTGCCATGCTACTTGTTCATTCTGTGGTACGGATTGAAGGGGCATAGGCAGAAGGCTTGGGGAGCTTAAAGCTTGTGGCTTAAGGCTTGCAGCTTCAAGCCTTAAGCTTCAAGCTCACCCAAAACAGCCCGAAGGCAATTGGATCGCCCCTTCCCCGTTACTTTGGCCAGCGCATATTTCCTTGCCTTCCCACCGAAAACCCTGCATGCGACGTATTTTTCTGTTCCTGTTGTTGCTTCTTCCCTTTCTGGCCAATGCCCAGACCGCCGTGCTCAGCGGCGTTGTGCGCGATGATGAGAACCGGCCTTTTCCCGATGTAAGCGTTGCTGTGCTCGGAGGATCCGCAACTTCCACAGGGGCAAATGGTAGTTACTCGCTTACCGTCCCAGCGGGAATGCCCATTACAGTACGCTTTGCTTATGCCGGATCGGAAAACGTGGAACGGAACATGGAATTGAAAGCCGGTGAGGCACGCACGTTGGATGTGATCGTGCGGTACACAACGATCAACACCGTAACGGTAACGAACGAGCGGCTGCGCGATGCCGGCATCGACAAGCTGAACGCGCGCACTTCGCACTTCCAACCTTCGCTCGGCGACGTGAACAGTTTGTTGCAGGGCAGCCTTGGCGTGATGACGCAACGAATTAAGCAGCGGTTACAACGTGCGCGGCGGCAACTTCGACGAGAACCTCGTTTACGTGAACGACATCGAAGTGTACCGGCCGTTCTTGGTGCGCAGCGGTCAGCAAGAAGGCTTGAGCTTTCCGAATCCGGACATGATCGAGCGGATGACTTCAGTGCTGGTGGCTGGGAAGCGCGTTACGGCGACAAGATGAGCAGCGTGCTGGACATCCAATACAAGCGCCCACGCGAATTCGAGACCACTGTCAGCGCCAGTTTGCTGGGCGGCTCCGTAACCGTGGGCAGTGCCATGGCGCACCAGCGCTTGCGCCAGATCACCGGCTTCCGGTACCGCACGTTGAACACCGTGTTGCAAGGCTTGGACACCAAGGGCGACTACATCCCCACCTACACCGACCTGCAGAGCTACTGGACCTACGACATCAGCGACAAAGTGGAGCTCGGATTTCTTGGCCTTTATTCCAAAAACCGCTACGATGTGGTGCCACAGGACCGCGAGACCGAACTGGGCAACTTCAACCAAGCGCTGCGCTATACCGTGTACTTCGAAGGCCAGGAAAAGACCGCTTACGAAACCATGTCCGGCGCGTTGAACCTGAACGTAAGGCCCAACAAGAACACGCTGTTGAAATTCACCGGAAGCGTGTTCAACACCTACGAGACCGAGCATTTGGACATTCTGGGCGAATACCGATTGGGCGAATTGGACCGCAACCTCGGCAGCGACCAGTTTGGCGAAGTGGTGCGCGACTTAGGCGTTGGCGGCTACTTGGATCATGCGCGGAACAACCTTGAAGCCACCGTGACGAGCTTCGGGCACAAAGGCTCGTGGACCTACGGCAACGGCGGCAACTCTAATTTGCAATGGGGGGTGGAAGCACGTACGGAGGCCATTAGCGACCGATTGAACGAGTGGTACGTAGTGGACAGCGCTGGCTACAGCATTCCCCAGAGCAGCGGCGATTCGTTGAACCTACAGACCAGCGTAAAAAGCAATGTTGACCTGAACAGCGTGCGCTCCTCGGCTTACGTGCAGAACGCCTGGGAATGGAAGCGCGGGCGCGACCGCTCATGGGCCTTGGTGGCGGGTGTGCGCGGTCAGAACTGGAGCTACAACGGACAAACGGTGATCAGTCCGCGGATGCGGCTGGCCTACCATCCCGGCTGGAAAAAGCTGAACGCGGCGGGCGATACCGTGCCGAACGATTTCAGCTTCTGGTTCGCCACGGGCCTTTACTACCAACCGCCGTTCTACCGCGAGTTGCGCGACTTCAATGGTGTGCTCAACCCCGATGTGCAGGCGCAAAAAAGCATCCACTTCATCCTCGGCATGGACCGGCAATTCACCATTTGGGACCGACCGTTCAAATTCACCACCGAGGCTTATTACAAGATCTTGAGCGACCTCAACGCCTACGAATTGGACAACGTGCGTATCCGCTACTACGCCAACAACAACGCCAAAGGCTACGCTGCGGGCATCGACATGAAGCTCAACGGCGAGTTCATCAAGGGCGTGGAATCATGGGCCTCGCTTAGTGTGATGCAGACGGAGGAAAACCTCGACGGCGACTTCTATTACCATTATTACAACGCTGCTGGCGAGCGAACGGACGGCATTGACACGCGCGACCGCACACCGGCCGACAGCATACGCATTGAGGCGGGCAACATTCCCCGGCCCACCGATCAGCGCGTAAGCTTCGCCCTGTTTTTCCAGGATGAAATGCCGAACTGGCCAACCTTCAAAGTACACATGAACCTCGTGTTCGGGTCCAGCCTGCCGTACGGCCCGCCGAACTTCAACCGCTACGCCGACACCTTGCGCACCAGCCTGTATCGCCGGGTTGACATCGGCTTCAGCAAACAGCTGCTGGGCGCGCCTGGTCAAGAGAAAACGAACTTCATGCGCCACATCAAGGACCTGTGGATCTCCTTGGAAGTATTCAACCTGATCAACCTCAACAACACGGTTGATTACACCTGGATCCAGGACGTGCAAGGGCGCTATTATGGCATCCCGGAATTCCTCAGTCCGCGCCGGTTGAACCTGAAGGTGATCGCGCGCTTTTGAGGCAGTTTGAAAACAAGTAGCTTGCGCAACGATGAAACCGCTGCACATCGCGCTCGCTAGCGCTCTGCTTTTAACGCTCGGCTGCTCTACGCACCGGTATGTGGCCAGCCACTTCCCTGACGGCAAGCCCGAAGTTGTGATCCACTATGAGGGCAAAGGCGACAGCGCTGTAAAGGTGATGGAGGAAGTTTTCCATCCCAATGGAAAGCTCGACTACGTTGGCCGCTTCAAGGACGGCAAAGAGCACGGCGAGTGGAATTATTTCTACGAGGACGGCACCCGCAAATTCACGGAACATTGGGAGAACGGCTTGGAGGAAGGCGTTCAGGTCGACTACGCGCCGGATGGCCAGGTCTACCGGGAACTGTATTACGAGAAAGGAAGGCTCGTTCGCACCGTGGATCACACGAAGGATTGAGCAGGCTCCCAATACGGGAAATCAAGCAAGGGACCAATGCGAGCATGCACACTGTGCATGCTTCGCGATGGTACAACGGGGCAAAACGACGCTTATGCGAATGCCTCTACGCTCTTGCGGATGATGGTACAGCACGCCATCAACTGCTCCTCGGTAATGGTGAGCGGCGGTGCGAAGCGGATGATGTCACCATGCCTGGGCTTGGCCAACAAGCCATTTTCAGCCAGTAACAAGCAGAGTTCCCACGCGGTTTTACCATCCGCGCGCGGTTCGATGATCACTGCGTTCAGCAAGCCTTTGCCACGCACGAGCTTCACAAAGCTGAACTCCTTCACCAGCTTGTTCATTTCGGCACGGAAAATCTCGCCTAAGCGTTGTGCGTTTTCCGCCAGTTTCTCATCCTTCACCACCTCCAACGCGGCCATGGCCACGCGGCTCGCAAGCGGGTTGCCGCCAAAAGTGCTGCCGTGTTGGCCGGGCTTGATCACCATCATCACTTCATCGTCGGCAAGTACCGCACTCACGGGCAATACGCCACCACTGATGGCCTTGCCCAAGATCAGCACGTCGGGTCTAACGCCTTCGTGATCGCAAGCGAGCATTTTCCCGGTGCGGGCAATGCCGGTCTGCACTTCATCCGCCATGAAAAGCACGTTGCGTGCTTTGCACGCTTCGTACGCCTGCTTCAAGTACCCCTCATGCGGCACCATTACACCGGCTTCGCCTTGGATGGGTTCCACCATGAACGCCGCCACGTGCGGATGCTCCAGCGCGCGCTGCAAAGCAGGGATGTTGTCGTAGGGAATTATGTCGATGCCCGGAGTGAATGGCCCGAATCCGCCACGGCTGTCGGGGTCCGTGCTGGCGCTGATGATGGCGATGGTACGTCCATGGAAATTGTGACGACACACGATGATGCGCGCTTCGTTCGCAGGGATGCCCTTTTTGTCATAGCCCCATTTGCGGGCCAGCTTTAAGGCGGTTTCCACAGCTTCAGCGCCGGTGTTCATGGGCAGCACCTTATCGTAGCC
The DNA here is from genome assembly GCA_016710685.1 of Flavobacteriales bacterium. Lineage (GTDB taxonomy): Bacteria > Bacteroidota > Bacteroidia > Flavobacteriales_F > PHOS-HE28 > PHOS-HE28. Next base: position 142,061 of record JADJVC010000001.1, on the reverse strand, counting down.
GAAGTAGTTGGCGATGTATTCCTCGTATTCACCAAGCACGTCGTTGTGGAACGCACGGCTGGTGAGCGTGAGCTTTTGTGCCTGCTCCGTAAGCGCAGCAATGATGCGCGGGTGGCAATGGCCTTGGTTCACCGCGCTGTAAGCGCTGAGGAAATCGTAATAGCGCTTGCCTTCCACATCCCACAAAAAAACACCTTCGCCCTTCTCCAGCACCACGGGAAGCGGGTGGTAATTGTGCGCACCGTATTTGTCTTCAATACGGATGGCTTTCTGGCTGCGGCTCTCTTGTGCTTTCGTTGCGGGCATGGGAATTCGGGATGAACGCGCAGGAACTTTCCCGCGCAGCACAAAGGTAAGGAATGCGGAAACGGTGCCCGGTCAAGGCTGCACCACCGCTTCGTCGATCAACATGGGCAACGGCCCTTCACGGTCGTCCTTGGAGATGGCCTCATGGATGGCGCACTGGATCTTGGTGCGGATGTCCATGTGGATCAACTTTTTATTGCCTGCATCGGGGAACACGCGGTTGCTAAGGAAAACGTAGATGGAACGATCCCGCGGATCGGCCCATATCACCGTGCCGGTAAAACCGGTGTGGCCAAAGCTGGCGGAGCTGGCATCCGCGCAGGCTGGGCCGGGTTGGCCCTTTTCAGTTGGCCGGTCCCAGCCCAAGCCGCGCCGGTTGCCTTTGCTGGCCGCACCGGTGCAAAAACGGCATTTGGTGAACCGGTCCACGGTGGCGCGCTTCAGGTAGCGCTTGCCGCCGTAAGTGCCTCCGTCCATCAGCATTTGCAATACGATGGCCAGGTCGTTCGCGTCGGAGAACAAGCCCGCGTGCCCGGCCACACCGCCCATCATTGCGGCACCGGGATCATGCACATGGCCTTGCACTTGCTGCTTCCTGAACACCTTGTCGTCTTCCGTGGGCATAATGCGGTCCTTCTCGAAGCGCTCCAAGGGATTGTAGCCCAATGTAGAAAGGCCAAGTGGTGCATAGTACTGCTGGCGGAGGAACACGTCCATCGGCATGCCCGCGACTTTCTCGATCACCCTTTTCAGCAGGTACATACCCATGTCGCTATACAGGTACTTGCCACGTGTGCCCAGTGGTGTGGCGAGGATCCATTTGATGATGGAGTCCTGATAGGCCACGTTGATGTACATGCCATCGGCTAAGCAAAGCGTGTGTGTGCTGTCTTCCTTCTGCCTAGCGACTCCCGGTTTCAGCTTATCGCCATCCATCAAATTCTGGTAGAAAGGCACAAACGGTTTCAAGCCGGATTGGTGCGCCAAGATCTCGCTGAGCGTAAGGCTCGCGTGGTAGGGTGAAGAGGCGATCCAAGGCAAGTAGTCGCCCAAGGTCTTTTCCACGTCTATTTGGCCGTTGTCGCTGAGCTTCATCAGGGCCAACGTGGTGCCCATCACCTTGCTGACACTGGCAATGTCGTAGATGTCATCCGTTTCCACCGGGCGCGCGTTGGCGTATGTGGGCGAGCCGTAAGCGCGGTTCAGCACCACCATGCCGTCGTGTGCGACCAGCACTTGGCAGCCGGGGTACGCTCCTGCTTTGATCCCGTCCAGAACAATGCTGTCCACGCGGCCGAGATCGGTGCCGCGCATGCCCTCTTCTTCCGGCAGACCGTATTGAATGCGGCGCAGCGAAGCCGTCTCTTCACCTTGCCCTTTCTTGAAGAATTCCGAGGCGGTTATGGGCAATTTGCCGGTGGCCTGAATGGCACCGAATAGCATTTGCGCGGTGAGGTCCTCCGTATCATCGTTCTCTTCGTACGCCACTACCACACCCTTCCAGCGCTGCGCCCCGATGGCGCCGCCCAAGCGGTACGGATTGGCGAACAGCACGTTGATTGCCGCTTGTTGGTCATTCAACCGGCGCAAAAAATCCAACGTGAGCTGCGGCACACCGAACTCCTTGTTGGCGCGCGTGGAAGTCTGGTGTACGGAAGTGATCACGAGGTCGAATCCTTTGAGGGAATCAAGCAACTGCTGTGCCTGCGCCGCGTTGAGGATCTTGTTGCAGGCCAATTCGCGAATGGGAGCATAGCGGCCCAAGGCTTTTTGGAAGGCATTGTGCTTGTCATCCCCGATCGCCAGCGAAGCGATCTTCAAGCTGTCCAATGCACGGATAGGGATCACGTTCTTATTGGCTGCCACGGTGATCGCGCTCGCATAGAGGCTTCGGCGCAAGGCCAAGGCATCCGGTGGATTCAGGTCGGCTGTTAGGCCGTTCAGCTCGATCGGCTTCAGCTTGTCCAGGCCGGCCCATTCTTTGGCGCGGAGCACTTTCAGGCACTTATAAGCGATGGTTTCCGGCGCGATCAATCCGTCGTCAACAGCCTTGCGGATGGTGGCGATGGCTTTTTCGGGATCTTGCGGAAAGAGCAACACATCATTGCCTGCTTCCATCGCGCGAAGTTCGATCTGGCCCGGCTTGTCCGCGTCTGCGATGCCTTTCATGTTGAGCGCATCGGTGAACACGAGGCCCTCGAAGCCCATGTCGCGCTGCAGCAGCTCGGTTACGATCTTGCGGCTCATGGTGCTGGGCAGGCCGGGTGTGCTGTCCAACGCGGGTACTTCGAGGTGGGCCACCATCATGGCGCCCACACCGGCATCGATCAATTGCTGGAAGGGGCGCAGTTCCACGGAATCCAAGCGGGCGCGTGTTGCCGTCACTTTCGGCAGTGTCTTGTGGCTGTCCTGGTCGGTATCGCCGTGGCCGGGAAAATGCTTGGCCGTGGCGATAACGCCGCCACGTTGCAGGCCGCGCATGTACGCGATGCCTTTCAACGCCACATGCTCCGGGTCTTCGCCGAAGCTGCGGTCGTTGATCACTGGGTTCGCGGGATTGATGTTCACATCCACGTCGGGGCTGAAGCTCACTTGCACGCCTAAACGCTTCATCTGGCGGGCGATCTCAGCGCCCATGGCTTCGATCTTGTCCGCGTCCTGCACGGCACCCAGCGTCATTTGCCGGGGGAATTGCACAGTGCTGTCCAAGCGCATCGAAAGGCCCCATTCCAGGTCCATGCCGATCCACAGCGGTGTAACGGCGGCAGCTTGGTAGCGATTGGTGAGTTGAGCTTGACGCACAGGCCCACCTTGGAAGAAAATCAGTCCGCCGATGCCCTGTTCACGCACCATTTTCTCGACGGAAGCAGCGTGCGCCTCGTTCTTGTTGCTGTAGGCCGCCACCATCATCAGCTGGGCGATCTGTTGATCCAGGTCCAGCGTTTGCAGCACGGAATCCGCCCAAGGTGTGCGGCCATCAAGGAATGGCGGCATGGTGCCGGAAGAACGCGCAGGCGGACCGCCGCCAAAAGACACCGAAACAGCCGTGCCGAGTAGAGTGATAAGGAGGAAACGCTTCATGGAGATGGCCAAAACTACCGGCGCATCCAGCCTTCTACGGGCAAATGGCGCGCCGGTTTTGCACAGTGATGATTGTATAGCGACCGCAACAACATCAACGCAGTAGAATTGTCGGCAGTGTACTTTGGCACGGTACTTTCCCGTTTGCCCGCCGTGATCAAGCCCGTTCTCCTTTCGCTCCTGTTGCCATGTGCCGCATTTGGCCAAGGCTACGCCGGACTTTCCAGCAGTTTGAAAGCCATCGGCGATGCCGGTTCCGATGCCGCTCGGGACAGTATCACCGAAACGGTAAAACATCAGCTCGGCGCGATCTTGGAAAGTGATAGTGCCTGGACGGCCACCTTTAGCGACGTACCCATCAGCCATGTGGAGCCGTCCGATGGCGCGTTCCGCCTGTTCACTTGGAACGTGCGCAATGCCGACGGCTCATTCCGCTATGAAGGCTTTCTGTTGGTGCGCCAGAAACACGGCCAAGTCCTGACCGAATTGCGCGACATGACGGACCACATTACAAGCCCGGCCAGCGTGCAACTTTCTCCGGAAAACTGGTACGGCGCGCTGTATTACGAGGTGATCCCCGTAAAGCGCGGTGCAAAAACCTGGTACACCCTGCTGGGCTGGAAAGGCGTAAGCGACATTGAGACGCAAAAGGTCGTGGAAGTGCTCAGCCTCACCCCCACCACCAAGTTCGGCGCGGCGGCTTTTCCCGAAGGGCGGAAGCGCAACATGCGGATCCTCTTCGCCTACAGCGCCCAAGGCAAAATGACATTGAAGTGGGACCCGGCGCACCTCTCCATCGTGGCGGACCACCTTGCTCCTACCGATCCGGCCTTTGCGGGCAATCCCGCCTTCACAGCTCCGGACATGACCTACGATGCTTACTACTGGGACAAAGACCACTGGGAAATGCAACGCGACGTGGACGTGCGCGGCACGGACAAGCAGCGGCCGTTCAAAGCCCCGAAGCCGAAGCCTTGAAGGGAAGCTTTGGGACAGGTGATTTTGGACAGGATTAACGCGATTAACAGGATTTTCTTCTCGGGCGCTGGAGTTAGGCACCGAGAGAAACTGTACTCAACAAGCGCCGTCCTCCCGTGCCCATTGAATTTGACCCGCCTGACATCATGGTCCACCACGTGAGACCCTGATGGAGCCTATGAAACCGCACCAACCTCGTTCCATTACCTTCGTGGCCACAAAATCCCATTCCAATGCCCACAGCCACCAAAGTGAAAATCCACAACTTCAGTGCAGGTCCCTGCATTTTGCCACAAGAGGTATTTCAGAAAGCGGCGGAATCCGTGCTGGATTTTGAAGGCAGCGGGTTGAGCATTTTGGAGATGAGCCACCGCAGCAAGCCCTTCGAGGCCGTGATGCTGAAGGCACGCGAGCTAGTGAAGGAACTGTTGGGCGCACCGGCTAACTATCAGACGGTTTTTCTGGGCGGCGGGGCCAGCATGGGCTTCCACCTTGTGCCACAGAATTTCATGAAGCCCGGTGGTAAAGGCGCTTATGTCAACACCGGTGAGTGGGCGAAACGCGCGATCAAGGAGGCCAAGCTTGCAGGCGGCGCCGAAGTAGTGGCCAGCAGCGAAGACAAGAACTTCAACTACATCCCCAAGGGCTTCACCATCCCCAGCGATGCGGATTATTTCCACTTCACCAGTAACAACACCATCTTCGGCACGCAGTACAAGCAGTTCCCGAAAAGCCCGGTGCCGATGATCTGCGACATGAGCAGCGACATCTTCAGCCGCCCGGTGAACGTGAAGGATTTCGCAATGATCTATGCCGGCGCGCAGAAAAACATGGGACCGGCCGGTGCCACCATGTACCTGTTCAATCCGGATGCCGTGGGCAAAACGGGCAAAACCTTAAGCCCCATGATGGACCTTGCGAACCACGCCGCCAAAGACAGCATGTACAACACACCACCCGTATTCCCGGTGTACGTTACCATGCTCACCTTGGAGTGGATGAAACGCATCGGCGGCATCGCGGAGATCGCCAAGCGCAACGCGGCAAAATCTGAATTGATCTACAGCACGATTGACCGCTTGCCCCTCTTCCAAGGCACCACCGCCAAAGAAGACCGCAGCGAAATGAACCCCACCTTTGTAATGAAGGACGCAGCGTTGGAGCCCGCTTTTGATGCGATGTGGAAAGAAGCCGGCATCAGCGGCATCCGTGGGCACCGCAGCGTTGGTGGCTACCGCGCCAGCATGTACAACGCTTTGCCGTTGGAAAGCGTAAAGGCGTTGACTGACGTTATGGAGGAATTTGCAAAAAAGAACGGTTGAACATGCGCGTACACGCGAACGACGGAATTTCGGCACAGGCCCAAGCGGCCTTCAAAGAACAAGGGTTCACCATCACGGTGAATTTTGTGCCGCAGGAAGAACTGGTGGCCTTCATCAACAAGGAAAAAGTAGAAGCTCTGCTGGTGCGCAGCGCCACCAAGGTGCGCAAAGACCTTATTGATGCCTGTCCGGGGCTGAAGCTCATCGGGCGCGGCGGCGTTGGCATGGACAACATCGACGTTACGTACGCGCGGGGCAAGGGCATCCGCGTGGTGAACACACCGGCCAGCAGCAGCATCAGTGTGGCTGAGCTGGTGATGGCACACCTCTTCGGTCTGGTTCGCGACCTGTACAAGTCCAATCGCCGCATGTGCGTGGAAGGCCACGATGCGGCAGCTTTCAAAGAGATGAAGAAGAGCTACGGCAAAGGTGCCGAGCTGCGCGGAAAAACGTTGGGCATTGTTGGTTTCGGACGTATTGGTAAATGGGTGGCGCGGTACGCGATCGGCAACGGCATGAAGGTGGTCTACTATGACCGAAGTGCCACGGCGGACCATCTTGAAGTGCAATTCAACGGCGACACGGTGCGCATTGGGGTGAAAATGGTGCCCATGGAGGAACTGCTCCATTCCTGCGACGCCATCACCTTGCACGTTCCCGCCACGGAAGACGGTGCCCCTTTGTTGGGCGCACAAGAATTCGCGCAGATGAAAAAAGGCATGCTGGTGATAAACACAGCGCGCGGCAACTCCATCGACGAGGAAGAACTGCTGAAAGCCCTGAATTCCGGAACGGTGAAAGCGGCAGCCTTGGACGTGTTCGAGAACGAACCCACCCCACGTGCCGACCTATTGGCACACCCCAACGTAAGCTTGAGCCCTCACATCGGCGCGGCCACATTGGAGGCACAAGAGCGCATCGGCGACGAACTGGTGGAGTTGTTGGTGGCCTTTCGCGATGAAGTGACCGTAGGCCGCGGATGATCCGGGTAAGGCCGTTCCGTGCATGGCGGCCCGCACCGCACACCGCGCATTTGGTGGGTTCGCGCTCCTTCCTAACGTACACGCCCGAGCAGCTGCGCGAAAAACTCGCGGGCAACCCCTACTCCTTCCTGCACATCGTGCATGCGGACCACGACCGCGCGGGACTCACACGGGCCGAGCATTTCGATGCCGTTCGCCGGAAATTCGATGAGTTTACGCAAGAAGGATTTTTGCAGCGCGAAGAAAAACCGGCCTTCTACCTGTACGAACAAAGCTGTGCGACTTTTACATCGATGGGCTTGATCGGCGCGGTAAGCGTGGCCGACTACGACGAAGGCCGCGTAAAAGTCCATGAACAAACACTTACGGCGCGGGAGGAGATATTCACGGAGTATCTGGAGCATACCGGGATCAACGCGGAACCAGTACTGCTGGCGGTACCCGGCTCTCCGGATCTGGAAGTGCGATTGGCTGAACTTGCAAAAGGCAACACCCTCTACGACTTCTGCACTACGGACAAGATTCGCCACCGGTTCTGGAAGGTCGACGCCCCTTCCGAGATAGATGCTCTGGTAGGGCACTTCAAGCAATTGGACGCGCTCTACATCGCCGACGGGCACCACCGCAGTGCCAGTAGCGCGCGTTTGGCCATGACCACCGGCGCGCAGGGCGAAGACCCCAAGGCCTGGTGCTTGGCGTACATGGTGCCACAAACGCAACTGCACATCTTCAATTTCGACCGCGTGGTTTCGGGCTTGAACGGCCACTCCCCTGCTTCGTTCCTTGAAGCACTCGGTAAGACGGGCCGATTGACCGCCTTGCCGAACGGCCCGGAACGGTGCGCCCCAGCAGGCCATGTCCAGGTGCGCACACAAGTCGGTTGGCACTTGCTTGAACTGCCTAAAACCGCCGGGGCTAACGTCACCGAAGCGTTGGATGCCTCCATGCTCAGCAGCGCCGTTCTGGGTCCGCTGCTCGGCATTGCCGACCTGCGCACCGATCCGCGCATACGGTTCATCCCCGGCACCGACCCAATGGCCGCGTTGGACAAGCTCGTGGACTCAGGCAAAGCCGATGTGGCCTTCAACCTGTGTGCTGTTCCCTTCGAAAGCTTAGCCGCAGTAGCCGACGCACGCGGAATGATGCCGCCCAAGACAACCTGGGTAGAACCGAAGTTGCGCAGTGGCCTCACCATTTATTCCTTGAAGGATAATTGATGGATCCCGCTGGCTTAGCGCAGCGCTACCATAAGGTGAAGGATGCCTTGCCGCAAGGCGTACTGCTGGTGGCCGTGAGCAAGAAGCGCACCGTGGAGGAGATCAAAGCCCTGTACGATCTAGGCCACCGGGATTTCGGGGAGAACTATCCGCAGGAATTACGTGACAAGCAGCCACAACTGCCGGAAGACATTCGCTGGCACTTCATTGGGCACCTGCAAAGCAACAAGGTAAAATACCTCGCGCCATTCGTGCATTTGGTGCATGGCGCAGACAGCCGCGCACTGCTGGACGAGCTGGACAAACGTGCTGCACAGGCTGGGCGCACCATCGACGTGCTCTTGCAAGTCCACATTGCCCAGGAGGAAACCAAGCATGGCTTTTCCCCGGAGGATATTGCGCCCTTGCTGGTGGAAACGCCCTTGGAACGCTGGAAAAATATCCGGTTTTGTGGCTTAATGGGCATGGCCTCCAACACGGAGGACAATGCACAAGTGGAGGCTGAATACAACGGCTTGGCGGCGTTGCACCGCAGCGTAAATGCACTGGGATTACCGCTTCTGGCGCACTTCACGGAGCTTTCCATGGGCATGAGCGGAGACTTGGACCAAGCGCTCGCCGCCGGTTCAACCATGGTGCGAGTCGGCACGTCCATTTTTGGGCCGCGTTGACAACTTGCGGTGGCGGGCAACCGTGGCCGGGTTTTTGCGTCCTACATTTACTTGCCCGAATTGTGAAAAAACAGGTCTCCATGCGCAAACCCGTACTCTACTTTTTCTTAGCCGCGCTCGTTTTCGCCCAACCTGTTAGCGCCCAACGTAATTTGGAAGTAGGCCTCGCCGTGGGCGGGGACCATTTTTCCGGCGACCTCGGCAACTGGGACGGAGCGGTGCAGTGGAACGGGATCCGGCCGGCCATGTCCATCACCTTCAGGGACTACTTGAACAATCCCAAGCGCTACATCACCCGCGCGCTCACGACGGAAACGCGGCTGAGCTGGCACCGGTTGGGTTATAACGAAGTAGACCCCACGGGCGGGAAATCAGGTATTGAACTCCGCAACTACCGGCGCGGGCTGAACTTCCGGAACGACCTGTTCGGCATTAGCCAGCACTTGGTGCTCAACATGTACCGTGAGCCGTTCCAGCCTTTGTACGAGCAAAAATTCTTCGCTTACAGCTTCATCGGCGTGGGCTTGTTTTACGGCAGGCCGAAGGCGGACTTGTTCAACGGTTCTCAGGACCTTTCAAATCGCTATTTTTTCTGGGAAGATGGCACAGTGCGCGACAAGCCGCGCGGCGATGTAAGCGGCCAAGTGGTCGGGCAGGACGGCAACTACGAGACCGACCTGTATGATTGGGCAACGGAAGGCAACGGCTTAGGTCAGGAAGCGAAAGTGCTGGACAAGCCCAGCCCTTGGCATGTGGGCATCCCGGTGGGCTTCGGCATCCGCTACATGGTAACGCGGGAATTGGCCGTGGGTGCGGAATTCAGCTACTACATGTTCTTCACCGACCTGTTGGACGGAGTGAGCGACCGCTACGCTACTTATGACGAAATCGGTAAAATGTATGCGGATAGCACGCAACAATATTTGGCGCGCTACATCAGCGACCCCACTGGTTGGGGTTCCAACGGAAAGGCAGGCAAGTTCACAAGCCGACGGGGCAATCCCGGGCTGCCGGACTCGTTCAGCTATTTCACCTTCGAGATCAGCTACAAGTTCAAGCGCAACGGTGTGCGGCGGTCTTATGTGAGCCTTTGAGGGCGGTGCGCTTCACACTCCCAACATCACCTTCAACTGCATGGCCAAAATATCGCCCATGGTGGTGCAGTTCCTGAAAGCGGGATGGTTGTGATACTGGGCCAATTCGTTGCGCAGTAATTCCACATGCTCCGGAAGGCTGATCTCTGCGTTGCGCATTACATCCAGTAGTTCCTTTACTTGATCGGCGGCCACTTGGTAGCGTTTCCTTAACAGGGAACGCTCTTCTTGGGCATACTGTTCCGCAGTTTCCGGGCTTATGAATTGCCCGGCATATTCCACGAAAGCGAGGTTTTCCTTGTAAAACTGCGGCAGGTAAATGCGGTGCCGGCCCTCGAAGCTCTGCTGGTCAAAATCGATGCTGCGTAGGCGGTACTGCGCCTGGTCGAAATCCTGCGTGACGTCCACGACGAAGTTGTAGGCACGCATGTCGCCGAGCAGGCGCACGAAGCAGCGTTCGTTGAACTTCACGAATTCTTTACACAGACGAACGGGGTTGAAATTGCCACCGTATTTCTGTGGGTCCTTCATGAAATCGTCGCCGGGCACCCCTATGATGTGCTCCTCCACCAAAGTGGTGCCGGTGCAGATGTAATTGATCTTGTTAGGGCTGAGCAGGTGCTCCAGTTCCAGACCGTACACGCGGCTGGCATCAGCTTTTTTAATGTAGTAGTAGTCGTGGTTGTCGTTGATCTGATTGAGGATCTTGATGCGGAACGGCTGGCTGTTGCCATATCCGCAGAAATCGATGCTGGCCACGCGCAGGTAAGGTAAAGTGCGGCCATATCCGATCAACACTTGATACAGTTCCACAAGACGGTCGTGCGTATCCTGCATTTCCGAAGGCCGAAGCATCACGGTAGTCCACAGCGTTTCCTTACCGTCCGGGTCGGTCTGGGCCATCAGGCCATCGTGGCGCAAAAGGTCCTCGTAGGCAATGGGGATCTTCGTATTTCGGCCATGTTTGGCCAAATAGCGCGCAAGGCCATCCACCACCGGGTAATTCGGTTTCTTTAGTGCGATATGGTTGTCGCTATGAATTTCCACGGTAGGTGTGCGAAAGATATGGGCGCTGGAGCGCATGGGCTTGAGGACTTTGGTGGACATACCTGATACGGCCCTGCAGGCGGTTGGTTGTTGGTTTTCGGCAGGCCGTTGATTTCGCAACCGAACTTTGCAGCATGATAAAGGCGATCAAGCTATACACCGGTGCGGACGGCAATTCCCATTTTGAGGAAGGCACGGTAAAGGAACTGGCAACGGAAAAGGTGGTCTCCATCCACTTCAAGGAAACCCCGGCGCATGGCAGCTACGACTGGCATACGGCACCGGAAGCGCAGTACGTGATCACACTATGCGGCACGCTGGAATTCACCATGCACGACGGCAGCACCTTCATCCTTCGGCCCGGCGATGTGTTGCTGGCCTTGGACACCTCGGGCACCGCTCACAAATGGCGCATGCTGGGCGATGACCCATGGCGGCGTGCCTATGTGGTGCTGAAGAATCCCACGCCGGAGTTGTTCAAGCCGGCCTAATAACAGCCAGGAGGCCCCCCGTTCGCCTTGGCGGCCAAGCCAACACTGGTTGCTACTTTGCAATTGCCTTCGCTGCCGTTTTCTTCTTTGCCACTTTGGTTGAGGTTGAAGGTTTGGCGGCGGCCTTCACCAACGCGGCTGCTTTGCGAGCTTCGGCTTGTATTCGCGCTGCGGTCACGGCTTTGCGCTTCGCACGGGTGTTGGCTGTGGCACTTGCCTTCGTGGCGGGTTTCTTGTTGCCCTTGCGGATACGGGCCCGTTTGGTTGTCATGTCGATCGGGTTTCGTGAAAGATAGTCATTCGGAAGGGCGAAACCTTTTTCCCGGCCTCTACGTAGCATGGCTAAACCAAGAACACTCCCCCATGAAAGCAACCCTACTCTTCGCAACCGCCTTACTATTCACGGCCACCGCACAGGCACAGCAGAACATTGAAACACAGCAGCCTGCCTTGGAGCGCAATGCTACGGCCCCTTCCGTTGAAGCGGCCCTGGAAGCACCGGGTGAAATGGCCACATTGATCTCCTCGCAAACGGGCAGCACCAGCTTGCGCATGTACCCCGTACCCACTACCGGCGCCGTAACGGCGGATTGCCCGGACGGCATGCTGACTATCGAAGTGCGGGACCTGAATGGCCGCTTGATCCTGCGCGATAACGCCCTCAATGGTGCCAAGCGCCTCACCTTCGACATTGGTCGGGTGGGCACGTACATCGTAGATGTGGTGGACCGCACGGGGCGCCAGCAACGCTCACGTTTCATCCGGCAGTGATAAATTCCTTCTTGAATTTCCCCCGAGGGCACGGCGTACACCGTGCCCTTGTTGTTTTACGGTGCGGATGCACCAGCCTACCGTGGCACGGCATTCGCTTACGGGCCGCGCGATCGGATCCCCAGCGTAAGAACAGCCAAAATTCTTTCCAAAGGAATTTCAACCTTTGCGCCGGACTTTCCGTTCAAGCAGCCCCACGATCCATCAAGCAAATCGAGAACAAAATGGCCAAAGCACCCTACCTCAAGTGGCTCCATGAAGTTGAATTGAGCGACATCCCCACTGTGGGTGGCAAAAACGCCAGCCTCGGGGAGATGATCCAAAACCTCGGGAAGCTCGGCGTGCAAGTACCCGGCGGTTTTGTGGTAACAGTGGCCAGTTACGAAGCTTTCATCGCGCACAACGTGCTGGACCAGAAGATCCGGGACATCGTGGCGGGCTTGGACGTGGACGACGTGGAGAACATCCGCCGCACGGGATTGGCGGTCCGTACACTGATCAAGAACGGGAAATTCCCGGAGGAGATCTGGAAAGGGATCATGGCCCGCTATGATGAAATGTCGCTGAAATACGGGCAGGAAGCCACCGACGTGGCCGTGCGTTCCAGCGCCACCGCGGAAGACCTTCCGGATGCTTCATTCGCGGGGCAGCAAGAGACCTACCTCAACATCCGTGGCCACCAAGACCTCATCAGCGCGGTGCGCAACTGTTTCGCATCGCTCTTCACCGACCGTGCCATCGTGTACCGCGAAAGCTTAGGCTACGACCATTTTCAGGTGGGCCTCAGCGTGGGCATCCAGAAAATGGTGCGCTCCGATGTGGGCAGCAGCGGCGTGGCCTTCAGCCTCGACACCGAGAGCGGATTCAAGGACGTGGTGCTGATCAACGGCAGCTACGGCTTGGGGGAAATGGTGGTACAGGGTGCTGTAAATCCGGATGAATGGATCGTCTTCAAGCCCACGTTGGCGGAAGGCTTCAGTAGCATTATTGAGAAAAAGATCGGCCACAAGGACCGCAAAATGGTCTACGGAGTGGAGCCGGGCAAGCCCACGCTCACCATTCCCGTGGAACGTGCACAGCGCAACCGCTTCTGCATTACCGATGAGCAGGCGTTGGAAGTGGCGCGCAGCGTGGCCGCCATTGAAAAATACTACAGCGACCTCAAGGGCCATTGGTGCCCTATGGACGTGGAATGGGCCGTGGACGGATTGACGAAGGAGCTCTTCATTGTACAGGCGCGCCCGGAAACCATCCACAGCAACAAGGCAAGCGACCGCGTGGTGGAATACAAGATCGACAAGCCCGAGGGCGTCAAGGAAGTAACGCGCGGCATCGCCATTGGCGACCGCGTAGGCAGTGGTCGGGTCCGCATTCTGTACAGTTTGGACGGTCGCGGTGGCGATGGCGACGGCAAAGATTTTCAGCAAGGCGACGTGCTGGTAACCGACATGACCGACCCGGATTGGGAGCCGATCATGAAAAAGGCCAGCGCAATCATCACCAACAAAGGCGGACGTACGTGCCATGCGGCCATTGTAGCACGTGAAATGGGCGTGCCCGCCATTGTAGGTTGCAACAATGCCACGGACTTGCTGGATACCGGCATGGAAGTGACAGCGAGCTGCTGCGAAGGCGACGTCGGCATCATCTACCACGGCCTCATTCCTTCCACGGTGGAAGAAACGCTGTTGTCCGACATCCCGACCACTAAAACGCCGATCATGCTGAACGTGGCCAGCCCGGACTTGGCCTTCAAGTTCGCGGGCCTTCCCAACGCCGGCGTAGGCTTGGCGCGTGAGGAGTTCATCATCAACAACTACATTCAAGCGCACCCGCTGGCCCTGCTCCAGCACAAAGAGCTTGGCGATGTGGCGCTCAGCGGCAAGATCAGTTACTTGATCAACGGCTATCAGGACGAAGAGACCTTCTTCATCAAGCGCCTCAGCTACGGCATTGCCAAGATCGCTGCGGCCTTCTACCCCAACAAGGTTATCGTGCGCTTCAGCGATTTCAAGAGCAACGAATACAAGAACCTCTTGGGCGGCGAACACTTTGAGCCGGAAGAAGAAAACCCCATGATCGGCTGGCGCGGCGCATCGCGCTACTACAGCGATACGTACAAAGAAGCATTCGGGCTGGAATGCAAGGCCATTCGCCGTGTACGTGAAAAGATGGGCCTGAAGAACGTTGTGGTAATGGTGCCTTTCTGCCGCACGGTGGAAGAGCTGCAGAGCGTTACGGCAGTAATGAAGGAATACGGTCTGGAGCGCGGCAAAGAGGGCCTTGAGCTCTTCCTGATGGCGGAGATCCCCAGCAATATCATCATGGCCGAGGAATTCAGCGCACACATCGATGGCTTCTCCATCGGCAGTAACGACCTTACCCAGCTCACACTGGGCCTGGACCGCGACAGCGCATTGGTATCACACCTTTACGACGAACGCAACCCGGCGGTAAAGCGCATGCTGAAAATGCTGATCGAAACCGCCAAGCGCACCGGTACTAAAGTGGGCATTTGCGGCCAAGGTCCCAGCGACTTTCCAGACTTCGCGCAGTTCTTGGTGGAACTGGGCATCGACTCCATCAGCGTAACGCCGGACAGTTTGTTGAAGACGAAGCGGGCTATTGCGGAGGTGGAGAAGAAGATCGCTGGGAGAAAAGTGAAGGTGAGCGTTTAATCCCCCCTACCCCAACGACTTCATATCAATCACAAACCGGTAGCGCACATCGCTTTTCAGCATGCGCTCGTAAGCCGTGTTGATCTGGTCCATGGGGATCAGCTCAATGTCGCTGAGCACCTTGTGCTTGGCGCAGAAATCCAGCATTTCCTGAGTTTCCTTAATGCCCCCGATAAGCGAACCGGCCAGTTGACGGCGTTGGAGCACCAAAGACCCGGCATGGATGGGTGATGCATCGGGCATGCCTACCAGCACCATGGTGCCGCCCCGGCGCAGCATACCGAGGTAAGCGTTGTAGTCATGCGGCGCGGAAACGGTGTCGAGGATGAAGTCGAAACGTTTCGCGTTCTTCTTGAAGGCATCAGCATCCTTTGAGAGCAGGAAATCATCGGCGCCCAAACGTTCGGCATCGGCCTGCTTGCTTGCGGAATGGCTGATCATGGTGACGTGCGCGCCCATGGCCTTGGCGATCTTCACGCTCATGTGGCCCAAGCCACCGAGGCCCACAATGCCCACCTTATCGCCTGCTTTCACCCCGAAACGGTGCAAGGGCGAATAGGTGGTGATGCCCGCGCATAACAGCGGTGCGGTACGGTCCAGCGGCATGCCTTCGGGAATGCGCAAAACGAAATCTTCATTCACGGTGATGCCGGTTGAATAGCCTCCGTTGGTCACCGTTCCGTCACCGTAGCGGTCTACGGAATTGTAGGTGCCCGTCATGCCATTCTCGCAGAATTGCTCTTCGTGTTCTATGCAGGAAGCACAGGTCCGGCAGCTGTTCACCATGCAGCCCACGCCTACCTGTTGGCCCACCTTCCAGCGAGAAACTTCGCTGCCCACAGCTGTAACCGTGCCCACAATTTCGTGTCCGGGAACGATCGGATAGCGCGTGCCGCCCCATTCGTTACGGGCCGAATGCACATCGGAGTGGCACACACCACAAAAAGCAATGTCAATGGCGACATCGTGCGGGCCGGGGGCGCGGCGCTCAATGGTGATCGGTCCAAGGTCTGAAGTGGCGCTTTTTGCGGCGTAGGCTTTTGTTTGGGACATGCTTGTTCCGCCGTAGCGGTTGATGAGATGTTCTATTCTGCGGAGGCGAGGGTACAAAGGTCGGGACTGCGGTTGCCGTATCCCAATCATCAACAGATCGCGCAGGGTAAAGCGGCCCGTCACATCTCCATGCGGTTTTTCTCCACTACCCTCAGAATCTTAAATTCCGACTTAAGACAAGCCGTAATCAGCGCCTTATCGCCTAATGCCCGCTCAATTCGAACGGATAAACGTGTGCTCAGGCACTGCAGTTCCCGCGGCCTTGGCCGCTGCCAGCTCCTTCTGTAGCTGCTTGCTGGTCATGCTGCTGCCATCGTGGCTCCAGCCGGGAGGGCCGAAGATGTACATGAGCTTATTCCTCAAGCCGGGGGCCTTCTTCACGTCCTTCCAGATCTCTTGGAACTCGAATAGGTTGTGGGTTATGGGGTTGTCCGTGCCGGGATCGTGGCTGATGCCGTACTTGGGTTTCAACCCTTTGATCGGTGCTTGCCAAGTGCCATAAATGCGGTCCCAGAAGCTGAAGATGCCGCCGTGGTTCTTATCCAAGTATTCCGTGTTGCTGCTGTGGTGTACGGTGTGGATGTAGGGCGTGTTGAAAATCCGCTCGTAAAGTGGCAGCGACGGAACCAATTGCGAGTGCAAAAAGAACTGGTAAAAGGAATTGACGATGAGGACGGTGGCGATCATGATCGGCTCAAAGCCCAATAGTGGCAACCACAGCCAGTAAATTGGCTTGAACAAGGTGATGAACCAACCGTTGCGGATGCTTACCGTGAGGTTGAAGGTCTTCGCAGAATGGTGCGGCAAGTGTGCCGCCCAGAGCACCCGGATGTTGTGGCTAAGCCGGTGGTGCCAGTAGAAGTTGTGGTCATCCGCGAACAGGCAAATGATCCAGACGTACCAAGCAAAGCCCAACGTGCTGTAGCCCAAGTATTGTTCACGCAACGGCTCAGCCAAGTGGAAGAGGAAGAAATAGAGCGTGATCTCGAAGACGTTCGTGAGCACCCGGATCACCGTGGCACCTACCAAGATCACGAAACTGGCCCACGTTTCCTTGATGTTGTAAAGGTCCTTGGCGTTGAAGTATTCCAACAGCAAGAGACCAAGGAAAATGGGATACACGTACTTGATGCCGATGCCCTCGATGGCCAACGGGGGCAGCTGCTCTTTCATCTGCAGCCAAGCGTCAATGGGGTTAAAAGTCATGGGTGTTCGTTTTCCTGAAAAGGAATTTAGGGGCGCAAATGTATCAACCGGGAAAGGTGACAGTTGTTTGGAAATGAAAAAGATGCAGTTGAGACGGGCCGGAGGCCCTACGCTGAGCCCACTCGGGAAAAACCCGAGCGGGTGCGTGCGTAAAAGCGGGCCTGCGTGCCGGAGGCATGCTGGAAGCCCTAAGCTGAGTCCACTCGGCAAAAAGCCGAGCCCGCGTGCCGCAAGCATACAGGTGCTTACAGAAAAGCCCGGCTTGCGGCCGGGCTTTTCTATGATGAAGGAGCAAAAGCTTATTCGCCCAGTTCCTTTTTGATGGCGTTGTACTTTTCCGTGTCGGCGGTTTTGGCGTAGAGTTTCTTCAGTTGCTCCATGCTGGCGCGGTCGTCAGGCTTCAGTTCGTGGGCCTTTTCGAAGTATGGAATGGTCTTGAGGTAGATCTCGTCTGCGGCTTTCTTGCAAGCGCTGTACTTCGCGTCGTCCTTGATGGCGTTGCACTTTTCGTATTCGAAGGCCGCGCGGTTGTTGTAGAGCACACCGATGTTGTAGTAGCTGTCGAAGAAGGTTGGATCCACTTCAATGCTCTTTTTGTAAGCAGCTTCCGCCAGGTCGTACCATTTTACCATGTCGGCTTCGGCCACAGTGCCTTCTTGCGGGTTGGCCTTGCCGTCGTACAGGCTGCCGAGCACGGAGTAGAGCACGGGGTTGGTGGGATCCTTATCAATGGCGGCTTTCACGCTGGTCTCCGCTTCATCCATGCGGTTAGCATCCAGCAGGAAGGCCACGAGGTCCAGCATCATTTCCTTGTTTTCGCCGTACTTGGCCAAGCCGGCCCTGGTGGTGGCGATAGCTCCATCCAAGTCGCCGGTGCGCTTCTTCATGGTGGCGAGGTAGCGGTACACTTCGGGCTTGTCGTAACCGATCTGGATGCACTTTTCGTACTGCTGCATGGCCATGCTGGTGTCTCCCTTGGCTTCGTAGGCCAGTGCGCTGTTGAACACGGCGTTGCTGTCCACCTGCCCGAAAGCCTTGGCGATCTTCTCGCTTTGCATGTAACCGGCGATGGCCTTGTCGTAGTCTTTCTTGTTGAAAGCGTCGTTACCACCGTTCAGCGCTGTGATCTGCAAATTGAGCAAAGCGCGGTCGTTCTCTTCCTTGTAGCTGTCCTTGGTGTCGAGCTCTTTAGCTTTGATGTAGCTTTCAACGGCCTTGTCTGCCGAATTGGGGTACTTGGCCTTCAGTGCCTCGTCGGTACCCATTGCGATGTGGGCATAGATGGCACCGCGGTAGCGCCAGGTCTTTTCCTTACCGGCCGTGGTTTCATTGGTAACTGCCGGTTCAATGTACTCGGCGGCTTTGTCGTAGTCGCCGTCGCCCATGTAGTTATAGGCGCTTACCACGGCGCTGTTCTGCGCGTGCAGGGCGAACGGGACGGCCAATGCGGCCGCAATGAAAAACTGTTTCATGTTAAGTGTTACTTGGGTCATGCTTCCGGGGTACCTTCAATTTCGGTGCCATTCTCACTTTCTCCGCTCTGGCCGGGGTTTTCTCCGCTGCCTTCAGCTCCCTCGGCGCCCTCACCATTCTCGCTTTCTTCATCTTCCGCGAGGCTGCTGTCCACCTTCGCTACGGCAGCAATGGAGTCGTTTTTGCGCAGTTCGATGAGGCGCACACCTTGTGTGGCACGGCCCAGCACGCGCATTTCAGTCAGGTTCATCCGGATGGTAATGCCGCTGCGGTTGATGATCATCAACTGGTCGTCCTCTTTCACGGACTTGATGGCGATGAGCGGTCCGGTCTTGTCGGTGACCTGAATGGTCTTCACGCCTTTTCCGCCACGGTTGGTGATTCGGTAATCGTCAACAGGGCTGCGCTTTCCGTAGCCCTTTTCACTTACAACGAGCACTTGTGTGGTGGCGGACTCCTCCCCGTCCAACGTCACCATGCCTACTACTTCGTCCTTGTCGTCGGCGAGCATCATACCGCGCACGCCGCTGGCATTGCGGCCCATGGGCCGCACGCGATCTTCTTCAAAGTGGACGGCCTTGCCCGCTTTACTGGCAATGACAATGTGGCTGGTTCCACTGGTGAGCTTGGCTTCCAGCAGTTCGTCGCCTTCGCGGATGTTCACCGCGATGATGCCGTTGGAACGCGGACGACTGTAGGCTTTCAGCGTTGTCTTCTTGATCACGCCCTTCTTGGTTACGAGCACCACGAAATGGTTCTCCAAATATTCTTCGGTCTTCAGGTCGGTCACGTTGATGTAGGCGAGCACTTTGTCGTCGCCTTCCAGCTGCACCATGTTCTGGATGGCGCGGCCCTTGCTTTGGCGGCTGCCTTCCGGAATGTCGAAGACGCGCATCCAATAGCAGCGACCTTTCTGGGTGAAGATGAGCAAGTAATTGTGGTTGGTTGCCACGAAGAGGTGCTCCAGGAAGTCCTCATCGCGGGTGGTACTGCCACGGCTGCCCACGCCGCCGCGCCCTTGTGTGCGGAATTCGTTCAGGCTGGTGCGCTTGATGTAGCCCAAGTGGCTGATGGTGACCACCACGGCGTCATCCGCTATGAGGTCTTCCATGCTCATGTCACCGCTGGAATGCACGATCTGGGTGCGGCGCTCGTCGCCGTATTTGTCGCGGATCTCCAAGGTCTCCGCCTTGATGATGTCATACCGCATGCTCTCGTTGGCGAGGATCGCCCGGAGGTGGTCAATGAGCTTCATCAACTCGGCATGCTCTTCACGGATCTTGTCGCGCTCCAGGCCGGTGAGGCGCTGCAGGCGCATGTCCAGAATGGCGCGGGCTTGGATCTCGCTGAGGCCGAAGGTGCTCATCAATCCCTCGCGAGCAATGTCTGGTGTTTGGCTGGCGCGGATCAGTTTGATCACTTCGTCCAAATGGTCCAGCGCGATCAACAGACCTTCTAAGATGTGGGCACGTTCTTCCGCTTTGCGCAGATCGAACTTCGTGCGGCGCACTACCACATCATGCCGGTGTTCCACGAAGTGGTGGATCATAGGCTTGAGGCCCAACAGAACCGGGCGGCCATGCACCAGCGCAATGTTGTTTACGCTGAAGCTGGTTTGCAGTGAGCTGTACTTGTACAACTGGTTGAGTACCACGGTACCCATGGCCTCCCGCTTCACGTCGTACGCTAAGCGAATACCCTTACGGTCGCTGTAGTCGTTCACGTCGCTGATGCCCTCGATCCGCTTGTCGTTAACCAAGTCCGCAACACCTTTGTAGAGCTGCACAGCTTTGTTCACTTGGAAGGGAATCTCGGTTACGATGATCGTTTCGCGGCCGGTCTTAGGATCTTCTTCAATGTGGCACTTTGCACGCAGTACCACGCGACCACGGCCGGTCTCGTAGGCTTCCCGAACGCCATCGGTTCCGTAGATGATGCCGCCTGTTGGAAAGTCGGGACCTTTGATGTGCTCCATCAAACCCGCCACGTCGATGTCGCGGTTCTCGATGTAGGCCATAATGCCGTTGCAGACCTCGGTGAGGTTGTGCGGCGGCATGTTGGTGGCCATACCTACGGCGATGCCTGACCCGCCGTTTACCAGCAGGTTGGGGACGCGCGTTGGCATAACCGTGGGTTCTTCGAGCGTATCGTCGAAGGTGGGGCGCATGTCCACCGTCTCCTTGTCGAGGTCGGCCATCACCTCTTCGGCAAACTTGCGCATGCGCACCTCGGTGTAACGCATCGCTGCCGGACTGTCACCATCGATGCTGCCGAAGTTGCCTTGGCCGTCCACGAGCTGGTAGCGCATGCTCCACTCCTGGGCCATGCGCACCATGGCATCGTATACGCTTTGATCACCGTGGGGGTGGTACTTACCGAGCACTTCACCCACCAGACGGGCGCTTTTCTTGTACGGACGGCCGCTGGACATGCCAAGCCCTTCCATGCCGAAGAGCACACGGCGGTGTACTGGCTTCAGGCCGTCGCGCACGTCAGGCAATGCCCTTGCCACGATCACCGACATCGAATAGTCGATGTAGGCGGTCTTCATTTCGTCTTCAATGTTGATCGGGATGATCTTTTCTCCTCCTTCTGCCATTATGTTCTGTTGTCAGGTCTCGCACGGTTATTGGACATGCCTTGCGAAAGCGGCCCCGAAGGTACCCTTAAAGCACGATCCGGAACCACCGGTTTTTCCACAACGGGAACAACTTTGTGGAAAAAACCGCAACCTTTGGAAAGTGCGCGGACGATCGGCAGGGATAGCTTGCCGCCCAAGAAGGCGTGTAACTTGTGCTTGCCTTCTGCGTTATCAATGAACAATCCGCCGGAAGGCGCATAGAACGAACTGTAGAGCATGGACGCAAAATTCTCCCCCCGCGTACGCGAGGTCATCGGTTTCAGCCGTGAAGAAGCCTTGCGCTTGGGGCACACCCGCATTGGCATTGAGCACATTCTGTTGGGCCTGATCCGCGATGGCGAAGGCAACGCGGTGAAGATCCTCCGCCACATGGACGTGGACTTGGAGGACCTGCGCAAAATGGTGGAAGGTGCCATGGAACCTGCCAGTGGCATGCGTCCGCCGGAAAAAGACAAGATCACCTTGGTGAAACAGGCCGAGAAAATGTTGAAGATCACCTTCCTCGAAGCGAAGCTCTTCAAAAGCCCACAGATCGACACCGAGCACGTTTTATTGAGCATGCTGAAAGACCAAGACAACCTCGCCACGCGCGCCCTGCACAAGTTCCATGTGGACTATGAAGGCGTGAAGCATGAAGTGGAGACTATCCTTGCTGGCGACGGCCCCACCTCCATCGCACCCCGTCCACGGCCAAAGGCACAAGGTCCGCAAAGCACCGACGATGACGATGAGGAGAGCGGCGGACAAGGCTTCAGCGGCGGCGGTGCCGGCGGCGCCGCGAAGAAGCCCGGAGACAGCAAGAGCAAGACGCCCGTGCTGGACAATTTCGGTCGTGACCTCACCAAAATGGCAGAGGACGGCAAGCTCGATCCCATTGTGGGCCGGGAAAAAGAGATCGAGCGTGTAAGCCAGATCCTTTCACGCCGGAAGAAGAACAACCCCGTGTTGATCGGTGAACCCGGTGTGGGCAAAAGCGCCATCGCCGAAGGCTTGGCCCTGCGGATCATCCAACGCAAAGTGAGCCGCGTGCTGTTTGGCAAGCGGATCGTAGCGTTGGACATTGCCAGCTTGGTAGCGGGAACGAAATACCGTGGCCAGTTTGAAGAGCGCATGAAGGCCGTAATGCACGAGTTGGAAAACAGCCCTGACGTTATCCTTTTCATCGACGAGATCCACACCATCGTGGGCGCGGGCGGCGCATCCGGATCGCTGGATGCCAGCAACATGTTCAAGCCCGCGTTGGCGCGTGGCGAGATCCAGTGCATCGGTGCCACCACCTTGGACGAATTCCGCCAGTACATCGAAAAGGACGGCGCTTTGGAGCGTCGCTTCCAGAAGGTGATCGTTGAACCCACCAGCGTGGATGAGACCATCCAGATCCTCAACAACATCAAGGAGAAATACGAGGAGCACCACAACGTGGACTATACGCCGGAAGCCATAGCCGCTTGTGTAAAGCTCACCAATCGCTACATCACCGACCGCCACCTGCCGGACAAAGCCATTGATGCCTTGGACGAAGCGGGCAGCCGTGTCCACATCAGCAACATCGTGGTGCCGCAGGCCATTTTGGACGTGGAAGCGAAGATCGAAGAAGTAAAAGAGGAAAAGAACAAAGTGGTGCGCAGCCAGCGCTACGAAGAAGCCGCCAAGCTGCGCGACCGCGAGCGTATTCTGCTTGAAGAGCTGGAAGCCGCCAAGAAAAAATGGGAAGAAGAAAGCCGCAGCAACCGCACCGAGGTAAGCGAGGACAACGTGGCTGAGGTAGTGGCCATGATGAGCGGCATACCCGTGCAGCGCATCGCCGAAAAGGAAAGTGGCAAGCTGCAGCGGATGAAGGAGGAAATGGAGGGCAAAGTGATCGGGCAGGAAGAGGCCGTCACCAAAGTGGTGAAAGCCATCCGCCGCAACCGTGCCGGGCTGAAAGACCCCAACCGCCCCATCGGCAGCTTCATTTTCCTGGGTCCCACCGGCGTGGGCAAAACGCAGCTCGCCAAGGAACTGGCGCGTTACATGTTCGACACGGACGATGCGTTGATCCGCATCGACATGAGCGAATACATGGAGAAATTCTCCGTGAGCCGCCTCATTGGTGCGCCTCCCGGCTACGTGGGCTACGAAGAAGGCGGCCAGCTAACCGAAAAAGTGCGCCGCAGGCCTTACGCCATCATCCTGCTGGATGAGATCGAAAAAGCGCACCCCGATGTATTCAACCTCCTGCTGCAAGCGCTGGACGATGGCCAGATGACCGACAGCCTGGGCCGCAGAATCGACTTCCGGAACAGCATCATCATCATGACCTCCAACATCGGTGCACGCGACCTGCAGGAGTATGGCGCAGGCGTAGGCTTCGGCACGAAGGCCAAGGTGGAAGGCACCACGGACGCCAACCGCAGCATTGTGGAAAAAGCGTTGAAGAAAGCCTTCGCACCCGAGTTCCTGAACCGGATCGACGACATCATCATGTTCAACTCCCTGAAACGGGAGGACATCCACAAGATCATCGACATCGAGTTGGGTTATGTGTACAAGCGCATCAGCGAACTGGGCTACGACCTGAAGCTCACCGATGAGGCCAAGGATTTCCTTGCGGAAAAAGGCTACGATGAGAAATTCGGCGCACGCCCATTGAAGCGCGCGATCCAGAAGTACATCGAAGACCCCATGGCCGAGGAGATCATCAACCAGCACGTTGAAGATGGCGACAAAATCGTGGTTGGCCTGAACAAGGACAAGAGCGACGTAACCATCAAAGTAACCAAGGCCAAGAAGAAAGTTGGCAAGGGTGAAGATGGTGGGGCTGATTCTGAGGCATAGTTCTCAGTTGTCGATTATCGGTTGTTAGACGTTCGTTCGTCAGGCCTCAGTGGCCGAAGGCCCGGTCACTCTTGTAGTGCGGGCGTAGCGAGGTGCGCGCCTTTGGCGCTTAGTAGCATTGCCCTCATCTCCCGGCCCCGTTCTCGGCTGCGCTCGAACCGCACCCAAGGAGAAGGGGTGACCCGTCCTGCTTCTTCAGCGGGACCTTCCGTGCCGTGATATTTGCACTACGGCCTCAATGCCCTCATCCCCCGGCCCCTTCTCCCAAGGAGAAGGGGTGACTATACCTGCTTGTTCAGTAGGGCTTGTTGCTCATGTGCTATTTGCTCAACGGCCGCTGTGCCCGCGCGCCGTCGGCAGCACGCCGGACAACTGACAACTAAAAACTAACAACTAACTCACCACATCCCCTCCCCGCTCGCCTTCGCGAAGCCCGTGC
Source organism: Flavobacteriales bacterium (assembly GCA_016710685.1). GTDB lineage: Bacteria > Bacteroidota > Bacteroidia > Flavobacteriales_F > PHOS-HE28 > PHOS-HE28. The sequence goes on along the minus strand of JADJVC010000001.1, from coordinate 117,793 downwards.
TGAAACCCAAGCCCACAGTGAGGAAACGGTACGGCGACCCCGTATCCGTGCGACCGGGAAAACGCTCCAGGCCGATCACGTCCGGGCCAAAGCTGGTGTTGTCGGCATCGTATCCTACGGTAAGGCCGAAGGCGAGGTTGGGCGAGGCGTGCACGAAATATCCAGCATCAACTCCCCAATGAAAGCCCGGCTGGCGGGCACTTTCCGTGCAGGTGCTGCAGTTCCAGTTCCACGAGCTGGGGCCGAATTTGGCATCCAATTGCACGAAAGTCACTGGGCCGGTGTAATGCACGTAATTGAGCTTTCCGTAGTAGAGAATGCGGTTCACGAAGCCCTGGGTCTGTGTCTGCGCCCCCAAGCCGAACTCGTTCAACTCGAAGAAGCTGGCATTCACCCCAACACCGAGGCCTAAGCCTTTGTAAACGGGCAGTTGAAAGCAGCCGTCCACTTGGGCCAGTACGGAAGTGAGATTGGAGAAAACGGGGTTTCCCAGCGCGACTGGAAGTACCAAGAATCCCTGCGCCGCCGGCTTGGGGTCGGGCACGCGTTGCGCGTATGCCGTTGCTGAAACCGCCAACACCATTAAAGCCGTCAGCACGCGTTTCATGCGTTGCGCACCGTGAAGCGGCGCTCCGTACGTTGAGTGGAACTGCCCAGTTCAAAGTGAAGATCGCCATCGGCATCCGCGGCGAGGGGAAATTCCAGTTCGTGCGAACCGGCGCCCAAGCGCATGGCTGGCCAACTCGTTAATTGGGAATGGTCTGCCCCCAACACTGCTGGGAACACCTCCTCTTCGCGCGGAAGGCGCACCAGCACATGCACGCGCAATGGATGGTAGACCACCTCAACGTTCAGGAGTTCCGCATGGCGGGGCACGGGCGTATGTTGCTCGCGGATATACTGCTTGTAGCGGCGGATGGCAACGGCGACCACGAGAATGGCCAGCGTGATGAGCAAGGTGGTACGTAAGGTGTCGAACATGGGGCACTAAAGGACGATAACGCCCTTGATCTTGGCGGCCTTGTCGTAGCGCGCTACGACTTCATCGGCGCTCAGCATCACTTCGCGGGCTGTAAGGCTGAGGTACTTGCCGGCTTTGCTGTACTTGCGGAGGATTTCTGCTTCAGGTGGGAAAAGTGCCAACACAGCGTCCAGGCGCTCCTGCTCCGGTTCGAAGATGAACTTGAACATATATACCGCAGGCCATTTGTGGACCATGTCGAGGGCCTTGCGCATGCGGTCGCGGGCTTCATCGTGTTCCATGGTGGCAAAGGTAGGGCTGGGTTGGAACGCTGAATGTTGGAACGCTGACAACGCCGAATTTTATGACGAGCAATGATCAGGTGTTGAAGTTACTCCATAGCCGTCTCACAATTGACAACCCGCCGTCGCCAAGGCGCTTTGGCGGGGAACCTGACACCCCTATTAATTCCTAACGAACTTTGAACCCATCCCCAATTTGCGTGTACAGCCCCACGAAACCCGAACCATGAACAGGCTCTCCCTGATCTTCCTGCTGGCACTGCTGCCCTTGCTGGGCGCGGCCCAAGCGCAAGATAAAGAAGCGGCTCCCTCGCCTCCACCGCCGGTGAACGTGCTGCAGGGCGGCTGGGACAACAACGTGGCCAACACGCAGGCCGCCCAGTGGAAGGATGCCAACACCGATGTGCCGAGCAATGCACTGATCCAGTTGAACTGGCTGCGCAGTGAGCAGAATGCCATGATCAGCAACAACAATGGGGTTTTGAAGCCTTCGGACCAAGTCCAATTGAACCAGATCGCGGATGAGATAAAGGCCACCGCACCGGGCAGCTTCGAGCAGCACTTGGCGGACTACTTTGTGGACTTCCCAAAGGCCACTGCGTTCAGCGAGCTGCATACGGCCTACAACTTGGCCCCGGAGCGCACGGAGTTGCTGGCGCCGATGCTCTCCAAGGCGATGCTGGACGGCGATGCCACGGAGTTAAAAAAGTGGACGGGCGAAATGCAAAGGCGCGGCGAAGTCGCACCTGCGTTGAAGGCCGCCGCTGCGGATGTATTGTTGAGCCTGCCTGCGGACGGCATCCTCTTCACCAACGGCGACATGGACACGCAGCCCGCGGTGGTGCAACAGGTGCAGAGCGCTGCGAAGCCGGGCTTGCTCATCGTGGACCGGCGCCTGCTGGCGGACCTCGGCTACCGGCAACGCACTTGGCAGCAGGCCGGTGCCACGGGCCCGGTTTCTGCCGCTGGCCCTGACTTCGCCAAGGGTCTGCTGCGCTCCAGCACACGTCCGGTGTACTTCGCGCTGAGCTTGGACAGAACTTGGCTGGATGCTTTTCCCGGCCAACTGCATGCAGTAGGCGCGGCATTCCGTGTTGGTCCTGCCAAACTTGACGATGATGCCCTGCTCGCGCAGCATTGGGCCGCTATGAAAAAGCCGATGGATGCCGGTCCGCTCAGCCACAACTATTTGTTGCCGGGCGCTGTGCTCCTCGGTCAGTATCGCGCAGCGGGCGAAACAGCCAAGGCCACAGCGTTGGAGGCCGAGCTGGAGCGAATGGCAAAGGCCACCGGAGCCTTGAAAGACCTACAAAAAGCGGGCGTTCTTCGCTAAACGCATGGGCCTTTTCCGCACCGACCCCGTGGACCAAAGCGACGAGCGCCTGATGGAGCTTGTGGTGCGCGGCAACGAACGGGCCTTCACCGTGCTTTACGACCGCTACCAGCGCAAGCTGCTCACCTACTTCCACCGGATGTTGTGGCACGACCGCGAGCGCGCCGAGGACTTCTTGCAGGACCTCTTCACCAAGATCGCACAGAAGCCGGGCAGCTACAACCCCGAGCGGCCTTTCCGCACGTGGCTTTACAGCGTGGCGAACAACATGTGCAAGAACGAATACCGCCGCATGGCCACGCGCACGGCGGCGGTGCCGGAACTGAAGGCCGAGCACAACGGCCACGTGCAGCCCAATGCTGGCGTGGAAGTGGACCGGGCGCGCTTCAGCCTGCGGCTGGAGGAGGAACTGGAAAAGATCGACCCGGACCACAAGGCCACCTTCGTGATGCGGCACCACGAGGACATGTCGATCAAAGAGATCGCCGACGTGTTCGGCATCAGCGAAGGCACCGTAAAAAGCCGCCTCTTCTATACCGTGAAGAAGCTGGCGGAACGCATGCCCGAATTCAACCCTAACCCCACGGAAACCGCGCCCACCGCACGCCGGTAGCGCATTGTAACATGGAACCCACGGAACGATACGACCCCGAAGACCTGGAGCATTTGATGCTGGAGCGGCGCTTCGACGAGCTGCTGGAGGAAGAGCGTGCTTACGCCTTGCGCCACCTCGCCGACCGCGCGGAATACGAGCGGATGCGCGCGCTGCTGTTGCATGTGCGCGAAGACCGCACGGCGCAAGGCACGATGGATGCCCCCCCGAAAGTGCGCGCGCATGTGTTGCAAGCGTTCCGCGATCAGCAAAAGCCGCAATGGCAGATCTGGTTGAACAGCGTGGGCGGTTTCCTTATGCCGAAACAGCCCGCGCAGTACTGGCGGCCCGCACTGGCCCTGGGAACGGTGGCCGTGCTGGTGTTCGCATCGTTGCTCACCTTGCGGAACATGGAAACGGATGGAAACAAAGTGTTGGCGGAATTGAAAGAGGTGAAGAAGGAAGCTCCGGCAGAACCCGTTGCTCCTGCTGCGACTGAAACGGTCGGCGGGCTGATGGACACGAATAGTGCGAGCGTTGACACGCGCACTACGGCAAGCGAAAGCGCGCCGATGGAGCCTGCTCAAGCACCGGGTCAATATGATTCAGAAGCCAAGCAAAACGCAACGGCATCGGTTGTTGAACCAGCTTCCCATGAACAAGATGCCTCCGCAATTGGTCGAGTCGAAGAGTTAGTTGAAACGCAGAAATACGATAACGTCCAATCGAACGAAACCGCTCGGGCCAAGACCACAGAAAGGGAGCGCACACAACCGGCAGGTGGTGCCGTATTGCAAAACCCCGCCATAGCCGATGAAGCCGAGGATGACCTTGCCAAAGCGTCGCCTAAGCTGGAAAAGGCCACCCCTCCCCCGATGCCGACTCAGGCCACTACTAGCGGGACGTATGATGGGAGCAAAAATTCCGACAAGAAATTAGTGGCCACAGCACCCAAGGAAGATGAGCTGCTGGGCTTGTTGCGGGCTGCTTGGTGAAGCGTTCGTTGCCCGTCTGCCGGACTGTTGAATATTTACCGCAACGCACGCGACGTTCGGAACCACTCCAGCGTCCGGCGCGTCCTGCGGTTAGGATGTCAAGCACGTCTGTATCCGTCCGTCCGTTGCGCACCTGTGCCGTTGCGGTTCAAAACAAGCCTTAGCAGTTGTCCCAAAAACAGAAAAGGCTCCCGAGGGAGCCTTTTCCAAAGTTCAGAAGTGAAGCTTAGTGCTGCACAACCAATTTCTTGGTGATAGGGTTGCCGTTGGCGAGGATGGACACGTAGTACGTGCCATTGCTCCACTCGCTCACGTTCAACTCGGACTGGTGCATGCCGGTAGCGGTTTGGCCAAATTTCTGATCCACCACCTTCGCGCCTTTGCCGTCGAGCACGATCAAACGTGCATTGGCAGCCTGAAGCATTTCGTAAGCAACAGTGATGTTCTTGTCCGCAGGGTTGCTGCCGATGAAGCTCATGCGCATGTTGTTCACGGTGGCGTTGTCGTTGATGCCGGCGATGCCGTCACCGATCACTGGCCAGATTAACATGTCAAGGTTCAATGGCCAAGCTGCGGTGAGCGTGAACCAAGTGTTATCGCTCCACAGCTCCCAGTTCTGGTCGTCCGCGGTACCCATGTCTCCATCGGTGGTAGTGATCAATCCAAGTTCAACACCTGCTGCCAGAGCGGTGAAGTCAATACCGGCTCCGAAGGCTCCGTTGACAGCAACAGCGGGATTGAAGGTTGCTACGGTGATGCCAGCGGTGTCGCAGGAACTCACAGGGATATCCACGTTGGCCATGATGGTGCTGGGCGCATTGGTCGCGTCACCAAGGCTGTTGGTCCCAGGACCGTCCAATCCGTATACACGGACATGCAGCAAGGAGTTCGGGCTGCCATTCTCGTCTTTCGCGCCAAAACCGAGCAGGATCTGTTCAACAAAGACGGCACCCGTGGTTTCGAAATTTTGCACTTTGGCCAAATCGCCATATGCGTTCGTCCCAGCGACATAACCACCATCGGTTACACCGTACACGGTCAATGTGGACCCTGCATCCATAAAGCTGGCAGGCACCAAAGTGTCCGTGGGAGTACGGTCCGCGTTAAACTGGAAGTGCGGGGCAGTGAAATGGCCCATCGGAGCAGCTTCGCGCTGTGCGACCGCTGCGGTAGTTACGGCCATCGCGGCCAGAAGTGTAATGTGTTTCATGTTGTTTGGGTTAGGATTTGGGCCGAAAGTTAGGCACGTGACCTTCTAATCGCCAAACGAACTATCCTTGCCATCCCCCCGATAACATGTCTTACCATAACAGTTCGCCCTCCCCCTCCATCGCCAAACCCATGGCGGTGCTCACCACGCTCTTCTTCATGTGGGGGTTCATGACGGTGATGAACGACATACTGATACCGCACCTGAAGGCGGTATTCACCTTGGGCTGGTGGCAGAGCATGCTGGTGCAGTTCTGCTTTTTCGGCGCGTATTTCCTGGGTTCGCTCGGCTACTATCTTTACTCCAGCAGGAATGGCGACCCCATCCAGCAGATCGGCTACAAACGGGCACTTATCTCGGGCCTGCTGTTGAGTGCCGTTGGCAGTGCGCTCTTCGTCCCGGCCACATATGTCCACATTTACGGGCTCTATCTCGCCGCGCTTTTCGTGCTGGGCTTGGGCTTTACGCTGTTGCAGATCGCCGCCAACCCATTTGTCGCCATCATCGGCACGGCCGAAGGTGCCAGTAGTCGCCTGAACCTCGCTCAGGGCTTCAATTCACTGGGCACCACGCTGGCACCTTTGATCGGAGGCACGCTCATCTTCGACCTGTTCAAAGGCGATGCGGCGGTGCGGTGGCCCTATGCGTTCTTCGCTTTATTGCTGGTGTTTCAGGCGGTGTGGGTGTACTTCACGGCGCTTCCCGAACCGCCGCATGCAGCAACGGAAGCCCGCCAGAACGCTTTGCGGCACCGCCAATTGCGCAATGGCATGGGCGCGATTTTTTGCTACGTGGGCGCTGAAGTGGCCATCGGCAGCCTCATCATCGGCTTCTTAGGCATGAAAGGCGTGCTTGGCCTTTCGCACAGCGACGCGAAAAACTACCTGAGCTTGTATTGGGGCGGCGCCATGTGTGGCCGCTTCCTGGGTGCGGTGGCGCTAAGCGACCGGTTCAGCGGCATCCAGCGTTATGGCATGTTGGCCTTGGTTGGCGCGGCGATGTTCGCGTTGCTTTGGTTGGTGAACCGGCTAAGCGGTGGACTGAATTTACAGCACCTATGGCCATTGGCGGTCTTGATCGCGGCGAACATGGCCGTCTTCATTTTCGCTGGGCGAAAGCCGGGCAGAGTTACCGGCATTTTTGCTTGTGCAGCGGGTGCGCTGTTGCTCATCACCATGTCCACGGGCGGTGCGGTGGCGCTATGGGCGATCTTGGCCATCGGCTTGTTCAATTCCATTTTGTGGAGCAACATTTTCACGTTGTCGATAGATGGCTTGAAAGGCGATACCGGCCAAGGCAGCTCACTGTTGGTAATGATGATCTTGGGCGGCGCATTGATCCCGTTGGCCCAAGGCTTGTTGATCGATGGCCTGCAGTCGCAAAGCATGGGCGACGCGGCGATGCACATCAGTTTTGTGTTGCCGCTGCTGTGCTATGTGTACTTGGCTTGGTTCGGCTTTGCGGGAAGTAGAAAGGCGTTGGGTATGGAACGCTGATACTGATGATTGTTATGATTATTGATGATAATGCTGGGCACACTCGATTTTCTTGTTGTTTTCTCCGCGCTCTCCGCGCCCTCTGCGGTTAACTCTTTCTTAGCGTTCTTCGCGTCCTTAGTGGTAGAACAATTTGCGGTTCACCACCTTCACCCATGCGCATCGGAATAGACATCGGCGGTACCACCACCAAGATCGGCCTAGTGGAGAACGGTAAAGTGACGGCCACTACGCGCATCCCCACCACGGGCCACGCGGATGAATTCGCATTCGCGGATGCGCTGGCCAATGAAGCGCTGCGGCTCAGTTCCAATCACCAGTCACCTTCCACCAATAACCAGTTGCAAGGCATCGGCATCGGTGCGCCCAACGCCAACCAGCTCAGCGGCATCATCGAAAAGGCACCGAACCTGCCTTGGAAGAACGATGTGCCCTTGGCGCGTATGGTTGAAGAACGCACCGGCATCCGCAGTGTGTTAGGCAACGACGCAAATGCGGCAGCATTGGGTGAATGGTGCTATGGTGCGGGCAAGGGCATGACCGACCTGCTTGTGGTAACGCTGGGTACGGGCATTGGAAGCGGCTTCATCGTGGACAGCAAATTGATGCTGGGCAGCAGCGGCAATGCCGGCGAGCTCGGGCACACCACCATCGTGATGGACGGACGCGATTGCACCTGCGGAAGAAAAGGGTGCTTGGAAGCGTATGTGAGCATTCGCGGGCTTCGGGAAACGTACAAGGAGCTTGATGGAGATCCCGATGTATTGAAGGAGGAAGGTGTGCTTTGCATTGCACGCGCCGCGGAAAAAGGCGACACGGCTGCACTTCAGACCTTCCGCCATGCAGCACGTTGGCTCGGCGTGGGCTTAGCAAACGCGGTGGCGATCACGGGGCCGGAACGCATCGTGCTCTTCGGTGGCATCGCGCGCAGCGGTGACTTGCTTATGGTGCCCTTGCAGGAGCGCTTCAACGAATTTCTGCTGAACATCTACCACGGCCGTGTGGACTTGGTTACATCGGCGTTGCCGGAAGATGATTCGGCGATACTTGGGGCTGCGGCGCTTACCGCCATCTGATTTGAATTTGAACCGCAACGCTCGCAACGGACGCAACGTCTCCGCAACGTTCTGAAATTTCACCGGCTGCATTTCTTGGCGTTCCCTTGGCGTGCTTAGCGTCTTGGCGGTGAACCCCCAACCCGTATTTTCGTCCAATGTTCAAAAGGACACTCATCGCGCTCCTCTTCTCCCCCGCGATCCTTCACGCGCAGGACACCACCACATGGGCCACGAACTTCGCCACCGAACTAGTGAACCCCTTCGTTGGCACCGGCGGCCATGGGCATACGTTTCCCGGCGCTTGCGTGCCCTTCGGCATGGTGCAGTTAAGCCCCGATACGCGCACCGATCCGCAGGAATGGGACGGCTGCGGAGGCTATCACTACAGCGACAGCCTGATCTACGGATTCAGCCACACGCACTTGAGCGGCACCGGCGTTTCGGACCTTTGCGATGTGCTGCTGATGCCGTTGAGCGGCGGCCTTACCACGAAGCCGGAGGAGTACCGTTCTCACTTTTCGCACCGGCGCGAAGAAGCGCATGCCGGCTACTACAAGGTGCATTTGGACGACCCCGATGTGGACGTGGAACTCACGGCCACTGCCCGTGCGGGCATGCACCGTTATCGCTTCACGAATCCGCAGGAGCGCTCCTTTGTGCTGGATCTTCGGCACCGCGACCGGCTGACGCGGAGTTCCATCCGGCAGAGCGGTCCGCAAGAGATCTGCGGGGAGCGCAGCAGTTCTTCCTGGGCCCGCGACCAGCGGCTGTTCTACTGCATCCAGTTCAGCGAAAACGTAACGTTGTTGAAGGACCATTCCGACAGCACCAAGGCCATTCTTCAATTGGGCAATGGCAAGGAAACACTGGTGAAAGTGGGCATCAGCGCGGTGAGCGTAGAAGGTGCGCGCAAGAATTTGGAAGCGGAAATAAGTGGGTGGGATTTTGATGCCGTGAAAAAAAACGCCGAAGCCGCATGGAACAAGGAACTGGGCCGCATTGAAGTGCAAGGTGGCACGCGCGAGCAACAACGCATTTTCTACACGGCGCTCTACCACAGCTTGCTCGTCCCCTACCTCTTCAATGACGTGGACCGCAAATACCGTGGCAACGACGGCAAAGTGCATACGGCGGACCACGATGTTTACACCGTTTTCAGCCTGTGGGACACCTTCCGCGCCGAGCATCCGCTGTTCACCATTCTGGAACCGGACCGCACGGTGGACTTCATCAAAACCTTCCTCGATATCTATACGCAGACGGGCCGTTTGCCGGTGTGGGAGCTCTGGGGGAATGAAACGGATTGCATGATCGGCTACCACAGTGTGAGCGTGATCGCCGACGCATATTTGAAAGGCATTCGCGGCTTCGATGCGGAGCTGGCGCTGAAGGCCATGACGGCGAGCGCGGACCGCGATGAACCCGGCCTGAACGCCTTGCGCGCAAAGGGCTACATCAGCAGCGAAGACCAGAGCGAAAGCGTGAGCCGCACGCTGGAATACGCCTATGACGACTGGTGCATCGCGAAGATGGCGAAGGCCATGGGCAAGGACAGCGTGGCCACCGTGTTCTTCGATCGTGCCAGCAATTGGCGCAACGTTTTCAATCCGGCATCGGGCTTTTTCCAAGCCCGCTATAACGGCGGTTTCAAAGGCCCGTTCGATCCCTTCGAGGTGAACTTCGATTACACCGAAGCCAATGCTTGGCAGTACAGCACTTTCGTTCCACAGGACGTGGCAGGCTTGGACCGTGCTTTGAAAAATGCGGGCAAAGGCGGTGTTGAACAGCGTTTGGACGAACTCTTCAGCGCGAAAGACCAAACGCATGGCCGCGACCAGAGCGACATCACGGGCTTGATCGGACAATACGCGCACGGTAACGAACCCAGCCACGCCATGGCCTGGATGTACGACCAGGTGGGCCGGCCGGACAAGGCGCAGCGGATGGTTGACCGCATCCTGAACGAACTCTACCACGACGACCCCGACGGGCTGAGCGGCAACGAGGATTGCGGCCAAATGAGCGCTTGGTACGTGATAGGCGCACTGGGCCTTTACCAGATCGCGCCCGGCGACCCGCGCTTCGAGCTGCACGCGCCATTGTTCCACGCGTACCGCATCCACTTGTCCAACGGGAACGAGGTGAATGTGCGGTGCTTCGGCGGCCAGGACGGCGCGCGGTATATCGGCTCCACCGAACTGAACGAATTAAAAGGGCTGATAGAGGAAATCTCCTATTCCACCTTGATGAAAGGGATGGACTTGAAGTTGGACCTCACCAGCGAATGGCGCCCGAGCGACCGGCCTGTGCACCCGATGCTGCGACCGACCATGCAAGTATTGAGCGACAACGACCGCAAGTATCCCCCGAATTCTCCAGTGATCACGGCACCTTCGGAAGGATTCACCGGCCCGATGGCGATCAGCTTGAGCACCTTGCGGCCCAGCGACAGCATTTTCTACACGGTGGATGGCAGCCAGCCTACGCCAAACAGCATCATTTACTGGGAGCCTTTCACCATTGACACGACTACGACCTTGAAAGCCATCACGGTGAACGGGGTCAACAAAAGTCCCGTCATCACGGCGCATTACGCATGGCTGGACCCGGCGCGCACCATGACCGTGGAGAGCAAATGGAGTACTCAATACGCAGCTGCTGGCGAGATCGCTTTGATCGATGGCGTGCGCGGCGCGCAGGATTGGCGCACCGGCGGCTGGCAGGGCTACTTGGGCGAGGATGTTGTGGCCACCATGGACCTCGGCAGCGTGAAGGTGATCAAGCGCTTAGGCCTTAGCGTGCTGCAGGATGCTTGGTCGTGGATCTGGTACCCGGAAAGCGTGCAGTTCGCGTGGAGTACCAACGGCCGCACATGGAGCAGCGCAACGGTTGAAAACACCGTGCCCCGTGATTCCGGCGGCTCCCAAAGGATGGAGATGATGACGGAATTGCTCGACAAGCACGCCCGTTACATCAAGGTGATCGCTAAGAATCCGGGGCCTTGTCCGGCGTGGCATCCTGGAAAGGGTGATGCTTCGTTCATTTTCACGGATGAGGTTTTGATCGAGTGCGAGTGAAGCCAAAGAGGCGCTGAGTTTTTTTTGACGCTGAGGCGCAGAGGCGCGGAGAAATGCGGATTGTTGATTGGTGATTCTGGTACAGGGTATCGGGTACCGGAAACTCCCGATACTGCTTACAACTGCTGCTACCGACTGCTACACTATATTTTCAGCAGCATTCCAATTTGACGCTGCTTCGGAGTGGTCGAACGGACGGTTCGTCCGCCACTCAATGGATTACCTGCAAACGCTGGGCTTTCACCCAGTTCGAGGCGGTTACTATCACACTGTAGGTCCCATTTTGCAAGCCATGTAAGTCGAAGGTGTTCAGGTTCGCTCCTTTGGCAGTGAATTTGTCCAGAAGGACTATCCGGCCAGCCGCATCCAGGATCTTGATCTCCGTAGTTCCATTTGTATCGCCGGGTAGGCGTAAGTAGAGTTCGTTTGTTGCCGGGTTGGGGTACATCACGAAATCCACTGCTCCACCTTCATTGACCACGGTGGTACCATCGCAGCCCACCGTCCATACCCATTCATCCTGTAGTCCGTCTTCGCAGCTCGCGACATAATCGGATGACATTTCCATGTATAGGTCGCTTCCCGTGGATAGGAACGACAAGGTGGACAGGTCAATATCGTCCGTACCGCCGAAGTTGTGATACAATACTGGCGCGTTATTGTCCGGCCCATCGTAAATCCAAAAAGGATCGTATGAGTAGCTCTCGATGGTTCCTGCGGAAAAATCCAATAGCAGGTTATTGCCGCACGCGCAATACCAATGCCATGTGTGATCGTCGTGGTTTGTATAGCAGTAGGTCTCTGTAACCGGAGCATCTTCACATTCCAAGGTGTCCGGGCAGAGCGCGTCCGTTAGCACTGCCGACAGCAAATTGCACACGTGGTTCAAATTATTCTGTACAGTCACCACGGTATTGGTGCCATTGTCGAACGGCCCCACGGAATAGGTACCGGTGCTGTTGGCGTTGACAGGTGGCGCGCCATTGTCGTTGATGATCTCGAGTACCGGAGCACTACCCATTGCTGTGATGTCGACATCCACATAGTACCTGTTGGAATCGCATTCCAGCAATACGGCAAAAGTTGCCGTGGCCGGCGCACAATCATTACAGCCCACGGTCCAATCCCATGGGGCATTTTGTCCATCGGCGCAACTCAGGACTTGACTGTTCAAGGAATTCAACTCCATGTACATGTCCGGGCCGGTGGATTGAACTGTAACCCCGGCGAGGTTCAGTGGGGACGAGTTTTGGGCCAGTAACGGTGCGGTGTTGTCAACCCCATCGTAAATTTTCAGATTATCACCGAAAGTACCTGGTGCGCCTATTGTTCCTGAAAGAAAGTTCACCGTAAGGGAACCGGTGGGAATGGTGTTCTGCCAATGCCAAGTATGGAGATCATAGTTGCCATAGCAGTAGCTCAGGTTGAGTGCTGGCTCGCCACAATTGATAAAACTGGGGCAAAGCGGATTGGTGACCACATCGGAAACCAAGTTGCAAAGGCTGTTGAAATCATTCACCAACGTGAATACAACCTCAGTGGTGATCGGGAATGGCCCGATGGTGTATACGCCGGTGTCCGTGGCCGTGGTGACCATTAGTGGATCATAATCGTTGGTGATGTCCAACGTGCTGTCGGTACCCAGCACGCCCACATGCACGTCCACGGTAAACTGCTGTGCGTCGCAATCGGTGTTTACCGTGAAGTCAGCCTGCGGTTGGATGCAATCCAAGCAGGCGACCTGCCAGGCCCATTCGGTCTCACTTCCTTGGTCACAGCTACCGATCCAATCAGAGATGACCTTCATGAACATATGGCCACTACCGGCAGTAAATTGTAAGCCGGCCAGATCCTCTTGGCTTATCATGGTGTGCATGTACAGCAGCGTACTCGGATCCGAATCATCCGCAGCGTTATAAATGAACAAGCTGTCCCATATCGCACTTTGAATCGTGCCTGCCGAAAAGGCGATGGATAAGGAACTCATTTCGTCGCTGGACTGCCAATGCCAGGAGTGCTCGTCGAAGTTGTGGTAGCAATAGGCCATGTCCACCGGGGGAGCACCGCACGGAATATAGGTGGGGCAAAGCGGATTGGTGAGCACCGGTGAATGCGTGCTGCACAGGCTATTGATGTTGTTCGGAATGGAAATAATTACTGGTGCGTCATTCGGGAACGGCCCCACCGTGTAGGTGCCCGGTGTGGTGGCCGTTAACATGGGCGCACCGGCATCATTGGTCAATTGCACCAGGGCCTGGCTTCCCAAGTCGGTGAGGTGCACGTCCACTTGGAACGTCTGTGCGTTACAGTCGGTGACCACTTCATACTTCGCAGTTGCAGGAATACAATCAAGGCAGCCCACGGTCCAGTTCCACGGGACATAAAGACCATCTTGACAGCTGCCGAAATAGTTGGGCAACGCGTCCAACTCCATGTACATGTTCGGACCCGTGGTTTGAATTAGCGTGTCGGACAGGTCCATTGCTACTTGGTTTTGGAACAAGATCGCTCCGGTATTGTCGTTCCCGTCATAAATGGTAAGCTGGGTGGATCCAGGCGCGTAGAGCGTGCCGGAATTGAACAACAAGGCCACGGTGCCGCCGGGGTCGGTGTTCTGCCAACGCCATTCATGGTAGTCATGGAGGCCGAAGCAATAGCTGTCCACTAGCGTTGGCTCGCCGCAACTGATGGGCTCGGGGCACTCGTTCGAGTGGTTTTCGTTGAATTGGGCATTGCACAAGGGGTTGCTGCTGTGCGTTACGGTAACATCCACCGATTGCCCAGGGGGAAAGGACCAATTAAAGAAACGCCGAGCGGCGCGGCAAACAGGGTGTCCGGTGTTCCGTTGTCCACGGTATGTATGATATCCGAGCCGGTGCCATCGCCGTAGTCCGAAATGTTCACACTAAGAAAGAATGCGTTGATGCTGCAACTGTCCTCTACAGTTACCGTGGCCGCCGGCGGGGTGCAGTCCAGCAGCAATTTTACCTTGGAGGTTTTGCAACCCACTACAAAGGTGCATTCTGAATCCCATGTCCAATGAGCGAACAGAAAGTCCGACACTGTGGCCGTCGCTGTGACTGGAGAAGGGCCATACGCGATAATGGGCCCGTCTGATGTGCCCTCATGCACGGTAATGTACGCGCTGCTTCCGCTCAGCGTGAATCTATAGCTCCGTCCGGCAATACTCGGCCCCACTGCGGAATACTCGTTCGTGTAGGAGCAGTTCGAGATGACCTTCACGTTTCCCAACGTGTCCGGCGTGGTAAAGCCATTGGGGTTTTTAATGCTGTTGGTACAGCCTTGGGCGAAGAGTCCATGCAGCGGGGCAATGAGCAATAGACAAAATGCGAAACGCTTCAGGGGGTTATGGAGTTGCATCTGCTGTCGGGTATTTGTTGACCAATTCAATGCCAAAATAGATATTTAATGTTAAACATTGATCCGGTAAGTGATTCTCGTTCGCAGTTGTGAGTAAGAAGTATCGAGCACCGATGCACCGGTCAGTGCTATTACTGCCGACATCCTACTACCGCCAACCGCAATTTCCTGCTCACTCCCAAGGATAAGTGCTGCTCGTCCGCGAAGGATCATACATGGGATCAGGTCGCTCCTGAGGGCCCAGGTCCGGTGTTAGAGGTTGCTCGTCTCCCGGATCATTGAATGCGGCTAGTTCAACTTCACCGTCCTCTTCTTCCTCGTCGTCATATACGCGTGGTGGCGGCACGTGTGCCGGCGGCACTTTCCGGTAGAACCAGGCCATGATGCTGCCCACTATGCCGCCGAAGAGGTGACTTTCCCAACTCACTCCCGGCTGGATGGGCAGTATGCCCCACCACATACTTCCGTAGAGGAATACAACGATCAACGAAACGGCCATCAAAGCGATGCGCCTGCGGAACAAGCCGCTGAAAAACACGAAGCCTGCCAAGGCGTACACCACGCCGCTGGCACCGATGTGGTGGCTGTCGCGGCCAAACACCCACACCCAAAGCCCGGTGGCCAACCAGCTCACAAGGACCACCTTGCCGCTGGCCTTCGGATAGAAGTACACGGTAAACCAGCCCAACACAAGCAAAGGCATGCTATTGCTGAGCAAATGGTCCACGCCGCCGTGCAGGAACGGTGCGAATAGGATGCCGCGCAAGCCCTCCAACGTGCGCGGCAGAATGCCGAACCGGGAAAGACCGAGATGGTACACGAGGTCGAATCCCAGCACGATCCACATCAGCGCCACCGCCATGGCGGGCGGAAGCAGGGCCGTTAGCAGCCTTCGCCGGTCATGGTCGACGGGGAGCGATTCAATTCGGTGCATTTTCGGTGCGGATACGCGAACTTCGGGCCGTGATACCTAATCGGCCAGCTTGGCAGGTGAACAAAGAACGACCGAACATGCACACCAACCAACCTTCAAAAGTGAGAAGCACCTTCTACTTCGGCCTGGTCGCGACCGCGATGGTGCTGCACGCCTGTACCAGCCGCATGGCCGAAGCTGCGCCTGCGCCACCACCGGCGAAAAGCGTGCGCGTGGTAAAAGGCGATCCGCCGCCTACGAGCCAATTGGCCCTTTTGATGCGTGACATGACAGCCTTCGCCGATTCCACCGGAAAGCTTGTTTCCGCAGGGAAAGAGTTGCCCGTCTATCCGGTTCGATTCAAGGCCATAATGACTGCGGAAGCCACACCGGGCATGGTGGAACACCGCACGTTTGACCCGTATGCACAGGCGTGGCTGGGCCAGCTTGACGCTTTGTATGCCGCGCCGGCATCAGAACGTAACGAGGTGTTCAATAGCCTGGTGCAAACCTGCGCGGCGTGCCACGGGCTAATGTGTCCGGGGCCGTTGGTGCGGATCAAGAAGTTAACGATACAGGAAAATGAGGATTGAAAATCGGCGAGCTACCGAAGCGTTCCGGAAAGTGCCATGCTTGTTAAGCGCGTTGCTGCTTTTCGTGCTGCTATCACACGCGGAAAAATCCAACGCCCAAACCTCCTACTTCCCGCCACCCGTGGCAGGAAGCACTTGGGAAACCACCGACCCCGCTGAGCTGGGCTGGTGCAACAACCGCATCGACTCGCTGTACAATTTTCTGGACACCAACGGCACCAAAGCATTCATTCTGCTTTACCACGGCCGCATTTTGCTGGAGCATTACAGCGGCACCTTCACGCAGGACAGCTTGTGGTATTGGGCCAGCGCGGGCAAAACGCTCACAAGCACCATCGTCGGCTTGGCGCAAGAAGACGGCTACTTGGACATCAACGATCCAACGCAACTATATCTCGGCTCGGGCTGGACGGCAGAAACCCCGGCACAGGAAGCCGCTATTACGGTACGTCACCAACTCAATATGACAACCGGCTTGGACGATGGCGCCGGGGATGTGTATTGCACGGACCCCGCGTGCCTTTCCTACCTCGCGGACCCCGGCGAACGTTGGGCTTACCACAATGCGCCGTACACCTTATTGCACGATGTGGTGGCTGATGCGACCGGCCAATTCTTTAGCCTATATTTCAACAACCGGTTGCGCAACCCCATCGGAATGGACGGTTTCTGGTTGCCGACTGATTACAATAAAGTGTTTTGGAGCACGGCCCGCAGCGCAGCCCGCTTTGGTTTGTTGGCGTTGAACCGCATGGTGTGGGACACGGACACCATTATGCACGACTCCGCGTATTTTCAAACGGCCACCACACCCTCGCAAGCATTGAACCAGAGCTACGGCTACCTCTGGTGGTTGAACGGGCAGCCCACATACATGCTGCCGCAAACGCAATTTGTCTTTCAGGGTCCGTTGATGCCAAATGAGCCTGCGGACGCATACAACGGCTTGGGCAAGGACGACCAACTGATCAACGTGGTGCCCAGCCGGGACATGGTTTTGGTGCGGCTCGGCAATGCCGCTGGCGGCCCCGTGCCCGTAGCCACGGTGCTCAATGACCAGATCTGGGCGCACATCAATGCGCTGGATTGCTCAGTCGGCATTTCCAAAGTGAACCTGAACGGAACCGGTTTGGTGTTGGTGCCCAATCCTGCGGAAGACCAAGTGGAATTGCGCCTTCCGGAGAATGTGCGCATAACGCAGATCACAGTTTTGGACGCCACAGGCCGGCCAGTTTTAAAGGTGACTGGCGCAGAACGGATCTCCGTAGCCCAATTGGCACCCGGCCACTACACGGTGGTGGCACAGGTCGGCGGTCGACGGCTCGTGGCGCAACTGCTGAAAGAGTGAAGGGTTTCAGCAATGCTTCAGACTTCTATATTTGCGCCCCCTTGCCCAGGTGGTGAAATTGGTAGACACGCACGCTTGAGGGGCGTGTGGCCGAAAGGCTGTGCTGGTTCGAGTCCAGTCCTGGGCACTTGATGATCAAGCCCTGTCGCGAAGCGGCAGGGCTTTTTTCATGACCGACCAGTCAAGCGAAGCTTGAACTGGGAAGGGCATGAAAAATGCCCGTGAGCGAAGCGAATGGGCTTGATCCACTTCACGGCTAAACCTGGTCCGGCGAAGCCAATCCAGTCCTGGGCATTTCATTCTTGCGCGAGACGGGAATGAACCACTTCACCGCTGGAACGTTGTCGTCCAAACTATCGTAAACGACTTATTTCGCAAACAGCATCGGGCCTTGGTTGACCACCCCCCGGCTGGAAATTCGCGATACTTGCACCATGGCTCAGGCTACCGCCCGGAAAATCGACGAGTTCCCCCAAGGGTGGTGGCGGTACTTCCCGGCTTTGGACAGCTTGCGGAAATACAATGGACACGTTGCGCGCGCCGACCTGTTGGCTGGTCTTTCAGTAGCCGCGGTCGCGGTGCCACAAGCAGTAGCATACGCACTGGTGGCGGGCGTTCCGGCGGAATACGGGCTATACACCGCCGTTGTGATGACGGCCATCGGGGCGTTCTTCGCCAGCAGCCGGCAATTGATCAACGGCCCCACCAACGCCATTTCCATCGCGGTGCTCTCGGCCACGGCCATGATCCCTTTGATGGAGGACAAGATCAACGCGGTGCTGGTGCTGGCCTTGATGATCGGCGTATTGCAAGTGGTAATCGCCGTGCTCCGAATCGGTGACCTTACGCGCTACATCTCGCATTCCGTGGTGGTGGGCTTTACGGCAGGGGCCTCCGTACTGCTGGTGATGGACCAGATGAAACACCTGCTGGGCCTGAGTTACAAGGGCGATGTACATGAACCTTTCGTGATGCGTTTCTGGCATTCCATGACGCAAGGCGGCAGCGTTGACCCGTCCACACTTGCTGTTGGTCTGGGGTCCATCGGACTCTTGCTGGGCCTGCGGAAATTGAAGAAGATGGTGGGCTGGAAATTATTTCCGGAACTATTGGTCACAGTGATCGGCGTTTCATTCGTCACATGGCTGTGGCATCAAGGTAGCGTGGGCGTTGTGGGGCATATCCCTGCGAAGCTCCCCTCCTTCCACATGCCGCATTTCGACGAGGCCCTGTTACAGAGCCTTGGCCCGTCCGCCTTGGCTATCGGCACATTGGGCCTGCTGGAAGCCATCGCCATGTCCAAAAGCATTGCCACCACAACTCGGCAGCAATTGGACCTCAACCAGATCTGCCTCTCCGAAGGTTTAGCCAACGTGGGCGCAGGCCTGTTCAAGGGCATCCCGGGTTCCGGGTCCATCACGCGTAGCGCCATCAACGTGCAGGCCGGCGCGCGCACGCAATGGTCGGGCATTTTCTCCGCGGCGGCAGTGGCTTTGATCGTGGTGCTGTTCGCGCCCTATGCGCAATTCATCCCCAAAGCCTGCTTGGCCGGCATCCTCATTCTAACCGGCCTTCGGCTGATCGACCCTAAAGCCCTGCGCTACCACTTGCGGGCCTCAAAATTTGATGCGGGGATCGTGCTGGCAACTGCGTTAAGCGCAATGTTCATTTCCATTGAATTCTGCGTATTGATCGGCGTGTTCCTCTCCTTCCTGCTCGCCGTGCCGCGCGCAGGCCGCATGTTGCTCACCGAATTCACAGTTACCAAGGACCGCGTGATCGCCGAGCGCATGGCGGACGACCCCGAATGCAGCCGTATCCTCATTTTCGGGCTGGAAGGTGAGATGTTCTTCAGCAGCGCGACCACATTGGAAGCACACTTCCGCACCATTGAAAGCCGATTGACCGCACAAACGCGTGTGCTCGTCCTGCGTCTTAAGAGGGCGCGCAACCCCGATGCCGTATGCCTGCATTTGCTCAGCGACCTGGTGCAACGCACCGAAGACCGCGGCATAGAGGTCCTGTTGTGCGGGGTGAACGACGATTTGTTCGAAATGATGCAGCGCACCGGCGCCGACCTGCTGCGGGCGGAAGTTTTCCGCGAGCAAAAGGTGCGCTACAGCAGCACCATGATGGCCGTGAAGCGCGCCTATGAGATCGTGGGCAGCGACGTGTGTACGCATTGTCCCCGCAAGCATGGCGAAATGCAGGACCAAGGCTATTACTTTATGGTCTAAGGTGACCGGAGAAGAGGGGTTTGCGAACAGTCGGCGCTAAATAAATCCCGACCTTTGGCCAACACCGGCGCAGCCAAACCCGCGCCGACCCTACATGAAATTGCATACGATCGATACCGGATTGTTCAAGTTGGACGGTGGCGCCATGTTCGGCGTGGTGCCTAAAGTGTTGTGGAGCAAGGTGCATCCGGCGGACGAGCGCAACATGTGTTCATGGGCGATGCGCTGCTTATTGGTGGAAGACGAGGGCCGGTTGATCCTGATCGACAATGGACTCGGAGACAAACAGGACGCGAAATTTTTCGGCCACTACGACCTGCACGGCGATGCCACGTTGGAAGGATCGTTGAAAGCAAAAGGCTTTACACCGGACGACATCACGGACGTTTTTTTGACGCACCTGCACTTTGACCATTGCGGTGGCAGCATCAAACGCGTGGGCGACAAATTGGTGCCCGCTTTTAAGAACGCAACGTACTGGAGCAACCGGTTCCATTGGGAATGGGCCACCAAGCCGAACGCCCGCGAAAAGGCAAGTTTTCTGAAGGAGAACATCCTGCCCATCCAAGAAAGTGGCCAGTTGAAATTCGTTAACGCGGATCGGAAAGGCGAAACGGAAACGCCATACGTGAAAGCGCTTTTTCCGGGCTTTGACGTGTTGATGGTGAATGGCCACACGGACGCGATGATGGTGCCGCACATTCAGTACAAAGGCAAAACGTTGGTTTACCTCGCGGACCTGATGCCGAGCAAGCACCACATCCCCGTTCCGTGGGTGATCGGCTACGACACGCGGCCGCTGTTGAGCATGCAGGAAAAAGTGCCGGTGCTGGAGAAAGCCGCGGCGGAAGGGCACATCCTGTTCTTCGAGCACGACAGCGTAACGGAATGCGCCACCGTGGAACAGACGGAAAAAGGTGTGCGCGTGAAAGAGACGTTCCGGTTAGACGAATTATAGTTCACCACTACCACAGCTCCACCCCGAAGATCTTGAAGGTGGTGTAGGCGAAGCCGATGTAAACACCGTCCGGGCGCTCTTCCACGGGGAATACTTCTGCACTGTCCGTGCCACCTCCGCGGTTGCGGCCTGTTGCCAAGTTGAATCCCATGCGGTGCAACGGGCAAATGATGTCGCCGCCTTCGCACCATCCGCCGATAAAGCTGCTGCCTTGGTGCGGACAACGGTCCAACAGGGCGTGCAGTTTGCCCCCGTTGCGCACGATGCACAAGGTCTTTCCGGCCACGTTGGCGCGCATCAATTCACCGTCGCCCAGCGTATCGGGGCTTCCGCCTTCCACGCGCTTCCAGCGGATTCCTTCGACGATCATCTGGGACTAACATACGCACCGGCTGCGCGCATGTCGAAAGAACCGAGGGCATTTTCCTCCGTCCATTTGCGCAAGTCCCGGCGGGCGTAGGAAGACAGACTTGATGCGAAGACCCATTTCGAAGTGCTGTCCGGTTGAAGATTTTCGGAGAAACGCTTGGCCATGCGGCCATCGCCATAGAGCACAACTTCAACGACGTTGCTCGCGGAATCCCATGGTGCGGGTATTCGTGTTGCGGAGAGCAGCGCAACTTTCCGGCCTTGCACGTTGACCCATTCCGGCAGGCTGTCGCAGACCACGACATGCGCTATACCGGCATTGCGCGCGTGGGCCTCGATCTTGGCATCCGAGCGATCGCTGGCCATGGTGCGGTATACGTGCAAGGTCCGCCCTTCCAGCACGGAGCACATCGTTCCATCCCTGTCATCGTACACGGTGAACACCGTTTGCTCATTGCGTATATGCGCCGTCCATGCCCAACCGCAAAGCAGAACCGCCAACAAGCCCAAGGTGATGCTGCGGGATTCTTTTCGGCCTTGCAACACCCACGATGCAAAGAACACGAGCAACGCGTACATGCCCACCATGCCCCACCAGCCGATGCGCACGGCGGGATATGCGCCCGGCAGGGAAGCGAAAAAACCCGTGGACATACCGAGCAGCATCAGCAGCCATTTCAGCGCCACCGAAAGCATGGGGCCGAGCACTGGTACTGCGTGCAACACCACCACAGCAATGGCGCCGTAAACACCGAAGCCCACCAAGGTCACGATGGCCATGTTCGCCGGCAGGAACCACACGGGAAATGCATGGAACATATACAAGCAAAGTGGAATTGTGAATGCCTGTGCGGCAAGGCTCACCGCTATCAAGGACCAGAAAAAGGCCGCGACGGAATTGGGTGGTGTCCAAGCCAAATTGATCGGTTTATAGAACACCGCGATGCCCAGCACGGCCAAGAAGGAAAGCTGGAAGCCCAGTTGGCCGAGCATTGCCGGGTCCCACATCAAGAGCAGGAAAGCAGCGGCAGCAAGGTTGTTGATGGATTCAATGCGCCATTGCACCATTTCCGCGATGGTGAACAAGGAAAACATGGTGGTGGCGCGAAGCACGGATGGCGTAAACCCGGTGATCCCCGCGTACATCCAGAGCGCGCACAAGGCGATTGCGCCGCGCACAAGGCGTGCCCGCTTCCCCTTCCCCAGGCGCATCATGGCCCACAACACGGCGATGTAGATGATGCCCACGTGTGTTCCGCTCACGGCCAGCACATGGATGGTGCCACTGCGCACGAAGGCTTGGTTTTGCTCAGGCTCCAGCTCGTCGCGCATGCCCAGCAGGATCGCCTTGGCCAATGCCCTTTCGCGCGGCGGTAGTCCGGCATCGCGCAGCCAAACGGCAACGCTGGTACGCGCATCCGCAAAGAAGCCGGAGCCGAGCTTGTTGGCGTGGACGAGTTGCCATTTTTCCGCCGGCGCGAAAAGTGCAAAGGCAGCTCCGTGGTACGCGGCCCAAAGGCGTTGATCAAACCCACCGGGATCCGGTGTGCGGTTTATGGGTTCCAGCAGGCCACGTATAAGCAGCCGGTCCCCTTGGGCTGGAACGGCGTGCAAACTGTCGCGCATCAACGTGAGCAGCACACGGCCTTCCGCAGGCACCGGTTTCCCTTGCACCAGCGCGGTTTTCACATCGGCCCATGCGCGGAATGTGCGCTCTTTCACGGAGGAAAGTTCGGCTATCTGCACCTCGAATCCTTCGGCATCCTGCCCGATATTTTGGATGTGGTCTGGTCGCAACTGCACGTATGCCAAGCGTTGCCGCAATCCGCCCATGGCCACGAAAAGCAGCATAAAGCCAACTCCGGGCATCCAGCGCGAGGCATAACTCAGCCCAGTGGCCCAAAGCCAGTAGGCAACGGCAAAAGCAACTACCAAGAAACCCCAGTACCAGCCCCACGAAAACGGGAATAATTGCGCGATCAGCAAACCGAAAATGAACGGCACGACCACACGGATCATCGGCGACCGGGTAATTGCACTGGCCAGGTCGTCGTGCTTGCGCATCTACTTTATCCTGTTACCTATTGGAAAGGAACGGGAAAAAAGCGGATCGGCGATAAAATAATGATGGATGAAGCAGATTTCTTTCGAGTCCAGCTATGGATCTATGCTTTGCCGTCCACCGAAATTCCGGATTCATTGAAAACCGGGAGTGGCGACAATTCGTCCACAGATTACACAGATTTCACAGATAATGCCTTCGGCATTCGGCCGGGTCCGGTGAAGGTCGTTTACCGCCCGCAACGCGGGCAAACATCTGTGTCCATCCGCGTAATCTGTGGACAAAAACTTTATCACCTGACCTCAGGGCCGATATGGATCGGCCCCGCTTCGTGAGATCGCTGAGGAAACTACAGATCCCCAGCCTCCGCGATCAGCTCCGCGACGTCCTTCACCACCACGGTGCCTTCCTTGTTGAAGTGCTTCACGCCGTCGTTGAGCATGGTGTTGCAGAAAGGACAGCCAGCAGCCACAATGGTCGCGCCGGTATCAATGGCTTCCTCGGTGCGTTCCACGTTCACTTCCTTCTTGCCGGGTTCGGCTTCCTTGAACATCTGTGCGCCGCCTGCGCCGCAGCAAAGGCCCGTTGCGCGGCTACGTTTCATTTCCACCAGTGCGGCATCCAGTTTCAACAGCACTTCGCGCGGAGCCTCATACTCAGCATTGCCGCGACCCAAGTAGCACGGATCGTGGAAGGTTATGCGCTTGCCCTTGAAGCTGCCACCGTCAACGGTGATGCGGCCTTCCTTCAGCAGGGTGTTGATGAACTGCGTGTGGTGCATCACCTCATACTGGCCGCCCAGCGCGGGTATTCGTTCTTGATGGTGTTGAAGCAGTGCGGGCACGCGGTTACGATGCGCTTCACGCCGTAGCCGTTCAGCACGGTGACGTTCTGCAAGGCTTGCATCTGGAACAGAAACTCGTTGCCGGCCCTACGCGCAGGGTCGCCGGTGCAACCTTCCTCCTGCCCCAGCACAGCGAACTTCACCTTCGCGGCAGTCATGATGCGGACAAAGGCCTTGGAAATCTTGCGTGCACGGTCGTCGAAACTGCCCATGCAGCCTACCCAAAAGAGGACTTCAGGCACTTCGCCGCTGGCCGCGAATTCGGCCATTGTGGGGATTTTGATGGGGTCGCTCATCGAATGCAAAATGAAAAATGCAAAAGGAAAAATGAAAAACTTGGACTAACGCAGTTCATTCTTCCGTCCACTTCATGCGTTGATCAGGCCCGAAAGCCCAAGCAGCACCGTTATTTTCAATCGTGGTGAACATGGCATTCAGTTCTTGGCGGGCTTTGCTTTCTTCCATCACCAAGAAGCGACGCATGTCCAGAATAATTTCCACGGGATCGATATTCACCGGACAGGCTTGCGTGCAGGCGTTGCACGTTGTGCATGCCCACAATTCTTCTTCACTGATGTGGCTGAAGAGGCTCTTGCCATCATCCTCCCACTTGCCTTTGGCGTCCATCACCTTGCCCACTTCCTCCAAGCGGTCGCGGGTGTCCATCATGATCTTGCGCGGGCTGAGGAGCTTGCCGGTGATGTTGGCCGGGCATTCGCTGGTGCAGCGCCCGCACTCGGTGCAGGTGTACGCATCCATCAGGCTTTTCCACGATAGGTCGAAGACGTCCTTGGCGCCGAAGTGCTCGGGCGGCAGGCCGTTCACGGGTTCCGCGGGCGGCGTGGGCGGCGCGATGGACGGGTCCAACATGCTCTTTACCTCCCCTGTTACACGCGGCATTTCCGACATTTCCGTCTTCGGCTTCAGCTTGCTGTACCACACGTTGGGGAATGCCAGCAGAATGTGGAAGTGCTTGCTGTACGGCAGGTAATTGAGGAAACCGAGGATACCAATAATGTGGAACCACCAGCAGAAACGCTCAATGCCGATAAGGGTTGAGGGTGAAAGGCTGCCAAAGTTGAAAAGCTGCGCGAGGTGCGCGCTCATGGGGAAAGCGCCGGCAACGACGTAATGCTCCGCGCCCATGCCCTGCAAGGTGTGGTCGGCGGCGTTCATCAGCAGGAAGGCAGACATCAACAAGATCTCGAACGTGAGGATCAGTGCCGCATCCGTGCGGGGCCACGCGGTCATTTCCGGACTCCAGAAACGCTTGATGCGCATGATGAAACGGCGTGCGAGGAAAATTGCGCAGCCCAACCACGTGAGCACGGCAAGGATCTCAAAGCTGCCAATGAGGAAGTTGTAGAAACCACCCAAGAAGCTCAGCACGCGGTGTGTTCCGAAGATGCCGTCAATGATGATCTCCAGCACTTCAATGTTGATGATGACGAAGCCAGCGTACACCACGATGTGCAGCAATCCGGCGACGGGCCGCACCACCATTTTACTTTGGCCCAGCGCCACTTTCGCCATCAGCGCCCAACGCTCCGCGGGGCGGTCGGTGCGATCCACATCGCGGCCCAGCAGAATGTTGCGGCGGATGCGTTGCACGTTGCGGGCGAACCACCATGCGGCGGCGATAAACACGAGCAAAAAGACGATCGACGCAAGGCTCATGGCGTTGTCTTCGGTGGATAGGCTTCGCGGATGCGTTCAACGTCGCTGCCGCTCAGCTTGGGCAATTTGTCTTTGCGACCGAAAATGCTGAGGTAGCGGTGCGGGTTTAAGCGGAGATCTTCCATCAACAGGTCCATCTGATGCGTGGCGGCGTTGAGGTTCACATAGAGGCTGTCGTCGGTCATCAACTTGCCCAGCGTGCCTTCGCCACCGTTGATCTTGTCCATGGTGGCCTTTAGCTCATTGGAAGTGCCTTCGAGGTTGGCCATCATGCGTTCCAGGCGGCCGTTGGCGAGCGCCGCGGTGGCGCTGTCCGCGTTGGCGAGGATGTTGGTAAGGTGCTCATTGTTCGCGGCCAAATTCCCGCTCACCTTGTCCACATTGGCCATGATGCTGCTGATGCGGTTGCTTTCCTTGCCCACCAGGTCATCCAGTTTCTTCGTGGTGGCGTTGATGTTCTCCAGCGTGCCGCGCAGGTTGGTGAAGCTGGCATCAATATCGCCGCGCGCATTTTCATTCAGGATCAACTGGAAGGAAGTTAGCACAGAATCCACGTTGGCGAGCATGGTTTCGGCTTTCCTTTTCAGCGGGTCGATCTGCGAGCTTACCGATTCCGTAAGGCTCATTTCCGCACCGCCGTGCAGGGTATCTCCGCGTTCGGCAAGTGCTCCTGTGCCAAGCTGTATGCGCACAGCGCGGCTGAACAGGTCCGCGCTGAAGAGTTCGGCCTTGGAGTCCTTGGTGATCTTCAGCCGGTCTTCATTGATCTGGAAGGAAACATCGATGCGACCGCTGCCGTCGGGCATCAATTCCGTACCGATCACCTGACCCACTTTATAGCCGTGGTACACCACTGGCGTGGCATCGTTGATGCCCGAAACATCGGGATACACCGCGTGGTAAATGTTTCGGCGCTGCAGCAGGTCCAACCCCTTGAGGTAGTTAATGCCGAAGATGAGCAGCACAATGCCCCCGAGGACCATGAGGGCAATGGAATACTGGCGTTTGAAAGCTGGCAAAGGAATGGGGGGTGCTAAGTGTTCGCGGTCCGGAAATTACCGGCCCAAGTTAACGGCTTGTTGAAGTTCGATGCGTTTTCCGTCCTTCCACGCCGTGATGAAAGCGCCGGTGAAGCCTTTGGCCTTGCATTTCTCCTGGACAATACGCGCAGCTTGCAGCGTTGGTTCGGCACCCACGCTGTATTTCCACAGGTCGGAGGCTTTCATTTCCTCCGCATCCAGGCCGTTGAACTTGGACGAACCCTTCGGGATCTGCTTGCTGCTGGTGATGATCTGGACTTTGAACACCACGCCGGAACCCTTGCTGGCAGCGGCTTTCGCCGAATCCACGGCTGCGCTGTCGGGCTTGGCGGGTGCGAAGGAAACGTCCTTGTGCTCTATCTGGTTCTTGTAGTCCTTGAAGGCGCGGTAGATCGCGGAAGCCATGTAATCCTGCCCTTTTTTGCTTTGCAGGAAGTCTTCCTCGTTGGCATTGGTGAGGAAACCCAGCTCGATGAGCACCGCAGGCATGGTGGTGTAGCTGATCACAAGGAAACCGGCCTGCTTCACCCCCCGGTTCACGCGGCCCACGCGCTCTTTGAACTGTTCTTGTACGAGTGAGCTCAGCAGCAGGCTGTGGTCGATGTAAGCGTTCTGGCGCAGGCTCAACGCGATCATGCTCTCGGGGTCCTTCGGGTCGTAACCGTCGTATTTCAATGCATGGTCCGCTTCCAGCAGGATGGATTCGTTCTCCTTCATGGCCACCTTCATGTTGGCCTCGGTTTTGTGCAGGCCCATCACATAGGTTTCGCAACCGTGCGGGTCCGCGTTGCTGTTGGCGTTGCAGTGGATGCTGATGAAGACGTCGGCCTTGTTGCGGTTGGCGATGTTGTTGCGCTCCATCAGTTCGATGAAGCGGTCGTCCTCCCGGGTGTAGAGCACCTTCACGTCGGGCAAATTCTCGTTGATGTACTTGCCCACCGCGAGCGTAACAGCCAGCGCGACATCCTTCTCGGTGGTCTTGTAGCGTTTGGTGCCGAGGTTGCCGGGATCTTTGCCGCCGTGGCCTGCGTCCAGCACCACGGTGCCTACGTAGTTGGCGTCCTTAGGGGGCGCCTCGACTCCGCTCGGCGACCCCTGAGCGAAAATTTGCGCCATACCGAAAACAAAAATCGCCGGAAAAACCACCGCACGCAATGCTGCGCCCATCGGCGCGTTCAGGCCCGCACAGCGTGCAACAGCTACTTTCGGCGCCGCAGCGCCGCCAAAGAATTGAATGATTTTTTCACCCCGCATAACCGCGATCCGTGCCGCCCTTTTCAGCGGCGAGCGCGAAGGTAGCCCCACCGTGGTGAGGCTTTCCAGCGTGGCGAGGTGCATTTTCATCACGGTATTGTTAGGAATGGCGGGGATGTCCGCACAGGCGCAAGGCTTGGGGGATGAAGTGAAGTACAGTGCGCGCGACAGCATGCGATACGACGTGGCCTTGCAAACCGTGTACCTCTTTGGTGCCGCCAAGGTGGAATACGGGGATGTGGTGCTGCAGGCGGACCGCATTTTGCTGGACTTGGCGAAGAACGAAGTGCAGGCATTCGGCACCTTGGACAGCACCGGAAACCCAGCGGGCGCGCCCACGTTCACGCAAGGCGGTCAAGACGTAACGGCGGACAGCATCCGCTACAATTTCGACACCAAGGAAGGCTTGATCAAGGAAGTGCGCACGCAGGAATCGCAGCTCTATGCGCTGGCCCGCGTAAGCAAGCGCCACGCGAACGGCGAAATACACAGCTTGGGCGGCAGGCTCACCACGTGCGACCGGCCCCACCCCCACTACCAGTTCGCCGTAAGCCGCATGATCGTGATACCGGACGACAAGATCGTAGCGGGGCCCGCGTACATGAAGATCGGCAAAATTCCCACGCCGTTGGTGGTGCCTTTCGGCCTCTTCCCCAACCACAAGGGCGGCAGCGCGGGCCTGCTCATTCCCAGTTGGGGCACCAGCGACCAATACGGCTTGTACCTGCTGAACGGCGGCTATTATCTGCCCCTGGGCGACAACTTCGACGAGCAGCTCACGGCGGACATCTACAGCCGGGGCAGTTGGGGCCTGCGCTCCGTAACGCGCTACAAGCAGCGCTACCGCTTCAGCGGCTCCATGGACCTGCAGTACAGCGACAAGCTCAACAGCATTCAGGAATACCCGGATTTCAGCGAGCAGCGTACGTTTTTTATCCGCTGGAACCATTTGCTCGACCCCAAAGCCAGCCTCACCGACCGCTTTAACGCCAGCGTGAACGCGGGTTCCAGCCAGAATTTCACCAACAACTTCAACAGCACCACGCAGGATTATTTGAGCAACACCTTCCAGAGCAACATCACCTGGAACCACCTGTGGACGGGCAAACCGTACAGCCTGAGCGTGGGCGCGCGGCACAGCCAGAACACGCTTAACCGCACCTTCGACGTAACGCTGCCCTCGGTGAATTTCAACGTGCAGCGCTTCTTCCCCGGCACGTGGTTCGGCAAGCCTGCGGCCGGTGCGCCGAAGTGGTACGAGAACATCGGCGTAACGTGGAGCAGCGTTTTCGAGAACCGGCTCAACACCACGGAAGACCAGATCAGCATTGCCAACATCCCGAATTTGCTGGACCGCATGCGCAACGGTGTGCGGCATACCGGCACGGTGAGCACCTCGTTCAAAACGCGCGCCTTCACGCTGAATCCGCAGCTCAACATCACCGACCGCACCTACTTCGATGCCCTGCGAAAAACCTACGTGCAGGCCACGGACACGCTGCTCACCGACACCGTTGCCGGCATCAACAACACCTTCGACTGGAGCATCGGCGCCACCGCCACCAGCAAGCTTTACGGCATGTACGTGTTCCGCGGCGGAAGGCTGAAACAGATCCGCCACGTCATTACGCCCAGCGCCGCGCTCACCTATCTGCCGGGAAACGACACGCGCATCTTCGGCCCCTACGGCCCAAGCGGAGCGGAGAGTTCCTATTCGCCCTACGACATCGGCATTTACGGCACGCCAAACCCCAACGCCAGCGGGCTTGTTTCACTAGGCCTTGTGCAAAGCCTCGAAGGAAAAGTGCTGTCCAAAAAGCCCGATGCCAAAGGTGAAGCGGTAATGAAAAAGCTGAAATTGCTGGACTACTTAGGCATCAACGCCAACTACGACCTGCTGAAGGATTCCGTGCGCTGGTCGCCCGTGAGCACCGCTGCCCGCACGCGCCTGTTCAACTTCCTGGACCTGAACGTTGCCGCAGCCTTCGACCCGTATGCCACCAACGCGTTGGGCCAGCGCATCAACCGCTCCGCACGCACGGCGGACGGCGCGCTCGCGCATTTAACGAACGCCAACGCCGCCCTGGGCTTCGAGCTGCAAAGCAAGCGCTACGGCAAGCCCCTCGCGGGAAGCAGCAGCGACGACCAAGTCGTAGCGGAAGCCGACCCCAGCAAAGGCGCGAAGGTGAATTTCAGCATCCCGTGGCATGTGCGCGTCAACTACAGCTGGTCCATGGCGCGGGCGTACCAAGTAGCCGAATACACCGAACAGCAAACGCAAAGCGTGCTCTTCAGCGGCGACCTCAACATCCTCAAATACTGGAAACTCGGCTTCAGCAGCGGCTACGACATGGAAGCCGGCGAATGGACGCCCACCTCGCTCAACCTCTACTGGGACCTGCACTGCTGGGAATTCAACGCGAACGTGATCCCATTGGGCGTGCGGAAAAGCTTTACGTTCCGGATCAACGTGAAGGCGAGTGTGCTGCACGATCTGAAGTACGAGCTGCGGAAGCCTTTTGGGGGTGGGAATGAGTTGTTGTATTGAGTTCCTCGCAGTGTCTTCCACCAGAACGGCGGAGAAACTGGGCACAGCATTAAATTGCTAGGTTTCATTGGTACTGACACCAATTGGTAAATGCACTAATTGAGATGGCCGATAAATTCGCAGCTTTGAAGGAAACCGAACCAGACGAGGAGCGCAAATGAAGATTAAGAGCAAATCGAAGTTCAAGGATGAGAAAGCGGACGTTCGCTCCTTTGAAAAATGGGTGGAACAGCTGGAGGCACATAACGCGAGAAACTACGAACGCTTTGAAGTCCCGTCCTCCCTTGGCAAGACACATGTTTGGGGCCTGAACACGGCGGAGCCCGATGTTGAAACGCTCGTTATTTTTCCTGGTGCACGAACGACCTCATTGATCTGGGACCTGGATAGAGGGCTGGACAACTTGAACAGCAAATTGCGCATCTTTATGGTGGAGACCAACGGACTGCCCAATCTGAGCCATGGGGACACGCCGGACATTCATTCATTGGATTACGGAATTTGGGCAGCTGAAATATTGGACCATTTAGGGGTCGAGAAGACTTTTGTTGCAGGCGCATCGTTCGGTGGGCTGATCTGCATGAAGCTTGGTATTGTACAGCCTGAAAAGGTGAAAGCCGCCTTCCTCTTGAACCCCGGCTGCTTGCAGCCGTTTTCAATGACTCCGAAAAACCTCTATTATAATCTGCTCCCGATCATCCAACCAACTGCAGCAAACGTGCGAAAATTCCTGGACAAAGCAGTATTCTCAAAACCGGAACACACCCTGTCCACAGCGAGCGAGAACTTGTTGGTCGACTATGAGTTGTTCGCCATCAGTCGCTATAAGGACAAGACGCAAAAGCCATATTATATGAACGGTCAGTTGGGAGAGGTTAAAGTGGACACCTACCTACTTGAAGGGGATAAGGACCTGCTCTTTCCGTTCCAAAGGTCCATTGAAAATGCGAAAAAGCACATCAAGACGCTTAAGGATGTGAAGGTCTTCCATCAGGTGGGACATGGCATAGAGACCTACGGCAAAGCCATGAACCATATCGGCGCGGTGATCAAAGCCGTTGCTTGAACGAGATTTCCTCCTCCGGTGCAGTATGTTCCGTTGAACGGGTTGCTTGTCGGGAGCACAATGTTACCCACCCTCTCCAGCCCTCCCTAAAGCCTTCCCGGCCCAGTAATAAAGTGTGTTCTTGCCAAGTACAGGCCGGAGCGACTTGTGGGCTTCTGAAATCCAAAGCTATTGCTGAGTTACCGGTCTGTGTTGAAGTCTGAAGACTTCCAGCAGAACAACCGTACATCAAGACTGAGGTGCCACAAGTCGCCCCAGCTCTGTTTGTTGGAACTCCAGATCGGGTTGGCTGGGAAGACGTGCGGTAGAGCATGGTCGCGTTTGCATTCGATATCTTCGACCCATTCAACAAAGAGCAATGAACAGAACCCAGAAGTGTGTCCACGCAAAAGGAATGTACCTGCTCCTTTGTCTGTCCATGTTTGCTGGTTCCAGCAAAGCACAGAGCTGCGATCCGTTGACACTGGACTCCATTACCGACCCGGGAATTTACAGCGTAGGTATCCTCACCGAGTCCAACGGCTTGAGGAATGGCCCGGACTATTCGGGGGCCACCCTCTACTACCCAACGGACGCAACACCCCCTTTTGCAAGCATTGCGATGGTTCCCGGATTCATATCCTTTCAATCATCGATCCAAGATTGGGGTCCGTTCTTGGCCTCGCATGGCATTGTGGCCATGACCTTAGGCACCAATAGCCTCTTTGATGATCCTTACGATAGAAGAGATGCCCTCCTGGATGCGATCGTAACCATAACGGAGGAGAACACGAGATCCGGTTCTCCGCTCGTCGGCAACCTGGACCTCGATAGGATGGCAGTTGGTGGTTGGTCCATGGGTGGCGGCGGCGCACAACTTGCCGCGACCGCAGACCCGACCTTAAAGGCCGTTATGGCGCTCTGTCCTTGGCTGGATAGCCAGACCACCGCTGCTGAACTGGACCACCCTGTCCCTGTATTGATCTTCAGTGCGGAGAACGATGTAATTGCACCACCGGCACAACATGCCGATATCCATTACAACCTGACACCGGAAACAACGAGCAAGTTGATCTTTGAAATTGAGAATGGAGATCATGAAGTAGCCAACAGTCCAACAGGAGGCCAAGGATATGTCGGCAAGATCGGCCTCTCCTGGCTGAAGCATTTCCTGATTGACGATGCGTGCTATTGCCCGTTGTTGCTGGACACTCCGTCCGTGGCGTCCAACTACCTCACCAATGTCACGTGCCCGGATATCTCTACCGGTATCAATGCCATGGCTCTAGATAGCAAGGTCTCCTATCAGCTATACCCCAGTCCTTGTGAAGGAAGCATTACCCTCAGCGTTGCGCGGATCAGCGAGCGAACAACCTATGAGATCCTGTCGGTTACTGGTGCAAAGGTCTCCAGTGGAAGTGTTGAGGCGCGAACGACGAACATTGATGTTCAAGATCTACCCAGCGGGGTGTACCTGATGAACGTGATCACGGATCATGCATCAGAACAGATCAGGTTCATTGTGCTTTAGGGGTAAGACAACACCGGGACTTGAGTGAATACGCTCCGGTGTCCTTGCCCGTTACCCATTACACAGGGGGGTAGCATAACTCCTGCACGATGAGAATTCTGCTCTTCCTATCGCTTTGGTCACTATCCCTCATTCCGGTTTCAGGTCAAACTGACTTCTACACCCAGCTCGCAGATTCTGCGGAAGTGCTCACGAAGCAAACGGTGCATTACGATCCATCCTACTTCAAGCTGGACTACCCGAACGGTGATGTGCCGGCAAGCAAGGGCGTGTGTACCGATGTTGTGATCCGCGCCTACAGGAAGCTGGACCTTCTCCAAGATCCGAAAACCTACCTGCCGGGAGACCTTGTTTGTTGGAACTTGGGAGGCGGCATCACGCACATTGGCATTGTGTCAAACCGGAAGGCTGCGGATGGCAAAAGGCATTTGATGGTCCACAACATTGGTGCGGGGCAAGTGCTTGAGGATTGTTTGTTCAGCTTCAAGGTTATTGGGCATTATCGGTATGGGATGTAGACTTGCGAAGTCTGTCCAACTGTGTTGAAGTCTGAAGACTTCCAGGTACGCGACCGTACGCTACGACTGAGCTGCCACAAGTCGCCCCAGCTAAGTATGCTGGAACCCCATCTCTGGTTGGCTGGGAAGACTTGCGGTAGAGATTGGGGATCCAGCCAAGTGGAAACGCACGATGTGGAAGGCTGGAACACTTGCGGGAGGCCGAGCGATTGTTTGTTCGGCTACAAGGTGATTGGGCATTATCGGTATGGGGAGTAGACTTGCGAAGTCTGTCCAACTGTAACAATACCCAAGACTCGCCTTCACACCTGCATGACCATCGCACCTCCCCTTTCCATCTTATTCATGGCATGCCTTTTTGGCAAGGCCGATTCCCAAGAGGTAGTGCAGATCGGATCCTCCGATGAAACAATCTATACTTTCGAAAAAAGCGCCCCCAACCTCTATTTCGACTTCTTCCGGTCTAAAGCCGGTTTTGACGATGTGCTGGTGTTCGGCATGGGGGAAGCAACACATGGGACAAAGGAGTTCTTCGACATCAAGCGGGAGTCCTTCAAATATTTGGTGCAGAACCACGGATATAGGATTTTCGGGATCGAAGACTCGTTCGGAGGATGCAGTTCCATCAATGACTATGTCGATTCCGGCATCGGTGACATCGATTCCGTTCTAAGGCATTTCGATTTCTGGACTTGGCAGAACGCAGAGATGAAGGAGCTTGTACTTTGGATCAAGGACTTTAACGCCGGAAGGGCGCAGGATGACAAGGTTCTGTTCTACGGCTTTGACATGCAGAATTTTTATACACCCATCCAGTATTTGAGCCGGTCCATCGGCAAGTTGAACATCGGGAACAAGGAAGCACTGCAAGCCATCATCAGCCCGGTGGTCCAACATTCCGAACTGGAACTTTACCACAAACTTCAGGACAAGGACCAGCACTATTCCGACACGTTGAACCAGATGCATTCCCTCCTTGAGGCTTGGCTGAATACGAATGAAGAGGCCATTCGAACCAGCTCGTCCAGCGCGCGGTTCCTGACGATGCAACACTGCTCTGACAACTTCGACCAAGCGGTAAAGAACCTCTCCCCCGGCTACAACTTCCGCGACAGTTGCATGGCCGCCAACATCCATCAGATCCAGCAGGAGCGGAAGTCGAAAATGTTCATTTGGGCGCACAACGGACATATCAACCAGTCCATCGTTAACAACTCCGTGATGCGCCCCATGGGTGGATACTTGAAGGACGATTACAACGAGAAGTATTACGCGGTCGGGTTCACCTTCAGCGAAGGTTCCTTCCAAGCCTTCAAGGGACCTAACACGCTTTATGGCACGGCTTACAAATACGTGTTCCGGCGGAAGCACATGTACAAAGGACGGATGGCATGCACGGTACCGCCATCCAAAAGGAACACGTTGACGAACTCTTTTGACACAACCAAGGAAGTAGCGTTCTTCATGGACCTCTCCGCTACTGATGACCCCATTTTTACAACGCCACAGCGGACCTATGATATCGGAGCAGTCTTCATGAATTACAAGAGATGTTCCGACCGGATTATCGCCAAAGAGCAGTTCAATGGAATGATCCACATCCGCGAGACTACACCTGCAAAGCCTCTGGTGTTCAATAGGAATTAAACCCTAGCCACTCCCTCCGCACTTTTATACAACCCATTAAAGAATTGAGCTCCCGTCCAAAACACGGAATTAGATTCACAGCGTTTGAGGCGGGCCAGAGGCCCTATGCAGATCGCACATCCCTACGGCACGCATGCTCTGCAAAAACCTGAGCGCGTGGTAAGGCTTTAAATCGCAAAAGGCCCCAACATTGCTGCCGGGGCCTTTGCAAAAAAGCCTGCGCACCTATAAGCCGGATCCTGTATCCACCTTGCGGCGGACCTCCGCCATCTATCTGGGACCGTGCTCGCGCACGGCCTCTATCGACCTACCCGCTGGATCACGCGGGCCGCGCTTAGCCTGCCTTGCGGCAGGCGTTCCAGCTTATTTGGTCTTTCAGCCCGTGGGGTTTACCAAGCTGCCCCGCTCACACGGGGCACTGGTGGGCTCTTACCCCACCTTTTCATCCTTGCCTCGCCGAAGCCTTGGCGAAGGCGGGCCTTCACTTCAACTTCAACGATCGGCGGTTTCCCTTTCTGTGGCACTTTCCGTAACGCCACCGTCACCAGCGGCGCCCCTTCCCGTTAGGAAGCACGGTGCCCTTTGCTGCCCGGACTTTCCTCCCTCCCCGCCATGCGGCGGAAAGAACGGCGGAGCAGTGCGCAGGATGTCAATGAACTTCTTCGCAGGTCTCCACTTCGGGCCCCTGCGCAACGAACGCTCAATAATGCAAAATCTCAATAGCCGTAGCGCCGTAGCCGTATTTGCGCGGGTCGGCGTCATCGAAACGGACGCCTTCGTAGAACTGCAGGGTCTTCCGCACTTCTTCGCGCAGAATCCCTTCGCCCACGCCGTGTATCACTATGACGCGCTTTTTGCGTTCGCGGATGGCCGTGTTCAAGCGGCGCTCGAAAAAATCGAGTTGAAAGCTGAGTTTTTCACCATCGCTCAACTTGCTTTCGTCCTCCACCAACTTGTGGAGATGCAAGTCCACCTCCACCGTTTGCGGGTCGGCCACGGGTTTGGGGGCAGTTCCGCCGTTTGCCGATGAGCCACCGCGACCTTTGTTGCGCTCAATGCGCTCCATCATGCGGTCGTCGCTGGCGCGAAGCTGGGCGTGGTGGTCGCTTACGGCATAACTGGAATTTTGGGCGCGCATCACAAGTTCTTTCAGCGGCACTGCGAACTCGAAGCCATCGAACGTACGTACCTTGGCGTGGTCCTTGCCCACCAGGGACAACACCATGCCGCCGCCCACCTCGTTCAGGAAGGAAACTTCATCACCGGGGACGAATGTTGGTTTGGCGGCCATGCTGCAAATTTACGGGACCATGGCGCGAATACTTCTCCCCCCCTTTTTCCTCCTTCTGGCAACGCTTGCTTCCGCGCAGGACTTCACCCCGCCCGAACCGTTGGGCGGCAAAGATGCCGTGAACTGGTTCCTGGAGCAGGAGCAGCATTTTCCGCAGGAAGCATTAGCCACTGGGCTGAATGGCGAGGTGGGAATTAGTTTCAAAATACTGGAGGACGGTTCCGTGCAAAACGCGCGCGTAAGCCTGCCGTTGGACCCCGCCTGCGATGCGGAAGCACTCCGTTTGGCGCGCATGCTCCGCTGGAGGCCCGCCTCGGCGAACGGCACGGTCTTCGAGAAGGACCATAGCATCATGATCCCTTTCAACGCGAAGAAGTACACCAAGCTGCAAGCGAAGAAAAAAGCTTGTCCGCCGCTGGAAAGCACGTTGCCCCAGGATGCATCGAACAAGCTGTACACCGATCGCGAAACGGACACCTTGGCCACCCCGCGGATCGAAGGTGGGCTTCGCCAATTGCCGAATTATTTGGGGCAAAACCTGAAGTACCCACCGGAAGCCTTCCGCTTGGACATCCAGGGCAAGGTCACGATCGAATTCACGGTGGAGACCACCGGCAGTGTGAGCAATCTACGTACCTTGAATTTCCTGGGCGGTGGCTGTGATGCGGAGGCCATGCGACTGGTGCGCATGCTCTGCTGGCAACCGGCGGTGAAAGACGGCCAATTGGTACGCAGCGTGATGAAGCTTGACATCATGTTCCGGCTGGATCCCTCGCGGAGATGACGAAGTGAAACCGCGGAGGGCGCGGAGAGCGCTGAGAAATGCCGGGCGCGAGGGACGGGGTAAAATCCGGAGAGCACCATGACGATCCTCTGTGTTCTCCGCGCCCTCTGCGGTAAAACAAAGCCCGTTGTCATCTTTGCCGCATGAAGAAGCGCGGTCCGTGGACCACCCTGAGCGAGAAATTGGCGTACGAAACCCCCTGGATCTCCGTGGCGCACCACGAAGTGATCGACCCCGGCGGGAAGCAGGGCGTATACGGCGTGATCCACTTCAAGAATCTCGCCGTGGGCGTGATCCCGCTGGATGAGGACATGAACACCTGGATCGTGGGGCAGTACCGCTACCCCATGGAAGCTTACAGTTGGGAAATGCCCGAAGGCGGCGGAGACCGCAACATCCCGGCAATGGAAAGTGCCAAGCGCGAGCTGCGTGAAGAAGTGGGCATTGAGGCGGACCAATGGACGGAGATCCTGCAAATGGACCTGAGCAACAGCGCCAGCGACGAGCAGGCCATCATCTTCGTGGCACAGGGCCTCACCTTTCATGCTCCGGAGCCGGATCATGACGAGGAGCTGGAGCAGCGCAAATTGCCGTTCGCGGAGCTGTACGCCATGGTGCAGCGGGGTGAAGTGCGGGACAGCCTCACGGTGGCAGCGGTGTTGAAGGTGCAGTTGCTGGTGCTGGAAGGAGCATTGGTGGGGCATGGGAAGAATTAATTTTTCGACCGCATAGGGGTTTCCAGCGATGTGTTTGTCATATGGGCAAACAACACCGCACCATGCGACACAAACCATTTCCCTTCGCCGCTTTCCTCTTTGCAATTGCGTTACCGGTCCTTCTGAACGCCCAGACCGACACCTTGCCCATGCACACGCTTATCGGCTCCGGTAGCGGCCGCTCGAACGGAGGTTGGGGCGGTCTTTCGGCGCATTACACACGCGTGATGGACCAAGATGCGCTGCTCACCGGCGTGCGTGGCGGCTGGATCATCGACCATCGGGTGACACTCGGATTCGCCGGTTTTGGCCTGGTGACGGACGTACCGAACACGGCCTACGATTCACATCTTGCGGAGGAAGGCATTTTCGTCCGGCACACCAGCCAATTCCGCATGGGCTATGGCGGCTTGTTGATCGAGCCGGTGATCGCCTACCGCAGTGCCATACACGTTACCTTACCGGTGATCATCGGCGCTGGTGGAGCGGTTTACGAGACCTACGAAAGCCGCTTGGGACGACCGAACGGCCCAACCCGGTATAATACCGGCGATGCACAGGCCTTTTTCGTTATTGAACCAGGCATCGCGCTAGAGCTCAGCATGATCAAGCTGGTGCGGTTGGGCCTTGGAGTTTCGTACCGCTACACTTCGGACATCACCCTACCGGAAACTCCGAAGGACGCGCTGCGAGGCTTCAATGCCGGGGTAACGTTGAAGATCGGCCGGTTCTAGGCCGGAATGATTTGCAGAAAATACCACATCCCCCCTTTTGGGGATGGACAGAGACTATCAGAAAGTCTACTTTCGGCGGATAAAACTCGCCGAAATGAAACGGAAAACTGCATTTTGGCGCATGACCGCCTGCACTTTGTTGGTGCTCACTGCATGGAAAGGCGCCGAGGCACAAAACCTTCAGCCCCTTGAACCGAGCGGTACGAGCGGGTGGAAAGGCTTCCTTGGCACGCCTTCCGTGGAAAACGCACCGTGCATTTCGCTGGAACAACAGCAGGAGGTTTCATTGGAAAATCAGCGGAACGCCCAGCATGTACATGCCGAGCACCCGGAACTTCCGCAGGTGGACCGAGGCGGTAACCACCCGCTGTTCATCTGGCCAACGCAGGCCCGCGCGGGGTTTGACGATTACGGATACAGTGCCGTGCGTTTCGGGGTGGACCATGATCCGTTGCCCAACAACCATGTGCTGGATTACGATTGTGGCACGCGCACGTACGATTGGGCGAGCGGGAACCATGCGGGAACGGACGTGGTCTACTGGCCCTATGGATGGAAACAGATGGACGAGGAGAACATGGAGATCATCGCCGCAGCGGACGGTGTGATCATCAACAAGCGCGACGGATACTTCGACCGGATGTGCAGCAACACGGGAAGTCCCGATTGGAACGGTATCGTGCTGGAACATTCCGACGGTTCCGAATCGTGGTATTGGCACATGAAGTCCGGCACGGTTACCGCGAAAGGCATCGGCGAAACGGTAGTGGCCGGGGAATTTCTCGGCAATGCCGGCAGCAGTGGGAGCAGCAGCTATCCCCACCTGCATTTTCAAGTGATGGACGCCAACAACAATGTGGTGGACCCTTATGCGGGGCCGTGCAACAGCATGAATGGCACCGAAAGTTGGTGGGCGGTCCAACCGGCCTATTCAATTCCGCAGGTCAACCACATCTCCACACACTATTCCACACTGGACAACTACAATTGTCCCACGCCCGAGATCACGTACGAGCAGACCGGCTTCAACGTCGGGGACTCCATCATCTTCAAGATCTACTACCGCGACCTCGACTCGGCCAGCGTTCATACCATGCGTAACATCAGCCCCGACGGGCTGTTCGAAGAATGGAGCTGGACTTCGCCTTGGCCCTACTACGCCACGGCATATACGCAATGGGTCAACGTGGTGAACTCCACTTGGCCAACGGGCAACTGGCAATTTCAGGTGGACTACGCCGGCACCACCTACAGCACGGATTTCCAAATCGGCGAATTCAATGCGATCACAGAAAATGAAGAAGGCCGGTTCCGTGTTTGGCCCGACCCTGCCAATGACTTCCTGAACATTTCCTTGGACGGCGTACAACCCGGCAGCACCTTGCGCTTATACTCAGTGCAAGGCGCATTGGTAAAAACTGTGCTGCCCATGGCTGCGGTGCACCGCATGGACCTTAATGCCGTTGCAGATGGCATGTACTTATTGGAGCTTGAGCAGAACGGCAGCAGGCAACTGCAACGTGTGGTAGTGGCGCGGCAATAGGAAATGACAGAGGGCAACTGAAATCCGAATACACTCACTCACTCGGCTCCTCCCTCCCGAACGCCTTGGAGGAATTCTTGCGCTCCTCGTCTTCGGCTTTCAGCACTTGTTTCAAGCTGTCGCTCACGTCCTTTTGGTCGAAGTGGTCCAAGTCGGGTTGGCCGACGTACTAAAATCCCCTGCTCTTCGTTCATCGTCAATGCAAATTCGTTGCGCACTGATTTCTTTTGGTTTCGCTCTCTTTCAACTGTCGCTATTGGCACAGGACAACACCATTTTAGTCTACAACCCGGTAACGGAGGAAGTGGACACGATCCATCCCGTGGCTGTCACGGATTCGGTTTCGGGCTTTTTATCAAATGGCATCGGCACACTGCCCGGTTTGATAACGTTGGATAATATGGCCGCCCCTGCGGGCTACCTCGGTCCGGGAAATCAACTGCCACCAACCGCCGCAAGTATGAATTCGTTGACAGACTACCCCATACGGGCCGTTGGCGCATTAAGGAGGATTGAAGCTGATTCGAGTTGGGCGCGATGCTCTGGACAGTTAGTTGGGCCTTGGCATGTCCTTACCGCATCCCATTGCTTGCGGGATATGTTCAGCGGGGAATGGCGCACCGGGCAGATAGACTTTAATCCAGTTTTTTGACAACGGAATCCGGTGTATTTACGGGTGAGCTCGCGCGGTCCGTTACTACGTACCATTGGAGTGGGAACGAGATAATGCTTTGATTGAGCTGGAACATCCGTTAGGTGAAGAACTCGGATGGATCGGCTTAGGCTTTACCACGGATTCCACCTATTTCAACGATAAAATTGTCCACAAGTTCTCCTATCCGGCAGACAATGTTGCAGGTGACCCGAGCATTATTTACAACGGGGACACACTTTACCATTTCTCCACGCCTGTGGTGCTCAGCAGTGCTGGTATCGCCAATTATGTAGGCGTACAGAATTGGGTTGGAGTTCCCGGGGAGAGTGGCAGTGGCATTTTGGTAACGGACAACGTGAATTACAATGTTCTAGGCGTAGACACCTGGGCTGGAGGGTACCGCCACACGTTGATGGACGCTGGCACATTCGAACAATTTCGCACCATTTTGGAAAATCCAAATTTGAGCACGCACGACATGGCCAATACAGGAACTGCAGTGCGGGTTTACCCCAACCCGGTGTTATCCCAAGCCACAATTGAATTGAGCGAAACATCACCGGCCACGCACAAACTCACGGTAAGCGACATGAGCGGCAGAGTCGTGAGCCAGCAGGAATTCCACGGTCCGTCGTGCGTATTCCTGCGGAAGAATCTTGTGGCCGGAAGCTATGTGTACCGGATCGATAACGCGTACGGGACGTCGCTGACCGGGAAGCTTTTCCTGAAGTAGAAATTTATATTTTCAGGTCTTTTCGAGAGACCCCTGAGGAGCATACATTCACTCACTCGGCTCCTCCCTACCGAACGCCTTAGAGGAATTCTTGCGCTCCTCGTCTTCGGCTTTCAGCACTTGTTTCAAGCTGTCGCTCACGTCCTTTTGGTCGAAGTGGTCCAAGTCGGGTTGGCCGGCATCTACCCACGCGCTGTACCAAAAGCTGCCCACTGATATGATGGCGGCATTCATGCGGCGCTCCACCATGCCGCCCATGCTTTGCTCGTACGCTGCCGTGAATTCTTTGGAGTAGAGCTGCACGCTGCCGCGTCCGCGTTGTTCGTAGACATACTTCTCGCTTTCCGGGAAGGTGGCCTGCAGTTCTTTTTCCTTGCTGAACACGGTGTCTAATGCTGCATGGCTACCGATCACGGCGTCCCAGGCGGCTTCCAACGGGTCGGCGATGTACTGGGCGCGGCCGGTGAAGTGGTCGTAACTATCGGCATTTAGTTCCGGAATACGCGTTTCCCAAAATGCGTGGATGCCGTGCTGGCCGGTCATGTCACCGTTGTAGTTCTCCGTGGTGTGGAGGGGCACGTGGGCATCTCCAATGTAGTGGCCGATTTCCGCGCTGTAGTAGAGGATCCGGTCCACGCTGCCGCGTTTAAATGCATTCACGAGCCTGCCGTACATCACCGGAATGTGCCATGGCACGATACCATAAGCTTGCAAGGTATCCTCAGTGAATTTCTGCACGGCAAGGTCCCATTTTTTGGGCACTTCCTTGAAGGGATCCTCCCCTGCCGGCACGTAATGATCAATGTCGATGTAGTGACGCGGAGCCTCGGCTGCTACGGCATAGCGACGGCTGTCGGGGTCGGTGGCATGGTCAGTGACATAATCGATGTGGCGCTTGTAGAAGCCGAACATGGCGGGCGGCAGGGTGAAGACGGCCATGCGGTTAATGCGGCGGTGGCCATAGAAGCCCCAGGCCTCGGCATCGCGCTGCATGAAGAACGGCCACGCCACGGCGAGGCCAAGGAACAAGGCAAATGCGCGCAGCGCGGTTTTACGGTTCATGGTTCAGTTTTCGAGCAGGACCAACCGGCCGTTGCGAAGAATAGGAATGGCTTTGCTTTGGTCCGGCGTAAGGCAGTACTTCACGTCTTCCAATAAGTGCAATTGCTGAAGCCTTTTGCGGCGGGGCGCCGCTTTCAGGATGCTCATAAAGTTGTCTCGGGCTGCCATGTACAGGTATTTGGAAGCGATGCTACTGTCCTCTTCCACGCCGAATTTACCGCTTTCCAGCAAGCGTTCCATCACCGCACCGGCGAAAACACTGTCCTCTAAACTGAATTTGTCCTTCCAGCCGGAGCAAAGCAACAGGATGTTATCGTCTTGCTGAAGCAACCAATTGCTAAGCGCACTGAGGTTGAGAAACGAGCCGATCACGAGCTTCCGCGCTTCGCGTCCGGTGTTGATGGCCTGTGTTCCATTTGTGGTACTGATCACGATGGTTTTTCCGCGCAGGTCCATGGCCTTGA
The DNA here is from genome assembly GCA_016710685.1 of Flavobacteriales bacterium. Classification (GTDB taxonomy): domain Bacteria; phylum Bacteroidota; class Bacteroidia; order Flavobacteriales_F; family PHOS-HE28; genus PHOS-HE28. Next base: position 74,822 of record JADJVC010000001.1, on the reverse strand, counting down.
AGGCGAGCGGCGAATTGCCTACAGGAAATCCCTCTACGATCTCGCCGTTGCGTTCAGCGGCAGCGATGTAGCCTTCGCGGCCGATGTACTGCCTCGCTTCCTCAATGGTGGCCACTGGAATGATGTCCTTCACCCCATGCTCAAAAGCTGCGACCATGGCGCTGGTGGCGCGCAGGATGTCGATGACCACCACGATGCCCATGTCCTGCTTGTACAGCGGAAACTGGCCGGGGGTGTAGCACACTTCCACGCGGAATTTGTAGTCGGTGTTGCGGGAGACAGCCTTCATTTTTTATTCACCACAGAGGCACAGAGAGCAGAGTCTTGAGTCGTGAGTCTTGAGTCAGGTCTAGCTGAGCTTGAGTCTGAGTCTTGCAATGTCCAACACCACTCTCACTTCGCGACCTCAATAAACGGCGTTTTCACCACAATTCCTTTCAGCATTTTGCCGCGCACGTCCACGAGAATTTCGGTGCCCGGCGCGCTCATTTCCTTGGGCACGTAGGCCATGCCGATGGGCTTTTGTATGCTGGGGCTCATGGTGCCGCTGGTCACTCTGCCGATTACTTTTCCGTCGCTATCCACTATGGCGCAATCATGGCGCGGAATGCCGCGATCGAGCAGTTCAAAGCCCACCAATTTGTTCTTCACTCCCGCTTCCTTTTCAGCCTTCAGCGCAGCGGAGTTGGTGAATTCCTTGGTGAATTTGGTGATCCAGCCCAGTCCGGCTTCCAGCGGCGAAGTGGTATCGTCGATGTCGTTCCCGTAGAGGCAGAAGCCCATTTCCAGGCGCAGGGTGTCGCGGGCAGCGAGGCCAGCAGGCTTGATGCCAAATGGCTTTCCAGCTTCGAAAATGGCGCTCCATGCTTTTTCCGCGAGCGGATTCGGCATGTAGATCTCATATCCGCCAGCGCCGGTGTAGCCCGTGGAAGAAATGAGCACCAGGCCCACGCCCTTCATCTCGGCGTACATGGCGGTGTAATATGGCATGGCGCCAATGTCTTCCTTGAACAGGCCTTTCAGCGTATCGGTGGCTTTGGGGCCTTGCACGGCCAGCAGCGACATGTGGTCGCTGATGTTTTCCAGTTGAGCATCGAATGTGTTGCGCGCATTGATCCAGTCCCAGTCCTTTTGGATGTTACCGGCGTTTACCACCAACACGTAATGGGTGTCGTCGCCGTGCTGCATGTTGTACACCAGCAGGTCGTCCACGATCCCGCCTTTGTCATTCGGCAGGCAGCTGTATTGCACCTTGCCGGTGGTGAGCTTGGAGGCATCGTTGCTGGTCACTTTTTGAATGAGGTCCAGTGCGCCGGGTCCACGTACGATGAACTCGCCCATGTGGCTAACGTCGAACACGCCGACGGCTTTGCGCACGGTGAGGTGCTCATCGTTCACGCCGGAATATTGCACGGGCATGAGAAAGCCGGCGAAGGGCACCATTTTGGCACCGAGGGCTTCATGGATGTTGGACAGCTCGATTTCTTTCGGAGGATTGGTTTCGGTCATTTCTTGCGTTGTTCGATCAGTTCATTGAAAAAGCCCACGTAGCGCTGTTGCCAAGCGCGAAGGCTGTACTGTTCCACCACGGTGTTGCGTCCCGCCTGGCCAATGGAGCTGCGAAGCTCGGCATCTTCGACCAAACGGGAGATATCGGCCACCCATTCGGCATCGTTGCTTGGTAAAAAACCGTTGATCCCGTGCTGAATGATGTCACAGTTCACACCTACAGGGCTCATCAGCGAAGGAATGCCAAGTGCCATGTATTGCAGGCCCTTCAGCCCACACTTGCCCCTGGCCCAATCATCATCCGGCAAGGGCATAATGCCGATGTCCATGGCGCGCAGGTCATCGAGTTCCGCTACTTTGTTCCAAGGCAGGCCTTGGATGCCGAGTTGCTCGTGACGGAATGATCCGTCGCCCACCACGCGGAAGGTGATGCGGTCCCCGTATTTTTCTTTCAATTGAAGCAATGCGGGGACGGCGTGCCTGAAATGCCGAATGGTGGTGATGCTTCCGCTCCAGCCGATCACCACAGGTCCGTCCGGGCGAGTCGTGCGCGGCAGGTATTCCTCCGTATCGATGGTGGTGGGCATTACCGTTACATGGCCATTGTAGCGGCAGGCATAGTCGGCTAAGTAGGCGTTACCGGCCAACACCAGATCAGCCAGCCCGATCAGTTTAGCGGTCTTTCCGGCGTTCTTCACCCATTTCCATCTGCGGTTCGCATCGCTCACATTGTCGAGCCAGATGGAATCGTCGAAGTCGTAGACCACCTTGGCCTGGCTGCGGCGGAAGGCGCGTTCGAACCAGGTGCTTCGCGTCATCAGTGCTTCGCGGCTCACGAAGATGATGTCGTACTCGTTCGCGCGTGCCAGATCGGCGCGTCGCTTGGCGATGCTGCGGCGCACGAAGCCTGCTTTACCGGCCAAGTTGCCTTTTTCGTAGAGGATGCGGTCGTCGTCTTCGCTGATGAGGAACGACACCTCGGTTTCGTAACCGTTCTGCTCCAGGTGCCCAATGAATTGCTCGAACCGGAAGCGCTGGTTGGGGCTGCGTCCGGGGCGGTGCGATGCTATAAAGAGGATGCGGGGCATGAGTTCTTTTACAAAGCGCTTTGCGGAGCGGCAAAGTAGCGCTGGATGTCCATCAGACTTTCCAGCTCGGTGGCAGCCCCCGTTCAATCTCGATTTTCCCGAACGCGCTGCTTTCCCGCGCACCGGTTGCCAATGCCCATGGCACCATGCGTTTCAAGCCGTCCGCCAAGGACGTTTCCACAGATTTCCCGAAGACCCTCCGCGTTTTGCTATGGTCACTGAAGGCGAATGCCACTTCGTTCCGAGCTTCCAGGTGGATAATGGAACCCTCCTTCCCCATTGCCTGCATCACCAAGGTGGCCAGTTCCTGAACCGTGCAAGGTTTGTCCGCGCCAACGTTGAATACTTCTCCGTATGCCGAAGGCATGGTGGCTGACCGGGCGATCAACGGCGAAATATCACCCACATAGGTGAATGCCCGTTGTTGGCTGCCATCGCCGAAGATGGTGAGGTCCTTGCCTTGCATGAGCTGGTTCATGAAGATGCCGACCACGTTACGGTAGCGGTCCCCGAGGTTCTGATATTCACCATAGACGTTGTGCGGACGGAACACTACGTAGTCCAGCCCGAACATGTGCTTGGCGGCGTAAAGGTCCATCTCCACCGCCAGTTTGGCCACTCCGTACGGGTCTTCCGGCACGGGCCGCATGTCCTCGCGCATGGGCGGTTCCAGCGCGCCGTACACGGCTATTGAACTGGTGAACACAAAGCATTTCACTTCGTGCCGCACCGAAGCGTTGATCAAGTTGATGCTCCCGATGAGGTTGTTCTCGTAGTTGAAGCGCCGGATGAAATGGCTAAGACCTTCGGCGGCGTATGCGGCCAAATGGTACACGTAGGTGAAGCCATGTTCCACGAACAGCCGCTCCACGAGCCCCTCGTCGGTGATGGAGCCTTGGACGAAGGTGGCTTTAGAGTCCACTTGATCTTGGAAGCCGCCACTGAGATCGTCCAACACCACTACGCGATGGCCCATGGCCAGCAGGTCCTTCACCACGTGTGCGCCGATGAAGCCGGCGCCGCCGGTAACCAAGGAAGTCGGGATGGTCGTCATTAAATCGTTTGGGAACACTGATAGGGCGTTCGGGCAAAGATGCACGGATCTGGGGAAAGGGCCAAGAGATAGGCTCCGCTCCACATACCTTCGCAGCCATGGCCATGCAGCGGTTGATGCCCCGGTGGGCGATCACGGCGATCGACCTGGCGATGTGCTTGGCGGCGCTGCTTGCCGCCTACCAGCTCCGGTTCAATTTCAGCGTTCCAGGGTACGAGTACGATCTGCTGTGGCCCGTATTGCCGATCTACGTGCTGGTACGCTTGGGATGGCACGCGGGCGTGGGCATTCAGCGCAGCATGGTGCGGCACACGGGCACCGAAGATGCGCGGAGGATTTTTTTGACCGTTCTGGCGGGCACGCTCACGCTTTTCTTGGCGAATGCCGTGCGGTACTACTTAGTGGACCATCGCTTCGTGCTGCCGACTTCGGTTCTCATCATCGAGTTCATGGGCGCGGTCATGTTGCTCATTTCCTCGCGGATCGCGTTCAAGCTGCTACACCTGAAGCGGAAAGGCCAAGGAAAGGAGGCGCAACGCGTAGTGTTGTTCGGCGCTGGCGAAGCGGGCCTCATCACTAAGCGGACCTTGGAGCGCGAAGGCAGCGCCCGCTACCACGTAACGGCCTTCGTGGACGACGACCCCGGCAAGGTGGGCAAGCGCTTGGAAGGCGTGCGGGTCTATTCCACCAGCGAATTGCCTGACCTATTGCGGAAAACGCCCGCCCAACAAGTCATCATCGCGATCCAGCGGCCCGACCCCGAGCACCGCAGACAGGTGGTGGACATGGCCATCGCAGCGCAGGTCGACGTGCGCACAGTGCCGCCGGTGAAGGACTGGATCAACGGGCAATTGAGCAGTGGACAGATCCGCGAAGTGCGCATAGAGGACTTGCTGGGTCGCGCACCGATCAATTTGGAAGATGCCGCCGTAGAGCAGCGTTTCCGGGGAAAGCGGATCTTGGTGACCGGCGCGGCGGGCAGTATCGGCAGTGAGATCGCGCGGCAGCTCATGCGCATGGGCGTAGCCCACGCAACGCTGCTCGATCAGGCGGAAAGCGCTTTGTACGATCTGGGCATGGAGTTGCAAGGCCGCGGCGACACGGCATTCGGCACGGTGGTAGGCGATGTGCGCAATGCTCGTTCCATGGAAAAATTGCTGGCTGAAGCGAAGCCTGAAGTGATCTTCCACGCAGCGGCCTACAAGCACGTACCCTTGATGGAAGCGCGCCCTTCGGAAGCGGCGCTCACCAACATCGGCGGCACGATGAACCTGGCTGAACTGGCGCAGCGGCACGGCGTGAAGGAGTTCATCCTCATCAGCACCGACAAGGCCGTGAACCCCACCAGCGTAATGGGTGCCACAAAGCGCTGCGCGGAGCTTTGCGTGGCAGCGCTTTCCGAAAAAAGCGGCCCCGGCATGTCGGTGATCACCACGCGGTTCGGCAACGTGCTGGGCAGCAACGGCTCGGTGATCCCGCTGTTCCGCAAGCAGATCGAAGCAGGCGGTCCGGTTACGGTGACCGACCCCGGCGTGGTGCGCTACTTCATGACCATTCCGGAGGCGTGCCGCTTGGTGCTGGAAGCCGCCACCATGGGTCACGGCGGCGAAGTGTACGTGTTCGACATGGGCCAACCGGTGCGCATCAGCGAGCTGGCAGAACGCATGATCCGCCTGAGCGGCAAAGAGCCCGGGCGCGATATTGAAGTGAAGTACATCGGTCTTCGTCCCGGGGAAAAACTTTACGAGGAGCTGCTTGCCGACGCCGAAAGCACCCTGCCCACGCACCATCCACGCATCCTCATCGGAAAAACCACCGCACAAGATCCGGAGACCACATTGGCACACATCGGAACCATACTCGAAGCCGCCACCCGCCGCGAGGACAGCGCTTGCGTGGAAGCCATGAAGCATTTGGTGCCCGAATACAGGAGCCGCAATTCACCCTTCAGTAAATTCGACCCGCCGGAAGCCATTCCGCAGCGCAACAACCCATGACGACCGATAAAAACATTGAGACCGCGAAACTGCAAAAGGAGATCAGCGACCACATCGGCGTGGGCGTGGACAGCCTGATGTTCAACTACGTGGAGGAACCGGGACAGGACGCCAAGCTCTACTTGATCACTCTGAATCCACGGCATAACCAGAGCTTCCTCTTCCACAGCACCCAGGGCCGCGACAAATTGGAGGCTTTACGTGCCATGCGGCAGTATGTGGCCACATACAAGGACCGCACCAGCAGCTACACCGTGCAATGGAGCGCCCGCGGCCAAGGCGAGCTCAACACGTCCTACTTCCGGGCGAAAAACGTTTTGGAGGCGCTGGATAAGTTGTTCTACGACCGGGACCCGAATAGCATCACTGTGTTTTCGGTGATCTTGAATCCGATCTCGTAGAAAAAAGTTGGCAGTGGCAGCGGCAGTTGGCAGCGCGCGTTCCATGGCTAACCGCCAACCTCAACTGCAATGACCAACTGACCCCATGCGCGTAACCACCCCCATACAGCTCCGCTTCAGCGACGCGGACTTGGCGCGGCACGTACACAACGCCGCTTATTTGCAATACTTCGAACTGGGCCGCATGGACCTGCTTCGCCGATTCATGGAAAAGGACCACGACTGGGTGACCATGGGCTTGATCTTGGCGCGGAACGAGGTAGACTACCGCCTGCCGATCCACTTGGCAGATGAAGTCCATATCCAGACCTGGTGCGGAAAGATCGGCTCCAAGAGCTTCGACCTTCACTACGAAGTGCTGAACTTAAAAAGCGGAAAGAAACACGCCGAAGGACGCAGCGTCATGGTGTGCTTCGACTATTCCAAGCAGGCTTCGATCGCCTTGCCAGAACAATGGCGCACGGCTTTGGCACAATTGATGGACACACCGAACACTTGAACTACCAACATGAAGAAAATTTTCGCTCTCCCCCTTATTGTTCTGCTGACCGCCTCTTGCGCTGAATTGCAAGACATGGCCAACCAAGTAGGAACAACCACAGGCACCCCGCTTAGCAATGCCGATGTGGTAGCCGGATTGAAGCAAGCGTTGGAAAAAGGTGCCGAGCATTCCGTGGACGTGGCCTCCGTGGCGGACGGCTTTTGGAAGAATCCGCGTTTGCGCATCCCCTTCCCGCCGGAAGCGGAAAAGATGAAGAACACCTTGAACGACATCGGCATGAGCAGCCAAGTGGATAAATTCGAGTTGACCATGAACCGTGCAGCGGAAGCTGCAGCTAAGGAAGCGGTGCCTGTTTTCGTCAACGCCATCAAGGGCATGACGGTGGCCGACGGCTTCGCGATCCTGCGCGGCGGCGACAATGCGGCCACGAACTTCCTGAAGGAGAAAACCACGCCAGAGCTCATTGCCAAATTCCAGCCCATCGTGGTAAAAGCCACACAAGAAGTCGCGCTAACGAGTTATTGGACGCCATTGGCCGGAGCCTACAACAAGACCACCTTGTTCACCGGCGGCCAAGCCATCAATCCAGACCTCGATGCCTACGTGACACAAAAAGCGATCGACGGCCTGTTCCTTCTGGTAGCCGATGAAGAGCTGAAGATCCGCCAAGACCCGTTGGCCCGTACCACGGACTTGTTGCAGCGCGTGTTCGGAGGCAAGTAAACCGAGCGCTGCCCCGAACGGGATCATCAGCGTTTATCTGTGTTCACTCGCCTCCGCGTAGCGCTCTGGCGAAGCAGGATCAGCGGTTCCTCGCTATCAAAACCGGCATTCAGGCCGAAGGCCATCTGTGAAATCTGTGTAATCTGTGGTTCCCCTGTCGGAGGCCGGTATTCAAGGCCGAAGGCCATCTGCGAAATCTGTGTAATCTGTGGCTTTCCCCGTCGGAGGTCGGTATTCAAGGCCGAAGGCCATCTGCGAAATCTGTGTAATCTGTGGCTTTCCCCGTCGGAGGCCAGTGTTTCGACATTGGGCCAATGTGCAATTTATGCCGTCGCCGTGACCGTTCTCCGTTTGGTTTAGCCGCCGATTGCGCAGATTACACAGATTTTTCCCGCGTTGCGAGAAAGCTATGTAATCTGTGGTTCCCCTCTTGTCGGAGGCCGGTATTCTCTTCGCGTCCTTTGCGTACTTTGCGGTAAACCTCCGGATCTTCCCCATATTTGGCACATTCCCAATAACCGAACAGCTCCATGCATCCCATCCTCCTTACCGAACCCGGCGTTGAAATAGCCCCAAGCGAATTGATCCTTAACCCGGACGGATCGATCTACCACCTCGCATTGCGCCCGGAGCAATTGGGCGACCTCGTCTTCGTTGTGGGCGACCCCGGCCGCGTCGCATTGATCAGCAAGCACTTCGACAGCGTTGAGCACAAGTCCCAAAACAGGGAATTCATTGCGCACACCGGCATGCGCAACGGTGTGCGGATCACCGCGCTGGCCACGGGCATCGGCACGGACAACATCGACATTGTGCTGAACGAGTTGGACGCGTTGGTGAACATCGACCTGGAGAAGCGCACCCCGAAAAAGGAGCACAAATCCTTGACCGTTGTGCGCATGGGCACCTGTGGCGCCCTGCAGGAGGACATCCCGGTGGACGAGCTGATCGTAAGCCACAGCGGTTTAGGGCTTGACAACGTGATGCACTACTACGCCCACGAGCAGACGGATGCGGAGCTGCGCATCCTGCAAGCATTCCTGGCCCATACCGAATGGAGCGACAACCTGCCACTGCCCTACTTGGCCAGCGGCGACAGCGCCTTGGTGCAACGCTTAGGTACTGGCAACCACGTAGGCCTTACCGCCACGGCGGGTGGCTTCTATGGCCCACAGGGGCGTCAATTGCGCGCCATCCCCAGCGTGGACGGGCTGAACGAGCTCTTTACGTCGTTCCGCCATGAGGACATGCGTTTGCTGAACTACGAGATGGAGACCAGCGCTTTGTACGGCCTTTGCGGCCTCCTCGGCCACCGCGCCGCCACGGTATGCACCGTTGTGGCCAACCGGCTGCGGAAGGAATACAGCAAAGACCACCACACGGCGATCGACCGGATGATCGTGCAAGTGCTGGACCGGATGGCCGGGTAGAAGCAGGTTGAGGAAGGTGTTTTCACCACAGAGACACGCAGGCACAGAGAAGATTGGAGTCTTGAGTCTTGAGTCTCGAGTCTTGAGTCTTGAGTCTAACTCCCACTTAGTGTTTCGCGTAGCGGACCCTGGGTTCGAATCCTGCATCAACATGGTGCTGGTGGAAACGCGATGACGACGCTTGGGCCGGGGCTGGCCGGGCAGAATAGCTTCGCCTGCACCGAACTGATAAAGGGCTGTTTCCGTATACCTTCATTCAACCACGCTTACCATGAGCGATACAGAGATCCACGCCTTGATCACCTTGATCGACGATCCGGACGAAAGCATATACAGCCATGTCCGCGAGCGCATCCTCACTATCGGCGAACCGGTGGTTCCCGAACTGGAGCGTGCGTGGGAAATGGACGACCTCGGCGACCTGTTCCGCAACCGCATTGAAGACTTGCTGCACAGCATTCATTTCGACCTCACATTCAATCGATTAAAGGCTTGGTCCGCAACAGGTGGCGAGGATCTTCTTGAAGGAGCACTTGCAGTATGTCGCTACCGTTATTCGGAGCTGGATGAGCACCGGGTAAAGTCCCGTTTAGCGGCCATCCGGCAAGACATTTGGCTGGAGTTGAACGACAACCTTACCGCCTTCGAAAAGGTACGGGTGTTCAATCACATCTTCTTTCAGGTGCATGGGTTCAAGGGCAACAAACGCAACTACCACGCTCCGCAGAACAGCTACATCAATGAAGTGCTGGAGGGAAAAAAAGGCAATCCGTTATCGCTGGCGTTGATCTATCAGCTCTTGGCGGAAGACCTCGACCTGCCCCTTCGCGGCGTAAACCTCCCGAACCATTTCGTGCTGGCCTACATGGACGAAACGGGCGAAGGCACGCGCGACCTGGGTTACGGCGACGTGCTGTTCTACGTGAACGCCTTCAGCAACGGGGACATCCTCGGCAAGGCGGAGATAGACGAGTTCCTTGGGAAACTGGAACTGCCAGCGGATGAGAGCTTTTACAATCCCTGCACCAACATCGACATTGTACGCAGGCTGTTGAACAACCTGCTGAACAGCTACGAAAAGCTGAACGACCCCGACCGCGTGGAGGATTTGCAGAAGTTGCTTACTGCGCTGTAGGCTGGCCAAAGCGAGCTTTTCGCTGCGACCTTTTCAGGGTCGAATTTTGCGATGCAAGTGGGGCGGCATTCTAATCGCTGAGACCCCTTCGGGGTCTGTTGCGTTAAAGACCCCAACGGGGTCAAAGAGATTAGAAATGGCATTTTCGCGGAACTGATTTACGACCCTGCAAGGGTCGCAGCCATTCGATTCTCAATCGACCCAATGCGAACAGGTTTCGAAGTAAAGCCGAAGCAAATTTAAATTTCTCACCACCCGCCCAAAACCTTGCCTAAGGTGCTGAGGATGATGCGCAGGTCGAGCAAAATACTCCGCTCCCTCACATACTTCAGATCCAGCGCCAGTTTGGCGGGCATCACCTCCTCGATGTAGGTCCTTTCGGGATCTGCGGATCGCGCCAGCATTTCATTTTCGTCGATATAGTTGATGCTCGCCATGCCCGTGATACCGGGGCGCACGGAAAGCACATGCCGTTGATCCGCGGAGTACATGGCCACGTATTTCGGCACCTCCGGCCGCGGGCCCACCACGCTCATATCGCCCGTTAGCACGTTCCACAGTTGGGGCAGCTCGTCCAGCTTCGTTTTCCGGAGGAAATAGCCCACCGAAGTAATACGCGGATCGCGGCCACCGATGGTGAGCTGCCCTTGTGCTTCACTACCGGGGCGCATGGTGCGGAACTTCAACAGCCTGAAAACGCGACCTCCCTTCCCCACCCTTTCCTGCGTAAAAAAGGCGCTGCCCGGCGAGGTGAGTGTCACGGCCAAGGCCAATACCAACAATTCCGGCGACAAGAAAAGTAGGAGCGCCGCGGCGAACAGGATGTCGAAGGCGCGCTTCAGCATTAGCCCAGCACTTCTTGCACGCTGGCCTTCACCGCGGCGATCACGGTGTCCACCTGCGCATCGGACAAGTCGAAATAGACCGGCAGGCTTATCTCGCGGCTGTAGTGGATGTAAGCATTGGGAAAATCCTCCATGCGGTAGCCCGATTTTTTATAGAAGCTGAGCAAAGGCAACGGTTGGAAATGCACATTAACGCTCACCTCCCGCTTGGCGATCGCCTCGATGATTGCATCGCGGTCGGCCTCCGAGGCGGCAGGCACGCGCAGCATGTACAAGTGGTAGCTGCTTTCGCGGTCCTTGTCTTTCAGCAAGGGCGTGATAAAGCGGTCATCATTGGCGAAAGCTTCTTGATAGCGTTCGCAAATGGCCTTGCGGCGGGGCAACGTTTCACTGTCGTAACGGTCCAGTTCCACCTGTCCGATCGCCGCTTGGATATCCGTCATGTTGCACTTCCAACCTGCGGCCTCCACGTCGTACCGCCAAGCGCCGGGCTTGGTTTTGGCCAGTGCGTCCTTGCTTTGGCCGTGCAGGCTCATGGTGTTGAACCATGCGTACGACGCTAGCGATCGAACGGTTCCGGCAAGTTAAATGCGAGTGCGCCGCCCTCTGCGGTCGTAAGGTTTTTCACCGCGTGAAAGCTGAACCCGGTGATGTCCGCCTGCGCGCCCACCGGTTTGTCGTGTATGCGTGCACCGAAGGAATGCGCGGCATCGCTCAACACCAGCGCGCGACCCAAGCGCATTTGTGGGTTGGCTCCTCCCACGCGCAAATTCACCGCCGGGGTGAACCATGCGCACGCCTCTTCCGCCACACGGACGATTTCCGCCACCCGCGCCGGCACACCGCCGATGTCCACGGGGATGATGCACTTGGTGCGTTGGTTCATCGCCTTTCGGACCGCTTCAGGGTCCATGGTGAAATCGTCCAGCACGTCCACCAGCACGGGTTTAGCGCCCACATGCATCACGATGTTCGCGGTTGCGCAATAGGTGTACGCAGGAATGATCACCTCATCGCCCGGCCCAATGCCGAACCAACGCAAAGCCAACTCGGCGGCGTTGGTCCAGCTGTTCAGCGCGATCACTTTCTCCACGCCGCAGTATTCCGCGAGGTGCTTCTCGAAGGCTTTGGTGCGCGGACCGGTAGTGATCCAGCCGCTTTTTAGGGCGTCGGTGACGGCTTTAATGGTGCGGTCGTCGATGCGCGGTGGGGCGAAGGGGATCATGGGTGCGAAGATCGCGCTTTGATGTGCTTTCCGGGTCGCGAAGTTCGGGTCTCATCCGGAGCGAGCAACCAGGAAAAAAAAGCAAAGAAAATCGTGCCGGCCTGTACTTCCAGCATGCTTTCGACGGTCCAGTTGAGCGCATTCAACAGCAGGAAAGCTATCAGCAATGTGTCACCATGGCGAAATGCGGATATCGAGGGCACTACAACCAGCAGGATTAGCAGCAGAATGCCACCGCTACCCAGCGCCACGCCGGTATTGAGGTATTGGTCGTGCGCGTTGAGCTTCTTCCGAAGCGGTTCAACGTAGCCCTTTTCCGCATAGGTCAAAAGCAGTTCGTCCTTCACATCGCCAGTGCCCACCACGGTCCAAGGATGTGCGGCCACTAAAGAGCTGGCGGCGTCCCAGACCAGTCTTCGGTCATCGGTGCTGTTGGATGCATCGCTTTGGGGCGCTGTCTCCTTGAATGTGTTCAGCACCTGCCCTATCCGCTCATGCACATAGGTTGTAGTGCAATAGAGTGTGATGCCCCCGAAGATCACAGCTAGCAGGCCCCAGCCTACGGTCTTACGCATCCTGCTGTCGGACCAGCGTTCGGCCAACAGGCCGATGCCCGAAAGGATCAAGATGATCCATCCCGCTTTACTAGCGCAGAGCACGATGCCCAAGACAAGCAACAAGGCCACCACTGTTGTCAGGCGTTTCAACCTAGCCGCGTTTGCCTGCGCCCCTGCTAACAGCATCAACGCCAACGTGAGGTACATCGCCATGTAGGAGGGATGCAGGAATGCGGAGAAATCGGACGCGAAGAAGGGCACGCTCAGCGTATACCCTCCGGATGTCCTTGGGGAATTGCATGCAAATAGAGATCCACTGACCGAAAGACAGCGCGGATCGGACAGATCATCACTGCGATGGCATTGGCGCCGATGAACGCAAGTTTTGGCCGAATGCTTTGGATCGATGGAACACCGACGATAGGGATCAGTGCAAAAAGGGCCAGCGAGGATTTGATCCCAAGGTCCAGGCCGGCGAATTCCATGTTGGAACTCCAGAGCAGACCAACCATGTATGCGCCGTACAGCGCGGCCGACCAGAACAATGGCGAACGGGCGGTAAGCTTCCGCGGCACCAAACCAGGTGTAGCACGCGCCCAGATCGCGCTGCACAGCAGCAGCACCACCAAGATCGGCAGTAATGCCGGAAAAAGCGGCAAGGCTATGGCGATGCCCATTGCGGCCACTTCCATAGCCCGTCCGGCAGCGGCATTACCCATTACCACGGGCACAGGATAGTAACAGTTCGAATGTCAGGGCATCGAGCGATTCGGCGTCGGCCTTATTCCGAACAGCCATGGCGCGGCCGTTGGACCGACGCGCTTCCAGCAAGACGGAACGGAGTGCTTTTGACAGTTCGGTCGGATCCTGCGACACGACCGCACCCGGGGATACTCCTGCCAGCCGGTCCTTCACATCCCCGACATCGTTTGTCACCACGGGCAGGTCACACGCCATGGCCTCCTTCACCATCGTCGGACTGCCTTCACTGTTGCTGCACATCAGCAAGGCATCGGCGGCGCTGAGGAGGACCGGCATTTCCTCCTGCGTGATGCCGCCTTGCAACAGTTCAAGTTCCATGGACACGCCTTCGGCTTGCAGCTTATGCTCTACTTGTTGCGCGATGTCCAAGCGTTTGCGGGCGGGGGCAGTGGCATTGAAGATCACCACCTGCGGGCGGGCGGACCAGCCTAACCGCCGCCTCGCCTCGTCGCGTGGAACCGGTATATAGCGCCGTAATTCCACACCCATGGGCAGTATCCGCACCCGCTTGCGCTTCCACCAGAGCCGGTCGCGCAATTGCTCGCTCACGCAGATGATACCAGTTGCCCCAAGCGCTGCTGATTGCGACATGAGCCGCCCGAGCAGGTCGCGAAAAAATCCGTCATGCGGTGTGTGGTTCAGGTCGCTTCCGTGGAAAGTGATGACCACCGGCACGGGGCTCACCAACACCGATAGCAACGCTGTCACCGTACCGTAATGTGCATGTACCACTTCCGGCTTGAAGCGGCGTATGGTTTCCTTCATCCTCCTCAGTTCCTTGAGCATTGCGATGGGCGAGGTACGGCTTTCAAGAAAGTAGACCTCGACCAAGGCGTTGTGCATTTCCGCCAGAGCACGCGCTTGGCGACGGGAGAAGACCATGGTGCGCTCCTCCGGCCTGCCGGGGATCACCACCATAATTCGCAACGGCTTGTCTTCTACAGCTTCAACCATACGGCGAAGATGGCGCGCCTCCCCCTTGCCACCAAATCCGCACTATCGGTTGGTACCAATGTCCGTCGGCCGCACCCGGCGGCGGAGGACCATGAAGCGCACGATGCCTTGCAGGTATCCCACGCCGTAAGCCACATGCACCGTAAGGAAGGCCAACACCAGCCAAAGGAAGGCGGACATGCGTGAAGCGGCCAAAGCGATCCTGAACGAGACGATGATCACCACGAGCACATAAGCCGCGACCATCGCCGCCCAGGATATGCTGAGGAATGGAACGGCCAATGCCAGCACCGGGAGGCCGAACAAGGCGAGTACGAACAGTGGCGGAGCGAATTGCCGGGCCGTGGCGGGTGCGCCAAGCTTGATGTTCACCAAAGGCTTGAACAGGCCGTACTCCCGGTACATGCGCCAGAGTTTCGAGATCCGATCACGGCCGTAGTATTGGATCCGTACCTGCGGCAACAGCATGATGCGCCCGCCCGCCTTGATAATGCGCCCATTGTGCTCATCATCCTGGTTCCGTACCAGTTCCTCATCGAAAAAGCCTATGCGGTCGAAGAGCTCGCGGCGGAAACATCCGTAGGGGACGGTGTCTACTTCGCGCTCACCTTCCACCCCGAGCCGGAACATCGCATTGCCCACGCCGAGCGCACTGCTCAGGACCTGAGCGATCGCCCAAGCCCTGTCGCTTCCATTGGCGGGCAAAGTTTCCCATACACCGCCGGTATTGTCGGCTTGCAGGCGGTCCAAGGCTTCAGTGAGCGTGGCGGCATAATCAGCCGGATAGCGGGAATGGGCATCCATCCGCACGATAAACTTGCCCGTGGAGAGGCGGATGGCCGCATTCAATCCATGAGGCACCACACCTGCGGGATTCTCCACCAGGATCACTTCCGGGTTTTCTGCAACGATCCGTTCCACGATGGCATGGGTGGTATCATGGCTTGGACCCACGGCCACGAGCACCTCTATGTCAAAGTCCCGTCGTTCCTGTGCCAGTGCATCACGTACGGCATGCTCGACATGGTCCGCCTCATTGCGGCATGGTATGACGATGCTGACCCGATGGCTCATGCGGCAACAGGCAGTTTCCGTCGTGTACGCTTGCGGCCCATGAAAACGGCCAGGAGCACGATACCGATCGGCATTGCGAAGCCCTCGAACACCAATGCTTTCACGATCTCCGGTCCGTCGCGGATGAGGATCGGCATGAACGCCACTAGACAACTCGTACCCATGATGGCAAACACATGCCATACCAAAGGGAGTGACGGCGGCACAGCCCGTAAGCGCATGAGCCATCCCCAGAACAGGCCCAGCAGCAGAGCTCCGATCGCTAATCCGCCCCACCCTCCATTAATGTACCAACCCGCAGCCTGATGGATGGTGTAACCTTGGTCGGGCATCAGCCGGGCCTGCTCGGCATAATAGTCGTAGGCGGTAGGTGGGCGCTTCTCTTGCAACAGGCGCGGCACCATGGACGCAGCGATGTATTGCGCACTGATGAACGGTTCGGGACGCACGTCCTTTCGCAGGATGCCATAGAGCGAAAAGTGCGCGCAAAAGAATTCGTTCGAGATGACACGCTCACCTAATGCCGGAAGAATACCCTTGGGTTGCCGGGGCACATGCTGGATGATCGGCAGTGTAAAAGGAGGGATCTGCTGATTCCCTTCGAGATCCAAGACGCTCATTTCCTGCCATGTGAGGTTGCGCACCTTGCCGGTTACCATCAAAGGCACAAGCACCACCGCCAGATATAGACTGAACTGCCGCCCTCGCGGAATCCCTGCATTGGCAAAAAAGACCAAACTGCCCAAGATCAACGCCATGAACAATTCGTGCCGATTGCCAAGGAGCATCAGATAGAATGAAAAGACGAGCAGGGCCGCTGGGTAGGCCCAACCGGCCCATCGTTGTCCAACCGCTGTGAAGAAGCGGGCATTTCGGCCGGTGAGGTGAATGACCCAACCCAAAAGCAGGGCAAGGCAGACCAGTTCATTGCACAGGCCATGTATGCTGGCCCCTGTATATTCCGCATGGCGGGTATACTGGTAGATGGAGAGCTTCGCTGCAACGGCATCCATGATCACGGGGCGGATAATGGCAAAGCTGCCTAAAGCGGCCACCAGCGCAACAAGGAAGAAGGCGCGATGATCGACCGTTCGCGCCGGGAACGTCCTGGTCTTCACGGGGTGGATCCGCCGCACCATGACCCAAACACCTCCCATCACAAGTGCGGCATATGCGGAATAACCCAGTAAGGCGATGTGGTAGTTCGGGTCCAGTTCAAATGGGAACATCTTTTCCATCAGGTAGTAATAGTTCAGCCCTATGCGATAGCCTTGATAGCCGGAGAGGGCGTCCCCAATGAAGAACCAAGCACCAAGAAAGGTCCAGGCATAGAGTACGGCCATGCCCACGGCGAACGTCCATTGCCCGGTGCGCTTCACGACCCGCACGGTGGCCCAAGCCAGAGAGGCCGTTATCGCGATGAGGATGAGGTAGCTGATCATTTAGTTTCGGTAAGGTCTACTTCCAAAAGGAGCGACAATATCACCTTTTCATACAATTGGTCGCTTTGTCGGATACTGGTTGCCCATCCCTGAAGGCGCTCCATCGTTGCAACGTTGGGGGAGATCACGCGCAAGGCGACCAGCGCTGCCAACCGTTCCCACCGGCAAGGAGTAGCGCCAGCAATGAGCACCAACGGGGCACGCAACATAACGGCGTACAGCACGGCGGAAGCGGCATCTTCGCGAACCACGATGAATTCGGGATGGCTTCGTCGCTCCTCCTTGCGCAAGGCGAATGCACGCGCGAACGCCCCGGAAATTCCACCGCCGGCACGCACTGGCAACTTCATCCACTTATTCACCGGCCCCATACCTTCAGAAGCAGCAACCGTTTCGGCCACCGGTTCCAAGACCACCACGAAAGCGCCCTCGTCCTTTTTGGCACTTAAGTCCATCACCACCCAGCGGATGTCGCGCAAGGTGAGCAGCGCCAGCACCACCATCGGGGCCAGTACCAGCATTGCAGCCAACCACCAGACAGGCGTTACCCACGTATAGATCAGGCCCACCAGGACCAATACCACAAAGGCCCAAAAGAGATTAAACGTATTGCGCGGCGAATTGTGGTAAGCATCGAGGACACTGCGCAAAGACACATAGACACCGTACATGCCTGCGCCGAGGAAAACCACACGGCACATGGGTACCATCTGCTCCCCCACCGGCCCGAGATAGGCGCGCAGCAAGGGCGTGGCCACGGCTTCAAAGAGCAGCACCATCACCGCGCCGGAGCCAAGAACGAAGCCCGAAACGCGTATGATCTGCCGCCTCAGCGACCTCCATTGCTTACGTGCCAACATGGATGCCACGGAAGGCAGCAGGATCAAGCTCAACGGTGAATAAGCAGCACCGGCCACATTGACCAGGGTAATAGCGAACGCAAGGCTGGCTCCCGTGGAAATCCCTTCCACATGGTTCACCAAGAACACCGGGAGGGATAATAAGGAGGCGAAAACCACATCGCCAGGCAATCGCAACGTACCGAAGCGGACCATGCGCGCCGCATCTTCCGGATCATGCAGGGACGAGGCAGCCAATATCGATCGAAGGAGCACCATGCCACTGATGCAGACCCAGAGTATTCCGGTTGCCCACAGCACATGTTCCAGCCCACCGGACCAAAGCATAGCGCCATTGGGCACTACTGCCATGTTCACGGCCTGCAACATATTGGAGCGCGTGGCCATTCCATTGCCCCGCAGGTAGCCATGGGCCAGTGTATGGAAGAGCAGGCCTGAGGCCAAAAGCGCTATCGGCAGGATCAACGAGACGTGGTCGGAAGAGCCAAAGAAAGCTGTGGATAACGGACCTGGCATAAGCGCCGCCACCGCCATCATCCCGAGCGAGATCAGCGACAACCTCTTCAGTGCCACACGCAGCAGACCCACCTGACGTTCCTTGGTCGCCGCCATGGCCACATAGCGCACGATCGCTACGGCCATGCCGCACATGGCAATGGTTTGCAGGAAAGAAGTCGTGCGGCGTACTATGGTGTAGGTCTCAAAGCCCTGGTCGCCAAGGTGGACGGCTGCGAGCTTATAGACGAGCACAGTGGCCACCAACACCAGCCCCTCCGCCATGAAGGTGGTCAGATGGCCCCAGCGGGCCTTAGTCAACACAAGAGATTGCGCCATCACAGCTTGACAAGGATCAGCGTCCACGGAATCATGTGGTACCAAGAACGGCTGAAGAAACGCGGACTGTTCATTCACTTAATGAAGCTTCATCAACCCTCCGGTGCAACCCCACCTCCCGTAAATACCCAAGCGTCTCCCCCGCCATTCCGGTACCTTCCGGCCCCAGCGGCAACACAACAGCCTCACTTTGGCGCCACCACAAATGCTCGCGCACGCTTTCATCGGAACAAATGATACCTGCGGCGAAAAAGGCGGCCAGCTGGCTGAACAATCCGCCCATTTTACGTCGTGCCGCACCGGCTATGCCGCGGCGGTCCAGGTCGTCGCCCATAAAGGTGATCACCACCGGCACAGAGCTTACCAACACGCTGAACAGTGCGGCCACGGAACCGAAATGGACATGGACTACATCCGGCCGTTGTTCGCGCAAGAGCTTCTTGAACGCCCTTCGCGAGGTGAACAACTTGGTGATCGAATTGCGGCTTTCCAGGTGAAACAGCGACACTTCGCAGCCGCGCAGGGCGAATGATCGCGCCTGTGCCTTGGAAGCGGTGAACGTGATGCCGTCGGCTTTGTCCGGGATCACAACGACCAAACGCAATTCTTCCGCCCCGCGCACGGCCAAGCGGCGCAACTCGCTGCGCACGTAGCGCACGTCGCGCCATGTTGCGATGCCTAACCAGAACATGGCGATCACCAGCACCACGCCCATGGTGTACCACGGCGTGGCAACAGCAAGGTGGAAAGCGCTACCCAACAAAAGCAGGCCGAAAGCCACCATCAAATTCACGCCGTTGCGCGGAGTGTGGAAATATGCGTCCAGCACGCTGCGCATGCCGTTGAAGAACGCGAAGGGCAGCGCGCCGATGAAGATGATGCGCGCCATGGGCAGGTAAGCCGCGCCGGAAGGGCCCAAGTAGATCCGCAACAACGGTTCGGAAAGGAGTTCAAAGCCGACGGTAAGTGCGATGGAAGCGGCCAGTATCATCCACGTCATCCGTGCGATGTTCTTTTCCAGCCCGGCATGGTCGCCTGCGGCCAAGCGCGCAGAGGCAGCGGGCAACAGCAGCAACGCCACCGGGGAAAAAGCCGCAGCGGCGAGGTTGAGCAATGTTGCACCGAAGCCCACTTCGCCGCTAACGTCCAAGCCATGCGTGCGCAGCGCCACATAGCCGGGCACGGTCAACAGCGCGCCAAGGGCGATGTCACCCGGCACCCTAGGCAGCCCGTAACGCAAGAGTTCGCTGCGTTCGCGCCGCATTTTGTTCTGATCCGGGGCCAATAGCGCGGGCACCAAGGAGATCAACGGCACGGCCACCCATGCAATGCCGGTGGCCCAGAGCACGGTGCCCATGTCGGTCCACAATAGAAAGGCGGCGCAGGGCGCCAGCGCGAGGACCGACAATTGCACGGCGTTGGCGGCCACCATGGCCTTCTTGCCGCGCAGGTATCCATAAGCAACGCCATGCAGTGCAATGCCTGTGATCATTACAGCAAGCGGCGGCACCAGGTTAGCGCTGGCCTCGGACCCGAAGAGGGTCCAGGCCAGCGGGTTTGCGAACAGTAAGCCCACGGCGATCATCAATGCGCTCAACGGCAGCACCCACGTAAGCGCACCACGCAGGTAGCCACGCTGTTGGGCGGGTTCGCGGCTCATGGCCACAAAGCGCGTAAGTCCCACCATCGCACCCAAGATCAGCACAGGAAATACGAAGGAAACAGTCCGGCGGACGATCACATAAAGGTCCAGATCCTGCTTGCTCACCTGCGCAGCCAAGCGGTAGGTCAACACCATGCCGAGCATGGAAAGCCCTTCCGTAATGGTGGTTAACAGGCTGTCGCGCCCTTGGGGCGAACCCAGGAAGCCTTTGATCTTTCCGGCCATGAGCGGCGAAAGTAGGCAGCCTAGGCATCCGGGCAGCACGACCATACCGGCCCCGCGCCGTTCATCCGGTTCCCGCGCTAGGCACCGGAAGGTTCGGGCTATCTTCGCATCCAACACAAATGGACATGGACTTTTTCCAATGGCACTGGTGGGCGGGTTTGGCCCTGCTGATGATGATCGCGGAGATCTTCCTTCCGGGCTTCTTTCTGTTCTGCCTCGGCATAGGCTGCATTGCCGCAAGCATCACCGCAAGCCTCGGCTTCGGACCGGCGGGCCAACTACTTGTATTCTCCGCTTTCTCGCTTATCGCCTTCTTCACGGTGCGCCCCATACTGATGAAGCGCTTCTGGCAGAAAGACCACGTGCGCACCAATGCTGATGCGTTGGCAGGCATGCGTGGCCGGGTAAGCCAGGACTTCGATCCCGGCCTTCGCTTAGGTCGGGTGCTCGTGGGGGGCGACGATTGGCGCGCAGAATCCATTTCCGACCAACCACTCCGCATTGGCGACACCATTGAGGTGGTGCGCGTAGAGAGCAACACACTGATCATAAAACCACAAACCACAACTTAAGCCATGGGCCCCGGAACTATCATTCTCCTCCTAATTGCATTCTTCGTCATCTTTATGGTGGCCAAGGGCGTACGCATCGTTCAGCAAAGCGAAGCCATGATCATCGAACGCTTCGGCAAGTACCGCGAAACGCTCACTGCCGGCTTCAACGTCATTATCCCCGTGTTCGACAAGCCGCGAGAGATCATCTTCCGGTTCTCGCGCGAACTGCCTGATGGCAACAAGTACGTCCAATTCATCAAGAAGGAGCGCATCGACTTGCGTGAAACGGTGTATGACTTCCCGAAGCAGAACGTGATCACCAAGGACAACGTTGGCACGGAGATCAATGCGTTGCTCTACTTCCAGATCATGTACCCCGTAAAGGCCGTGTATGAGATCGAGAACCTGCCACAGGCTATCGAGAAGCTTACCCAGACAACGCTGCGTAACGTGATCGGTGAACTGGACCTGGACGAGTGCCTCACCAGCCGCGACACGATCAATGCGAAGCTTCGGAACATTTTGGACGAGGCCAGCAACAAATGGGGAGTTAAGGTGAACCGCGTGGAATTGCAGGACATCAACCCGCCGCGCGACATCCGGGAGGCCATGGAGAAGCAGATGCGTGCGGAACGCGACAAACGGGCACAGATCATCGATGCTGAGGGCACCAAGCGCGCCGTGATCTTGCAGGCCGAGGCCGTTCAACAGAAGCAGATCAACGAGGCCGACGGTCAGAAGCAGGCCCAGATCCTCGAGGCCGAGGGCGATGCACAGGCCCGTATCCGCCGTGCACAAGGTGAAGCAGAAGCAATCCGTTTGGTCACCGATGCCATTAAGGGTGCCAATGCCGATCCAGCCAACTACCTCATCGCAATGCGCTACCTCGACACCCTACAGGAAATGACTTCCGGCAAGGACAACAAAGTGATCTACATGCCTTACGAAGCTACAGGCGTGCTAAGCAGCTTGGGCGGCATCAAGGACATGCTGGTCGCGGGCGGATCTGGAAAATAGCCGATCATCCACACCTACACCTTAGAAAAAGCGGGCCTTGGTCCGCTTTTTCATTTTCGGGTGATGCGAACAAAAGCCAATGCAGTTTGTCTCAACAAAACCATGTCCCGCAACTACGATACCCTTTCTGAAGCCGTAAACGACTTACAGGCGCGCGGCTATTCCGATGAACTCACGCTACGCGAAGAATGCGTGGTGTGCAACGGAAGCAACACTTCCCTGCATCCAGACGATTTCACCATAGATGAATTCCATCGCTTTGAAGGCGAATCCAACCCCAGCGATGAAAGCATCGTCTATGCCATCAGCTCCAAAAAGCACAACGTAAAAGGGGTCTTGGTGAACGCATTCGGCCCCGAGGCATCAAGTCTCACACAGGCCATGGTGGCCAAATTGGCCACTCATCCTCGGCAACGTTCTTCATGATCACTTCTCGCGGGAGGTCAGATCGAACGTGAGCTCCACGTTGTCCTCGATCATCTTGTCCCCAATGTCGTTGAAGAAGCTGGCAGAACCGTGCCGCACGTCGTAGTGCGCACGGTTGAAGACTGCATTTCCCGCCACGCGGGCCGTCTTTCCATCACGCCAAGCCAACACATCAAAGGTGATCGGCTTGGTAATTCCTTTTATCGTCAAGTCCCCTGTTACGGTGTAATTGGGCTTACCGCTTTCGGCACCATCAATTTTGGAAACGTTTGTGGTTTGGAAAGTTGCGGTTTTGAACTCGGCGGCATTGAAGAAGTCGGCGGATTTGAGGTGACCTTCCAGCTTCGCTGCCAATTCCTCTTTCATGTCCGTGTTCTTAATGCTGGACATGTCCAGAGTCATGGTGGCGCCTGCTAAACCTTCCGTGCTCCACTCCACTTGGCCATCGGCCACATTGATGGTGCCACTGTGCGGGCCTGTGATCTGGGTTCCGGTCCACACCACTTTGCTTGCAGTAGCGTCCACCGTCAGCGGGGCTTGTGCGGAAATTGTTGCAGACAGCAGCAGCACAGAAGCAAGCGCGAAAATGTTGGTTGGAATGTTCATGTTCAAGTTGAAGCTGGAAACCGGTTTAAGCTCAGGACCGCAGTTTGTCCAAAATGGAATTCAAGGTCCTTGCTTCGGTAACAGACAATTTCCGGGCCACGCTGAAAAGTTGTTCATCGGCACCTTTGTCGATCTTGTCCAAAAGTACTTTTCCCGCCGGGCTGATAAGCAGGTAGACTACACGGCGATCAGCCTCGCTGCGCTCGCGGAGAACGAGATCCTTGGCACAAAGCTTATCCGTTAAGCGGGTGGCGTTTGGCGCACGGTCCAGCATGCGGTCAGTGATCTCGTGCATGCACATGCGCTTGCCTTTCGCGCCACGCAGGATTCGTAAGATGTTGTATTGCTGCGGGCTGATGCCGAAGGGCGCCAGCCGCTCCGTATCCAGTTGCTTCAACCAGTTAGAGGTGAACAACAGGTTCAACACCATTTTCTGGTGCTCATCCTTGAACGTCGCCATGGAAAGCTCTTCCTTGATGCCCGGCATGCTGCAAACTTACCAAGGAAAATGGTGCCATGGAATGGATTGGGGCCTGTTCAGGTGGTCGAATCCCCCTCTTCTTCCGATCCAAGGAAGGCACCCTTATTTTTGGCCTTCAACAAAAACAATGCGTCACATCCTCCTTTCCATTCCGGCCATGCTTCTGGTATTCGGCTGTACCGCACCGGAGAAGCCCGCCACTGCATCCGACTCAACCACCGACACCCGGCCAGAGAACGCACCGGCACCGCTCCCCTCGCAGGATAGCCCCGATGATTGGCGAATGGGTGACTCCCTTATGGCCACCATGGGCAACTTGGAGGGGAAGGTCGTGGCTGACCTGTTCGCCGGAGACGGCTATTACACATGGAAATTGCTCGGGGCAGGTGCCCGAGTGCTTGCCTTAGATGACGACCCAGCCAACCTTGTCGCGCTAAAAGCCCGCAAACAAGCGGAACACATCGGGGATGACCGGTTGATCATTCGGGCTACAACACCGGGAGTAGTGGGCCTGCTGCCAAATGAAGCTGATTACGCATTGATCACACGGGAAGTATCCACCTTGGGCGACCGACCCAATTGGTTCGCTCAACTGTTCTCCGGGATTAAGCCGCCAACTACCATCTATGTAGTGAATTTCCATCCCGGCGAATCGCCGGTGGGCCCGCCGCTGAATCAACGCATGAGTTACGAAACGGTGCAAAGCGAACTCAACACATATGGCTTTACGGATGTCGGGGTTCTGTACAAGAAGATCCCATACCGTTACATCATGTTCGCCCGCGTGGCACAAGACACTCCGGAACAACCTGGTGAATGAAACACGAGCACGTAAACGAAAAAGAGGGGCCTCGGCCCCTCTTTTTCATTGAAGTCAGTACTGCTTAGCGCAGGAAGGTCACTTTGAATTCCACGCGGCGGTTCTTCGCACGACCGGCCGAAGTTGCGTTGTCGTCCACGGGCATGGTTTCGCCGTGGCCGAAGCTTTGGAGACGTGTAGCATCGATGCCCTTGCCTACCAAATAAGTGCGCACTGCCGCTGCACGGTCCTCGCTCAGTTTTTGGTTTTTAGCATCATCACCTTGGCTGTCCGTGTGACCATGGATTTCCAAGTCATAGGTCGGATTTTCCTTCATTACCTCAACCACTTGGTTCAGGATGCTGTTGCTTACTACCTTGATCTTATCGCTTCCGCTTTCGAACTGGATGCCGGTAAGGGCTTTCTCGAAGAGCTTCTTGGTCTTCTCGGCCAATTCTGGGCAACCGTTCATTGCTGCCACACCTTTTACGGTAGGGCAACGGTCCAAGTTGTCGGCGATGCCATCACCGTCGCTGTCCGGGCAACCGTGCATTTCGGCGCTACCGGCTTTGTCTGGGCAAGCGTCCATAGCATCGGCAATGCCGTCACCGTCGCTGTCCGGGCAACCTTCCAAAGCAGCCAGACCGGCCACGTCGGGGCAGCGGTCGTCCTTATCGGCGATGCCGTCATGGTCGCGGTCGTCTTCGGGGTGCATGTTCACGCTAACACCGTCGAGGTAATAGTAGGCACGCTGGTTGTCGTGCCCTTCAATAACATCCGAGGTTTCATAGCCTCCGTTGGGGAATGCGCCGATAATGAGGTACTTCTCCGTGCCATCAGCAGTGAATGTGCCGGTGATTTCCGTCCAATTCTGTTTGTCGTCCACAAGTTTGGAGGTGGAGACCTGTGGCTTTTCCTGCATGTAGTTGGAGTTGTGGTACTTCAGCTCCGTTGGGGAGAGATAAGCTCCAATGCCACTAACAGCGCGGTCACTCCCGTTTGCCAGCTTCACACGGAAGGTGACATCATACTTCTGTCCAGAGGTCAGCGCTCCGTTCAGTGCAGTTTCGAGATATTCCGCGTATTTCTGGTTGGAAAGGCGCCAGTGGTCTTCTTTCGCTGTCCAAATCCGCTTAAGGTTGGGGCGTAGCTCATCCTTATAAGCGACGAAGCCTGCGAAATGCTCGCCCTCGAAGGCTGCCGCGCCGGTGCCAACTTCACCGTCGGGAATGCCAATTGTGTTGATGTAGGCATCCTTGGTATGGATGTCGGCGGTGCCATTGTTGGCGTTCATCCAACCGGTGGCATGATCCAACTGGTCCCAGGTCACTACTGGTTTGGCGAGGTCTTCAAAGCCTGCGTTGTTCACCAGGTTCGGCTGTCCTTCCTGGGCCATGAGGCCTGCGGAGAGGATCGAACCCGCGAGCATACTGGCGTAACGGATGTTCATGGTGTTCTGTTTTTGGTTGTTGCGTGGCGGAGCCTATATGGCTATGTTAGGACCGATGATGGATCGGCGTGGCCGCGAATGTAAGCAAGCCATCATGTTCGGCCACACCATGGAGGTCCTTGTTTCTTTCCATGGTGGATGGTCGATAAGTTGTACGTCGAAGACTGAAATGGCAAAGGCGGCACAAATGTCCGCCTCTACAAAATGAGCGGGAAACGGGATTCGGACCCGCGACCCTCAGCTTGGGAAGCTGATGCTCTACCAACTGAGCTACTCCCGCTAATGCGGCGAAATTAACACGGAGTACTCCTCAGAGACCATGAAGTGGACACTAAATTGTGGTTCACATGCTGGAGGATTGCCCGAAGCGGGCTTAGCTACACCTCGCTGGTTCAATAGGGCTGGAAATACAATTGGGCCAGGCCTAACGTCAACTTGCCGATGCTTGCCCGGAGTAGCCCGTTCCCTGTTCTTTTCCCAACGGAGGCATCCATTTGGGTGATGGCTGCGTCTACCTAATGAAGCAAATGTCACGCTCCTACAAAATAGCATTGATCCTGAAGAGCCGCAGCAGCTTGGCCGTGTACAATGACTTGGGCCGCTTGAGCGACACCGAACTGGACCGTCACGTGCAGGCCATGGTAAGCAGGATGCGCAGGAATGAGAGCGCGGTCATCGCCCGCATGGTGCTCCGCGCCCCCGCCTTCAGCTTGAATTGAAAGTCGGCCGGTTTTTCCGCATTCACGGTCACTGCTATATTCGCGCCATCAAACCATTGCGCACCATGTCCAGCCACGAGCAACACGGCCATTTCCCGGAGGAAGCAGAACAAAACGAAATTGGCGGCCCGGTCGTGCTGGCCTTGATGGTACTGGCCATGGTGGTGCTGATCCTTTGGTCCAGCTGCTAAGGGCAGTTTAGCTGTCGCCTGCCCTTTCCAGGTATTCGTCCCGGCGCACAAGCGCGTACCAATCGCCGCCGAGGTCGAGGTATCCGTGTTCAAAGCAGAACACGTAGACATTGCCCACTTTAGTGCGGTAGGTGTTGGTGTGGAACATGAAATTGTATCCGCGTTCTATCAGTTTGTCCCGGTGTATTTTCACTTTCCCTCCCGGATTCAGCTCACTTAAGATCCGCCTGTTACGCTTCAGTGTGTTCACCACGTTGCGCACATAATTGATCGGGGCATTGTTGGTCCGGTAGTGGAATAAGTTGCGGCACGCATCGGTGCAGAATTTTTTGTCGGTGCGCCCATGGAGCGCATCCCCGCACTCCAAACACACTTTTTTTCCGGTTGCACGCTCGGCCAGCATTGATCGAATGTAAGTGTTCAAAATGAAAAGAGCCCCCATCCGGTCCGGAAGGGGGCTCTTTGAAGCTGAAAAATAATTTATTGCGTCACTCCGCAGCCGTATCCGAGGCGGCTTCAGGGGCTACTTCGGGTGCGGCAGCCTTGATACCGGTATGCTTGGCGAAACGCTTCTTGAACTTATCCACGCGGCCAGCGGTGTCGATCAACATCATCTTGCCGGTGTAGAAGGGGTGCGAGGTGCTGCTGATGTCGAGCTTCACCAAGGGGTATTCGTTGCCGTCCTCCCACTTCATGGAGTCCTTCGTGTTCGTGCAGCTTTTGCCGAGGAACATGGTGTCGTTGCTCATGTCCTTGAAGATCACGATGCGGTAGCTCTCGGGGTGAATGCCTGCTTTCATGGCGCGGTTGTCTTTCGTGTTCGTTCGCCGGTCCTTTCCGGCGAAAGCGGGCGCAAATGTAAGTCGTTTCCGTGAACCGGCAAACACGCCCTCGGAATGAACTGTGGAAGCCCGGTTTATAGGATGGGCAGACAAACCAAAATCACCGTCAACTTCCCCAAATCTATGGGCAATGATCCGCGCCGTTTCCACGTATTCAAGCCCTGTCCCCATCTTTGCGCGCCTTGAAAACACAGCACCTCCTTCTCCCCTTCCTGTTGGTCGTATTGGCGGCTGGCTGCCGCAAGGACCAGTTGTTCACCGACAACCCTTCGGCACAGCTAGTCTTTACCGAGGACACGGTGTACTTCGATACGGTCTTTACTACGGTGGGCACGGTCACCAAGCGTTTCACGGCCCGCAATCCGGCCAGCGAGGGAGTGCGTGTGAACATCGATCTGGAAGGCGGCAGCCCCTCCCCGTACCGCATCAATGTGGACGGCAGCTCTGGCCTCAGCTTTAGTGATGTTGAAATTGCCGGCGGTGACAGTATCTACATTTTTGTTGAGGCAACGCTTGGTCCCGGCGGATCCAACACGCCGTTCATTTTGGAAGACCACATCCGGTTCAACACCAACGGCAACCAGCAGTTGGTAACATTGCAGGCGTGGGGACAGAACGCGCACTTCTACCGGCCAGACCAAGTTGTGCAAGGCTTTCCGCCATTCACCTACATCGCAGGCGGATATGACAACAACGGTGTCCAGATCTGCGAAACGGTCCATTGGACCAACGATTTGCCCTATGTGATCAGCGGCTATGCGGTGGTGGACAGTTGCTGCACGTTGATCATCGATCCCGGAGTAAAAGTGTACTTCCACGGCGGTGGTGGCCTGTGGGTATACCGTGGCGGCAACATCAAGGCCAACGGCACTTATGAGGACCACATCACCTTCCAAGGCGACCGGTTGGAAAGCACGTATGCGGACCTACCCGGCCAATGGGACCGCATCTGGATCAACGACGGGCCAACCGACAACACGTTCAGTCATGTGGATATCAAGAATGCATTGGTCGGCATACAGCCGCAGAGCTGGATCGGCACACTTGGCCAGCCCACCAGCGCCAACAAACTTGAGCTGAATAACGTGAGTATTCGGAACTGCTCCGCGGCGGGGATCCTTTCTGAAAATTACAGGATTACCAGCACCAACCTGCTGGTGGAGAACTGCGGGCAATACTGCGTGGCGCTTACCGGCGGCGGGGAGTACGACTTCAACTACAGCACCATCTCGAATTATTGGAGCTATGATGTGCGGCAGGAACCAGCCTTCATCCTCACCAACACGTTCACGGACCTGTACGGTGCCACGCAAGTCCGCGATGTTGAAACGAGCAGCTTCCGCAACGGCATCATCTACGGCAACAACGGCAACGAATTCCAACTGTCGTTTGACAACCAACTCTCCCCGGATTATTTCTTCAAGAATTTCCTTTTCCGCACGGATCAATCAACCGCGGACGGAAACCACTTCGACCAATCCACGGTCTACCGCAACCAAGAACCTGGCTTTGTGGCCGCCAGTGATGGCGACTTCCATTTGACAAGCACGGCCTATGCCAAGGACAAGGCTTTTGATGCGTCCGGAACAGCATTTTTTGATCTGGACCAGAACCCACGCGGGATTGATGGCTCTCCCGATCTAGGGTGCTACGAGTACACTCCTTGATCGAGCCCCAGCAAGAACTCCAGCGTATCCACGTTGTCCGCATAATCACCGGGACCGGGAAATTGGCCTGAGCCGAACGGTATTTGGCCATGGCCCACGACGCACTGGAGCTTGCTTTCCAGATCTCGCAATTGAGCTTTTACGGCTGAAGCATCCGAATAGCGTTCGTAGTAGAGCGCAGCCACGGGGCTGTTGAGCGATGCTTCCTCCTTCAAAATGAGGAACCCGTTCTCAACGATCGGCGCGCGGTCCAATAGCCACACGGCCTTGTTGTAGTCGTAATTGTTCGCGTACTTGTTGTGGTTGATGATGTCCTTCCACGTAAAAAGCGCGCCGAAGAGCCTATCCAGATCGAAATTCTGCGGAATGAAGACCTTGCCCACATTGCGGCAGCCGAGGCCGAAATAGCGGAACACGTCCTCCCCCAACGCGGCGAGTTCGGCATCCGTTTCGGTGCCGTCCAACAGCGCCACGCTTGTGCGATTCTTGCGCACGATGCGCGGAATGCGACCGAAATAGTGCTCGAAATAGCGTGCGGTATTGTCGCTTCCTGTCGCGATCACGGCATCGATCTCACCGATCTTTCCGTTCGTTAGACGCACGGATGTGGCCATTTCCGGAGCGATGCAGAACAAGATCTGCAGCAGCGCCGCGGTCAGGCCGGCATCCTCGCTGGAGGTTTTTACCACGGCATGCTGCCCCGCCAACAGCACGCAAAGCAGGTCGTGGAAACCCACAAAGGGAATGTTGCCAGCCATGATGATGCCGACGCGTCGTGGTGTTCGTTGAACGTCCAACGCAGGATAGCGTGACAACCATTGCTGCATGGCCGCGGGTTCCAACAGGTGCGCAATGCCAACCGCTGCATACCGCACGTTCACCTCCGTAAACCAGCCGTTGTAGATGCGGGCTTGTTGGATCGCCAGCTCGAATGCGTCGTATTCCTGCTCGGTGAGGCCGCAGGAATGGCCCGGCCATGGGGCTTTCGCGCCGAATAGGGCCAAGGTGTTTCCCAGCTGAATGAAGACGGCCAACCGCTGTTGCAGGTCCATTGAGGTGCTCGTTGTGCCGGTGTTGCCCACGGGATCTTTACTTTTGCGGCGCTTTCGCCATTCGGCCACAAAGATGTGTGCCTGTTGCTGCGAGGGCGCGAATTTACCGGAACAGACATGGCCATCATCATAACAGAGGAGTGTATCAATTGTGGAGCTTGCGAGCCTGAATGCCCGAACAACGCCATCTACGAGGGCGGCGCGGAATGGAAATTGAGCGACGGCACCAACCT
This sequence comes from Flavobacteriales bacterium, assembly GCA_016710685.1. Lineage (GTDB taxonomy): Bacteria > Bacteroidota > Bacteroidia > Flavobacteriales_F > PHOS-HE28 > PHOS-HE28. The sequence continues at coordinate 44,505 of JADJVC010000001.1, read as the reverse complement.
GCACGGGCCGCAAACACTGCCTACCGGCAATAGCTACGATGCCGATGCCAACAACGCGCCGGTGGAGATGGACGTCTACTACATCGTGGCCGACAAATGCACCGAATGCACGGGCTTCCATGATGAGCCGCAGTGCGCCGCCGTATGCCCGGTGGATTGCTGTGTAGACGACCCTGATCACCGCGAGACCAAGGAGCAACTGCTGGCGAAGAAGGAGTTCATGCATCTGTGAGCCGGAGGTTTTGAGGTTTTACACCACAGAGGCACAGAGCCACAGAGAACGCCACGGGGTTTTGATGTTCACTCTACGAAGACTTCTACAGGAAACACAGAGTTCAAGGAATTCTTCCTGCAAGTAGCTAAACGGGTTTCAACACCCCATGCGTGAAACAAGGCTGCGCAGTGATGGCCGCGTTGTCCACGTTCTGCGCACCTTCGCAGCATGGCAAAGGCCAAGGTCACCATCGGTCGGTTGGAATACATTGCCTTGCCCAGGTTGGGCGTCGCGCGGGTGCATGCCAAGCTGGACACGGGTGCCTTCCGCAGCGCGCTGCATTACCAGAAACGGGAATTGCGAGAATTGGATGTGAAGGAGGAACTAGTGGTCACCTTCGCTATGGGCCGCAAGCGCACCAAAGTGGTCTTCCATGAATTCCGTTTGGTAACGGTAAAAAGCAGCACGGGGCATCGCACCGAGCGCTATTTGATCACTACCAGGGTGAAGCTGAATGCACATACCGTGAGGACCCAATTCACGCTGTTCGACCGCAGCGACATGAAGTACCAAGTGCTGTTAGGCCGCAAGTTCCTTCAAGGGCGTTTTGTGGTTGACGTTGCGCGGAAAAACATCCTTGGTTGATCTTGGCATGAACAATCTATTCAGTCTGAAGCAGGCCGTGCATGATGCGTGCGTGAGCACCTTGCAAGAGCGGATCGAGCAAGCCGTGGCCGGCATGGAGCAAGCGCGCGAGTCCAGCACGGCCGATACCAAGAGCAGCGCCGGTGACAAGCACGAAACGGCACGTGCCATGGCACAGTTAGAACTTGAAAAGCAGGCCGTAGCGCTGGGGAATTTGCGGGAAATGGAGCATGTGTTGCAGCGCATCGACCCGTCGCAGCGCTGCACGGCAATCGTGCCCGGCTCTCTGGTGTCCACCGACCAAGGCACCTATTACATCAGCGCCGCAGCGGGAAAACTGGACGTTGAAGGCACCACGGTGATGGCGATTTCAATGCAAGCCCCCATCGTTGAATTCCTGAAAGGGATCGCTCCGACGGGCAGTGGGAAGTTCAACGGGCGCAAGGTGAAGTTGCTATCCGTGGCGTGATCTGCTCACTTACTCCAGCAGAAACTTGCTCATGTCGGCCATAGCCTTGAAATGCGCGATGAAGACCTCTGGCAGTTTCGGGTCCACCACGGCTTTTGCGGGCAGCTCGGCACCGTAATAAAACTGTTTGTTGAAGAGCAATGGCTCCTTAACGGCGGCTGCTTTGAATTCCGGCGGCAGCAGCTTGTTCTTCTCCCCTTGCATGGCACCGAAGTATTTCACGAAGTCCTTGTCGGCACACAGCGTCTTGAATTTGGCCGGGTTTTTCGCGATGCGCGTCCGGATCCGGAGCAGCAACTCTTTGTCCGGCATGTAGGCACCGCCATAGATGCGCACGGCTTCAGGCCCCAGTTCGTAGTAGATGCCAGGGGATTGCATGTCCTTACGTCCGCCCACGGCGATCAATGCTGAGCGGTTCAGTTTGTAAGGCGCTTTATCCTTGCTGAAGCGCACATCGCGGTTAATGCGAAAAATGGCCTCTTTCGGCTCAATTTTCACTTTGGGATCAATTTTGGCTACACGCTGAATCACTTCGCCGGTAAACGCCTCGAACGGCTCTTTCACGCTTTTGAAGTAGCGGGTTCTGTTGGCATCGAACCAATCTTTATTGTTGTTCGCTGCGAGTTCCTTGAAGAAGCGGTTGAAATCTGCTGTGAACCAGGCCATGCGTTCGTAATTTGGCCCAAGATACCCTTCGACAATGGGGAAATTACGCAACCCGAAAGAGCCGGAACTGTTCGGCCCGCAGTATGTGGCCTCGCTAGTTACGCCCATCGGCAAACTGTGGGTGGAATCCGACGGTGAGAGCATCACTCGCGTCTCGTTCAGCAATCCGGGGCGCGGTCGGCATGCCCGCGCGCCAAAGGTCCTTACCGAGGCCGTTACTCAGCTGAAAGCTTATTTCGCGGAGCGGCGGAAAAAATTCGACTTGCCGTTGTACCAGGTCGGCTCGGCCTACCGGCGAAAAGTGTGGACGCGCTTGGGCAAGATTCCCTACGGCAGCTTGGCCACGTACGCCGATCTCGCGAAAGACATCGGCGGAGCGGCCCGGTCCACGGGTGCGGCCTGTGCGGTGAACCCGCTGTTGATCCTTGTGCCATGTCATCGTGTGGTGGGCTCCAGCGGCCTGTTGACCGGATATGCGGGCGGGATTTGGCGAAAGAAGTGGTTGTTGGAGCACGAAGGCGCGTTGGCGAAAGACCTGTTTTGACGCGGAGAATGGAGCATTCTGGATTTTTTTTTGTTGCTAGTGCTCGATTACTACGTATAAAGTTTATATTTTTGCTGTGTAAAGAATAGGAACAATGGACGCCAAGATCACAATGAGCTTCAACAAAGACGTCATCGCCAAGGCCAAGCGTTTTGCCGCCGAGCAAAACATCAGCCTGTCGCGGCTCACCGAATTCTTGCTTAGCAAAGTGGGCAACGCAACCTACCGCAGCTTAGACGACCTGCCCGTTTCCGATTGGCTCAGTTCCGTTAGCGAAGGCAAAGTGGAATACATCCGCAAAAACAGCCGCCGCAAGTCTGTCAAAAAGGACTACCTGGACAGCCGCGGTTAATGCAGCGCATTTTTCTGGATGCAAACATCCTGGTCTCAGTGCTTTGCAACGAATATCCCAAATATCCATTCTGTGCTCGGGTGCTCAGCTTATGCGATGACCGGCGTTTCGAGGTGTACACATCAGCACTTTGTTTGACGATCGGCGCACACTTTTCGAAGAAAAAGAGTGGCGCAAGGCTTACCAAAGAGAAAATGGCCCTTTTGGCTGAAAAACTGAAAGTGACCACCGTGGATCAGGAATGTGTAACGAAGACCGTGGCCAACAAAAAAATTGATGACTTTGAGGACGGTTTGGAATACTATTCCGCCGAGAAAATGGACTGTACGTGCATCGTTACGTACGACAAGCACGATTTTCACTTCGGTGACATCGAGGTGTTGAACGCTGAGGATTTCCTCATTCAGCATGTGTTGCCTTTGAACAAGCCGGGGCGAAGGGCGAAGAGAACTGCTCGGTTTTGAATAGCTGATGGATTCGCCTGTTGCGACTATCGGCTAAACACTGTTGTTCGGGGTAAATCGGCAAACATGGGCTGCGACCCCTTCGGGGTCAAAAGTCCTGTTGCTGTTGGCTTTGGACCCCGAAGGGGTCTCAGCATTTAGCATTAACGGATGGGGAGGTCTTCGACCCCGGAGGGGTCGAAGCCGGTGTTTCATTCCTATGGGAAAAAGCGAGCCCCCTGTTGGAATTGTTGCCATTCATTCAATCAGGATGACTATTTCTCGCCGTCGTTTTAATATTCCCCGGACACCAGTGATCCGCTAATCACCCAATTCCCATTCTTTACCCGTGCGAAAAACGGTGCCTCTGAACAAGGCCACAGTAACATGCTCTTGATTCACCACGGGAATTTGGTAAACCGCAATGCGACTGCTGCGGCTTTGCTCCGTGGCGCTGGCGGTAAGCACATCTCCAGCGCGTACGGGCTTCACGTGCGAGATCGAGGTTTCGATGGAAACAGCATGGCTGCCATGCGAATTGGAAGCGAAGGCCAATGCGCTGTCGGCCACGCAATAGGTAATTCCGCCGTGGGTAATTCCGAAGCCGTTGTTCATTTCCTCGCGAACTACCATGCGGATGGTGCATGAGCCGGGTTCAACCTTTAGAATTTCGATGCCCAGCCATTGGCTCATGCGATCGTCGCGCATCATACGCGCCACCACGTTGGTGGCTATTTCCTTGGCGTTTTCCATTCGTGCGAAAGTAGCGCCAACGCCCGTTTACATCACTTGCGGGCCAAACCCGAACTTTGCACCATGAAGGAAGCATACATCGTGGATGCCATCCGCACGCCGATCGGCGTTTTGGGCGGCGGCCTCTCCCCTGTTCGCGCGGATGATCTGGCCGCGCATGTGATCCGCTCGTTGGTAGGGCGGCACCCGGACCTGGACCTTGCAGCTATTGACGACGTAGTGCTGGGCTGTGCAGGCCAAGCTGGCGAAGACAACCGGAACGTAGCGCGGATGGCGGCCTTGCTGGCTGGGCTTCCCGTGAGCGTACCGGGGGAAACGGTGAACCGGCTGTGTGCTTCGGGCATGAGCGCGGCGATACACGCGGCACATGCCATCGCAGCAAACGCAGGCGACGTTTTCATAACCGGCGGGGTGGAGCAAATGACGCGCAGTCCATGGGTAATGAGCAAGGCCAGCAAGCCTTTTGGGCGCGATGCGGAATTGTTCGACAGCACCTTTGGCTGGCGGTTTGTGAACCCCATGATGCAGGAAAAATTCGGCACCGAAGGCATGGGCGAAACAGCTGAAAATCTGCTGGAAACTCAAACCATCACCCGGGAAGATCAAGACAAATTCGCAATTTGGAGCCAGCAAAAGGCGGCTGCGGCACAACGCGAAGGCCGCTTGGGCCGGGAAATCGCCCCGGTGCATATTCTGCAGCGCAAAATGGACCCGATCATCTTCGACAAAGACGAATTTATTAAGCCCGACACCACGATGGCCGTGCTCGCTGGGTTACGGCCCGCGTTCCGTAAAAACGGCAGCGTTACTGCAGGCAATTCCAGCGGTTTGAATGATGGTGCCGCGGCCATGCTGATCGCCAGTGAAGCAGGCATGAAAGCGAACAGAATGATGCCCTTGGCACGGATCGTTTCCAGCGGCGTTGCGGGCGTGGAGCCGCGCATCATGGGCATTGGGCCTGTGCATGCGAGCGCCATCGCGTTGAAGCGTGCCGGGCTGAAGCTGGAGCAAATGGATGTGATCGAGCTGAACGAAGCTTTTGCCGCCCAAGCTTTGGCTTGCACCCGCACTTGGGGCATTGCCGACAACGATCCACGGTTGAATCCGAACGGCGGTGCCATCGCGCTGGGCCATCCCTTGGGTATGAGCGGTGCCCGTTTGTTGCAAGCGGCAGCGCTCGAATTACATCGCACGCAGAAACGGTATGCCCTTTGCACCATGTGCATTGGTGTGGGTCAAGGGTACGCCACCGTGATAGAGCGTGCCTGAACCCATTTTATTAACTTGGCTACATTCGCCGCCCCTAAAAGCTCAAGCATGTTCCGATCCACCCGGCAATTGCTCCGTCCCGCCCTGTTTTCAGCAGCAGCCATCGGTCTCGTATTCGCGCAAGCACAAAGCAGCGGCGTCCGCGTAAAAGTGAAGGCCGATTTAGAGGCGGAACCCGACCGTGGCACAGGGATAGCCAAAATGGTTTACGGCGACGAGGGCAGTTTTGTGGCGCTGAAGACCAAGAACGGAACCACGGTTTTAGGCGGTCTTTCCGATGCCGACATGGATTGGAACCTGTATGTCTACGGCTCCGACAAACTAAACGCGATCAAGCACGACAAGCCGAAATTCGTTTGGGGCATCGGACCTTTGGCCATGGAGACCATAGAGACCTTCGGGAAGAACTTCCATGTAATTCTGTCCAAGCCCGATGCACCGAACGGTAAACTGTTGCTGCTGGACCAAGTGCTGAGCCCTCGCAGCCTCACAGGCAAGGCTGCTGCATTGATCACGGAAATACCCTACGACCGCTTCGGCAAGGGAACGGACTACTTCAAGCCCGGCATGGCCGTTGGCTTCACCACCACCATCGCTGCGGACGGCAAGCACATGTTGATCGGTCTTACGCCTGCGGGCACCGTGCGAACTGCGGGCTGTCCCGTTGTAGGCGTGATGGTGGATGGGAAGATGCAGCCAAAATGGACGAACACCCTCTCAACTGCTTCCGGGTCCGTGCGTTCTGATGTTGTCAACGTGGCCGTGGACAAGGTTGGTGCTGCTTGGTATTTGGTGAGGAACGTTACCGATGCAGCGCCGAAGACCAAGGGTGTGATCGGTTATACATTCAGCTTATATCGCTTGGATAGCGCAGGCCAGCAAGAAGCCAAGCTGGACCTGGGTGAAAAAGTATGGCCACAGGAAACCACATTCTCGCTGATGCCTGATGGGCGCATCGTTTGCTCCGGAACGTACACCACAACGGATGCCAACCGTGATGAATCCATCGGCATTTTCCAGAGTGCGCTGGACACCGCTACCATGAAATGGTCCAAGGCGGAGACCACCCCGTTCGTAATGCGCGAGGTGAAAAAAGTGGAGCGCTTGCAGAACAACATGCACCTGATGCAGACCTGGCCCAAAGCGGACGGCGGGCTCTATGTACTGGCAGATAAATCGGGTGTGGAATCGCATACCGTGAGCGACTTGAGCGGCAAGAAAATAGAGAAGACAGAGTGGGTGACCGGTGCCATTCACATAATGGAACTGGGCAAGGACGGGGCCATGAAGTGGTACACGCAAGTGCCGCGCGAAATGAGTTTCACTAATGACGGGCCGGGCAAGGCCTTCTCCCTAGTGAAAAACGACGTACTCTTCGTATACTTCAATGATGCCGAGGGAAACACGGAACTGCGGAAGAAGAAGTTGGCCATTGAACCGGTGGACAAGCCGAAAGATGCTTTGATGCTGGAATTCAAAGCCGACGGTGGTTACAAGGAAAAGACCGTGTTGAAGGAAGGCTTCAAGCAGGGCTACTTCGATGCGGACGCCATTTGGCCAATGGGCGATGGGTCAGTGGGTACCAACGGTGCACCTGATTTCCGGAAGGACCGTACCTTTCCCATCGTGATCGAACTCAGTGGTGAAAACCGCCGTTGATCCGGCACCCCTAAAAAAGCTCCCCCATGTTGGTTCCTGAACAGATCAATCTCTACATCGCAGAGCACCCGGCTTGGCAACGGAAAGTGCTGGTGCGGTTACGCCAATTGGTGCATGCCACCTGCGACAACGTGCAAGAGAGCTGGCGGAGCGGCGCGCCCAGTTTCGACCAGGACGGCTTGCCCGTGGTACATTTCGCCACGTCCAAAACCTCAGTAAGCCTTTGCTTCCCAAAAGGGGACCAATTGAAACCGGGGAAGCTGGAATTTGAACCGGCTACGGGAGGAAAATGCGTCCGGGTCGCAAAATTCCGGGAGACGGACAAATTGCCGGAATCCGCTGTGGTCGACTTGTTGAAGAAAGCCCTGGTGTGCAATTCCAAGCTGGCCGACGAGGACGCGAAAAAGAAAGGACACGAGCCGATAGGCTTGGAAGCCGTGTTGCGGAAGGACCCGATGGCCTGGGCCAATTGGGAGAGCTTTCCGAAGGATACACGCAATGAATACCTGGACTGGGTGAACGACGGCAGGAAAGAGGAAACGCGCAAGCACCGCATCGCCAAGGCGCTGGAACTGATCCGCGACGGCATTACGCGGGAAGAAGAACCCAAGCGGTTGCGCGACGCGTAGGATTGATCGCGGCATTTGCGGCATTGCATCACGCCTGCTCCTTCCCACATCGCTTTCCACTGTGAACATCGCGCTGTGCATGCATACGTCCGATGCCTCGGCCGGATGACACGCCGTTGCTGAACTTTGCTGCGTTCCGGAACATGCAAATCGTGATCATTGGAACGGGAAAACGGAATGATCGCGAACGAATTTCACATCGAGGCCCAGCCCGATGATGACACCTGCGGTGCCACCGCCCTGCACGCCGTATACCGCCATTTCGGCGACAAGTTGAGCTTGGAAAAGGCCATTAAGGAAGTCCACCACATGGCCGAAGGTGGCACGCTGGAGGTCTTGTTGGGCATCCATGCATTGCAACGTGGTTACCACGTGCGGCTGCATAGTTATAATCTCAAAGTTTTTGATCCTTCGTGGGATGGGTTGCCCATGGCGGAGATCCGCAAAAAATTGGTGGCACAAACGCGGATCAAAGACAGTAAAAAATTGGGCGCCGCCTGCTTGGCTTATGCTCACTTCATCAAGGAAGGCGGTATCATCAGCTTCGACGACCCCACCCCTTCGCTGCTGCAAGGGTACTTCGACCTGGGTTTGCCCGTGCTGGCTGGCCTTAGCGCAACCTACCTCTACCGCAGCAAGCGCGAATACACCAACACAAAGGGCAAAAGCCTTTACCACGACCTGCGAGGAAAACCAATGGGGCACTTCGTGGTGCTTACGGGTATGAAGAACAAAAAAGTGCGCGTTGCGGACCCCTACCACGACAATCCGTTGGCAACGGGCAGGATTTACGAGGTGCATGTTGGTCGACTCATTAATAGCATCATGCTGGGCATCGTGACCTACGATGCCAACATCATGGTGATCTCCCCTAAATCTTTGCCCGCATGAAAAAAGTGATCGTGGTCCACGACCCGAAAATGTTCACGCTGGGCGGCCCTGGCGTTGAGGTGGTATCCAGCAAGGATTACCTCACTTCGCCGCGCTTCGCGCAGATGAAGAACACGCGCATCTTCAATTTGGCCCGGAGCTTCGTCTACCAAAGCCGCGGGTATTACGTGAGCCTGTTGGCTGAAGCGCGGGACCAAAAGGTGATCCCCAGCGCCAAGACGATCTTGGATTTGAAAACCCGAGCATCGTGAAGGTGCTTTCGCGTGATCTGGACGATGTGATCCAGCACACGTTGGCGCACGAGGAAAAGCACGACTTCGTCCTCAGCATGTACTTCGGGCGCAATGTGAATCCCAAGTACGATAAGCTTTCGCATGAACTGTACAAGGCATTCGAAGCGCCGCTGCTGCGTGCGCGTTTTGTGAAGGGCGAAAAGTGGGAACTGCGTTCCGTACGCCCTGTGCCGTACAACGATATTCCCGAAGAACACCTGCCCCTCCTGCGGAAATTCGCTGCGGACTACTTCGGAAAGAAGCGCTACGACACTGCACGCGGAGATAAAAGCGCTTACGACCTGGCCATCTTGGTGAACCCGGACGACGACGCCGCGCCGAGCAACAAACGCGCGGTGGTGAAATTCCGGCAAGCGGCCGAAGAGCTGGGCTTCCGCGTGGAGATCATCGGGCCGGGCGATATTGATCGGCTCGCGGAATATGACGCGCTGTTGATCCGCGAGAACACGCACGTGAACAACCACACGTACCGCATGGCGCGCAAGGCCGAGCAGGAAGGGTTGGCCGTGATCGACTCACCGGCCGCGATCCTCAAATGCAACAACAAAGTGTTTCTTGCGGAAGTGATGGAAGCCCACGGGGTGCCCACACCGAAGACCATGGTGGTACACAGTGAGAACCGGCATGAGGTGGCCGAGCGCATGGGCCTGCCCGTGGTGCTGAAGCTGCCGGACAGCACCTTCAGCCGTGGCGTGGTCAAGGCCAAAACAGCAGAGGAACTGGAGAAGCACTTGGACGAAATTTTGGGTTCCAGTGATCTGGCGGTAGCGCAGGAATACATGCCCAGCGATTACGATTGGCGCATCGGCGTGCTGGACGGAAAGGTGCTTTACGCCTGCAAATACTACATGGCGCAAGGGCATTGGCAGATCTACAACTGGGCCAGTGAAACAAAGCACGACGAAACGGGCAACTTCGACACGGTGAAAGTAGCCGACCTGCCCGAAGACATCACACAAGCTGCGCTCAAGGCCGTGCAGGCCATGGGTTGCCACGAAGGCCTGTATGGCGTGGACGTAAAGGAATACCAAAGTAAAGCGTACGTGATCGAGGTAAACGAATGCCCGAACATCGATCACGGCATTGAGGACGTTGAACTGGGCGACGAGATCTACCGGCGCATCATCGCTTCGATGAAAACCGTGATAGAACGCAAGATCGGCATAAAGCCCGCGGCAGACGCGGTACAACATTGACGCACATGGCAAGCACGAAAAAGCCGTACAGCCTCTTCGAGGTCACGGGCATTGAATTGGAATACATGGTAGTGGACCGCGAAACCCTTCGCGCCAGCCCCACGGTAGACCTGCTGTTCAAGGACGTCACCGGCGCGATCACCAGTGATGTGGAGCGCGGCGATGTGGAATGGAGCAACGAATTAGTGGCTCACGTGGTGGAGCTGAAGACCGCCCGGCCTACGCCGAGCATTCCCGCGTACCGGGAAAAGTTCGCTTCCGAAGTGCGCGCAATAGATGCGATCCTGGCCAAGCGTGGCTTGATGTTGCTCCCAACGGCGGCGCATCCGTTGTTTGACCCGTTCACCGAAACGGTGATCTGGCCGCACGAGAACAATGCGATCTACGCGTTGTACAACACCATCTTCGATTGTCGCGGCCACGGCTGGAGCAACTTGCAGAGCGTACACCTCAACCTGCCGTTCGCAAACGACGCGGAATTCGCGAAGCTGCACACCGCGATCCGTTTGCTGCTGCCGCTCATTCCCGCGCTAAGCGCCAGTTCCCCCATTCTGGATGGCAAACCTACCGGTTGGTTGGACTCGCGCATGGAAGCTTATTTGCACCATCAAGAAAAATTGCCGCCGCTCATGGGAGACCTCATACCGGAAGCGGTGTTGACGCAGGCAGAATACTATCGTGAAGTGTTCGGCCCCATTGGCCTGGCCATGGCCCCCTTCGACAAGGAAGGCATCATGGACCACCAGTTCGCCAACTCACGCGGGGCCATTGCACGCTTCGACCGCAACGCCATTGAGATCCGCGTGGTGGACATCCAGGAATGCCCGAGCGCAGACCTTGCCATCGCGGAGATGATCGTCGCGGTGTTACGCGGCATGACGGAAGATCGATGGGCGAGCAATTACTTGCAGCGGGCTTGGCACCAGAAGGACCTGCTCGCGATCTTCAAGGACGTGATAAAGACCGCCGGTGCAACGCGTATCACCAACCATGAATTTCTGCTGATGTTCGGGCTGGACAAACCGGCTGCTACGGCGAAGGAACTTTGGAACCATCTGTTTGAAGAGGTGAAAGGATCACTTTCTCCGGAAGGGAAGAAAGCCGTTCGGCACATTCTGGACCACGGCAGCTTGGCGGAACGAATCTTGGCAAAGACCGGTGAATCCCCGAAAAAGGAAAAGATCGTTGAGGTGTACAAGGAACTCGCCGCCTGTTTGCGCGAAGACCGGCAATTTTTATGAAAAAGCTGTTCCTGAGCTGTGAGCACGCCGGGAATAAAGTGCCGGCAAACCTGCGTCCATTGTTCAAAGGAGCGGATGAGGTACTGGCCACACATCGCGGCTGGGACATCGGGGCGCTGAGGTTGTTTAAAGCGCTGGTGCCGCTGGTGGACCATTCCGCATTTGAAACCATGAGCCGGTTGTGCATTGAAATGAACCGGTCCATTGACAACCCGGAGCTTTTTTCCACCTACAGCAAAGTGGCGAACAACGAGCAAAAGGCGTTCATGCTCAATCTCTACCACGCCTACCGTTCGCATTTTACAACGGCTGTAAAAGACAGCATTGGTGCGGGGCACAGCGTCTTTCACATCAGCGTACACAGCTTTACGCCGGTGCTGAATGGCGATGTACGCCATGTGGACATTGGGTTGCTTTACGACCCGGCATGTGCTTTAGAGCATTCATTCTGTTCCAAGTGGAAGCAAGAATTGGAACGCGAATTCCTGGACCTGAAAGTGCGGATGAACGAACCTTACAAAGGCACGGATGATGGCTTCACGACCGCGTTGCGCAACCTTTTTCGAAGAAATACGCAGGCATCGAGATTGAGGTGAACCAGCACTTCGCACCGCTTGGTGTGATGGACAAGAAGATTCACGGCGGGAATCAAAGCTCGTTCGAAGCCTGCTCGCTGGCCGTTGAATCTTTCTATGCTCTCCGGTCAATTTTCTGCAACGCGTAAACTATCCAACGAAGCTGGCGTTTCTGGCGCGGGCACGGTTTCCGGAGCGAAGAGTTCGCGTGCCAGCCGGGCATCATGGCCATACACATCGTCACGGAAATTCAGGCGGCCATCCGTATCCACCCACGCGGTGAAATAACCGATGGTGACCGGAATGGAAGGCTTTAGGTTGATCACTTTTTCCTTGGTGGCGTTCATGGCCTTTCCAATTGCCTCCGGGGTCCACGTGGTGTCATTGCGCAAGAGGTAATCGGCGAGCTTTTTGGGTTCGCTCAGGCGAATGCAGCCGTGGCTAAAGGCGCGCTTGTCCGCGAGGAATTTGCTCTTGGACGGTGTATCGTGGAAGTAAATGCTGTATTCGTTCGGAAAGAGGAATTTCACCAGCCCCAACGAGTTGCTTTTACCGGGGCGTTGGCGAACGGCATAGCCGCCACCGCCCTGCCAAGTGGCCCAATTCACACTGCTGGTGGGCACGACCTGTCCGCCGCGGACCAGGTCCATGTTGTGCCTTGCGAGGTAGCTGGAATTCTTTCGCATGGCGGGACCGATCTCGCCTCGGATGATGCTGACGGGCACGGTCCACGTGGGCGCGAATGCGATCATGGAAAGCTCACCGCTGAAGATCACGGTGTGCGTGGCAGTTGCGCCCACCACAACGTTCATGCTCCAGGCCTCTTTGCCGTCCTCGAACACGTGCAGGCGATACTCCGGGATGTTCGCCAGCAGATAATCTTTCGGCGGCGTGGGGTTCACCCAACGCAGGCGTTCCATGTTCACCAGCAGCGTTTGGATACGGTCTTTCAACGGCGTGTTCAGCGCGGCCATGGTTGCCTTTCCGGGCAAGCCGGTGGTGGAAAAGCCCATGCGCTCTTGGTAGTGTTGGATCCCTTTGAAGAGCGTGCTGTCCAGCACGGCGCTGCTGTCACTGGCGGGCAGATCGCCCAGCAGGGCCAGCCGGTTCCGCACTGCGCGCAAGGCCGGCAGGCTGTCCCCGAAGGCTACCTTCTCCTTCCCCAGCGGAATGGAATCGTGTCCGAATAGTTCTTGCAATGCGTAGTAACGCTTCAACTGCTCCTTCAGCAAACGGTATTGGGGATGCACGGGTTCGATCGGCGACAGGTCCGTGCGACCGTCGACCAGTGAATCCAGCAGCATGGTGTAGTTCTTTTTGCGGCGCGGGATGTACCAGTCCAACTCACGCAGATCGCCTTGCACATGGCCGCCGTATTCCTTCTCCGCGAGGTGGAAGAACTGGGCGGTGAGCCCAAGTTCAACTTTAAGGCGCAGGCTGTCCGGCAAAGGCACACTGTCCATTCCTGTTCGCACTTCCGCCACGAGCTTCCGCCATGGATCGGCGCTGGCGCTGTCGGTCGGGTCCAACAAGTTCATCATGTTACCAGCGGCGGAGGACAATGTGTCGTTCACGAACCAAGCGTATTGGTTTCCGCGGCTTTTGTAGAAGTCATGGATCGACGCGGAATCGCCCGTGAACTCCGGGTTTCCGGCGAGGAATTGCGCAATATCCAAGGTATCCAGCACCCGCGCCGCGTATGGCTTGGGGGTTTCGAACGCGGCGTTGATCACTTCGGCCTTTTCGGCAACCGTGGACGTTTTCGGCGCTTGTTCTTCGCAGGAAGACAGCAACAGCGCGGCAATGCCGAGAACAGCAAAGGAATATTGCTTCATGCAAGAGTTGAACAGGCCGCGAAGATCGGTCGGCGCAGCGCATTGGGCAAGCAGGGCTATCCATAGCGTATGTGTTTTTCCACCGCAACGAGCGCCACGGACGCAACGAGGGCGCAACGTTTATCAAAAACAGTTTTTCAAAAAAAGACTGTCGTGGCGCACCTGTGGCGGCGTAGCGGATAGCGCTATTGCGCACCTGAAATCGCCAAGTGAATCTTCAGCTGATCGGCTGATCAGCTAATCCTCTTTCCTACTTCGCAAACACATAAAGCAACTGCCCTTGCAACAGGTCGATCACCTTGGGCATTACTTCCGGGGCCACAGCTGGGCAGCCGTAGCTGCGGCCCAAGCGGCCATGTTCGGCGATGAAGCCAGCGCCCACGTAATCCGCAGCATGCATAATGATCTCGCGGCTTTCGGCGGCTGAGTTCACACCGGCATCAAGGCCGTGGAGCAGCAACGCATCGCCATGTTTCGGGCTGATGATCGTCTCCCCCACCCGGTACAAGCCTTTGCTGGTCTGCAACGAGCCGCTCTTGTTGCTCACCGAGGTGCAGTAGAGCTCGCCGGAGTTCTTGCCATGTGCCACCCAGGTGCGGAGCAAGAGCTTATGTGCATCGAGATCGATGATGTAAAGGCGCTTTTCCGTGGAAGGACGCGTCATGTCGGCAACCGCGATGACGCGGGCCTTGGAATGATGCGCTGAAATGCTCTGAAAGGCCTTGCGGAAGGCATCCTGGTCCATAACGCCGTTCAGGCCACAGTCCGTGAACACCGCGTCGGCGTTGGCATCCGGGGCTGCTTCTGTTGCTGCGGAAGCTACCGGCAACGGCTCTGGAAACGCCGGGTTGGCGGCCGCAAAAAAGGAGATGAAGAGCAGCGTAAGGAGCGGCATAAGGGTCGCGAAGCTAACGGCGGAATTTGTTCCCGCGTGCATACGTCGACCGAAGGGTATTTGTTGCCGACGGACTGTCCGGCACTTTCCTCGAACGGCTTTGAACAACTGGACCAACTGATGGAGAAATGAAGAACCCGCTGCCATCCGCAAATTTCCCTCTACTGATCGCGGGGCTAACGTTATTCTTTGATGGGGTCACCGCCCAACTACGGCGCACCATAAAAGCGGTTGGCAAGCGAGCACCCGCTCGACCTTTTGCCGAGCCTGCCTACCGTAGGAAGGTGGGCGCATGTTAGGGCATCCAGCCCGTCTAACTCCCGCACTCACTTGCTTGTCTGCTCATGCGCGATGGATTGCGGAGTTCCGTATCTTAGCCCGTCCTGGACAACACCTTCAGAATTTCCAAGTACGGAATGGATGAGCAGGACATTAGCTCGTTGCTGCTGACGAACTTGATTGGGAAATAAACGAAGATCGTCGTTAACCCTACGTTATGCGGCACTTGGGGACACCACAACTTCAGACAATTCTCTGGACATAAAAACATCATGACAAAAAGCTTGACCTCACTTCTGACGATCTTCGGACTTCTAGTATTGACGGCAGGCTGCGACAGACCTGTTTGTGAAAACACAAATCCAATCTTCGAACAATTCTCCCCAGATGAAAAAGAATACAAGAACGAATTAGTTAAGCAATTGTCAAATTTCAACAAATCTGAAGTTTCATACTGGATGGATTCTTACCAAGAAAATAACGGCACTCAAAGTATTCTTGTCAAGGTTCAGGGTGACGGACTCTGCGCCAAAAATCCTTTTTGTCATAGACGACTCAGACAAAGGAATCGAAGAAATTCTTAAAAATAAAGGCAAAGGCTATCATGGTGCAGAACTTGAAAACGTGAGGTTTGACGTCAAAAAAGAAGGGGAATCGTATGAATTCATGTTTAAGGAAATTAGCGGAATTGTGGACTAAACGACCGCATAACAAAAGCTATACGCAACCGCCCACGCACTGGCCGAAGCTTCGGCTGCGCATAGCCTGAACGTTAGCGGTAATTTTGCAGAACCGACAGTAATCAATAGACACAAAAACAAAATGCGAACAATTATTATATCAATATTTTTTCTTTTAACACTGACACAAACTTTTGGACAGACAAAAGAACCAATACTTAAAATTTCAGCTCTAACAGACAACTTTTACATTTATACAACTTACAACACTTACGAAGGAAATAAAATACCTGCAAATGGAATGTATGTTGTAACTAATGAAGGTGTTATTTTATTTGACACACCTTGGGACACAACACAATTTCAACCATTATTAGACAGTATCAAATTGAAACATAATAAAGATGTGAAAATTTGTATTGCAACACATTGGCATAGTGACAGAACAGAGGGACTAGAATATTACAAAAAACAAGGAATTAAAACCTATACAACTAAACAAACGGACGAATTAAGTAAAAAAAATAACAAAAAAAGAGCTGAATACTTAATTGAAAAAGATACTGTTTTCAATATTGGACAATATACATTTGAAACTTATTATCCAGGACAAGGGCATTCAGAAGACAATATTGTAATTTGGTTTGACAATGAAAAAATACTTTATGGTGGTTGTCTGATAAAAGGAGCAGAAGCCGAAAATTTAGGATTTTTAGGAGACGGAAATGTTTTAGAATATGAAACAACTCTTAAAAATGTTCACAAAAAATATCCAACGCCAAAATATATTGTTGTTTCACACCACGACTGGAAAAATATAAACTCATTAAACCATTCAATAAAAATGGCGAAAAAACTAAAAAGAAAAAACTACCGCTTACAAGGGTTTGGCAAAATGGGGGCAGAAGTGCTGAATTGAACATTTGTACTTCTATTTGGCATTTGTGCTAAATTGAACATTTGTGCTTCTAATTCCCCCACTTCGCCAAGCCCCAAAACGTTAGCCGGTCGATTTTTCAAAAGGGCACCAGCATCAACCTGAACAGCTCCTTCACGGCATATGGCCCAGCGTACTTTTGCTGCATGAATCCACTAATACGCCTTTCCAGACTGCCGCTCTTCGCCGTTCTCCTAAGCTTCGAGGCCCAAGCCCAATACACCACACCCAACACAGGCCAATCCTACGGCCTCGCTGAGCTGGTCGACATCTCTGGCGGCGTGTTCACCGTTACTTCGGATACCAGCTATTTGCAGAACGCGGACTTCACGCTCGCCGCAACGGACACGCTGCTGATCACCGAGGACGTGATCTGGGCGGTGGCGGCCACGGCATCCATCGATATTGCGGGCAGCTTCATTACCGCACCGCCGGAGCAGTTGTACATCACCAGCGCTACTGCCGATCAACCGCACCAAGGCATGCGCTTTGAGGACAGCTCCAGCGTATACATGCAGCGCACCTCGATCTTGGAAGGGGGCAGCATCAAATGCCTTACGGGGGACTTGACCCTCTCCTATTGCACCGTTTCCGCCCAAGTCGCCAATGCCACCACGGGTGCCGCATTGGAGCTTTCGCGGGGCAAGGCCATCATTGACCATGTGGATTTCCTGAACAATGAAATGGCCGCCATTTCCTCGTCTGCCAACATCGCGGCGGCCCCGCAGATCAGCTATTGCAACTTTCAGTACAACGGCTACGCCAACCAGAACCGGCCACAGATCAACTTGGGACCTTCCGGCACGGACACCACGCGGATCTTGAACAACGTGGTGACCGGCGACCCGACGAACACCATGGCCGGTGGCATCGCTTTCTCTTCGCTTTTAGGCGTGGAAGGGCACGTGGTGATCGACAGCAACACGGTAACGGACAACCGTTATGGCATTACGGTGACGGGCAACACCATTACGGCGCCGATCACCAACAACATCATCACGGACAACAACACGCAGGGCGATCCGAATTTGGGTGGCAGCGGCATCAACCTGTACGGCGGGGGCCACCAACGTGTCCATGGTTTCCGGCAACCAGATCACGGGGAACCTGTGGGGAGTGACCTTGCAGGATGCCGTCACCACCAACTTCGGCGACACGGCAGCGGCAACCTTCAATCCGGGTGGCAATTCCTTCTCAGCCAACGGCAATGGCGGCGTGATCTACGCCCTGTACAACAACACGCCCAACGCCGTGCCGGCCATGAACAACTGCTGGGACTACGTAAACCCGATGACCGACTCCACTTCCGTAGCCGCCGTGATCTTCGATGCGGCCGATGACAATACGCTCGGGCCGGTGTACTTCATGCCTTTTTCAACCTGCGACTTTACCACGGGGATCGCCCCTACCGAAGCAACAGCGGATGCCTTGACCGTATCCCCGCATCCATCACGCGGGGAAGTGACCATCCGCAGCGATCGGCCTTTGGAACACTATGCGCTTTACAATGCCAAGGGCCAGCTTGTCCGCGCGGGGCAATGGCAACCGGGCCGGTCCGTGGTGCTGAATGACCTTGGCGCGGGGCTTTATCTGTTGAGGGTTGATGGAGAGGGTGTGACTTACGGGAGAGGGATCGTGGTGGAGTAGCGTGCCAAGCACTCGCTCACTTACTCTAAACACGGGCACCCGCTCGGCTATATGCCGGGCGGGTGCGTGTTAGGGCTTACAGCCCGTCTAATTCTGTAAGTATCACATGTTGAGGCGGGCTGGAAGCCCTATGCCGGAACGTACTCGGCAAAAAGCCGAGCACGTGCAACACGATTAATAGTTCCTACTCCCCGGAACGTACTCGGCAAAAAGCCGAGCACATGCAACACGATTAATAGTTCCTACTCCCCCAACACCCGCCGCAACTCCTTCTCAAACTCCTCCGGATGTTCGATGTTGGCCACGTGCCCGGCTTCCGGGAAGATGATGAGGTGATCGGCAGGCAAATGGTTCCGCGCGGCGATGCCCTTGCCCACGGATAGCGGGATCAAGCGGTCGCCTTCGCCCCAAAAAACGTAGACCGGCATGGGCCAGTTGTAGGTTTTGTGCGCGTATTGGTCCTCGCGGTTCAGCAGGTCGTGCAACAGTGCGGAGGTCTGCGGAGCCTTGGCCTTCATCATGTCATTGATCTGCCGGAACGCGAAGCCAGGTGCCTTGATGGGCTTGTACATGATAAGCGACATCAAGCGCTTCTGTTCTTCCTTGTCTTTTGGGTTGAAGAGATCCGCGATGTCCTTCGCTCCTACCGAACGCGCCACGCTGTCAGCCATGGCGGCGGTATAGTCGCTGGCGGGGCCGTCCTGGATCACCAGTTTTTTTCACACGGGTTGGGTGCTGCTCCGCGAAGTTCGCTACTACTGCTCCGCCGTAGGAGTTGCCCACCAGATCAACGGGTTTTTGAATGCCCAGGCTGTCGAGGATCAATTGCAGGTGCGCCACTTGGGCATCCACGCTGTTGCCGCTCCATTGCGTGGTGCTTTTCCCGTGGCTGATCAGGTCCGGGATGATGAGGTCGTAATCCTTGGAAAGGTTCTTCACGTTCTTGGCCCACATCAGGCTTTGGCTGGTGATGCCGTGGACGAGCATCAGCTTGGGGCGGCCATCATCGGCGCTTCCGGGGGCCGTGCTGCTCCATACGTAGTGTGGTCCGGCTTGGTCGGTGAAGGTGTAGGGTTGCAGGCCACTTTTCTGAAACACCTTGGTATCGTGGCGAAGGCCCATCTTCACCACGTTGCAGGATGCGAGAAGCACGGGTATGGCGAGTGCCAGGAGGAACGGTTTGATGCGCATGGTGGAAAGATAGGAAGTGGATTAGCTGATGGGATTGATTAGCTGATTAGCTGATGGTTGCTTCGAGCGATTTCATCAGTTGATCCGGCCCACCTTTGCCGCAATGGATTCAACAGCACATTTCGAGAAGACCTTCACCAAGGTAAAATGGAGCAACCAGTCCGTTCCGGACCGGGAATTTGAGGCCTGCACCTTCACGCAGTGCGATTTTTCACATAGCGATTTTTCGCACAGCAAGTTCGCGGAATGCACGTTTACCGGCTGTGATCTTTCGATGGTGAAGCTGCCTGAAGTACTGCTGCGCGACGTGACCTTCAAGGAGTGCAAGTTGCTGGGCGTTGACTTCAGTTTATGCAAGGAGATGCTCTTCAGCCCCACCTTTGAGCAGTGCATGATGGACCATGCGGTTTTTCACAAGCGGAAGATGAACGGCACGAAATTCATCCGCTGCACCATGAAGGGCATCGACTTCGAGAACGCGCATTTGGAGAACGCCGTTTTTGAACGATGCGATCTTGAACGGGCTGTTTTCGTGAACACACAGTTGCAGAAGGCGGACTTCAGCACGGCGTTCAACATGGCTTTGGACCCGGAGAAGAACAAGCTGAAGGGCGCGAAGTTTTCTGTGGAAGGTGCGTTGGCGCTGCTGGCGAAGTATGGGTTGAAGATCGAATGAGCGGATCAGTATCTCGGCTTCGCTCGATAACCCGATCAGACAATTCGTTGCCGCGAAAGTGCTTAAGATATAATCTGTAGCAACCGCGGCGGCTCATCTTCCATCGGTGCGCCTTGTGCTAAAAACGTAATGCACGTAAATGGACGCTGATGGACGCGTTGCACTTTGATCACCGCTTTTCGATTCGGCGGTCCATCAGTTAATCAAACAACCACCGGCGCCATCACCCGGTGGAGCACTTCCACCGCGCGGTCCACTTCGGCTTCGGTGTTGAACTTGCTGAATGAGAACCGGATGTTCGCTCCCGTGCGGCCAGGATACAACGCCTCGATGACATGGCTGCCCTTGTTGCTGCCACTGCTGCACGCGCTTCCGCCGCTGCAAGCGATGCCTTCAATGTCCATGTTGTAGATCAACATTTCGCCCTTGCCGTCGTCTGGAAAGTGAATGTTGAGCACGGTGTAAAGGCTGTCCGCGCTGATGTCCCCGTTGAAGTTGGCCTCCGGAAGGGCTGTTTTGATGGCCTTCATCATGCGGGTTTTCAAGCTTTGCACATGGTTGACATGCTCGTCGACGTCGCGGTAGGCCACTTCCATCGCCTTGGCCAGCGCCACAATGCCAATGATGTTCTCTGTGCCCGCGCGCATGTTGCGTTCCTGCGAGCCGCCCACGAGCATCGGCTTCAACACGGAGCCGTTCCGCATGTAGAGGAAGCCCACGCCTTTCGGTCCGTGGAACTTGTGCGCGCTGCACGTGAGGAAGTCGATGGGCAGCTGCTCCAGGTCGAAGCGGTAGTGGCCCATGGTCTGCACGGTATCCGTGTGGAAAAGTGCGTTGTATTTGCGGCAGAGTTTGCCAATGGCAACGAGGTCGTTGCGTGTGCCTAGTTCGTTGTTGGCGTGCATCAGCGAAACGAGGACGTTGTTGTGCGTCTTCAGCAGTTCTTCCAGATGCGCGAGGTCCGCCTTGCCATCAGGCATCAGGCGTAGCCAGTGGATCTTGGCTGCTCCGGTGCGCTCCAGTTCCAGCGCCACATGTTCCACGGCGTGGTGCTCGATCGGCGAGGTGATGATGTGCTTTACGCCCAAGTCGCGCACGCTGCACATCAACGCCCTCATGCCGGCTCCGGTGCCGCCGCTGGTGACGACGATCTCGCCCGGCGCGCAGTTGATGAGCTTGGCCACCATGCGCCGCGATTGCTCGATGCCGGCCCGCGCCTTGCGTCCGAAGGCATGCACGGCGCTGGGGTTGCCGTAATGCTCGCGCATGTAAGGCAGCATGGCGTCGATGACTTCGGGGTCGAGCTGGGTAGTTGCGGCGTTGTCGAGATAGATGCGTTCCATGAGGATGCAAATTTAGCGGGTAGCAGCGGAGGCCGCCGCCAATTCCTTCATCTCGCCCATGATCCTACGGGCCAGCGCGTCCGCCTTTTCGGCGCTGTCGCTCTCCGCGTAAATCCGCACGATCGGCTCGGTGTTGCTTTTCCGCAGGTGTACCCACTCCTTGCCGAACTCGATCCGCAGGCCATCCACGGTGCTGTGCTTTTCGGCCTTGTGGCGCTCTTGCATGGCATCCACAAGTGCTTGCACATCCATTTCAGGCTTCAGTTCGATCTTGTTCTTGCTGATGAAGTAGTCCGGGTAGCTTTTCCGCAGCTCGCTGGTCTTCATCCCCATTTTCGCTAAGAGCGTGAGGAAGATCGCGATGCCTACCAGTGCGTCGCGGCCGTAGTGCAGTTCGCTTAGGATCACGCCGCCGTTGCCTTCGCCGCCGATGGGCGCATTCACCTTGCGCATCAGTTCCACCACGTTCACCTCGCCCACCGCGCTGGCATGGCGCTTTCTGCCGTGGCGCTCCGCTACATCATCCAAGGTGCGGGTGCTGCTGAGGTTGCTTACCGTATCGCCGGGGCGGCTGGCCAGCACATGATCCGCGCAGGCCACCAACGTGTATTCTTCACCGAAAAGGCTCCCATCCTCGCACACCATCGCGAGGCGGTCCACGTCAGGGTCCACAGCGAAGCCTACATCGGCTTTGTGTTTCACCACCGTGTCGCAGAGGTCCTTCAGATGTTCCGGCAACGGCTCCGGGTTGTGCGGGAACTCACCCGTGGGGTCGCAGTAGAGTTCCACTGTTTCGGCCACGCCGAGCGCCTTCAGCAGCTCCGGCACTACCGTTCCGCCCACCGAATTCACTGCGTCCACTACCACGCGGAATTTGCGGGCTTTGATCGCATCGACGTCAACGAGGTCCAGGCCCAATATCGCCGCGATGTGCTTCTTCGTCCAGCTATCATCGGTGCGTACGCTGCCGAGATCGTCCACATCAGCGAACTCAAGCGCATCGCTTTCTGCAAGGCGCAGCACCTCCGCGCCTTGTTCCGCACTAATGAACTCCCCTTTCGCGTTGAGCAGCTTCAAGGCGTTCCATTGCTTGGGATTGTGGCTGGCGGTGAGAATGATACCTGCATGTGCGTTTTCGCCCACCACGGCCATTTCCACCGTTGGCGTTGTGGCAAGGCCGAGATCGATCACCTCGAAGCCCAGCCCTACCAAGGTGCCACGGACGAGATCGGCCACCATGGGGCCGCTGAGGCGGGCATCCCTGCCGATCACTGCCTTTGGCTTGTTCGTCTTGGCGGCTTTCTTCATCAATTGGCCGAAAGCTGCGGTGTATTTCACCACATCAAGGGGAGAAAGGCCTTCGCCGGGAGCGCCGCCGATGGTGCCGCGGATACCGGAAATGGAACGGATCAATGTCATGCTTTGAATTGTTATTGGACGTAAAGGACCGCTTTTAAGGATTGCAAATTTACCAAGCAGGCACGGGTGGCCAAGGTCAATCGGCCCACTTTGGGCTGTTAAAAACCTGCTGTTCGCGGCTACCGCCCTAAGCGCCAAGCCCTACATTTGGAGGGTCGTATCCGAACCTATCGCATGAACGAACCTTATCGACCATCCCCCGGACACAATGAAGACCAGCGGCTTTGCGTGCAACGCTACGAAGCCATGCTGGCCCAAAAAGACCAACAGTTCTTCGACATTGAGGAACTGGAGTTGATCATAGACCATTATTTGGAACGGAACGAGCCGCGTCAAGCGGAGAAGGTGCTTGTGCTTGCTAAGCAACTGCACCCCACTGCCTTGGACATCACGTTTTGCGAGGCTGTGGTAATGATGGCCCTGGGCCGTTTGAGCCGGGCTTTGAAACTGCTGGACGCCATTGAGAAAATTGAGCCTTGGAACGAGGAAGTACAATTGCATAAGGCCGGCATTTTCAGCCAGCAGCGCAACCACCGGCGCAGCGTGGAGCATTACAAGCGGGCGTTGGAACTGGCGGAAGAAGGGTTGGATGAAATACACCTTGACCTCGCCTTTGAGCACGAGAATCTGGAAGAATACCCGGAGGCCATTGCCTGCCTGCAGGCCGCATTGGAGTACAACTCGGAGAACGAGGCGGTGCTTTACGAACTGGCCTATTGCTACGATCTCGCCGGGAACGATGTGGGGTGCATCGCATTCTTCACGGCGTTCACCGATGAGCACCCATATTCCAGCGTGAGCTGGTACAATCTGGGCAACGTGTACGCCAAGCTGGAACGCTATCCGGAAAGCGAAGATGCGCTGGACTTGGCCTTGGCGATCGATGAGCGTTTCAGCTCAGCTTGGTTCAGCAAAGCGCGTAACCTGCTGTTGGCTTCGCGCTACGAAGAAGCCATTGTCTGCTACGAGGAAACGTTGGCCTTCGACGGCCCTCAGCCCATTACGTACAGCTTTATCGGCGAGTGCTATGAAAAGATGGAGCGGTTTGAACAGGCGTTGATCAGCTATGGACAGGCCATCGCTTTGGAGCCTGAATGGGTGGATGCCTGGATCGGCCGCGGGGTTGTAATGGACATGCAGGACCGCGTGAAAGAGGCCGTTGTGGCGCTTCGACAGGCGGTGATCATCTCACCTGAAAACCCGGATGCACTGTACTACTACGCCTCGGCTTTGGTACGCGCCAAAGACTACGGTACGGCGATCTTGACCTTTGTTAAACTGAACACCGTGGAGCCGCAGTGCTTGGACGGATGGCTGGACCATGCGGACTTGTTACAGGAATTGAAAGGACCTGAGGCTGCCGCCGCCAAGCTGCAAGAAGTCGCGCAAGTGCACCGGCTGAATGCCATTTGGAAATACCGTTTGGTGGGCTATTTGCTTCGTTGTGGGCGCGAGCAGCAGGCGTTATTGGAGCTTGAAGAAGCCCTCACTACAGATCACGCCGCACATTTGGAAATGCTGGAACGCTTTCCGGAATTGGCGGCCATGCCGCAAGTCATGCATTTATTGGAGCTTTACCGGCGATGAACTTCGAGCTTACCCACGTTCCCCCGCGCAGCACCAAGCCCCGCGAGGAAGGGTTGAACATGGTGATGGACAAAGGCCTGAGCTTTCGCCAGGCCGAGGACCTCATCGACAGTGCAGGGCACCTTACGGACTTGGTGAAATTGGGCTTCGGCACCAGTTTTGCCACGCCGAAACTGAAGGAGAAGATCGCGCTTTACCAACAGGCGGACATCAAGGTCTACCTCGGTGGCACGCTGTTCGAGGCGTTCATTGCGCGCGGCCAGTTCGAGGACTACCGCCGCTTGCTGGACAAGCTGAAATGCGATGCCGTGGAAGTTTCCGACGGGTCCATCGACTTGGAACACGACGTGAAATTGAAGTACATCAACACCTTGGCGCGGGACCTTACAGTGCTGAGCGAAGTAGGCAGCAAGGAAACGGGCATCCTCATCAGCCCGGCAAAATGGGTGCGGATGATGAATTCAGAGCTCGATGCCGGTAGTTGGAAGGTGATCGCGGAAGCGCGCGAGAGCGGCACTGTGGGCATCTACCGGCCCAGCGGTCATGCGCACACCACCTTGGTGAACCGCATCATGGCGAAGGTGCCCGGCAAGGACATCATTTGGGAAGCTCCGATCAAGAGCCAGCAGACCTGGTTCATCAAACAGGTTGGCGCCAACGTGAACTTGGGCAACGTATCCCCGGACGAAGTGATCGCGCTTGAGGCGTTACGGCTTGGCCTGCGCGGTGACACGTTCTTCGAATACCTCCCCGGCGACATAGCTGAGAACTTGCGCCAGATCAAAACGGAGAAGCCTGCGGAAAAGGAAAAGGTCAAAGCCGCGGAGCCCCTCAAAGCAAAGGTGAAAGTGAAATGAAGGAAGTGACGGCACCGGAGCTCAAGCGGATGCTTGATGCCGGGGACAAGTTTGAACTGTTCGATGTCCGCGAGCCTTATGAAGTGGAAATGGCCACCATTGGAGGTCATTCGCTACCCATGAGCCAATTGGTGGACCGCCTGAGCGAAATCCCGAAAGATGTCCCGGTTGTGATCCACTGCCGAAGTGGCGCACGCAGCTCCGCCGTGATCGATGCGCTTTCTACACGTTACGGTTTCACCAACCTCATCAACCTCAAAGGCGGCATCATGGCATGGAAAGCCGAGGTGGACCCGACTTTGATCTGCGACTGAACCCCGCATTGCATTCCACCTATTTCATTCCTTCCCATGGACCTACTCCTCTCCTTCTGGCACTTCATTACGCATCTCAACGAGACGCTGCCAGTCTTCATCAGCGACCATGGCAACATGATCTATTTGCTGCTGTTCATGATCATTTTTGTAGAGACCGGCTTTGTGGTGATGCCCTTTCTGCCCGGGGATTCACTCTTGTTCGTGGCCGGTTCCTTGGCGGCGATCGGCTCGTTGAACATTTTCTATTTACTGGGCTTGCTGATCGTTGCTGCGATCCTGGGTGATAACATCAACTATTGGGTCGGCAGGTACTTCGGGGAGCGGGTCACGGAATGGAAGCTTTTCGGCAAAAGGTTGGTACGGGACAAGGACTTGGCGAAAACGCACGGCTACTTCGAGAAGTACGGTGTGCGGACCATCATCATCGCGCGTTTCGTGCCCATCGTACGCACAATTACGCCTTTCGTAGCTGGGGTTGGAAAAATGGATTATCGCAAGAAATTCCTTCCCTACGACATTATGGGAGGCGTGCTTTGGATCAGTCTCCTGCTCATGGCCGGCTTCATTTTCGGGCAGCATCCCTTCGTGCAGAAGAACTACGAATTGGTGATCTTGGGGATCGTCTTCATCTCCGTTTTGCCCATGGTGATCGAGTTCGCGCGGATGCGTTTTGCGCCGAAGCAGGCGGGGAATTGAGGATTGGTGATTGGAGTTTCTGGTATTGGGTACAGGGTATTGGGTACTGAGTACCGTGACTGCCGACGCCGCCGGCTGCGACTGCCACTGCCAACTGCCTTATCTTGCACCAATGCAGCGCTACGGCCTTATTGGACGGAAACTGGGGCACAGCTTCAGCAAGGATCATTTCACGAAGGTCTTCGCCAAGGTCGGGCTGAAGGACCACCTTTACGATCTGTTCGAACTGGCTGAAATTTCGGATTTTCCGGATCTGCTGAAAAATAATCTGGAGCTGCAAGGGCTTAACGTCACCATTCCGTACAAAGAGGATGTAATCCCGTATTTGGATGAACTGGATCCTCTGGCGGCCGCGGTGGGCGCGGTGAACACGATCGTGATCAAGAATGGCAGGACCAAAGGGTACAACACCGACGTGGCGGGGTTCCGCTCCTTGATCGGCCCCATGGCCATCGATTTACGTGACAAAGGAAGTGACGTGAAAGCGCGGGCTTTGGTGCTGGGCAGCGGTGGCGCCAGCCGTGCCGTGGCATTCGTGCTGCGCGAAATGGGCATCCGCTTTCGCATTGTAAGCCGGAGCAGGGAACGCGGGGATCTTACTTGGGACCTGATCGACCCGACCATTCTGCGCGTATGTCGGTTGATCATAAATACCACCCCGTTGGGTATGCAACCCGATGTAAAGGACGCGCCGCCCCTGCCCTACGCCGCGCTCACCGCCAAACATGCGTTGATCGACCTGGTCTACAATCCGGAGGAAACCGTCTTCCTTCGGCAGGGAAAGGAACAGGGGGCAAAGACCGTTGGTGGGCTGGGCATGTTGAATGCGCAGGCGGATGAAGCTTGGAAAATCTGGCAGGAAGCGGCAAAGTGAATGGTTCAACGCTGATGACCTCTCTTCAAGTGTGTGTTAATTCCCTCTAACTCAGATCCGCGCCATTACCGCCGCTACGATATGGTCGCAGTGGCTGTTCCCGAACTCGAATGCGGCGGCACCTGCATGCGCACCCCAGATGGATTCCTTCAGCATGGACTTCGCGCGGTGCAGGCGCACCTTCACATTGGCCTCGGAGATGTCCAAACAA
Source organism: Flavobacteriales bacterium (assembly GCA_016710685.1). Classification (GTDB taxonomy): domain Bacteria; phylum Bacteroidota; class Bacteroidia; order Flavobacteriales_F; family PHOS-HE28; genus PHOS-HE28. The sequence goes on along the minus strand of JADJVC010000001.1, from coordinate 17,222 downwards.
TGAGCGACCTCGGCAACGTTCATACCTTCCACTTCGCGCAGCATATACACGGCGCGGTAAGCTTCAGGAAGCTTGTCAATGGCCTGTTCCATAAGCCTTTTGCTCTCTCCTTGGATGGTGCGTTGCTCCGGGTTCATCTGTCCGTTATCTGGTAATTGCTGCAATTGTTCCATGCGAACGTCGGGGTTCGTGTGAACCCGCAATGTGCGCGACTTACGTAGCTTTTGTAAGGACTCGTTGATGCCGATTCGCACCAACCAAGTGGAGAAAGCCGCGTCTCCCTTGAACTGGTCCAGCTTTGCATAGGCCTTCAAGTATGTCTCCTGCATGGCGTCCTCCACATCCTCCTGCCGGTCCAAATAGCTGCGTACAGCACGGAAAAGCGTTTGGTTGTAACGCCGCATCAAAATCTCATAAAGACCCTTCTCGCCAAGTATGACGCGGGCTATCACTTCCCCTTCCGCAAGAGTTGAGCGGCGTTCGGGACTATACTTTAGAGCTTCCATTGGGTCCGCTGTTTGTTAATCCGTGCGCGTACTTCGTTGATGGCGCATGCATTGGATGCCCGTTCGACACAAAGGTTACAACTTCTGTAACTAAAGCAGAATCCTTGCATCCAATGGATGAAAAAACTGGCATGAATGCCTGTCTTAACCCCTAAACAACGAGCATCAAATGACGAACAATACAGTTCTTTCCCAAGTACAGAGTCTTCAACAACTGGGGCGGGTCACGTATGGCCTTGTGCCCATCGCAGCCGGCGCAGACAAGTTCACCAACCTATTGACCCACTGGTCCAACTATGTCTCTCCCGGCTTGCAGACTTTGTTGCCTTTGAGCGCTGATACGTTCATGATGATTGTAGGGGTGGTAGAGATCGTGGCTGGCCTACTTGTACTCAGCATCCCGCGTATTGGAGCTTGGATTGTGGCGGCTTGGCTGCTGATAATTGCCTGCACCTTGGTCCTCAGTGGAACTTATTTGGATGTAGCAGTGCGTGATATCGTAATGGCCCTTGGCGCATACGTTCTCGCTCGATTAACCGGTATTTTGGAATCGAAGAAAGCCCAACTCAACTAAGAACGCAATGGAATACAGCGTCACCATCCTGAACAAGGAACAGCTCACACACGATGTGGTCCGGCTTACGTTGGAGCGGCCGCATGATTACAAGTTCACCGCTGGCCAAGCAATCGACTTTAAACTGGACCTGCCGCCCGTGCTGGACAAGGTATCGCCATTCACCTTCACCGGTCTCAAAACGGCCGACAACCTGGAGCTCACCATCAAATGTTACCCGGACCACCATGGCATGACGGAGCAGATCGCCAAGCTGCAGGTGGGCGATGAGGTGATCATCGGTGAGCCGTTTGAAACTGTCGCGCTCAAAGGCCCCGGCGTGTTCATAGCGGGCGGAACGGGCATGACGCCCTTCATCGCCATCCTTCGGCAGAAAAAAGTGGACAACGCCTTGGCAGGGAACAGCCTGTTCTTCTTCAATAAGAAAAAAGAGGACGTTTTCATGGAAGATGAGTTCCGCGGCTGGCTCGGCGAGGACTTCCACAGCGTGCTGTCGAAGCAGGAAGTGCCCGGCCACTTACACGGCATGGTGGGTGCGGACTTCCTCAAGACACACATTACGAACTTCCGCCAGCCATTCTACACCTGCGGCCCGGAAGGCTTTGTACACGCAGTGAAAAGCGCGCTTACCAGCTTGGGCGCGAGCGAGGAAATGATCGACGTACAGTTCTGATGGCGTGCACACACACCAACGGCAACGCCGCCGCGACACTACCAGAAACGAACGTGACGCTCCATTTGCATACGGTACCGAAATTGATTTCCGACGATGAAAGGATGGCCGTGATCCAGCAGCACTTCGGGAAGATTATGGAGACCTTGGGACTGGACCTCAGCGATGACAGCCTGCGCGACACGCCCCAACGGGTAGCGAAGATGTTCGTCAAGGAGATTTTTAGCGGCTTGGACGAACGGAACTTCCCGACCATCACCACCTTCGCCAATACCTACGGCTACTCGGAGATGTTGGTGGAAAAGGACATCACACTGCACTCGTTCTGCGAACACCATTTCCTTCCCATCATCGGCAAGGCGCATGTGGCCTACTTCCCCGGGGAAAAGGTGGTGGGCCTGTCCAAGTTGAACCGGCTCGTGGGCTACTACGCCAAGCGACCGCAGGTGCAGGAAAGGCTCACGATGCAGATCGCCCAAGGCATGCAGGACGCACTCGGTACTGAGGATGTGGCAGTGTATATCGAGGCGGATCACCAATGCGTGGCTGCGCGTGGGGTTGAGGACACGAAGAGTTCCACCATCACCAGCTATTATGGCGGTCGCTTCCGCGAAAAGGAAGAGCGACAGGCATTCGTGGGTGCATTGAAGTGATAGGCATTCAGCGCCCGGAAGTGCCACCAGACCCCACCCAAACCATTGTTAAAAGTGCCCCCTAATAGCGTTTTCACGCCAAATCATAAACAGGGGCGATCCACGCGGTTTCCTTGCCAACGAAAAGCTGGGTTACAAGTTGAAATAGTGTAACAAAAGTGCATGTAACAGCACTGTTATATGCACTTGTGTTACATTAAAAAAGCCAAGCCCTTGCTCACTTCCCGATACAGAAGCGGGAAAATATGCTCCCCAGCAAATCGTCCACAGTGATTTGCCCAGTGATGGCACCAAGGTGAAATTGAGCCTGCCGCAGGTCCGTTGCGAGCAGCTCCCCGCTGATGCCGTCCTCCACGCCCCCCTTCGCTGAAAGCAGCGCTGTCCGTGCGTTTGTCAAGGCCTCCACATGGCGGGCGTTCGTCACTACGATGTCGCTTTCGCCCGTGTTCAGCTGGCGCACGTGCTCAACGAAACGGTCCTTCAGATCTTCAAGCCCGGCACCGTTCTTCGCTGAGATGTGCATAACCGGCTTTGCCTCCATGACCGCCCTTCCATTTTTCACGGCTTGCACCTGTCCCGACGGAACAAGATCAGCCTTGTTCAGCACGGGGATGATCACAGGCCCTTCGCCTATCCTTTTCCGCAGCATGTCCGCTTGGGTGCGGAAAGCGCCTTCGCTCAAGGTGGCCGCATCGCCGAGAAGCACGACGATGCTGGCCTCGGCAGCTCTTTTGTAGCTGCGCTCGATCCCGAGTTTTTCAACCGTGTCCTTCGTATTGCGAATGCCGGCCGTGTCGATAAACCGGAACAGCACGCCACCGAGACTGATGGTTTCCTCCACGGTATCGCGCGTGGTGCCGGGCACGTCGCTCACGATGGCGCGATCCTCCTGCAAAAGGGCATTCAGCAAGGTGCTTTTCCCACTGTTGGGCGCGCCCACGATGGCCACGGGAACGCCTTGTTTCACTGCATTTCCGTAGCGGAAGCTGCCGATCAACGTGTCGCATACGGCTACGATGCCATCGAGCAACAGGGTCAACTCGGCGCGATCTGCGAACTGCACGTCCTCTTCTCCGAAATCCAGTTCCAGTTCCACCAAGGCGCTTAAGCTGATGAGCTGCTCGCGCAGGCCCTCGATCTGCTTGCTGTAGCCGCCGCGCAATTGCTGCAGTGCGAGCTTGTGCGCGGCTTGTGATCCGCTGGCGATAAGGTCCGCCACGGCCTCCGCTTGGCTGAGGTCCAGCTTTTTGTTCAGGAAGGCTCGCTGGGTGAACTCACCGGGCTTCGCCAAGCGCGCGCCCGCGGCCAGCAAAGCTTCCAGCATACGTTGCTGGATGTAGGGCGAACCGTGCACGCTGATCTCCGCGACATCCTCGCCGGTATAGCTGTGCGGCCCGGGGAACCAGGTGAGCAGCCCCTCGTCCACCGCGCCATCCGCATCGCGCAAGCGCACGAACACCGCTTCGCGCGGCTCCGGTGTAAGCAACATGGACGGTGCAACCGCGTGCATGATCTGCTGCGTGTCCGGACCACTGATGCGCACCACCGCGATGGCGCCCGTGCCCGGGGCGGTGCTCAGTGCTGCTATGGTATCCGGGGTGTACATGGTCCGCAAAAATCGGACGCAAAGGTGCGCATAGGAAGAGGATTAGCGGATTAGATCGATTAGCTGATTAGCTGATGGCCCTCGCCGCGCAACCCCGACCTTTGCGCCATGCCTACTGCAGAACGCGTCGCTTTTGACGCCCTCACCTACCCCACCGTTGTTGTTGTGGGCGGCGGTTTTGGTGGTTTGAAACTGGTGCAGCGCTTGGCGGGCAAGCCTTTCAAGGTGATCCTGCTGGACAAGAACAACTACCACTGTTTTCAACCGCTGCTTTACCAAGTGGCCACGGGCAGCTTGGGTGCGGACAGCATTGCACACCCGTTCCGGCGAACAGTTGGTCCCATGTCGAACGTGATCTACCGCATGGGCGAAGTCTTGTGCGTGATCCCGGCGGAAAACCGCGTAGAAACAGACCACGGGCCGGTACCCTACGACCACTTGGTGATCGCGACGGGCACCGTGACGAATTTCTTTGGCAACCGGCAAGTGGCATCGCAGGCCATGCAGTTGAAGAGCATCAACCAGGCGCTGGACATCCGCAGTGACTTTTTGCAGGACTTCGAGGCCGCTTTGTACATGGATGATGAACAGGAGCAGCGGCAGCGGCTCAACTTCGTGATCGTGGGCGGAGGCCCTTCCGGTGTGGAACTGGCCGGTGCTTTGGCGGAGATCCGCAAGACCATTCTGAAACACGAGTACCGCGAAATGCCGAACGAACGCATGCAGATCCACCTTGTGGACAGCAACAGCGCAGTGCTCGGAAATTTCTCGCCCAAGGCACAAAAGTTGGCCTTGGAATACCTCACCGAACTGGGCGTGCATGTTGGCTTCGGAAAGCGCGTTACGGATTACGACGGAGATCGGCTCATCTTCAAGGATGGCGGCACGATGGAAACCAATACGGTGATCTGGGCGGCTGGCGTAAAAGGCGCGCCCATACAAGGCCTGGGAACTTCCGAGGACGATCGTTCCAACCGGTATCGGACCGACGCATTTAACCGGATAGAAGGCACAACGAACATCTACGCAATTGGCGATATTGCACAAAGCACGGCAGACGAAGCTTGGCCAAAAGGGCATCCGCAAGTGGCACCCGTCGCCATTCAACACGCCGAGCAATTGGCTAAAAACCTATTGCGAAAAACCCCGAATGAATGGGAACCCTTCGTTTACCGCGAAAAGGGCTCCATGGCCACCATCGGGCGGTACAAGGCTGTGGTGGACATCGGGAAATTCCACTTCGGCGGGCCTGTCGCGTGGTTCTTATGGTTGTTCGTCCACCTGATGAGCATCGTTGGTTTCCGAAGCCGCGTAATGGTTTTGACCAATTGGGCTTGGAAATACCTGAGCTGGAAGAACACGATCCGGTTGATCATTCGGCCGTATGTGCGGAAGGTTTCGGGCCAGTGGATAAGTGATTTGGCCGCGCCGGCCTGGAAATTCAGTTTGGGGTACAGGCATTGGTACGCAGGGTTAGGGTAGATGCAGATGAACTGGTCGGTGATGAGTTTCTGGTACAGGGTATCGGTACAGGTACCGGGACTGCCGACGACTGCTTCTCGATAACTCCGTGAAAACTGGCAACTCAGACACAATAATTTCGCGCCCCGCATGGACCGCAAGCTCTACATCCTGTACCTCACGGTCTTCATCGACCTGTTGGGCTTCGGCATCGTTATTCCTATTCTGCCGATCTATGCCACGGAGCTGGGCGCTTCGTCACTCATGGTGGGCCTCATCATGGCGGTGTATGCGCTCATGAACTTCATCTTTTCGCCGTTCTGGGGAAGCTTGAGCGACAAGCACGGGCGCCGTCCGGTTATCGCGGGCACGGTATTGATCACCGCCATGGCTTTTCTGTTGTTGGCCAATGCGCACACCATTGCCGTACTGCTGTTGGCGCGCGCTATGGCCGGGGTAGGCTCGGCCAACATCGCCACATCACAGGCGTACATCACTGACGTAACCGAGCGGGAGAACCGCGCCAAGGCCCTGGGCATGATCGGTGCCGCTTTCGGCTTGGGTTTCATCTTCGGCCCGCCGATCGGCGGCTTCATCAAACAGCACTACGGCATGGACGCAGTGGGTTATGCCGCCATGTGCCTAAGCCTCGTGAACTTCGCGCTGGTGCTTGCTTTTCTGCCGGAAAGCCACCATGGGCGCGACAACACGCACAAGGTGCAAATGAAGCCCGTTACGCAAGCCATTCAAGCCTTGGGCAATCCGCGTTACCGGGACCTCTTCCTCACCAGCTTCATCTACATCACCGCCTTCAGTATGATGACGATCACAGCGGCCTTGCTCTGGGAACAGCGCTACGGGCTGGACGAGGCGCACATCGGCTACATGTTCGCATTCATCGGTTTCAGCTCGGCCATTGTGCAGGGTGGCATGGTTGGCATGCTGGCGCGGAAGTTCGGCGAGCAGAAACTGATGGTTTACGGCTGCATCTTGATGGGGCTGGGCCTATTGGGCATTCCCTTAGTACCGGTTGGGCATTTTTTGCCGTGGGAATTGATACCCTTGGCGCTTTTGACGTGCGCCAACGGCTGTATGATGCCGAGCATCACCTCCCTCCTGAGCGGCTTGGCCAGTGGCAAGGAGCAAGGCCAAGTGTTGGGCGTGAACCAGAGTTTCGGTTCATTGGCACGTATCGCGGGGCCGCTCTTGGGTGGGGCGCTCTACGGCCTGCACTTCAGCGCGCCGTACATCGGCGGCGCCTTGCTGATGGTGGGTGCGCTGCTCTTCGTGGTGGCGTTCCAGCGCCGACGCGGTCAAATGATGGACATACGTCCACCACGGTAGAACTTGGACACGCCGTCGGCGTGGCGCAGCTAAGAAAAGGAACCACGGATGGACCGGATGGACACGGCCGCTGCCCTCCGTCCTGGTTCCCCACCGCATGGACCGAAGACGTGTCAGCCTTGGCATCCCTGTTTTGTTTCCTCCCGGATCAGTAGTTTCGCGGCCCTATCCTAATAAGCAGAACGGAACATGAGCGTACTCGTCAACAAGCAAAGTAAGGTGATCGTCCAAGGCTTCACCGGTAGTGAAGGCACCTTCCACGCCACGCAAATGATCGAGTACGGCACCAACGTCGTGGGCGGCGTAACACCCGGAAAAGGCGGGCAGAAGCACTTGGACAAGCCCGTGTTCGAGACCGTAAGCGACGCCGTGAAGGCCACCGCTGCCGACGTGAGCATCATTTTCGTTCCACCGCCATTTGCTGCGGATGCCATCATGGAGGCCGCCGAGGCCGGCATCAAAGTGATCGTTTGCATCACCGAAGGCATTCCCGTGAAAGACATGGTGATGGCCCGCGAATACATCAAAGGCAAGGGCTGCACGCTGATCGGGCCCAACTGCCCCGGCGTCATCACCGCTGACGAATGCAAAGTGGGCATCATGCCGGGCTTTGTCTTCAAAAAAGGCAAGATCGGCATCGTGTCCAAATCCGGCACGTTGACCTATGAGGCCGCAGACCAAGTGGTGAAGGCCGGTTTGGGCATCAGCACCGCCATCGGCATTGGCGGCGACCCCATCATCGGCACCACAACGCTGGAGGCCGTGCAACTCTTTGCGAACGACAAGGAAACCGAGGCCATCGTAATGATCGGCGAGATCGGAGGTGACCTCGAGATCCGCGCTGCGGAGTGGATCAAGGCCAACTGCAAGAAGCCCGTAGTGGGCTTTATCGCCGGGGAAACCGCCCCGCAGGCCGCACCATGGGCCACGCTGGTGCCATCGTTAGCGGTGCCGACGAAAGCGCCGCCGCCAAGAAGAAGGTTATGCGCGAATGTGGCATCCACGTGGTGGAAAGCCCGGCTACGATTGGCGCGAAGGTGAAGGAGGTGCTGGGTAGGTAGTCGCGAAATTCCGACCCAAGTATTTCGTATTTGGGTCGGAATTTCAAGAACATCACTTCACATGAAGAAGTACTGTATTGTCCTTCTCACGACCCTGTTCTTGCTGACTTGTCCAAACAAGTCCGTTGGCCAACCGCACATCATTTCTTCGGACATTGAGCTATTCTGGTCCGCGTTCGATCGGGTAACGGCTACGACGGACACGGTTAAACAAGATCGCATTCTTCAGGAGGAGTACATCAGCAAGGGTTCTCCGGGGCTACATGCCATGATGCACGTGCGCAACTACACCGTGCAGGACTACCGGAATGCCATAAACAACTATCCCAAGTTTTGGGCGTCGATCCGGAATAACACCGCAAAGGCGAAGCACTTGCAAATGGACTTGGGAGAAGGCGTGCAGAAATTGAAAGTGGTCTATCCTGAACTGCGTCCCGCCAAGATCTATTTCACCGTGGGTGCCATGCGGAGCAACGGCACCACCTTGGATAGCATGGTGCTGATCGGAAGTGAGTTCGCGATGGCCGATAAGCAAACGGTGACATCCGAATTTCCGGAGCAAATGCAAGGTCTGCGTACCTTTTTTGATAGTGAGCCCATCAAAGATCTGGTGCTATTGAACGTGCATGAGTATGTGCATACGCAGCAATCGCCCATGATCGACAACCTATTGAGCCAATGCCTTTATGAAGGTGTTGCTGAATTCGTTTCGGTGAAGGCCATGGGGCAACCTTCCGCAGCCCCCGCAATTGAATATGGCAAGGCCAACGAAGAAAAAGTGAAGCGGGCTTTTGAAAGGGACATGTTCGTGAATGGGAAAACATCGCAATGGTTATGGAGCAACCAACCGAATGCATTCAACACCCGCGACATGGGCTATTTCATTGGGTATGCCATCTGCGAAGGGTACTACAACGCTTCAGCGGATAAGCAGAAGGCGATCAAGCACATGATCGAACTGGACCACACCAACGACGCTGAAATAGAGGCATTTGTGGACGGGACTGGTTTTTTCAGTGCGCCATTGGGACAGCTCTTCGCGCGCGGTATGATGCAAGCAGACCGACAGTTGTCTCAATCTCGCCACAAGTCGATAGCACATCGCTTGTTGACTCAAAACTGAAGCGGTTAACACTGACCTTTTCCGAACCGATGAACAAAGAACGCCGCGGGTTCGACTTCGGCCCGCTCGGAGAAGAAAATGCCCTGTTCGTTCAGCAGATCATCGGCTTTTCAGAAGATGGACTTCAGTTCACCTTCGAAGTTGATTTGAAACCAGGCAGAACTTACCAAAGCCTTGCCAGCAATCGGTTTGAAGCGGCGACGGGAATACCTATGAAGCCGTATTTGATCTACTTCACGACGGTGAAGTAGGGATTCGGGAATTTTGATTTCACCGAATGCAAGCCATAGCACGGGCGGACGGCTCGCTGCCGGGGTACCGATGGGTCTAACTCCCGCGCAATGCCGGTGCCCGCGATGGTGCCTCACCCCAGTGAGATCGAAAAACGCACATGGAAGACGCTTGAGCGGAAATGGGCAAATCAATGCCGCGCCGGCCCCATCAACCTCCGGTCCTCATCGGTGACGTTGGGATTAAGATAGATCGCCCGGTAGTAGGCGAAATTCATCCGATCGTAGTGCAAGACCCCGTTGTTGTACTGCTTGATCTGGAACAGGTTCACGGCGAGGAGATAGACACAAAGCGGAAGGAAAATGTACTTCCAACGGGTGGCCAATGCCCTTTCCACCAGCGCTGCAAAGGGCAATGCGAACACCGGATAACTCTGCACCAGCGCCCGCGTGGAATAACTGCCGCCGTAGTGCCAATCGTGCCATGCTATCACGATCCAAAGGTTGAGCAGCGTGAAGGTCAGTACACTTTTTCTCCAAGACCTGCCGCGCATGAGGAAGAGCCCCCACGATGAAGAGAATGGTATCGGCGTATAGATGAACCAGCCCTTTTCACCACCGAAGAGCACGCGGAAGTGAGGCAAGAGGAAATCCCACTTGCCGCCGACGTCGAAGACCCAGGAACCGGTTACGACCTTCCAATAGACCAACTGCGGGAGGACCATCAGGAACGCGGCAACCATGGCCCATGCAATGTGTGCGCGATAGGCGCGCACCTGCGCCCACTTCACTTTTGCTTCCATTTTGGAACCCGTGTTCCACAGCAACGGGATAAAGAGCATGATCGCCTCCGTCGGTCGCGCCACTGCGGCCAAACCGATGATGGCGCCGATGAGAACGGCGTGGCGAATGCGCGGTGCCTCATGCCACTTGATCGTGCCCCAAAGGACCAAGGAGTAAAGCGCGAACAGGTAACCGTGGCTCTGTGCATTATCCACGCTGATGTACTGGATCGCATTGGTCGCCAACACCAGCATAAGGAGTGTCAGCGCAACGACGGCGTCGCAGTAGTATCGTTTCAGCACGAGCCGGAGCAGGAACAGGGCTAGGATGCAATATAGACCAATGGACTGAAAGCGATGGCCCATTGGTCTGGTGGGGAACAGCCGTCCTTCGGATAGCCGAGCACCCCTGCGCACCAATGGCCGATGAGAAAGAAGGGAAGCTGCATCTCCGCCACTCCGCACAGGTACTTCGTCGCGCGATTCCCGTTGTCCAGATCCATCACTTGGTAGAGGCCGCCTGTTCCCACAACATGGTAAGTGCTATCGATGGGACCCAGCCAGTCCTGCCGAGTAATGTCTTCATAAATAAAGATTGCCGGGAGATACTGATAGTAGCCAAGCGCATCCCATTGCGTGGCCTTCATCGGCGACCAGCCACGCAATTCCGAATAGTCGAAACGCGTCCAGATGAGGACAAAAGAGATGAGGATCACGGCGAACAGGGAGGTCCGTTGGCCCATTGCGGACCAAGAGTACGCATACTTTTGGTGGATTATCTTCGCCCCATGGCACTATTACAAGGCAAGACAGCCCTCGTTACCGGCGGTACGCGGGGGCATTGGCAGGGCATTGTGGAACGCTTTCTGGAGGAAGGCGCGGATGTCGCATTCACCTACGTGAGCAGCCCGGAGAAGGCGAACGCGCTGGCGGCGGAACTGGGCAAAGGCGGCCGCAAGGTGCTCGCCATCCAGAGCAATGCGGGCGATTTCACTGCGGCGCAGGCTGCTGTGGACCAAGTGGTGGAAGCCTGGGGCAAGCTGGACATTTTGGTGAACAATGCGGGCATCACGAAGGCCCAGCTGCTGATGCGCATGAGCGAGGCCGACTTCGATGGCGACGCCACCAACCTGAAGAGCGTGTTCAACATGACCAAGGCGGTGATGCGCACCATGCTGAAGCAAAGAGCGGCAGCATCATCAACATGAGCAGTGTGGTGGGCGTAAAGGCAATGCTGGCCAAGCGAACTACGCGGCCAGCAAGGCGGGCGTCATCGGCTTTACCAAGAGCGTCGCACTGGAGTTGGGCAGTCGCAACATCCGCAGCAATGCGGTGGCTCCGGGTTTTATTGAAACGGAGATGACCGGCGCATTGGACGAAAAGACAGTCCAGGGCTGGCGCGATAGCATCCCCTTGAAGCGCGGGGGACACACCTACGGACGTGGCGAATACCTGCGTTTTCTCGGCAGCGACCTCGGCACGTACATCACCGGGCAAACGCTGCATGTGTGTGGCGGAATGTTGACGTGATCCGGTGAAGGAAACGGCTGAAGGCGTTGAACTAAGGCTGGAAAAACCGCTGATGAACTGAGATAAACGCTGATGGCATTGGGTTTCCATTCCTGATAAGAACGCAAAGGGCACGTCGCTTCAACGGCTCTTAATTTTCTGATCGCCTGCACTGAGCGCAGTCGAAGTGTCTGATTTTCTGATCATCTGATCACCTAACCATACGTTCTCCCGACATTTGCGCCCGTGAATTTGACCACCGCCCATAGCCTTTGGCTCGCGCCGCTCTGCTTGTTGCTCGGCATTGGCTGCGCATGGCTGCTTTACCGGGGAGTGGGAGCGCCACGGCTGGGGTTCGGGCGTACAGTGGACCTTGGGCACGTTGCGTGCGTTGGCCATTCTTGCTCATCGCCTTTTTCTTGCTGGAGCCCCTTGGTGCGCATACGGTTGCGCGAAGTGCGCAAGCCCGTTGTGGTGGTGGCGCACGACGGCTCGTCCTCGCTCCTGGCCACCGGTGATAGCGCTGCGTTCAAGGCTGAATACGCCGAACGCTTGCGGAAGCTCACGGAAGAACTGGGCGACAAGTATGAGGTGCGGCGTTCACTTACGGCAGCGCGGTTTCCGAGGGACTCGACTTCAAGCAGGGTGAAGGCAACACAGACATCGACCAGTTGTTCCGCGCGGTGTACGACCGCTTCGCTGGCACGGACTTGGGCGCGGTGGTGATCGATGGCGACGGCATCTACAACCGGGGCCGCGACCCGGTGCAAAGTGAACGCCCAGGCCTGTCTCGCTGTGGAATTGGGCGACACCACCATCTACCCCGATCTGCAATTGCGCGATGTGGAGTACAACCGCATCACCTACCTCGGCAACGACTTGTGATGGTCCGGGTGCAGGCGCACCACTTGAAGGGCCGCGGCACACGCGTAGTCGTTACTAAAGGCGGGAAGGAAATGCCTGGGAAGGACATTTCTATCTCCGGCGATCCCTATTTCGTTGAGATTCCCGGATGGTGAAGGCTGAAGTCGGTTTGCAACGCTTCACGGCCTCGCTGCGCGCGATCGAGGGTGAGGCCAACATTAGCCAACAACAGCGAGGCATTTTTGTGGAGGTGCTGGACGACCGGCGTAAAGTGCTGGATGGAAAACGCGCCGCACCGACGTGGCGGCCATTTCAGAGGCCATGCGCGGCATTGAAGGTCTGCCTGGAAGTGCGCACGCCAAAGCCAGTTCACCGGAAAACTGGCGGAATACGACCTGGGTGCCTCACCACTGTCCCACGGCCCAAGTGGCCATGCGGGACCTGCTGGAAACAGATGATCGTAAAGGCATATTCCCATAGTGGGACCATTTTGGTCAGGCCAGCGACCTGCGCTGCCAGCGGCACAGCCAGCGGGCATTGCCATACAAGGTGGGCGTGGAGCTTCAACGGACGCAAGCCACGGTGGAGAAGAACTCCAGCTTGTTCACCTGATGCCAAGGACATCCGGGCGTTCGAGCGTTTTCCGCCGTTGCAGGTACCGTTCGGGCGGTATGCCCCTGGCCGGTCGGCCACCGCATTAATGGCGCAATCGCATCTGAATCCGTTGCCACCACCTATCCCCTCTTCGCATTCAAAAGCAACACGGAACGACGCACCGCAGTGACCTGCGGCGAGGGCCTTTGGCGTTGGCGTTTGGCGGACATGCAGCAGAGCAACAGCAGGCGCATTTCGACAAACTGGTGCGGCAGACCGTGCAATTCCTTGCGTTGAAGAGACAAAGCCGCTTCCGAAAGCCTCCAGCGGGAGTATGCCGAGAATGGAAAAAGTGGGCATCGATGCGGAACTCTACAACGCCAGCTATGAGCCGGTGGACGGCGCTAAGCCACGATCAGGTTGAAGGATGAGGCCGGGCATGAACTCGCCTACACCTTCAGCCCCAGCGGCACCGGCTACCATTTGGACGCGGGCTTGTTACCTGCAGGACGCTACACCTGGACTGCGGGCACCACACATGGAAAGGAGCGCCTCCCACGCCAAGGGTGAATTCCTGTAAAACCCTTGGTGGCCGAGCGCGCGTCAGCACGGTGGCGGACCATTCGCTGTGGCAAAGCATCGCCGCGCGCACCACCGGCATCGCCGCACAGCCGACAGCAGCATGTCGAAGCATCGCCGAAGCCATGGCCGAGCGCCCGGAAATGAAAGCGCGCCTATCGTATGACAGGTTTCAGCGATGATCGGGCTGGGTGCTGGTTGTTCTTGCCGATCCTGTTGATGTTGACCGCAGAGTGGGCATTGCGGAGAAGGAAAGGACTTACCGAACATGGAGATTGCGCAGAGCGAAGGCTCGCCTCGGAAAAGTTGGTCCAACCACCGGGCAATGGGGCAAAGCCCTTTTCAATCCTCGCGGCTCCTTATTCGGGGTTCTTCTGGTTGCGCATGCCGATCATTTTCGTGCATTGGGCAAACCACCCATCATCGAAGTTCCACTGGCGCATGCCGATGCGGTGCTGGTCTTGGGCGCGCTCTGGATGGACCGCGGATCCGAAGCAGCACGGCTTTACGGCAAGGGCATTTCGGATCGTTTCCTGTTTTCACCGGGGCACCGGTACCGAACCCCTTTGGGCAGCTTTGGGCATTGAAAGGCACGGAATCGCAATGCACGCGCAACATCGCGGTGGTAGGCATTCCTGCGGAAAAGACCAAAGCGTTGATCGTCTGGAACCAGCACGTGGAAGAGGCCGAAGCGCTGTTGGTTTAGCAAGCAGACGCGGCGCGACACCGTGTTGATCGTCCAACCGGTTCCATGTTGCGGCGTGTGCGTTTCCGTGTTCAAGGGCGCTCAACAATGCGGGCATCACCGTGCTGTTGCATGGCGCACCGTCCTCCACGTTTCAGGAATCCAGTTGGTGGACCAGTGAAGAGGGCTTGATCATGTTGAACAACGTTACGTTAAGCTGGCGTACTACCACATGATATTAAAAACATTTGTCTTGCAAGAACCCGGAGGTAAACAACACTTCGGCACGCGTTGAGAAAGTGCGCAAATTCTTGATCTCTAATTTCCGGGAAGCCGCTTCGGCAGCCGGAATTAGGTGGTTGGGAACCAGCAATCATGAATTCGAAGTTCACTGTTGCACCACTAACCGTTGTACGGGCACGTTGACCATTGCCTTCAGCCATTATTTTGTGTGCACCGTTGGAAACATTCCGCAGGTCCACTTGGAGGCGACCGGTTCCGAGCCGGCGTTGCCGATCCGAGACAACCCGGCCAAGTGCATCGCGCACGCTGAGTGAACGAGGAGCAGCGCCATCGCCAAAGGCCACATTGGGGCCCCCGTTGTTGGGGTTCGGCCAAATGCGCATGTCCGCGCTTACGGCTATTCAACCCCCATCCAATTCATGCAGAACCGGCTGCCCTGTGGAGAATCAAATTCCGGATATCCGTCCAACAACGGCGCCCGTGGTGTCCTGAATTTTGAGAAGCACCATCGCTGTCATCGCAGCAAATGCCGTCGCCCACCGCATCGTTGATGGTGAACACGTAGCAATGCGTCAAAGCAGACGTGTTCGTCCACCGTGTAGCCGTCGGGGCTGTTTACGTGAGACCGCCGTGAACGCGGTGAAGCCGTCCTGTGTTTCAATGGATCAAGTTGTTTCTGGTCCCGAAGCGGTCCAGTTCCGAGTAAGCGATGCGCCTCGATGCCCGGGTTGTTCACCACGAACACCAGCCCGCGTCGTTCCGGCGGGTTGGTATGAACCCAGGTTTGGGCTGGAGGGAGGAAGACTTCAATTCGTGGACCCCGGCGGCCGTCATCACGGGCAACGGGATGTTCACGGTTTGTAATGGCTGTATGACGCCGTACCACGGAATGGTTGCCCCATTCCGGGTCAATCACGGTGAAATTGATGGTGGCATAGGTTATATCGCCTTCTGCCGTTGTTCTTCATGGTGACCACCGGCAGGATGCTATCGGCATCGCAAACGGTGTGCGGTACGTCGGCAATGCTGGAGATCGGAAGCATCCAACGGCACGGGGATAGAAGCATCGGCATCGAGTGTTCAGCGTATCACCGCATGCACCGAGCCATTCCTCGATCAATGGGTACGTTAGGTCGAAGCGGCCGAAATAGTCGTTGACGTTGTTTGAGCAGGTGCTTGACCGCCATATAGCCGACCGATGATGCGGTGGTTCTGGTCCCACAGGCCGCTGCCAGAACTGCCTGGTTCGGTAGGTGCCACCTGCAACATTCCGGAATGTGCCAGCAGTCCGCAGGGCCGTTGCCAACGTCAAGGTTTTGCGGTCGAAAGAGGGCGCAGCATGGCTGCTGGCCGATCTTCTTGATGTCTCCGCTGGGGTGGGGAAATGCAATGGACGGAATCGGGCGGGGTGCCGCTCTTGTCCCGCCGCTGTAGGAGGGGATGTAATCCACAGGCGGAATACTGCTGAGCAGGAGGAATGCGGCATCGGTCGGGGAGTTCTCCAGCAACTCGCGCAACCGGTGATGCTGTGGTCCCTTGGGCGCATTCTCGGTGGGGGGTCGCAAACAGGGCTTTCCCAATTGGAGATAAAAACCAGGAAGCATTGGTCTCATTGCCCACTCAGTGCGGTGGTTGGCAGTGAGAAGTAGGGCGTTCTGTCGTTGGCGCAATTGTTCAGCAGGGTTCCAGTCACGCCGCCGCTTGGGATAATGTGGGCCACGGAGCGGGTCTCGTCGCGCCAGAGAGGTCGCCTTCTGGGCAAACGGTATTCCGGGTTTGCACGAGCCGCTGTCGCCGTAGCCACGGTTAGACCTGTCTGTATTCCTTGCCCTGGCCCAGCACGCGGTATTCATGCACCACGC
Organism: Flavobacteriales bacterium; assembly: GCA_016710685.1. GTDB lineage: Bacteria > Bacteroidota > Bacteroidia > Flavobacteriales_F > PHOS-HE28 > PHOS-HE28. The sequence goes on along the minus strand of JADJVC010000001.1, from coordinate 873 downwards.
CGCTGGTGGTGGGCGACCTTTTGCCCTGCCAAGCGCAGCGGGTTCGATGTATTCCATGGTGATGGCATCGCATTTCAGCGGCGCGGAGCCGAACTCGGTGTGTCCGGGATTGCTTTCGCGGTGAACGCGCCGCGCACACGCTTCGCGTTGTACAAGAATAACCGCGCCCTTTTCGGGATCACGAAATTGCTCATCTGCAGGTTGGTGCCCAGCGCGCCGGGGCAATGCGAATATAAGCCGCCAAACGCGGATACGCCGTTCGGCATATGGTGAACCAGCGCCGCTGTTGGCGAGGGTATAATCGGTGAGGTGTTCGAAGCCGAATCGGAACGGGCCTTTGAGTGCCCTGCGCGGCGCGGTGCGGCGTCCTCTTGCATCAGCGTGCCACGTCCACAGCGGGCAACGTGCACCGCGGCGGGCACGCAGGCATCCCACGCTTCTCGGCCTTGTCGTGGCATGGTTGCCCACCAAATGAAGGTTGGGCATAAGAAGGGACGGCAAATGCAAGAACGAGGGCGGACAGCGTAAACTTTTTTCAGCATTTTGGAGGATTCGTGGGCAGGTACTGAGGAATGAGCGCTGCCCGGCATCAATTAGTTGCAGCGAAATAGGCATGGCCGATCGGAAGCGTAGCGAAGCCTGAAAACCTTACACCGCACCGACCTTTGTCGATCAGTTTCCGCAGGGAAAAGTTCATCGCGAAGCTGCGCGGCTCCAACGAAATCGAGGTCTTTGGCGGCCCCGTTTTATCTTGCTTCCAAGGCAATGGCCCGCTTCTCCGTGACGGCCACGGGCGCGGAACTCATCACGGGGTCGGCGGCGAGACTGAGTGCATCGGGTTCAATGCAGGCTTTGCGCCCGCTGCCATCCCCG